>NZ_JBFTHG010000001.1:0-1131083 GCF_056394125.1 Chitinophaga sp. 10T418
ATGGTGGTTTTGCCGAGGGTGTTCACCTCTTCCCATTCCGAACAGAGAAGTTAAGCCCCTCATGGCCGATGGTACTGCACAACAATGCGGGAGAGTAGGTAGCTGCCATACTTATTAAGAGAAGCCTTAGTGTTTATGCACTAAGGCTTCTTTATTTTCATTTTTTTCCGCATAGAAAAGCTATCACCGGATCATTACTTTCAATGCTATTGAAAGTTTTTATTTGCGATTTTTTACAAGTTCGTTAGAACTTTCATAATATATTATTGCCCGCTAATACCGGCAAAAGATCTTATGGTGGTTTTGCCGAGGGTGTTCACCTCTTCCCATTCCGAACAGAGAAGTTAAGCCCCTCATGGCCGATGGTACTGCACAACAATGCGGGAGAGTAGGTAGCTGCCATACTTATTAAGAGAAGCCTTAGTGTTCTATACACTAAGGCTTTTTTATTTTATGTCATCTTCTGAAAAATTATTCTCTTCCAAAACCTATCTATCTCCGGAAAATCATCTACCTGGAATTACAAAGATTATTATCTCCGGTTATACCAACGTGCGATATCTACTGCTACTCCCATCGTAAAGGTTACCTGCTGGAAATATTGATTGATATTATCGTAGTTATTATTATTATTATTATCATTAAAAGAGCCATTATTTAAAGGAACAGAAAACTGAAGCTGTGACTGGAATTTCACATACCTATATCCTACACGCACAGTAAAGGCCGGCTCGTAAAAAGCGATTGGTTTATTATTGATCCGCATAAAATCCGCCTTACCAGCATTGTCACCTTCGAATGCTTTAACACCTAGCTGGCTGTCATAGAAGTTTACCATAGAAAAGCGGCTGCTGAAAATAGTTTCCACAACAGGATGTACAAATCCGATACTTGGCTGGATGAACACTTTGCTGAAACGGTTCTTTATCATATAGTCGTTCTCGTTACCACTGCTTCCTGAGTTACTATATTCACGGGTAATGGTTTTAAAGCCTCCGCCACCATAGCCTGCGTATACATCAAACACCATTTTTTTACTGGGTCCGAATGGTTTGAAAAATCCCACGGCACCTTCTACCAATCCACCACGGGTACGATTGGATACCAGGAGGTCATTATTATTGGAATTATTTTCATTAGCAGGATCTAAATAATTGAAACCATATAGATACTGCCCATTTGCCATAATGGCGATATTGTCGGTAATAGCAAAGGCACCCTGGAGATTGGTGGGAGTGACACTGCCTTTAAATTCATACCGTTCTTTTAAGAGAGGAGCATTTACCTGGTTAGGTACATAAATATGCCTGTTGCAGGAGGTGACAGCAAAGGCTGCTGAGCACAATATAGCTGCATAGATACGCGATTTCATACAGTTGTAGGTTTTATTGATATAGCTTATTGGTTTAACACTGCACTATGATGCAGTAGATTCCCGTTTTATTAATTCTACCGGAAAGATATAATTTTTAGTCACTTTTACTGTCTCTTCGTGATTGATCAGCTGTACAATTGTCTCCACTGCTTTTTGTCCCATATTATAGCCCGATTGCTCAATAGTGGTCAAAGAGGGAGAAATGATCCGGGAGGAGAGGTCATTGGAATAACCAACTACTTTGATTTGTTGTGGCACGGCAATATTCCTGTTTCTCGCTTCACGTATAAAAGCTACTGCGGAACTGTCATTGGCAGCAAACATACCATCTGGCATTTTTTGTGCATCAAATAATTGTTGCGCTGCTACCGTGGCAGAATCCATTGTCAGATCATGTATATATACGAGTTGTTCATCAAAAGGGATGTCGTACTGAGCCAAAGCTTCTTTGTAGCCAGAAAGTCGTTGTTGGTAAAGATTGCAGGTAAGCAATCCCGAAAAATGGGCAATACGCCTGCACCCTTGTTTAATCAGATGTTCAGTAGCCAGAAAGCCGCCTTTAAAATCGTCTCCCGTAATGGTATATCCCTGAAAATCGGTAGGTACGCGATCATAGAATACCAACGGGATATTGTTTTTAATAAACGGACTAAAATGGTCGAAATTGGTGGTAAACATGGAAGCTACTGCGAGCAGGCCATCTACACGGAGGGAATAGAAAGTATGTACCAGCTCTTTTTCCATCGCCACAGTTTCATCCGACTGGCCAATTACAATACTGAATCCGTATTTATGGGCTTCATGTTGAATACCACTTATCGCTGTACTCTGAAAATACATAGAGGTACGTGGTACGATCAGCCCGAGGATATTTGACCGTTTCTTGCGCAAACTGGAGGCGATCCAGTTGGGCACATACCCCATTTCTGTAGCAGCCAGCTGTACTTTTTCCCGCGTTTCCATGTTAATAAGTGGATTGTTTTGCAATGCACGTGAAACAGTAGATGCTGACAGGTTAAGCTTGCTAGCGATATCGTAAATCGTTATTTTGTTAGTCCGATCTTTCACTTTTTGAGGCTTCGTGAGTAAATAATGTAGCGATATTAAGCATTTTCCGGAAGAATTACCAGGCTTTAGGATATACATCAACGAAAGTACCCTTTCCGGTATAACCGGAAAGGGTACTCCTATTTTCGTGTATGCCTTATAGTTATTTGGGGTCCAATGCCTTACCAATACGGGCAATCAGGTCCTGTACATGGCTGCGGGTCATGGCATCTCCACCGGCCGCAGCTGCACGCAGTTCTGTTCTGAGTGCTATCAGTTGAGTGCGGCCAATGCTTGCAGCATCTGATTTAGATGGATTAGCAGGTGCATAGCCAAACATAGCTCCCATGGGATTAGCAGCAGGAGGTGTTACCAGTTCTGCCAGGTTATCCACATAAGAACGTTGCAGGTTCCTGCGGTACACATCAACTGGCTGATGTGCGTATATTTCTGAGAAGATGGATTTTTTCAGGTCGTTCAGCAACTCAGTAGGAGCATAAGCCTGTGTACCTAATGCGGCTTCACTGCTGATCAGTTTATTGATCGTATTGGTACTCATCAGTCTATCCAGCACTGGTTCCTGGCGGGAGTTGATCAGAGAAACGGCATCACCACCGAAGCGGCTCAGCAGGTCCTGGTTGATCAGCCATTTAGGCGTGGTAAACAGTTGTTTATTCAGGAATTGTACGGCTTCTTTCTGGGTAGCCTTTGGTACATATTCGTATACTGCACCAGGTTGTTCTACCGTTTTGGGTGTTTCGTAGATACCAGCCACATTTTTAACCACATGGCCCATGTAACGGCCGAATTGTCCGGCTATTTCTTTGTATAATTCAGCCAGGTTGCCATAGCCTTCATTCTCAACTTTAGTCCAGCTGAGTAGATTGGGCATAATATACTGCAGATTTTTAATACCGTAAGCACTTGCAATCATGGCATTATCGCCCAGATCTTCGTTTTGTGATCTTGGATCATCAGGATTAGATTCTGTACCAAACCAGAATTTCTTATCCTTCAGTTTTTCAACGGTCCATTTGTTCAGGATAGGAGTTTCTGCTTCCGGGGATTTTGCCTGTGGGAGCAGTTTGTAACCCCATTCAATCGCCCATTTATCGTAATAGTTGATACGTGGGTAAAGGTCGGCACCACTGATACCATCACCAGGTTGCGCAACGTAGTTGAAACGTGCGTAGTCCATGATAGAGGCAGCATGGCCATTTTTCTTAACCCATTCTTTATCACGTAATTTCTCAACAGGATAAGTAGAGCTGGATCCGAAGTTGTGGCGCAGCCCCAGGGTATGGCCTACTTCGTGAGAAGATACAAAGCGGATCAGTTCACCCATGAGTTCATCGCTGAACTGCATGCTGTGTGCACGTGGATCATTAGGAGCTGCTTGTACAAAGTACCAGTTGCGTAATAAACGCATTACGTTGTGGTACCAGTTGATATGGCTTTCTATGATTTCACCGGAGCGGGGATCGTGAATGTGAGGACCGCTTGCGTTAGGTACATCGGAAGGTTTGTAAACAATCGCAGAGAAGCGGGCATCTTCAATAGACCAGGTAGAATCTTCCTGTGGAGTAGGAGCCATTTTAGCGATGATCGCGTTTTTGAATCCGGCTTCTTCAAAGGCTTTCTGCCAGTCGTTAACGCCGAGGATCAGGTATTTACGCCATTTCTCAGGAGTAGCGGGATCAATGTAAAATACAATTGGTTTAACTGGTTCTACCAGTTCACCGCGTTTGTATTTTTCCATGTCTTCCGGCTTTGGTTCCAGGCGCCAGCGGGTAATCATCTGCAGTCTTTTTACGCCTTGCGGATCTGCATCAAAATCAGTTACGCTGGTAGTAAAGTAGCCTACACGCGGATCGAAGTAGCGTGGCTGCATTGGTACAGCAGGCAATAAAACCATGGAGCTGTTTAATTCTACCGTAGCATTACCACCTGGAGCAGGAGGCATGCCCGGACCGGCAGGACCACCGCTTTTGCTGTATGTTTTTACGGTTTTGATTTCTGTATTCAGCGGATAGGACTTTACATCGGAGATGTAAGATTTATCTGGTTGAACACCACCGAGTTTGAGCGCATTTTTTACTTGTCCGTCGAAGAACAGGATATCGTTATCACCGCTGATGAATTCAGTCAGATCGATGATGCTACCCTGATTGTTTTTAGACAGTGCTTTTACATCAAATGCAGCTACAATTGGTTGCAGGTTAGAATTCCTTACAGACGTGAACATCGGCTGTGTAGAATCTTTTGATACTTCGGAGTAGGAAATATTTTTCAGGAAGATGCGACTGTTAGGGCCTTTTTCAAAGCGGATCACATTTTCGTTGATGATATCTCCGCTGAATCCCAGCATCCCAGCGCGAAGGCTTGCAGCGGATTTGGATATTCTGTTTACCACGAGTACATCTCTGCCGAGGAGGGAATCAGGAATTTCGAAGAAGAAGCGGTCATCCAGCTTATAGATATTGAATAAACCGGAGTCAGATTTTGCTTTATCGGTGATGATTTCGGCAAAAGGTTTAGGGCCTTGTTTAGGTCCTGGTTTGATCATTGGTGGTTTTCCTGTGGAGTCTTTTGCTGGTGCAGGAGTAGTTGGTGCGGCGTTGCGGGAATGTTTTTTCCGTTGTGCTTCCGCAGGGTGAAAAACTGCAGTACCCAGACAGAGTGCGCCTGCCATGGCTATTATCAGTTTGTTGTGAAGTGGTTTGCTCATTGCGGTTTAAATAATTGGTTCTTGATTACTTGTTAAGTTTTTTTTAAAACCTTTGCAAGTAAGTATATTAAGTATTAACTTATGAGGAAAATCCATAAGCGCAGCAATGGCTGTAGGAATGGAAAAAAAGAGTCAAATTGAGAAGTAAATGTTAAAACAATAGTTGCGGGGGCAACTTTTTTTATGTAAGTATTTATTATTATAGCAAATAATAAATACATATGGGGGAGAAGGAAGGGAAGAAGTTGATGCCCGCTGTGCTATTGAATTTCGAGATAGGAGTACTGAAAATAATCGATGAAGTATTGCTAAATGCTATTAGCTTGGGCTGAAAGTGTTGACTGGCGCGGGAATAAATAAGTTATCAGAATTGTAAGATTTCTGTTGGAACATTTGAATTTTTTCTTAAATTGTGCGTCCAACTTTGAAAAAAATCAAACGATTTCAAGAATTGGGACAGTAACAATCAGTTGTGAAAACTGCAACATTGGTTTTTTCGCTTAATTAAGTGTTTGCTCTAAAAAAATGAGTGGTCTAAAAGCCCTGTGATGGGGCTTTTGCGTGTGAAAGTTAATTTTTGTGGGTTTTTTTGAGCTGCACTTGTTTTTTTGGACCAACCGTATAACTTTGCGAATCACTGATTAAAACAGTAAATTGAGTGCTGAGGGGCATTCCACAATAGGGTATCGTAATTAGTAACTTCTAACAAACAATAGTTTAATTTTTAACACTAAAATTTCAATCAACATGGCTGAGACTAAAACAACTGTGACTGCAGCTACAGCTAAGGCTTCTTCTCATCAACCTAAGTCATCCAACTTGTTCGCGACGTTGGCTGTGCCTATCTGCTTAGTGATAGGTTTTCTGTTTTACTTTTTTGTATTAGGTAACCCAGCTAACTTCCAGGGTAACAATCCTGAAGGGCATCCAGTTGATTCTGGTATCGGCAAATGGTTTGCTACTGTTTACAAAGGTGGTTTGATCGTACCGATCCTGATCTCCGTATTGCTGGTTTGTTTGACTTTCGTGATTGAGCGTTTTCTTTACCTGTCAAAAGCAAAAGGTAAATTCAGCGGTTCTGAGCTGGTACGTAAAGTACAGTATCACCTGGCTAACCGCAATATAGATGCAGCACTGGCTGAGTGTGACAAACAAAAAGGTTCTGTGGGTAACGTACTGAAAGCTGGTCTGAAAAAGTACAAAGAAATGGTTTCTAATACTGAGCTGGATACAGAGCAGAAGATTCTGACCATTAAAAATGAAATTGAAGAAACAACTGCATTGGAACTGCCAATGATGGAAAAGAACCTGGTGTTCTTGTCTACTATTGCTTCCGTAGCTACCCTGTTAGGTCTGTTCGGTACAGTATTGGGTATGATCCGTGCGTTCGCAGCGATGTCTTCCGGTGGTGCACCAGACTCTGCACAGCTGGCAGGTGGTATCTCTGAAGCATTGATCAACACTGCACTGGGTATCGGTACTTCTGCTGTTGCGATCGTAATGTACAACTACTTTACTACCAATATCGATAGCATCACTTACGCTATTGACGAATCTGGCTTTACTTTAACACAGAGCTTTGCTGCTAATCATAAATAATCTGAGATTATTTTGTGGAAAGTAAGCGGTTTTGAATCTATTTAAAGTAAACCATAAAACAGAGTAAAGATGCCTAAAGTTAAAATGCCAAGGAAAAGCACCGCCATTGACATGACAGCAATGTGTGATGTGGCTTTCCTGCTATTAACTTTCTTTATGCTGGCAACTAAGTTCAAACCGGATGAACCGGTAACAGTAGTTACCCCATCCTCTATAAACACTACCCTTTTGCCTGATTCTGATGTGTTGTTATTCACAGTAGATAAGGATGGTAGAGTGTTTTTCAGCATGGATGGCCAGCCTAAAAGAAGAAAGCTGATAGAAGATCTGAATACGCAGTATAAACTGGGCCTCACTGACAAAGAAATGAAGAACTTTGTTACAGGAGCCAGCGTAGGAGCACCTATCAAAGATCTGAAAGCTTACCTTGGCCTCACAGAGGATCAACGTAAAACTTCCGGTCTGGATAAAGGAATCCCTACAGATTCTGCCAGCGGTGAATTAGGAGCATGGATTGATTATGGTAATGCAGCTCAGGGTACAAACCTCAATAAAGTGAAGTATTGTATCAAGGCGGATAACCAGACACCCTATCCTAAGATCAAAGAAATTCTGGAAACTTTCAAGAGAAAGAAAATTCAGAAACTGAACCTGGTTACTAACCTGGAAGAAGCACCGAAAGGTACTGCTGCCTGGGAAGAACAACAGGCTGGTGGCAAAAAGAAGTAAACGACAGCAAATGCTTCCTGACCAGGAAGGCTGTTGATTTAAGAACTAAAAAAAATTGGCTACTATGGCAGAAATGGATACCAGTAGTAGTGGTGGGAAAGGGAAGAAACACGGTGGGACGAAATCCAAGAAACAGTCTACCCGTGTAGATATGACACCCATGGTGGATTTAGGTTTTCTGTTGATTACCTTCTTCATGCTTACCACTACCATGTCCAAGCCCAAAACAATGGACTTGATCATGCCAAAGGATACCGAAAATGAAAAGGACCAGAACAAAGTAAAAGAAAGTACGGCCCTGACCATTTTACTCGGAAAAGATAATCGTGTTTACTATTACGAAGGTTTGGCACAAGACCCTAATGCGTCTGCTAATCCTGACTTCTTCAAGGCAACAACTTTTGCCAACACAGGAGGAATCAGAGATGAGATCATTAAGAAAAGGGATGAAGTTGCCAAACTGAGAAATGCAAAAGGTGAACCAGAAGACGTTGTAGTGATTATAAAGGCTGATAATGACGCCAATTATAAGAATTTCGTTGATATCCTTGACGAAATGGCGATCAATAGAATTCAGCGTTACGCAACCGTAGACATCAGTGACCAGGATAAAAAATGGATACAGTCTACAGAAGCAGCTAACGGTGTATCTTCTACTCCAACGCCTCCAGCTAAATAGTTTTGTGGAATAATTATTTTTTTGCATCCATCATAAAACAACAACAATGGATTCTGCTAAAGTCTTAAAGTCCGATTTTCTCGATATCCTGTTTGACGGCAGGAATAAGGAATATGGGGCGTACGATTTGCGGAGACAGTATAATAAGCGTGTGCGGAATGCCATTTTAGGAACCGCGTCATTGTTTGTAATATTCTTTGCAACGTACATGATATCACAGTGGGTTAGAGCTGCTGAGGGAGATAACCTCAAGAAGCCGGTGATACAGGAAATTAAGATGGAAGATGTGAAGTTACCGGATGATCCGAAAACGCCACCTCCGCCACCTCCACCGCCTGCGCCACCGCCACCGGTAAAACCGTCAGTACAATTCACTCCTCCGGTTATTAAGAAAGATAACGAAGTACCACCGGATGAGGAACCTCCTAAACACGAGGACATCAAGGACAAAGCCATCAGTACTAAAACTGTAGAAGGTGATCCAAACGGTATCGATCCGGGATTACTGGAAGATAGTAAAGGTACCGGTGTAGTAACCGCTCCTGCTGCTCCTGCGAAAGAGGAAATCTTCACCTTCGTAGAACAACCTCCAACCTTCCCAGGTGGTGAGGAAGCACTGGCGAAGTACCTGAGCAAAAATATCCGTTACCCACGCGTTGCGCAGGAAAATGGTATCTCCGGTACAGTATTCGTTCAGTTCGTAGTAGACTCTGAAGGAAACATTAAAGACGTTAAAACAGTAGGTGCCGCAAAAGGTGGTGGCCTGGAAGAAGAAGCTGTTCGTGTGGTGAAAACCATGCCTAAATGGAAAGCTGGTAAGCAAAATGGCCGCCAGGTTTCTGTACAGTTCAACCTCCCTATCCGCTTTACTTTGCAGGAGTAGTACTGTATCAACATAATTTCAAAAGTCCCGTTTCAACATCGTTGGAACGGGACTTTTGATTTTTACAACCATGGATGGTAGCACTGATTATCGTAAATTTGTGCCCTTTGGGAATAATCATAAACTAAACAGGTATGCTGGGTAAACTAACAGGATTTGATGATACTATTGTGGCCGTAGCTACCGCGCCAGGCCTCGGCGCCATCGCAGTCATAAGACTAAGTGGCCCGGCTACCTACGCTATCTGTAATGGACTATTCCCCGCCAAAGACCTTACCCAACAGGCCAGTCATACCCTGCATTTCGGCAACATCGTATCAGAAGGCCGTGTTCTTGACGAAGTAGTCGTTAGTCTGTATAAAGGCCCCCGCTCTTATACCGGAGAAGATGTGATAGAAATATCCTGCCACGGATCTCCCTATATCCAACAACAAATCATTGACGCCACCATCAGATCCGGCGCCCGCCTGGCCAAACCAGGTGAGTTCACCCAACGGGCCTTCCTCAACGGTAAACTGGACCTTACCCAGGCGGAATCAGTAGCTGACCTTATCGCCAGCAACTCCGCCGCCTCCCACCAAACAGCTATGCAACAAATGCGTGGTGGCTTCTCTAAAGAATTACATGCCCTGCGTGAGCAATTAATCACCTTTTCAGCCCTTATAGAGCTCGAGTTGGACTTCAGCCAGGAAGACGTGGAGTTCGCCGATCGTACGGGCTTATATGCCCTTGTTTCAAATGCTACCGGCGTACTGCAACACCTGATAGACTCCTTTCGCATGGGAAACGTCATTAAAAACGGCGTAAATACCGCCATCGTTGGTAAACCCAACGCTGGTAAATCTACCCTGCTCAATACCCTCCTTAATGAAAACCGCGCCATCGTCAGCGATATTGCCGGCACCACCCGCGACACCATCGAAGAAATCCTCAACATTGACGGCATCCTCTTCCGCCTGATCGACACCGCCGGCATCCGCGAAAGTCGGGATACCATCGAAAGTATAGGTGTACAAAAAACGATGGAGAAGATCAAAGAAGCAGGTGTAGTTGTTTACCTGTTCGATGTAAACGAACTATCGGCAACGGATATACGTAATCAGATCAGCGCCTTCGAAACCGATAACATCAACTATCTCCTCGTAGGTAATAAAACTGATATCACCGGCGAAACAGCTATCCGTGCTAAATTCACGGACAGCCCCGATATCCTTTTTATCTCCGCAAAAAATCATGCGCATATCCAGGACCTCAAAGATGCACTCGTCCGCAAAGTAATAGCAGGTGAAGTGAATACGGAAGATACAATCATTACCAACGCACGGCATTATGCCGCATTGCAGGAAGTACTGAAATCATTGCAGGATGTGAAAGAAGGTATGGATAATGGATTGCCGGGAGATTTACTGGCGCTGGATATCAGGCTTTGTCTGCATTATTTGGGAGATATTACCGGAGAGGTGACGAATGAAGATAGACTGGATTATATTTTTAGTAAGTTTTGTATCGGGAAGTAGCATCGTTTCTTTTAGTTGACTTTTCAGACTGCCATGAAGACGGTCAAAGGACTTCGTGATAAATAGCTGATTCCCACCAGGCATTTTCCCCGAAGTCCTATGATAGAACTGATTCATACTTTTGGATCAATGAATCTCCAGTCAGGAATGCGTCCTCCCACGAATATTCATCGCCAAATGAGAGTAGCTATAATCTTCATCGCCTTCTATTCAATTTAACCCCCACTCCTAACTCCAGGTAACCAATATTACTAACCGTGCCCAGAGGATAATACCGGATAGGATAAAAAGGAAAATATAGTCGTGCATCGAATGTTCGCCTTTTGCCACCGAATGAAACATCATACATCAATCCATAATCCGGTACTATACTGTGTGTAGATGTAGTTATTTTATCTAACTCGGGATTGTCAAGTGTTTCGCTGAATGCAATGTATTTTATTCCACCCATTAGCAAGATAGTATGACGTGTTTGCCCTTTTGGACCGTATAAAGAATATCCTATACCCAACTTTTGAGCAAGGGTATAGTTGTAATTCGTTTTGATATATTTCTGTGGAAAATTCCTGAATAGCAGAAAGCTGAACATCGAATGGGAGGCGATAGAAAGTTTTGGGGTGAACTGATGAAAGGCCATGACAGACAGTGTTGGCTTTACCGTAATCCAGGTAATACCCAGGGCAGGTTTAATTTCCAGTAATGGAAGCGTATCCTGCGCCTGTACGCAGGTAGTAATAAAAAGAGAAATGCAAATAAGTATCAGACGCATAGGAGAGCGATTTATAATTGTTGAAAGTAGAAGGCTATTGCCTTTTTAATATTTGGAGTTTTGGAACCCAGGTGATCCAGGCCTTTGGCAAGATGGTATTGCTGGGCGAAGCCAGTGTAATATTGATTTAACACACGGTTAAACAGCGCTATGGGAGGCAGCATTATTTCTTCTTCCAGTTCACCTGCAGCCAAAAAAAATATACCAGAGGTAGTTTGATTGGCAGCGCGGTTTGCTCTCTCGTTTTTAAGAACGATCTGACCGCCCAGCCAAAACGAGGGACTAAGACAGAGGTAATTTCCAAATATCCCGGGATAATTTGTAAAGCAGTAAGCTACGCATAGTCCGCCGGCAGAATGTCCTATCATGCCCCTGTCTTTCCGGTTATCTGATGCGTGAAAATCCTGTTCCATTTTGGGAATCAACTCCTGCCGAATGAATTGAATGAATTTATCAGCTTCTCCTTTATGCCCTTTGTAGGATACGGGTAAATAGTCATCCAGGCGGTTATTGCCCCCACCTATACCAATGACCAGAATTTCTTCTTTATTTAGATCGGATGACTTTTTGTCGCATTCTAAAGCCACCAGGTCGAAGTCCGTTTTGGGATCAAGTACGTATAATGTTTTATAGGTCGTGGTTGGAGAGAAGTGTTTGGGGAGCGCAACTTTTATATTATAGGTGGCGCCATTGACCGATGAAGTAAGGTCAAATGTGCTGATGCGAGCACTTTCGAATTTTTCTTTCTTGCAGGCGGACACCAATAATAACAAACTGAAACATGTAATAAAAAGCTTCATAAAATGACTGAATTTATCTTTTAAGATAAAAAATGAAATAGGACTCGTACCAGACGAAAACCGCCACAAATGTGAGGAATGAGGCCATGGGAATCGCCCCACCAGCTATGATGACACCTTTTTTTGCGATAAACAATAAGAAAAGAGAGATTTTCCTCAGGAAGTGGGATGTTGATCCTTTAAATATGCAGATGGCTGCTGACCTGTGAATTTCCGGAAATTCCGATTGAAGGAAGACTTTGAATTAAAACCACATTCGAAAGCGATAGACAATAAGGTATAGCTCTTGCTTCCTGGAGCCGCAACCACTTTTTTAAATGCTTCCACCCGCAGAAAGTTGATATAATCGTAAAAACTCTGATCGAATTTTGAGTTGATAACCTGAGACAAAATGGCATCATGGACCTGCAGAAGCCGGGCTACTTCTCCCAATGTGAGTTCAGGATTCGTGTACAACCGCTCTTGGTCCATTAACTCGTTTAGTTGTTCCTGGATCTTTAATGCATCTACTTCTGTAAGGGAAGACCCTTTATATTTAATCCTGGCAGCGGGTACTTCAACTACTATTGGCTGACTGACTGCAATAGGTACAGGTTCCTCTTTTTCGGTTTCCATCCCAATAGAAGGGCCAGGGGATTTGAATATGGCTTTTTGGCGTACGCCAAAAAAACCGATGAAACATATAAACAAAGATGCGCTGAGGTAAATTGTTTGCGGCGTTTGATAGAATACCACAAATAACCAGATTATTCCCATCCCTCCGATCAGGTAACGGAGCCAGTTTAAACTGATCTTCTCCGTGTTGGAAAACTCCTCTTTCAGTTGCCGCTTAAATTTATATAGCAATATTGCCGATGCGGTGATGTAACTCACTCCTGATATAATAATGGTAATATTAGTGAAGATAGCCAGATAGCTAAAAGCTGGTAGTCCGTTATCGAATACCCGTATTTTTTCCTGTGGATGTAACAGGAGGAACGGCAACCAACAAATACTGATTAGTACCACCGGCAAAAAATGCAACAACCACATGGGGGCCGGCTTTTTTTTAGCCGTTAAATGTAAAATATAGAGATAGAGAAAGGGGCCATGGACAAGCGGAAAAACGCCACTCCACCCCAACAGGTAGGGAAATTGGTGATAATGCCCGGAGATAACGAAATAAAGATCCGCCAGGTGTAAAGTGGCAAATAATTGCCAGATGATTAAAATTTTGTCGGCAGTCGTCTTATCAGGCTTTCCGATTAGCAACAATAACAAATAGATAGATACAATGACACTTGAAAAGTACAGCCAACTCATTTTATTTATAGATAGGTTACAAATACAGCACGCACAAGGGCAGGTTGCAACGACGTATAACAAATATAGGTAAACTGAATTACAGCCATTACATTAAACTTCCTTAGTTAGGTGAATAGATAAACTGGATTAATGATTCTATTTTGATAAAAAACAATTCTATATTGACTTTTTTCTAAAAAAGTTGTTAAAAAATTGCGCGACTTGAAAAACTTTACATAGGTTTGAAAAAGAAGAAAAAGAGCATTTGGAGCAATGGGAAAAGCGATTCTTTTTTATTTTACTGATTGCTAAAACGTTTAATCAAAGACTGATTAGCATATTTCGTCCAACGCAAATCAACCTACAACAATTTAATTCAATCAGAATCAGCAATAATTTAAAGAACCAGATTTTCTTTAAACAGTCAACGAGAATTTCACTAAATAGCCAGACTTTTTTATCAATCACGTTGTTATTCGTAAGCATATGCGCGTTAAAATATCTCTATCATCAAGTAGCGTTGGTGAACGATAAGTGATGTCTTTCAAGCAAGACGCCTTTATCCCGTTATAATAATCAAGACAGCAAAACATTTTTTGTGCTAAGAAATAGCGCAATAGCTACTGCTTCTGCAAAAAGTATGAATCAAAAGAATGAGGACTGAACACACCAAACGGCGGCCATGTAATTCCAGCCATTATCAGCAACAAGGATTGAAACTGCGAGGAAGAATGAGTAATGGCCTTACAGGTTATAGTGCTGAAGCCTTGAACAAAGCCGAGTATCCTTTGTCATTTGGCGAGAGTGGTACATAAAGTACCATATACAATGTGTGTAACATTGCATATGGCGACTAATTACTGTCTTATAACCAACCAATAGTGGCCTTCCCGGGAAAACCGGCTTAGCCTGAATGCATAAAAAAATACTATCTCAACAAACGCTATCTACCGTCAGTATTATCAGCAGGGTGATCTGTTCGGTATTGTAAGTTTTTGACTATAGAAATTAGCAGTCTGGTGCTGATTTCTATAGCAGATGCAAATAGCCTGCAACATAGAAGATTCCCATTCGTGATACTATACCAAAATCAGTTCTATTCAATTATTAAAACTAAAAAATGATGAAGTCAACCAAGAAATGTCTTTTGCTTTTTATGCTCTTTTGCATAGGAAGCATGTTTGCTTATGGGCAGGGGAAAATGACAGTTACAGGTGTCATTAAGGATGGCACAGGCGCAGTTCTTGAAGGAGCTACAGTGGGCGAAAAAGGTACCGTCAACGGTGTATTGACCGGCAAACAGGGTACATTTACTATTAACGTAAAACCAGATGCAAAGCTGGTCATTTCTTTTATTGGATATGTAACACAGGAACTGTCAGCAACCTCTTCTATGCACATAACGTTGGTACCTAGTGTACGAACTACTGATGAGGTAGTGGTGACGGCACTTGGTATCAAAAAACAATCCAAAGCATTAGGATACGCAGTATCCAAAATAGATGCTGACAGGATTATGATTAGTGGTACCCCTTCCAATCCCTTACAGGCACTCTATGGTGCTGCACCCGGCGTACAGGTGGCTGCAACAGCAGCGGGCCCTACTGCCGGTATGAAAATCAACATTCGTAATGCAGTATCTTTTGACGAGAATTCCACCACACGTCCGCTGATTGTGGTAGATGGTGTGCCCATTCATGACCAGAATACCAAAATGGGTTTTGCCGCTACAGATCGTGACAACGGAACTGGTATTAACGATATCAACCCTGACGACATTGCTTCTATGGAAATTCTCAAAGGAGCGAAAGCATCTGTATTGTATGGTAGTGAAGGTGCTAATGGTGTGCTGTTGATTACTACCAAAAGTGGTACTAAAGGAACAGGGCTTGGAGTATCCGCTTCTTATACTACTTCATGGGACCGCGCAGCTTTCCTGCCTAAATTACAAAATGAATATGGTACAGGTTCCAGCCCCAGCAACCCCAGAAATGATGCGGATGGATATTATCTTGATGTGAACGGAAAAAGAGCGCTGGCAACTACATTGGGAGATGGTACCGGTGCCCAGGCATTTGGACCAAAATTTGACCCCAGCGTGAAGGTTTTATGGTGGGATGGCGTAGAAAGACCATGGCAGGCGCAAACCAAAAATATCTATAATGACCTTTACCAGACAGGGCATCAAAATACCACAAACGCGGCAATAAGTGGTGGAGGCGAACAGGGACAGTTCCGTTTCTCCTACACTAATTTAAGTATGACGCCGATCAGACCAGGTTCTCAGTATGATAAAAATACTTTTAGTCTTAGTGCGTCTGGTAAAATAAACGATAACATCACCCTTAAATATTCCGGTAACCTGTATCTTTCCAGGAACCTGAATGCTTCCAACCTGAGCACCATGAACGGAGAAGGTCAGCAGACAGAAATTGGAGCCTTCAGTGCTGATATTAATGTTGGTCTGTTAGAATCGCATCTGTTAACACCAGATGGCTATAACTACTTTGCCAGCCCAAGCMGTAGGAACTTAATATCCAATGGTAGAAAAGGGGTGGTTGGTTTCCTGTGGGATCAACTCTATAACAAATCTATTTTCTCAAGATTGCATACTATTCAGTCATTATCTGCTGATATAAAAATCAACAAAATATTTAGTGCTACGCTGATGGGTGGTATTGATTATAGCACAGAGCGGAATGAATATAAAGGCAGATTGCTGGACCCGCAGTTATTAGGCCCCACCAGTGGTATGATGTATAGTGATATGACTAATATATTTAGAAATACCTATGGTCAGGGTATGTTAAATTTCGATACTAAAATAAACAGTGATTTTGATTTATCCGGTTTTGTCGGAGGTGTGATCAGACAAAATTATACAGAAGGAAAAGGTGCATCTGTAAATGGTTACGGCCCTGGATTGATGGGTATTCCTAACTTCTTCTCGTTTACTAATTTGCCACTGGGCGTATCACCAACTTACCAGGCTATAAACGGACAGGATATATTGTATAGCTTATTGGGATCTGCACAGCTGGCATGGAGAAACCAGGTTTATATTGAAGTACAGGGTAGGCAAGACTGGTCTTCTATTTTACCTCCAGGCAATAACCATTATTTCTACCCAGGTATAAGTGCCGCCTGGATTTTAAGCGAAAGCTGGAAGTTGCCGGAAGTGTTTGATTACGCCAAAGTAAGGGCATCATGGGCAAATGTGGGACGTCCGGGACCACGCTATTTCAGTAACGTAAACTATGATGTTTCTCAAGTAGGTGGTGGATATGTGTTTACTCCTCCCGGCGATATTCCTCCAATGGATGGTAATGGCGTACCCAACTTAAAACCTGAGCGTAAACGTGAATTGGAAGTAGGCTTTGAAACTTATCTGTTGAAGAACAGAAGAATCGGTGTAGACTTCTCGTATTACAAATCTGATATCTACGACCAGATCATGGCAGTAGCTGCCCCTCCGGGAACAGGAGCTAAGAATCAGCGCATGAATGCTGGTGACGTGATGGCCAAAGGATGGGAACTGGCTATTAAAACAAAACCGGTTTTAGCCAAGGATTTTGAATGGGATTTGAATCTGATGTTTGCACACGGTAAAACTGTTGTAAAAAAACTGGATGGCAAACTGCAATCTCTTACCTTATGGAGTTCATTTGGTGCTGTAAATACAGTGGCTAATGTAGGCGAGGAGTATGGTCAGATTTACCTGACTAAGTCAACTTACACTTACAATAATCCTGATAAAGCAGATGATCCGGCTAACGGCAAAAAAGTAGTAAATGCTGCAGGATCTGCTTATGACTACAAAAGCACTGCAAAATTGATTGGTAAAACAATTCCTGATATATCAGGTGGCATCTTCAATTCCTTTTCCTACAAAAACTTCCGCCTGGTTGCAAATATCGACTACCAGTTTGGCGCTACGTTCTTGTCAGGATCAGAAACTTATATGATGGCTGCCGGTGCGTTGAATGAAACACTGAAATACAGAGATGCAGCACATGGTGGCGCGGCTTATTACTTAGATGCTAATTCCAAAAAAGTAGCTGGTAATAATCCCAATGGCGGACCTACCTTCCATGATGGTGTGATATTGGATGGCGTTAGCACTGATGGTAAAACAAATACAAAAGTAGTTTCTGCGGACAATTACTATTACGATTCATACTTCTCAAATGGTTTCTTCCCTGAAGACAGAATCTTTAAAAGCGACTATATAGCACTGCGTAACGTAGCCCTCGACTACAATCTGGGTCGGAAGATCGCTCAAAAAATCCGCATGAACAGTCTGACGGTATCTGTTTTTGCAAACAACGTGGCTTATCTTTATAAAGCGGCGCCAAATTCAGTACCGGAATCCACTAACGGAACCGGCTGGGGCGTAGGTTCCTATGGAACAACAGCATTACCTGCACAGCGTTCAATAGGTATTTCTATCAAAACTAAATTCTAAAAGCAACTAAGATGAAATACATACATTTAAAATCACTTTTCTTACTTACGTTGTTAATATCCTCCGTAGGATGTAAGAAGAAATTGGAAGAATTATATCAGAATCCGGATGGATATTCGAAAGATATGGCGGATAAGTCCGGCGTAAGTGTTATTGCCGGATTCTTCACTTCTCAGCTAACGCAGGGATTCTTTTTGAGTGGAGATTATGGTTCTGTTTATCACCAGGTAAGAAGTGGAGGAAGGATTACGGCTAGTGGCATTCAAATTTATAACGTAATGTCAGAAGGCGGTGCATACTCGCTTGCAGATGTTGAGCATGACTGGGGGACAGGTGGTTTTAACGAATCTATTTTCAACTTCGTGAATACCCAATGGATCACGCCAATAATCTGGGCACAACGGGAATACAATAAAACAGCACCGGATAAACGTACTGTTTCAGATAGCCTGTATATCACCTTAATGCATGTTTTAAAGGGGTATGCCTATCAAAGAGCGACCGACATGTATGATAAGGTGCCATACATAGAAACAGGTACTGCAGGTGGATTGGACGGACTTAAAGCAAAGTATCTCGGTCAGGCGGAAATCTATCCGAAAATAATCAACGAATTGAAAGCTGCTGATGCAACGCTGACGAATCTGACACTCACTTCTACCCAGCAGGCATCCTTTAATCAACAGGATATCCTTTTTGGCGGAAATCTTTTGAAATGGCGTAAGTATATTAATTCATTGAGATTACGTTGTGCAATGAACGTAAGCGAGGTGACGCCTGCGCTTACAAGGCAAGTGCTGACAGAGTTGCAGGGCAAGCCTTTATTGACCGACTACAACGATGTGGCTGGTGTGGCCGACATCGCTGTTATTGCACTGAATCGTATTTGTAATGAATTAGGAATTACACGTTCTTTCAGGGAAAGAGGGGCTGATTTCACAGCAGGGAAAAAATTCCTGCAAGACGTGATGTATTGTCAACCGACTCAAGGTAGCAAAGTGGTAAACGGAAAAACATTATTCTATTTTAGTGGTGATAATTCCGCAACAGGTTTGTTGAATGGTACTGTTGATCCGCGTGTTTCTTATATCTTCTCCCCAGATTGTATTGGCAGATACCTGGGTACTGAAACAAAATGGGATGGCAATGCAGATCCAAATAGTTATTTAAATAAAGTTTTGCGCGGCTACTACATCAACGATCCCATCATGACTGATATTTCAAAGACCACCTTTTATTATGGTCCAAACAAAAGCCTGTCAATTGAATTGGATGCAGCGTCAAAAACAGATCTGAGCAAACGTGAAGCATTCCTGTTAAATGCACTTCGCAGCAGACTCGCTAATTCCGAGGACACTGATGGGAACGTAGGTTCTGAAAGAAATCTGGTTGCCGCATATAATGTACGCCCCGAATTCAACTTTGCACTGAAGTTTCCAACCATTCATGCGGTTGAAACAGAGCTTTCATTGGCTGAAGCAGCAGTAAGAGGTTGGGGGCAACTGAATGGAAGTGCCCGCGAACACTACAAGAATGCGATCATCTTGTCCTGCAAATACTGGTATGAACTGAATAACTCAAATCAGTATTCAAAGACCACTTTGCCGGCGATGCCAACCACGATGGATGATTCGAGAATCAATGCCAAACCTGCTATGGAATATAATGCAAGTGCTTTTGCTGAGAATGCCGCCCAGAAATTTGATGCGATGTCAAGCGTGCAACAGGTACAGGCAATTTTTAATCAGCTGCAGCTGCACTACAATATGATAAACTTTGAAGTGCCATACACTGCTGCCCGCAGATTAATTAAATATGTGGGTACAAATCCAGCTTCTATGTATGATAAATACAAATGGAAGGAAAGAATGAGCTATCCAAGCAGCATTCAGGCTTCCGATCCCGAAGGTTGGAATATCATCAGCTCTACCAATAACCCGGATCTTCCGATGTGGTTTACAGGTCGTACTGCCAAATGGAAGAATGCATTGGAATAGGAGTGAAAAGTCTTAAAAAAATAGAAAAGAGAACGTCGCAAAAATGAAAATGCGCGTAAAGCATAATCTTCTGGCAGGTGAAGCAGACACCTCCTGATGGTTTAATAGCAAAGTGAAGACAGCAATAAGGCCGCCATTGTGCGGCTTTATTGCTTTTATATAAATGACTGGAAATTAGCTCGACCGGATTTTAGCACTTGCTTTCATAGAGATTCTCCAATGGTAAATCTACTATCTGGATAAGTAGCTTCAAACGCTGTGTGGTAGGGGGGAGACATGTTCTATTGCTGATAGCCTTGCCTGTATTAGTTTGTTTAACTGTTATTGCAATGTGAATTTATCGTGGTGTAAAAAAATGAAATCGTAATAAATTGATCTGCTATATTTGCCATCACCATGCAACACATATGAAGCCCAACAAAAATTAATTGTTTATACCCATCCATATTATGTACTATGAACCCGTATAACCCATGGTTGGCGCCTCATATGAAAGCAAGTTAACCGTTAAGAATGCTTTTTATATTTTATCATTGATACTATTCTTATGAACAAAAAACATGTTGCAATACTTCCGGCAATCGCATTGCTGGGAAGTCTGTTAAGTTCCTGTAGCAAACAGTTAACCCAAAAAGATCAGCTCCATCCGGAAGAGCTGAAAGGCGCGTCAATAGCTGAACTCCGGGGATTCGCGGATGCTCAGTATAACCTGCTGGGTTTTGGTTATGATCTTACTGGTACCTACGGGAGCGCTACCTCCGCTACCTACCAGGTTATTGATGTAGCACGCCTTAGTACCGAGCAGCCCGGCCGCGTGGAAATCATTCAAACACAAGGTCAGGATCAGCAACTGATATCCGGTATTAACTGTGAAAATTACTCGAGAAATTTGTCACAGAAGTTAGAAGTAACAGACACGCTGAAACTCTTCTCCGGCACGTTGAAATCCGCTTTCCAAGATAGTAGCGCTTATTCATCCAAGTATGTTTACAGCAGTTACAACATCCAGATCAAACAGCGTACATTGAAATTTGCAGCGGATAATTCCGTGCTCAGGAACTATCTCTCCGCTGCCTTCAAGGCGGATATACTCAGCAGTTCACCTGCGCTGTTGGTGAGTCGCTATGGTACACATGTCATGTCGGGCATTCTGCTGGGAGCAAAACTGAATTTCATGTACCAGGCACGAACCCGGAGTGAGGATCGTTCAAGCGCTGCTTCTTCTGGTTTGAAAACTGCGGCTGGTACATCTTTTAACGTAAATGTAGAGGGTGCAGCCGGTTCCAGCTATTCCAGCACGAATACCTCCCAACGTTTATATTACCAGACCATTGGTGGTGACCCTACCAAGGGGCTTTTCGGTATTATCGATCTGACGAATGGTACTCCTGCTCCAAAGATAGATATTGCAGCTTGGCAGGGCAGCGCAAGCCTGGCGAATTCGGAGCTCATTGATATCAACCGTAATGGCCTGATACCTATTTACGATCTGATTGCCGATCCGGTAAAGAGTGCTGCGGTGAAGGCATACGTAATCCAATACCTGATTGATCATCAGATAAAGACGAACAGTGATCCTGTACGTGTTTATTATAACACTATCATCAACCATCATACGATGACGATCGATCCCTATGATTACGACTATGCAGGTAATAACTGGACAGACGTAGGCATTAATTTCCATGCCTTCACCTCCCAGGTAGAAGGATCTTTGCCAGTGTATGAATATATCAATTATACATCTGGTAACCATGTGTTTACTATTGTCAAGGATGATTACCCTTATGCACAGAATAATTTTGTGTTACTGGGGATTAAATTCTATGCATTTCGGACACCGGTTCCAGGCAGCGTGCCGGTACACGTGCTCCATAATAGCGGTATTAATAATCACACCTATACTATCGACAGGTATAGTTATCCTTTTGAACAGCATGGCTACACCTATCTGGGTGTTGGTTTCTATGCATTCAGATATCCGGTAGCGCGCTAGTATTAAGTCAAAATTACCGGGTAAGGTTTTTAGCTTTACCCGGTAAATAATATCATATGCTGTATGATGTCAGATTCAAAGCAGTAAAAAGGCAAGACCCTAAACTTCTTATTTACCTGCTATGTGTTTCTGCAGCATGTTTAGTAGTGGCGATAGCCACCTGTTTCATTCCGGCAATGCACTTTCTTCAACGCTATGCAGCAATAGGCATAGTAGTGGGACTCACTATTCCGAATCTCTTTCAGCTATATAAAGAAATTGGAGAGTGCGTATTAGCGGATGATGAAATCATTCTTGTGCATGGAGAAAATATTGTCAGATACCCCATATCAGAAGTTACCGATATAAAGTTTCTTGAAGAACGATAGGAAAGTCGCTGTCTTACACTTTTCTTCATCAATTTGCATCATACATTTCTATTGTATTAAATGAAAGCAAACATAACCTGCCCGCTATAGAATGGCAGCTTGTATATTATATATAAAAAATACGCTATTTTACCCCGAAATAGTGAATATACTAACAAACATTGCGATGATGATAATAGCAAAACCGCTCGCCATCACTTATCTTCGTTACAATCGTGGACATAGTAAATCGCCAAAATCACTTTAGGACCAATTATATATCGTTGTGAAAAAGAGCTCCTGCAGCGTATTGCGGCAGGTGACGATATGGCGTTTACCCATCTTTTCCATACTTACCATCAACAGCTGGGGGAATACATCTGCAGGATCACGGGGTCTATCACGGCGGCAGAAGAAATTGTGCAGGAAGCATTCGTAAAGATATGGACCAAGAGGCACCTGCTCAATGATGTAGAGAATATCAAATCCTATTTGTATCGGTTGTGCAGGAATCAAACCCTGAATAACCTGCGGCAGCTCGCAAAAGAAAGAGCTAACCAACATGAGTGGGTCCAAACGGCAGGCAGTGTTATGGAGGACGAATTGAATAAGGAAACCTATTTCAGGTTGATCGATGAAGCTGTGACCAAGCTACCACCCCAACAGCAAAAGGCTTATTTACTGAGCCGCAGTGAAGATCTGACTTATGAGGAAATAGCCAATCGGATGAACATTTCCCGGGATACGGTTAAAAAACATCTCCAACTGGCTGTAAGGTTTATTATGAATTACGTGCGTCAGCACGCCGGTATGCCGGTTATAGCCATCGGCATTTTCTCTTCTTTGGTATAAAAATCGCTCTCCCGAAAAAAAGTTTACAGCGCATTACCCCTTTTGCCGACTTTCTGTGTCTTACCCCTGAAAAATGCATCCACATAATGATGAGCGAAAGACAGCATTACCTTTTCCAGCGATACTTTGAAAAACTGGCCACTCCGGAAGAAGCGGCTGAACTAATGTCGTGGTTGGCCGAAAACGCATCCGACCAGGAGGTGTTGTCATTGATGGATGGAACCTGGGAGAGCTTTGTTCCCACGCAGCCGGTATTTGATGAGGAAAAGAGCAACCGGATGTTGCTGTATGCACTTCAGGCACCTGTAGAAAAACAGCGAATGAAATATTGGCGCAGTTGGGCCGCTGCCGCTGCTGTTCTTTTGCTGCTTTTGTCCTCGGGCTACCTGCTGATGAAGAAAACTTCCCCAGCGGTATATCATCATCAACTGGCTAAATTAAAAAACGATATCACGCCGGCGAATGGGAATGTAGTATTAACACTTGCCAATGGTGCAAGTATTGTGCTGGATGATGCGGCTAATGGCCATCTTGCCAGTCAGGGAGGGAGTAGTGTTATAAAACAAAACGGGCGGCTATCGTACGCGGTGGCTGGCAAAAGCGGGACAACCACGATATACAATACCATCTCTACTGCTAGGGGAAAGCAATATATGGTAATACTCTCGGATGGTACCAAAGTATGGCTGAATGCCACCTCTTCACTTCGTTACCCGGCTGTTTTTGATGACACTATCCGAAAGGTGGAACTAAGTGGAGAAGCCTATTTCGAAGTGGCACATAATAGGAAGGCTCCATTTATCGTGGCTACGGTTGCTCCTGCCGGCGGACGAAGCGCAGAAGTAAGGGTGTTGGGCACTCATTTTAACGTAAAGGCTTACAAAGATGAATCACTCGTTAAAACGACACTGCTGGAAGGCAGTGTGCGTATGTCAACCATAAAAGATGCTACTACCAAAACCAGGATCTCTGCTTTGCTGGCACCTGGCCAACAGGCAGAACTCTCCCATCTTTCAGGGGAGGAAGATCATAACATTCACCTGGTAAAAGAAGTAAACGTTCACCAGATCCTCGCCTGGAAAAATGATTTGTTTGATTTCGAAAATGAAACTATTCAGGACATCATGCGGCAACTGACACGCTGGTATGATATAGAAGTGGAATTTAAAGGAGATATCCCGGAGAAGCACTACTACGGGGCTATCCGCCGGCAGGTAAATATTTCAGAAGTATTTAAAATGCTGGAAATAGCGGGAAATGTAACCTTCAGTATCAACGGTAAAAAAGTATACGTACAGAAAAATAATATCAACCTACAGCATCGGTAGCAATTGCTAACATATTCCCTAACACGAACATTAATATTTCACACGTATGAAAATTCGAGTTGTCTGCTCTGCTAATGGCAGAACGAAATGGGTCAGGTTCACCAAACTGATCTTTCTTTTTCTCACCTTTTCGGCAGTGCAATCGTTTGCCAAAGCCTATTCACAAAAAATCAACGTCAACCTGAAGAGCGTATACCTGGACAATGTTTTTAGAGAAATACAACGACAGACAGATTACCTGTTTCTGTATACTGCCGAAGAAGTTAAAAAAGCAGGTAAAGTAAATGTCAGTGTAAGAAATAGTACAGTAGAAGAAACGATGCAGCAATGCTTGTCGTCAACAGGCCTGGGTTTTCATATTGTGGATAAAACAATTGTACTGGACCCGAATCCAGTTGCAACGGATAATGCAGTTAAGCGGGTGGCCCGCCAGAAGATATCCGGTATCATTATACACCAGGAAACAAAAGAACCATTGATTGGTGTAACCATCATCATCAAAGGCACCAAAACAGCTACTATCTCCGACAGCAAAGGTCACTTTGAAATTGACGCAAACCCGGGACAGACAATGGTGTTGACCTATGTAGGTTTTGCTGCCAAAGAAATAGTCATCAGCAACCAGACATCCCTGAATATTCAATTACAGGAGCAACCTAAATCAGTATCTGAAATTGTAGTAGTAGGCTACGGCACTACAAAAAGAACGGACCTCACCGGCTCTGTGGGTACCGTGAATGCAAGTGACCTGGGTAAGGTAACCACTACTAATCTGGGACAGGCCATCCAGGGACGTATGAGCGGTGTTCAGGTAACGCAGACTTCTGGTCAGCCGGGAGCAGGCGCCGATATAAAAGTACGCGGCGTAGGCTCTGTAAAATCCGGTAATAGCCCGCTGGTATTGGTAGATGGCTTTGTAGGCAATATGAATGACATCGATGCGGATGATGTAGAGTCGATTACCGTGTTAAAAGATGCATCTGCTGCAGCCATCTACGGATCAAGGGCAGCGAATGGAGTACTGCTGGTCACCACTAAGAAAGGAAAAGCCGGTAAAGCATCTGTAGAATTTAAATCAGAAAACGGGTGGCAGTCACTAACTAAAAAGCCGCACTACCTCAATGGTCCCGAGTGGGCCCGGCATCAGAATGAAGCCCGGCAATACAATGGTAAATCCCCTTTCTGGGTGGATGCGACTGCGCCTGAAACCATTACGCAGTGGACGGATTGGTCTGACTACGTATTCAGTACAGCTCCTATACAGGATTATCACCTCGGTGTGAGCGGTGGTACTGATAAAACCCAGTACGCCATAGGAATAGGTTATGTTAATCAACAGGGAACTATCATCGGCAMAAATTTCGACAGAATTAATACCCGTATCAATTTTCAACAGGAGATCACAGATCATATCAGAACAGGTATTAACCTCAGTTATATCCGCTCGGCTTATACCACTACCATCACTGCGTTTTCATCTTCGCAGCCCGCTGCATTAAATGGTATTACGGCGGCACCACCTACCATCCCTGCTTATAATCCTGATGGACTTCCCGGCGCGCCACGTCCCGGATATTCCGGCGAAGCCTATATTACAAATACTACCTGGAAAACACCTTCTATCGCCAATGACATCCTGGATAATCTTTCCCGGAGTAATAAAACCTTCGGAAATCTTTTTGCAGAAGTAGACCTGATAAAGGGATTAAAATACAGACTCGTAGTAAATGGTTCTGTGATGAATAATTTTAATGAAGAATGGACCAGCAAATGGGCTATCTATTCTCCTGCAGATCTTAATCACACTACTCCGCTGGCGCAGGGAGCCACTGCCAGTTTACGTAATTTATCCAAAGAAAGTTATGTGTGGGAAGTACAAAACCTGTTAACCTATGTGAGAACTTTCGGAAAACACAGTCTCAACGCATTACTCGGCGTGTCTTACGAAAAAGGGGATGGCTACCAGTTTGATGCTTCGAAAACGGATTTCCCCAACAACGATTTACAGGTGCTGGGCGCAGGTAATACACTGGGCGCCATCAACGGCGGATATGTAGATCCTTATTCCCTCACCTCACAATTTGGCCGCATCAATTATTCCTATAACGACAGATACCTGTTCCAGGCCAATATACGTCGAGATGGTTCTTCCGTGTTCGCACCGGGTAAACAGCAAGGCATTTTTCCATCCTTCTCTGCGGGATGGCGCGTATCACAGGAGCCATTCATGAAGCAATTGAAAGCCGTCAGCAACTTGAAAATCAGGGGTAGCTGGGGACAGCTGGGAAATGCCAATATTCCGGCGTATTCGTGGATCAGCACCATTGATGTTACCGGCGGTGCAGTATTCGGTAATCCGCAAACAAGACAACCGGCATATTTCCCCAACCAGATGTCTAACGAAAACGTAAAATGGGAAACTACCACCACTACTGATATTGGTTTGGAGTTAGGCTTGTTCAACGACCGCATCACCTTTGAAGGAGATGTATACAATAAGAAAACAACAGACATGCTGTTGGACGCCACCATTCCATTCACTGCTGGCTTTACTTCCGGTCCGGTAGTGAACATCGGAGAAGTCCAGAACAAAGGCTGGGAGGTATTGTTGCGGTACCAGGATAACATCGGAGATTTTAATTACAGTGCTTCGGTTAATCTTTCCCACAATCAAAATAAACTGGTAAACCTGGGCGGTGTAAAATCAATGCTGACCGGACCCCTGAAATCAGATGAGGGGCTGCCATTATACACTTACTGGGGCTTTCAGACAGATGGCATCTGGAGAACCAGGGATGAAATCAATGCAAACCCTCATCGCAGCGGCGACAGGCCCGGCATGGTACGTTTCCTGGATCTGAACAACGACAAACAGATTACAGATGCAGATAAAACTGTTATCGGTAGCTATCTGCCGAAATATGTATATGGCTTTAATGCTGCATTTCGCTGGAGAGGAATCGATGTTTCTATTTTGTTCCAGGGAGAGAAAGACAAGGACATGCTTGTTGAGTCAGTATTTGGTGGGAATGGGGAAGGAGAAGATAATAACATAGACAGGTATTACTGGGATAACAGGGCGATACTTGATAAAGACGGCAATGTAACAAGTGGTACAACACCCGCTGCCGGTGCAGTAAAGGGAGATGCCATCTGGAGTAGTTACCTGGTGCAGGACGCCTCTTATCTGAGGATTAAAAATCTACAGATAGGTTATACCCTGCCTAAAAAATGGATAGCACCATTGCGGATACAGTCGCTGCGATTATATGCCAACGGCACCAATTTAGTTACCTGGACTAAATTTATTGGTTATGATCCTGAAATGAAACCATCAGAGCCCAGTGGTATTAATGCTTACTCCCGCGGAGGAGTAGACGCATATCCGGTAGCCAAATCGATCACCCTGGGCGCAAGACTTACTTTCTAAATCTTTAATCGGCAGTTATGAAAAAGATATTAAAGCTTTTCACCTTATTACTGTGTATTCTCTGTCTGACGCAATCGGGATGTAAGAAAAACTTTTTATCATCTTACCCGAAAAATAATCTTTCAGAAACTAATTTTTATAAAACAGAAGATGACTTCACCAGTGCCGTAAATGGTATTTATGATGCGATGCAGGCCGACAGGGAATTGAGTTTTTTTCCGATGACGGATATCGCTACTCCCTATGCCGGTTTTGGAGACACACGTTTTGGACAATATGATAACGGGATATTTGGTATAACTGATGGCTGGTTAATGGGGCAAACTTTATGGGTAGCGTGGTACCGGGTAGTGTTCAGAGCCAACCTGGTGTTAGATCATATTGATGCCAAAGATGTAACACTCTCGGCGGCCATGCATGACAGGTTGAAAGGAGAAGCGTTATTTCTCCGCTCACTCGCCTATTTTTATCTTGCTAATCTGTATGGAGATGTACCACTGATCACACGCGTATTAAAATATGAAGAACTCTTTACGCCCCGCAATAAAAAGTCGGAAGTAGTAGCAGCTATCATCGCTGATCTTAAAACAGCAGAAACACTATTACCTTCTGTTACTATTTATCGCAGCAAAAAATCGCTGCTGGGAAGAGCCAGTAGAGGAGCGGCTAAATCGCTGTTGGGTAAGGTATATGTATATGAAAAAATGTGGCCGGAAGCAGCAGCTAAATTAAATGAAGTAATTAATGTGGATAAAGACTATGAACTGGAACCTCAGTTCCTGGACTTGTTCTGGCCGTCTACAGAAAATGGCAAAGAGTCGATTTTTGAAATTCAATATGCAGGCGGTGTAAAAGAAGGTAATTCCTATGTGCGTTTTGCCGCGCCCAATACCACCTCGCTGATATCCACCGCGGGATTTGGTTACGTAACACCAACAGAAGATTATACCAATTTATTTGAAACCACCAATGGTTATCCGGTAACCAGCACCTTTGTTAGCAGGGTAGCAGCAGGAAATGCTTACCGCTATAAGTTTACCTATGCATCCGCAGATCCGGCCTTTGATCCATCTAAACCATACAACAACCGGGACCCGCGACTGGCGTGGACGGTATGGTATGAAAACACCCCCTACATTGCAGAATTTCAGGCCCGCACCGGCCAGAGTGGTGTAAATTATCTACAACAATATGCGAATGAAAACGGGCATAATACGGTGAAATATGTCATCGGGAAATTAGATCTCACTGCCGGTGACAGCCCGGGTAATATGATCCTGATCAGGTATGCAGATGTTTTATTATTGTACGCAGAAACATTAATAGAATTGAATCGCAGCGCAGAAGCCGCCACCTATATTAATAAAGTGCGTCAGCGTCCCAGTGTTGCCATGCCTACTATACAGGCGCTGGAAGTGGTACAACATAAAACTATTATTGCAGATCAGCAGGCAATGCGGAATTTTCTGCATGAGGAACGCTATCGTGAACTGGCTTTCGAGTGGGGACACCTGTACATGGATCAGATCAGATGGGATGTATTTGCAGATGAAATCGTGAAATACTGGACTGCCGGGAAATATGGTGGTAATAATCCTGCACTGAATAGCTTCGATAAGCGTCATTATCTGTGGCCTATCCCTGCAGAAGAAAGAAATAAAAATCCACAGTTATCTCAGAACCCTGGTTATTGAGTAGCATGTGTGTTGCAGGTATAATAACAGTTGACGGTTGGATGCCTTCAACTATTATTATACCTTCTTCTTTACATGCCCTATATTTTACGTACAATTAATTTGGTAAGCAAACGCTATTTAAGAAAAGTAGCCGAAATTGTTCCCGGATTTAATAATGAGAAAGAATAGAAGATGTATCCAGGCAATATTATTTTTGAATTGGGAAGAGATATCGACCCGATCATACCCTCGCTGAGAGCTAATCACATTAAAGATTTGGAGAACGCGGAGCTGATGGCATTAAAAAAGGTGTTGCAAATTAATGATCATTTGCCCGAGGCATCTTTGATGGCGGTTGCAGAAGCAATGCATAAGTATCCGGATCTGAGGCTGGCTTTCTATAGCCATGCGGACGTTACACGGATCGACTGGGGGCTTTTTTCTCATGTACGTCATTTGTCAATTGGTGGAAAAGGAAACTGGGAGCATGTAAATTTTTTGGAGCAGATGCCATTGCTGGAATCATTGGAATTAATAGCTCCATTGAAATGCAAGGCTTCGCTGTTGCCAATAGAAAGCCTCCGGAAGCTGAAGCGACTTAGTTTGAACGGCATTCAAAAAGATGTGGATAAAATTGTCTGGCTAAATGGCCTGGACTCATTGGGATTGTGTATTGGGAAGTTGAAGGATCTGGCATTTATGGCTAATATTCCTTTTATAAAAAATCTTAGTATAAGTTATACGCAGCCATCTGATTATAAAGTGCTGCTGAATATAAAGGGACTAAAAATCCTGAATTTGCTGGGTTTAAGATGCTTTCAGGAAGAAGATGCCTGCAGCTTACAACAGATACCGGAGTTGAAATTGCTCACGATGTCAAGATGTTCTAAAATCAAATCAATTGAATTTGTGCCAGGCTTGCAGCAACTAAAAAAATTAAGTTTGGGCAGTATGAGTATATGCTCTTTTGATCCTTTGTATGAGCATGAAACATTGCAGGTCATCTCAACACACTCAACAGAACCTGCAAACAAATCTTTAAAAGGTGTTTACCATATACCGCATGTATACCTTGGAGGACGTTTCCCGAAACCGGAAATAGAGGCCTTCCTGGCTGGTTTTACCGGTAAGGATGCAATTATTGGCGGGGTACAGTTGAAAGGTGCTATGGAGGAACATAATTTCATATACCATGTCAATGAAGTAACGGATGTTTAGGATTTCTTAAGATGGATATTAATAGGAAAGGGCGTAACTAAAAAAGCCCTTCCCTATTTAAAAATCTATCACGCATAAAATTGTTACATACCCGCCCTTTTCTCTTCCTCATTTTTATTTTCCTGTTTGCTCTTCTGCGTAGATTTTCCAAAGCTATAACTGAGGGTAATAGCCATCTTCCGGTTACCATTCCAGTGCTGTAGCTGGTTATCAATGATACTTTTCTCCCGGAACTTTAAGCGAATAAAATAGGTGTCAAACATATCGTAGTAGCTGATCCTGGAATTTAGTCTTCCTTTCATCCAGGTTTTCTGAACCCCCAGATCAACACTGGCCATCGGTTTGACGGTATAAAGACCGCGTCCCCCTGCGGAGCGGTAAAAATAGGAGATGTCGAAAGTGATTCCTTTGGGTAATGTAAATACCTGGCTGCCCGAAATAGTATAGTCAAATACAGGAATAGCATAGGTTACGCCGTGATAAGGTGTCTCCTCTTTTTTATAGGTCCCACTGATGGTATGATTCATTTTCCACCAGCTATAGATGGTAAGAGGAAAGCTTACGTCAATGCCACCAAAATCATTATAGGGTAAGTTTCTGCCGAGGTATTGCAGTACATTGGTAATGCTGTCATATTCGGGATAACGGGTCATAGGGTCCGATTCTCTGCCCAAATACACGGAAATGTTAAGTGCCCGTCTGGTGTAAGCAATCGTAAACATATCTGTTTTAGACGGCAGCAGATAAGGATTGCCCACATAGTAATTTAGCGGACTATTATAAAAACGGAAAGGATTCAGTTGAGCAAAGCTGGGACGGGTCATACGCCGACTGTAGGAGAGGTGGAGTTGCTGGGAGGGGCGGAGCGGAAACGTAAAACTGAAGCCGGGTAACCAGGTCAAATAATCTCTTGTTGTGAGCTCGTGCTGCGAAATAGCATTGCCCGTACTGTGCGTATGTTCTGCCCGCAGACTCACGCCATAGCTCCATTTGTTAACAGCACCTTCATAAGCAATATATCCTGCCGAAATGTATTCATCGTATTGAAAATTATTGGTGCGACTGCTGTCGGGCACAAAAATGGCTGCGTGGGTAAGGGTATCATAGCGGAGTTTGTTTTTTGTGGTAGTAAAAGCAAACCTGGCGCCAGCGCTCCATTTCCCCTTACCGGCATTTCCTGAAAGATCTGCCTGTACAGAACGGATCAGGATATCATTCTTCAGATCGGTTTTCCAGTAGTCCAGGAGATAGTGGGTAACGGCATTTTTTGTTTGTATATCCTCATTTTGCTGGTTATTTATTTTTAGGAGAGAAGACAATATTTCGAGCTGAGTGTTACCCAGTTGGCCGCTATAATTGAGATTGACGGCATAAGTATACTGTTTGGGGCCTCCGTTATTAACGCTGTAGGTTTCAGCAACCAGTTTTTGCGCCGTGGCATCCGTGGTATGGAGGACGTTGAAGGAATAGATGTCACGGTTTGCCTGAAAGGCGCGGGCCATGATCTCAATACGCTGCCCCTTTGCAAAGCTGTAGTCTGCGCCCAGTTGATAGTTGAAATTATTGTTGCCGGTTAACACCCTGGTGTTGGTGGCCATTATGTTGGTATTGGCCAGATGCTGCAAGGCAGCATACTGGTAGATGCTTTTGCCGGTGGTATAACCCAGCCGGGCGGTATAGGCGATCTTCCTTGTTTTGTAGGTGAGCGACAAATTATTATCGGCCAGATGATATTCATTTTGCTGGATGTTGCTGCTGATGTTGCCTTTCCAGCCCAGTGTGAGGTCACGTTTCAGCTTAATATCAATAATGCCTTTGTATTCGCCATTATATTTGGAAGAAGGATTGGTAATGATGTCGATAGATGCTATCATATCGGGCGAAAGACTGGCCAGATAGTTTTGCAATTCTTCCGGACTCATGGGAACCGGCTTCCCGTCAATGAATATATCAGGCGTTATTCCTCCGGACATTTGAAGTGTACCATCTCCATCTATCCGCAGGCCTGGTATTTTTTTCAGAATATCGAAGGTGTTGGCGGCAGCAGTGAAAAGTGGATTGCCGGAAATATTAAGGACCAACCTGTCTGCCAGTCGTTGGAAGACAGGTTTTTGTCCACTTACAATTACTTCGTTTAATTGGCTGGCAACCATCGACATGGAAACATCTCCAAGATAGATCGTATTACTTAAGGTATTTTCAAGTATCACATCTCTATATAATTTGCTATACCCAAAAGAGGAAAACAACAGGGTATACCTGCCGTTCGGGAGGCCCGGTAGTTCAAAAATACCGGCAGTATCGGTGACCTGCCCTTTGATCAGGGTGGAATCTTTCAGTGAAAGCAGGCTAACGGAAACGAACCCGATGCCCTGACCGGTTTTGTCATCAACCGTTTTTCCTTTGATATTTATTTGGGCATTAACGGAAAAGCAGACTACTATCAGCAGGCTAAATACCAGGCAAAATTTTGTCATCATCAACAGTTTTCCGCAAACGTAATGAGGAGACAGACAGTCGGGGTTTGACATCCGGAAATCAGGCGTACGGATTTATAAAACCGGACTATCTAAATTGTATCTGACTGGTTATCAGTGAAGTATTTAATGGCTTTTTTCAAGGCTTTCTTTATAAAGTGCCGGCGTGGTATCCTTTATTTTCCTGAAAGCAGCATAGAATGTTGATTTCGAATTATAGCCTACCTCATATCCGATGGCTTCAAAAGTGAGGTGATTGTTGCAGGTAATTAATTTGCAGGCTTCCCGGATCCTGTATTCGTTAATATAGGTAGAAAAACTTTTGCCGACATTGTCGTTCAGCAATTGTGATAGTTGATGCGGGGTAATATTGATATGTTTCGCCAGATCGTTTAACTTAAGGTTAGGATCCTGATATAGTTTCTTATCTAGTATCACACTTTCTAATTTTTCTACCCATACCAATGCATCTGTAGTCGCTATTTTCTTTTTTTCTGCTTTGATGGACAACCGGGTATTTTCAAATTTTGCACCATTTAGCTGATAGAAAATGGCCAGATATAATAGCGCGGAAAGCAAAACGGGGCCACTGATATACAGGTAGCAGGCAACTCCCGACCACGACAATATATATGTTATACAGATCACACAGTTACTCAGATACAACAAGAGCCAGAATTTATCTGTTTCATTGAGTGCCACTGCATTTACAATAAAAGTCTTTAATACATCTTTTAACAGAACGCCGGTGGCTACCAGGTAAATCATCCATTGCCCATATATCACATAAGTAATTGTATGTCTCCAGGTATCAGGATAAGTTTGGTACGGAATAAAAACCCCTGTTAAGATAATGATCCCTACCAGCGCACCCCAGATCCATTTCCATGAATCAGGAATGGCGGTCAGCTTTTGTGTTGCTGACCTGAAAAAGTAATACAGTGAAGGACCAATAAGAAAACAGGCCGATAGCCCTATCTGCAGGTATATTTTAGGTAGTGAAGGATGGAAATATAAAAAGACGGATTTAATGACCCGAAAACTCAGTGTCAGCAGTAGTATAGACAGAAATATAGTGGGTAGCGTTTTTTTTCTTTTACTAAAGAAAAGGTAAAGACTAAGGATCATGCCGTTAAAAGCGCCCAGGGCACTAACAAAAAATAATATTTGCTGACCAATATTCATGGATGAACGATACGTGCTTTTACAGATGAAATATAAGCGAATTTTAAATAGTACAATGTTGTGATTTTTCTGGCAGACATGAAAATTTGAGATGTAATTGATAGAATATTCATTACAGTGTATTAATATTAAAATATATATTTGAGCGCCATTTAAGTATTTTATTTATTTACTCGCCATGCTAAAGAATATTTTGTTGGCTTGCCTTTGCAGCCTGATGTTACCCGTAATACTTCCTGCCCAATCCCCCGAAGTTGTACGTAGCCAATCTTTTGATGAACCTGAAGACGGCGCCAGCAGGTTATTACTCATGAAAAATGGGAACACGCTGTTTTTCCATTTCACCCGTAAGAAAGGAATCGAAGTAGTGGTGTATAATAACAAACACCATGAATCTCCGATGGAGCATAACCGGGTGAGATCCTGGAAACAGAAAAAAATGGGGAATGCCGCATTGAAAGGGTTATTTGAAATGAATGGCCAGGCCGTGGTATTCCTGAGGCAGTATATAAGCAAGAAACCTTGTCTCTATCGCTTTATTTTTGATGGTAATACCGGCAAACTGTTGAAAGAAGACATTATCGGTGATTTGCCCCGCGTTGGCATGAAATCCGGTTATAGCCTTATGTTTGGCAGTGTTCCAACGCCCGATTTTTATGTACGCAAAGATCCTGAATCTGAATATTATGCAGTTGCAGCTTTTAATTCGTTTGCCCATGACCGTAATGAACGCATAAAGGTCACACATTACAGCCCTGATCACAAAAAACTGAATGAGGCGTTTTATGAATCTCCCCAGGGGGCCTATAAATACCTGAACTTTATGGAGATGTATGTGCATGGAGACGAATTTGTGTTTGTATCATCTTTCGCTTATAATACCAGGGCTTCTGGCGGAAAAGAATCCACGGTGATGATTTCCCGTCTCACAAAAGGAACGAAGGAATTTGAATATAAACTACTGGATTACCCGGATAGCCGTGTGCAACCAGATGTAGCATTAAAGTATAACCTGGTGAATAAAACTCTTTACATGCTTGCGGCAGTAAATGCTAAAGTCGCTGAAAAACCATACACCATGTATACCAGTGAGCAAAATATGGTATTACAGATGAATATAATAGACCCGTTTGTGTTAGCGGTAAAAAACAAGTACTTCATTGATCATCCGCAGTTATCAGAATATGCTAAGGATCACTTAAAGTATAAAAAGCCATACTATGGAGTGATCCAGGATTTCAGACTAAATACAGACAGCACGATCACGCTCATGTATGAAGAATTGGATGCACAGGTAAATCATACCACTACCACCACATTTGTAAACGGACAAATGAGGACCGGTGACCGCACCTCTATTAGTACCACACTGGGTGATATCGGCGTAGTGCGTATCAATGACGCTGGTAAAGAAATGTCCGGCAGTTATGCCATTGCCAAATTACAGTTGAGTGCCGGTTGGATTGATCTTTATTTTATACACCGCAGGCCTCAAACCAGCTGGACTTTCCGGAAAGGGATGATAAACAGTGGTAACTATAACGCTGGATTCTTTTCTTATGATTATATGTTTGCCAATAACAGGGGATATGCCATCTTCAATGATTTTCCCCGGAACGCAGAAGACTCAACGGAAAATTACCGGAGGAAGAAAGGAATGAGGGCCATCAGTGCAGCTAATACCATGTTGGCTTATCATGACGGCAACGCTGTGAAAAAGACGTACCTGTTTGGTGATCCGGAAGCAAAAGATGTATCGCGGTTTAGCATGCTGGAAATGAATACACATAGCGAAGATCAAAAATCCTATGCTACATTGATGATAGAACGTAAAGGCAGCAGAAAAAAGGCATATATTGTTTGGATTACTTTCTAAAGCAGATTCTGATACGAAAAAAGGCCAGGGTATTTTATCCTGGCCTTTTTTTGTCTAAATTCACCATCAGAATTGAATCAGCATGGAAATATTCGGGACAGCCAAACATAAAATCATCCACGGCGATGCGCTGCAGGCATTGCAAACAATGGTGCCGGATAGCTCAGTAGACCTGCTCTTCGCCGATCCTCCCTATAACATAGGCAAGAACTTTAATGGACATATTGAAAAATGGGATACGGAAGAAGCATACCTGGACTGGTGTTACCAGTGGTTGGACCTTTGTTTGCAAAAGCTGAAACCTAATGGTAGCCTATACGTTATGACCGCTACGCAGTTCATGCCTTATTTCGATATCTACCTGCGGCAGAAAATAAACATTCTCTCCAGGATTGTATGGAGCTACGACAGCTCTGGAGTGCAGGCCCGTAAATACTTTGGCTCCATGTATGAACCTATCTTATATGCTGTGAAAGATAAAACGAATTATACCTTCAATGCAGCCGATATCCTGATAGAAGCCAAAACGGGTGCAAAGAGAAAACTGATTGATTACAGGAAAGCGGTACCAGCTGCCTATAGTACCGAAAAGGTACCCGGCAACGTTTGGGATTTTGCCCGCGTACGTTACCGCATGGATGAATATGAAAATCACCCTACCCAAAAGCCGGTGGCATTGCTGGAACGTATCATCAGGGCCAGCTCCAACGAGGGCGATATCATACTGGATCCTTTTTCAGGCACTTTCACTACCTGCACTGTGGCAAAAGAACTGGGCAGAAATTGTATAGGCATTGAAATGCAGGAAGAATATATAAAGATAGGACTGCGGAGAATGCAGCTGGCAGCCGAATACAAAGGAGAACCATTAAAACGTGCGATACGCTCTTTTGAAAATGATGTGATGTAAACAGCTGTTAGGACGGATTTTGCCTTTAGGACTTCTTTAAAGCAATCCCCGCGATAAAGTATGGCATCATAACAATATGGACAACATACAAAAATCTATTATCTTCGCCCCGTAAGAACCTATATTATTCAGCCGTTTAACCCGTATTCTCAAAACAAGTAAAAACATAAACTATGTTTGTTTTCGTACGTTTAAGCCTCGTTTGCGCTTTGACCATGTCATTTGCTGTAGCCTCAAATGCACAATTAAAATTAAATACTAAAACGCTGGGAGCCGGCGCCAAGGCGGTGAAAGCTGTTACTCTCACCGATGACGATGTCATTAAGTATACCAAAGAGTATATTCAGTGGATGGATGCACACAACCCGGTAGCCCCTGCAGATGACGCCATGGCACAGCGTTTAAAAAGACTCACCGATAAGGCAACTAATTATGAAGGACTGAACCTGAACTTCAAAGTGTACCTGGTAAGAGATATCAATGCTTTTGCCTGTGCAGATGGTAGTGTACGTGTTTGCGCAGGGTTGCTGCAAACCATGACAGATGATGAAGTAATGGGCGTTATCGGCCATGAAATCGGTCATGTGAAGAACAAAGACTCTAAAGACGCATTTAAAACTGCATTACTGACTTCCGCGCTGAAAGACGGCGCCTCTTCACAAGGTGGTACAGCCGGTGCATTAAGCGATTCACAACTGGGAGAACTGGGTGAAGCAGTAGCGAATTCCGCCTACTCCCGTAACCAGGAAAGCCAGGCAGATAACTATGGTTATGAATTCCTGAAAGCAGCTAAGCTCAATCCATGGGGCATGTCTATCGCTTTCGAAAAATTATGGAAAGCTTCTCAGGAAGACAGCGGCGATAAAAAGAAGAAATCTCAACTGTTTTCTTCTCACCCTGACACGGAAAAAAGAATGAATACAATGGCGGAGAAAGCAAAGAAAGACGGATATGAAAAGCCGGTAGTGGCAGTGAAATAATTTTTTTAAATAAGAATCCCCGGTTGTCCTGCAAAGGATAGCCGGGATTTTTTTTGCCGTTACTTATGCGCCGTTTTGTTTTTTATTAGTATTTTTCCTGGCAGTGAACATGATAAATACTTTCCACAATTTTTAAGGCCGGCATGGCCATTTATATTTTTATGAGACATTTAAAATCGCGCTTGCTGCTCTTCGCATGTTTTCTCGGACTGTCAACTAAAGGAATGGTGAAAGATATACGCTTATCTGTGCTGCAACTGAATATCTGGCAGGAAGGTACCATGGTGCCGGGCGGTTATCAGGGAATTGTAGACGAAATTGCTGCCATAGATCCGGACTTTGTGACCTTAAGTGAAGTCAGGAATTATAAGGACACTCGCTTGTGTGACCGACTGCTGGCCTCTCTCGCCGGGAAAGGTAAAAAGTATTATTCCTTTTTCAGCCAGGGGGCGGGCCTGCTGAGCCGTTACCCTATCACCGACAGCGCCGTGATATTCAGTGAAAACGGAGAGATCTGCAAGCTGATCGCAAATGTGCATGGCCGGGAAGTAGCGGTGTATTCTGCTCACCTCGACTATCTGAACTATGCAGTGTACCTGCCCCGCGGATATGATGGTGTGACCTGGAAAAAGATGACAGCGCCCTGCACCAACCTGGATACTATCATGGCATCTAACCTGGCGTCTAAAAGAGACGAAGGCATCGCCGCATTTATACAAGCAGCAGATCAGGATATTCGGGCAAAAAGACTGGTATTCCTGGGGGGAGATTTTAACGAAGCAAGTCATCTCGACTGGACAGCATCTACCAAAGACCTGTTCGATCATCATGGAATGATTGTACCATGGACTTGCTCCGTGATGTTGCAGGACAAAGGATATAAAGACAGCTACCGCGTCAGGTATCCATCTCCCGAAAAAAATCCCGGATTTACCTTTCCGGCAGATAATAAAGCAGTAGAAGTGAAAAAACTGGCCTGGGCGCCAGATGCCGATGAAAGAGAAAGGATAGATTATATATACTTCTATCCGGACAAAAAACTGCAACTGCAGAAAAGTATTGTGGTAGGACCTTCTGGTAGTATTGTAAGAAATCAACGGGAAGAAGAAAAGGGGCAGGATAAATTTTTACTTCCTTCCGGTACCTGGCCGACAGACCATAAAGGAGTACTCAGCATATTTAACATGGGCTTATAGTGCTTAATTAAAATATTCCATCCTATTTTTGTCAAAGTGCAGCCAACCGCTGTACTTTTTAATACGGAGACATGGAAATACGGGATCAAAAAATTATCGCAGCAATAGAAGCCATCTGGCAGGAATCAGAAGTGTTGTTTGAAAAAAATGACCTCGCCAGGTATGCACAAAAACTGGAAGAGGCCTGGGACCTGTTGCCCTCCCCCAAAAACAGTTATGATGATAGCTTCCACCTTGCTTTAAGCATCGCTGAAACTTACCTGGAATTAAAAGATTTTCCGGCTATGCTGAGATGGGCTAAAACCCTGCAACAGTGTGATCTGGAACGTGCTGACGATGGTGACCGGGAATTTATGCTGGGCAAGGCCTTTTATGAAAATGGGTCTATGACGGAAGCGGAGCAGTATCTGAACATTGCCATGCAAAAATCCGGTGGCCGCGTATTTGAAGGTGCCGATGAAAAGTACCTGCACGTATTCCAGGGCCTGGCCTCCGTAGTGGAAGAATCACTTCCGGATGAAGTGTATGAGAAAATAGAAACATTATCGGAAGAAGGCAATGTACTTGCTGATGAAGAAAATTATGATGCTGCACTGGCAAAGTTCACGGAAGCATTGCAATTGCTACCTGAGCCCAAACATGAATGGGAAGCCAGTACCTGGCTCAATGCCAGCATTGGTGATATGTTATTTTTTAAAGCCGACTACTCCGCTGCCGCCAATAGCTTTTTTGATGCCTTAAACGGTCCCGATGCACAAGCTGTAGGTTTTGTGCAATTGCGTTTGGGAGAATGTCTGTATGAGCTGAAACAGGAGGAACAAGCCCTGGAACATCTGCTGCGGGCTTATATGCTGGAAGGGGCAGAGATTTTTACAGAAGAAGATCCCCGTTACCTTGACTTTTTAAAAGCACGGGTAGAATTATAAGTTTACCCATTTATTTCAAAAAATACAGATGAAAACGATTGTCCCATTTCTTTGTTTGTTGGCGATATGGTCATGTAATGGCGGTTCCAAAAACAATCCGCCCGCCGATAGTACGCAGGTGAAACATGATAGTACAGTAGCAGCTGCTCCTGCGGCATTAAAGGATACTGCCGCGGCGGCTTTTATCAGCCACTTTAGAAAAGGGGAGATCCTGACAAAAGGGAAAGTGTATACAGATACCCTTACTTATATTGGTTTCAACGACTTTGGCGATGATGCACTGTTTAGTTGTGTGAAAGGTAAGGACACCGTATCCCTGATCTTTAATAGTGGCGTACAGGACCCCGCGCTCAACAATGGCGACCGGATTATACTGCAGTGGAAAATGGAGGTATATGAACCTGCCGGAGACCCTGAGTTTCCTTACCCTAAAGAATATGTAGTGGATTATCATTTATTACAGCCGGGGAAAGTAACGCTGCTGAAGAAGACCAATATTTTGCTGCAAGGGTATTATGACGATAAAGAAATAAGCCCTGAAGGACAAATTGAAATAGAAGCCGCAGTATGGTATTATGTCGCCAATACAACAGACACGGCTATACGTAACGTAGTGGATGTGGAGCGACAGGCATTGCAATATTCCATTGAAAAATATGACGGAGAGGGGGAGCCGGGAATCAGTCATATTATCTTTAAGACTGCCAGCCAGCCGGTGTTGAAGCGGGTGCGCTTTGATGCAGGGATGTCGTATTCACTTTCTGAATAGATGTAGTGAGGGGAGTCGTTTCAGGCGTTTTCTTCTGAAATATCTCCCCGTTCTGCAAATTCATTGATTAGCCGCAGGTGATCTCCCAGGGAGTAAACGGCATCAATCAAAGGTGCATATTTCAGGCTGAAATTTTTGAGTTGCAGTTTGTTAGCAGCTTCTTTCTCTGCCGGACTGAATACACCTGCTTCTTCAAACAGAAATCCATCTCCCTGTATGCTGCTGCACGAGACACAATGATTAAGCCAGTGGTGACTTTCTGTAGACGGAGACGAGGCCGGCTTGTAATGAGGATAGTTGTCCTGCAGGAAAGTCCGCAGGTTGCCGGATACAGCCGAAATCTGTTGAAATACGGTAAAGAAGTCCTGCGCCAGCCATACCGGCTCATCCCGGTCATTGATATCTTTCTCATAAAAATAATTCCCGGCAATAGCTATAATGCGATTTTGCTGCTGACATTTCCAGCAGGGCCTGTCGGCATGTACAATGGTAATTTCAGTCGGCAGGATAATAGCCGGATTTTTTTCCGGAATCCACTGGTCTACTTCCATGAGCCGATCGTATTGATCTTCCGGTAAAAACCAGGCCTGGGCGACTTGATCCCATTGGGCGCCCTTTGATATAGCATTCTCTTTTTCCGCTAAGGGAACATTCAGTAGTAATGACATAATGCAGGGTATGACTAGAGGACTCTCTTCCCTGAATTTAAGGAAAAATCCGGGGATTCTGATATCCGGAAGCAAGTCTTTAGAATTTCATCATATAGCAGCGCTGTAGTGATGTGGAAATCAGGGGTTGGGCTTTCTTTTATGTTTCAGTAGCCACATACCTGCGGGTACCAGGAGTAGTAATATTAGCCAATACCAATAATGCGGGGAGGCATGCAAAACAATCGCCTGCGTATTGCCCTGGAAACTCAGTGCTGCCCAGTAATAGGGGAGTTTGTGGATATCTGATACCCCGGCATCMTGCAGCCAGTTGAGTTTGGCCTGTTGCAGTGCTACGGCGGCATTGCTTTGTTTCGACAGTTGTGTATAAAACTGCTGCATTAATAATGGTGCCGTGGCATCATTTACATTCCAGGAAGCCGCTACTACAGCCGGGGTTCCTCCGGCCATGAACGCGTGCGCCATACTTTGTATACCTTCTCCGGTTACCAGGCGTCCATCACCGGTTTTGCAGGCACTCAGCACTACCATCGCCGGATGCTGCTGCAGGCCATTCAATTCAAATAAATAAAACGGTGCATCATACAGCATAATATGCGGTGCATCAGCACTATCTTTTTTAATAAATGCATGCGTGCTGATATGCACCACTGCTGACTGCGTCAATGCCTGCCGGAATTTCCCGCTGCTGGCCTGTTCATTTACAAACCAGTTGCCGTTGGTGATAGCGGGCATCATGCCTTCTTTTTCTTTTTTCACTCCTTCCAGGTCCGATAATCCTGCTTGTTGCTGCGAAACAAAGAAGCCGCTGAAGCCTTGCCGGTTGGCAGGCGCCTGCATCTGCAGCCGCCAGGTACGTAATGAATAGGCGTATGAAATGGTGGCCTGTTTCACCAGGAAGGGCCATTTGCCAATGGCCGGTTTGTAAGTGGCATCCGTTACCAGTGCCTCCATAGGCAATGTACTCAGTACGCCATCTGGCATCAGCAGATAAGTATTGTGTGGCTGCAACGGATGACGCGCAAATAGCAGCGTATAGAGGCCGTAGGCAGCGTTGTAATAGGCTTTGGGGTTGTTGAGCATAGCCTGTGGTCCTGCTTCGAAATATAGCTGCTTAAAATGCGCAATAGCATCTCTGTCAATGGCGCTGCTGTCTACATAGCGGATACCATTTCGGTCCAGTTCTACTGTATACAAAGTATGGCTGCCGGTGAAAAATGTGCGGATCAGTTGTGCCGGCGCCAGCAAGTGCAGAATGCTGTCTGTCGGCAATACATCTGTTTCAGCGCCGGGAGCAGGACGGATTTTTTTACGTAGCGTGGCCAGATCCCAGGCCACCCGTTGCTCCCGAACTTGTAGTAAACTATCATTGCGACCGGATTGCAACGCTTCTTTACGGTAATACAACTGTGCCTGTTCCAGCAGCCGTATACGTTTATGTATGGAGTCGTTGCCGGTGTAATGGGTTTGCTGTTGCATTTCCTCCCACAACAGTTGTGATTTGCTGTTTTCCATAAACTGCAGCATCGCCTGTTGATACTGCTTGTCGTGGGTCATTTGCCAGCAGTGCCACGCCAGGGTAATAGCCGTTTCATAACGATAACGGCTATCTGAAATAGCTGTTTCTTTGGCAGAAGAGGAAATATATTGATGCCGTAATTCTTTTTCTGCGGCAAAGCATAAACGATATAAGGAGAGCGCCGTTGCAGACTCCTGCAACGATTGACAGGCAGTAGCTGCCGTGAACAGGAGATCAAGCAGGGCGTATTCTCCATAAATATCCCGGCTGTTCAAATGACGTATATTCTTTCCCGGTAGCAGAATGTTGGCACAGCTATCCAGCCATGCCAGGGCTTGCCGGGGCTGTTGCAGGGAGAGCTGAAGTTTACCCATCCGTAAAAACAACCGGGCTTGTTCCCGCCTGCGTAGCGCGCGTTTGCTTTCCGGCATAGCGGCAGCCTGTTGGTAGTATTGTGCAGCAATGGTGGGTGTGGAGAGATAAATATCACCAGCCTGCTGATAGGCCATAAACAGCCAGTGCGCAGCTTCCTGGTTAGTGGCGGGTTGTTGCCGCAATATGGCAATGCTTTGTTGTATGCTTTGTTTGGCAGCGGCGTATTGTTGTAGTTGCTGGCAGGCATCGGCCTGTTCGGATAGCAGTAATCCGTAAGTAGCACTGCGTTTATCTGCCAGGCGGGCGCCTTCCCTGCAGTATACAAGCGATTGCTGTAGCTGTCCCATATTGGCCGCGGTATTAGCCAGGTTGCTGTAAGTGGCTGCTATGGCTTGCTTGTCCTCCAGCTCACGGGCAAATTCCAGTGCCATGCGATGAATGAATAACGCCTGCTCATAGTCGCCCAGCCTTGTATAATTATTGCCTAAAGGCTTAAGAATATATTCCAGTACCAGGCTGGGATCTGTGATGGCAGTATGTTGCCGTCCCCATTCAAATGCCTGTTGATAGGCATCTGTAGAAGAAATAATATCCCCGCTTTGGAGTAAAGTATACCCCTGATTAATGAGGAGGTCCTGCCAGGCCTGTATTTCATCGGTACTGGCAGGCGTGCGCCAGGCACTTCCCTGTGCATGTCTGAGTTGTAAGGCTTTGGCAGAGGGAGAAGCGGCAGGATATTGAATCTGTGCATAGATCCAGGCCGAGAGCTGATTACTGTCCCGGTACTTTTTGAAGACCGTGCTATCCGGGTCTTGCCAACAGATGAAAAGCCCTGCTACTGCCAGTAACAGCAGCCTGTTCTTGATCAGGGCAATATATGATCCGACTTCAGCCATTTATAATAGCTGAAGATAGGATTAATTATAGTTTGTAGATGGCGTAAAGAAAGAATCGATCTCTGGTGTCACCACTGAGCTGATGCAGGTAACGGAATCCTATGGCCGGACCACTTTTTATTTTCCCCACCTGTATGTCTGCGAATGGTGCGGCATTCAGGCTGGCAAACCACTGTGTATCATCCTTTATGGTTTTGCTCACGGTGTTAGCGATGACGGTTGGCTGCTGCGCGGTGGTCAGGTATACTTTCGATTCGGTGGTAGTAGTGGAGGCGATATTTATCTGTGCCAGTGCACCTATGCCCACACCTACCCAGTTATTGATGTTGTAACGGAAGTGCAGGGGCACCAGCTGCATCGATTGACGGGAGGTGGTGATGAGTTTATTTCTGCCGCCGATTAAATACACCTGTCCGTTGATGGTAGTGTCGCGTTTGTCGCGCACAATGGTTGTTTCTGATGATGTTTTTTCCAATATCCCGGCATAGGCTTCCACCTGGAAGTAAGGCCGGTCGGGAGCAAAAGGTGCCAGTACGGCGCCGAGCTGCAAGGGGCCTTTCAGCGTATAGTCTCCACTGTTAGGCGAAAACGTATAGCCGGCTACGATACCCGGTGAAAAGCCTTTGATGAATCTTGCCGTAGCACGATTGGTATAAATAGGTTCGTTTTTGTCAAATATAATGGCAGCGCGGCTGCTGAAAGGAATCTTCCTGGGCTTCTTTTTAAATAAAATGCTATACCGCACAAATCCTTTGGTAGAATCTTCATCTGTTACACCTTCCTGTTGTAATCCTGGCAGGTAGATATTGCGGAATACAAAGTAGATGCTGTCTTTGGTGCGTACTGTGTCAATGCAGCTTTGCTGCCGATAGGCAGAGTCGCAGGCAATACAGGCAGGACTGATTTCTTTTAACTGTATCGTTTGTGTGTTTAGTTGCCGGGGAACTGCAATGCCGATGGCGACTCTTTTAGCGGGGCCTGGGCCGGTATTCTGAAATTGAATTTTATAGGTGAGTTCTTTTTTCTTACCCATAAAACGATAGTTAATGCGGTGTTTTTTCAGTTGCAGCCGGTTGGGGTCATGAGAGGCTACCACAGCCATTTCCAGCTCATATACTTCTGGCGCCATCAATGTGTTGTCGGGCACCAGCATGGCTGTCATAGTAACAGTAGCATTGGTATCCTGTATCATTTCCGGCAGGGTATGCATATTGAGAAACAGGAATTGTTCGTCTGTTTTATTGGTATTGCTGTAGTGTAATATGTGATGACTGCTGTAAGTGCTTTGCATGGACTGCAACAATGCTTTGGTAGCAGCATTGCTGGTAACTGCTGTTGGTGCGGCGTAGGGGCCGTGGGCGAAAGCCATGTCCGGACTTTGTTCCGGCGTTTCCAGCTTCGTCAACAGGCTGGATAAAGAGCTGCTGTCTTCTCCATGATAGCTTCTTTTTTCAGTGAGATCAAACCCGGCATGGCCAAACTGCTTCTCATTGTAAAATAAAAGAAGGGTACCGCTGCCGGCATCTCCGGATACATTTCTATAACCAATCAAAGCCATGAAATCTTCTCCCGGCTTGGGGTTGCGGTTGATCTTCATTTCTATATTGCCGGCGCCATGAAAAAAATGAGATGCCCAGGCGCTGTTCTTTACCGGTTTTTTAATTTTAATGGGCCGGGGTCTGGTAGGCGGAGCCTTACCATCGTCATAGTTATTAGTAGCGTATAGTCGTACCTGGTAGGTACCGGTATCTTTATAATGCAGTTCTGGTGTTTTACTGAAACTAAAAGATCCATCTCCCAATTCCCAGAAATAGGTGTAAAAGGAGGTGGGGGCGCCAGCTATCTGCCTCAGTGGGCGAAGCTTTGCTACGAGTTGCAGACTGTCGTCTGTTCCCTGTACCACAATTTCTGCCGGTACAGTATCCTGCGGAAATGCAGGAGAGGAAGGCGTTTGCGCCATACAGATGCTACTAAAAATAAGAAATAGTGTCAGGACAGGGGCAGCGTGTTGCATATAACATAAATATAAATAAATATTATATAAAATGAGCAATAAGTCAACCGGGTTGATTGACTTATTGCTTTTCAGTTTGGAGTAATTGTAAACGGATAACAGGCCGTTATTTGGAATTCATGCTGGTGATCAGTGTGAGCAGCGTAGCAGCATCAACTGGTTGTAGGTTAAAGCTTACGGTCGTATAGTCGTCACCTGCGGCAGGTGTGCCGATGGTAGTTGTTTTTTGTTCAGCATATAATTGTCCACCTATTGCGCTGATAGCGAGGAAAGTACCTTCTATTCCTACAGGGATTGAAGTCTGGTAGCTATGGAATCCTTCCTTGCCTGCTGGCGGCGTCATAATTACGTTATAGAATTTCACCAGGGTATTGAAGTTCTTAGGTTTGAAGAACAGCATGCTGGGTTGTTCTCCACTATAGCTGGCACTGGTTTCTGCATTAAAGTAATTGGTGAAATAGGCCATCACAGTAGTTTTGGGGTTAGGCATAGATGCCAGTCCATCGCAGTTCACCCACCGGATCAGGCTATCGAGACGAAAGTCCATTGTACCGTTAGCCGAATTAAACAAGGCGTAGCTGCTCTGTATCTGGTTCCAGAGTACACCTTTGGAAACAGATTGTTGTTTGGTAATAGTTACCGGTTGATTAATGTAGTTGAAACCGTTTTGAGTGAAGGTAACGGTGGTATCTCCGCTCCACATTGGCACTTCTTTCATACCATTGGGACCTCCTGCATTATCACGTGGTTTGGCGGGCACCTGTACCCGGATGCCATTCCCTGTGTCATTCTTCGGTCGCAGGGAAAGGTCCTGATTGTTCTGCACTGCTTTTACAAAAAACTCCCCATAAGACACCAGTATCTTTCCATCCGCTGTCACTGTAGGCTTGTCCGACAAGATCATATCGCTCACATCTCTCATCTCCTTGATACTGATATCTACAGCACCGGTTACAGGCGCTCCGGTAGCCGTAATAAAAACATTCGCAGGAATCGTAAATTTTGTGCCCTTGGTGGTGGTGATCACACCACCGGCAGCAGCATCTATATTAAAGTGTTCAAATTTAGGGGCATGAGTGCTGAGTAGTTCTGACAGCATTTTTCCGTCCAGCCCTTTATCAGGCGCCACTTCCTGGCTATTATTCTTTTTGCAGGAAGAAATGGCCATGGCGGTGGCTACTAAGCAGGTAATTGTTTTTAAGGAAATAGTTTTCATAAAAGTATTTTTTTTGAGTAATGTTTTCGCTTGTTTGATAGTAGATCAACACCTCTTTTATTTTGTTACCCCCCTTTTGAGAATATTTTTTTAGAAAGATGTATTTTTAATCATGGCATGTTCCTATCAACCAATGCAAATCAATCCCAGATGAGTACTCACCCCGATCAGCGATACCTTGATGGCCTGCTAAGGAACGATACCCGGCTGGTACAGGAGATATATGAGCGCTTCGCCGGAAAGATTAAACACCATATCCTGCAGCATCAGGGTACGGAAGATGATGCGGCAGATATTTTCCAGGAGTCTATTATAGATGTATATAACCAGGCAAAATATAAGCAGTTGCAGCTCACCTGTCCCTTTGAGCCGTTCTTTTTACTGATCTGTAAAAGGAAATGGCTGAATGAAATAAAAAAAAGAGGCCGTCAGCCGGTAACAAAAAGACTGGATGATTTATATGAAGTAGGAGAAGATGTATTTGCTGCCGCGGAGCAGGTGTTGAAAGAAGAGGCGCAGGCAGGTATGTTTCTGACTCAGTTTGAAAGGCTGGGAGAGAAGTGCCGGGAAATACTCCGGCAATCGCTTACCGGCGAGGCCCAGGAAAAAATTGCGGAAGCAATGGGCGTCACTTATGGCTATCTCCGGAAAAAAAAATCCGAGTGCATGGCTACGTTGTTATCATATATTCAGGCTCAGAAAATTTAGTGTATGGCTGCTTATAATAATGAAGATATTATCCGTTATGAAGATGGGGACATGCTGCCGGAAGAACGGTTGCAGTTTGAGGCTGCGTTGCAGGAAGATGCTGCATTGGCAGCCGCACTGGCACAATACCAGGAGGTAACTGCTACACTGTCTGACCGTTTGCAGCGGGATACCGGTAGGGAAGCTCTGAAAGCTACTTTACAGCAACAACGTCAAACACATTTCAGCCGTAAGGGGAAAGTGATCAGTATCAGAAAATACCTCACTGCCGTAGGCGCTGCCGCAGCTATACTCGCCGGCGTACTGTTGTTCCGCTTTTATTCGCACGATACCAGCTATATGGAAACATATGGCAACATTGAAATGCAGGTAGCCGCGGAAAGGGGAAATAATGCGGACAGCCTGTTACAGTCTGCCGCTCTTTATTTTAACGAGAAGGCATACACGAAAGTGATTCCTTTGCTGGATACTTATCTCAAAACCGACAGCAACAGCCAGATGGCGCTCTATTACAGGGGAGTGGCTGCCACCCACACCGGTGAAACCGCCGGAGGGCTGGCAGACCTTAAAAAAGTATATGGAGGGGAATCTGTTTTTAAATACGATGCGGCATTTTACATAGCGCTCTATTACGCACAGCAGCAAAACAAAAAGGAAGCATTGTCCTGGCTGAAATTGATCCCTGCTGATGCCGCCGCAGCAGCTAAAGCCGCCGCGCTGGAAAAAGACCTGAAATAAACTTAGTATTTGTCGTCATTGATTTCCAGCCAGTAGCCATCGGGGTCACGCAGGTAGATCTGCTGTACGCCATCTACCCTTTTGGTCACCGCATCTGCTTTACCAGGCCAGTCTTCAAAATCGATGTTATGCTGTTTCAGCACTTCCAGGAAATCTTTCATAGAAGGAACACTGAAACACAGGTGGGTGTTTTTATCGTGTGTAGTGGCCTGCGCGGCTCCTGAAATAACATGCACCTGTGCATGTTCTCCTACCTTAAACCAGCTATGTCTGCCATCTTTAAATGGCTCAGGCATAGATTCCAGCCCAATAATATCGCGGTAGAAAGTAGTGCTGCGTTCGAGGTTTACCACGTACAACGCCATATGATTTAATGACGGATACTTCTTCGTTTGTCCATTCATGTTAGTGGAAATGCCAATGAGTGCCAGGAGCAAAAGGCATCCGGGTAATAAGAATTGTTTCATAAGAACAAGATAATCACCCGGATTGATAAGTGCAACTAGTTGGCTGCCTTAAACGCCACAGATTCAATAATAACGTCCAGTTTTTTCAGTGCAGGGGTATCAGAACGGATCGTTTTATCGCCCGTTACCTGGTCATATTGTTTGGGATCGCCGGTATTGTTGGCTTTCAGCACAATGATTACCCCTTTACCTTCCAGGGCACCACCATTCCAACTGGATACCATGCCGCCATTGGTCCACTCAAAAGCGTTGAGTTTAAATGGACGGCCATTCACTTTGATGAGTTTATCCAGGGGATCGCCGGCTTTGATGCCATAGGGCGATTTCCATTTGGAAGGATAGTGGGAAAAAGTGAGGATATTGCCGTTTTCTCCATCAAACTGCACTTCCAGCTCATTATCTGTATCCGGGTAAATCAGGTAAGCTTCTCCTTCTTTATCGCCAGCCAGGTTAATAGCGTCATGTTGGGTAACATTACTGGCGCCATACATTTCCAGCAATTGTTCAGGGTTGCGTACCTGGAACAGGGGACGTACTTCCCAGTTACGTGTATCCGTAGCCGGGGCAGTGTTAGCAACGGGAGCGGTGCTGCCATCTGTGGTGGCAGCGGTGTTTTCCTGGGCACTGGTACTGGTATTAGCCGGTGCGGTAGCTGCGGCCTGGTTGGCGGCGGCTACTTCTGCAATGGTAGCAGGAGGCTTTTTGCCGGTAACAGGACCGGTATAGGTAGTCAGAAAATCTTTTTTATCGTCCAGCAGGGCTTTCACCTCGCCTTTAAATTTATTGGCGGTATATGTTGCAATAGGAAATACGCTATTGGTTTGCAGGTCCAGGCTACGCAGGTTGGCAATAAACCGCTGCCTGTTACAATCACTGTACTGATACAGGTATTTCAGGGCGGCGTCCAGGGCTACCGGGTCTTTCTTCAGGTCAAAAACGGTAGAATCTATATCCAAGCCGGCATTACCACTGCGGGTGAGCTGTTCTGCAATATAGCCTGAGATAGAGTCATGGGGCAATTGGTAGTGTGCAGCCACCCTGTTGGAGAAATCGTCTATCACCGGCTGACTGAGTTTCGCTTGTGCGTTCAGTAATACCGGAACGAAGAGGGCAACCAATATGAAAAACCTTTTCATGTGAGCTGTATTGATCATCTTAAAACTAATAACAACGTTAACTGGTTTGAGATCACTAATTTATGTAATCTTATCAACACCGTTACTATAACTGCCCAATTATGGCGGTAATTAGTAAAACGTATGGATACTGAAATATAGTATTTTTAAAGGCAGCCCGCTGCAAAGAAATGAATTTATGGTTGAGGTGGCAGGCTGTCGCGGGTTTTGAGAAAGACCTGGTATTGCTTTTTTATTTCCAGGTAAATATCATAATCCGAGGCGGTTTTTAAAAACGAATATTCGGGCGTATACCGTTGCATGAAAAGTTGAAGACTGTCACCATCCAGTTGCGTCACTTTATTTACCAGGGAGGGCGTATAAACGCTGTTTACATACATTTCCTGTTCCTTGTTGAGCAACATATGCCGGAAGGAGATCTTCTTCTTATTCTTTTTATACTGTGTTACCTTATATAGGTTGTTGATATTTACACTCAGCCCCTGGTACACCTCATACCACTTGGGGCGCCTGAAAGTAAGCGCCTTCCCATATTCTTCCCGGAAAGCCAGGGAATCTTTGAAAAAATTATACTGGATGATATGCACGGTTTTCAGTTGCACCGGTGGCGTAGCCGTGGTGTCTTTAGCCTTGTTTTGGGCAAAGCTGTGGATTGCTGTAAAGCATAACAGTAATAGCCATATCGTGAATGAGGGCTTCATGAGCGGATTAAAATACTTTTTTCTGTTTAAATGAAAAGTTAAATAAACATATCTTAGAGGGGTAGAATGTATCCCAAAATGAAGCGATGTCCATATTTTATGAAAAGTGTTTTGCTGGCCTTGTTGTTGGTATTTTTTGTTTCATGTGACAAAAGTAAACAACAAAAGTTTACGGTGGCAGATGTTCCGGATCCCAAAAAATCGGGAGGTGGTTATGTCAGTAATCCAGACCATTTGATTTCTGATCAGGCAGTAAGTGAGTTGAATACAAAAATAGCTGCGCTGGATAATACCGGCAAAGTGCAGGTGGCAGTAGTGATTATGCATAGCATCGGCGAAAACGAGTCCCGCGATTTTGTACATAAACTGTTTAATTACTGGAAAATAGGGGATAAAGAGAAGAATAACGGATTGCTGATCCTGATGGTAGAAGATGCGCGCAAGCTGGAATTTGAAACAGGTACCGGCATTGAAGCAGATATGCCGGATATCATCTGTTTTCGTATCCAACAGGAATACATGATTCCCCATATCAAGGAACATAACTATGATGCGGCCTTTACCGATGGGCTCCTGTCGGTAGCCTCGTTGTTTAATAATGGCAACTACGCATACAATCAGTTACCGGATATGCCGGCATCAGATCCTTCCCTGATGGCTTCTGATACCACCGCGGTGGCTATAAATATTTTACCGGATAATCCGGTACCAATGGCGGCGCCCGCGATGGACTCTGCTACTCCGGCAGATGCAACAACGGATAATCCGCCTTTAGATAACAACGTGGTGTATGCCGACCCGCAACAGTTTGCAGATACTTCCTCTTCGGGGAACTCCTATTCTTACACTGGTGATTTCTCTTTCATTGGCCTGATTTTCTGGATCATTGCGTCAGCGTTGATGGTGCGGGTTTTCTTCGGCAAAAAAAATAAGAAAACAGGGGCTAACGATCCTGAGCCGGTGCCCGTTTCAGCCTATCCGAATGAATTTCTGCATCCAGGCTGGATGGGGCAGGTGTTATTGCATCTGGCAGCCTTTAGCTGTATTTATTATATCGCCCACCAGCGGCATACAGATGTAGGATTTATAAAAACATTTGTAATATATTATGTGACATGGGTAGTGTTTATGCATGTGGCCGTGCTGATCATCATGATGCGTTCAGGGATGCTGCTGACAGGAAAAGACCGGCATGAAAAATGGCTTCGTCTGGAGATATTATTGCGGGATTTTGGTCGTGCGCGTTATGTCTTTCCCCTTCCTTATCTCTGGTTATACCTGGCGTTATTAAAGAAGCGCCTGGATCATCTGAGAAATGATCCTTATGATTGTCATCACTGTCTGAAGCCAATGCATAAGCTCGATGAGGCGGCAGATAATAAATTCCTGGACAAGAAGCAGGTGATAGAAGAAGAGCTGGACTCCGTAGATTACGATGTATGGGGGTGTGATACCTGCGATAACAAAATAATTCTGAATTACACGAATATGCATACGCAGATGGCGCAATGTCCTTCCTGTGCACACATGACGTATAAAAACGGTGGAATGGTTACGCAGCGTGCTGCTACTTATTCTTCAGAAGGTTGGGGCGTTACCAAATATGCTTGTATGGCCTGTGGATTTAAGCATGAGTATCGGTTTACCATTGCCAAATTAGTGGAATCCTCGTCTTCCTCGTCTTCTTCGGGTAGTTTTTCAAGTTCTTCCTCGTCTTCTTCTTCGGATTGGGGAGGTGGTTCTTCCGGAGGTGGAGGCGCCAGCAGCAGTTGGTAGGTAGTACCTTTAATAAGTGCTGAAACAGGCTTATTTGACGGAAAGATTGCCTCAAAAAAAGAGTCGGTTAAAAACCGGCTCCCTGTTAATCTGAATAACTATTTTCTTTAATTATCGGCATTCATTTTACCCACCACTTTGTAACCTGCTATGGTGTTATCACTGTTTAAAACAGATTGATAATACATGCCGTCTGGTGATAAAAAGAGCTGCTGACCGTTGATATTCACGGTGCGGCAATTATCCGGCAACTGTGTAATCATATTGTCTGTGTCATTGCCGGGATCATTGTTTGGGGCGTTGTTCCCCTGGTTTCCCTGGTCGTCTGTAATCGTCACTGTTTTGTCGCCTATTTTACCGTTCTTTCCAACTACCACATAACGTCTGCCGTTATCAGTCATCGTTTCCTGGTAATAGGTACCATTTAATTCGTAATAGGTGTTTCCATCTACTGTTATTTCCTGTGCACCTTCCGGTAAGTTCGGAACTGCAGCACCCAAAGGGGCTTCTACCACTTTGTAGCCTTTACTGTTGCCGGTAGATTCATAATAGGCACCTCCGTAATAGTACATTGGGCCAAAGGAGGCTCCAAGTGAGAAGTAACCGAAAGGTAGAGATGAAACGTATATGCCTAAAGGAGGATAAAATGGGTTATAGTAAGGTCTGTACCTGTAATAAGGGCGTCCGTAGTAACCATAGCCATGGCCATAGTAGCCGGGACGGTAACCACCACGATAGTAGCCTCTGCTAACAGGTGGTGCTACTCTTGGTGAAGATATATGCTGTGGCGTAGATATTCGTCCTCCGCCATTTCCTCCAAAATGACTGCCGCTGATACGGCCGCCGCCACCAAAGTGACCGCCACCTCCACCACCGTGTCTCTGTGCGTAAGCGCTGCTAACTGTAAATGTGCCCAGGAGGCCAATCAGCACAAACAGTATATAAAATCTGTTTTTCATTTTTGTAGCATTAAGTTGTACTCGTCTTATCAATTCCGCTATTTTTCAACCATTTATTAGACGGAACAAGGACTTGAAAGTTTAACGGAACAACTATAATATGCAAAAATGCGGCCGGTTTCCCGGGAGGATAAATTTACTGGGTGCTGGTGCTGTTAATGGCTGCCATAAAGCGATTGGCGAGTTGTCCGATTTCGGCTGATTTAGCCACCTGGCTGACCCACTGCGGAGAAATATTATTTATTCCGTAATGTAATCCGGCCGCTGCACCTGCCACTGCACCGGTAGTATCCGTGTCGCCGCCCAGGTTTACCGCGCGGAGTACGCAGCTGGCGTAGTCGCTGGTATTCAACAGGCACCAGAGTGAACTTTCCAGGGTATGTAGCACGTAGCCTGAACTATGGATCTGTTGTTCCCGGACTTCCGCTATATTTTGCAGTAAAACCCTTTCATAGTGTTTTACTTCTGCAGGATTAAATGACTGTGTATTTAGATAAGCATTGACCGCTCTTTGCATCTGAAGGTAGGACTCCTGCAAATGGCCGGTTGACAATAACGTGCGCAGGAATTCTACGTAAATAAAACAGGCCATTACCGAACGGAAATGCTGGTGAGTAATACCGGCAATTTCTTTCACCGTCTGGTAGCGGAGATGGATATCATTTTCTTTTGCCAGGAAAAAGGCGACCGGCATCATACGCATTAAAGCGCCGTTACCATTTTCAAATTCTTCGAAACCTCCACTGATCAGGGGAGAGGTTCCGGTAGCGACTCTTTGCAGGGCACGGCGGGTAGTATGCCCGATGTCGAATACTTCGTTGTGCGCGCCCCAGTAACCTTCCTGCGCCCAACGCACAAATGTTTGCGACATAGCGGCAATGTCATATCCGGTAATAAGACTTTCTGCTGTGCAGAAAGTAAGAGAGGAATCGTCTGAAAAAGTCCCTGCAGGTTGGTTCCAGCACCCGTTGCCCGTAAGGGTGTCTATGGGGTTTTCTGAAAGATAGCTACGCGTTTTGAATTCTACCGGTACGCCCAGCGCATCGCCGATAGCAATACCATAAAAGGCACCTGTTATTTGTTGTTGCATGGGATAGGTAACTAACGTTAAAGTCTGTATGAAATTGTCTGATTCAATATACGGTTGATTTATCAATTCTGATAAACAGACGATGTTTTTTATACAATAATTTTTTTGATTTTCGCGTGTTCATTTTCATTCAGTGCTTCTTAAGTTCGTTCATTCTTGTTCATTATGATAATGGCAATAAACGTGTTTTTCGTAAATAACTGTTCCCTATCTTTGCATTATAACGATCACTGATCGTTGAAAGATTACACCGAAATCCGTTTTTTAATTTGTCTGAGCCTTTGTAGATAGCCTTTTCGGTAACAGTTAACCCTGGATACATAAAAGAAAGGTTAACCAAACATTATCACGCAATGAAGTTGCTTATTACTCATTGATCGTGTCCATTTGTTAACAACGAAACCTAACCCACATGCAATCTTTTTTGTTCAACCGGCAGTTTCAGACCTGTACATTTCTCGGGCATTATCACCACCAGCTTTTTCTTTTTGTGCTGAATTAGATACACAGTAACTGTGTAATAGCGGCCAGGCTTTGTGATCGCCTGTTGTACAGGTAAGTGAGTAACTGCATCGTTTCAGTCATGGCTCTGTGATAAAACTGTCATGTATTATCCGCTGTACTGCCGGTAAGGGAAGATGTATGCCATCAAACGAATTTAATAGGAGGTAGCGCCTTCGTACACAGTTTGTTATCTACAGTTAATCTTTTACAGCTATTCACTAATGGGGTGATAGTACATACAGAAAAAGGGGACTGTTTATCCAGACAGTCCGGTTTTCATTGATAAATGAGATGAATTATTAGTTGACGTCTTTGCGACACTTGCATAACGGGACCACTTATTCAGGTAGTCCCCCCTTATTGCTGTCATCATCAAAAAAAGAATATGCAAAAAAATATTGGAGTGCAACATACACGATGGAAGCTTTATACACTGGACTGTTTTTCTAGACGGTCCCATATTATCAACATCATCAATATGCAGGTGCATACAGGCATATTGTTCAAATATAAAGTAGTAAACGCCATATGTTAACCCTCACAGCGTAAATAATGCAAGATCATTTATGCTGCGATTGATTCGGAAACCAGGGACTGTTTTTCCAGGCGGTCCCTTATTTTAAAACTCAGACTGCTACCACAGTCTTCAATTATATAAAACGTTTTTCATGAGTGCAATTTGATTTGGGAAAGGAAGGGACCATCTTTTCAGATGGTCCTTATTTAAACCTCCCAATCGCTTGCCAGGAAGAGACATACGATGGATCGGACATACTAAAAAACGGGGGCTGTTTTTCCAGGCGGCCCCATTCCATAACTACCATGGTAACACTGTCAATGGCAGTGGTTACTGCAACATAGCTCATTTTTGAGGTGGACGTAAATCGATATATAGGGGGCTGTTTATCAAGACGGCCCATTATTTAAACCAGGTTTATATGAAAAATGAAAGATTTGGCTATAACTTMGTTATGATCACTTCTCCGATAGCAGGTGATAAAAAACGTAGTAAAACCCGGAAACCATGCAATATCGTCTCCTCGGAAAATCAGACCTCTCTGTCAGTGAAATCGGATTTGGCTGCATGTCGCTTGGTAAAGATGATGCAGACAACGCACGTCTTATTCACCATGCACTTGATCAGGGCATTAATTTCTTTGACACCGCAGACCTGTATGAACACGGACAGAATGAAATAACGGTAGGAAAAGCATTGCAGGCGAAACGATCAGCCGTGATCATTGCCAGCAAAGTAGGCAATCAATGGAAAGAAGACGGCAGCGGATGGAACTGGAATCCTGGTAAAGAGTATATTATAGCAGCCGTGGAAGCCAGTCTGAAACGCCTGCAAACAGATTATATTGATTTGTATCAATTGCATGGTGGTACCCTGGAAGATCCGATAGATGATACCATCGCTGCCTTTGAAACCCTGCAACAGCAAGGGAAGATAAGGTATTACGGTATTTCTTCGATCCGGCCCAATGTGATCCGTGAATATGTAAAGCGCTCCCATATAGTGAGCGTGATGATGCAATATAGTCTGCTGGATCGCCGCCCCGAAGAAAGCAGTTTTCCGCTGTTGCTGGAAAACAACATCGGCGTATTGGCCAGGGGAAGTGTGGCGAGAGGATTGTTGGCGGACAAACCCGCTATGCCTTATCTAAACTATACAGAAACAGCCGTGGCTGCCGCTGCTGCCGCGATTAAAAAAGTCAGTACACCGGCGCGTGATGCGGCACAAACAGCGCTGCGCTTTGTATTGCAGCAGCCAGCTGTCAGCAGTGCTATTGTAGGTATACGTACCACTGCGCAACTGGAAGATGCAGTCCGCTCCACGCAGGCGCCCGCGTTACAGTCGGAAGAAATAGCCGCATTACAGCAGGTCGTTCCCATAAACAGGTACGATCAGCACCGTTAAGAAAAATTACGAATTGCGGAGTTGTGGGAAGATCGTAAAAACGATGATCGGTATTCTCTTTTACCTTCCCACAACTCCGTAATTCATTTACCTGCTCCCTGTTTACAGGCTGCTGCATTATTATTGTACCGCGTTTAAAGCTCCATGTATGCAAAAATTAAAGGTGGGGATGTTACTTTTTCCTGAATTGACCATCCTCGATTTCACAGGCCCCTATGATGTTTTTATTAAAGCCCCCTGCTTTGAAGTCCTGATCGTAGGACTCAGCAAAAGCCCGATCCGCGCGGAGGGTGGACTATCACTACAACCGGATATCGCGATGGCTGATTGCCCCCAGCTGGATATCATTTTTGTGCCGGGTGGACGGGGTATCAATTCATTACTCACCAATCAGCTATTGTTGCAGTTTCTGCGTGACCAGGGTATGAAAGCAAAATATATTACGTCTGTATGCACCGGCGCATTGGTGTTGGCCGCGGCCGGTTTGCTGGAAGGATATAAAGCTACTACCCACTGGCGTTCACTGGAATTACTGCGGATGTTTGGTGTGGAAACGCTGGAAGAGCGGGTGGTACGGGACCGCAATCGTATTACGGGCGGTGGTGTTACCGCCGGCATCGATTTCGGATTAGTGCTGACCGCATTAATAGGCGGAGAAGAATTGGCAAAAGTGATCCAGTTGCAATTGGAATATAACCCGGCGCCTCCGTTCAGGGCAGGATCTCCACATACTGCCGGATTACCGGTACTGCAAAAAACAAAAGAAATGACCCAGCTGACGCTGGAAGTAAGAAAGAAGATTATCCGGCAACTATTACAGGATCAGGCTTCCTCATCAATTGGGCTGACCTGATTGCGCGTACTTCTCTTAAACTGATCATCTTATCCTGTTCCGGATCCCACACTTTCAGGCGGAAACAGGCGCGTACACCCCGGAGACTCAGGGTGGTGGTTTTGGCGTTTTGTAATGCCGGTATAGCCTGCATTACTTCCGGTAAACGATAAAAAGGAATACGTGCATTCAGATGGTGAATATGATGATAACCGATATTGCCTGTAAACCACTTCATGGCAGGATTCATGACCATATAGCTGGAAGAAAGCAACGCAGCCTTGTCATAACACCATTCTTTGTTTACATTAAAGGTGACGCCAGGAAAATTATGTTGGGCATAAAAGAGATAGGCGCCCAGTCCGCAGGCGATGGTAAAAGGGATTAAAATAAACAGCAACCAGCTTTCCCATCCCAGGAAATACACTACTGCCGCGCTGCCCCCCAGGTGGATGATCAGGGCCAGTAAGGAATCCATGTGTTTACGCGGACTGCTCACAAATGACTGTACACACATACCGAGCATAAACATCGATAAATAGCCTGCGGCAATGGTTATTGGATGACGGCTGAACAGGTAAGTGCGCCTTTCTGCCGGTGTGATAGATTCAAATTTCTTGCGTGTAATGATAGGGTAGGAGCCTATACTGGCACTGAAAAGTTTTGAGTTGTGCTTATGATGATAATCGTGGGAACGTTTCCAGATACTGGATGGGGCCAGTACATATACACCAAAAAAAACCATGATCACTTCCGCTACCTTCGATTTATGCAGGATAGCATGATGTTGATGATCATGATAAATAACAAACATTCTTACTATCAGCAACCCGGAAAGGAGGCTGGCAAGAATTCTTAATACCAGGTAAGGTAATACCAGTGTGCCTGTCAGTGATAAAACCAGCAGTAATAATGTCGATAATGTGAAAAGCCAGCTTTTGGCTCTCTCTTCGCGCGCATATGGCTTGGTAGCCAGTATCAGTTCTTTACCTTCCAGCATATCGTTGTAGGATAATCTTATCTAATGTTTGTTGATGTATGATTGAATGTTAAATAACAGCAGGACGTTTATGTTTCCACCGTTTGTGCGACCACAACCAGGTTGCAGGCTGAGAAACAATATCTTCCTCTAGTTTACGTGTATGTGCTGTTGTAATTGCTCCGTCTTTTTCTTCGGCCGGAGTGGCAGTCAGCATTTCTGCTGTTACCGTGTAATAGCCTCTTTTTTCACGTTGCACTGTTACGTATACTACGGGATAGTTCATTTTCTGCGCTATTTTTTCAGTGCCCTTAAATACCGGGGTGTCCTGATGCAGAAAATTGAGCCATTGGGCGGTTTTAGGCTGCGGAGCCTGATCCGCGATGAAAGCAGTTGCATTTACTTCACCACGGTTTTGTACCATATCCCGGAAAGTATCCTGCATGGCGATCAGCTTGGTGCCGAAGCGTGTGCGCATGCGGTACATAAGACCGTTAAAATGTTTATTCGCCAGCGGATGATAGATGACATATAGTTGTTGACGGCACAATATACTGAATGTATTGCCAGCCCATTCCCAGTTTCCCTTATGGCCCATCACCAGCACGGCACTCTTTTTTTCCGCTTCCAGCTTGTTAAACAGCTCAAGTGTAGCAGGTGTAAAGTTGCAATGCTTTACCATAGCAGTTTTGCTGATGGTGAGCGTTTTAAATGTTTCCAGGAAGAGGTCGCAGAGGTAATGATAGAAATCTTTGCAGATGCGGTTAATTTCCGCATCACTCTTTTCAGGAAAAGAATTGCGCAAATTTTGAAGTACTACCTTTTTACGGTAGCCCATCACATAAAATAACAACACATATACTGCGTCAGACACCAGGTAAAGTACACGGAATGGCAGTAGCGACAACGCGTAAATCAGTGGTAACAGTAAGTAGTAGGCAATTGCAGACAATGTGGCACAGGTTTTTGATACTCCTAAAAGTATTATTGAAAACGTAAATATATATTTTAAAGAACACTTTTCATAGTATCTATGAAAAAAACGATGCATCGGTTCATTTAGTATCTTTATCAAGTAGTCTTGTGTAAACTTTAACAGATACAAATGAAGACCATATTTCCCTTTATAAAATACTGCTGCCTGCTGGCAGTGATTGGCGGCTTTGCTTATTGCGCGCGTAATCCCTATGCCAGTACCAATAAGGTGTACAGGCAGCAAGCCAAGTCCTATGCGAAAGCATTGCGGCAGCAACCCGGGGAATTGTCCGGTGCCAGTGGCGTAGCTGCTCCCTCGTGGGTGGGTACGGTCAATTTTAATATGCGTAAACCCAGCATAGTTATCATTCATCATACAGCTCAGAATTCATGTGAACAAACACTGAAGACGTTTACCATGGAAAAAACACAGGTAAGCGCGCATTATGTGATATGCCGCAATGGGGCCATTCATCATATGCTGAACGACTATCTCCGCGCCTGGCACGGAGGTGTTGCCAAATGGGGCAACCTCACGGATATCAATTCTTCTTCCATCGGGATAGAACTGGACAATAACGGAAAGGAACCTTTTGATCCCGCCCAGATCAGCAGTTTGCTTGTGTTGCTCGATACCCTGCAGCATCGCTACAATATTCCCACTGCCAACTTTATAGGCCATGGTGATATTGCTCCGGGCAGAAAAGTAGATCCCAGTGCTTTCTTTCCCTGGCAACAACTTGCAGAAAAAGGCTTTGGCCTTTGGTATAAAGACACCACCGCCACCGCAGTGCCCGAATCTTTTAACACATTACTGGCGCTCCGCATCATCGGATACGATATAAAAGATTCTTCCGCCGCCATCATGGCCTTTAAACGCCACTTTATGCCAACGGACAGCCTGCCGGGCCTGAGCGATGCCGGAAAGAAAATACTACTCAATCTGCAGCAGCAATATCAATGACCTGTTAGGAAGACACCTTACTTTACTTTTACCCCTACGCGAACCACAGAGTTTATTTTGTGGAATGAGATAAATATGTTATTTTAATAATGAGTTAGCACGATAACCAAAATCAAAGAGATCATCTAATAAGGACTTGTTATATACCTATTCTCCAACCCTTATCTTAATCTATACTTGTTATGAAGCGTACAATTAAATTCCCGTTACTGCTTTTGGCAGCCAGCACCCTTTTGCTCTGTATTCCCCGCCACCATGTTAACGCCGCACACAGCATACTCTCAAAAGACTCCTCCTGCCTCGTGAAAACCGAGGTGAGCTATGATTTTGCAGATAATATGCATAAAAAAGTGAATGACGTTATCGAAGACAAACTCGCTGGCGGTATTGAAGAAGGCGGCAAAATTACCTGGGAAAATTCTCCCGGCGCGCCGGAATACTACCAGGTGATATTGCGCAAAACCAAAGTATCTATCAAGTACAAAGGCACTGCTTGCCAGGACCGGCAAATCTGGCAAAATATTGAAGACTGTAAAGCAGAATTGAAAAAACTGCTGAATATTCAAACTGCTGCAACGAAGTAAACCAACCATTTCCGGGGGATATCATATCTCCCGGTGTTTTATTTGCCTATATTACTTCCATTATTTCCTCCTGCGTTCTTTAAATCTATTTAGTCTATAAATTTTGTAGATTAATAATTGTGCCTTACTTTTGCCCCGATATCACACCAATCATCATACGCCAACAACTAAATGCCAAAATCGGAAACGGGTGTAACGGGATAACCATTCTCCGCAAAGATCTAAGTCAATACATAAACAAAGTACTAAGCATGAATTACGTAAAAAGGCTGTTATGCCTGCTGCCGGTTTTACTGTGGCTGCAGCAGAGTATTGCCCAGGAAATCAGGGTCAGCGGAGTCGTTACTTCCCGCTCCGATGCACAGCGTGTACCCGGCGCTATCATACAGTTGAGAGGAAAAAGTTATGGTACGCAAACAGATCCGGATGGGAAATATACCATCAGCGCAAATGTAAATGACACATTACAATTCTCGTCCCTTGGCTTCCAGACCGCATTTGTAGTCATAGGCAACAGCCGGGTCATTAATATCTCTTTAGAAAACAGCAACCGGAAACTGGATGAGGTAGTAGTAACAGCACTCGGTATTTCCAGGGAAAAAAAATCACTGGGCTATGCGGTGCAGGAATTAAAATCGAAAGATATTTCTGAAGCCAAAGAAACCAACCTGGTAAACGCTTTATCCGGGAAAATAGCAGGCGTGCAGGTGACTAACAGTCAGGGTAACCTCGGCTCTTCCCGTATTGTGATTCGTGGCGAGACTTCGATTGCAGGTAATAACCAACCATTATTTGTACTGGATGGTGTACCGGTAGATAACAGTCAGCTGGGAATAGGTACCGGTCGCGATTTTGCGAATGCTATCTCCGACATTAATCCGGACGATGTGGCCTCTATCAGCGTGCTGAAAGGTCCTAACGCAGCGGCATTATACGGCTCACGTGCCTCCAGTGGTGTGATCGTTATTAAAACAAAAACCGGAAAAGATACCAAAGGCGGTATGGGCGTAACAGTTAACTCCGGCGCTACCTTCGATAAATTATTGATCCTGCCTGATTTTCAGAACTCCTACGGACAAGGGTCCGGCGGACAGTTTTCTTATAAAGATGGTAAAGGCGGCGGAATCAACGATGGCGTAGATGAAAGCTGGGGCCCCAAACTGGATGGCCGGCTTATTCCGCAATTCTTTTCTAATGGAGAAGCAGTACCGTTTGTAGCACATCCGGATAATGTGAAGGATTTCTACGTAACCGGTTATACATTAAACAACGGTTTATCCGTTGGAGGCTCCAATGAAAAACTGGATTATCGCTTCTCTTATAACAACACCAAACAAGAAGGTATTTTGCCTAACACAGGTATTACCCGTAATACTTTTACAGCCAGCAATACTTTCCGCCTCACGCCAAAGCTGACCCTCAGCACCTATGCCAATTACGTGCGCAGCGCCGCCGATAATTTGCCTGGTGTAGATGGCAGACGTGGTAACAGCGTAACCCTTCAGTTTATCTGGTTCGGCCGTCAGGTGGATGTGAGCAAACTGAAGAACTATAAAAATGCAGATGGTACCGACTTTAACTGGAACCATAGCTACTATAGCAATCCTTACTGGATCCAGAATGAAAATACGGTGGGCATGCTGCGTAACCGATTCCTCGGTAACGCCAGATTATCCTATCAGGTACTTGACTGGCTGACCGCTAATCTGCGTGTTGGTACAGATTATTATACCGACAGACGTAAGTATAAAATCGCTTACTATACCAATGGTACACCATTTGGTTCCTACACGGAAGATGCTTACACGGTGAATGAAACCAATGGCGAATTCACCTTGAACGCAAAGAAAAAAATAGGCAGCGATTTTGATTTCGATATCCTGGCCGGCGCCAACCTGCGTACCAATCAACTGGAGCAGAACTACCAACAGGCGCCTAAGCTGGCCGTGAAAGATGTGTATACACTGAATAATTCACGCGATCCGTTTTTATCTACCAGCTTGCTCAACAAACAAAAAGTATACAGCGGATTTGCAGCAGCACAGATAGGCTTCCGCAACTATGCCTTCGTTAACTTAACGGCACGTAACGACTGGTCTTCCACTTTACCGCCCGGTAGCAACTCCTACTTTTATCCTTCAGCCAACGCCAGCGTGGTGCTCACAGAGGCCCTGCACATACAAAGCAAGGCGCTTACCCTGCTGAAAATACGTGGTGGCTGGGCACAGGTAGGAAAGGATACAGATCCTTACCAACTGGTAAATACATTCCCCTTCAATCAACCGTTTGGCGCCAATCCACTGCTGACAGTATCAGATAAGTTTTTAAATAAAAACCTCAAACCGGAGATTACTACCTCCACAGAATTTGGTGTGGAAGCAGGTTTCCTGGATAACAGGTTAAGACTGGACGTCACCTACTATAGCTCTAATAGCCGCAACCAGATTCTGCTGGCGGACGTAAGTCCTACCACCGGCTATCTGAAAAAATTACTGAACTCCGGCGAAATCAGTAACCATGGGGTAGAAGTAATGCTGGGACTAACGCCCATCACTACACGCTCCGGCTTCCGTTGGGATGTGAATGTGAATTACGCACGTAATGTGAGTAAAGTGTTAGCATTGGATGCAGATGGATTTTTGACCAACTATGTACTGGGTAGTTCCGGCAATATACAAGTACTGGCAAGTAAAGGTCAGCAGTATGGTGCATTATATGGTACTGCCTACAAAAGAGATAGTGAGAACAGGATATTAGTGAATGCAGACGGCACGCCATCTGTAGATCCCAACAAAAAAATATTGGGTTACTACACACCAAAATGGACAGGTGGTATTAATAACAGCTTTACTTTCAAAGGCTTTAATCTGAGCTTCCTGATAGATACCAAACAGGGAGGATCTATCTGGTCCGGAACCAATTCTACCGGGATGACTACAGGTGTACTGGCAGCTACTATGCCGGGCCGCGACCAGGAAAATGGTGGGTTACCTTACTACGTAGAGGGCAAAAATAATATTCCGTTACCGGATCATAACGCTACCGCACCGGGTGGTGCAGCGGTAAAACATGATGGGATCATCTTTGATGGTTATACTGCAGATGGTAAAAAGAATACCACCATTCTTCCTGCAGCCAGCTACTACAAGGCAGTATACAGCGGCAATCTGAATGAGAGCGCGATATACGATGCGTCCTTTATCAAGCTGCGCGAAATTAAACTTGGGTATACACTGCCCGCCTCTATTGTAGGCAGATGGGGATTACAGGCGGTGAATATTGCGCTGGTGGCCAGGAATCTGGGATACCTGCAAAAACATGCGCCCAATATCGATCCTGAAACGGCATTTAACACCGGTAATGGCCAGGGATTGGAAACACTGCAAATTCCTACTACGCGCAGCTTTGGCTTTAACCTGAATGTTTCATTTTAACTATTGACCGATCATGAAAAAGTTGTTGATACCTTTCTATATCATATTTGCTGCTACCTTACTGGCCAGTTGCCAGAAGGAGCTGGAGCGCACCAACAAAAATCCAAATGAACCTACCTCCGCACAACCGGACTACCTGTTGAGCAATGGAATAAAATCCAATGTGGATACCTATTGGGGTCCTGATGCCACTATGGAAACATCCTTGCTGTATGTGCAGTATTGGGCAAAAATCCAGTATCCTGATCCTGACAGTTATAAACCAGCATCTACCAGCATACAAACCGTGTGGAGCAATTTTTACGCACAGGGAGTACAGGATTTTACTACGCTGGTGCAGTTGGGTGATAGTCTGCATAATCCCAATTATAGGGCTGTAGGTGTGATTATGCGTAGCTGGATATTTCAGCAGTTAACAGATTTGTATGGAGATATTCCTTATTCTCAGGCTGGTAATATTGAGAAATATCTTACACCTGCATATGATAGTCAGCGGGTAGTGTACAGAGGTTTGTTAGCGGAACTAAAAGGAGCCGTACAGATCATTTCTCCTACAGATAATCCCATATTGGGTGATGTGCTGTTGCAGAACGATCTGAAAAGCTGGAAAAGATTCGCCAACGGTTTACGTTCCCGTATTGCACTGCGTATTGCAGATCGTGATCCGGAAGCAGCTAAAGCGGTATTTGCAGAGCTGGCGGCAGAAGGCAACTTCTTATTGGGGCCTAACGACCCTGAGATAAAACTGAATTACCTGGCTTCTCCTAACCAGAATCCGGTAGGAAGAAACAGGGAAACAAGAAATGATTATCGCATCAGTAAAACAGTGGTGGATAAATTGAAAGGACTGAACGACCCACGCTTAAGTATATACGCCGCATTACCAACAGAACCAGGTTCTACTAACTATGTGGGCGTTACCAATGGTCTGACAGCGGATTCTGCTTCCCGACTTGGTTTCACTAAGACCTCCGATATTGGTGCTGTATTCACTGCTACCCTGGCACCGGCATGGTTATTTACTTATTCAGAACAGTTGTTTATCCTGGCAGAAGCAGCGCAGCGTAACCTCATCAGTGGCAATGCTGCAGATCTGTATGCACAGGCTATCCGCGCTTCTTTCAAACAATACGGCATCACTGGCAAACCGGTAGACGATTACCTGGCGCAGGCAGCCGTTGCTTACGATGCGAATAACTATAAGAAATCAATCGGTGAACAGAAGTGGCTGGCGCTTTTCAGCGAAGGTCTGGAAGCATTTGCAGAGTGGAGAAGACTGGATTATCCACAACTTACACCTGCTTATACCGGTGCATTGCAAGGAAAAATGCCGTTGCGTTTAACGTATCCTTCCAGTGAGCAGGCGTTGAATGGAAATAGCTATAAAGCTGCAGTAGCAAGGCAGGGCGCTGATCTGCTAACCACTAAGGTGTGGTTTGATGTGTACTAACAGGAATTACGAATTATGAATTACGAATTACGGAGTTGTGAGAAGATAGTAAACGCGATGATCGACATTTGCTTTTATCTTCTCACAACTCCGTAATTCGTAATTCTTATTTTTTCGCCCTGTAGCGCATAATTTCAACGCCCGCTTCTATCACAGGTCCTATACCGTGAAAATCGTTTAACTCCGTAGGGCGGTTATAGTAAAAAGAAAGATCGGCAGAGGTATTTGTACCGATACATACATCCTTCAGTTGTCCGTCTTCCTGTATTTTTTCCTTTACCAATCCTTCCCAGCCACGTTCGGCAATAGTGATATAGCGTTTGTCGAGCCAGCCTTCATTTACAGCCCGGGCAATGGAATACACAAACATCGCAGTGCAGGAAGTTTCCGTGTAAGAGTCCGTGCGATCCAGTACCTGGTGGAACAGTCCATTAGCGCCCTGATATTTTGCCACACCCAGTATCTGTTGGGTGAGGTCGGCGATCACTTCGTTTCTGCCGGGATGATTAGCTGGTAAGCTATTCAGTAGTTGTACTTTGGCCAGCATGATCCAGCCGTTGGCACGACCCCAGTGAGCCACGCCCTGTCTTTTCAGATCTTCGTAATAGTAGTGCACATATAATTCTGTGCGGGGATCCCAGAGGTAGTGGGTGAAATGTTTGATCTGCGCTACCGCATCGTCAAAGTAGGCGTTGTTGTTGGTGAGCTTTCCCATACGGGCGAGAAAGGGCACACTCATATAGAGGTCATCTCCCCACAAGGTCCATTTATAGGGGTTTGGCCGGCATAACGTGCCATCAGGCAGTCTTTCCTGTATCTTGCTGATATGATTGGCTGCTTTGTCGATATAGGCCATGTAATCGTTTCTTTTTACGGTATTATATACATCCAGCAGACTGGCGCCCATGGAGCCGCAATCATCCAGTACCCGGGTATTGATCAGCTGATTGAATGGAAAGTTTTTGTATTTCACGCCTTTTTTGCTGAGTGCTTCGAAATAAGCATAGTTGTCGAATGCAAATGCCACATGTTTCTGCGCAAACGCATTGTATTTTTCGTCTTTGAGGTAATTACCCAAATCTATCATGGCAATGTTTAATACGCCATTGGGGTAGTGCCATTCACTCAGGTGATCTGAGATGGAGGCTTTGACGCCGTCCGGAATTTCCTTGCTGGTATTCCAGCTCTGGTTGTTATCACCTGTAAACTTGAAGGCAGCGTGTGCAATGGCGTAATCTGCTACTTTTTTTACCACCGCAGCATCTGCGGAGTTGTCCTGCGTACGGCCGGCAAAGGGTGTGGCCAGTCCCAGGTATAACAGGAATGTCAGCTTTTTCATAAATAGTACGTGGTTTATGCTTAACAATATAGTGCGCTTTCATCATTTGTGCAAACGATTGCATAAAAAATAATTGGTCATCTATATAAATTATTTTAATTATGTGTTTGAGAATGATTAGTTTTAGTTTAATCGGGTCATGCTGAAAAAACGGTATTGACCCCACGAAGAAGTAACGATCATGAAAAGCGTATTTTTATTCCTAACGGTAACCATCCTGTCCGCCTGTCATCAGAATAAACCGGAAGAGCCGGATACGATGCCGGTAGCAGCACCCTCAGAAACCATTCAACCACTCACCGCAGCAGATGACTCTATGCAGGAGCCCCACCGCAGCCGTAACATTTCCTGGGAGCAGGTGGAAGTATTCGAGTTTTCAAAGGCACTGATCAATAACAAAGTGCCCCTGTTTACTAACCGGCAACGCCTGGAAAGCAGCATCGGAGCGGCAGACAGTATTGTTTCTACTCAGAATGAAGACATCTGCGGGTCACAGTTCGACGAGGACTTCAGCTATTTTTATAAAGAAGGTTCTACGTTTGAACTCTGCAGGGATTCCATTGCCTGCGAGGAATTCGTGTTTACAACGAATCAGATACTGACTTTGGGTAAGGTATCCTTCTCCCGTAATACCACCTGGGAAGACGTGAAAAAAATGTTTCCAAATGCCGTATTACAGGCGGAAAATGAAGGAAAATCAGATATGGTTACCCTCCGGGACTCTTATAGTAAAGACAGCGACAGCAGCGTGCAGCTATATTTCGAAAACGGAAAGCTGGCACGCGTGGTGAACTTTATTCCCTGTTAATAACGGGTCGCCTCAACCGCATCTTCAAAAGCTGATACATCTCCGGATATTTTGTTCCAGGTGAACAAATCGTGATTCCTTTCCTTATTTTTGATGATAATGCTTTCGGAAGGGTTACATATGGAGGATGCATGGAGAATGCTGCTGAACGGCCAGCAGGCCGCAATGATGCTGTTATATGATGCGCATTATATAGGCATGTTTAATTATGGGGTGAAGCTCACCGGCAACCGGGAACGGGCTTCAGAATGTATTACCCAGGTATTGCTGGACCTGTGGGACAAACGCAACACATTGCCCGAAGTGGAAAATGTACGCGCCTACCTGCTCACCTGCATCCGTCATAAACTGATGGCTGAAATGAAAGCCGACCGCCGCCGGGAACAGCGACACCACGCTTTTGAAGCCGGCCGGGAACAAACAGAAGTAGCTTATGAACAGCTGCTGATTTCCGCACAATCCGATAAAGTATTGAAACAGCGTCTGGAAAAAGCGCTGGCCAAACTGGCTCCCCGGCAACTGGAGCTGCTGCGCCTGCGCTATTTTGAAGACAGAGATTATGATGAGATAGCTGTTATTTGTAATGTAACAAAACGAACCGTCTATAATAGTATCCACGATGCCATCAAAATTTTGAGGGCAGAACTCAGTACCGACGGCGAGGACTATACTTATCTGTACAGCATTCCCCTCCTTGTTCTATTCATGTTGACCCTTCAATAAAAAAAATATTGTTTTACAGTAGTAAAAAGAACAACCCGTGTTCTCTATAGAAAAAGGATGGATGTTTTATGTCTGATTTTCAGGACTACCATAGTGAAGATTTTTTACAGGAGCCTTCTTTCTGCCGGTACTGTACCGGCACAGATGCCCGTGCTGTCAGCTTCTGGGAATCCTGGATCATAGCACATCCGGAAAAACAGGCAGCAGTGAAAGAGGCGAAAGCCTTATATTATATGCTGAACGGCAATATTACGGCCAAATCTTTCTCGCAGCAACGCCAGCGTTTTGAACAAGCTTTCCAGCAACATCTGGCCACAACGCCTGTCAGGAGGATATCGCCCGTATGGAAAATACTGGCCCGCGCCGCAGTGATAGCTCTGCTGATCAATATCGCAGGATTTGCAGTATACCAATACAAAAAACAAAACCGCATCCGGAATTACAGCAGTCTGTCTGGCGAAAGAAAATCTTTTCAGCTCCCGGATGGCACCAGCGTAATGTTGAATGCCAATAGTCATATTACCATCGCCCAACATTTTAATAAAGAAGCCCGCGAAGTTACATTGGTCGGGGAAGCCTTCTTTGACGTAGCAGCAGCGGCTAACAAGCCCTTTATTGTACACACAAAGAAAATGGATATACGCGTACTGGGAACTTCTTTCAATGTACGCGCCTACCCGGAAGACAAAGTGGTAGAAACCGCCCTGATCAAGGGAAAAGTGGAAGTCACCATTCACGGTGAACAAAACCGGAAAATCATCCTGCAACCGACGCAAAAAATTGTGATCGGGGTGGTGGCAGCGAGTCATATTACCGCACCATCGGCCACCATCGGCAATGTGGTGCTGAGTCCGCGCGATAGTGCTGCGGTAGAAACTTCCTGGACGCGCAATCGCCTTGTACTTACTGATATGCCGTTAGGTACTGCCGCCGTGGAAATGAGCAGATGGTATGGTGTGAAAATTAAAGTCGATAGTACGATTGCTAATAAATACAGGTATACCGCCACGTTTGAGAAAGAAACAGTAGAACAGGCATTGAAGGCCATGCAAGCCTCTGTGCCATTTAATTACAGAATTGAGAACAATGAAATATTTATCAGCCAATAAAAAAAGAAGATGACAACTTATCAAGACCAACCATTTTCTAAACAGTAAAAGGGAACGCCTGAGCGCTCCCTCCAGTTAAGTAAAGGAAACAGGGCTTTTGCCGGGCGTCTGTTTCCCATTATGGACATTAACCAACTAAATGTATGAAAAAAATCAGTCCACGGACTGCACGTATGGTGCATTCCGGCAGGAGCATTATTTGTCGTGTTACCAAAATGACCATGCTGCTGCTGTTACTCTGTAGTATTCACGCCTTCGCTACCAAGCTTCATCAAAACATCCGTTTATCCCTACACTTGAAGAAAGTTCCGCTGACAAAGGTTTTCAGCGCCATTGAACAACAGTCGAATCTGCGCTTTGTATATGGGAATAATATTATTCCGGCAGACAAACGCATTTCCATTGATGTGGACAATGTAACGTTAACGGATGTACTAAAAGAAGTTCTGCTGGGTACCGGACTCGGATTTAGCAGTACGGAAACCAACCTGGTGGTAATTAATCAGCAACCTGCTCCTGCCAAACAGGAACGCATTATCAAAGGAAAAGTATTTGATGAAGCCCATAACGCGGTGCCAGGCGTAACAGTTATGCTGAAAAATCTGCAGGCAGGTTCCAACACCAATGCCAAAGGAGAATTTACATTGGCGGTTACAGAAAGCAATCCCATACTGCTGATCAGCTGTATGGGGTTTATGCCTAAAACATTGGAGGTGGGAGACAAGTCTTACCTGGAAATAATTCTCACACCCAATATCTCCCTGTTACAGCAGGTAGTAGTTACCGGTTACCAAACTATTTCAAAAGAAAGAAGTGCGGGATCTTTTACGAAGGTAGAGGGCGCACAGCTACAGCAAAAATCGGGGAGTATGAGTGTGGTAGACCGCCTGGAAGGCCTTGTACCGGGGTTTGCCGTGAACAACAGTACCGGTGCGGATAAATTCCTGATAAGAGGTGTTTCCAGTGTAAACGCCAGCAGAATGCCGCTGTTTGTAGTCGATAATGTGCCCATGTCCAATGATTATATTACCAACTTTGTTAACCCCAACGATGTTGAAAGTATCACTTTCCTAAAAGATGCTACGGCTGCTTCTATCTGGGGCGCCAACGCTGCTAACGGTGTGGTGGTAATCACCACCCGCAAAGGGAAAGATCTGAACCGCCGCATCAAAATGAATTATGATGGTTTCGTTTCTTTTAAAGGATTGCCGGATTATGATTACCAGCATAAAATGAATTCCACTCAGTTCATGAATGCCGCAAAAGAGATATTTAATGCAACGGCTTATCCCTGGAAGACGGTTACCACACCTGGTGTTGGTAATTCAGATCCTATTGTATATCCACATGAGCGAATATTATACGATCTGAGTAATGGCCTTATTCCGCAATCAGTTGCAGATGCCAGGATGGATTCGTTGGCTTCACTGAATAATCGTGGCCAGATTGATCAGTACCTGCAACAGCCGGCGCTGTTGACAAATCATAGTTTGTCTTTTACCGGCGGTAGTCAGTTTCATTCCTACTACGGTTCACTCGCTTATACCAACCAACAGAATAACGATAAGTCTTCCCTGAACCGTTACCAGATGAACCTGCGTCAGGATTTCGCTTTTAGTAAAAATGTGAAAGCAGATATGACGGTGAACCTGTCACAACAGAAGAACACCCGTTTCATCATTCCTACTCTTCCCGACCTGAATACCTATTTACCTTATGCTATGCTGGCGGATGCCGATGGAACGCCTTTATCCCAGGCGTATTTGAAAATGTATCAGCCCTATCGCCAAACCGCGGAAACGAAAAGTGCACTGAACCTCAACTATATTCCGTTGAAAGAATCCGCTTATACCAGTAATAACGCTACTACCTCGGGGGCTGTCAGGGTAAATACAGGTCTGAATATAAAATTGGTGAAAGGGTTAACGTATGATGGTCGTTTTCAATACCAGCAGGTTAACAACAACGGCTATACGTTTTACGACCAGAAATCTTATCAGACACGCTACGAGTTGGTACATTTTACACAGGCCGCCACTACACCCGGAGCAAAACCTGTATATTTTCTTCCTGAATCAGGTGGACAATACCAATCCTCCAATTCACAAAATATTTCCTGGACAGCACGTAATCAGCTGATGTATGATAACAGTTTTAAAGCACATCAGTTAACCTTCCTCGCTGGTACGGAAGTGCGTGGCGACAGAACCCGCAGTTTTTCTTCCACCCGTCGTGGCTTTGATTACCAGACGCAGACCTATAATGTGTTCGATGAAAAAATGCTGCAAACTACCGGTGTAACCAGTCCCGTGATAGGAAATACCTCCGCCACAAAAAGTTTATTAACAGCTAACCCTATTACAGTGGGAGAAGTCGAAACCCGCTTTTTCTCCTTGTATGCCAACGGCGCCTATACCTATAAGCAGCGGTATAACCTGAATGGTAGCATACGTATGGACCAGTCCAATCTTTTTGGTACGGAAAAAAGTCAGCAGTATAAACCTATCTGGTCGGCCGGCGCCGGCTGGATCATCAGCAATGAATCCTTCTTTGCGGTGAAAACAGTGAATCGCCTTAACCTCCGCGCTACCTACGGTTTGGGCGGAAATGCACCTTTACCGGGTTCCGGCAGTTCTGTGGATATTGTGCTGGCAGAAAGCAGCCCGTTATTTAACAGCGTAGGAATCGGCTATCGTCCTTTATTGCCAGGTAATAAAATGCTTACCTGGGAACGGACTAAAATGATGAACATCGGGGTGGACTTTGACCTGTTTAACAGCCGTTTAAGTGGTGCCGTAGATGTATACCGTAAGAAGACAATTGATTTGCTGGGCTCACAACCACTGGACAGAACAGCTGGTTGGTATTATGGATATGCTAACCTGGGCGATATGATGAATAAGGGGATCGACATACAGCTCAACAGCCGGAACCTGGCGAAAGGCCGTTTCACCTGGAACACTTTATTTACGTTAGGGTATAATAAGAACAAAGTCCTGAAGTTAAACCGCAACACGCCACTGACACCATCCAATAAAGTAAACGCAGGATTTGTGGAAGGTTACCCTGCCTATAGTTTCTTCGCATACAAATGGGCAGGACTGGATGCCATGGGCGACCCACAGGCATTCACTGCCGATGAAAAAAAAGTAAAGAACACTTCCGGCATAGTGGCCGCAGATCTTAATTATGCAGGGGTATCACAACCTACATGGTATGGTGGTATCACGAACAGCTTTCGTTATGGAAATTTTGACCTGTCTTTTTTGGTGATTTATAACCTGGGTTACCAGATGCGCAGAGATGTAAATAATTTTTATGCCGGAAGACTCACCGCCAACATCCCGGTTTCTTTTGAAGATCGTTGGAAACAACCTGGTGATGAAGCGAAAACCAATATCCCGTCTTATATGCCTGTAGGCTCGCAAAGCATTGCACGACGTTCTACAGAATTGTATCAACAGGCAGATATTAATATTGTGAAGGCGGATTATATCAAGCTCCGTGACCTTACGCTCGCCTGGAACCTTCCGGGACGTGTGGTAGATCATGCCGGTATGGAAAGCTGCCGCATTTATACACAATTAAACAACGTGATGTTGTGGAAGGCCAATAAAGATGGTATCGATCCGGAGTACTTCAAACTGATGTATGGTGTACGGGCGCCGGAAATGAAGCCTTTTTTTACAGTAGGGATGAACGTGAGGTTTAAATAATCTTAAAAACCAGGTAATATGAGCAACAAACGACTGATATATATCGCGGTAACGGCAGGCATCCTGATGATGACCTCCTGTACCAAATTTCTGGATATAGTACCCAAAGGAAAAGATACCCCACGCACACTGGATCAGTACAACGGGTTATTTAACAGCAGCAATCTCTTTAGCTATAACGATGTGGCACAGTATGCAGATGGTAGTCTGCATATCAACGGTGGGGCAGATATGTGTGTGATGATGGGAGATGATGTCATTACGGATTCCGGCTACCTCTCGCTGCTGGACCTTTCTTATCTGAAGGGCTATACATGGAAAGATAATCTTTACCTGCCGGATGCGGATGCCATTGAGTGGGGCGCTTTCTATGGTCAGAACTATACGTATAATGTGATTGCCAATAATGTGATGGCAGTGGCAGATGACAATCTGCAAAAGAAAAAAGAATTACTGGCAGAAGCGAGGACAGGTCGTGCGCTGATGCATTTTATGTTGTTAAATTATTTTGCAAAACCCTATGATCCAGCTACAGCTGCCACAGATCCGGGGGTACCATTGGTGACAACCGCTAATGCAGTGGCCTCCGGATTTAAAAGAGCGCGGGTACAGGAAGTGTATGATTTTGTGATCAATGAACTGGTATCCGCCATTCCAGACCTGCCGGAGATTACGCCTATGCGCTTGCGCATGGGCAAATCTGCCGGGTATTATATCCTGGGGCAGGTATATTTTACCATGGGGAAGTATGACCTGGCGCTCGCCGCATTGCAGCAATGTAAAGCAGCCCTGAATAATAGCGCCGTGCCTTTACAATTCTATGATTACAACAAAGTAATGGCGGGATGGACCTCACCTTTTATGCCCAGCTTCGGCGCTTTTAATATGCCGCAGGCATTCGATAACCAGGAGAACATTTACCTGAAACAGATCACGTTGCTGAATTTCATTTTTTCAAATGTAGCGATGCTGAGTCCTGCTGCACTGGCAAAATATGATCCGGCAGACTTGCGCCTGAAGTTCTTTTATGGAGCAGACTATTTCACCGGCGCTACCAAGCTGCCTTACCTGTTGCATAACTCTCCACTGGCGATCAACTTTGGCCCTTCTCTTCCCGGCTTATACCTGATGCTGGCGGAATGTAAAGCCCGTACCGGTGATCTGACCGGCGCTACCGCCGATCTGGTTACACTGCGCAGTAACCGTTTACCTGCTGCCAAAGCAGGTGTGGATGCTACTACCAAAGATGACCTGATACGCTTTGTGATCGATGAACGCCTGCGTGAATACGCCTGTACGGGAGTGCGCTGGTTTGATATGCGCCGTCTTTCTACTGATCCGCTGTTTAAAAATGTAACCTATACCCATCAGCTGGGTACGGCTACTTTTACTTTACCGAAAGAACGTCTGACCCTCAAAATACCACCTAAGATTTTAATGCTGAATCCGGGAATGGAAGACAATCCTTAATCAATAGCTTAAAGAGAAAATCAAGTCATATGAATTATAAAAAGATAGCAGGAGCGCTGATGCTCATGGCTGGCTCTCTGTATGCCAGCGCCCAGCAGGGATATACCATCAAGGCAGCATTGAAAAATGCAGGAGATGCTAAATTACTGATGGCGTACATGGATGGGAAAGACTTTGTAATAGATAGCAATTACACCACCGAAAAAGGCGTGGTTACTTTTAAAGGGAAAGTGAATCATCCGGTATTATGCCATTTTATTACGCGTAACATGGCGCTGAATATAAAAACTGATCATGGTTATATTCCTTCGCCAGGGCTGGAATTCTTTCTTTCCAATGATCTTATCCGCATCACCGGCGATGCCAACGCTATTTATAAAGCTTCCGTAAAAGGAGGGCAGGAGAATAACGACTGGAACACCATTAAAGCAAAGGAAGCGGCGATTACAGACCGGAACTGGCAGGCTACATTGCTATCCTACAAAGATACGGTTGCTGACCATCAGCAGGCGCTAAAAGCCAAAAGCCGCATACTGCGGGAACAACTCAGCACCGAACAGGATAAACTGCAAACAGCCTTTATTCAGTCTCACCCTAAATCACTGGTGAGCATGTACTTCCTGGCTAATATGGTAAATAGCCTGGACCTGGCAAAGTTGGAGGCCACCTACAACCAGCTGGACGCTGCTCATAAAACTTCGGAATACGCCAGAAGAATCGAAGATAAACTGGCTGCCAGCAAAGCCACCAGCATAGGTAAAACGGCTATCCCACTGAATAAAACAGATATCAACGGCACCCCGGTAAACCTGCAGGCGTTGCAGGGAAAATATGTGTTGCTCGACTTCTGGGGCAGCTGGTGCGGCCCTTGCCGTCAAAGCCATCCGCATTTGAAAGAATTGTATAACCAATACAAAAGCGCTGGTTTTGAAATAGTAGGCATTGCGCAGGAACAGGGTAATGATCCTACTGCCGTTTGGAAAAAAGCCATCGCAGAAGATGGCCTCCCATGGATACAGGTACTTAATAACACCGGCATAGAAAAGTTTGATGCTGTAAAATCTTACGGTATTACCGCTTTCCCCACTAAAATTCTGTTGGATAAAGAAGGTAAAATTATAGGGAGATATGTAGGGCAGGAAGCAGAAGGATTAACAGAAAAATTAACAGGGCTCTTTAAAAAATAACACATGAAATATATCATTGCAATGGTCTCCCTGCTCACTGCCACCGGTGTGGCCGCTCAGGGGAAGTATACCATTAAAGGCACTATCAGCGGTTTGGATAAGGAAACAAAAGTGATGCTCAGTTATCGTATTGATAAAACATCAGTAGAAGATTCTGCGATCACAAAAAACGGGACTTTTGAAATACAGGGAACCATTGGAGAACCAGCCAATGCTACGCTCAAACTCAAAGCCCTGGATGATGATGGCATTTTTTCTATCGAGAAAATGTTGTTTGCCGATAAGCAGGAGTTTTTCCTGGAAAAAGGAAATTTCACAGTAACCGGTAACGGCAATATAAGTCATGCGGTGATTAAGGGTGCCGCGGCTCAAACAGATTACCTGTTGCTGGCGCAGCAGCTGAAACCATTTACAGATCAACTGGAGCCATTAACCGAACAAATAAAAAAGCAGTTTCTGCAGAAAAATAATGCGGTGGTGGATTCCGTCCGTAAAATTTGTGTGCCTTTGTTTAATAAAGTGGAAGAAGGAGAGCTGGCGTTTATCAAAGCTCATCCGGCTTCTTTTGTAAGCTGGCACCTGGTAAAGGAACGTGGTGGCATTATTAACCCGGTGACCTTCGAACCATTATTCAATGGTTTGGATGCGCAATTTCGTAATTCCGTGAGAGGGAAGGAGCTGGCTGCCAAGTTAGATATCGCAAAAAAAACGGCGATAGGTAATGCCGCTTTGCCGTTTACACAGGCTGATACCACCGGGCAGGCGATTACGTTAGCATCTCTCAAAGGTAAATATGTGTTAGTAGATTTCTGGGCCAGCTGGTGCGGACCCTGCAGAGCAGAAAACCCTAATGTACGTAAAGCCTATGCGGAATACCACCACAAAAACTTTGAGATCATCGCCATCTCCCTGGATGAAAAAAAAGCGCCCTGGATCAAAGCGATTAACGATGATCAGCTGCCATGGCTGCATGTAAGTGACCTGAAGGGCTGGAACAATGAAGTAGCAAAGGCTTATGGTATTACAGCAGTGCCACAGAATCTGTTACTGGATCCTAACGGCGTCATTATTGCAAAAAATCTGCGGGGTGATAAACTGGCCGCTAAGCTGGCAGAAGTATTAAAATAGAAAGAATAAAAATAAAATTCCGGTAGCATATTAATATGCTACCGGAATTTTATTTTCAGGCAGTACGTTTACATCACCGGTGTTTTACCACCATCTACTGCGGTGCTGGTACCTGTAATATATGCAGCAGCAGGGGCGGCAAGAAATGCTGCGAGGGCAGCTATTTCGCGGGCTTCTCCAAATCTTTGCATCGGAATTTCTTTCAGCCACTCTGCTTCAATTACTTCCCTGGAAACATTTCTGGCAGCAGCACTGCTATTGAATAATCCTTCCAGTCTTGCCGTGGAAGTAGAGCCTGGCAGCACATTGTTGACGGTAATGCCGTATGGCGCCAGTTCCGTAGCCAGTGTTTTAGACCAGGCAGCAACGGCCCAGCGGGTAGTATTGGATACGCCCAGGTTTTTTATCGGTGTTTTTACGGAAGTAGAAATAATATTAATAATGCGGCCATACCCGGCGGCTATCATGCCGGGTACTAACGCCTGCGCCAATGCCTGGTTACAGAGCAGGTGTTGTGAAAATGCGGCGGTAAAGGCCGCCGCATTGGCTTCTATAATAGGGCCGGCAGCTGGCCCGCCGGTGTTATTAATGAGTATATGAACGGGCCCCTGTTCGGCTACGCTGGTCGCAACGGCCGTTACCTGCACTACATCTGAAAAGTCGGCTATCACATAACGGTGTTGTTGTTCATGAGCAGTGCTCAGGGTAGATAACACCTTTTTCAACCGGTCTTCATTCCTTGCTAATAACACACAGGTAGCGCCCAATAACGCCAGTTCTTCTGCTGTAGCTAATCCTATGCCTTGTGAGCTGCCGCACACCAGCGCTGTTTTTCCTTTCAGTGAGAGGTCCATTGGATATGTTTTGTGTACAATTTAATGGATTTTTTTACAGGGGTCAGCGGCAAAAAAAAGCAGCGAAGACAGGATACACCTGCTTCGCTGCTTTTAATAATTTATTTTCTCTAACTACACCCGCACGTAAATCTTACGCTTATCCAGTATGTACCCTACCAACCAGCAGGTGAGCATAAAGGCGAGCGAGAAGAGCAGTGAACCGAACTTGCCGGGTGACAGTGGCTGAAAGATGGTATCGTTGATCCATTGATAAAGAGTGGCGCCGCCAACAGTAAACACGCCAAACAGAATGGCCATGATCTCCGATAGCAGGTAAAGGAACAGTGGATTTTTACCGAATACGGTAAAGAAGCCGGTGCCTTTTGTGAAGCCGATAATATCAATCACAAAGATGAGTAAGGATAACAGGAACAGATCTATACTTATTGTTAGCAGTACATAAGAGCTGGTCCAGAGTTTTTTATTGATAGGGAATACGGTATTCCAGGCGTAAGCCAGGGCAAAGAGGAAGATGCCGGCCATGATCATGCGCATGAGTCCTGGTTTTGTTCTGCCTTGCTGCTGTACAAATAGTCCGGTATAATAACCCGCTATTACATTCACTACCGCAGGAATGGTGCTGAGTAAGCCTTCCGGATCAAAGGCAATGCCTTCGCCGTGGTACATGTGGTTATCACCAAGCACCAGTTTATCGAGCAGGATACCAGCGTTGCCGTTAATGCCGTACTGGTCACCAGGTGTGCCGCAATACCATAGTATGGCCCAATAGCCCAGCAGGAACAGGGCGCTGACGCCCCATATCACTTTCTTTGAACAGTAATGGATTAACAGGGAGGCAATACCATAGCAAAGGGCAATACGTTGCAATACGCCCAGGATACGGGTATGATCAAACGGTTTGAATTCGATGCCGTGATCGGTTTGTTGAACAAAAGGAAACCAGTACATCAGGTATCCTAGCAGGAAAATTATCAGGGTGCGCTTGAAAATCTTTCCGAGCACCGCTGAATTTCCCAGTTGTTCATATTTTCTCATGCTGAAGCTCATGGCATTGCCTACAGCAAAGAGAAAAGAAGGGAATACGAGGTCGGTGGGAGTCCACCCATGCCAGGAAGCATGATCGAGTGGCCAGTATGTTCCACCTGTACCGCCTGTGTTCACTATGATCATGAAACAGACGGTCATGCCGCGGAATACGTCCAGCGGTAAAAAGCGTTGAGAGCTTTGTGTCATTTCCCTTTAATTATTGGTTGATAAGATGGTAAGGAATGAAAAAAGAGCGTTGAGCGCCTACAATATATACATCTAAAAATCAAAATCCAAATATGAAATGTCGAAGAAAAATGTATGAGCGGTCATAATGACTATTTCCGGAAGGGAAAATTGACTATTTTTAGATAGCCCCTTAAACCTTGCCCTATGCACAACAAGATGATGGCAGTATGTGGTTTAGCCCTGTTCCTCACTGCCTGTAAACAATCGCCCACTGATACCTGGTCACCCGAAAAAGCTAACAACTGGTATGCGTCCAAAGGTTGGTTGCGGGGATGTAATTTTATTCCAAGTACGGCGGTCAACCAGCTGGAAATGTGGCAGGCGGCCACTTTTGATTCCGTTACCATTGACCGGGAATTGGGATATGCCGAAGGTATTGGCTTGAATTCGATGCGGGTATACCTCCACCACCTGCCCTGGGTGGACGATGCCGCCGGATTTAAACAGCGCATCCGTACTTACCTCTCTATTGCAGACCGGCACCATATGTCCACTGCCCTGGTGTTTTTTGATGATTGCTGGAATAACGTGTATGATGCCGGCAAGCAACCGCCGCCCATACCGGGGGTACATAATTCCCGCTGGGTGCAGGATCCGGGAATCGCTATCTTTACCAGTCCTGCGCTGGCAGATACTTTGGAGAGATATGTAAAAGATATACTCCGCACGTTTGGTAAGGATCCACGGGTACTGCTCTGGGACCTGTACAATGAACCCGGAAGCTTTGGAGCGGGGACTAAAAGTTTACCACTGCTGGAAGAAGTATTTCGCTGGAGCCGGGAGATAAACCCCGCACAACCTTTAACAGTAGGCATCTGGAACCCGGACCTGAAAGTATTGAACGAGTTCCAGGAGGAACATTCCGATGTGATTACTTATCACAACTATCTGCCACCCGACATGCATCAGCAGGATATCAATAACCTGCGATCGTTCGCGCGGCCACTGCTTTGCACAGAATACATGGCCCGTCCGCTGGGCAGTCGTTTTGATAATATTATGCCATTACTGAAAAAGGAAAATATTGGCGCCTATAGTTGGGGATTGGTAGCCGGTAAAACCAATACCATGTATGCACAGGGTATGCCGGTGCCGGATGGGAGTGAACCTGAGCTGTGGTATCATGATATTTTCCGGAAAGACGGAACGCCTTACAATGAGGAAGAAGTGAAAGTGATACGTGGGCTAACAGCGAAGTAGGCATTCGGATAGGGGGATGACTCTATCCGAATGCCGATATACTATTATTTAGAAAATCCTCTCCCTAATACCTCGTGCACTTCGTGGATAACCACAAAGGCTTCGGAATCGGTTTCCTGTACCAGTGATTTCAGGCGCATCAGCTCCTGTTTACCAATGATCACATACAGCACTTCCTTGGGATCGTGTGTATAGGCGCCATGTCCGTGTAATACGGTGGCGCCGCGTTTCATTTCACCGGTAATCTTTTGCGCAATAGCATCTGTATGGTTGGAGATGATAGTAATTGCACGCTTGGTATTCAACCCATCCACGATATAGTCGACTGTTCTGGCGCCTATGTATACCGCAATGAAAGTATACATGGTTTTTTCTATGCCAATAATAAAGGAGGATGCCAGTATCACTACGATATCAAAAATGAGCATGGCGTTGCCCAGTGTCCAGCCCAGGTATTTGTTGAATAACCGCGCCACAATAGCAGAGCCACCTGTAGTGCCCCCAGATAAAAATACCAGTCCTATGCCTATGCCCACCAGGAGTCCCGCAAAGATAGCTGCCAGTAAAGGGTTGGTGGTAACGGGTGTTAGTTTGTTTTCAGTGAGATACAGAAACAGGGAGCAAAAAAAGATGCCCAGTATCGTATAGACCATGCTTCGTTTATCCAGCAGTTTATAGCCGGTAACGATCAGGATGGCGTTAATAATAAGGTTCGTAACTCCTGGTGACCACCCCCAGTAGTAATAAGTCACAATGGTAATACCAATTACGCCCCCCTCGGATAATTTGTTGGGGATAGCCAGGTAGTTGATGCCGACCGCGAAGATCAGGGCACCTGCCACAATGAGTAAAATATTTTTCACATGCTCTTTCATGCCGCAAAAATACGCTTTTGTCCTACTCCCCATCACGGGTGGCATCCCGGGGAAAGAAAAAAAAGTACAAAAAAGTCATTCAATAATTTGGAATTAATAAAACTCGATGTATATTTGTCTACCAATTCAGTAGACTAATAAAATCTACCACTATAAGGGAAGCATCAGGCAAACGCTTCCGGCATCCTTTGATCCACCAGCAAGGTGTTGCTGCCATCATTATTGAAAAAACGTGTAAATAAAAATACACTATGAAAAGGCACACGCTGACTAGTGGAATGCGTTCCCACACGCAAAAAAACGTGGTAAATATCACCTGTTCCCGTTACATCCAAACGGCCCGCTCCTGTTGCAGTAGCTGCTGTTGATGACAAAATCTTGCGTTCTGTAAGCTGTAAATAGAGTGCCTGGTCTGGCATGCGGGGACGGTATATTGCAAAATTTATTGGTGGTAAATTTATCCGCAACGTACTTACCCGCATCCTCCTGGCATTTTCAACCGGAATCTTAATCATTACCTCTCTCATTGTATTCAATATGAAACTATATAGCCGTTGTTTAATGATGACTTACTTATTGGGTAAGCCAGGTCAAACAACCATGAAAGATAATATAACGTTTACGGATACACGCTTTGTGCTTGTATCCGGAACGGAATAGCATTCGTTACTATCCAATGAAATTAAACGATCGACTTCAGTTCAAAGGGGCGTTGCCTCAAACAATTCTGGTGGGTTTTGTTGGTGGCGGCCCCGAAAACTGAAGTATATAAACTGATTTAAGACTGCTTCCCAACCAACTGTTATTTAAGACATTCATCCGGGAGCGGTCAGCCTACACGAAGTAACGTGTACGTTTATACCTTTTTCGGAAAGCCTAATTAAAATAGAAGGAACCACTTGTTTCCAGGTAAGGTCCCCAGTGCCAGCAAGTCCCGACACGTGTCGGGACTTCTATTTTTGATATATCCTGTATGATTTGTTTACCTGTTTTCATTAATTATCATATATCCATTGACGTTATAATACCATTTTATTTTTCATTTGCCGTATAGTCATCACTGTTGTTTCCTTCATCTTTCTGATATATATGGTTGCGCCCTGCTAACCACTGCAGTCCACACGCGCTTATATAATATACACCACTGTGTTTCCCATCTCCCGGAAAAAATATTTTCATAAACCTTATGGAAAGTATTTCACTGTAACATCTAATTAAAAAACAAATTACTATGGACTCAACTAAGATCCCGGGGAATGAATTCCTCGACATTCTTTTCTATGGAAGGAATAAAGATTATGGGGCCTATGAACTCCGCAGTCGTTACGACAAACGCGTTCGTAATGCAATAATAGGCACCGCTTCTGTTATGTTAGTAATGATTGGTGGTTACGTGTTGAACAACACATTGATGGCTGCCGGAAATGTACATCCTCCGGTGTTTACCAAGGAGGTAATCAAACTGGATGATATAAAATTACCAGATCCTGACCCGGTAATCCCACCACCACCACCAGTTCAGAATACACCACCACCAGCAGTAGCTGCAGTTAGTTATGTAGATCCAAAGATTGTAGCCGGAGATGTTGCGCCGGAGGAAATGCCTCCACGGATGGCTGATATCGGTAACAAAGCAATCGCTTTTGAAAATAGAGAAGGTCCAGATGGAGACATCAATAATATAGATCTGGGCGCTGGTAACCGTGGTGGAACAGGTGTTGTAAAATCTGAAGCAGTGGCACCTGATGCAAGCGGCCCTATGTCTTTCGTAGAACTCATGCCGGAGTATCCTGGTGGAGAAACCGCACTGATGAAATATCTTAACAAAAATGTGAAGTACCCGCATGTAGCCCAGGAAAATGAAATACAAGGAACCGTTTTTGTTCAGTTTGTGGTGAACCGCGATGGTACCATTAGCAATGTGAAAACAGTAGGTGCTCCCAAAGGTGGTGGTCTCGAGGACGAAGCAATAAGGGTAGTTAGCAATATGTCCAAATGGAAACCCGGCAAACAAAACGGACAATATGTAGCTGTCTTCTTTAATCTGCCGATTAGCTTTAGACTCAGTCAATAGTGGCCTTTACGCGATGACTATATTATCAACACATTAATTTTTATTCCTGTTAATCCGGCTTACATCCATTTAACCTGCGCATTCTAATTCCTGATACCAGTCCCGGCTCACATAAAAGTGGCCGGGATTGGCTTTTTTAGGTCATTTTATTTGATAATATTCAAACTTTCTGTATATATATCAAACAAAAATCAAAAAACTCAAAAATTACCGTAATAATTATTAATTTCACGACCGCTTAGTCTTCTTCTTTAGCACTATAAACGGATAATTAGTATGGAAGCGCCGGTAAATAATTCGCTGCAACAGTTCAAAAACCTCGTTGGTACAAAGTTTCAGCTGTATAATAGTCTCTTCACCTCATTGCCTTTCCACCGGGTGGAAAAGACAGGTATCTTCCTGTCCCTGTTCCTGCTTCACTGCGAAGAAGGATACGCCAAGGGCAGCAGCCCGCAGGAAATTATGGATTCCTTTTTTCAGCAGTATACTACCTATACCGAAGAAAAACAGCGGACGGACCTGTTATTCCGCTTTGTGCAGTATGCAGAAAGACAAGTTGTATTATTTGATGCACTCGAAGATGCAGCCTTCCGTAATATCCGCGACCTGCAAGGCGCCGGAACCCTGCGCCACCTGCAATCAGAAGTAATACAGGAACAAGCCCAGGAACAGCTGACAGAGAAACTGAAAGATTTTTCCGTACGACTCGTACTTACCGCGCACCCTACCCAGTTTTATCCGAGTGAGGTATTAGGTATTATCAACGACCTGTCTAAAGCCCTCATCGATGAAAATACCAGCCAGGTAAATATGTACCTGCAGCAGCTGGGTAAAACACCTTTCTTCAAAAAAGAAAAACCCACTCCATATGATGAAGCTATCAGCCTGGTGTGGTTCCTCGAAAATATATTTTACCAGTCGGCCGGCCGTATCCTCTCTTCTATCCGGGCACAGTTTCCCGGTGCGATCAGCAGTGATAACTCCCTGATCCGTATGGGCTTCTGGCCTGGCGGTGACCGGGACGGTAACCCGTTTGTAAAAGCGCCTACCACCCTGGAAGTGGCTGCCGCACTGCGTTCTTCCGTGATGAAATGCTATTTCCGCGAAGTACGTAACCTGCGCCGCCGCCTTACCTTTAAAGGTGTAGAAAATGTAGTGGCTGCACTGGAATCAAAATTATCCCGCAATCTCTTTATTCCCGGCCATAAGGCGGATATCAGTCGTCAGGAAATCCTGGATACGTTGTCGGATATACGCCGTACCATCATCGCCGATCACAACGGCCTGTTTGTACATCTCGTGGAAAACCTGATCAGCAAAGTAGAAATCTTCGGATTGTTCTTTGCCTCCCTGGATATACGCCAGGACAGCTCAGTACACGAAGCCGTGCTGGAAGCAGTGGCCACTAAAACCGATGTACTACCAGGTAACTATACGTCGCTGGACGAGAACGCAAAGATCGATGCACTGCTGAATATTCCGGCAGCGATAGATCCGATGGTGCTGGAAAATCCATTGCACCAGGATACGCTGCAAACTATTGCCGGCATCAAAGAAATACAGGCTGCCAACGGGGAAGAAGGATGTAACCGTTATATTATCAGTCACAGTACCAGCGTACTCAATGTGATGGAAGTATATGGTATGTTCCTGCTCAGCGGCTGGAAGAAGGAAGAAATCACAGTAGACATTGTACCGTTGTTTGAAACGATCGATGACCTTCGTCATGCCGGACAGGTGATGAAGCTGCTGTATGAAAATAAAGAATACCGTGAGCACCTGCGCCGCCGCCAGTGTAAACAAACCATTATGCTGGGCTTCTCAGATGGTACCAAAGATGGTGGTTACCTGATGGCCAACTGGAGCATCTACAAAGCAAAAGAGGAACTGACCAAAATATCCAAAGACTATGGTATCAGCGTGGTGTTCTTCGATGGCAGGGGAGGTCCTCCGGCACGTGGTGGTGGGAAAACGCATCAGTTCTATGCTTCTATGGGTAGAAATATTGCCAATAAAGAAATTCAGCAAACCATTCAGGGGCAAACCATCAGCTCTAACTTTGGTACCGTGGATGCGGCACAATTCAATATGGAACAACTGATTCATGCCGGTATCAGCAATGAACTGTTTTCTTCCCGTGACGTAACCCTGAGCAAGGCAGAAGAAGACCTGTTGCAATTACTGGCGGATGAAGGATATAAGTCTTACAATAGATTAAAAACACATCCGCACTTCCTGGCGTACCTGGATCATGCCAGTCCGCTGCGTTACTATGCGGAAGCCAATATCGGCAGCCGCCCGAGCAAACGTAATGCCTCTGCCAAACTCAATCTCAATGACCTGAGGGCAGTACCTTATGTAGGCGCGTGGAGTCAGCTGAAACAAAATGTACCAGGGTATTACGGCGTGGGCAGTGCACTGGAGCAGTTAGATAAACAAGGTAAATGGGATGATATAGCCGCCTTGTACAAACATTCCCTGTTTTTCAGAACCTTGCTGGATAACTGTGAAATGGCGATGAAGAAAAGCTATTTCCCGCTGACAGCTTACCTGGCCCGGCACCCGCAGTACGGAGAAGTGTGGCAGATGATCAATAGCGAATTTGAACTCGCAAAAAAATACCTGCTCCGGCTCACCAATGAGTCTGAACTGATGGGAGGCAGCCCTATTGACCTGCTTTCTATTCAGATGAGGGAAAGGATTGTGCTGCCTTTGCTCACTACGCAGCAATATGCGCTTACCCGTATCCGAGAGCTGGATTCACATGCCGACAATGGTCATGGCAGAGAAACCTACGAAAAGCTCATCATGCGTTGTTCTTTCGGTATTATTAATGCGGGCAGAAACTCCGCGTAAATAGCAACCGGTGATTTTTATGCAGATCATTGAAATTGAAATGGAATATAACGTGAGCCTTTGGAGTATTCCAAAGGCTCACGCTTTTTGCTCCACTCAGCAGTGGCAGTACAAAAATCACCCTTCCTGCAATATTTCGTAATTCTTCCATACTTTTACACCTCCTTAAGTAACTTCTCTATATATGGCAAACAGCTTATATGACTTTGGAATGATTGGCCTCGGCGTAATGGGTAGAAACCTGTTGCTGAATATGGCAGATCATGGCTTTTCCGTTATCGGCTTTGATAAAGACGCTGCCAAGAACAGCGCACTGGAAGCAGCCGCGACCCCCGGTACTACTGTTAAAGGCGTAGCAGAGCTGGCCACTATGGTACAGTTGCTGGAGCGTCCCCGCAAATTGATGATGCTGGTACCAGCGGGTCAACCGGTAGATGACGTAATCGCATCCCTGTTGCCGCTGCTGGAGCAGGGCGATGTGGTGATAGACGGTGGGAACTCCCACTACACCGACACTTTGCGCCGTGTGCAGGAACTCCGTCCGAAAGGTATCCATTTTATGGGTATGGGAGTTTCTGGTGGTGAGCAGGGTGCCCGTACAGGCCCCAGCATTATGCCTGGAGGCGATCTCGATGCATATGCCAAGGTGAAACCTATGCTGGAAGCAATTGCTGCCAAAGTAAAGGATGTTCCCTGCGTAGCATATCTCGGTAAAGAAGGCGCCGGCCACTATGTGAAAATGGTACACAACGGTATTGAATATGCCATCATGCAACTGATCAGTGAAAGCTATGCCTTGTTACAAAAAGGCGCCGGACTGAACAACGACCAGTTACATGAAGTGTTCAAAAGCTGGAACCAGGGCGCTTTACAGTCTTTCCTCGTAGAAATTACTGCAGATATTTTCCTGCAGGATGACGATAAAACAGACAAACGCCTGGTTGATGTGATTTCCGATAAGGCAGGTTCCAAAGGTACCGGCAAATGGACTTCACAGGATGCTATGGAACTCCCGGTAGCAGTACCTGTTATTGATACAGCGGTAGCCATGCGTACGCTCTCTGGTTATAAAGAGCAGCGTTTACAGGCCGAGGCGTTGTACAAAGCACCGGAAAATACCCTGCACGTTCCTGCGGAGATGTGGATCAAACAGGTGCATGATGCCCTGTATTTCGCTACTATCCTGAGCTATGCACAGGGATTGGCCATGCTGCGTGAAGCATCTGCCGATCTGAAAATGGAAATTCCATTACCGGAAGTGGTGAAAGTATGGAGAGGCGGATGTATCATCCGTTCTACCCTGCTGGAAGTATTTACACAAGCCTACCAGAAAAATGCTGACCTGGGAAATATCCTGCTGGATGAAGGCGTAGCTTACCTGGTACAGTCAGTAGAAAGCAACACCCGCAGTGTAGTATCACAGGCTGCCGCCGCAGGTGTGGCAGTGGGTGGCTTTATGTCTGCATTGTCTTACTTCGATGCTTTCCGTACCGGTCGTATGCCTACTAACCTGATACAGGCACAACGCGATTATTTTGGTGCGCATACTTATCAGCGTATTGATATGCCTGGCACTTTTCACACAGAGTGGCAGCAACACTAAAAATGTTCATCTTTAATTAAAATTATGCAGATCCATAAACGCCCTCCTGCTTCCATCCTTTTTATATTCGGAGGCAGTGGCGATTTAAACTACCGGAAACTAACGCCTGCGTTATACAATCTTTTTTTAGATGAGTGGATGCCTGAGCAGTTTGCAATTGCAGGTTTAGGCCGCAGCCCTTACAGCAACGAAGATTATAATAAACATTTGCTGGAAGGGATCAGTAAGTTTTCCCGTCGGAAGGGCGAGCAGAATGGCCACTGGAAAGATTTCAGCAATCATATTACTTATCTGCAGATGGATGCAGAAGATCCTGCTTCCTATAGCAAAATCACCGATTTTGTTACCGCCAAAGAAGAAGAATGGGGAGTACATCCTACCGTCATCTTTTACCTGGCAGTAGCACCGCAACTGGTACCTAATATTGCTACCCGTTTGGGTGAGCTGAACCTGTGCACGGATAAACATTGCACCCGCATTGTGGTGGAAAAGCCTTTCGGTCATGACCTGCAAAGTGCACATGAACTGAACGAACTGCTGTCAAAGAAATTTACGGAAGAACAGATTTATCGTATAGATCATTATCTCGGTAAAGAAACGATTCAGAATATCCTGGCTTTCCGCTTTGCGAACGCCTTGTTCGAACCGGTATGGAACCGCAACTACATCGATAACATCCAGATCACTGCTGCTGAAAGCGTGGGGCTGGAAGGTCGTGGCGGTTACTACGAAAGGGCAGGAGCCCTGCGTGATATGGTGCAGAATCATATCCTGCAGATTATGTGTATCCTGGCCATGGAAGCACCGGTATCTTTCGATGCCAATGAAGTGCGTAACAAAAAAGTGGATGTACTGAATGCCATCCGCCGTATCACACCGGATAAGGTGCATGAGCATGCGGTTCGCGGACAGTATTCTGCCGGCTGGATGAAAGGAGATAAAGTGCCTGGCTACCGCGAGGAGAAAGGCGTGGATCCCAAATCCAACATTGATACGTACGCAGCAGTTAAGTTTTATATCGACAACTGGCGCTGGCAGGGTGTTCCGATCTATGTACGTACCGGAAAATACCTGCACCAGAAAGCCACCAATATCATTATCACCTTTAAGGAGGCTCCTCCTTATTCCTTCCCGATGGAAGCTGCACAAACATGGCGCCCTAACAGGCTCACCATCAGCATTCAGCCGGAAATGGATATACGGATCCGCTTCCAGGCAAAACGCCCGGGACAAACCATGACACTGGACCCGGTAGATATGACCTTTAACTACGATGCCGCCAATGGCGAACATGCACCGGAAGCATATGAAACACTGCTGCTGGACGTAATGGAAGGTGATGCTACCCTGTTCATGCGCGGCGACCAGGTAGATGCCGCCTGGAAAGTGATTATGCCTATCCTGGAAACATGGGAAAACCGCACCCCGCAGGATTTCCCGAACTATGCACCAGATTCATGGGGCCCTGATGATGCAGATGCACTCGTTGCCCGTGATGGTCATACCTGGATTAATTTACCTACTAAATAATAATTACAGGTTAAGAATTACGAATTACGGCTCTCCGTAATTCGTAATTCCTGATTCGTAATTATCTTCATCTTATGGAACTACACATCGCCAAAGATCCTGCACAACTGAGTGAAAACGTAGCTGCATGGATCAGCAACTACATACTGGAAGTATTACAAACACAGGAGCGCTTTACCTTCGTATTATCCGGAGGCAGTACCCCTAAACAATTATATAGCCTGCTGGCCAAAGCCCCTTATAACATGGTTATTCCATGGGAAAAAATACATTTTTTCTGGGGAGATGAAAGAGATGTACCCTTTGAAGATGAACGCAATAATGCCCGTATGGCCTACCTGGAGCTGCTGGATAAAGTAGGGGTTAATCCCGAAAATATCCACGTGATGCGCACAGATATTGGTCCGGAAGCATCTGCCGAGGAGTATGAAAAAATCCTGAAATCATATTTTGGAAAAGAAGATACCACTTTTGACCTGGTATTACTGGGTATGGGAGATGATGGACATACCCTGTCCCTGTTTCCCGGTACGGCAGTGGTAAAGGAGCAGAAAGCCTGGGTAAAAGCATTTTTCCTGGAAGCACAGAACATGTACCGCATTACATTAACTGCACCGGTAGTCAACAGGGCCGCCTGCGTAGTATTTCTTACCACCGGCGCCAATAAGGCCATTACATTGAAAAATGTGATTGAAGGTACTTTTGATGCGGAGAAATTCCCTTCCCAGCTCATCAGACCGGAAGAGGGTGAATTACACTGGTTTGTGGACGAAGCTGCTGCCGGCGCGATGGAGATTTAGGTGCTTTCTGCTTTCAGCTATTTTCTGTAGCTTGTGACTGTAACAACAACGATGAGATTATGTTTGATAAGCCCGTATTTGACGCACACCTGCATATCATTGATCACCGGTTCCCATTGCAGCCTAACGAAGGGTATTTGCCAGCGGATTTTTCTGTTGCCGACTATCAGCAACAGGTAGGGCCGTTGAATATACAGGGCGGTGCAGTGGTATCAGGTTCCTTCCAGGGATTCGATCAGGCGTATTTGCTGGAAGCACTGAAGCAGCTGGGACCCGGTTATGTTGGCGTTACACAGATACCAGCCAGTACAACCGATGAGGAAATTATAGCTCTCCATAACGCGGGCATACGTGCCGTCAGATTTAATGTGCAACGCGGAGGTTCTGAAAGTGTAAAATTCCTGGAACAACTGGGATTACGTGTATATGATCTCGTGAAATGGCATGTGGAATTATATGTGGACTCCCGCCAGCTACCTGGATTATCTACCACACTGCATAAATTACCCGCAGTAGTGATCGATCACCTGGGATTGTCCAAAGCAGGACTCAAATATTTATTGCCACTGGTAGAAAAAGGAGCCAGGGTGAAAGCTACTGGTTTCAGTCGCTGTGATTTTGATGTGCTAACGGCGATGCGCCAGATAACCGCTATCAATGCCGGTGCACTGTTATTTGGTACAGATCTGCCTTCTACCAGAGCTCCGCGACCATTCGCAGCAACAGACCTGCAATTGATCCTCAACAATTTTCCAACAGATATTGCAGCGAAAATATGCAGGGAAAATGCATTAGCATTATATAAACCTGTAGGAAAGAATTAAGAATTACGGCTTTGTGAGTAGATAGTAAACGCGGATATTATCCGATGTTATCTACTCACAAAGCCGTAATTCGTAATTCCTCTTTATCCCCAGTTATCAATCCCCACTGTTTCCATTTCTTTTTTCAGATGTTCCGGCATTTGCCCGTTCAATAAAGCCCCTGGCATTGTACTCGGATAAATTTCTTCGAAAGTTTTCACCTGGTTCATAAACACGCGGCGGAAAATATGCCGTCTTGTAATATCATGCGGGTCCCGTAAACCGGCTGCACCAGCCAGTTCTATGGCACTCTCAATGGTGTCGCGGTGATAGTTGGCCACGCGGTGTTTTTTATCGTCTACTACCAGCCCGGCAGATAACCATTTGTCCTGGGTAGCTACGCCGGTAGGGCATTTATTGGTATTGCATACCAATGCCTGGATACATCCCAGCGCCATCATCATGGCACGGGCACTGTTGCAGGTATCGGCGCCCAGCGCCATGGCACGGAGCATATGGTAGCCCGTCAGTATTTTGCCGGAAGCAATGATTTTCATATGATGACGGATATTGAAACCCGTCAGCGTATCATGCACAAAGGAGAGTCCATCCATCAACGGCATACCCACAGAGTTGGAGAATTCAGGCGGCGCCGCACCGGTCCCACCTTCTCCACCATCTACCGTAATAAAATCCGGATAGATATCTGTTTCTACCATTGCTTTGCAGATGGCGTAAAACTCCCGTGGCTGGCCTATACATAATTTGAAGCCAACAGGTTTACCCTTGCTCAGTTCCCGCAGGCGCTGTATAAACAGCATCATTTCCCGCGGACTGCCGAATGCTTTATGATAAGGAGGAGAGAATACCGTTGTATAAGGTTTCACATGGCGGATGGCTGCAATCTCCGGTGTGTTTTTGGCGGCAGGTAATATACCACCATGGCCGGGTTTGGCGCCCTGGGAAATTTTCAGTTCTATCATTTTAATTTGTGGCAGCGCACTTTTTTCGGCAAAAAGACTATCAGAAAAATTACCATCTTCTTCCCGGCAACCAAAATAACCGGTACCTATCTGCCAGATAATGTCACCACCCTGTTTCAGGTGAAAATCACTGATCCCCCCTTCGCCGGTGTTATGTGCAAAGTTCCCGATCTTAGCGCCGCCATTTAAGGCCTGTACGGCGTTGGAACTGAGCGATCCGTAACTCATAGCGCTTACATTGAGGATACTGCCGGAATAAGGCTGTTTGCAGTCTTTCCCGCCAAATGTTACGCGTGGGTCCTTCTCCAGGTTGTCAAAATTCTGTGGCTGAATAGAATGTGCCATCCACTCATAACCTTCTGCATACACATTGAACTGGGTGCCAAAGGGCTGGGAATCCAGTTCCCGCTTGGCCCGCTGGTAAATGGTGGAACGATCTACCCGGTTGATCGGGCTGCCATCTATATCACTCTCTACAAAATACTGGTAAATTTTGGGGCGCAATGCTTCCATCCAGTAACGCGCACGGCCTACTACGGGATAGTTGCGGATAATGGCATGTTTCGTTTGAAGCATATCCAGCATGCCCATTATTACAATAGGTACTACAAGGATCAATAGCCAGAATACCCAGGGGAAAAATAAGCCTAAGCCGATGACAATAGCTAAGCTCACACATGAAAATCCGATAAATGCTTTAACCATGAAACGAGATTTTTGTAATTTTTTAATGCTCCCCGCGAAGGGAGATCGTTGAATACTTCCTTATCTATATCTATTATGCCGCATTATCCTATAAAACTAATTAACGCACGTCAGATAAATTTGTTAAATCTGTTTTATTTCGGAAGCCGGATGATGATTGTTTTATCGCCGTATCCCCAAACTCGCACGCCAACTTTCCTTTCTCTCCGTTTATCCCAAAAATCCCGTTGATCAAATTAATCAACCACCAGTTTTTAAATTATTTTATTATCTTTCAAAATAAGCCAATTCTCTAATCAATCCACAACATGAAAAGATACAATTATCTTGGTAAGTTGATAGCAACGGGTATGCTCCTGTTCAGTACTGTAGCAGTTGTACTGGCACAACAATCCTCCTATGATGCTTCACGTCTGAAAACCAGCTGGGAAGTAGTGGAAAACCACTACCAGGGGCGCGACAACTTCCTGTCGGCCTTTACTTTTGTAAATACCACCAACAAGCCCTTTCCAGCTAAAGGATGGCAACTGTATTTCAATTTTGTAAGGATGGTAACACCCGGCGAATTGCCTGGTCATGTGAAAGTAGAACATATTAACGGTGACCTGTACCGTTTTACACCTGCTGATGGCTTTAATGGTATTGCTCCCGGCGACTCCCTCAAACTGGGTATTACCGGAGATGCCTGGGCCGTGAATTTTACAGATGCTCCGGCGGGTTTGTATCTCGTTTGGGATGCACAACCGGAAAAAGGTGTACCGATTAAAGATTATAGTATTCGTTCTTCTACCACCGCCAAACAGTTGATGCGCTATCCTGGCGACAAAACAGCGGTAGTAACGCCCACGGATATATTTAAACAGAATGCCGCAGTAAAAGATATTCCGGTGGCGCAGTTGCCGCTGGTATTTCCAACCCCGGTATCTTATACCGCTACCGGCAATAACCTGGTGCTGGATGCATTTCCCGTTATTAAAGCGGATCCGCAGCTTTCGGCAAGTGCTAATGTGCTGAAAGAAGAATTACAGCTGTTGTTAGGTAAACGTGCGCAAGGCAATGTACCGGTTGAACTTACCTATGATGCCGCATTGGCTGGTAAAACAGAAGGATATAGCCTGAAGGTAAGTCCCCAGGGTATCGTTATTAAAGCAGGTACTGAGGCAGGCGCTTTCTATGCCATTCAATCCTTGAAAACACTGATCGCACCTGCTGCCTGGTCTGGTGTACAAAAATCAATCAGCATTCCCGGCGTAGAAGTAACGGACGAACCCCGTTTCGGTTATCGTGCTTTTATGATTGACGTAGCCCGCAACTTCCACAACAAACGTGATATGTTGCGCATACTGGACCTGATGGCCCTGTACAAATTAAACATCTTACACTTCCACTTCAGCGATGATGAAGGCTGGCGTGTGGAAATCCCTTCATTGCCGGAGTTAACGACAGTAGGCGCCAAACGCGGACATAGCACCGACTGGAAAAATATGCTGCCACCATCTTACGGCTCTGGTCCTGATACCAGCAATGCAGCCGGCACCGGCTATTTCAGCCGCAACGATTTTATCGAAATTCTCCGGTATGCAACGGCAAGGCATATACGCGTATTACCTGAAATAGAAAGCCCGGGCCATGCGCGTGCTGCGGTGAAATCAATGGAATCCCGCTACTACCGCCTGAAAGCGGCAGGTAAGGATCAGGAAGCCAGCGAGTATTTACTCACTGATCTACAGGATAAATCTGATTATCACTCTGTACAATATTGGAACGATAATGTGATGAACGTAGCATTACCTTCTACTTATCATTTCCTCGATAAAGTAGTGGAAGAACTGCAGGCCATGTATAAAGAAGCAGGAGCACCGCTCTCCGCTGTGCATATGGGTGGTGACGAAGTGCCCGGTGGTGTGTTTGAAAAATCACCCGCTTGTATCGCATTGATGCAACAGGATAAATCTCTTACCAGTGTAAATGATCTCTGGTATTATTACTATCGTAAGGTAAATGATCTGGTGAAAGCACGTGGCTTAACAGTAGCCGGATGGGAAGAAGCAGGTATGCGTAAAACTTCTCTGAACGGAGAGGCACAAAGTATTCCTAATCCGGATTTTGTGAACGACAATTTTCAGTTGAACGTGTGGAATAATGTGATCGGTGGCGGTCAGGAAGATTTATCATATCGGCTGGCAAACGCAGGATACAAGGTGATCCTGTCTGGTGTGAGCAATTTTTATTTTGACATGGCTTACATGAAATCTTTTGATGAACCGGGTTTCTACTGGGGTGGTTTTGTAGATGTGGATAAGCCATTTTATTTCATTCCTTTCGACTATTACAAAAATTCAAAAGTAGATGGTAGAGGGAACCCGGTAACAGCGGAACTGTTTGTAGGTAAAGACCGTTTGACAGGTTTCGGCGCTTCCAATATTCCGGGTATACAAGGGTTGCTGTGGAGTGAAACCGTTACCAGCTCTGATCGTATGGAATACATGATGCTGCCTAAATTACTGGGTCTTGCAGAACGTGCATGGGCACAGGACCCAGCCTGGGCTACCGAAAAAGATCCGGCTAAGGCAGATGCGTTATATGCACAGGCATGGAGCGTGTTCAGCAATGTAATGGGTAAACGTGAAATGCCTCGTCTGGATTATTACGATGGAGGCTTTAACTGGCGTATTCCTACCGCAGGTGCTGCTGTAGAAAATGGTGTAGTTACCGCTAATGTACAAATGCCGGGTCTGCAGATCAGGTACACTACTAACGGTGAAGAGCCTACGTTAAAAAGCCCGCTGTATACTGCATCTGTATCCGCAGGTGGAAAAGTGGTAAAACTGAAGGTGTTCAGCACACGTGGCCGTAGTAGCAGAACTACTACTGTAAAGGTTCCTGTGGCAGATACTCAAATGAAGAATAATAAATTGTAAGACAGCTTTTAACCATTAGCTGTTAGAAAAATGCAGCGAATATGAAACAGTATACCAGTTCATATTCGCTGCATTTTTCTAACAGCTAACAGCTAATGGCTAAAAGCTGTTTCCCCATTCATCCCTTTTTTACTTCCTCCTTTTTCAATTTTTGTATTTTGTTTGTTCAACCCATAACGACCTGATGTTTCGTATCATTCCACTAGTATTTTGTTGTAGCCTGTTTGGTATCACTGTAATGGCGCAAAAGAAAAATGAATCGTATCAATTGCAGATGCGTAAGGCCGTTTCACCGGTAAAGATAGATGGCGTAATAGATGAGGCGGCCTGGCAGCAGGCAGATGCGACGCAGCAGTTTCATATGGTATTGCCTATGGATACCAGTTTAGCTAAACTTCGCACAGATGTGCGGATGACATATGATGACAAAAATATTTACCTGCTGGTGGAAAATTATACCACCGGAGAGGGGCCTTATATGGTAGAGTCGTTGAGAAGAGATTTTGCTTTTCTGAAGAATGATAATTTCCTGTTGTTCATGGATCCGTTTGATGACCAGACCAATGGTTTTTCTTTTGGCGCAAACGCTGCTGGTGCACAATGGGATGGGTTAATGTATGATGGGGGTAAAGTGGATCTGAGCTGGGATAATAAGTGGACCTCTGTGGTGAAAAATTATCCGGATAAATGGGTATTTGAAGCAGCTATTCCTTTTAAAACTATCCGGTATAAAAAAGGGATTACCAAATGGGGTATTAACTTTAGCCGCAATGACCTGGAAACAACGGAGAAGTCGGCCTGGGCGCCGGTACCAAGGCAGTTTGCCACTGCATCGCTGGCATATACGGGTAGTCTTGTTTGGGATGCTGCGCCGCCGGAAGCGGGCGCCAATGTATCACTGATTCCTTATTTATTGGGAGGGATCTCTAAGGATTATGATAAAGGGACCAAAGAAAAATATCGCCGGGATGCAGGGCTGGATGCCAAAGTAGCAATAACTTCTTCCCTGAATCTGGATTTAACGGTGAACCCTGATTTTTCGCAGGTGGATGTGGACAAGCAGGTAACCAATCTGGATCGCTTTGAGTTATTCTATCCGGAGAAGCGACAGTTCTTCCTCGAAAACGGGGATCAGTTTTCTAATTTCGGTTATTCCACCATTCGTCCTTTTTTCTCCAGGCGTATCGGTCTGGGGGGCGTGCCTATTCATTTTGGCGCCCGTTTGAGTGGAAAGATCAATAAGGACTGGCGGCTGGGCATCATGAATATGCAAACCGGTAAACAGGAAGAAACCGGGCTGCCGGCGCAGAACTTTACCGTAGCGGCCTTGCAGCGCCGGGTATTTTCCCGTTCCAACCTGGGATTCATTTTCATTAATAAGGAATCGGTTAACTATGATCCGGCGAAGGTAACAGATCATCCGGTATACAACCGGTACAACCGGAACATGGGCCTGGAATATAACCTGGCTTCTTCCAATAACTTCTGGACTGGAAAGGCGATGTTTCTGAAATCGTATAGTCCGAATAAAACCGGCCATGATATAGCCCATGCGGCCAATCTGCAATATACCAGCAAGGAATGGAATATTGGGTGGCAGCATGAGTATGTAGGGCGTAATTACAATGCAGAAGTGGGCTATGTGCCCCGGCAGGGCTATGTGAAAATAGCGCCGCAGATCACCCACTTGTTTTTCCCGTTATCCGGCAAGGTGCTGAGCCATGGACCGCAGGTAACCAGCACCTGGTTTTTTGATGAGAAAAATCTTCACCGTACGGATAATGAAACCATCTTTAACTATGGGATCGTATTCCGCAAGCGCAATACCCTGAATGTATGGGCTTCCAATACTTATATTAAATTATTGCAGCCGTTTGACCCTACCAATACCGGGAAGGATAGTTTGTTTACCGGCTCTCAGCATAACTGGAATACGGTGGGAGCGGATTATGTATCCAAGCCTCAGCGTTTGTTTACCTATGCATTGTCTGCCCGTTATGGGGGGTATTATGCAGATGGTACCAGGTTGATGACCAACACCGAGCTGGGTTATCGTTTTCAGCCCTACGTAAGTATTGCGCTCAGTGCCAATTATAATTATATTAACCTGCCCAAGCCCTGGGGCACCAATTCTTTTTGGCTGGTGGGCCCCCGTTTGGATGTGACCATGACCAACACCTTATTTTTTACCGGCTTTATGCAGTACAACGGGCAGCAGAAAAATATGAACCTGAATACCCGCTTCCAATGGCGTTATAGGCCCGCCTCGGACCTTTTTATTGTATATACCGACAACTATCTGCCTGAGCCTTTTTACGTAAGAAACAGGGCATTGGTACTAAAACTGGTGTACTGGTTTAATATTTAAATCCGGTTTTGTATTAACAGTTAAGAAACGATTAACACTTCTGTATTTTATTCCTGCTAACATTGCACCACTAAATTGGTGTATCGAACGGTAATACCCGTTAAAATATATATTAAGTTTTCATTTACTATCGTTGTGAATATTATCTCCCTGTGGTCTTTACCATGGGGATTTTACCATTTTAAATCCTTTTTTATGCGTCCTCTTATACCCGGGCAGCTACTGCGTATATGCTGCGTATTCATATTGCTGGCAGGATCCGCTGCAGCACAAACCACCGCCGTTATTACGGGGAGGGTAACAGATCGCCCGGTACGGAATGTATCGCTGGCTTACTGGTATGATCCGGGTATTTCCCCGGCGCTTACGCAGGATACCTTATTAAAACAGGATTCCTTTTATTTCCGTTTGCCACTATCTGCCGGCAGGCAGGTATTTTTTTATGTAGATGCCGGAAGCGGATACCAGTTTTATGGCCTGGTCCGGGAGGGAGACAGTATACATATAAATATGCGGGGAGATAGTTTATCATTTACAGGAAAGGGCGCAGTTGTTTGCCGGGCGATGTATGCTGCAGGCAGAGAACAGGCAGCTGTAGTCATTCCGGCGAAGGCGACCGCGCAGGCTTTGGCAGCGGCGTACCGGCAGCAACTGTTGAAGGGCAGCCAGGTATTGGCTGTTTACCGGGATAGCCTGACTGTCATGACCTGGTCTTTGGTGAATGCGCATGTGCAGGGAGAAGCCGGGGCGAGGCTGATAAGTACGTTGTGGAAATTGCCACCTGCACCGGATAGTACCATGGAGGAGCGACAGGTACATTTTTATCAGCGGGAAATTTTGCCTGCGCTTCCGGTGATCATACCTTCAGATACTACGGCGATGGCTATACGGTTTTTGAGTTATCTGCTGCAAAAAGCGGAGGCAGATTATTTTATACAACATCGCTTTGAATGCAATAACAGGGCTATCTACGAATGGGTTAAAGCGCATTATAGTGGCCGTTTCCGGGATAAGCTACTGGCGCATGCACTTACCCTGGGTTTTGCTGCCGGCAATCAGGCAGAAGAACAGGAGTGGTGTGTGCGGGACTACCTCTCGATGGCACAGGATGATGCCTGCAAACAGGCTATAGGAAAGATTTACGGACGATCCAGAAAAGGAATCAGCAAAGGGAGCATAGCACCTGCTTTTAGTTTTCCGGATCAGCAGGGGAAGTTGGTAAGTCTGCAACAATTCAGCGGGAAAGTAGTGCTGCTGCACTTCTACAACAGCACGGATTCATTGGTGAAGATACTATCCGAAGTAAAAACATGTTTCAATGAAGGAACTGTTTCGTTTGTGAATATCTGCTGTAATGGTAGTACTGTAAAGGATTTGCCAGGATGGTTGTTGTATGCAGATGAGCAGCATCAGGAGGTGTTAACGCAATATAATATCAGTAAATATCCATCGTTGATTGTAGTGGGAAAGAATGGAAAAATATATGCCGCCAGACCGCCGGATCCCGCAGCAGATCACGGTACAGCCCTTACCAACATTATCTATGAAGCATTACTGCAGTAAGTATTTATTTTATATTATTCAACCAATAAAACGAAGCTGCCTACGTTTAATATCCGTACGCAGCTAAACCGCATCAGCGCCATTGTTCCGCAGCTAATTTTTGAAAAACCCGTTTAAACCAGTTTGTTAATATTTACATTTAAATATATATATGCGAATACTGGTTTAATCAAGGCACATATCGTATATTCAGTAAATAACCGTTAAGACCCCTCTATGCCACATGCCAAAGCGTTATTTTGACAGACTACAAACCATTGATTACCTCATCAGGATCAAAGGGACCGGTAAGCCAGCTCAGTTAGCCAAGCGGCTTCGTATTTCCGAAAGAACACTCTATGAATTCCTCAAAATGATGAAGGAGTTAGGTGCTCCCATTGAGTACGACCGGTACAAAGAAAGTTACTACTACTCAGAAAAAGGCGGCTTCAACGTCAGGTTCTCAAAAAACCTGATCACCGTGAGTACGATGTTACTTTTATTCCTGCACATTTGGTAAACATGGTCCGCGCACTGACCAGTTAACCGGCCTCCCTGTTAGCTTTCCTGCGCTCACGCTGCCCGTTTTTCGGGCCTTAGATCTACCCACAGCTGTTAACACAGTTGTTCCTGGATCTTTTATTTAAACCTCCTTAAGTGGTGGACAGGAAAGGTGTTGTCCTTTTGACAATAGCTTATCTGTCCACCTTCTTTTTCCATAATACTTAACATTGGATTAACTGTTCCTACTTTAAATAGATCCAATTTTATCAGGGAAGTATATTGTCAGCTTTTGATAAAGTATTATGCGAACAATAACTCTTTTTTCATAACGCGGTTTAGATTAGATTTTAGATAATACGCGGGTCTCTATTCAGTCACCTGCTCTACTTAAATCTTCTGTGTCCGCGGGCAACTGACTCGAATAAATTCTCGTACCCATAATTGACCAAAATCAGCTCTATGGTACTAAACTGTATTATTTTGGGTAATGATCCGGAGGGATTCGGGGAGCTGGAGCATTTTTTGTCTGCTATCCCATATGTTTACCTGGTAGATCGTTGCAATACCATGGAAGACGCACGTTTCTGGCTGGAAACTCAAACCATAGATGTGTTGATTGTTGGTAGCTACGAAGATCCGCTCCCGCCACCACCTGGCCCACAAGATGTATTACCGGTAATGATGATGATGTATACTGAGCATCCTCATGGAGGCTTTGATTTTCTGCCGGCCGGACTACTGCAGTTGCCGTTTACACAAACAGCATTGAATGACTTGATTTCTAAAATATATAATACCATAGAAATGGAAGGAATCGCCCGCCCCACAAAATATTCTGCTGAATATTTTATACTGAAAACACAACACCGCCATGAAAAGGTATTCTATAACGACCTGCAATATGTAGAAGTGATGGATGATCATATCACCTTACACCTGGGTGATCAAAAACTGGTGACAACAGAAAAGCTGGACTGGATCATGTCTCAGCTACCCGCCAATGCTTTTATGCGGGTACATCGCTGGTTTGTAGTAGGCTTCCGATATATTACCCACCTCGATCTGGATCACGTAATGGTAGGAGAAGCCAGAATAGCACTCACCTCTGCCATGAGAAATGAACTGGAAAAACGCTACAAGCTGCCGATGTAATTACACTGATAACTAAGGCATTTGCCCACTCATCCCTATCTGTCAGGGATGCAGTGCTGTGAGTATTTTACCCGCTACACCATTAGCATCTTCATCATACGCATGCCCACCCGGAAGGATCAGCTTCTGATAAGGAATATTAAGCGTAGAGAAATTAAAGTCTTTTTCTTCTGCCCCAAATACAAGCAATAAAGGCTTATCTGTAATTTTATTGATTTMTCCGGGAACACTCAGACCTTTATTACTGGACTTCCCCAGCATATCCGACACATGCACTTCCAAATCTGTGTATAAAGAAGGAGACAGCAATACCAGTTGCTTTACCTCGGTGGCTATCTCTGCAGGTAAACTGGTATATATAAATGGCAGCACATCTGCGCCTAAAGAATAACCAATCAGTAAAACGCCGTGGTTGCTGCCCCATTGCAACTGGTAATATTTAACCAGGGCTGCCACATCTTTTGCTGCCTGCTGCGGTGTTTTTTTGCTCCAGAAATATTTAAGGGCATTCAAAGCTACTACCGGGTAGTTCTTTTGGTGAAAGGATTCTATTACGTTGGCAGAAAATTTTTTCATCCCACCATCACCGGTAATGTAGATGATCAGGGGTGCCGTAGTACCCGCTGCCGGAACTTTTGTAACCACGGGCAGGTTATTGATCCCACTTTGCGCATGTACCTGTAATACAGCCAATAATAATAAACCGCTGAACAGTTTTCCTGTTTTAGATAACATTCCTGATAATAACATATGGCCTTCTGCTTGCAATTGTTAAAGGGAGCCACTAATGGCCGGCAGCTAAATTAACGCTTGCTTATGAAACAAAATCCATTCCGCAATTGTTCGTCCGCCAACCGGCACCGCGTGCGCCAACAATCCTTATGGTTGCATTACTTTGCTCAGCGCAGAAGGCAATTGTATCAGGTCAAAATCATGTTCGTATACCAGGTATTTGTTAGTCCATTCGGTAGCATATTTTTCCTTGAACTCCCGTAACCCCTGGTAGTGACGGAAAAAACGCAATTTCTCATAGGCATACTTCACCATTTTCTCCGCAGTATTTTCAGGTTGAATGATCCCGGACATTGGCACCATACCCAGGTTCAGAAAATGGAGTTCTTTTTGCTGAGCATCCTGTATCAACGCAATAATCAACGCATCCATGACGCCACCAGGCGCGTCAGAGCGCTTGCGGATAAGATCGTAGGTACATTCACCCGGTGCATAATCCGGGATCATGTTCAAAAAGGCGACTACCTGCCCTTCTGCATCGGTAACAGTAATAACATCCTGTCCACGAATACTGTCGGCATCAAAAAGACCCTGTGAAAAAGTAAGTTCCTTTACCTCATATTGCTGCAACCATTCATCGCTGACAGATTTTAACGCCTGCAGCATTGCCGGCGTTTGTGGAGCCGTATGAAAAGTAGTTACATAGCCTTTGTTGGCCAAACTATTCAACCCGTTGCGCAACGATTTTTTGTCTTTGCCACTCAGGGTAAAATTGCGTATATCCATGATGGCTTCCTGGCCAATCAGCATCTTTTTCTTTTTAAGATGACTGAAATAATAGGTGCTGTCTTCATCTACCCGATAAAAGGCAGGCCGCAGGCCCATCTTACGGCATTGTTGCTCAAACTCCTGCAATAAATCGAGTTTGTTATTTTCACTGCATACCGGTTCTTCCAGCACAATGGCAAAACTGCCCGCCACCCGGTAAGCAATAAATCCTTCATACTGATCAGATATAAACAACAGTTTATCTTGCCCTACCTTGAAGTAATCCATGGGAGAATCGCCATACTGGCTCAGGTAGAAGCGTGCTTTTTCAAGACTGGTATTGGTTTGTTGTGTTACATGCAGATAAGGACGGATGATGGTATAGAAAAGAAAAGCCCAGGCGCCTACACCCAATACCCTGATCGCCGACATAAATTCTTTTCCGAAACGGGTAACCGGCTGCAGTCCATCATCTTCCAGCAACATAAAACAGTGGAATGCATGACGTATGGATTGCTGCCAGGTAAAGTCAATCCCAAAGTGGCGCACATTCAGAAAATAAAATCCAATGGTGCCAAAAATCAATACCACAAACAAAGTAGCTAATGCCGTTACTACGCCAATATTCACCAGCTGCGGATTACTTTTTACACGGTATTGTTTGGAGGTGATCAGCAATATCACGCAGGTAACCAGCGCCAGTGAGGCTTCTTCATAGTCAAGTGCTTTTCCGATGTGGCCAAACACTGATAGCATAGATACTGCCAGCGCCACTATCCATGCACTGCGCAATCCCCGGAAAAGGAAGGTGGCTGTTACCAGTAATACCAATCCCAGGAAAACCACTAATAAATTGGTGGCATGTATGGAGGTGCCGGGAATATATGCGCGGAGCAAATGCATGCGATTGGCCAGCGGCGGGGTGAGCACAGAGAAGATATTTACCATGCCCAACAAAAAGATCAGAATTGGTGGTAATAAGCGAAGTACCAGCTCACGACCTTTCAATGCAAACGCAAACATGCCTGCAATCAGTGGCAACCAGAACTCAAACAAACGGAACAACAGTGTGATTTCCAACGCCTCTAATGTGCTGAAGCCATAGTTGCTCAGCAGATAGGCCAGTGATAATTCGATGGCGCCAAGTCCGCGCAGGAAAGGAGATATAATGAGAAAGATAGTAGCTACAATATATCCTACGCAGGCCGCTTCCAGAGAAGGGGTAACGCCAACTGCCAGCATACTCAGGTACAAATGTGCCACCCCTGCTACTTCTATCAGCACAGAAGCCAGCACCGTATTCATAAAAGCAGGTATGGATAATTGAAACGTAAAAATTTCATCTACTTGGTGCGCAGCTCCGGGAAAATATTTAACGAGCAACTGGTAGGCTTTGCCCTTTGTTTGCATGGAACGTACCAACAGTACTACGCTTAACAATAAGCCGCAAATAGCCGCCAGTCCCCAAATCGCATCTCTCATACTGCCGGCATGCAGCATGGAGTATATTACTACAGGAATACCTACCAGGAAAACAGACAATATCCCCACAAAGCCATAGATGCCGGATGCCTGATGTATCTGCTGTTTATGTAATTGCGTACGACGTAAGCTCTGTGGTAAATAGGCCAGTGAACTGATGCCACCTGCCGGCAGAAATACCGACAACAGGTTGCGTTTCAGAAAGAGCTCTGTACTTTTTATGGTGTCCAGTCTGGCGCCTACAGCGCGGAAGCTGAACACATACATGGCAGCCTGTAATAAAATATATGCCAACGTAACGGCTACACCTATTACTACCCAACCCCTGTCTGCTTTTTCAATAGCAGGAATTAACGAATACAATTCATGGCGTTGTGAACGGAAAAAATAAATGGCGAGTAATATAAATAACACCGCCAGCAGCTCTTTCAGATGAAGCTTGCGCAGGAATGCTGCAGTAAAAAATTTCTTTCTCAAAGGTTTGTAGGTTTCGTGAAATGGGTTGTTCGCACTAACCCACAAAGTTACAGTAACTTTAGTAGCCATCCCTTAACTGTGCGGAGTTTAAGCGGATTTTAATATGTTGCCTATTCCATTATTATTACTTTCTCTGTATGCAGCAGCTCATCATTTTCGCCGATAAACTGCAGGAAGTAAGTTCCTCTGGTCAGGTTGGGAGGTACATTTAGTTCATAATAATTACGTTGTTGCAATGGTTGCTGGAACTTCTGGTATATTAACCGGTGTCCTGGCACATCTACGAGCGACAGCGCCTTTATGTGCTGACTGGATCCATAATAGATATGTATCACACCACCTTGTACCGGGTTAGGCCATACGATAATATCTCCTTTGCTTTTTTTACCTTTCACCAAACGCACTGGTCCATAGAAGAAAGAACCATCTGTCATGATAACTTTGAGCCGGTAAAAGATAAAGCCGTCATTATGCGGCGCATCTACGGCATCATAGCCTACCGGATAGAAGCTAATGCCTCCAGGTGATTTGCTGTTGACAAACCCGATGGAATCAAAATTTGAGTTAGCAGCAAATCTTCGTTCAATGGCGAAGCCGCTGCAGAAATATTCTCTGCCGGTGATCCAGTGAAGGAGTACACTGTCTTCATTATCACTGCTGCGATATGCGCTGAAGAAATCCAGTGTTGTTCTGTTGGGGCTGTTCACAGTTTCTGCCACCAGGCTGGTAAAATAGTTAGACGAGCGTAGGTGTTGGAAACTCCGTGATATAGCTACTTTTTGTCTGTCTGGTGGCCCGGTGGTGTAACTGCCTGGGGTACCGGGAGCCCCTCTGATACTGGCAATATCCCATGCAGTATCCGCAAATCTGGCCAGGTAGGCTGTATTCCGGTTCGCTTCATATACGGGCCCTTCATCAGACCGATCGAAAACAAGGTGCAGACTTAATGCTGCATCGGGCTGTGACGCCGTTACTTCCCAGGTTTTATTAATACTGATGAGCAGCAGGTTATCGCCGGTAGTAAGATTTTTTCTGACACTATCGGAAACGCCTGCACGAATAGTGGTGGTGGCACCCGGATTATCCAGCACCACAGGTGTGTAGCTGGAGGGCCTTGTGCCAATAGGAAAGATGACGTTTTTATCTGCCGGGGAAATGTGGTTGCGGTAAAGGGCGCCTCCGCCAAAATTACTGCCGGTAATAATAAAATGTTGGGCAGAATAATGCATAATATTTCCGGGGGTATGATGCCCCATCACCAGGTTCCAGCCATTCAGGAAAATATATCCATTTTGCAGATCCAGTCCATTTACAATTTTAAGATCGCTGAGATCATCCAGGAAAATGCCCGGGGAATTTTCCACACTGATATTTGGGAAGCTGGGACCCTCACCGGTGGCGGCGCTGAATCCTCCGCTGATATACTGATACAGCGCAGGATTTGTTTGCATGAAGCGGAATAATCCTCCTGCTGCACTGAAGCCGTCACTGCTTTCATCCAGTATGCTGGCGTTGTTGCTGTTACGCCAGCGTAATCCATAGAAGTTTACAACGGATCCACTCACAGAAAGGATGTTGCCTTCATTGACCATATCACCAAAAACAGCAATGGTGTCTGCACTGAATATACCCATCCTGGTGTTGGGATGTAACCAGGTGGCTGACTGTGCCCGGACGGCCATATGAGCCATCAGGATGAAGCAGAAAATTAATATGGAGTATTTAAGTCTTATAACGTTAACGATTGTATGAAATTGATGAATACTTTGTTTTAATAGCCTATGACCGTGACGAATATTTTTGTGGTATTTGCGGTACTCGGTTCCAGGCCTTCAACGTTGCCGCCCAGCAGAATGCCCGTGTTCTTGCTCTCTGCGAGGAGGAAATTTATTTTGGTTAAACTATAGCCCAATATGGAAACCAACGGAGCATTGGTCACATCGGTACCACCTTTTGCGGTGGCGGTGATCGACATGATCTTGGTAAATCCTGCGTTGGAAATATCCACAGCCAGTTGTCCGGTTGCGAGCGGTGTTGCAGGCTGACTGACGGAATCTGCCCAGATCTTAATATTCTGCGATACCACACCGCCGGCATTATAAAACACCGGTGCCGTTGCAGATCTGACCACATTTCCGCTGACATCTACGCCCAACGCACCGGCTCCCACCGTGATGGTGGCGGCGCTGGTAAGATTTTCCAATCGTACGCCCGATGTATTGGCAATGCCTGTTTTTACCTGTAATAAAGAGGTAGGTGCGGTATTGCCAATACCCACATTGCCGGTGGAAGAAACCGTGAGTCGTGCTATATTATTGGTGCGGACATTAACGGCGTTTGCATTGGTGCTGCCAATAAATTTTGTGGTACTGTCTGCGAGGGCATTACCCGTCAGCAGCCATTGGTTGTTGCTGACAGCAGTGCTATCCGCCAGTTTTGACCAGGAACCATTCCGCCGGATCAGTAAACTACTGGCCGGTTTGTAATAGATAATCATACCATCCGGAGAGGCGGGAAGTGGTGCTAACGTAGTATCCGTAATCCTGGGCAATAGCAGGCCCTGATTGGTGGTATTCAGTTCCAGCAGTGCGGCTTTAATCGCGGAAGACGTGGGGTCTCCCAGCTTGAGCTGTTGCGCATGTACCTGTACAAGCAGCAACAGCAGCGCGCATAGCAGTATGCTGCTTTTAATTCTTGCTTTCGGCATGAATAACAATTTACGGGTAACAATAAAGAGGGTTTACTTTCTGATCACATACCAGTTAGTGCCATCTGTTTGAATTGTTACGTAGGTATAATTGTTATAAATCACGTAAGAAGTACTGCCTTCGATCTGGGCGCCACCTGAAGGTTGCAGTGTAACTGCATTATCGATGGTGCCGGAGATTTTTTTAATAGTATATACTCTACCGATAATATTTGCTACCGGTGGCAGGGTGATGGTAGTATTCGCTCCGGTGGCATTTACCAGCAATGTGTTATCTGTTTCTGCCAGCGCCTCTGTAGTATTGGTGGTAGTACGGATGTTCAGTGACATGGAACCACTTACCTGCAGGGTGGAGTTAGGGGCTGTGCCGGCGCCTACAATGGCATTTTTGGCAACAGCCAATGTATCACGGATTGTTTTAAAACCTGCAAAGGTCTGGGTAGAGTCATTCACTACACCACGGGCAGTAGCACTCGCATCCGGAATATTCAGGGTGAGGGTGTTGGTCACGCTGGTACTATCCAATGCAATATCGGTTCCTGCTTTGCCGGTTTTGATATAGATATTAGGGCCGGTTTGGTTATTGATTCTGCGGATGCCTACGGAGAAAGCGGCGGAATCAACGTCTCTTTTTTCCAGTGCGCCGGTAACAGGATTTCTGAAGAGTACAGTGGTAGTAGCTGTGCTTACATTAGGAGGTGCGGTGTTCAGGGTAACATTGCCGGTAATATTGGCGCCACCAGCAGTTACTTTGATGCCATTGTTGATGGTAGCTTGCCCGGTTACGCCTAGTCCGGTCACGATGCTCACACTGTCGTTAAATGTTTTGGCGCCACCAAAGGTTTGGGCCACTGCGGATATGCCACCGGGGGTGGTAGCTGTGGCGGCCACCAGGTGAAGCACACCGGCGGCGCTGTCCAGTACCAGACCATCAGGACTGCCGGGAGTAAGTATAAATGCACCGATAGTAATGGCTTTTTGCTTGGTGCTGAAGGATAACCAATCCGCATACGTGAGTAAACCCGTTCTGGCACTGGCAGTACCTACTATCGGGATATTCAGGGAAATGGTACTATCCGCGGGAGTAGTCGTCACCCCAAAGTTTGCATTGAGGGTATCCGCCTTGATGGTGAATCCCTGTCTTGCTACACCATTGAGTGTGCGGATCGCGTCTGTAAATGCCGCTGCCGAAAGGTTCCGTTGATTAATGGTTCCTGTGGCAGGATCTATCATCAGTACGCTGACGAGGGTAGCGCTGGCAGGCACCTGTTTCAGCGCCACGGTCTGGGTATTACTGATATTAATGGCTTCTGCGGCATTGGTACGGATCGACAATGCCTGGTTGTCGGTAGTCCCCAGGTAGTTGTTTGTGGGATTGGTACCTGTATTGCCTTTCAGTAGCCAGGTGCCGGCGGAAGCGTTTAAGCTATCCACCAGTTTTGACCAGTAGCCGGCGCGTCTTACGAGTAAGCTCTGGCTCGGGGTGTGATAAATGATCATCCCGTCTGGTGCCGTGCTAAGTGGAGCAAGCGTGGTATCCAGGATACGGGGCAGCAATAAGCCCTGTCGGAGACTTTCCAGTTCCAGGATAGATGCTTTGTTGATAGTTGCCGGGTTGTCACCGATTTTTAGCTGTGCAAACGCGGCTGGGGCAGACAAAAAAAAGACTAATACCAGCAGCAAACCTTTTGAGGTGTAATTTTTCTTCATAGCAGCGATTTAGAGATGAAGGGAAAGTTGTGTCAATAGAAATCCTTAACCAGTTTTTGGGGCTGGAAGGAGGGTAGTAGGACCGTAGATGTACATTAATTATTCCTTATAAATATAAGCTTTATCATGCGTTTATGCGGCAGCGTAGTGATAAAAAAATCCCGGCGAAGCCGCCGGGATCCTGCAACAGGCAGAGCCTTTGCTGTTGTGGTTTTATTGATTGTTGAGTAGTAGTTGTTGGGCTGACTAGTGTTCCTGCTGATTGTAGGGCACCACCAATACTGGTATGCGTGAATGCCGGATAATATATTCCGCATTGCTGCCAAGCAGCATGTGATCCAGGCCGGTTCTGCCATGTGTACCTACTACCAGCATGGTAGTATTGCCATTATGTGCCTGTTCCAGTGTTTCATTTTTAGGGTTCCCGGTGGTTACCAGGATTTGGATATTATTATTGTCCGGATAATTTTGTTTGTAGGCTTCCAGTCTTTCCGTTACTTCGCGGATGCGTGCCGGGATATCATCTGTAAATACAGGGCCGGCCTCTGGTAAACCTAAGCCTATGCCTATTTCTACTACGGAAAAGAGCGTAACCGATGCCTTCATTTTATTGGCCAGTTCTAAGCCTGTCCTGATCAGGCTTTCTGAAAAGCTGCTCAGGTCTACTGCGATCATGATGTCTGACATATGCATGGTGTATTTATTGTGAATAATTATTCATTATAGTTTATGCTTTCAGCGCATCCCAGCAAAGATCAAAAGTGGTGTTTACCCGGCTTCTGTTCAGGGTAATGCCGCTGTAATGTGTTTGTTTCACCAGTTCATTCATGGTGCCTATCATAAAGGTGAGTAACAACCCGGTATCCACCTGTTTGATCAGCTGTTCTTTCTTACCTCTTTCCATGAGTTCATAGAAGGGGGCAGACAGCTGTTGCGCCTTCTCCCGCGTGTCGGCGGTGATAAAAGGCGAATGGTAACATTGTTCCAGGAAAACGACTTCTTCGAAATTTGCCAGCTTGTAGCGTAAGATGTTCAGCCAGATGTGTCTGAATCCGAGTTTGAACGGAATTTGTGGTTGATAGCCTTTAAAAGCTACCTGTACGGAATTTCCTCTGCAGGCGGCAAACAGTGCATTGATCAACTCATCCTTGCTCTTGAAGTAAACATAGAGGGTGCCGGTAGCTATCCCGGCCTCTTTGGAAATATCTCCCATCGTCATGCCTGACAATCCTTTCCTGGTCACCAGCTTGAGTGCTGCCTGGAAGATCTGCGCTACTTTTTTATCATCTTTCAGTTTCACCCTACAAAGATAAGTGAATATATATTCATTTTCAAGGCAAAAAGAAAGCCTCCGCAGTGGAAACCGCAAAGGCGCTGTAGCTAGATGATGATTAAATCAAAAACCCATTGGTCGTCAGACCGGTGGGTGCTTGTTTTATCTCTGGAGGCAGGGTGGAAACATCTCCATGAAGGCTCCTATGGACAATAAAATAACCCCGTCGGCCTGGAGAAGCCAACAGGTACTGCTGAGATATTTGTTAGTTGTATGCATTTTTCAGTTATCGTGAATATTTGCGTAGTCCTGACAATGGTTTCCTGCCGGAGAAGCGCAAAACGATGCCACAATATTAAGCGGAAGCGTTCCTTGGAGAGTTAACCGAACCTAAACAAGAATTGAAATAACGAGAGAGCCGGGGGGAGTTGGAATGTTACAGATCTGGGCCTGCCTGCTGCCCGAAAGCCTGCATCATGGATATTTTAGAAGGAATTTTATCCTCATTGTCTCTGCATACGCTTTTAAGATATAATGCAGTAAGAACACCCATCATTGCAGTCAGCATTACCTCTTCATTATGGTGATGCTGTCGATCATATGCCTGAAATCCGCTATGTACATACAGTATCCCTGGAGCAGAGGTGGACTTGATGCGGGGATGAGGTCCGGAACTGGCCATAGTAGCGCAGCTATAGCAGACTGTAGCAGGAAAAAAATGTATTGTTTAAAGAAAGCAGGTAAAAAGGGTTTATTCATCAAAATATCTCCAGGAGGCAATGTTGAAAAAAGATATCTCCCTGGTTTTCAACCTGAATCGCCGGGAGCCGGGTAAAAATAAGAAACCCCTGCTGATGACATACAGCAGAGGCTTTTAAAACATTCACATGGCACCTTGGTATTGCACCAGATGCTTATAACACATTATAGCCTATTAATAGCTTAAATAAGATGATTGCTTAATCTGGAAAGTTACATTAATGCTTAGGTAGTGTAACTTGTCTGTTATCGAAATTAACTATTACTCCTGGTAATATTCGTTAACCGTTGGTTAATAACATCACACTTCGTTTAATTGTACCATTTTCCCTTTCCCTGATACCATTTTCCATGCATTTGCTTATACCGGAGGATATGTATATTTTTTACGGCTGGTTACTAAAATTCAGAGTTATGTTCCATAGGGTTCCATGTTTATTGTTGTTTCTATGCCTGTTCATGCACGCCAAAATGCATGCACAGGATATGCCTGATATGTGGAACAAGGCGGCCACTGCTAATCCGGCTCATCCGGGATTAAAATGGTTCCAGCAAGCTAAATTCGGACTATTCATACACTGGGGGCTTTATTCCAAACTGGCCGGCAGCTGGCACGACAGCAGCTACTATGGTAGCGGCGAATGGATTATGGACCGCGCCAAAGCACCAGCCGCAGAATATGCCAAAGTAGCTCAATCATTCAACCCCGTTGGCTTTGACGCAAAAGAGTGGGCAGAAACAGCAAAAGAAGCCGGTATTAAATACCTGGTCGTCACCGCCAAACATCATGAAGGCTTCAGTATGTTCGATTCCAAAGTAACGGACTTCGATATCATGGATGCCTCCCCTTATAAGAAGGATCCGATGAAAGCCCTGTCGGTTGCATGCAAGGCGCAGGGAATACCATTCGGATTTTATTACTCCCAGTTCCTCGACTGGCACGAACCTAATGGTGGTGGCAACAACTGGGATTTTAATAATAAAGAGAAAGATTACCAGGAATATTATCGCACCAAATCAATACCACAGTTAAAAGAACTACTCACCAACTATGGTCCATTGGGCCTGGTATGGTTTGATATGCCCGGCGGGTTAACGACCGAACAAACCCGGCTGATGATAGATAGTTTGCGTGTATTGCAACCCGGCTGTTTATTCAGCAGCAGGGTAGGGCATGACCTGGGCGACTACCGCGATTTCGGCGACTCTGAAGTTCCTCCGGTACCTATTGCCGGCGCCTGGGAATCTATTTATACCCACAACGATTCCTGGGGGTATATTCAACACGACCTCAACTTTAAATCTCCCGAAGAGATAATTCATCTTCTTTCCAATGTAGCCTCCAAAGGAGGTAACCTGATGCTCAACGTGGGGCCGGATGGCAATGGTAAATGGCCAGCCTATTCTGTGGCCTACCTGAAAGCAACCGGTAAATGGCTGCAGACATACGGCGAAAGTATTTACGGCACTACCTGGGGCCTCATTCCGGCACAACCCTGGGGTGTAACCACCAGCAAGCCAGGTAAATTATTTTTACATGTATGGCAAATGCCCGCCAACAGACAATTGCGGGTACCTGGCATTACGGCAAAAATCAAATCGGTGAAAATACTGGGCAGCAATAAGGTGCTCACCTGGAAACAATTACCGGAAGAAACCATTATTCAGATGCCTATAACGCTGCCGGATACACGAAATACGGTGCTGCTGATGGAATACAGCGGACAACAACCCGACCTGTCACAGCTCCGTACACAAACCGTTAGTAACGAATATCCGCATGCGGAAATACCTGCTGTATGGGCTGTTTTCAACGGCGCCGCCAAAAGTAAACTGTTTACCTATTCCCATTATTTCGGCGACTGGAAACATGATAACTGTATTACCGGTATGGTGACGCCTGACGATGCCATTGTATTTCCACTGGACATACAGGATGCCGGAGATTATAAAATTATACTCGACTATGCCTGTGAACCAGGCAGTGCTTCTCAACAGGGGATGGTAACCGTTGGCGGACAACAACTTTCTTTCCTGACGCTGACGACAGGTACCTACGACAGTCACAAACCGATGCAGTTTATTCAACATGCCGTTGGCATTGTACATATTGATAAAGCCGGTAAACAAAACCTGGCAGTAAAGCCGGTATCCGGTAATAAAAGTGAGCTATGTTGGTTGAGGAAAATTATCCTGCAGCCCGTAAAATAATTTTATAAGAATAGCATGAACATGAAAAAAACTAACCTCCTGGCAGGACTGGTTACCTGTTTGTATTCCGGTATGTTACTGGCACAGGTGAAGCCACCGGTAAATGACTGGTTGATTAATCGTCAGCCCTACACCGCTGCTGTTACAGAAAAGGGTAAAGAAATTACACTCAGCAATGGTTTGCTGAGTCGCAGTTTTCGTATAACCCCCAACGTGATATGCACGGATTATCGTAACCTGGTAAGCGGAGAACAATTACTGCGTGCAGTGAAACCGGAAGCAAGGATAACAGTGAACGGACACGACTATATGATTGGTGGAGCGCAGGGACAGCCGCAGCAGGCCTATCTGTTGCCAGCCTGGCTGGATAAGCTGCAGGCGGGTAAATCAGATTTCATGTACAAAGGCCACCAGGTGACCAGCATTGCCCCCTACTTAAAATGGACCGCACATGGTTGGTGTACAAATCCCAAACAACCTACCGGTAAAGCGCTGATCTTCTCCTACGAGGCACAGGCGCCCGAGCTGAAAGGACTATTGGTGAAAGTACACTATGAAATATTTGATGGCATCCCTTTATTATCTAAATGGCTGGAAATAACCAACCAGAGCGGGGAGCCCGTTAAACTGCAACAGGTAGTGAATGAAATACTGGCTACGCCGGAAGAAGAATCGGCAGTAGTAGGTGGCGTAAATAAAATGCGCGTACCACATGGCATCTATATTGAAAGTAACTACGCTTTTAATAACGCCATGAAAGCAAATCTCAGCGACCAGACCACGCACTGGAAGGCCGATAGCACTTACACTTCACAGGTGAATTATGACTACCAAACGCCCTGTGTGCTGGAAGTATATCCAATAGTACCAGTTGGCATTACCATGGCTGCAGGAGAACATTTTGAATCTGTACGTACTTACGAGTTACTATTGGATGGCTACGACAGAGAACGCAATGGTCTGGCTCAACGCCGTATGTACAGCACCATTGCACCGTGGACAACGGAGAATCCCATTTTCATGCACCTGGTAAGCACAGATCCTGTAAAAGTAAAAGCAGTCATTGACCAATGTGCGGCTACCGGCTATGAAGGTGTGATCCTGAGCTTTGGCAGTGGTTTAAATATGGAAGATACCAGCGCCGCCAACATCGCGAAATTTAAAGCACTGGCGGATTATGCGCATAGCAAAAAAGTACTGCTGGGCGGTTACTCCCTGTTTTCGAGCAGGCGTATCAGTGAGGAAGATGATGTAATTAGTCCTGTTACCGGCAAACGTGGTGGCGCCTTCTTTGGCAATGCCCCTTGTCTGGGAAGTAAATGGGGATTGGGTTACGTGCAGGAGTTAAAGCGTTTTATCAGTGGTACCGGCTTTGATATTTTTGAAAATGATGGTCCATATCCAGGGGATGTATGCGCCTCCACCACGCATCCCGGACATACCGGCCTGGAAGATTCCCAATGGAAACAAATGCAGTTGCAGAAAGCGCTTTACCATTGGTGTAATGAAAGAGGTGTTTATGTAAATGCACCTGACTGGTACTTTATGGATGGCACCAATAAAATTGCGCTGGGCTACCGGGAAGTGAATTTTTCCCTGCCAAGAGCAGAACAGTTGATCCTGAACAGGCAGAATATTTTTGATGGCACCTGGGAAAAAACACCTTCCATGAGCTGGGGATTTGTACCACTCAGTGAATACCAGGGTGGTGGCGCTGCTGCAACGCTGGAGCCGCTGAAAGATCACCTGGATTCCTATGAGCAACTGATGGTACAATACTATGGCGCCGGTGTACAGGCTTGTTATCGCGGTCCACGTTTATACGATACCGATAGTACCAAAACAGTTGTTAAAAATATGATCAGCTGGTATAAAAAATACCGGGATATACTCAATACCGATATTATCCACCTTCGCCGCGCCGATGGCCGTGATTGGGATGGCATCATGCACGTAAGTCCCACATTGCCGCAAAAGGCAGTGATCATGTTGTACAATCCAACAGAGCAGGCAATTGTACGGGAACTGACTTTACCGATGTATTATACCGGCGCCACGCAAAGCGTGCGTATCAGGGAAAAAGAAGGTGCGTCAAAAGCGTATACCCTTGACCGTGAATACCAGGCGCATGTGAAAGTAACCATTCCTGCGGCGGGTTATACGTGGCTGGTAGCAGAATAAAAATGTATCAAACCAAATTAGCATAATTAATTAGTTATGAAAAAACTATCACTCTGTGCAGTTACTTTCCTCCTGTTCCTCCTGCAGGTACAGGCCCAGGAAAAGAAAATTTTTAATGAAACGCCCGAGCAAAAAGAACAAAGATTGGCGTGGTGGGTAAATGACCGTTTCGGTATGTTTATTCATTGGGGGCTGTATTCTATGCCTTCCCGCCACGAATGGGTAAAGAGTAATGAGCATCTCACAGACGCCGATTATCAGAAATATTTTGATCTGTATAATCCTGATCTGTACAATCCAAAAGAGTGGGCCCGTCAGGCGAAGGCTGCCGGGATGAAGTATGCGGTGATCACCACCAAACACCATGAAGGCTTTTGTTTGTTTGATTCTAAATTTACGGATTATAAAGCGCCAAATACAGCAGCCAAAAGAGACCTGATCAAGGAATTTGTAGAAGCTTTCCGCGCAGAAGGATTGAAAGTAGGGTTCTATTATTCCCTGATCGACTGGCATCATCCGGATTACACCATTGACCGGGTGCATCCGCAACGCCCCAATGATCCAAAGGATTACGAGCGCCTGAACAAAGGTCGTGATATGGAAAAATACCGGGCTTATCTGAAAAACCAGGTGAAAGAACTGATGACTAATTATGGTAAAATTGATATCCTGTGGACAGACTTTTCTTTCCCTGGTGAGAACGGTAAAGACCATAACGACTGGAATTCACTGGAGCTGATAAAAATGATCCGTAAACTGCAGCCAGGCATTATTGTTAACGATCGCCTGGATTTGGGAGAATACGAAGATGGCGGCGACTTTGCTACACCGGAGCAATACAAAGTATCCGAATGGCCTACCCGTAATGGCAAGCGTATTCATTGGGAAACCTGTCAGACCTTTTCCGGTTCGTGGGGTTATTACCGTGATGAAACTTCCTGGAAGGATAATAAGCAGTTACTGGTACTGCTGATAGAATCAGTGAGCAAAGGTGGTAACCTGTTGCTGAATGTAGGACCTACCTCCCGTGGTACTTTCGATAGCCGGGCACAGGATAGATTGAAAGGCATGGGTGCGTGGATGGAAGTAAACGGTCGTTCTATTTATGGTTGTACAGAGGCACCTGCAGAATTTAAGCGTCCGGACAACAGCCTGTTAACTTACAATCCTACTACCAAGCGTTTATATGTGCACCTGTTGGATTACCCGTTGCAGCGTTTTGAACTGCCTGGCCTGAAAGGGAAAGTAAAGTATGCGCAGTTGTTGAATGATGGTTCTGAAATAAAAATGCATGGTACCGATAAAGGTGATCTGGCACTGGATTTACCAGTACGTAAGCCTGATACTGAAATACCGGTAATAGAGCTGATTTTGCAGTAGGCAGAAAGCGAAAAAGCAGAAAGCGAAAAAGCTATTGAAGCGAATGACCTCAGCGTATATACTATACGTGTTAATCATTCGCTTCAATAGCTTTTTCGCTTTCTGCTTTTTCGCTTTCTGCTCTCCTCGCAAAGATTAATTTCATTTTTGATAGGAATTCTCCGGAAGATGTATATTTTTATGGTCACCATTTTTTATTGTTAAACATCCCGGATGAAGAGAGTTTATTTTTGCCTGTCTACATTATTTTTGGCGGCTGTATTATTCAGTTTCATCAAGCCTTTGCCAGTCGTTAAAAAGCCAAACATTGTGATCATCTTTATGGATGATATGGGTTACGGTGACCTGGAGTGCTTTGCTGGTACACCCTGGCATACCCCCAACTTAAACCGGCTGGCGGCGCAGGGAATGCGATTCACTTATTTTTATGCAGCACAGGCTGTATGTTCGGCTTCCAGGGCTGGTTTGCTGACGGGGTGTTACCCTAACCGGGTAGGCATCAATGGTGCTTTATCGCCGGTGGCGCCTATTGCACTTGATACTGCAGAACAAACCATTGCTACTGTATTAAAAAGCCAGGGCTACCGCACGGGCATGGTTGGGAAATGGCATCTGGGATCTAAAGAACCCTGGTTGCCATTGCAGCATGGTTTTGATGAATACCTGGGATTGCCTTATTCCAATGATATGTGGCCGGTGCATTACGATGGCAAGCCTTATGCCGATACCTCATCTAATCCCCGCAGAAAATATCCGCCGTTGCCGCTGATAGAGGGTAACAAGCCATTGAGATATATTAAAACGCTGGAAGACCAATCCCAGCTCACCACTATTTATACAGACCGGGCCTGCCGGTTTATAAAGGAGCATAAAAAGCAGCCTTTTTTTCTTTACCTGGCGCACAGTATGCCGCATGTGCCGATTGCTGTTTCTGACAAGCACAAAGGAAAAAGTAAAGATGGATTGTTTGGAGATGTGATTGAAGAAATTGACTGGTCGGTGGGGCAGGTAATGAAAACCCTGGAAGAGAATGGGTTGGCGGAAAATACGCTGGTGGTTTTTACCAGTGACAACGGGCCCTGGTTATCTTATGGCAATCATGCCGGTAATACGGGTGGTTTGCGGGAAGGCAAAGGTACTTCCTGGGAAGGAGGTTTGCGTGTACCCTGTATTATGCGCTGGCCTGGTAAAATACCTGCTGGTACTGTTTGTAATAAGATGGCTGCTAACATTGATCTGTTGCCTACCATCGCTAACTTTTGTGGTGCTGCTTTACCCACACGAAAAATTGACGGGGTGGATTTGAAATCATTATTATTTAATGAGGCAGATGCAAACCCCAGAGACGAACTGGCCGTATATTATCAGGTAAATAGTCTGGAGGCTATTCGTAAGGGTCCCTGGAAGCTGGTATTACCGCACAGGAGCAGGACCTATAAATTAAATCTGCCGGGTTATGATGGTTTCCCGGGAGCGCAACCAGAAGTAGAGGTTCCATTAGCATTATATGACATGCGTCGTGATCCGGGGGAAACCTTAGATGTACAAAAGCAGTTCCCTGAGGTGGTAAAAGAACTGCAGGGGATAGCAGAAAAGTACCGGAATGAACTCGGAGATGACCTGACCGGAAGGAAAGGAACTGAGCGAAGAACGGCCGGAAAGGTGCAATTGTAATATATATGTTTAAATATAATTTGTTTTAAATGAGAGAAGTGCCAACTTTTAAGTAGTTGATTTGTAAGCTATTACATTCCTGTTAATCCATTAAAGGGCTACGAATTACCACGTTACACGTTTGTTTTATGGCTAATATAAAACAAATTGTATATTAATATTTATTGAAAAACCATATACGTATCCGATTGACTACTGCATGTAATTGTTTCAAATTTGTTACGGGTATGGAAACCGTGTAATCTTTCCATTTATATTTTATCAGCCATACCAGCTTCCGAGAACTTGCAGTTATCAATGGGAGATTTCATATGAATATACATAACCCAAAAGGAATATTATGAAAAAAGTGCGGCCTATAAGTCCTGGTAATTTGGGAGAAGCGCGTGTTTTGGAAGTTTCGGGATTGCACAACGAATCAACAGAATTGTTACAACAATTAGCAAAAGATATCTGCAACCTGGTTTTTATGGATATAGAGATACCTGGATTGACCGCGATAGAAGCCGCCAGCATAGTAAAAGCAGCTTACCCTGATATAAATGTGCTATTGCTTACCCTGAACGACAAGGAACAGGAATTGACACCTGTGCCGGCAGCACGGCAAGGATATGAACCGGACCATGTACCTCCTGTGTCCTTGTCGGAGTTTATATCTCAGGTGTATGAGACGGCTTTGCAGTCGAATTTAGTGGCGGTTAACAAAGTGCTGGCATTTTTCCGGAAAGAGCGGCACGTCTATCAGGACCCTTATGGATTGTCGCCACGGGAGAAGGAAATTTTACGTTGCCTGGTAAATGGAGACACGTATAAGCAAATAGCTGAAGTGTGTCATATCAGTGTGGGTACAGTACGCTCCCATATCATGAATATTTATCGCAAGCTCGATGTAAATTCCCGCTCCAATGCAATTGTAAAGGCAATGAAAGAACACCTGGTCTGATGCCATAAAAGCTTTAGCCCCAGAAACCCTGTGCCTTTACTTGTCCGCCTTGCTGACGCAGCGATTTACGCACCTGCACTACCATCTTTTGATTACCTGCCACATAATAAGTCGTGTCTGCTGCGGGGAAATTGTAATGATACAACCACTCATGCAAATCGGTGAAATAGTGTCCGTTATTGGAAAGCGGTTGTACCGGCATTTCGAGTATTTGCCTGGTCATCGGACTCTCCAGTTGCAGGAAACAATGGAAATTTTGCAGGGCTGTTTTACGCTGATAGAGCGAATGAAAATGTCCTGCTGCGCTGGCATCGCCTATGCATACCAGGTGTTGGGCAGTAGTAGGTTGATGTATACCGCCACCAGGTCCTGCATAATATACTTCCTGGCCGGGTTGGAGCTGAAGTGCCCAATAGCTGCCGGCGCCATCGTGTCCGCAATCTATCAGCACAGTGGCAGACTGTGTCACCATATCCCATTGTGCTACCGTGTAATCACGATAGGTATACGGAGCTACTTCGCATTTGAGGTGTTGTGTGCTGCGGTCAGGCAGCGATTGTAGTAATTGCAGGTCTACCTGTAACAGCAAATTGCCAATGCGTGTTACGTTACGTACGGACGCAGTTTTCCCTATGCGCGACATCAGTAAACTGGTCGCCCTGTCTTTAATTGAAGGCATGAAAAGTTTATTTTTCGGGTGTTATAATTTACCTGCCATATCAGGCCAGGTTTGCAGGATAATAGTTTTGATGTTTTCAGACCGGATGGCCAGATGTTTAAAAACACCCAGCAGTTCCAGCGCAGGAACTAATTCGAGCATATCTTTTAATGCTTCCGTATAGGCCTGACCGGTAGTATCGCTGTTGTTTTCAATAATATTTACATTCGCCAGAAAGGCAGCAACAGAGCCTTTTCTGAGGGTTTGTCCGTTTATTTCTACATTGTTGATATCATCGGGTAAAATTGCTGATGGTTTCATGTGATGTCTATAATTTAAGCAAAGCTACCGGACCTGTCGTTACCCGTTATTATACTATTCCGGGTTATAATTATACTTTTCCCGGCTGGAGATACGGAAGGCGAGTGGAGTTTGTCCGGTATGCTGTTTGAAGAAACGATTGAAGTAAGTCACTTCATTAAATTGCAGATACCACGCAATTTCTTTAATGCCATGGGTGGAATGCAACAACATACGTTTAGCTTCCAGTATACGCCTCGCCGCCAGCAGTGCAGACGCTGTTTGCCCCGTTTCCTGCTTCACCACCTCATTCAGGTGATCGGTGGTCACATGCAATGCCCGTGCATAATCACCGCAACTGCTCCAGCTTAGTAAATGTACCTCCATTAACTCCCGGTAGCGTGTCAATAACTCCGGCTGTAATTGTTTGCTGGTAGCATTTTCCGGTAAGTAACGCGTAAAAAGCGTGAGTAACAGGGCCAGGTAATGTTGCAACACCGGTTGTTGCAATGCCTTGCGATGATTGAACTCCTGCAATAATCGCTGACATAAATACCAGATCTCTTTATATCCTTCCGGATCAGGTGTGATTGCCTTTTCCATACATACTGGTAACGCCGGGGCTCCCGGTGGCAGAAATTCTGATGTAAAGGAAATCAGGAACAGGTCTGATACCAGTATAATATCCTGTGGTAAATGTATCTGCCAGGGGGAGAGTAAAAAAATACTCTCCGGCGGCATCTCTACCTGCCGGAAATCTACCATATGCTGACTACGCTGATGGCCGGTAACGGCCAGCGTGTAAAATTCGTGCCGGTGCGCCTGGGTCAGATCCGCATGCGGATGATGATGATCCTCCCCGGCTGTTTTGTAATGAACATCTATCATCAGACCAGGAACAACCAGCAAATCCTCCAAACGGTAAGATGTGATGACGGGTTGTTTATCCTTCTTCATAACTGCAAATTAAATCTATCTGCCGGTACTGTATCATGTTCCGAAATATGGGTTAAGTCAAATACAGGTATCACTTCGTGACAATGGTTAAAAGCCTTTAGTCCCGCCGTCCAATATCCTGCTCTTTTAACCAGACGAATGAAAAAAATAATTATTGTAGTCCCTCCCCTGAAAAAGATACCTGAAATAGGTAAAATTGCATACATTTATCTGCAACCGATTGCATAGTTTAGGATTTTATTAGCGCAACAAATCTGACAATACCTGTAAATAATGAGAATAGTACTGATTTCAGCGCCTGAATATTTTTTTGCAAACGTTTGCTATTAATTGATTGAATTCCATAAATGAAAAGTTTACTGCCACTGATCAAAACAGGGCAGGAATTCCTGCCAGATAAAGTATAATAATAAAAAGAAGGCAGACAAGGACTTGTCGCCAGATTTATTCCGGTTATAAAAACAACTGTACGAAAATGTTGATAAGAAGAATAGCTGCCTGCTATGCTATCCTGGCGGCACTACTTTATTCCACACGCGTAACGGCCCAGCAATCTGCCCGTATTAACCAGTCCTGGGAATTCCTGCAGGGTGACCTGGGCGGTATCTGGGAGGCAGTAAGGCCCGCTGCAGAAGGTAGCCCTGAATCTGTGCCCTTGTGGAAAACCATTACACTCCCACATTGCTTTAATGCCAGAGATGCTGTAGACCCGGATCAAAACTACTACGAAGGGCCAGGTTGGTACAGGACCTTACTGGATATCAACAACCCCTACGATAAAGGACGTACGCTGCTGCACTTCGAAGGCGCTGGGCAAAAAACTACCCTATATGTATACACGACAAAAGTGGCGGCCCATACCGGCGGCTATGATGAATGGTCGGCCGACATCACCACAGCCGTGAATGACTTTCTTCAATCGCCGGCAGCAAAACGTTACAAAGGAAAAATACCCATCTCTATCCGTTGCGATAATACCCGCGACCTGGAAATGATTCCTTCCGATATGTCTGATTTTAATGTATACGGCGGATTATACCGGTATGTAAATATCGTATATGCCCCCGCGTTATCCTTTGATGCATTTCACGTACAGGAAGAAACAGACGCCGCAGGAAAAGAAGGTATACTGCATATCAGCACCGCCTTTTCCGATGCGGAAAACATCACCACCGGCACGCTGGAACTGCGTGTACTGGACCCGCAGCATCATATCATCAAAACAATTAAACAAACAATTATCCCCACAAAGAACATACAACAACTATCCGTCATCAGTGTTAAAAAGCCACAGCTATGGTCGCCTGATCAACCACAGCTGTATACGGTGGAAGCCACTTTAACCAGTGCCGCAGGCGTGGCTACCTGGTCAGGGCAAACCGGTTTCCGGCATTTTGAATTTGTAACACAGGGCCCGTTTTTACTGAATGGCAAACGCCTCCTGCTACATGGTACTCACCGCCATGAAGATCATGCCGGCGCAGCCGCTGCAATGACGGAAGACATGATCCGTCAGGAAATGATCCTGATAAAAAAGATGGGCGCCAATTTTATCCGCCTCGGCCACTATCAGCAATCACGCATTGTGTTAAACCTCTGTGACAGCCTGGGCATCCTTGTATGGGAAGAAATTCCCTGGTGCAGGGGAGGGCTGGGTGGAGAAGTATATAAGGCACAGGCCAGAAGAATGCTGACGAACCTCATTTCCCAACATCGCAACCATCCTGCGGTGATATTATGGGGCCTGGGCAATGAAAACGACTGGCCAGGCGATTTCCCCGAGTTCGATAAACAACAGATCCGCGCGTTTATGTCGGAGCTGAATACACTCGCACATCAGCTGGACAGTACCCGCAAAACCACCATCCGCCGTTGTGATTTCTGTAAGGATATTGTAGATGTTTACTCTCCATCTATATGGGCTGGCTGGTATCGTGGCCGCTACACAGAATATAAACAGGAAAGCCTGAACGAAATAGCCAAAGTACCACATTTCTTTCATGCGGAATGGGGGGCCGACAGCCACCAGGGACGCTATGCAGAGGAGCCGGAAAAATTCATTAAACAGATAGCTACCGGTAAAGGTGCCGATGAACGCACCGGTGATTTTGCTCTCACCGGTGGTAATGCCCGCGCATCAAAAGATGGTGACTGGTCAGAGTCGTATGCAGTGAACCTGGTCGACTGGCACCTGAAAGAACAGGAAACCATGCCGCAGCTGACCGGTTCCGCCTACTGGGTTTTCAAAGATTTTTCTACTCCATTGCGTCCTGAAAATCCCGTACCTTATGTAAACCAGAAAGGTATCGTTGCCCGTGATCTCAGCCCTAAAGAAATATATTATGTATTTCAGTCTTACTGGACCAAACAGCCCATGGCACACATCCTGGGCCATGCCTGGCCGATACGTTGGGGAAAAGAAGGAGAAGAAAAAGAGATCCGTGTATACTCCAATTGTACCGAAGCTGAATTGTTTGTAAACGGAAAAAGTGCGGGTATCCGCAAACGCAACAATCCCGATTTTCCTGCTGCCGGGCTGCGCTGGAAGGTGGCGCTGATCACCGGTAATAACGTAGTGAAAGTAATTGCCCGCAACGGAAAACAAACCATCACTGATGAAGTAAACTGGCAATATCAAACTGCTTCCTGGACAGCACCTGTGAAACTGATACTGGAACATACCGGCAACCTGGTGAAGGTGAAGGCAGTAGACGCGGCCGGCGTATTATGCCTGGATGCCGCCAACGAAATAGCATTTTCTATTGCCGGTAACGGCCGGCTGATAGACGATCTGGGCACTGCCGGAGGATCACGCAAAGTACAACTGGCCAACGGACAAGCGAGTATTCGTGTAGCCGTTAACGATGGAGCCGCGGTAGTAGCGGCTACCAGCAAAGGAATGGAAACTGGTATGACTCAAATTAAAAAATAATGAATTAATGATAAAGTATCTGTTAGCATCTGCTGTAATGCTTTTTGCGCGCAACACCTATGCCGCGCCACCTGAAGACTCTCTGCTGAAACTCTGGTATAAACAGCCTGCCCAAAACTGGGTAGAGGCATTACCGGTAGGAAACGGCCGTATCGGCGCCATGATGTTTGGTGGCGTGCAACAGGAAGAACTGCAACTGAATGAAGGCTATCTCTGGTCAGGCGTGCCCCGTGATGGCAACAATCCGCAGGCAAAAGAAACACTGCCGGAAATGCGTAAACTGTTGTTTGAAGAGAAATATACAGAGGCGAATGTGCTGGCAAAAAAAATGATGGGTACCTATAGTGCCCGTTATCTTACGCTGGGCAGCCTGCTGATTGATAACGATATACCACAGGAAGCAATACAATATAAGCGCGAACTGGACCTGAATAAAGGAATAGCACGGGTAAGCTATGTGGCTAACGGCATCGCATATACGAGAGAAGTATTTTCCAGCTATCCACAACAACTGCTGGTGATACGCTATACTGCCGGTAAAGCCGGACAACTAAATTTCAGTACCCGTTTTGCCAACGGCATGCCGCATACCAATAGCGTACTGAATAATCATTACCTGGTGATGAAAGGCAGATGTCCGGAATATGTGGCCGCCAGACCTTATGAGTCTAAACAGATCGTGTATGGCGAAAAAGGTATTAATTATGAAGTACACCTGGATGCCCGTGTTAGCGGTGGACAGGTAAAAACAGATACCGCTGGTGTACATATATCCGGCGCTACAGAAGCCCTGTTGTTATTATCTGTTGGGACGAGCTTTAAAGATGGCCAACCCAATGGTAACGATGAGCATGCCGCCGCAGCTGCGCCACTGCTGAAAGTGGGCAATTATGCACAGTTGCTGCAGGCACATTTGAAAGACTATACCGCATTATTTAACCGCGTAGCTATCAACCTGGGTGTAGACCGTGATGCAACGCTGCCTACAGACGAACGTCTGAAAGTATACACGGAGCATGGTGGTAACCGGGATCCACAGTTAACCACGCTGTTGTATCAATATGGCCGCTACCTGATGATAGCGGGTTCCCGTAAAGGCGGACCGGCTATGAATCTGCAAGGATTGTGGAATAAGGAAATGCAACCGCCATGGGGATCTAACTATACAATTAACATTAATACTGAAATGAACTACTGGCCATCTGAAACGGCTAACTTATCAGATTGCGGTATTCCTTTATTTCAGTTTATTAATAAGCTTTCGCAGAGCGGACGTGTAACCGCTGCCGTTAACTACGGCGCAAAAGGTTGGACCGCGCATCATAATTCAGACATCTGGAATATGACCAATCCCGCTGGCGGCATAGATTTCAAAGACCCCAACGGTAATCCCAAATGGGCTATCTGGCCTATGGGCGGCGCCTGGCTTAGTCGCCACCTGTGGGAACATTACCAGTTTACAGGTGATAAAAAGGCGCTGCAGCAAATGTATCCCGATCTGAAAGGTGCTGCGGAATTTATGCTGGACTGGCTGGTGAAAAACGAAGCCGGACAATGGGTGACCAATCCTTCTACTTCTCCGGAAAATAACTTCCGTATCGATGGCAAAGCTACCGGTACGGTGAGCATTGCTTCTACCATGGACCTGTCGATCATTCATGACTTGTTTAACAACACCATACAAGCCGCTACAGTATTACAGCAGGATGCGCTACTGGTAGCACGTATCAAACAAACCATGTCCGAAATGTATCCTTTTCATACGGGGCAGTATGGTCAATTGCAGGAGTGGTACAAAGACTGGGATGATCCGCAGGACACCCATCGTCACGTATCTCATTTGTATGGCCTGTTTCCGGGTAATTTCATTTCTCCACGCAGGGATAGCATACTCGCGGCTGCGGCTAAACGTAGTTTATTATTGCGCGGCGATGGTGGTACCGGCTGGTCTAAGTCGTGGAAAATTAACTGGTGGGCGCGGCTGGAAGACGGCAACCATGCTTATACCATGTTAAACAAACAATTATTCCTTGCTGGTGGACAAACCGTGAGTGTAGCGGATAACAGCGGAGGTTCTTATCCTAACCTGTTTGATGCACATCCCCCGTTCCAGATAGATGGCAATTTTGGTGTGACCTCTGGTATTACGGAAATGTTGCTGCAAAGTCATGACGGCGTAATATACCTGTTGCCTGCACTGCCGGATGCATGGCCTGCCGGGAACGTAAAGGGACTGAAAGCGAGGGGAGGCTTTGAAGTAGATATGGAGTGGAAAAACGGACAACTCACCCATGCCGTCATCAGATCTGCTTTGGGTGGTAATTGCCGTATTCGTACACGCATTGCGGTGAGAGTAGATGGTAAACCGGCGAAAGCTGCAGTGGGTACCAATGATAACCCATTCTACCAATTACAGGTGCCAGGCAAAACGGTAGTAAAAGACCCAACGAAATTGCCAGTGTTGCAGTTGGAAAAAGTATTTGAGTATGATATTTCAACTGCACCTGGTAAAACTTATCATATTTTATGAGTATCAGGAAAGGGCTACTGAGTGTAGCCGTTAGCGTGATAGCTTATTCTGCTGTAGCGCAGGTAAAAGGAGATGATGAAGGCATACTGACACAGCGCGCCGCTACACGCGACAGCATCGCAGTGAGTACTGCTGTGAATGGCTGGTGGAAAGCATCTATGAAAAATCATGATGCACGTATTGCCTGGTGGCGGGAGGCTAAGTTTGGCTGCTTTATTCACTGGGGAGTATACTCTGCTGCTGGTGGAGAATGGAAAGGAAAGAAGGTGGATGGCTATGCAGAGCACCTGATGAGAAAAGAAAAGATCAGCCGGCAGGAGTACGCCGATCAGTTGATAAAAACATTTGACCCTGTTCACTTCAATGCTGAAGCCTGGGTACGCATGATTAAAGCGGCAGGCATGAAATACCTGATCATCACCGCCAAGCATCATGATGGAGTAGCCATGTATCCTACCGCCATCGGGAATTATCATATTCAACAGGACCCACTGGCGGCGCTGTCTGCCGCGTGTAAAAAGTATGGCATCCACTTCGGTTTTTACTACTCCCATGCGTTCGACTGGGAGCATCCTGATGCGCCGGGTAATGACTGGGATTATAAAAATCCGGGAGGAGATAAAAACCTGTATGGTGGCACCACCTGGTATGATGCACATCCCGAGCTGCTGCCTAAAGCAGTGAAGTATGTGAATGAAAAAGCGATCCCGCAGATTGTAGAATTGCTCAAAAGATATCATCCGGATATTTTATGGTTTGATACACCACATAAATTACCACTGAGTGAAAACATCCGGGTATTACAGGCTATCCGTGCAGTGGATAAAAATGTAGTGGTGAATGGTCGTTTGGCCAGGAGTAGCCATATTTCTTTTGGGGATTATATCAATACTTCCGACAGACCCGCGGAGTTTTATCCCGTTACCGGTGACTGGGAGGCGATTCCCACCACCAATGAATCCTACGGTTACTCAAAATATGACAGCAGTCATAAACCCGCTTCTTTCTTTATCCGTTTGCTGGCTAAGGCGGCAGACAGGGGAGGGAATCTGCTCATGAACATCGGACCAGAAGGAGATGGCAGTATTGATCCGCGGGACACGATCATACTGCATACCATTGGTAGCTGGATGCAACAGAACGGAGAAAGTATTTACGGCAGCAGCAGTAGCCCGCTGCCGGTGCAGCCCTGGGGCGAAAGCACCCTCAAGGGCAACAAATTATACCTGCACGTTTTCGACTGGCGGACGGCCCTTTATGTAGGTGGTCTGGAAAGTAAGGTGAGTAAGGCTTACCTGCTAAGTGACAGCACTAAAAAAGCGTTACCGGTACAACGTAAAAATGCAAAGGACATCTTAATAACCGTGCCTGCAGCAGCACCAGATAGCATTAGCAGCGTGGTAGTGCTGGAAATGGAAGGTATTAAAACAGATACGGTGCGTGTGCTGGATACACAGGATATTACTAACGTATTGAGGGCATTTGACGGCATACTTCATGGTCGTGGCTGGCAGAACGGCGATGGCAAGAAGGCCGCGTATTTCGTACATAACTGGAAAGATACCACGCAATACGTGAGTTGGAAAGTTCGTACAGTGAAAGACGCCACTTATCAGCTCGGTATAAAGTATACTGCGGATCAGTCAGCAGCAGGGAATTACAGTATTCGTGTAGGCGATAACGTTATTACCGAAGATGTTCAGCCGGCAAAAGTAATAGTGAAACCATTGAAGGCAATTTATCTCCCTGCAGGTGAGTATGAAATAACTATCAGGGCGAATGAAATTAGAGGGAGTGAGTTGATGAAATTATTTGAATTAACAATGCAACCAAAATAATATCCACGATGAAAAAATGCAACTTGCTTTTACTGTGTTGTTTGCTGTGCAGTGCTATCACAGCCATGGCAGGAGATCCGGAGCGGTTTGTACAGGCATTGAAAAATAGTACGCCGGTGGCGTATACCGCTGATGGTCGCCCGGCGCCTTCATTTATTAAAGTGATCCGTAACTGGAAAGGAGAGCTATGCGAAGTGCGTGTAGTCAATACCGGTAGTACACCCGTGCGATTGAAAGAAGTGATCACAGGCGCTGTGGGTAAAATACTTCCGGCGGCTACACCTTTTTACGCAGAAGGCTTTCAGATGCTGACTCAAACAGCCGGTACACTGGCTAAGCCGGAAAATCTGGGGAACTACACAGATGCAGGGCATTACAAAATACCACAACCGGATGGCTACCTGGCCGTATATAACCTGTTGCGTTTATATCCTGCCGGCGATGTACAGTTGCTATTGGGATATACTTCCGGCAAACGCTTTGTAGGCAAGTTTTATTTATCTGCCGATACCATTAAAGTAGTGACGGACCTGGAGAACCTGGAATTGTTACCTGGCACCACTTTTAACCTGGAAGAGCTGATGCTGGGCACCGGCAAAGATGGTAATCAGTTGCTGGATCGTTTTGCAGATCGTATCCATCATTTTCATCCCCGCCTGGAATTTAAACAACCACCTACCGGTTGGTGTTCCTGGTATTGCTTCGGTCCTAAAGTAACGGCGCAGAATATTTATGATAACCTGGATTATATCAAAAATAATATCCCGGCATTAAAGTATATACAAATCGATGATGGATATCAGCCGCATATGGGCGACTGGCTGGAAGTGGGTAATTCCTTTGGTGGTAATGTACAGCAGGTACTTCGCAGTATCCGTGACAAAGGATTTGAACCGGCTATCTGGGTGGCGCCATTTATATGCGACAGCAATTCGACCATCTATAAAAATCATAAAGACTGGCTGGTAAAAGATGCGACTGGCGCACCGTTGCGCAGTGACCTGGTTACTTTTGGTGGCTGGCGCTGGAAGCCATGGTATGTACTGGATGGTACAAACCCGGCGGTACAGCAGCACCTGGAGCAGTTGTTCCGCACCATGCGCAACGACTGGGGTGTTACTTATTTTAAGCTGGACGCCAATTTCTGGGGCGCTATTCATGGGGGCTATTTTTACGATAAGCAGGCTACCCGTGTGGAAGCTTATCGTCGTGGCATGGAAGCAGTGATCAAAGGAAGCAAAGATGCATTTTTACTGGGCTGTAATCATCCGCTGTGGCCTTCTTTAGGCCTGGTACATGGCAGCCGCAGTTCTATGGATATCAAGCGTAACTGGACGGTGTTTGAACGCTCGGGCCGCGAAAACCTTTATCGTGCCTGGCAGAATGGCCGTTTGTGGTGGAATGATCCGGATTGCCTGGTGTTAACAGGCGCCATGCCGGCTAATGAATTTAACTTCCATGCTGCTTTATTATACGCTACAGGTGGTATGTTGCTGAGTGGAGATGACCTTACTAAAATATCACCCGAACGACTAAACGTTTTGAGGAAAGCAGTGCCACCAACCGCTAAAGCAGCCGCTTTTGAAAATACAGATTTCGAAACCGGAAGGGTCACTACAGCGGGAGGACAACAGGTGATCTTACTCAACTGGCAGTCATCTCCCAAAAAAATATCCGTAAAACTCGATAAAACGTACGAGGTAACAGACTATTGGACAGGCAAGGTGTTAGGTAGCTTCAGTGGCAATTTCGCCCTGGAATTAGCCGGCCATGATGGACGCGTATTATCATTAACCCCAAAAAAATAGGGCCATGCGTAAACATACTACCTGGCTGTTGGCATTGTTGTTAAGTGTAACGTATGCTGCCAATGCACAATCGCCTTTCGTGAAGCAGCTAATAAAAGATACCCGTCCCGCTATTGTAGCCCGTGCCAAATGGGCTCTGCAGCAGGCGCCGGAAACAATTACGGCTTTCCGTTGCGATCGGAGTGCGGGCGGTTTGCATGATTTTTATTCTGAAGGAGATTACTGGTGGCCGGATCCGGCGCATCCGGATAGTCCTTACATTCAAAGGGATGGACAAAGCAACCCCGACAATTTTGTTGCGCACCGGCTGGCGATGATAAAGTTGAGTCGCGTAATGGGCGCACTGGCAGCGGGGTATGTGGCTACGAAAGACAATACCTATCTGCAACATGCACTGTTGCATGCAAAGGCCTGGTTTGAAGATAGTGCTACCCGCATGAATCCTTCCCTGTTATATGCACAGGCAATAAAAGGAAGGGCTACCGGCAGGGGCATTGGTATTATCGATACTATTCACCTGATGGAAGTAGTGCAGGCATTAAGCATTATGGAAAAGGCGGGAGCTATTCCACCCGCTGATCTGCAAGCTTTCAAAGACTGGTTTAGTACTTACCTGGAATGGCTTACCACGCATCCTTATGGCAAAGATGAAATGAATGCTGCCAACAATCATGGTACATGTTGGGTGATGCAGGTAGCAGCTTTTGCCCGGTTTGTGAACAACCGGGAGCTGATGGACTTTTGTATAAACCGGTATAAAACGGTATTGCTGCCAGGGCAAATGGCAGCTGATGGCAGTTTTCCGCGGGAGTTGAAACGTACTAAACCTTACGGTTACTCGCTGTTTAACCTGGATGCTATGAGCACTGTTTGCCAGTTGCTGAGCACTAAAGAAAATGACCTGTGGCAGTATACCCTGGAAAATGGCCGGAACATCGGCAAAGGCATGGCATTCCTGTCTCCCTATGTAAAAAATAAAAATGGCTGGCCTTATGCCCATGATGTGATGTACTGGAATAACTGGCCGGTAGCGCAGCCATTCCTCATTTTTGGCGCTGCTGCCCTGAAAAATGGTGAATATTACCGTTTATGGCTGTCCCTGGACCCTGATCCCCGGGAAGAAGAAGTGTTACGTAACCTCCCTGTAAGGAACCCTGTGATCTGGTTCTGAGCACTTTAGAATTTACAATTAATTAAGATTCGGATGGTATATTTTGTTAATGTAAATGCTTAACTTTAGGGGACTATACACTATGTTTAAACTTTAGAGATATGAGTTGGATGGACGACTTGTATGTAATTTACCAGAAACTGGATGCCACCGGTTGTCAAGAGGTAAAGCATAACATTCTTAAAGCCCAGATTGACGGCTGTAACAGAGGTGAAATTTACTTCCTGGTATTACAACAATTGGTACGTATTAAAACAGATAAGGCACCTGTTTATGAATTGATTAAAGGAGAAGTGGAAAATATTATCCATTGTAGTAAAGGACAATACCTGAGTTAATTATTTTAATTCTTCTATCAGTTTCTGCACTTTGAGGTAATTAGGGGCACCGGGTGGAATTTTCAACAGCCACTCCAGGCATTGTTGCTTGCGCCCTTCTTTCAGATAACTCAATGCCATATAAAAGGCTGCTTCATTACGAAGATCGCCGCTGTTGTTATAAACAGTGAGGAGATCTTTACGTGCATTTTCCAGCTGGTTTTGGTCTATCAGCGCTACACCACGATAATAGCGGGCGTATAAGTTGCCCGGATTGATGTTGAGTGCATTGTTCAGCAATACAACGGCTTCATTGAAATGGCCGTGGTTAAACTGTATAATGGCTTCTTCCGGCAGGCGTAAACTGTCGATATCCGGTATCTGCATTTCTGTAGAAGCAAACTGCCGGTAAATATTTTTACTCCACGGACTCACATACAGCAGGATTGCCATGGCTGCTGCTATCATTGCTGTCAGTATCACGTAATTACGAATGGGAATGGTGGAGTTGTCTTTCAGGGTATACCAGGCATTGCGGTGGGTAAACAACAGATGTTGCAGTTCATCTCTGCTGGTATCACTACATATTTTTTGTGCCAGCAACTGCCGGACGACATCAAATCTTTTCACCTGTTGATTCAGCAATGCATCTGTTTGCAAGCGTTCTGTGAATGCTTTGCGGTCTGCCTCACTCATTTGTGCGCTCAGGAAGCGGTCTGTTTCCAGCAGGTCTTTTTCAGAAAGACTGTTGGCTTTCAGTTTTGTATCGATATCTCTGAACAGGCTGCGGAAGCAGGCAGTTCTGCGTTCGGGTAATTCAGCAACGGGTATTTTAGTTTCAGCAGCAATGTCTTCCTGCAGGCAGCCCTCAGTCAGCGACCAACGGAGCAGTTCTTTGCATTCATCGGATAATGCGAGGTAGTAGTGATAGGCCAGTCTTCTTTTTTCTCCTTCTTTCAGTACGTCTTCCACATCCTGGATATCATCCCTGCTCATGGTAGACAATTCTTCTGCTTCCAGTCCCGGGATACGCTGTCCCCGTCTTTCCAGTTCCTGTTCCCAGACGCGCTTGCACAATAGTTGCAGAAAGGGTTCGAAGTCGGTTACTTTGAGAGGGTGACGGCGGGCAAAATAGTAGATATCCATGAGGGCTTCTTCAAAGATATGGGCGGCATCTTTTACATGACCGCTTTTTTGGAGAATAAATCGCTTTTCCTTGGAAGCAAACCGCTGATAAATACTTTCTATTACTGCTGGCTGATGGTGAAGCAATCCCTCAATATATTCCTGGTCGTTATGAATTAAAGGTTCAGGTGACATACATATTGTTTTTGCCTTGTTCGTCTTTACTAAAAATATTAAACCTTGCCGAAGTGACCTAATTATTTATTCTGTCTGCAAATGCGATGCCTGTGCGGCGGAACTTGTATGGAAGTTAAGTATCTTGCCGGACATACCAGCTATAGCCGACAGTACCCATTTAATATGTATCAACCGCAGCAGGATGTCAGTGACCTGATATCAAGATATATACAGTCTCCGCAAGACCCGCTTTTACAGGAACAAATAGCTGCGCTGATCGCTGCTGGTCCTGAGCAGGCGGCGTATGTGGAACGGCGGTTGACCGACTGGCTGGGGGAAGGCATTCCTGTTGTTGTTATACCTGCCACTCCTGTTGTTCCTGTGTTGCGGGAACCTAAGGCCCGCTCTTTTCACCCGAAGTGGGTAGTTTTGGCAACAGTTATTGTACTCGCTCTGGCCGGATTTATTTTTTATAAATGGCGTCCCGAGGGCAGCATGTTGCACTACGTTAATCATACCGGCCATATTGATACCCTACGCCTGGCAAAGGATAGCCGGGTCATCACCAATAAGGAAACAGCGATTTCCTATGCGGCTAAGTTTGATGTAACACCACAGCTGCAGATGGTGAATGGTGACGCCTATTTTGAAATCAGTCGACCTGCGCGTATCCGCATGCAGCTGGATGAGCACACTGTGTTATATACTTCGAATGCCGCATTTAATGTGCATAAAACGGCTACGCTATCCCAGGTATTCGTGGTGAAGGGAAGAGTTACCCTCGTGCCGGATAAGGGCAATAAGATGCAGCTAACGGCCAATATGCAGGCAAAACGGGAACTGCATCATCCATTACAGAAGAAAACGGTAAAAAGTCAGTCGCAGCTGGCCTGGAAAACGGGGCACCTGAAGTTTCGAAATATTCCGCTGGAAGAAGTGCTGGATGCAGTGAATGGCTACTACGGTCTGGAAATCCTGGTGCCACCTTCGGCGGGTAATCTATATAAACGCAGGCTCACCGCAGATTTCGAAAATAAATCTGCTGATGAAACACTGGTCATATTACGTACAATGCTGAATGTGCCTATCGTGAAAGATAGTGCGAACAGGTATTATGTAAGCATGAAATAACCCGCAGATCAATCCAATTTTAAACCTGCATTTAATTTTTTGAGGATGGCTTTCAGTTCTGTGAGTGCGTCGGTTCCGATAATGCTTTCATACAACGCCTGTATTTCATCTACCCCTTCATACACGCTGATCATAAATTCTTTTCCTTTTTCTGTGAGGAAAATGATGCTGGCGCGGTTATCAGTATCGTGTTTGCGGGTGCTGATATAGTTTTCTGCTTCCAGGTTTTTCACCACCTTACTCATGGCTTGTTTGCTGATACGTGCCTTTCTGGCGAGGTCGTTGTTGATAGTGCCTTGTGCATCTATATGCACCAGTAATACCATGTCTCCCAATTTAAAATTCTTGTATCCGCGTTCCTGGATTCTTTGGGTAATACGCAGGTCTATATCTTTTTTGAACAAGTTAATCAGGCGGGCGAGGCTATCAGGTCTTTTGGCCAGGCATGCCTCGTATCTCGCATCGACAGTTGCGCTCATCGTATTGTAGGTTTAGTAAAAGTGTACAGTTGATAAAATCTCGTATCCTGATGCAATGCTACAAAAAAGCAGTGATTTTTTCGATTATAAAAAGAAAGACCCAACCGTGATGGGTGGGTCTTTTATATTTTAACGAAGCAGTGTCATTTGTACGCGTAATCAGCCATTACGGTATGTGTTCAAATACGCTTTCTGCTCTGGTGTAGCATCTCAGTCCGACGATGGTATTGCTTATCCCCACCTTTACTCGTTGTGCAGACCTGATGCTGGTAGATGTCAGTCAATCAGAGCCTAAAGCCCCCGCGATGCCCATTTCCAGGCCACGCAGCTCTGCCAGGCCGCGTAAACGGCCGATGGCGCTGTAGCCAGGATTGGTTTTTTTATGGAGGTCATCCAGCATCTGGTGTCCATGATCCGGTCGCATAGGAATGGAAACATTGCGGCGTTTCATGGTGGTGAGGATGTTTTTCACTACAGCAAACATATCTACGTCGCCTTCCAGGTGGTTAGCTTCGTGGAAGTTGCCCAATGCATCCCGCTGTGTGCTGCGGAGATGGATGAAGTGAATATGATCGCCCAGGCGTTCTATCATGCCCGGCAGATCATTGTCGGCCCGTACCCCATAGGAACCTGTGCAGAAGCACAGGCCATTAGACGCATAAGGTGCTGCTATCAGCAGTTCCCGGGCATCCTGCTCCGTGCTTACCACGCGTGGCAGTCCGAAGATAGGAAATGGAGGATCATCCGGATGGATGGCCAGTTTTACCCCTGCTTCTTCTGCAATAGGTACTATTTGCTGGAGGAAATAGAACAGGTGCAGTTTCAGCTGGGTGGCATCAATGCCTTTGTATTTATCTAATGCCGCCTGGAACTGTTGCAGCGTAAAGCTTTCTTCAGATCCGGGTAATCCGGCAATAATATTTTTTTGTAACAGGGTACGATCTTCATCGGTCATGCTGTCGAAATGCTCTTTCGCACGTGCAATGTCATCGTCACTGTAATCTTTTTCTGCATCTGGTCTTTGCAACATGAACAGGTCGAACGCCATGAAGGCTGCTTTTTCAAAGCGCAATGCTTTGGAGCCGTCTTCTACGGTGTAAGAAAGGTCTGTGCGGGTCCAGTCCAGTACAGGCATGAAATTGTACGTTACCGTACGTATGTCGCATGCAGCCAGGTTACGCAGGGTTTGCTGGTAGTTGTTGATATAATCTCTAAAACGCCCGCTCTGCGTTTTAATATCTTCATGTACCGGCACACTTTCTACGACTGACCAGGTAAGACCTGCCGCTTCGATGATGGCTTTCCGCTTTAATATCTCTTCTCTCGTCCATACCGCGCCATTAGGTACATGGTGCAATGCAGTAACGATTCCGGTAGCTCCTGCCTGTTTTATATCAGACAAGCTTACCGGATCATTAGGCCCGTACCATCGCCATGTCTGTTCCATTCTCAGCATAATGCAAATACGTTTAGTAAATCCAGAATTTCTAATTCCAAACCCCAAAAATATAATCTATCCACACATATACAAACTTTGATTTTAAATTTTGGGGGTATCTGTGGTGATGAGCAGGATCATCAGATCCATTACATTGGTTTGAGTAGGCCCTGTAATCATTAGCCCGCCTGCTTTTGAGAAGAAATGCCATGCATCATTGTTCTGCAAAAAACTATTTGCATCCAGCTGCATATTTCTGGCATTTTGCATCGTAGATGCATCTACGATAGCCCCTGCCGCATTTGTAGGGCCATCGCTGCCATCGGTGCCCCCGCTTAAAAAAGTGAGTGTTGGGTGGTGAGCGAGTGCAATACCTGCTGCCAGCGCCAACTGCTGATTGCGGCCACCAAGGCCGTTTCCGGTGATGGTGACGGTGGTTTCACCTCCTGCCAGCAAACAGGCGGGAAGGGAACCGGAATAACCGAGCGCTGTTTGTACCAGTGAAGTAGCCACAGTATGTGCATCTCCGTTAATAGTATCTGACAACAGCAACGGATAATAGCCCAGCTCCCGGGCTTTGCCGGCGGCGGCTTCCAGGGCGATGCGGTTGGTGCCGGCCAGGTAGTTATGCACATGCCCGAAATCCTTATCCCCCGGTTTGGGCGTTTCCGGTATTACACCAGCCACTCCATTTTCGATATGCTGCAGGAGAGCAGCGGATATTTTTTCGGGGAGATGATATTTGAGAAGTACCGCCATCGTGTCGGCAAAGGTAGACGGGTCGGGCACTGTGGGGCCTGACCCTATCACACTCAGATCATCACCCACTACATCGCTCAGGATAAGGGTACATAACGTAGCCGGATATATGCTTTTTGCCAGCTGTCCGCCTTTGATACCCGATAAATGTTTGCGGACCACATTCATTTCGCGGATATCCGCACCACTTTTGAGCAGTGCTTCAAACAGTTGTTGTACTTCCTCCAGGTGACTGCCCCCCGGTACATCGGCCAGCAGGGCGGAAGCACCACCCGATAAAAGGAAAATAACCAGGTCAGACGGCTGCACCTGCGCGGCGATGGTCTGTAGTTTAACGGAAGCGGCTACACTGTTTTGATCGGGTACCGGATGCCCCGCCTCCAATAATCCGAGCTGTTGTAACGGTAACGCATGCCCGTATTTGGTGATGACCATTCCTTGCAGGGGGAAATGGGGGAGCAGTATTTTCTCCAGTTCCTGGGCCATCGCGGCAGCAGCTTTGCCCGCTCCCATGACCCATACACGGCCATCCTCCGGGATCTCATAATCATCTCCCGAAATAGTGATTATACGGGAGCCCGGCTGCACCTGCACATTTTTCCGCATCAGCTCCTGCGGATGCACTGCTGCTACGGCATGCAAAAAAATATCTTTTATATCCGCTGTTGTCATCCGTTTTGGGAATAAAAAAAGCAGTGAGTTGACTCACTGCCGGTAGGTTTAAATGTAAGTTATTTATTGTTGCGGTGCCGCATTCTTCGCCTCTTTCCTCATTCTCTTCTTTTCCATTTTTTCTTCGAGATGCTCCTTTTTAGTCATTTCCCAGTCGTTCCATTTCTTATACTGGGCGGCTGTAAACACGGTTTTAAAACGCTGGCTACGCTCTGAATCCAATGCTTTGAACTGTGTCATCCGCTCTTTTTTAGTGAGGGCAGGATTGTTTTTTACCGCATCCATCCGGCGCACAATATCTTCATTGATTACATAAATCTTTTTGGACTGCTCTTTATTCAACCCGATTTTATGGGAAATTTTATCAGTTATTTTATCAGCCCTTCCCTCAACACCCCAGCGGCCCGTTGTAGCGGAGCTATCTTTTACCTGGGCAAAAGCGGTGGTCGAAACGGCTACAAAAAAACAGGTTAGCAGCACTTGTATATAAACGGAAATAAACTTCATAGTCAGCAAATATTGAACGAATTTAAACAAACTTAGGATGTAATTCCCTGTCAAATTATCCCTTTTTCGTGTGAATCCAAAATTTTAGGATCGCCTTACCATTCATAAAAAATATCGGGTTTTATTAAACTCCGCCTTAATGATTTACTACATTTAACGAATCAACTAGATCTGAACCGAAAAATTAAAGATTTACATGAAAAGAGCTTTTGAGAAACCCGGGATGGCCCTGCTATCACGGTGTATTACCTATGCCATGAACCGGTATCGCAGTCAGGTGTTTTTGCTGGCTTTACTGGCAACAGGCACCTACGCCAGCGCACAGGAAACTTTTCCAGTAAACGGTATTGCTGACCCCCGGGAAGGATGTTTCGCCTTTACACACGCCACTATTGTAAAGGATGCACAAACAACCCTGCAAAATGCCACCCTCGTGATCCGCGATGGAAAAGTGATAGATGCCGGTCCTGCTGCTGTTATCCCAAAAGATGCAGTGATACTGGATTGTAAGGGAAAGTACATTTATCCTTCCTTTGTGGATATTTATAGCAGTTATGGACTGTCTGATTCGAGAAAAGGCGGCTCCGCCTGGAATGCAGCGCCTCAGTTCCTGTCTAATACCAAAGGAGCATATGGCTGGAACCAGGCTATTAAAAGTGAGGTAAATGCAGTGGATTTGTTTTCGGGAGATGAGGGTAAAGCCGCTCCATTACGGGAAGCCGGTTTTGGCGCTGTACTTACCCAGCAGCCGGACGGTATTGCCCGTGGCACTGCGGCCCTGGTTACCCTGGCCACTGCAAAAGAAAATAAGGTGATCATCCGCGAAAAGGCCGCTGCGGTCTATTCTTTCGATAAAGGTACTTCTACCCAAAATTATCCTAACTCGCTCATGGGCTGTATTGCATTGCTGCGCCAAACTTACCTGGATGCACAATGGTATAAATCCCAGCCAGCCAAAGAAGGTGTGAACCTCAGTCTGCAGGCATGGAATGCTAACCAGCAGCTGCCGCAGCTGTTTGAAGCAGCAGATAAATGGGATGTACTCCGGGCAGATAAAATCGGCGATGAATTTGGCGTACAATACATTATCAAAGCCGGCGGTAACGAATACCAACGTATCCCTGAAATGGCCGCTACCAAAGCTACATTCATTTTGCCGCTGAACTTCCCCGGCGCTATCGACATGGAAGATCCGGGCGATGCCCGTTTTGTATCCCTGTCGGACATGAAACACTGGGAAATGGCTCCATCAGAACCAGGCGCCTTCGAAAAAGCAAATATCCCTTTCTGCTTAACGGCTGCGGATCTGAAAGACGTTAAACAATTTATGGCCAACGTACGCAAAGCCATAGAATACGGCCTCAGTGAACAAAAAGCACTGGAAGCATTAACAAAAACACCCGCCACGCTTTTAAAGGCATATGATAAAGTAGGTAGCCTGGAAGCCGGTAAACTCGCTAACTTCCTCATTGCTTCCGGACCCATTTTCAGCGATAAAACCATCCTGTATCAAAACTGGGTGCAGGGCAACCGCTATGTGATTAAAGCCGACGGCTGGAATGATATCCGCGGTATTTATACTGTGACGCTTACACCAGGCAACAGCTATAGTGTGGATGTAAGAGGTACTGCCAGCGCACCATTGCTGTCTGTTTTGCAGCAAGATACCCTGCCAGGACGCATAGATGTAAATGGAAAACTGGTGTCTATGTCTTTGCCGCTGGCAAAAAATAGCAAGAGCAGCATCCGTTTGAGTGGTATCATCAGTGGCAGCAACTGGACCGGTACCGGCGCTGATACCAGCGGCAACACCGTAAAATGGACGGCCGTATTTGTGAAAACAGCACCGGAGAAAGTTGATTCCGTAAAGAAGAATGCCGCCATCACTTTAGGCCCGTTACTGTATCCTTTTAATGGCTATGGCTGGGATAAACTGCCTAAACAGGAAGACCTGCTCATCAAAAATGCCACCGTATGGACCAACGAAAAAGAAGGTAAACTTGAAAATACCGATGTTTTGCTCCGCAACGGAAAAATTGCACAGATAGGTAAAAATCTGTCTGCCGGCAACGCCCGTGTAATTGATGGTACCGGTAAGCACCTGTCTGCCGGCATTATTGACGAACATTCACACATCGCTATCAGCAGAGGCGTCAACGAGTCATCACAGTCTGTGACTTCAGAAGTAAGGATTGCAGATGTATTGAACCCTGACGATATCAACATTTACCGGCAGTTGAGTGGTGGCGTTACTGCTTCTCATCTATTGCACGGCAGCGCCAATGCCATCGGCGGGCAATCTCAGCTCATCAAACTGCGCTGGGGACAAAATGCGGAAGACCTGAAAGTCACCAACTGGGATCCCTTCATCAAATTTGCATTGGGTGAAAATGTGAAACAATCCAACTGGGGCGATCGTAATACCGTACGTTTTCCACAAACCAGGATGGGAGTGGAACAGATATATACAGATGCGTTTACCCGTGCCCGTGACTATGAAAAACAAGGCGCCGGCAAACGCCGTGACCTGGAGCTGGATGCACTCGTAGAGATTTTGCATCAGCAACGTTTTATTACCTGCCACTCTTATGTACAGAGCGAAATTAATATGCTGATGCATGTGGCAGACAGCTTCCATTTCCGTGTGAATACTTTCACACATATCCTGGAAGGCTATAAAGTAGCAGATAAAATGAAAGCACATGGCGCCGGTGCAGGCACCTTCGCCGATTGGTGGGCGTATAAAATGGAAGTACAGGATGCTATCCCTTACAACGCGGCCATCATGCAAGGCGTAGGGGTAGTAACCGCCATCAACTCCGATGATGCGGAAATGGCCCGCCGCCTGAACCAGGAAGCTGCCAAAACAATCAAATATGGTGGTGTGAGTGAAGAAGACGCTCTTAAAATGGTGACCATCAATCCTGCTAAATTACTACATGTAGATAACCGCATGGGTAGCATTAAAGTAGGGAAAGATGCAGATGTGGTACTGTGGAGCGATAACCCGCTGAGCATCTACGCTAAAGCTGAGAAAACCATCGTAGATGGTATCGTGGAGTTTGACCGCGATAATGACCTGCTGTTGCGCAAACGCATCACCGCAGAACGTAATCGTCTTACCCAGCAATTGCTGACTGAAAAGAAAAAGGGTACACCTACACAGAAAGCGTCTTTTGTGGCGGATGAAATGTACCACTGTGAAGACTTACAGGGTGGGCACCAGTCAGCTGTTGGCTATTAGCTTTTAGCTATTAGTCAGCGATTATTGAAAATATTAAATGCTAACAGCTAAATGCTTACAGCTATGAAAAGTATCATGATTTTATTTGGCCTGGCTATCGCGTTACATACCGCCTATGCACAGGAAACTATATCGCCGGCTGCGCCACAGGATAAGCCGGTATATCTTACCAATGCTACTATTCACGTGGGTAACGGTGAGGTAATCAATAATGGAACGATTGCATTCAGCAAAGGAAAAATTACTGCGGTAGGTAGTAATGTGTCTGCCGCCGGTAGCGATGCTACCGTAGTAGATCTGAAAGGGCAGCATGTATATCCGGGCATCATTGCGCCGGAGTCCCAGCTGGGCCTGATAGAATTTGAAAGCGTACGTGCTACCATTGATGTGAAGGAAGTCGGAGAAATAAATCCATCAGTACGGTCCATTATTGCCTATAATGCGGATTCAAAAGTGATCAATACCCTGCGCTCTAATGGCATCCTACTGGCACAGGTAACGCCGGAAGGAGGTATCATCAGCGGTGTTTCTTCTGTAGTACAACTGGATGCCTGGAACTGGGAAGATGCAGCATATAAAACAGATAATGCCCTGCATTTTTACTTACCCAGCCTGTTGCCCGTAACCAGTGGTGGTGGCGGACGTGGCGGGGCTGCTCCGGCCGTTGATCGCCTGAAAGCTGCCATGGAACAGATTGAAACCGTAAGAACATTTTTCCGCGAAGCAAAAGCATATCAGCAGGAAGCCAAACACACGGCTACCAATCTGAAGTTTGAATCTATGCGCAAGCTGTTTTCCAAAGAGCAAAAGCTTTTTATTCATTGCAACCTGGTGAAAGAAATGCTGATCGCCATTGATTTTGCAAAGGAGTTTAATGTAGACGTCACTATCGTAGGTGGCACTGATGCCTGGCTCATCGCAGACATCCTGAAACAAAATAATGTGCCGGTGATTTTAACACAACCACATAGCTTGCCGGTGATGCAGGACGATGATGTAGACCAGCCTTATAAAGCTGCGGCTCAACTGCAAAAAGCAGGTGTGCTGTTTTGCCTGAGCAATGAAGGCTTCTGGCAACAACGTAACCTGGGCTTTGAAGCCGGTACTGCCAGCGCTTTCGGACTCAGCAAAGAAGAAGCCCTGACCGCGGTGACGCTGAATGCCGCCAGGATATTGGGCATCGATAAAATAACCGGTTCGCTGGAAGCCGGCAAGGATGCTAACATTGCGATCAGCACAGGTGATATGCTGGATATGAAATCCAGCGTGATTACAAAAGCATTTATTCAGGGCAGAGAAATCAACCTGGATAATAAGCAGAAGCAATTGTATGAGAAGTACGAGAAGAAGTATGGATTGAAATAATATGGGTAATGAGTATAAAAAAKAAAGGCTGGTAGTGATACCAGCCTTTTCTGTTTATGTAAGTTTTATACACTATACCGCTTTTACAAGGAAATAACTTTTCCCTTTTTGTAGCAGAATGTATTTATCTCTTAGCAGTGAAGAGGTATTGATCACCATATCAATGCCAGGAACTTTTACTTTATTTACACTGACACCGCCACCCTGCACTGTTTTACGGGCTTCACTTTTGCTCGGGAAAATGCCGGTTTCTGCCAGCAGACTTACAATATCCTTACCGGCTTCCAGGTCTGTTCTGGGTACATCATATTGAGGAACTCCGTCCATTACCTCTATCAGATCTTCTTCAGAAAGTGACAGCAGGAGCGCTTCTGTATTTTTATTAAACAATATGGCAGATGCTTCTACTGCATAATTGTAGCTTTCTTCACCATGTATGAATACCGTTACTTCTTTTGCCAGACGTTTCTGTAGCAGTCGTTGTCCGGGATCCTGCTGATGTTGTGCAATTAATTCTTCCACTTCGGATTGTTCCATAAAAGTGAAGATTCTGATATAGCTTTCTGCATCAACGTCACTTGTTTTCAGCCAGAACTGGTAGAAGGCATATGGAGACGTGCGTTTAGGATCCAGCCATATTGTTCCTGATTCGGTTTTGCCGAATTTGGTGCCATCTGCTTTTTTAATGAGCGGGCAGGTAAATGCGAATGCCTCACCGCGTGCTTTACGGCGCACCAGTTCAGTACCGGTAACAATGTTCCCCCACTGATCGGAGCCACCCATCTGCAGTTTACAGTTTTTAGCGGTATACAAATGATAGAAATCGTAGCCCTGTATCAGTTGATAGGTAAATTCTGTGAATGACATCCCGTTGTCGCCTTCGATTCGTTTTTTAACGGAATCTTTGGCCATCATATAATTTACGGTGATGTGTTTACCGGTATCGCGAATAAAATCGAGGAAGGAAATGTGTTGGAACCAGTCGAAGTTATTCACCATTTCTGCCGCATTGGGTTTGGCAGGATCAAAATCCAGGAAGCGTTCCAGCTGTGCTTTGATACCATTCACATTTTTTTGCAGGGTATCGAGGTCCAGCATTTTTCTTTCTTCCGCTTTAAAGGAGGGGTCGCCTACCATGCCGGTAGCGCCGCCCACCAGCGCGAGGGGCTTATGTCCTGCCTTTTGCAGGTGCACCAGCAGCAGAATAGGTACCAGGCTACCGATGTGCAATGACGCTGCTGTAGGGTCAAAACCAATATAAGCAGTGGTCATTTCCTTTTGCAGTTGCTCTTCCGTTCCAGGCATCATATCCTGTAGCATACCCCGCCAGCGCAGTTCTTCTATCAGATTCATGATTTTAATAACAATTTTTGCAAACCTACATAAAATTAACAGGATTCGTCCATTTTAAGGGAGGGAGGTCAGATCTAACAAATATCTATGTAAATTTATAGTAGCAGCCAGCCGGTTGATTCATCCATCGTAAGGTTAATTCATAAGATATCTATTTTTCATCTTCCCCAAAACACCTTGTTTTATGAAAAGCTTACTTATTTTTTTATTACCCCTATGTTATGTTACACCCGCAATAGCACAGGATTGTAAAGGGTTCTATTACCTGCTGAATAATGCCGAAATTGAAATGACCGTGTACGATGGCAGTGACGTCGCCACTGGTAAAACCATCTATAAAGTCAATAATGTGCATAAAGATGGCGATGGTGTCATATCTGATTTCACCAATACCTATTATGACAAGAATAGTAAGCAGGTAGCCACCAGTACCGGGCATTTCAAATGTAGTGGTAATGGGGCGGCGGTAGACATGAAAATGAATTTTCCATCTATGCCCAACACAACAGACACAAAAATGGAGGGTAAATCTAACGGGGCTTTTCTGGATTACCCTTCTCATATGCAGGTAGGACAGGAACTACAGGGAGGTTCGTATGAAATGAAGAATAAGGTAAAGGGCATGGAAATGGTGCTCAGTTATACTATCCATAACCGGAGGGTAACAGGAAGAGAAAATGTTACCACCGCTGCCGGTAGCTGGAACTGTTATGTTATCAGCTATGACCTTGATTTTCAGATGACAATGATGAACAAAGTCGTGCCCAGGAAGTTTACCGCGGTGGAATGGTTTGCCCCTGCCTTTGGTCCGATAAAGACAGCCTCTTTTAGTGAGGGTAAAAAAATGGGAGGAACTTTAATTACCGGGCTTAAGAAGTAAACTGCCATAAAAAGGTCTGGCATGAAAAGAATTCTTTTCATGCCGGACCTTTTTAATCAGCCTTGTATGGCCTTATATATTTTTCAGGCATTTCGCCAGGCTATCTCTCCAATAGGGGATAGTAATACCGAAAGTACTTTTTATTTTTTCCTTGTTCAATACGCTGTAGGCCGGGCGTTTTGCTGCAGTTTTATATTTGTCAGATGTAACCGGGTGGATAGTGGTGGTTGCATTGGTCATCTCTTTAATAGTTACCGCAAAGTCGTACCAGCTGGTCACTCCTTCGTTACTATAGTGATATACACCTCCAATGGCCACATCTGTATTGGCTGCTTTGTATTGCAATATATCCAGGATGGCTTTGGCCAGGTCACCGGCATAAGTAGGTGTACCTGTTTGATCAAATACAACGGTTAATTCCTGTTTTTCCTCCATTAGTTGCTTCATGCGTTTAACAAAGTTCACCGCAAATTCGGAATAAAGCCAGGAGGTACGGAGTATAATGGTATCAGGGTTGTAGCCTGCTGCCGCAGCTTCCCCACGTACTTTGGAGGCGCCGTAAATGCTCTCCGGATCTGTATCATCGGCTTCTGTATAAGGTACATTTTGTTTGCCGCTGAATACATAATCTGTAGAGATATGCAGTAGTTGCGCCTGATGTTCTGCGCATATTTCTGCGAGGCTCAGCACCGCCTGGAAGTTCAGCAAAAAGGCATTGTCTTCATCTTCCTCTGCTTTATCCACAGCTGTATAAGCAGCACAGTTAATGCAGGCATCAATTTGCTGTGCAGAGAAATAGGCAGCCAGTGCATCTGCATCCGTGATATCCAGGTCCTGGTAATCGGTAAATAACAGGTTAAATTGCGGATAAGCGCCGGCTACCTTTTGTAAGGACTGTCCTAATTGACCGTTTCCGCCGGTAACAAGAATGTTTTTCATAGCAAATGATCAGCTGTTAAAAATAAAATTATGATGTATGTCTGCCAGTGTTGGCAGAATAAGGTCTTTATCAGAAATGATCGCATCTTTCAAATCAATTCCCCAATTAATGTCAAGGGCAGGATCATTATAAATGATACCACCTTCGCTGCCTTTTTGGTAGAAGTTATCGCATTTGTACATTACTTCTGCTGTTTCGCTGATAACAGCATAACCATGTGCAAATCCTTTGGGTACCAACAACTGTAATTTGTTGGCAGCGCTTAATTCGATGGCAAAAGATTTACCGTAGGTAGGAGATCCTTTGCGGATATCCACTACCGCATCAATGATGCTTCCTTCCAGGACTCTTATCAACTTGGTTTGTGCATATGGTTCCAGCTGATAGTGAAGGCCTCTTAAAACACCGTAGGTAGAGCGAGCCTGATTGTCCTGAACAAATTGGTAGGTAATACCCTCTACACTGAAAGTATTGGCGTTATAGCTTTCAAAAAAATAGCCTCGATGGTCGCCATGTACTTTTGGCTCGTAGATTAAAAGGTCCGGTATTCCGGTTTGTTGAAAGCCCATATGGTAATAACTATTTGGCTACTGGTGGCTGATGACCAGCTATTGTAATAACAGCAGATCACCAGCCAGCGTAACTATCTTTTTTGGTATTGTTCGTTATAATATTTTTGGTAATCTCCGCTGGTTACATTGTTTAACCATGTTTCATTTTCAAGATACCAGTCCACTGTTTTTTCCAGACCTTCCTCAAACTGGAGAGAAGGCTCCCAGCCTAACTCTTTATTGAGTTTGGTGGCATCTATCGCATAACGTAGATCATGCCCCGCGCGATCCTTTACATAAGTAATCAGCTGAGCAGAAGTTCCTTCCGGACGTCCCAGTTTTTGATCCATAATCCTGCACAGCAGCTGAATAAGATCAATGTTTTTCCACTCATTAAATCCGCCAACGTTATAGGTTTCTCCAATTCTTCCGTGATGGAAAATGGTATCGATAGCCCTTGCATGGTCATTTACAAATAACCAGTCACGTACGTTTTCTCCTTTGCCATATACGGGTACCGGCCTGTTGTTTTTGATATTGTGTATGGCCAGTGGTATGAGCTTTTCCGGAAAATGGTGGGACCCATAATTGTTAGAACAATTTGAAATGACAGCGGGCAAATGATACGTATGATGATAAGCCATCACAAAATGATCAGAGCTGGCTTTGGAAGCGGAGTAAGGTGAACGGGGATCATATGCTGTTGTTTCGAGGAAAAACCCTTCTTCCCCGAGAGAACCATACACTTCATCAGTAGATACATGATAGAAAAGTTTTCCGTCCATGTTATCTTTCCAGTGTTTCCGCGCATTATTCAGCAATACCGCTGTTCCCAGTACATTTGTTTTGATAAATGCCAGTGGGTCCATAATAGAACGGTCTACATGACTTTCTGCCGCCAGGTGAATAACACCATCAAACTGATATTTTTCAAAAAGAGAATCAATGAAAGATTCATCTGTGATATCGCCCTTCTCGAAAATGTAATTAGATTTATCTTTTACATCAGTCAGGTTTTCCAGGTTCCCCGCATAAGTAAGTGCATCCAGGTTTACGATTTGATAGTTGGGATATTTATTTACAAATAGCCGTACTACATGTGAACCAATGAACCCGGCCCCGCCAGTAATCAATAGTTTCCGCTTCATTCCAGATAATTTTATTTTAATAACGCCTCTTTAAAGTACTCGTAGGTAATCTTTAAACCTTCCTGTCTGCCCACCTTAGGCTCCCATCCCAGGAGGGTACGAGCTTTGGTAATATCCGGCTGACGTTGTTTAGGATCATCTTTTGGTAATGGATGATAAACGATTTTCTGTTTAGATCCGGTTAATGCAATAATTTCTTCTGCAAATTGATTCAGCGTAATCTCCTGTGGATTACCAATATTTACCGGCAGGTGATAATCGCTCAATAATAAGCGGTAAATACCTTCTACCAGATCATCTACATAACAGAAAGAACGGGTCTGACTGCCATCTCCGAATACGGTAAGATCCTGACCATTTAATGCCTGACTCATGAATGCCGGTAAAGCGCGGCCATCGTTGAGTCGCATACGTGGACCATAAGTATTGAAGATACGTATGATACGGGTGTCTACACCATGGAAGTTATGATAAGCCATGGTAATAGACTCCAGGAATCTTTTAGCTTCATCATATACTCCTCTTGGACCTACCGGGTTTACATTACCCCAGTATTCTTCCGGTTGAGGATGCACATTAGGATCGCCATATACTTCTGAAGTAGAGGCAACGAGGATACGGGCTTTTTTTTCTTTTGCTAATCCCAACAGGTTATGTGTACCCAGTGAACCAACTTTCAATGTTTGAATAGGCATCTTCAGGTAGTCTATAGGACTGGCTGGTGATGCGAAGTTCAATATGTAATCCAGTTTACCCGGAACATGTACAAATTTGGTGACATCGTGATGGTAATATTCGAAATCCGGCAAAGGGAAAAGATGCTCGATGTTTTTGATATTACCCGTGAGGAGGTTGTCCATGCCTATTACATGGAAACCTTCTTTTATAAAACGATCGCAAAGGTGGGAGCCGAGAAATCCGGCGGCGCCAGCAATGAGAATTCTTTTCTTTTCCATATGTCTGGTATAAGTTGTTAAATAGTAGCAGGTATACGTCCTACACTTTCGTAGTGGTATCCCAATTCTCTCATACGCGTTACTTCGAAAAGATTTCTGCCATCAAAAATGGCTTTGTTCTTCAGGCTGGCGGAAATTTTATTAAAATCCGGAGTTCTGAATACGCTCCATTCTGTAGCAATAATCAAGGCGTCGGCATTTTCCAGGCAGGTATACTGATGTTCTGCATAAGTAATTTTATCGCCTACTACTTGTTTCACATTATTCATCGCCTCCGGATCAAAAACGGTTACAGTAGCACCTTCTGCCAGTAAAGCATCAATGATGTATAAGGATGGGGCTTCCCTGATATCATCGGTATTAGGTTTGAACGCAAGTCCCCACAACGCAAAGTGTTTTCCTTTAATATCGTTGTTGAAGAAAGCCTTTATTTTAGGCAACAGAAAGAGTTTTTGTTTCTCGTTCACATCCATTACGGCATTCAGTATTTTAAACTCATACTGTGCATCTTCAGATGATTTTACCAATGCCTGTACATCTTTAGGGAAGCAGCTACCGCCATAGCCGATGCCAGGGAACAAAAAGCGTTTGCCGATACGATCATCACTACCTATGCCTCTGCGAACCATGTCTACATCAGCACCTAGTTTCTCGCACAGCACGGCTATTTCATTCATAAAGGAAATCTTGGTGGCCAGGAAAGAGTTAGCAGCATACTTGGTCAGTTCCGCGGATTTTTCATCCATGAACAATATCGGATTTCCCTGTCTTACGAAAGGCGCATACAATTCTCCCATTACTTTACGTGCTCTTTCAGAAGTGGTACCAATGACTACTCTGTCGGGCTTCATGAAATCATCTACTGCTACGCCTTCGCGTAAAAATTCTGGGTTGGAAACCACATCAAATGGGGTTGTACAGTTTTCCGCAATTGCCGCTGCTACTTTTTCTGCCGTGCCAACCGGTACTGTACTTTTGTCAACTATTACTTTGTAGTCAGTCATAATCTTACCTAAATGCGTTGCTACATTCAGCACAAAGGAAAGATCTGCTGCGCCATCTGCTCCAGGGGGAGTCGGTAATGCCAGGAAAATCACCTCCGCATCTTTAATACCTTCTTCCAGGCTGGTAGTAAAAAACAAACGTTCTTCCTTGAGGTTACGTTCAAATAGTTTTTCCAGCCCAGGCTCGTAAATGGTAATCTGACCTGCAGATAGCTTTTTTACTTTGTTGGCATCAATGTCTACGCAGGTGACATCATTTCCTGTTTCGGCAAAACAGGTGCCGGTTACGAGACCTACGTAACCGGTACCTACTACTGTAATCTTCATGTGGGGGAATTGTTTAAAAATGATTTAACGGACTGGATAATGTGTTCCAGTTGATCGGCATCCATTTCAGTGTGTATCGGCAAGGAAATCACCTTGGTGGTGAGATTATCGGTTACTGGGAGGTCAAATGAAGCGCCGCCGAAATGTTCAAACATTTTTTGGCGGTGGCCCGGAACAGGATAGTAGATCATAGCAGGTACTCCCTTTGTTGAAAGGTATTGCTGCAGTTCATTCCTATCGGCTCCGTTTAATTGGAGGGTGTATTGGTGAAATACGTGATAGCTGTATGGGGCGCGGTAAGGTGTTGTGATTTGTGGTACATCAGCAAAAGCAGCATCATAGGCATCTGCTACTGCACGACGTGCCCTGATATATTCATCCAGTAGCGGCAGTTTAATATTTAATACGGCTGCCTGCACAGAATCCAGGCGGGAATTGCAACCTACTACATCATGGTAATAGCGGGCAGACTGGCCGTGGTTGGCTACCATCCGGAGTTTGGCTGCCAGTTCATCATCATTGGTGAAGATAGCGCCACCGTCTCCGTAGCAACCCAGGTTTTTGGAAGGGAAGAAAGACGTGCAGCCAATATGACCAATTGCACCGGCTTTCTTTTTGGTACCATCTTTAAAAGTATAATCAGCTCCTATCGCCTGGGCATTGTCTTCAATTACATACAAGTTGTGCCTGGCTGCCAGCGCCATCAGCGGTTCCATATCCGTTACATGACCATACAAATGTACAGGCACAATAGCTTTKGTTTTAGGCGTAATCGCTTTTTCTATGGCATTAATATCCAAACAATATGTTTGTGGGTCTACATCCACAAAAACCGGTTTCAGATGCAGCAGCGCAATTACTTCTGCAGTAGCAATAAAGGTAAAAGAAGGAGTGATTACTTCATCGCCGGGTTGCAGTCCAAGTGCCATCATGGCAATTTGAAGTGCATCAGTTCCATTGGCGCAGGGAATCACATGTTTAACGCCCAGGTACGTTTCTAATTCTCCGGCAAATTTCTGCACTGCACCGCCGTTAATAAAAGCGGAGCTTTCCAAAACTTCCTCGATGGCTGCATCTACCTGGGATTTAATCTTCGTATACTGGCGTTTCAAGTCCACCATCTGAATAGGAACCATATGTTCGTATATTTTTATTTTGTTTAAAGTGTGCAAATTTACAAATTTTGAGATTGGCTGGGGATTATCTTTGCATTCAGCTGAAAATTAAGTAAAAGTACGCAGGCGAATGATAGCAACAGGGATTTATAATGCAGGGCTCCAATTTTACAAGGCAGGGGTACATCTGGCCGCTATGGCAGGTAAAACAAAAGCGCAGCGGTGGCTCAAGGGCCGCGAACACTGGCAATCCCGCATGCGGCAGGCTGGTATAGGGGCCCAACCCGTGGTATGGATTCATGCCGCCTCCCTTGGGGAATTTGAGCAGGGAAGACCCGTTTTGGAAGCCATCCGCGCTGCCTGGCCCTCATATAAAATTTTGTTAACTTTTTTTTCACCCTCCGGCTACGAAGTCCGGAAAGACTATAAAGGGGCCGATTTTGTATATTATCTCCCCCTCGATACCCAAAGCAATGCCCGTGAGTTTTTGGATATTGTACAGCCTGCATTAGCCATCTTCATAAAATATGAATTCTGGTACCATTATCTCACGGCGCTGCATACACGCCATATTCCTACCCTGCTCGTATCCGGCATCTTCCGGAAAGACCAGGTGTTTTTCAAGGGATATGGAGGTATGTTCCGTCAGCTCCTGCAACAACTGACACATATTTTTGTACAAAATGGTATGTCCCTGCAACTGTTGCAAAGCATAGGTCTACACAACAGTAGTATCAGCGGAGATACCCGTTTTGACCGGGTATTTGCCCTCTTATCCGAGCAAACAGCTATCCCGGCCATCGCCTCATTTGCTGCCGGCAACAGCTTGCTGGTGGCAGGAAGCACCTGGCCGGAAGATGAAAAAATGCTGAATGAGTGGTGGAAAGAAAAGGAAGCAACAGGTATAAAGCTGGTCATAGCTCCCCATGAAATTCATGATAGCCATATTGGCGCTATCATTCAGCTGTTTCCGGAGGCCATTAAATATTCAGAATGGCGGCCTGGTGCTACTGCCAACGTAATGATTATCGATAACATTGGCATGCTTACCACCTTATACCGCTATGCCACCATCGCCTATGTGGGTGGAGGTTTGGCTAAAGGCGGTATCCATAATATACTGGAACCGGCGGTATACAGTAAGCCCGTGCTGATAGGTCCGGAGTTTGAAAAATATTTTGAAGCAGTAGAGCTGGTAGCTGCGGGCGGAGCAGTGGTGGTGCAGCATTCCAGTGATCTGAAGGCAGTTGTGGAATTATGGCTCCGCGACAAAGAAGCGTATACTAAAACCGCCGCCATCGCAGGAGATTACGTGGCGGCCAATACGGGGGCCACGCAAAAAGTATTACATTATATTCAGGAAAACCGCTTTTTAAGCAAGGAATAGAAGTGTTGTACCAGGTGATGATCATCTTCCCAGCCTTGTATAATCTTGATTTCGCGTTGTATCCAGTAATCTGCTTCCTGCAGATTACCACATTCGTTAATGGTTTTAATCGAACGCTCATAAAGGTCCTTGTCACCCCGGAAAAGCTCCTGGATGAACTGGTACTTGTCATTGATGCCGATAGCTGCCCGGAGGTCATTAATGGGTAGTTCTCCCAGCTTCTGGGCTACTTCCACCTGTTGTTGACGCAGACGATCGTTTAAGGATAGTCCGTTATTGCCTGCCAACTCGTTCAGATCTTTTCTGAGTTCGCCGGTATTACCAGTTGTATGGCCATTCCCATTCCCATTAGTTGGTACATCGTCAAAAAGAGTGGCTGGTCTTGGCTTTTCCGTTATCGGTTGATTTGCGGCCAGCGTAGGTATTGGCTGTGCTGTCACCACGGGTTCCGGCTTGGGAGGTACCAGATCCGCGGCAGGCGGTACTTCTGCGGCTGCCGGGAGAACGGGCTCCGGGGTAGCTGGAGGTGTTGCTGGTCCGGTTGCGTTGGTTGCGGGTGCTGATACTACCGGAGGTACCGGTTGAACCACTACCGCTTCGGGTACTTTGGGCAATGTTTGGTTAACGGAAGCATTGGTAAAAGATTCCTGTGCTTTCGCTGCCCTGGTATTTATATCTTCTGATGCGGTAATATTATTAAACGTAGGGTTTGTATTTAACCTGGCTGCGCGGGTGTTGATGTCTTCTGCTTCGGGCTGCGCTGCTGCCGGTATGGGTGTTCCCGGGATATTGTATGCTGGTTTAACGGGTACTTCCGGAGCCACTTGCGGTGGTTTCTCTTCTATTGGTGCTGGTACTTCCGGCTGTTTATTTGATGGTAATGTTGTAGTTTGCGCCGCAGTAGCTGCTGGCATATTTTCGGTCATCGCAGATTGTGATGGCATAATGACCGCGATATTACTCTGGGAAGATTGCACCCGCTGCTGATGCTGCTTGTTGCGTGCATGCAGCACTTCCGCCTGTAGCAATTGCGCATAATACGAAAGTGCCGAAAGGTCCGCGCCGGAATTTTTTAATTCCTGTAGTTTCTCAATTAATGCATTAATTTTTTCCATGCCTTAATTGTTAACGGGTTAGTGATGGAAATATTTTATTTTCATAAAATTAGAATATTTTAATTAATTAATAATCAAATTAGTATAATATGTTTATTGAACCTTCTCTTGCAGGAGGACGGAGGGGCTGGATTGAAGTAATTTGCGGCTCTATGTTTTCGGGAAAAACCGAGGAACTGATCCGCCGGCTGAAACGGGTACGCATCGCCAATTTAAAAGTGGAGATATTTAAACCCGCAGTAGATACCCGTTATGACGAAGGTAGTATCACGTCTCACGATGAAAATAAAATCATTTCCACCCCAATAGAGAATTCCCAGCAAATATTACTGCTGGCGCAGGATGTTGATGTGGTGGGTATTGATGAAGCACAGTTTTTTGATGATGAGTTGCCGAATGTATGTGACCAGCTTGCATTGCGTGGAATACGCGTAATCATTGCAGGGCTGGACATGGATTTTACAGGCAAACCTTTTGGGCAAATGCCTTTCCTGCTGGCCAAAGCAGACTATATCACCAAGCTGCATGCTATCTGCGTGAAGTGCGGACATATTGCAAATTATTCTTATCGTAAATCCGCTTCGAAAGAAACCCTGTTACTGGGAGAGAAGGATTTGTACGAGCCGAGATGCAGGCATTGCTACTACGAGAACGTTCCCTGATAGGATAAGATATAAAAGTAAAAACCCCGTCAGGTATCATACCGGACGGGGTTTTTACTTTTATATCTTATCTGTTAAAGTTGTTGCTGTTTTACTTTAAACGTAAATTTCTTTTGTGTCAGGTAGCTGAAAACAACGACCAGCGCAGTAGTACATATTTTTCCTATAGTAGGATAAAAATGAAACTGCTCTACAAATATTTTCATTAACACATAGTTCAGCACAATGCAGATACCTACCAGCACGAAGTAACGGAACAATTGTACCCGTCCGCGTAAGTTCGACTCTGAGAATACCACATATTTGCTTAACAGGAAGCCGGTAGGGAAGGTAACCGCCATAGACATGAACAACGCGGCAATATGGGGGCCCATGTCAAAAAGGCCAAAATGCACGATTTGCTGGCGCAGTATGAAATTGTAACACACAAAATACAGGAGAATATCCAGCGCGGTATTACCTCCGCCACACGCCAGGTAGCGGAAGGTTTGCCAGGGCATCACCTTCGAAAAGGGCTGGTAAAAGAACTTAAGAATCTGTAAAATGGTGTTGCGTAACATCATAAAAATTGGCGCAAAGTTATACGTTTTCCTGTTTTTAGGAAATACTTTAACGAAAGTTAACAACTGTTATAGCTTTATCTTAACATATTCCGTTTTTTCCATGCTGAAACGGAAGGAATATTGCTGATAGCTGCTTCCTGTAAATTTATATTGTTTTGCTGCCATACGTACGCAGCCAGTATGGCCGCGAGTTTATTTACGTCGGCTGATTCCGTTTGTAACGATTGTGGGGTGAAGTACTTACTGATAAAGTTAGTATCAAAGTTTCCTGTGATGAAGGCAGGTTGCTGTAAGGCCCAGTGTCCAAAGGGTAAGGTGGTTTTGATACCTTTTACCTGGTATTCTTCGATGGCCCGCATCAGGCGGAGCCTGGCTTCTTCCCGGTCACTTCCCCAGGCAATGAGCTTGGCAATCATCGGATCATAATAAATAGGAATATCCATGCCTTGCTCATATCCATCGTCTACCCGCACACCATAGCCCTGCGGGCGGATATAGGTTTCCAGTTTGCCGGTATCAGGTAGGAAATTGTTGGCAGGATCTTCTGCACAAATACGTAATTCTATGGCGTGGCCATTGATTTTAAGACTCTCCTGGGTAAAGGAGAGTGCTTCGCCTCTGGCTATTTTAATTTGTTCTTTTACGAGGTCCAGCCCGGTGATCAATTCCGTTACCGGGTGTTCTACCTGCAGGCGGGTATTCATTTCCAGGAAATAGAAGTTCAGCTGCTCATCCACCAGGAATTCTACGGTGCCGGCGCCATAGTAATTACAGGCTTTGGCTACATCTACGGCACATTGCCCCATGGCCGCCCGGATGGCGGGAGTAAGACAGGAAGACGGGGCTTCCTCTATCAGTTTCTGATGCCGGCGCTGTATGGAGCACTCTCTTTCAAATAAATAAACACAGTTGCCATGGCGGTCGCCCAGCACCTGTATTTCTATATGCCGTGGGGAACCCACATATTTTTCTATAAATACGGCATCATCGCCAAAAGCATTCAGGGCTTCACTTTTAGCCATCCTGATCTGCTCTTCCAGTTCTTCGGGGTTGTTGACCACCCGCATCCCTTTACCACCACCACCGGCAGAGGCTTTGATGAGAATAGGGAATCCTGTTTTCTGCACTACTTCCCGGGCTTCTTCCACACTACGTAGAGGCGTTTCCGTTCCCGGCACCATTGGCACGCCGAATTTCTGTGCTGCCTGTTTAGCTGCCAGCTTACTGCCCATCACCTCGATAGAAGCTGCAGAAGGGCCTATAAAAGTAATCCCTGCATCGGTGACCAGCTGGGCAAAACGGGCATTTTCGCTCAAAAAGCCATACCCCGGATGTATCCCATCGGCGCCTTTTTCTTTGGCTACTGCAATGATTTTTTCGCCCAGTAAATAGGACTGATTGGAAGGTGCAGGGCCTATACAAACGGCTTCATCAGCATATTGTACAAATGGCATGGTACGATCTGCCTCGGAATAAACCGCTACAGTTTTTATTCCCATCTCACGTGCAGAACGCATAATGCGTATGGCTATTTCCCCCCGATTGGCAACCAGAATTTTGTTCATCGCTACTTTTTATGGAGGGGCTAATATACTTCTTTAAGCGCATAAAGCTGAAAGCAGAAAGCAAAAAGCTATCGAAGGGGATGACTTTAGCGAATCTCTTATTGATCATTCGCTTCGATAGCTTTTTGCTTTCTGCTTTCCCCTTTTTGCTATCTTTGCGGCGACCATGACCCGAAATAGTTCAATACATCAGACACTCACCCTTGTAAAAAAGGATCTTACGCTGGAATTACGCCAGCAATATGCTTTTTATGGGGTATTGCTCTATATCGTATCCACCGTTTTTGTTATTAACCTGATGATGGGGCGGCCGGAAGATAAGGTATGGAATGCCCTTTTCTGGGTAATACAGCTGTTTGTGGCGGTGAATGCTGTTGCCAAAAGCTTTATGCAGGAAAGCAGGGGGCGCCTCCTGTATTTCTACTCCCTGGTGAATCCGCGTGTGTTTATTGCCGCCAAACTGATCTACAACGTGATATTAATGACCCTGATGAGCCTTATAGCATTGATATGCAGTATCGCTTTCCTGGGCAATCCCATTATTAATCCCCTCTATTTTATAGGAATGGTGCTGCTGGGGGGCGTTAGCCTATCGCTGTTATTCACCATGCTGGCGGCTATTGCTGCCCAGGCTAACCACAATGCGGCCCTTATGGCCGTAATGGGTTTTCCGCTCATTATGCCAGTGCTGATGCTGCTGGCCAATATCTCTTTATCGGCATTTGTCACCGTATTTCAGCCGGAACTGCCAAAAATGTTCCTGTTGCTGGGAGGAATGGATATCCTCGTAATTGCCCTGACAATGATACTTTTCCCGTTCCTGTGGAAAGACTGATATTAGAAATATCAAACAAAATGCGTACTTCTGTAAAGGATATTTAACAGGGATTTACTGCTGTTGGATAAACTTAAAATCCCCGAAAATCTTTGTGATTAGGTTTAAAACGTGTAGGTTTGCCCCCGAATATAGCTGTTAAAAAATGGCCAGACATTGGTGGAAAGCATTAGCGATACTGCTTCTTATATATGTAATTATCGCTGGGTTCACTGTTAAAATACCTATAATAGGAACCAATGGACAATCATCCCGCGGATTGTTCTTTCACGTACCGATGTGGATATGTATGTATACCATGTTCACCATATCGATCATCAACTCCCTGCTTTATCTGTCGAAATATGATTTAAAGAAAGACGTGATTGCCGCCAGCGCTGCGGGAGTAGGCACCTTCTTTGGCGTATTGGGATTTGCTACAGGAACACTTTGGGCCACTTATACCTGGGGCGGTACGCTCACGGATGACCCCAAACAGATGTGTACGGCCATCGCCATACTGATCTATATGGCTTACCTGGTATTGCGGATGTCTATTCATGACCTGGACAAACGGGCACGCATATCCGCAGTTTTTAACGTGTTTGCTTTTGCGTTATTAATACCACTTACTTATATCATTCCCCGCATGGTAGATTCCCTGCATCCGGGAAGCGCTTCCACACCGGGTTTTGCCTCTAAAGACACCTCCGGCTCCATGAAAATGGTGTTGTATCCTGCCTTTATCGGATGGACCTTACTGAGTGTCTGGATATTTTCACTGGTGGTACGTTACAAGAAATTACAGCTTAAAAATATTTTTAAATGATCAACAAAGCGTTTTCATTTTGCCTGACCCTGGTCTTGCTATTCATTACAGTGCTGGCAAATGCACAACAGCAGAATACGGAGAAAGGACCAGTCAACGAATTCTTCCGCAGCAATGACAAGATATATGTGATTGTAGGCGTTTTAGTGATCATCTTCTTGGGAATTGTATTATTTCTTATCAGGTTGGACAGAAAGATCGGTAAGCTGGAAGAAAGAGAAAAGAATAATCCGTTATAGCATAAAATCTAATCGTTATACCAAAACAATAATTTATGTCGCAAGATCAGCATTATAGCTTCTTCCAGAGTGTGGAAAAAAGCTTCGACAAAGCAGCTGCGTTCACCAAATGGGACAAGGGTATCCTGGAGCAGATCAAAGCCTGCAACGCCGTTTACCAGATTAAATTCCCGGTGAGAATAGGCGATTCTGTACAGGTAATTGAAGCTTACCGCGTACAACATTCCCATCATAAACTCCCTTGTAAGGGTGGTATCCGCTTCAGTGAAGAAGTAAACCAGGACGAAGTAATGGCACTGGCATCTCTGATGACCTACAAATGTGCCATTGTGAATGTGCCATTCGGTGGTGCCAAAGGTGGTTTGAAGATCAATCCCCGCAACTATACTCCTTTCCAACTGGAAGCGATTACCCGTCGTTACACTGCGGAACTGGTGAAGAAAAACTTTATCGGCCCGGGTACGGATGTTCCTGCTCCTGATTATGGAACCGGCGAAAGAGAAATGAGTTGGATCCTGGATACGTACATGAGCTTACGTCCGGGTGAAATTGATGGTTATGGTTGCGTTACCGGTAAACCTATTTCTCAGGGCGGTGTACGTGGTCGTACAGAAGCTACTGGTTTGGGTGTATTCTATGGTTTGCGCGAACTGTGCAATATCAAGGAAGATATGGACCGTCTGGGGCTGACTACCGGTATTGAAGGTAAGAGAGTAATTGTACAGGGTATGGGTAATGTGGGTTACCACGCTGCCAAATACTTCCATGAAGCAGGTGCTAAAGTAATTTGCCTGATCGAGTGGGATGGTGCTATCTATAACGAACAGGGGCTGAATCCTGATGAAGTACTGATGCACAAAAAAGCGACCGGTTCTATCGTGAACTTCCCGGGTGCTTCCAATCTGAATAAAAATACAGACGGCCTGGAGCTGGATTGCGAAATCCTGATCCCTGCTGCACTGGAAAATGTAATTCATAAGCACAACGCACCTAATGTTAAGGCTAAAATCATCGGAGAAGCTGCCAATGGTCCGTTAACACCGGAAGCAGATGAAATCCTGAATAAGAAAGGTGTAATCGTTGTTCCGGACATGTTCCTGAATGCCGGTGGTGTAACCGTTTCTTATTTCGAGTGGTTGAAAAACCTGAGCCACGTGCGTTATGGCCGTTTAGGTAAACGTTTCGATGAGAATATGAACATTCATATTCTGCAAACCATCGAAGACCTGACTGGTAAAAAAGTGTCTGATAACGAAAGGAAATTCATTGCACATGGTGCGGATGAAGTGGATCTGGTATACTCCGGTCTGGAAGAAACGATGCACGCTGCACTCCACGAAGTACGTGATGTAATGATGGCTAACCCGCAAATCCATGATATGCGTACAGCCGCTTACGTAGTGGCGATTAATAAAGTAGGTGCTGCTTACGAGCAACTGGGTATTTTCCCATGATGCACGGTGATAGATAATTTTTGTAGAAGCCTCTGCCTCCGGCGGGGGCTTTTTTATGCAGATGGGTTTAAACGTCCCTGCCTCAGGTAAAGGCCGGCAATGCATGTAAGAACCGCCACTTTCCTTCATTGGCTACATAGTTGCCACAAAAAGTATTGGTACCATTCGTAATTACCAGGTAGGTGGCTGGTATCACCATATTGTAGCGGATCACCTGTTGCATGGTTTGTTCTGTGAGTGGTACATTCATTTCTTTACATTCTACCAGCATCCAGGGTTGCATAGCACGATTGTAGATCACGATATCGTAACGCTTCTTCATCTCTCCCAAAAATATTTCCTTTTCAATACCTATCAGGGAAGCCGGGTATTGTAACACCTGAACCAGGTAGTTCAGGAAATTTTGTCTTACCCATTCTTCTGGTGTCAGTACCACATATTTTTTACGATAGCGGTCAAAGATCAGCTCTTTACTGCCTTCTCTGGTAATTTTAAAATCCGGTGGTGGGAAGCTGATAGCGATCAAGTTGCAATTGATTTTAATACTGTTGCGAAGATAGTTACATTAGGATAATATTGCCGTTAGCGAACAAAACCTTATATTTGCTTGTCAAAAGGCTATGAAGACAAAAGAAGAAATTGTAGCTAATTGGCTGCCCCGCTACACGGGTGAGAAACTGGAGCACTTCGGCTCCCACATCCTCCTCACCAATTTCAGTAATTATGTGACCATGTTTGCCGAATGGAACAACGTAGAAATCGTTGGCCACGGTAGACCTATGCAATGCGCCACTGCAGGCGATATTACCATTATTAACTTTGGTATGGGAAGTCCGGGAGCGGCTACCGTCATGGACCTGCTCTCCGCCATCACGCCCAAAGCCGTATTGTTTCTCGGTAAATGCGGCGGACTTAAAAAGAAAAACAACATCGGCGATCTGATACTTCCTATTGCGGCTATTCGCGGAGAAGGTACCAGCAATGATTATTTTCCGCCGGAAGTACCTGCACTGCCTGCATTTGCGCTGCAAAAAGCGATTTCCACCACCATCCGCGACTCCGGTCACGATTATTGGACAGGCACCTGTTATACCACCAACCGTCGTGTGTGGGAACATGATGCAGAATTCAAAGCGTACCTGGAAAAAATTAGGGCCATGGCAGTAGATATGGAAACCGCCACTATTTTTTCTGTGGGTTTCTATAACAAAATTCCAACTGGTGCATTGTTGCTGGTATCTGATCAGCCAATGGTTCCGGAGGGCGTGAAAACAGAAGAAAGCGATAAAAAAGTGACCACCAAATTTGTAGAGCGTCACCTGAAAGTGGGTATTGATTCTTTACAGAAGTTGATTGAAAGTCACCAGACAGTAAGACATCTGCGTTTTTAGAATTGTTGTATCTTCCCGGTATGCTTTCCTCGCGGGTAGAGATACAGGACCTGGAAGTTACTTTCCAGGCCGGCCAAACAAGAACAACAGCTATTAATCAGATTTCCCTTTCTATAGGCAAGGGCGAAATAGTGGGCGTAGTAGGAGAATCCGGCTCGGGTAAATCCGTTACTGCCCTCTCGCTCATGCGGCAGATAGATTTGCCAGGCACCATCTCCGGTGGAAAGATCCTATACCAGGCAACAACCGATACAGCAGTAAACCTGCTACAGTTGCCCGATGCCGACATGCGCAACTATCGGGGCAACGAAATAGCCATGATATTTCAGGAGCCCATGACCGCCCTCAATCCACTGCATACCTGCGGGGAACAGGTGGCAGAGGTGATCCGTTTACATCAGCGCAGTACACATAAAGTAGCACGGGAACAGGTGATAGCCCTGTTTGAAAAAGTGAAATTACCTGATCCGGCCGGCATCATGGATCGTTATCCACATGAGCTCTCCGGCGGACAAAAGCAACGGGTGATGATTGCGATGGCCATTTCCTGTCATCCCCGGCTGTTGATAGCCGATGAACCTACCACCGCATTGGACGTTACCGTTCAGAAAGCGATCCTGGAATTGCTCCGGGAGCTGCAGCAGCAAATGGATATGAGCGTTATTTTCATTACACATGACCTGGGCGTGGTGGCAGAAATTGCCAGCAGGGTAGTGGTGATGTACAAAGGAAATATTGTGGAAGAAGGAAATGTCAGGGACGTATTCCTGCATCCACAACATCCGTATACCAAGGGGTTGCTGGCTTGTCGCCCTCCGCTGGATAAGCGTTTGGTAAGACTACCCGTTATCCGTGATTTTATGGAAACAGACTCACAGGGACAGATATACGAAAAGGCCGGGGCCATACAGGAGCTGGTGCATTCACTGGTGATTCCGGAAGCTGCTTTGCGGCAACGCGAGCAGCAGCTGGCTGCAGCCACACCTTTGCTGGAAGTAACCGGCCTTAAGACCTGGTTTCCTGTTAAAAGAAGTATTACCGGCAAAGTGTTACAGTGGGCTAAAGCAGTGGATGATGTGAGCTTTACTGTAAGAACAGGCGAAACCCTGGGTCTGGTGGGCGAATCCGGTTGTGGCAAAACTACGCTCGGCAGATCTTTATTAAGATTGATAGAACCTACAGCAGGCAGTATTATTTATAAGGGACAGGATGTGAGGAGTTTATCAGCCGGCGATATGCGGGCGCTGCGCAAGGATATGCAGCTTATATTCCAGGATCCTTATGCCTCATTGAATCCCCGGCAAACTATTGGTGCCGCTATCCTGGAACCGATGCAGGTACATGGGTTATATGGCAATGCCCGCAGGCAAAAAGAAAAAGTACTGGAGTTGCTGGAGAAGGTAAATCTACAAGCTGATCATTATAACCGTTATCCGCACGAGTTTTCAGGTGGACAGCGGCAGCGGATTGTGATTGCGCGTGCACTGGCGGTGGAACCATCGTTTATTATCTGTGATGAATCTGTAGCCGCACTGGATGTGAGTATCCAGGCACAGGTACTGAATTTGCTGATCCGTTTGAGAGAGGAGCTGGGCTTCACCTGCATTTTTATTTCGCATGACCTTTCTGTAGTGCGATTTATCAGTGACCGGATGATGGTAATGCAACGGGGCAGGATCGTAGAAACCGGGGCGGCAGATGCCGTTTACAACCATCCCGGAAACGCTTACACACAACAACTGATTGCAGCCATTCCTAAAGGAATATAATATATAATTATTTGACTATTATGCTTTTTATATCATTTTTTGATGATATAGATAATAATCGGTAGCTTTGCACCTCTAAAATTCATTCATACCGTAATATGAAACTATCACAGTTCAAATTCGATCTTCCTTTAAATCTGATCGCCCAGCACCCTACCAAGACAAGAGATGAATCACGCTTAATGGTGGTACATCGTAATACCGGCAAAATTGAACACAAAGTATTCAAGGACATCCTCGGTTATTTCAATGACAAGGACGTAATGATAGTGAACAATACCAAGGTATTTCCTGCAAGGTTATATGGCCGTAAGGAGAAAACAGGAGCAAAAATTGAAGTATTTCTGCTGCGTGAGCTGAACAAGCAAAACCGTTTGTGGGACGTAATTGTTGACCCGGCGCGTAAAATCCGTGTGGGTAACAAATTGTATTTTGGCGATGACGAGACGTTGGTGGCAGAGGTAATTGATAACACTACATCAAGAGGCCGTACTATTCGTTTCTTATTTGAGGGCAATGACGAAGAATTCAAACAGGTGTTAGATCAGCTGGGAGAAACTCCGTTGCCTAAGTATATCAAACGTAAGCCGGAAGATGAAGATAAGGAGCGTTATCAGACTGTGTATGCCAAGTATGAAGGCGCTGTAGCAGCACCTACTGCAGGTTTGCACTTCAGCCGTGAGTTGATCAAGCGTTTGGAAATCAAAGGTGTTAAGTTTGCAGAAGTAACGCTGCACACAGGTTTAGGTACTTTCCGCCCGATTGAGGTAGAAGATCTGAGCAAACACAAAATGGATGCGGAGTATTTTCACATTGAAGATCACGCGGTGAAAGTGGTGAACAAAGCAAAAGAAGAAAACCGCAAGATCTGCGCTATTGGTACTACCTCTGTACGTGCTGTAGAATCTTCTGTAACTGCACAAAACCACCTGAAAGCAGCTGAAGGGTGGACTAATACGTTCATTCATCCGCCGTACGAATTTGCTATTCCAAATGCGTTGGTAACGAACTTCCACCTGCCTAAGACCAGTTTATTGATTATGACCTGTGCATTTGCAGGATATGATCTGATCATGGAAGCTTATCAGCAGGCGATTAAAGAAAAATATCGTTTCTTCAGTTATGGCGATGCCATGCTGATCGTTTAAAAAATTACGAATTACGAATTATGAATTTCAAATTACACACCCGTAATTTGAAATTCGTAATTCGTAATTCTTTTTTATATGGAATATAAAAAAGTAGCCATCATCGTTGCCGGAGGTTCCGGTACCCGGATGCAGAGCGCTGTCCCAAAACAGTTCCTGGACCTGTCAGGAAAACCTGTATTATACCACACTATAGCTGCTTTCGCCACCGCTTTCCCTGATATGGAAATTGTGCTGGTACTTCCGGAAGCTCATTTTACTTTTGCCAATCATTTATTGCTGGCTTTCGATCAGTTGCCAACTATTACCATTGTAAAAGGTGGAGAAACGCGTTTCCATTCTGTTAAAAATGGTTTACAACAAGTAACGGAGCCATCTGTGGTGTTTATACATGATGGAGTTCGGCCGCTGGTATCTACTACGTTGATCCGTGCCTGTTATGAAGCTGCACTCAGCCATGGCAGTGCTATTCCTGTAATTGATATGAAAGATAGTATCCGGGAGATAACAGCCGGCGCTAATGCTGCTGTGGACCGCGATCGTTTCAAAATCATTCAAACTCCGCAAACTTTTCTCTCTGAACTGATTCTACCTGCTTTTGAACTGCCTTACGATCCGTTATTTACGGATGAAGCTACGGTAGTGGAGCGATTGGGACATCCCGTGTACCTGTTGGCAGGAGAGGAGTCTAATATCAAAATTACCAAGCCGCTGGACCTTACTATTGCCGAGGCATTGCTGAAGGACAGAGAGTAAGCAATATTTTTCAGTACATCCGTAAATGCTGTGAAAGAACAGCGTATATACGTTGTCGTTATTCCTCCCGAGAAGTTAAATTTTAATCCTTTCTAAAGCCCGCTGTTGCTGCTTTTGCAGTATCAGCAAAGTATACTTCTGCCGTAATCAGCCGATTGGTAATGGTATCGCAGTTGGTATAACCAGCGGCACCGGAAAATATTTGTCCCTGAATGGTGATCATTTTAAAGGAGATTTTTTGTTTAGAAAACCAGGTAGCTACTGTGTCGCTGCTGGTGGTTAGCGCTTTGCCCCAGGGATCGTTGCAAAGTGTTTCTTTATACCACATGTAGGTGGTAACAGGAGGTGGAGGGTCCTTAAAACAGGAAGTAAGGATCAAAGCCGCCGTCAGCGCTAATAGTATTCGTTTCATAAGTGTTTGGTTGCTTTCTGAAAACGGGCAGACAGCGGCTTTTGTTACAATCGGAGTTATTTTGCGGCGGCTGTTTCGGACAGTCCCTTATTTATTTTCGCTAAAATCTGATGCGCTACATCCATTGCCTGCAGGCCATCAATCGCATTCACGACTACTGGTTTGTTTTGCAGGATGCTGTCACGGAACATTTCCAGTTCCATACGGATGGCATTAGATTGTTTGATTTCCGGATTATCGATCGCGATGGTTTTTTTGCCGTTGTTGGTTTCGATATCCAGGGTAAATAATCCTTCGTCTTCCGGAGTTTTCAGTTTGATGATTTCTGCTTTTTTATCCAGGAAGTCAATGCCGATGTAGGCGTCTTTCTGGAAGAGGCGCATTTTGCGCATTTTCTTCAGGGAAATGCGGCTGGAGGTGAGATTGGCTACACAACCATTATGGAACTCGATGCGTACGTTGGCAATATCCGGGGTGTCGCTCATTACAGCTACGCCACTGGCGGAAATGCGGCTTACAGTAGATTTCACGATGCTCAGTATAATATCGATATCATGGATCATCAGATCCAGGATCACGCTTACATCGGTACCACGGGGATTGAATTCTGCCAGGCGATGTACTTCAATGAACATAGGTTTAAGGTCGTATCCCTTGAGTGCCAGGAAGGCAGGGTTGAAGCGTTCCACATGTCCTACCTGGAATTTGATATTCGCTTCATCCACCAGTTTTACCAGTGTTTTGGCTTCATCCATGGTGTTGGTCATGGGTTTTTCCACGAATATGTGTTTGCCGTTCCGGATAGCCTGTTCACATAATTTGAAGTGCAGGGTGGTCGGTGCCACAATGTCTATGGCGTCTACGATCTGTATCAGTTCTTCCGCTACGGTAAAGCGCGGAATATTATATTGCTCGGAGATGCTGGCTGCGTTTGCATTGTTTGGATCATAGAAGCCTACAACTTCTACGTCTTTCATGGTGGCCAGTTGAGAGAGGTGTATTTTACCTAAATGTCCTACGCCGAAGAGTCCTATTTTGAGCATATGGAAAATGAATAAATATGTGCGAAAGTAAACAAATATCATCATCTCAGATCATCCCTTCTTCCACGAGGCTGCAATAGCCTGTTTCGGAAACGATGATATGGTCCATTACGTCAATATCGAAGAGGAGGCCCACGTCTTTTATTTTGTGGGTAATGCGGATATCTGCCTGGCTGGGGCGCAAACTGCCGGAGGGGTGATTATGGCAAAGGAGTAATTTAGTGGCATTGGCATCGAGGGCTTCGCGAAAAATGATGCGGGGATCTACTACGGTGCTGGTCATGCCGCCGCTGCTCATGCAGCGATAACGGAGAACCTTATTGGCGTGATTAAGGAACATGACGTAGAAGGTTTCATGGCATTGGTCGGCCAGTAAAGGTTTGAAGAACATGGCGGCGTCGGAGCCGTTGTTGATCACGGTTTTTTTGTGAATGGAACCTGCCTGTCTTCTGCGGGCCAGTTCCATGGCGGCTAAAACCGTTACTGCTTTGGCATGGCCCATACCATTGAGCTGCTGTAGCTGTTTCACATTTATTTTCCCGAGTTCTGACAGGTTGTTGTGGGCCAGCCGGAGGATTTCCGTGGCCAGTTCAAGAGCAGATTTATTTTTATGTCCTGTGTGTAGTAAAATGGCTAATAATTCTGCGTCACTGAGTGCGGCAGCGCCAATATTTACTAACTTTTCTCTGGGCTTTTCGTTTTCGGGCCATTGGCGCATGGCCAGGTGGGGAGCTGGTTTAACGTTAACAAACATGACTTATTCCATTTACTCAAATATACGATCACTCTTCCGGAATTATGCGGCTACCCAACACATTTTTATCCCATTTTCTCCCGGATCGTTATAAAATTGTTATATTGGGTATCGATCGTTATGGGAATTTTTCGGGACGATTTACCTTTCCGAATGATTTGATACAATGTAATTTATAGTTGTTTTAAAACAACTATATGATTTGTATTTCAAAAAAAATCAGGCTGGTACTCCCAAAAATCATAGTTTTGCAACCTCTTTTCCACTAGTATCTAGTATGCAACCTTCAGTAAAAATTTTCACAGGCAACAGCAATCCGGCATTGGCCGAGAAAATTGCCAAGAAATATGGCAAGGGTCTTAATGGCGGTCTTGGCAAAGTAAAAATTCAGAAATTCAGCGATGGCGAGATCCAGCCTGTATTCCTGGAGAGTATCCGTGGCGACTATGTTTTCCTGATTCAGGGCACCAGTGCGCCATCCGATAATCTATTGGAACTACTGCTGATGATCGATGCCGCCAAACGCGCTTCTGCCGGCTATATTACAGCAGTCATCCCTTATTTCGGTTACGCTCGCCAGGATAGAAAAGATAAGCCCCGTGTGGCTATCGGATCTAAACTGTTAGCAAATCTGCTTACTTCAGCGGGAGCTAACAGGGTGATAACCATGGATTTACATGCTCCGCAGATTCAAGGGTTCTTTGATATCCCGGTAGATCACCTGGATAGTTCCGCTATTTTTATTCCTTATATAGAGAATTTAAGGTTAGAAAATCTTACCTTTGCGTCCCCTGACGTAGGTAGCACTAATAGAGTGCGTGAGGTTGCGTCTTACTTTAATGCTGAGATGGTTATTTGCGACAAACATCGTAAACGTGCCAATGAAATAGCATCTATGGTAGTGATCGGGGATGTGAAAGACAGGGATATTGTGCTGATTGACGACATCTGTGATACTGCAGGAACACTTTCCAAAGCTGCTAACCTGTTAATGGAAAAAGGAGCCAGAAGTGTACGTGCATTTTGTACTCACCCGGTATTTAGCGGGAATGCGTACGAAAACATCCAGAACTCAGTACTGCAGGAGATAGTGGTATGTGATACCATTCCTATCAAACCGCAGGGGCCGGATTCCAAGATCAAGGTGATTTCAGTAGCAGAGCTTTTTGCGGTAGCTATCCGTAATATGCACGAAAACAAATCGATCACCAGTTTGTTTATTCACAGCCATCGCCGGGGAGATTCATAACGTATTTTAATCATCAATATAAATTGTCTAAACAATGAACACAATAACCATCGAAGGACAACTCAGGAGCGAATTCGGCAAAAAAGCCACCCGCCAGATCCGTTCTGAGGAAAAAGTGCCTTGCGTTATTTACGGGGGTGCAGAAACTGTTAATTTTTCAGCTCCTGCCAAAGCATTCAAAACACTGGTTTACACTGCAGCTTTCCAGATTGCAGAAATTAAACTGGGTGCTAAAACTTACAGATGCGTATTGAAAGATATGCAGTTTGACGTAGTTACTGATTCTCTCGCTCACATCGATTTCATGGAGCTGGTAGAAGACAAACAAGTAGCCGTTACTATTCCTATCAAACTGGTAGGTTCTTCTGTAGGTGTTAAAGCCGGTGGTAAACTGGTTAGCAAACTGAAAGCGCTGAAAGTAAAAGCTTTACCTAAGCACCTGGTTGAAAATATCGAAGTTAACATCGATAACCTGGAACTGAACGCGAACATCCGCGTAGAAGACGTGAAGATTGAAGGTATTGAAGTTACCAACTCTCCTCGTATTCCTATCGCTTCTGTGGTAATGACTCGTCAGCTGCGTCAGGAAGAAGCAACTGCTGAAAAAGACGCTAAAAAGAAATAATCTTTTAGAAATATTTTTTCAAAAAGCCTCTCTACTTTTAGAGGGGCTTTTTAATTTTGGAATTTCCCGGGCAGCGGAATGGATCCCGGTACTTCGAAAATCATCTGTATGAAATACTTAATTGCAGGATTAGGCAATATCGGAGACGAATACAAGCATACCCGGCATAATATCGGGTTTGATGTGGCAGATGCTTTTGCTGCCAAACATAAAGCAGTTTTTAATAACGATCGCCTCGCAGATGTGGCTGAATGCAAATGGAAAGGCAAAACATTTATTGTTATAAAGCCTACCACCTACATGAATCTCAGTGGCAGAGCCATCAAATACTGGCTGGATAAAGAAAAGATCCCGGTTGAAAACCTGCTTGTGATCCTGGATGATCTGGCCCTTCCGCTGGATGTGATCAGACTCCGTCCCGGCGGCAGCGACGCCGGACACAATGGACTGAAAAGTATTCAGGAATCATTGGGCACCAACCAGTATCCCCGCCTGCGTTTTGGAGTGGGAAACAATTATCCCAAAGGCAGACAAGTGGAGTTTGTACTCAGTAAATGGAAAAATACAGAGGAACCTGTTGTACAGGAAAAGATTAATAAAAGCACGGAAATTATCGAGAATTTTGCCAGCATTGGTATTGCCCGTACTATGAATGAATGTAACAAACTGACTTTCCTGTTGTAACGTAAATTTGTATAGCTGATACCTATCTGTTTTTTTTATCTTTAAAAACAAACGCATTATGAAAATTATTTGCGTAGGCAGGAACTATGCCGACCATGCCAAAGAATTAAAGAATGAAGTGCCTACTGAACCGGTATTGTTCATGAAACCTAAGAATGCACTCCTTCAGAATGGCCATCCCTTCTATTATCCTGAATTTACCAGCAACCTGCATTACGAATGTGAACTGGTGCTGAGAGTGAGCAAGAATGGTAAACATATACAGGAAAAGTTTGCAGATAAATATTACGATCATATTTCCGTTGGTATCGACTTTACTGCCCGCGATCTGCAGGACAAGCAGAAAGCCAAAGGATTACCCTGGGAGATCGCCAAAGCTTTCGATAACTCTGCAGTAGTAGGGAACTTCATTCCAATTACCCCGGAAATGGATAAGAAGGATATTAATTTCGTTCTTTATAAAAATAAAGAACTGGCACAATCAGGTAATACCCAGGATCTCTTATTCTCTTTTGACTTCCTGGTAGCTTATATTTCCCGCTTTTTTACCCTGAATATCGGTGATCTGATCTTTACCGGTACACCTGCCGGTGTAGGACCCACCGAAATAGGAGATGCTTTTGAAGCCTTTATAGAAAACGATAGCCTGCTGGAGTTTTCTGTGAAATAACTTGCTTTGTTGCTCTAAGCGACTACTGGATTTGACCTTTTTGATAAAAAGTTAGCGGAGACTGGCAATGTATATCTTGCTGGTCTCCGCTAATTTTTTACATAATAAATAGAAAAATGGCCTAATAACGGAAAAAATGGTCAAATTTATATGATTTTCTATGAAAACCATAGATGATATCTGCCATATTTGTTTGTATTACCAACACATTCTGATAATTGGCTCATCCTCTTTAATGGTTATGGTCCCTGTTCCCATCTTAATTGCCCTGATCATTGACCAAGGCTATAGATATGCCTCACATCAATATAGTGTAATGATGTTTCTTATGGAAATAAGGGGTGCTAAAGTTTTTTAGGAGGTAAATGTCATAAAATATTTATTATCAAATAAATATAGGGTATTTAGTCGCGATGTTTAGTGCTAAAAGCCCTCAAATAAGTATGTTTTTACCATTTCCTGGTTTTCTACACGCAAAAAGCGCTTAAAATACAGAAATGCACTAAAAATGGAAAAAATAGAAGAAAATGGGCTTGGTTAAGGGATATTCGCATAAATGGTATCCAAAATCCTTGTCAGCTCGGCATAATCTGTTTCTGTCAGCGTTTTCCAGCMAATTTTCCGCATATCATATACCAACGATTTAACGTCTTTATATTTATCCACACCTGCTGGGGTTAGTTGTAAATATACCTTACGCCGGTCGATCACATCTGCTTCTCTTTTTACCAATCCTTTTTTTACCAGCAATTCAATAATGCGCGAAATGGTAGTAATGTCCTTAGAGGTATTACGGGCCAGCTCGTTGTGGGTGGTTTTTTTATGTTTATATAAGTTCTCTATCAGCAGCCATTGATCCACTGTAATGTCCTTCTGTTGGGCATCGAACATTTTTTGCCAATAGTTGCGCAATTTTTTGAGCGTAGCATCCAACTTAAAAAAAGAGGGATTACTGACGAAAGTATCAGGCATATTATTTAATTTGCATTAGCAACTGTTGCTATGGCAACTATTGTTTTTGAACCACCATCATCACCAAAACAGTCTTATTGTGTTTAAAGATAGCACAAGCGTTTCAACTTTAAAAACGCCTGCCTCCAATCCGGACGGCAACAKCGGCGAAATGGCTGATTTATTAACAGCCTGGCGCCTGATGTGTGAGGCTGGCAGTATGGCCGCTACCTATGAGGCTAACAGGGCCATCTGCAAATATGTTCACTCCACTTCCCGCGGTCATGAAGCCATACAAATAGCCACCGGTCTGCAATTACGGCCGTGGGATTTTGTGAGTCCCTATTACCGCGACGAAAGTATGTTGCTGGCTATGGGCTTTACCCCGTATGAGTTAATGCTGCAACTGCTGGCAAAAGCAGACGACCCGTTTTCCGCAGGCAGATCTTATTACAGTCACCCTAACAGCCGGGAAGCCGATAAACCACAAATTCCCCACCAGAGCAGCGCTACCGGTATGCAGGTAATTCCTACCACCGGGATGGCACAAGGGATACAATACCTGGAACAGATACATTCCGACCTGCTGAAAGTGGGGCCGGAGAGAGAAATGCCCATTGTATTATGTTCCCTTGGCGATGGCAGCGTAACGGAAGGAGAGGTCAGTGAAGCCTTTCAGTTTGCTGTATTGAAACAGTTGCCGGTTATTTACCTGGTACAGGACAATGACTGGGGGATTTCCGCTACCGCCGCAGAAGTACGCACGATGGATGCATATGAGTATGCTGCCGGTTTCAAAGGACTGGAACGTATGCGGGTGGATGGAAGTGATTTCACGGCCAGCTACGCTGCTATGGAAACGGCGATCCATTATGTTCGCCAGGAACGCCGGCCTATATTGGTGCAGGCAAATGTGCCGCTATTGGGACATCATACTTCCGGCGTACGGAAGGAATGGTATCGTACCGCGGAAGACTTGGAAAAGCATGCTGCCAATGATCCACTGCCAAAGCTAAGGGCATTGCTGGAGAAACATGGTATAAGCGCAGATGTACTGGATCAGATAGCAAAAAACGCCGCTGCTGATATACAGGCCGCTTTTGATAAAGCGGTGGCAGCACCCGAGCCTTCACCGGAAACAGTGAAGGAGCATGTGTTTGCACCCGCAGCTGTTACAGAAGAAAGTGGTACCCGTACCCCCGATGGTAAAACCAAGGTGGTCATGGTGGATGCGGCCTTGCATGCAGTAGAAGAAATCATGCAGCAACATCCGGAGGCTATATTTTTCGGACAGGATGTAGGGCGCAGACTGGGAGGCGTTTTCAGAGAAGCCGCTACACTTGGTGATAAATTTGGCGCTCATCGTGTATACAACACCGCTATACAGGAAGCCTATATTATAGGCGCTACTGCGGGGCTTTCTGCCGTAGGCGTAAAACCTATAGTAGAAGTGCAGTTTGCGGATTACATCTATCCCGGATTCAACCAGCTGGTGACAGAAATATCCAAATCATGTTATTTAACTAATGGTAAATATCCGGTACAAACACTGATACGCGTGCCTATTGGCGCCTATGGCGGTGGTGGGCCTTATCATTCCGGTAGCGTGGAATCTACCTTGCTGAGCATTAAAGGCATCAAGGTGGTGTATCCTTCTAATGCGGCCGACATGAAAGGTTTGATGAAGGCTGCTTTCCTGGATCCGAACCCAGTGGTGATGCTGGAACATAAGGGATTGTACTGGAGTAAAGTACCTGGTACCCTCGATGCCATGATGGTGGAACCTGCAGCAGATTACGTGCTGCCGATGGGAAAAGGTAACGTGGTATTATACGCGCATCCTAAAGATGTTGCGCAAGGAAATGCTTTGTGTGTGATTACATACGGTATGGGGGTATATTGGGCCAAAGCTGCTGCCAAAGCCTATCCCGGCAATGTTACCATTGTAGATCTGCGCACATTATTTCCGCTGGACGAAGCCCTTGTTTTTGACATAGTACAACAACATGGCAAATGCCTGATTCTGACAGAAGAACAGCTCAATAACTCTTTCGCGCAGGCCCTTGCCGGCCGTATTCAAAAAGCCTGCTTCCGGTTCCTGGATGCACCTGTATTTACGCTGGGGGCCATGGATTTACCGGCTGTACCTTTAAACACCGGCCTGGAAGCCGCTATGCTACCAACACCCGCAAAAGTGGAAGCGGCTATCAAAGAATTATTGGCCTATTAATAAGCTCATGTAAAATATATGGGAGCAAATTTACAAGCTCCCATATATTTTGTTAAAAAGCGATGCCAGCAGCAGGCGACACAATATTCTTTCTATCTTTTGGCGATGAAAGCCAATGTTACCGACCTTGAAATAGAAAAGCAACTACTACCACTGTTTKATTTTACCGGCAACACCTATGCCCGTAAAAAGCTGGCCGGCGTGTTATCTGAGCTACCAGACACACAGGAAGGCGTATGTGAAAGACAAGCCCTCATTAAATCATTTATTGATAACGGTTACGCATATACGGAAATTGCCTATTCGACACACGACTTTGAAGAAGTACTACATTCCTTTACACGAATAAACGACCAGTATTACTATTACGACAGCAATCATATAATTGCCACTGTTCAGCTATTGTGGCGTCGTCGTTACCGGCATTCTATGAGAAGCCGGCTGGCACAGCTGGCGCTTTTCATGGCGCAGTTTCATGCCTATTTTGAAGCAATAGATCCGGGAGTATTTCCTGCTGTATTTGGGGAACGTATAGCCGCGTTAAAGCAATACCTGGCAATGTTCCGGGCCAGGGAAATTGCTCATCGTATCAGTAAGGATCGATTTGGTATAAAGGATCAGCTGTTTTTATTAGACCTGCTGAATCGTAAAATTGACGAAAAGACTGCCAAAGGGCATTGGGAAACTTTTTATGCATATGAGGCCTGGTTGTCGGTGGCAAAAGGTATCGTAAAACATGGATTTGTTTTTCCTGAGTTTACAGACAGTGGATTCCAGATGAAAGACTTTTATCATCCTGCATTAAGTCAACCTGTCAAAAATAACCTCGATACCAATGGTCCGGTGATGTTGCTGACGGGTCCTAATATGTCGGGGAAATCAACCCTGCTGAAGGCCATAGGCATTTGTGTTTACCTGGCGCATGCCGGTATGGGCGTGCCAGCCAGCCTTTGTCGCTTACCTTATTTCGATTCCATTACCGTGATCATTAATCTCTCTGATGACCTGAAACATGGTTATAGTCATTTTATGATGGAAGTGCAGCACCTGAAGAATGTGGTACGGGAGGCGCATGCAGGTAAACGTTGTTTCGCCGTATTTGATGAATTATTCCGGGGGACCAATGTAGATGATGCCCTCGATATTTCTCAACAAACGATCAGTGGATTGCATCATTTTGATGGCAGTTTTTTTGTGATCTCTACACACTTGTACCAGTTACAACCCTTGTTGAAAGAAGTGAATGCGTGGTATATTGATTGTATGCTGAAGGACGATGTGCCCCAGTTTCTTTACCGGTTGCGTGCAGGTTGGTCTGATTTGAGAATAGGAAGAATTATTTTTGAGAAAGAAGGATTACCCGCGTTATTGCGATCGAAATAAAGAAAATTATCTTACGGCTTTCGGAGTGGTACCTAAGGTGAAATTTACAGTTGCTGTTAGGCGTTTCATAGCAATAGCCAATTGGTTTTCCACTGTTTTAACAGAGAGGTTCAGCACAGATGCTACTTCTTTGTACTTCATACCATTTTGCTTGATCAGCGTAAATACCATTCTGCATTTTGGTGGAAGTTGTTGCACTGCAAATTCCATCTTACGAATCATCTCTGCAGAAATCATGAGTTGCTCCGGATTGCTGTCAAAAGCAATTTCCATTTTCTCATCTTCTTCAAAAAACACCTGTCTGGATGCCGCTTGTTTACGGAGATGGTCGATGGCTTTGTTTTTAGCGATGACGAAAAGGTAGACCTGTGGATTTTTTATATGAGAAAGAGAGGCTCTTTTTTGCCAGCAATGCATAAAAACATCGTTGGTAATTTCTTCTGCTACTTCTTTGGAATGTGTGAGCGTATAGGAAAAACGGAGCAGCGTCACAAAGAAATGATTGTAGAAAGCGCGAAAGGCAGTCTGATCATTGTTCTCTGTGATGTTATTGAAAAGTTCACTTATTATACTCTCGTCCATTCCTTTGTCCGCTGATAATGGTTGCAAATTATATAACGTAGATTACGCTAAAGTTAACAAAATTAATTATCCCGTAAACTTTTCTCCATCGATATTATTTTGTCTGAAAGTTGCTGTATTTTATCCCTATTGCCGGTTGTGGCTGCTCCAATATCAACCCAAAATTATTTTTAAAATTTTTTTGGGGGTTTTTCTGTTTCTTTTCGTCCTTCAGGTGTAATATGTACAAAATAGATGACTGAGGATCACCGGATCAATATATTGCTGGCCAGAAAGCTTGCCGGAGAGGCTTCTCCGGACGAGCTAACAGAACTGGATGAATTGCTGCTGCAATTCCCCGGGCTTCATTATGCTTATACAATAGTAGCCGATATTACTATTCTGAAAGAAAATAATGGATTCTCTGCTACAGAAGAACAGCAGTTATTACAGGAAGGGTTATCTAATATAAGCAGGTTGATGGAGACGCCGGCATCTGGAAAGATAAAACGGATGTTTCCGTGGAAAGCGGTGCTGGGTGTGGCTGCATGCGTAGCGGTATTAGTAACTGCATACAGTGTATGGCAACTACCGGGGAAGCATAATTTCCGCAACGAAGTAGTCACCAGGAATGGTTCTAAAACCGCTGTGGTATTGCCGGATGGTACCAGCGTGGTGTTGAATGCCTGCAGCCATTTACGCTATGATGTGAATAGGTTCCTGAATGGCGACCGGGAGGTAACACTGGTAGGAGAAGCTTATTTTGATGTGAAGCACGATCCGCAACATCCTTTTATTATTCAAACAGAGCATGCCAATATAAGAGTGCTGGGCACCGTGTTTAACGTAAAAGCCTATGCAGAAGATGCGACTGTAGAAGCCACCTTGCTGAGTGGAAAGGTAGAGGTGAGCTTTACCGAGGGAGCTGCAGCCGGCGCACATAAAGTAGTAGTGTTGCAGCCAGAGCAAAAACTAATCATTGATAAAAAAAATATGACTGCTTTACCCGTGAAAGCAGTGAGTGCCAACAATAGTAATTATACCATTACACCTGTAAAGTTAAGCCAGGAGGGGGATTCCGCTGCCAGTCAGACGACCGCCTGGATGAATGACCGTTTTGAGTTTGATAAAATAACGTTTGAACAACTATCACACGACCTGGAGCGCTGGTACAATGTAACGGTACGGTTTAAAAACGACCGTTACAAGCATGAAGTATTTAGTGGTGCCTTCCGCAAACAGAGTATAGATGGGATATTGCAGGCATTGCAATTAACATCTGGATTTCATTATGAAGTGAACAATAAGGAAAATGTTATTGATATATGGTAAACATCTTTTAGACATATAAATCATATTACTTTTTTTACGGCAGTCAGCAGATAAAAAAAGGGAAATGCTCGAACATTCCCCTTTCAAAATTGCTGGCTAAAACAACTAAACCGATCCACACAATCTGGTAATGGCCTAATTATTTAACCTAACGAAACAAATTTATGAAAAAAAGTCATTGGTGGCCTTCTCATATTCCCCGTCGGCGTATGAGGAAATTGTTACTAAGTATGAAACTAACTTCTGTATTGCTTTGTGCAGGTTTTCTGCAATTGAGCGCACATGGATTTTCACAGGAAAAGATCACTGTTGATTACAAAAACATCAACATTGCGAAGCTCCTGACCTTAATCGGGAAACAAAGCGATTATACATTCCTGTATAAAAACGCCATCATTCCTGATAAGAAAATATCCATCAGCATGAAGGATGCCCCGGTACGGGCTATCCTGGATAATGCACTGGCAGGCACTTCACTTGATTATAAGGTCATGAAAGATAACCTGGTGGTGATTGTGGAGGCTGGAGATAAAGTGCTGAATATTAACATAAAAGGTAAAGTAACCGATGAAGCTGGTAATCCGCTGATTGGGGTAACAGTGTTGGTAAAAGGCACTACCCATGGCGCGCATACCGATGAAAACGGCCGTTTTGCGCTGGATGCTCCGGAAAATGCCCTGCTGGAATTTTCCTATGTGGGATATGAAAGCATGCAGATGACGGCAAAGGCAGATCAGCACTATAACATAGTGATGAAAGCAAATTCGAGTGGTTTGAATGAAGTAGTGGTAGTGGGTTATGGCAAACAGAAAAGAGTAAACCTCAGTGGTGCTGTGGATGCTATTTCCGGTAAAGAACTGGAAAGCCGCCCTATTACCAACGTGGGTACGGGTTTACAGGGATTGATCCCCAATCTGAATATTACGAATAGCGATGGTCGTTCTTCTTCTGCCGCAAAGTTCAACCTGCGTGGGGTGACGTCTATCAATGGTGGTGATCCTTTTATCCTGGTAGACAATATTCCATTTACCAGTGATGAGGTATCCAGAATTAATCCGGCGGATATACAAAGTGTAACCGTACTGAAGGATGCGGCTTCTGCTGCTATCTACGGTGCCCGTGCCGCTTTCGGGGTAATATTGATTACCACCAAATCCGGAAAAGACGGCCGCATTGCAGTAAGTGCCAATACCAACTATGCGGTGCGTACTTTGGGCATGGTGCCTAAAATTATTACGGATCCGCTAACGGTGATGCAATACAAGCACGATGCCGCTACTCCGTTATATAATCTTTATCCGCAGCCGGACAGAGATTATGCCGCACAACTCCTCAAGGATCCTTCCTTGCCAAGAGTAATTGTGAATCCAAACGATCCTAAATCATATAGTTATTACGGAGAAACTGATTGGTTGCATGAAGTGTACAGTAAATCAGCACCCGCTTACACCGCTAATTTCAGTGTATCCCGTGGGGATGAAAAACTGAATTATTATTTATCAGGTGAATATTATTCACAGGATGGTATGTTAAAGAGCAACCCTGATAAGTACGAGCGTTACAACCTGCGTGCAAAGGCTACCTATACCTTTAATGACCGCTTTAAGTTGGGTACAAATACGATGTACACCAATACTACCTATGACCAGCCTTTTGCTACCAGCACCTCTGACGCCAGTATGTACAGTGGTAGTACCAATAATTCTTTCTTCAATGCGGTAAACCGTACCCCTTCGTTGTCTGTATTGCATAATCCGGATGGTACCTGGACGTCGGATGGCGCCAATCTCTTAGGTGTATTACAGAGTGGCGGCCGAAAAGCGGATACCTGGAGTGAGTTTATGACTACATTGAATGCAGAACTGGGATTGATTAAAGATATATGGACTTTAAAAGCAGATGCAACCTGGAGACGTGGAAATGATGTTGGTAAAGGATTCAGTATTCCGGTACCCTATAGTACCGGCCCGGGTCAACCATTAAATTATACCGGTGGCAACCTGTCTTCTGCTTCCAATAGCAGCAATTCAGTGAAGTACAATGTATTTAACGTATACACTGATTTTCACAAAACATTCAACAGGAAGCATGCCGTGGGCGCCCTGGTGGGTTTCAACCAGGAGTATCACTACTATAATAATTTCTTCTTAACGGCTAATGGGCTAATCAGCCCGAGTTTACCTACTTCACAGCTGACAACTGGTTTGGTTAAGCAGGAGCAACATATTAAGGATTGGGCAGTAAGAGGTATCTATTATCGTTTGAACTATACTTTTGACGATAAATATATTGTAGAACTGAATGCCCGTAATGATGGTTCTTCCCGTTTCCGCGCGGACAACCGCTGGGGCTTTTTCCCTTCCGCTTCTGCTGCATGGGTGCTGTCTAAAGAAAAATTCTTTGATGGCATAAAGAAAACGATTGGTATGGATTTCCTGAAACTCCGTGGCTCTTATGGATCGTTGGGTGATCAGCAATGGGGAGAATATGGTTACATGTCATTGATGAGTCCAGGTAATATATCCACTATTCTGGATGGTAAATTGCCAGTGGCAGTATATGATCCAACACCTGTAACAGCTACCTATACCTGGCAGCAGGTGAAAACGATCAACGGTGGTATCGATGTAAGTTTCCTGAAAGAAAGATTATCGTTTAGCTATGACCGTTATACACGCTATACCAATGGTATGTTTGCCAAAAGCCAGGAGTTGCCGAATGTATATGGTGCACCAGCGCCTAAAACCAACTCTGCTGACCTGAAAACACGTGGCTGGGAAATGACTTTATCCTGGAGAGATCAGTTCAATATTGGTAAGGATCCTTTTAGTTATGGTGTGAAATTATTGCTGGCAGACAGCCGTTCCTTCATTACACGCTTTGCGAATCCGAGCGGATCATTGAAGAACTATGATGCAGGTATAAATAACAGAAACTATTATAAAGGTCAGGAATTGGGTGATATCTGGGGGCTGGAAACAGAAGGATTTTTCCAGAATGAAACAGAGTTGAAAGATCATGCAGATCAGACAGCAGTAGGATCTGATGATCAGAACTATCTTTTCTACGTAGGTGACCTGAAGTTCAGAGATCTCAATCATGATGGTAAAATCAATTATGGTGATAACACGATTTCTAATCCCGGCGACAGAAGGATCATTGGTAATACCGCTCCCCGTTTTCCTTACAGCGTGGATCTGACGGCCTCATATAAAGGTTTTGATATCCGTGCACTGATACAGGGCATTGGTAAAAGAGACTGGTATCCTGGCCCGAGCAATCACTACTTCTGGGGTGTATATGCCCAACCATGGACCAACGTACAAATCCATAACCTGGATCGCTGGACACCGGAAACACCGAATGGCTACTTCCCCCGTTTGAAATCATATATCGCGGAAGATGCTTCGGAGCTGGGAGCACCACAAACCCGTTACCTGCAGAATGCTGCCTATACCCGCTTAAAGAACGTAACGCTGGGTTATACGCTGCCAAAGAGTTTGACAGACCGGATCAAACTGAATCGTGTTCGTTTCTACTTCAGTGCAGAAAACATCTTTACGATTTCTCACCTGAAAGCCAATATTGATCCGGAAGGACTGGATGGAGCCTTGTATCCTTATCAGAAAACCTATTCATGTGGTCTGAACCTGAACTTTTAATGAATTCTAAAATGTGCAACATGAAAAATAAGTGGCTTTTATTATCACTCACCATATTAGGGGTTACTGCAGCTTCCTGTAGTAAGGACTTTCTGCAACGTAATCCGCAAACGGAAATTTCTCCGGATGCATTCTTTAATACACCCGCTGATCTGAATACCTATGTAAATGGGTTTTATGATAATCAGCTATCCTCTCCTTTTGATGATGCCAATTCGGATAACATCTCCAGCTATACCGGCAGTGAAATGGATAAACTGGTACATAATGGTATTACTCCTTCTACTATTGGTGGTTGGGAAGACTGGGATCAGTTGCGCCGGGTGAACTTTATGCTGGACAATGTTCACAAGACACAGGGAGATGCAGCAGAAATTGCTCACTATGTAGGCGTAGCCCGTTATTTCCGTGCGAAATTTTATTTTGCAAAGATTGCCGCCTACTCTGATGTTCCCTATTATGGTCATGCATTGTCCGATGTAGACAGTTCCATGTATAAAGCACGGGATCCACGTGCCATGGTAGCGGATTCTGTGTTGGATGACCTGCAATATGCGGTGGATCATCTGAAGGAAAAAGATGGTAACGGTACCCGCGTAAACAAGTATGCAGCACTGGTATTAATGTCCCGTTTCTGCCTGTTTGAAGGTACTTTCCGTAAATATCATGACGAATTAAATCTGCAGAGCAGTGCTAATAAATTCCTGGAAAAGGCAGCATGGGCAGCTCAGCAGGTAATGGATAGCAAAAAGTTCAGTGTATATACCGGTGGCAATGGTGCGGCGTCTTATCGTGCATTATTTGTGAGCACCGCACTGGATAATAATCCTGAAATTATTCAGTGGCGTGATTATCAGGCAGCCTTGGGCATTGGTAATAACTCACATACGGTATTGGGCTGGGTATGGTCGCTGAGTCAAAGCCTGGTGAACACCTACCTCATGAAAGATGGTACTCCATTTACTGCTATTGCTGGATATGATAAAATTGGTTTCCTTGGCACCTTCAATAATCGTGACCCACGCTTAGCTGAAACCGTTGCTTATCCGGGGTTTTCTACTACCATGGATAATATTTTATATGTTGCCAAACCTAACTTAGGTGGTTATGATCAGCTGAAATTTTATCCACGTGACCCGGCATTACGTAAAGGCTGGAACCTGAACTATACCGCCTTACCAATTTATCGTTTTGGAGAAGTGCTGCTGAACTATGCAGAGGCGAAAGCTGAGCTGGGTACTATTACGCAAGCAGATATTGATGCTACGATTAACAAATTACGCAGTCGTGTGCAGATGCCTGATATGAATATGGCAGCAGCTAATACCAATATTGATCCGGTATTGGCAACAGCCTATACTAATGTAAGTGGCGCCAGCAAAGGGGTGATTCTGGAAGTGAGAAGAGAAAGAAGAGTAGAACTGGCTTGTGAAGGATTACGCGCAAATGATGTAAACAGATGGAAAGCGGGTAACCTGCTGAAAGAAGCTCCTAAAGGAATGTATGTTCCTGCAGTTGGTGCAATAGATATGACAGGAGATAATGTACCGGATATAGCTATCCTCCCGTCTCTGGCGGATTCATCTTCCATCGATAACATCCCGTGGAGTGTTAAGAAAAATATGGGTCGTTATTATCTGAACGAGAATTTTTACCTGGAGAATGGCAACAGTGGGCATATTATGTTTGCAGCTGATCGTAACGGTCGCACATTCATAGAGCCTAAGTTCTATTATCGTCCTATTCCGTTGGATCAAACGGTATTGAACGGCAGACTGAAACAGATTTTTGGTTGGTAATAAAATGTGTAAATAGCAAAGGGAAGGCCATGGCCTTCCCTTTGCTATTTACATCTATGTTGAGTTTGAAAAAAAACATGCATGTATAAAAATATATTACGTACTGCCATGATGCTGCTCTTTACGCAGGCGGTAGTGGCACAGGGATTTTCCGGCAAAGTATTTATAGACAAAAATGGGAATGAATCCTATGATGCAGGAGAGGCAGGCCTTGCCGGTGTAAGGGTGTCCAATGGTTTACAGGTAGTCGTGACCGATGCCGCCGGCAAATTTTATTTACCAACACATCAGAAAGCAAGGTTTGTATATATTACAACCCCGGCTGGTTACCGTTTTGCCAAATCATTTTATATTAAAACAGACAGCAGCAAAACAGCCTATGATTTTGCACTGACGCCGGTGAAGCAGTCGCAGCAAAGCATGGCTAAGTTTGTGCGGTTAACAGATACAGAAACTGCGGTGTACAATAACTGGATCACTGAAGCAAAAGACTATGCAAAGAATGAAAATGCTGATTTTATTGTGCATACCGGTGATATCTGTTATGAAGATGGATTGAGGTTTCATGCCAAACAGGTGAATACTGTGACCATGGGATTGCCCGTGTATTATTGCATCGGTAATCATGACCTGGTAAAAGGCCCTTATGGTGAAGCGCTGTATGAGTCGTTGTTTGGCCCCGTGTTTTATTCCTTCGAGGCAGGGCCTGCGCATTTTATTGTAACGCCGATGTGGTATGGAGATTATACACCTTCCTATACCGTGGATGATGTATTACAGTGGATTAAAAATGACCTGGCACATACCGATCCGGCTAAACCGGTGATCATCTTTAACCATGACCTGCTTACTTATGATACACTGTTTGCGATCCGTTCCGGTAAGGATAGTATTAACCTGAATGATCATCACCTGAAAGCGTGGATCTATGGACACTGGCATATTAACTTTGCACGGACGCATGGTAATACCGGTATCCGCTCCCTTTGCTCTGCCCCGGCGGCAGATGGAGGAATAGATAACTCTGCCAGTAATTTTGATGTGATCAATGTAGATAAAGCTGGTATCTCCGCAGTACAAAGACGTTACACCTACGTGAGCAATCAAATTACACAGGTATCCCCTGCAGCCACTGGTGTGGCCTTTGAGGGTAATAAAATGCTGATCAGCGTTAATACTTACCATACTTCTGCCAATGTAAGGCAGGTGCTTTTCAGTTTGTACAATAAGAAGGGACAGTTATTGAAACAGTTGCCGCTGCAACCCCGCACTGACTGGAACTGGGCTGCTACCACGGAGATTCCTGCTGCCTGGTTAAACAACGTATATACTTCCACGGTAGAGGCGACTACCAGTACGGGCAATATGCTGTTCAGAAGGGATACCTTCTCCCTGGAAAAAAGTAAAGTACCCGCCCTTACCGGACAGGTATGGCCGGAGGTGTTACAGAATGCACAGCGAATAGGTGTAGTCAACAATGCACCTGCAGGTAATAAATTGCACCTGGTATGGTCTGCCAATACAGGTGGAAATGTGTGGAAGTCATCTCCGGTATGCGCGGAGGGAAAAGTATTTGTGGGTAATATCGATGATGAAGGAAATAAGCACTGCGGTATTACAGCTATGGATGCCAGGACTGGTAAAGTAGTATGGCAGTTTCCTACTAAAAATTCTATTAAGCATAGCATCAGTTACAGCGATCATCTATTAGTTGCTACAGATGCAGAAGGTATTACCTATGCGCTGGAAGCTGCTACGGGTAAGCTTCACTGGCAACATGCCGGCGATATGAAAAGTTTACCTTCTTACAATTCGGGTGGTGTGGTGAAAGCAGGTGTGTATTATACGGGTGCCGGGAAATATATGCAGGCGCTGGACTTGTTGACCGGCGCAGTAAAATGGACCAACCATGACTGGAGCGGGGGAGAAGGTACACCGGCGGCCATGGCTGTGCAGGGAGATTGCCTGATTACTTCTTCCAACTGGAATCATTTATTTGCCCATGATCTGGCTACCGGTAAATTACGCTGGAAACGCAGCGATGAGGGCATCCGTTTCCGTAGTGGTACTGCAGCGTTTTATGATGGTAAACTGTATGTACACGGCTTGAATAAGCTGCATATTATTGATCCGGCAGATGGTAAAACGATTGATAGCATTCCGGTAGAAGATGGGCTGAAAACAATGACAGCGCCGGTGGTAACCGATCAGTTGATACTTATTTGTACGGCCACTAATGGCTTGGCGGCTTACGACAAAAAGACGAAGCAACTGATGTGGCGTTTTGTGCCTGGTGAAGCGTTGTTTTATACCGCTCCTTATACGCTGCCTTCTTCTGCAACGATTGAGTCGACACCGCTGTGTGCAGGTAACCGTGTTTATATTGGTGCATCTGACGGATATGTGTATGTGGCGGATCTGAAAACAGGTAAGCTATTATCAAGTTTTCATACAGGTGCTCCGGTATTTGCTGAAATGGCAATATGCAATGGTTTGTTGTATGTAGCAGATTTCTCTGGAAATGTGAATGCATTTAGCCTGTAGTAATAACCAGATAAAAAGAAAAGACCATCTCATATAGAGATGGTCTTTCTTGTCTTCCGCACTCGGGCAGGCATCGTTTACTACACCTGACCAATGAGATTTATCAATAGCCCGGATTTTGTACCAGGTTAGGATTGATGCTGGTTTGTTTGAATGGAATAGGGAACAGCTTATACTTGTCTGATGAAGGCTGGTGATCCCACCAGGAAGCGGTGGTGAACTTACCAAAGCGGATCATATCCGAGCGGCGCTTGCCCTCAAATATGAATTCCCGACCTCTTTCAGCCAGTAATTCGTCCATGGTGAGACTTGTAGTTGTATAAGCTTCTTTAGACCAGTCTTCGGCCTTAAAGGCGCGTTTTTTGCAGGTGTTGATCAGGTCTACTGCTTCCTGGGTAGCGATACCGCCACCTTTGCGCATAAGTGCTTCTGCCTTATTGAAATAGATTTCTGTGAGGCGGTACAATACGAAGTCGTTGCCCCAGTAATTTGCATCGGTTTGTTTGCCGGGCAAATATTTGGCGAAGCGTGCGCCGCTGTTTTCTTCTCCCTGGGTCATGCCACCAGCACCGGTTTCACCGGTAGAGTTTCTACGTATTTCTTTTACAAAAATGAGTGGTTTGTCGGCGTATTCCTCTGTACCTAATACGAGGCTGTCACCGATGGCTGTACGCAGTGCCAGATCTTTTTTCTGTGGTCCGATGAGCATCCAGTTTTGTTTACGGAGATCATTGTCCTTGAAAGCATCGTATGCAGATGGAATGACTACAATACCGTTGTTGCCATCTACATCAGCATTGTAGATCTGACGTTGGCGGTAGTGCCAGAAATCACCCTGCCATCCGAAGCGTGAGTTACCGGCTCTCAGGTCATAGGTGAGCTGGAACAGGTCTTCCGCAGAGGTGCTGTTGGTGTTGGCGAAAGCACGGAAAATATCTGGTTCCAACGCGGGTACAGTACCATTCAGGGAGCCACCTTCACCGGCTATGATTTTATTACAGTAGTTGATGCAATCATCCCAGCGTGGGGTGCCTGTCCATTCCTGGGCATTGAGGTACAGTTCTACCAGCATGGAGTAAGCAGCCGCTTTGGTAGTACGGCCTACCATGGCGGCAGACAGTGGTTGCAGCTGGTCCATGTTGTCCTTGATTTCTTTTTCCACGAATGCAAATACTTCTTTGCGGGATTTGGTAGCCGGCGAAGCTGAATTGTTCACTACTGTTTCTACGGGAATATTTCCATACAGATCCATCAGTTTCAGGTAATGCCAGGCGCGTACTACTTTCGTTTCTGCCAGCAGGGTGGTTTTATCAGCTTCAGTCATACCGATTTTGGTAAAGTCCAGTGGCGTCAGATCTTTAATGGTATTGTTGCAGAAGCCCATACCCCAGAACATCAGTCTCCATGGATTCCAGGCATTGTCTTCATTGGCAATCCAGGTATGGTCATGCAGGCGGATCCAGTTACCGCCGTCATAGCCGTGCCGGCCTTTCTGCGGCCATGCCAGCTGGTCGGCAGAGAGTTCCTGCAAACGCCAGTAGCCGGTTTGTCCGGTAGGTGCAGCCCATGCACCCGCATGGGTGTAAGGACGCAGGATGGCAGACATTACTTCCTGCTTGTTATTATAAAACTGGTCTGAGATAATTTCGCTGTATGGTTTTTCCTCGAGCTTGGTGCAGGCGCTCATACCGAGAGCCAACAGGGCTGCGCTGATATATACTTTACTTTTTTTCATACGTTACAATTTTGCTGCTTTTAAAATCCAAGGTTCAATCCGATAGTATAGGAGCGGGTACGCGGGTAAAACCCTCTGCCGTCTATACCGGAATCCAGGGCGGTATCCTGTAATTCAGGATCAAGACCGCTGTATTTGGTGATGGTAGCAATGTTACGTCCGCTGGCATATACGCGCAGACTGCGGATATATTTTGTTTTCAGTTGGAAGTTATAGCCCAGGGTGATGTTATCCAGTTTTACGAAATCTCCTTTTTCGAGGTAGTAATCGGAGAACTGTGGATCAGCATTCAGCTGGGCATTTTTACCGATGGCATAACTGAGCATGTTGTTTGGTGCCCATTTTTTGTTACCGAAGTACATATCCTGCAGGTTCAGGATATCGAAGCCAAATTTGCCACGGAAGAAAATACTCAGGTCAAAGTTTTTATAACGGAAAGTATTGTTCCAGGAAGCCATGTATTTAGGAATACCATTTCCGATCACGGTTTTATCATCCGGATTAACGGTGGAGATATCTCCTATGCTGCCATCTTTTTTATAGAATTGCCATTTACCATCTTTGGTAAGGCCAGCATAACGGTATCCAAAGAAAGTACCCAAGGGGCCGCCTTCGACTACGCGGATAGCGGAACCAAGGTTGCCCGGAGAGGGAAGATCTCCAAAATATTGCTCTGTGGTTTTAAATATCTGGTTAGAAAAAGAGACCATTTTATTCCGTTGGGAGTTAAAAGTCAGGTCACTGTTCCAGGTGAAATCTTTTGTTCTTACTGGTACGGCATTGATGACTACTTCTACACCATTGTTGGAGATAGCACCTACGTTGGTGAAGATGTTATCAAGAATATTGGAAGGTAATTGCGCGGTATAGTTAAACAACAGATCCTGTGTTTTACGGCTATATACATCGATGGAACCACCTAGTCTGTTTTGGAGGAGGGAGAAGTCCAGGCCTACGTTGAATTCTTTTTTCTTTTCCCATTTCAGATCCGGGTTAGGGTTTTTGTTGGGACCGTAAGTCTGGATCCATTGACCGTATTGAATGTACGCTCCACCTGTTCCCAGGGTGAGCAGGGATTGGTAGCTGGGAATGCCCTGGTTACCGGTAATACCATATCCTGCGCGCAGCTTCAGGTTATTGATGACTGTTAGGTCCTGCATGAAAGCTTCTTTTGAAATCACCCATCCTGCGGAAACTGCCGGGAAGTTACCCCATTTGTTATTGGCACCGAAGCGGGAAGAACCTTCATGGCGCAGGATGGCCTGCAGCATGTATTTTTGTTTGTAGTTATAGTTGATCCTGCCGAAGAAGGCGATCAGGGTATTGTCTATTTTGTTACTGCTTTGCTTTGGAGCAGGGAGGGTTTTGTCAATCAGTGCATTGCCGGCAGCGATGTTCCAGTCTTCGAATGCATCGGTGAGGAAGCCGTTGTTGTCCATCGCATATTTTTCCAGTGTACTATATTGGTAGCTATAACCGCCGAGTACATTGAAGGTATGATCCGAGTGAATTGTTTTTGTATAGTCAACCGTTGCTTCAAAGGTTTTATCCATGGCTGCGGAATTGGCTTTATATGCGTAGCCACCTCCTTTATAGTCCTGGATAGAAGAGCGGGAGAGTTTACTTTTGTATTGGCGATCGTTGTATTCATCGCGGACGATGGCGCCGAATGCAGAAATTTTCAGATCGCGTATAGGCTCCAGCGTTATACGTGCATCGCCGGAATAGGTTTTCTGATCTCTTTCATACAGTTCCTGGTTTAAGCGGGCCAGCGGGTTATAGTTATTGAAACCATTTGTTTCAATGTATTTACCGTCCGGGCCAAAGATAGGCGCAGTAGGATTGCGTTGTACTGCCTGTTCAAAATCGGCGCCTGCGTTGCCAGCTTTGTTGTCGCCACCGCCGCTGTTGCCACCATTGAGGTTGGCTTTATTAAAGTTACCTGCCAGGTTGAATTGCATGGTCAGCAATCCCTGTAATCCGGTCTGATTTACGTTTACACGGCCACCATATTGTTTACGGCCGTTCTGCAGGGCAATACCATTTGCATCGTTATAGTAGAGAGATGCGCGGTAGTTGCTGTTGACAGTACCACCCGAAGCGGCGAAGTTATGATAATGACTGAGGTTGTTTTTGTCCAGCAACAGATCATACATATCTACATCCGCTCCCTTGTTCTGATCCTGTCCGGCAATTTTTACATATTCCGCTGCGCTTAAGATGCTGGGTCTTTTGGCGACCGCTTCTCTTTGCAGATAAGTAGAGTAGGTGTATTGCGGATCGCCGGCTTTCCCTTTTTTAGTGGTGATGAGAATAACACCGTTGTTACCTCTGGTACCATAAATAGCTGCGGCAGAACCATCTTTTAATACATCGAAAGTGGCGATATCATCCTGTTGCAAGAGGTCCAGGTTACCACCCGGAATACCATCAATGACGATTAAAGGATTTTTGTCGCCGGAAAGGGAACCGATCCCTCTGATCTGAATAGAGGCGCCACTGTTGGGATTGTTCCCTTGTGTTCTGGTAACAGATAAACCGGCTACTTTACCCTGGATCAGATCCATCGGTGAGCGGGAACCGCCCTGGTTAAAGTTTTCCGCTTTTACTGTTGCTACAGAGGTGGTTACTTCATTTCTTTTTTGTGTACCGTAGCCCACTACCACTACATCCTGCAGTGATTTGGAGGCAGTGACCAGTTTTACAGTCAGGGGGGCACCTGCACCGGCAGGTACTTCCTGTGGCTGATATCCTATAAAGGAAAATATCAGAACACTGTTTTCCGGTGCCTGCAGACTGAAACTACCGTCTGCTTTGGTGATGGTACCGGAACTGGTATTTTTTATCTGTACAGAAACACCCGGTATTGGTGTTTTATCATTGGCATCCGTCACTTTGCCGGATATAGTTTTGCCCTGTGAAAAGGCAAAGAGCGAAAGAAGCATCAGGAGAGTACTGGCAATACTCATCCCCGCCCAAAACGTGGATCGTTTGTGCATATACAATTATTGAAGTTGGTTAATAAGAAAAGCCCGGCTGGTTTATTGAAAAAACGATTTAGCAATAAACCTACAGGCTATTTGTTTAAAGTTTTGATACGATTGAGTACTATTTAAGTGATTTATAAAATGGTAAAATACCTCACAATGGAGGGCGTCACCTGGCTTCCGGTCAGGTTGGCAATGGTTTCCCTAATAATGTAGCATAAGCAAAAATTACACGATACCTCACAGTACTGGTTCTTCAGAAGAATATCGATTTAGCTAACAATTAGAATAACAAGTGTTTTAAAAAAATCATCTTCGGAATTCCCCCGGCATAACAAGGTGTTGTTTTTTTAGTTTTTTCATACACGCGGGTTTGCGATGCAGCGACTTTCTAACACTGATTGGATCAGTATTAAAAAAATCGATTTAGCAATGGTTTCTAAAAAAAAGATTCAAGGAATCTTCCATTTCAATAACAAGTTTCAAAAACGTAGCACGTTATCTCTTCTTCGGGAATAAAAGTAATATTTATTTGTATTAAATGAAATCATTTTTAACATTTTTTTTGGAATGCCAGGAAATACAGGTGTTCACGCATAATTAATTAAAACGGGGAAATTATTTCCCATCACAGGTTTTTAAAGACTAACGGGTAATCAAAATATTATAACAGGTTACAAAACAAAGCCTTCAGCAGAATTCCGCTGAAGGCTTTGTTTGCAATGTACCAGGTGTATAAAACAGGGGGTTCTAAGGATAATTTTTTCGTAGCACCGCTTACGTTACGGGTTACTCCTTCGAGCATATCGAAGATCTGTTGATCTGCCAACAGCTTTGAGGTGACTACCTGTATGTTTTGTGGTGTTTGCAGTAGGGGAGTGGTTAATCTCAGTGTTGGAGATAGGGCGTTCACCTGGTAGCGCTGCCGTTCGGATGATATCACAATTTCGCGTAGCTGAGCATCAGAAGCATCTAGTTGGATGTTGGGGGTCGCGGCTTCGCCGGCAGTAACGGTAATATTTTGCTGACTTGTTTTATATCCGATCAGTGATACCAGTAACTGGTAGTCGCCTGGTGTTAGTTTCCCGAATTCAAATGTTCCTTTGCTGTTGCTGACAGCACCCTTGTTCCCGTTTTTTAATTGAACGGTTACGCCGGGAGTCACTACGCCATCGGAAGTGGTAATGGTTCCTTTAATAGTGCCGGTGTTCTTTTGTGCGATTACATTAACAAGGATCAGCATCAGGCTGACCATAAAAAAGAACATGCGTTTCATTGAGTGATAAAAGATTTGCTGTCTCATTGGAATGAGAAAATGATTCGATTTAAATTACTGGTTACTCCATAGGAGCCACGCAAAATTAGCCGTACCATCCTTGTGGGCAGCAACGAATCAGGGAAAGTATTTATGTATTCCGGAAAAGGGAAGGCGTATTTTTTTCTTGTGGGGACTGGTGGGTAGGGGACGGGAAAAAGTCAACAGGGTGGCTACCACCCTGTTGAAAAAAATTAAAAGTCGGAAGTAGCTGTTTCTTTGACAACCGGGTTGCTGTCTTTCGCAGCCTGGCTATCGCGGGTATTTTTTTGTACGGTAATAGCACCGAAAACGCTGAGCAAAAATGCAAAAGCATAGAATCCCTTTTCACTTGGGGCCAGTGTTGCGTTCCATAATCCTACTGTTAACAATAGGATGGTGAGCAGCATAGATACCCAGCTAAGTCCATAATAGATATCGGTAACGGGGATACCTTCGATTCTGTCTCTTACGCATTTTTGTACTGATACGGCGGCAAAGAGGCCATACATTAAAACGGTGAAGTAATAACCTTTTTCGTTCAGTTGCATAGTGGTGGCATTCCATAAGCCGATGATAAAGCCCAGGATACCTGCAAATACTGCTACCCAGGAGGCTGCAATAAATGCCATTGAAGGTTTTTGTTTCATTGATTGAATCAAATTTTATTGATGGGATTGGGTTGATGGCTAACAAGATTGCGATGTGCATATTGAAGGCCTGCTGTAATAATACTATTTATTTTGCATAAAAAAAGTCCTGAACAATGTGTTCAGGACTTTTAACTTTTTGTAGCGAGGAGCGGATTCGAACCACTGACCTTCGGGTTATGAGCCCGACGAGCTACCTCTGCTCTACCTCGCAATGTGGAGTGCAAATGTAGGTAAATAAATTAAACTGCAAAATTTAAATATTGTTTTTCCTGAGCGTAGCCGCATGTTTCAGGAGATTGGCTATTTTTTTATTATAGAAGATGCGGCTTGTAACTGTTTGCTGTGGCTTGTTTAGATAGATAATGTAAAAGTAATTGAGAGGTGCCGGTGTGTGAAAAATATTTTTTTAAAGATGATGAAATGAAAATAGAATTGTTCAAAATCAACTCATTTATCATTTCATCATCTACATAAAATATTTAAATTTTACTCCTGCGTAAACGTAATAATGTATTTACGAGTGTATCAATATCTCCGCAACTATTGTAAAATGCCAGTGATGGCCTTACGGTACTTTCCACGCCAAACCTGCGCAGGATGGGTTGTGCGCAGTGGTGACCGGATCTTACTGCGATGCCTTCCTGGTTCAATGCGGCACCTACCTGTTCAGTGGTATAGTCTTTAAAAACAAAAGACAGCACACTGGTTTTATCAGGAGCGGTGCCTATTAAACGCAGTCCTGGCACATCTTTCAGCAATTGTGTAGCATATACCAGCAGGTAATGTTCATATTGATATATAACATCAATGCCTATATGATTTACGTAATCGATGGCGGCGCCCAGTCCTACGGCATCGGCAATATTACCGGTACCTGCTTCAAAACGGCCGGGGGCGGCATGATACTGGGTATGTTCGAAAGTAACGTCCTTAATCATATTGCCACCACCTTGCCAGGGTTGTGTTTCATTGAGTAGTGCTTCTTTACCATAAAGTACGCCGATCCCGGTTGGCCCAAAAACCTTATGCCCGGAAAATACGTACCAGTCGCAGTTCAGGCGTTGTACATCTGCACGCATATGAGATACCGCCTGTGCACCATCTACCAGCACTTTAGCGCCGGCCTGATGTGCGAGTTCCACTATCTGCTGTGCCGGTGTAACAGTGCCGAGAGCATTCGATACCTGTGTAAACGAGACCAGCTTTGTTTTAGTACTGAGCAGTTTCTGGTATTCCGACAGGATAATTTGTCCGTCTTCATCTACCGGAATAACTTTAATCACCAACCCTTTTTTGCCGGCCAGCTGTTGCCAGGGAACGATGTTGGCGTGATGTTCGAGGTGGCTGAGAATAATTTCATCGCCGGCCTGCAGGAACTGTTCCCCCCAGCTTTTCGCCACAAGGTTGATGGCTTCGGTGGCACCGCGTACAAAAACAATTTCATTGACAGAAGCGGCATTGAGAAAGGCCCTTACTTTTTCGCGGGCGCCTTCATACGCATCTGTGGCACGCGCGGCCAGTTCGTGTGCTGCACGGTGAATATTTGAATTTTCGTGTTCGTAAAAACTACTGATACGATCAATTACCAGCCTCGGTTTCTGCGTGGTGGCGGCATTGTCCAGCCATATCAGCCGGCGTCCGTTCACATGTTCCTGCAGAATAGGAAAGTCGGCCCTGATCAGATTTACATCCAGCGGGGGCTGCGCAACGCCGGTAATACCGGCTTTTTGTTCCGGTAAAAAATAGTATGAAGTGCCGGGTGACGGCAGCTGCGAAGTATACGATGATACGGGAATACTTTTCAGTGCGCGCTGCAGTTCCTTTTCAAAAGACGGGTCGTAAGCCGCCGGATGTTGGGAGAGTGCAGACGGAGAAATACCACTGCCAGCTACAGAGGCAGGGATGCCACCATTACCGGAAAAGTGTGGGTCCGGTAAACTGGTAGGCGCCTGTGTAACATCTGTTACACTACCCTGTTGCAGCAGCGGGTCCTGGATGGGGGCAGCAGAGGCGTATGCCGGTGGCAGTACCTCATTACCGGATTGCAGGGAGGAAAATAACTGGTTAGCCAGCTTTTCCAATGCAGCAATGTCCGGTAATCCATCAGTATTAAAATTATTTGTATTCATGGTACTTGCCTATTTCTACATCATCCAATACAGCAATGGCATCATCTACCAGCACTGCCAGTGAACAGTAAAGAGAAACCAGATAAGAAGCAATGGCCTGGTGGTTAATACCCATGAAGCGTACAGACAGTCCGGGGGATTGTTCTCCAGGCAGATTAGGCTGGTAAAGACCCACCACGCCTTGTCTGCTTTCGCCGGTACGCAATAAGATGATTTTTGATTTGCCGTTTTCAATAGGCACTTTATCTGACGGAATCAGCGGAATGCCGCGCCAGGTAATAAATTGGGAGCCAAACAGCGAGACGGTAGGCGGAGGTACACCTCTGCGGGTACATTCGCGGCCAAAAGCAGCGATGGTTAACGGATGCAGCAAAAAGAAGCCAGGCTCCTTCCATACTTTGGTGATGAGTTCATCAAGATCATCCGGAGTAGGGGCACCGGTGCGTGTTTTAATTCGCTGAGAAGCCACTACACTGTGCAGCAGGCCATACTCCTTGTTGTTGATTAATTCGCTTTCCTGCCTTTCTTTGATGGTTTCAATAATCAGCCGCAACTGTTCACTGATCTGGTTGTAAGGTTTACTGTAGAGGTCAGAAACACGGGTGTGAACATCCAGTACAGTGTTAACTGCGCTGAGGTTGTATTCACGGGGATTGTCGATGTAATCCACAAAAGTTTGTGGCAGTTCCCGTTCATCCCTGCCTGAGCAATCTACGGTTACATTGCTTTCATCCTTTACTTTGTTGAGGCGGTACACACCTGATTCTACCGGTATCCAGCTCATTAGCTTGGTGAGCCAACGCGGGGTAATGGAGGTCATCTGTGGTACGGTACGCGTAGCGATGGCCAGTTGCCTTGCTGCTACGTCGCCAAGTGCTGTTTGGACCTTTTGTTGAATTTCATCTGCCATGGGGAGTCAGTTTTTGAAATTTTAAAAAATGAAGTTTTTGTAAACAGGGGAAAAATGTGTGGTGGCTCATTTCTTTCCTGCTGGTGGGTGTAATAGGGGTTAAATTAAGTCTTTTTGATTAAAAATCCATGTTAATCATTAATCATTAATGGCGATGAGCGCGGTGGTTGTTTGGGGTGCTTATTTTTTTGTGAGATGATGACACAGGTTTCCCATCTCCTGCTATAAATAACGGGATGATGGGAAAAGAAAAATATAAATATTAGAAAATAGTTCTCAGTAAACCGCCGTCAGCACGGAGTGCGGCGCCGTTGGTAGCGGCAGAAAGGGGGCTGGATACATAGGTGACCAGGTTGGCTATTTCTGATACGGTGGCGAAACGCTGGATAAGGGAGCTGGGACGCTTGTTTTTGAAGAAGTCCGCTTCTGCCTGGTCCTGGCTTACATTGTCTGCATCTGCTAATTTTTTGATGAATTCATCCACACCCTCTGACTTGGTGGGGCCAGGCAGTACGGTGTTGACGGTTACATCCGTGCCTTTGGTTAATTCGGCCAAGCCGCGGCTGATAGACAATTGCGCCGTTTTGGTTGTGCCATAATGGATCATTTCTTCCGGGATCATGATTGCCGATTCGCTGGCGATAAAAATAATGCGGCCCCAGTTTTTAGCCAGCATTTTAGGGAAAAAGTAGCGGGAAAGACGAACGCCACTGAGTACATTGACTTCAAAAAAGCGCAGCCACTCTTCATCAGTAATTTCCACAAAAGGTTTAGGCTCAAAAATACCCGCATTGTTTACCAGGATATCCACGTCCTGTACCTGATCCAGCATCTGCTGTACTTCGGCTGCGTTTGAAAAATCTGCTGCCACCCCGGTCACGTCTGCTGTTGGAACCTCTTGTTTCAACTTTGCAATCGCTTCATTTATTCTACCAGTGCTGCGGCCATTGATAATAACAGTAGCACCTTCTTTTAAAAGTTGGAGGGCAATAGCAAAGCCGATTCCCTGTGTGGAACCGCTGACGAGCGCTCTTTTGCCCTTTAATTGTAAATCCATAGTTGTAATATTTAGTATTGAGATGCAAATTTACCGCCACTTAATCTATAAATTTAATAATATGCTTTATTGATAAGTATAAATAAATTTATACTTTTATATTATGGTAAATTTTGAATGGTACCGGACTTTTAAGGCCATCTACCAGTCAGGTACTTTAACAGGCGCCGCACAGGAATTGTTGATTTCACAGCCTAATGTGAGTCAGCACTTATCTGCGTTGGAGAACTATATTGGTCATCCGCTGTTTGAGCGCAAGCCCAGGCAGATGGTGCCCACCAGCTACGGGCAACTGTTTTATACCCAAATCATAGAGGCCGTAGAGAAGCTGGAGAAGATAGAGGGTGACTTCAGCCGCAGTTGTGTGGCCAGGTGCATGACGCTCATCACTATAGGGGCGCCCAAAGAGTTTTTTGACGCCAGGCTAACCAACCAGCTGGACCAGATTGGGGATGCCAACCTCGTAGTGGAGTTCGGGTTGACCAAAGACCTCGTGCAGAAACTGCTGAAAGGAGATCTCAACTTTGTGGTATCTACCAGTGCGGTGATGGAAAAGAATATTATTTCGGAGCCGGTGCTCTTTGAAAAATTTGTGCTGGTTGGTAGCCCGGACATTGATCCGCAGCCTCTAAAGAAATATATCAGGAATGAGGACCTGGAAAACATAGAAGCCTGGATGCTGGCGCAAAACTGGTTTGCCTATAGCAGTGATCTGCTGGCCATCCGCCGGTTCTGGCTGCATAACTTTAAGAAGCGGCCTGCCATGCGGGCCCGGTTTACGGTACCTGACTTCAATTCTATATTGAAATCCATGCAGCACATCGAGGGAGTGACGGTTGCCTCTGATTACCTGGTGAAAGAGCTGGTACAGCAAAAGAAACTCAAATTGTTATGGAGCGGTAATGAGCCTACCACCAATACCATTTACCTGGCTTACGATAAAACCAAGGCTACTGCACAGAATATTGAAGCAATCAGGAGGATGTTCAGTAAGGAAGTAGCAGTGTAAGCACCGGATAGATAACTGCCGCTGTCATCCACCCGGTACGTTATTATAAATCGGAATAATCAGCAGGTCTTAAAAAGAGGATCTCCGATTTGGATACGTTATGAGCATATTCTTCCAGTGCCGACAGGCTTTTCCATTTGGCATCTGCGCTAAAGGCTTTCCAGTGTGCATCCCGGTCTTCTTTACTGTTAAAGGTGGTCATGTACATCAGGTTAGGCATACGCGGGCCCGAAATAACGGAGGCATAAAAAACGGCATTGAAATTAAGATTTTTGAAGATGCCTATTTCATCCCCGGTATTAAACATTTTTACTTTATTGACATGGTATTTTTCAGAGGGACTTTCATAGCTGCGTAATTCGTATACCCGTTGACTTTTGGGCGACTGCAGCGAAGGAGCCTGTAGCACGGGCATGCCGGGGAATGCCTGCAACAGAATAGACTCTATACGCGTATAAGGAATATTATTCCATGCCGCGTCCGTATAGTCGGCGCCGTTAGCCTGTAAGGTTTTGTCGGCCTGCAATGTTTTATCCAGTCCCGCAAATTGCTCCAGCGATTGGAAAGGAATGAATACATAGATCCTGATATCGGCAGTATCTGTGGTAACTGGTTTAAACACACCGGCTGCTTTGATACCTGCACGGTGCAGGGCAGGCAGGTAGGCTTTTTCGAGGTAGTTGTCTACCAGCGTTTCCTGTGCGGCTGTTTTCAGGTGATAGATTTTAATCTGGTAAAATTGCCGCTCTTTTGCAAACAGGGTGGTAGCGCTTAAAAGCAGGAGTGCCAATAACAAAGTGGAATATCTCATCATAAAATAATTGTATAATTGACAAAATACAGCAAATAAATCAGGATTTATAGTCCTGTTTGAATGCACTACTTTTGAACGATCTTAAAAAATGTAATTATGTCTGAGCCGGTAATGTTGATAGACCAGCCTAATAACCGAGGAACTTTATATGCAGTGGTAGAGCAGGATGACAGAGTGGCTTACTTCTACCTGTATCCTTCAGAGTTGCTTCAATCTAAATATTCTCCCCGTCCCTGCTGGCTGCGTAATTTGCAGGCAGCGCCGGAAAAGAAAGATGTGGCTGCTATGAAGGAGGGCATGGCGCCTATGCTGGAAGCTGCTTTTTGTAATCATCCGCAGGGAAAGGAGCCGTTGGAGAAAGAACGTATTTCCATTATATGGATGGAAGAAGGGGATGGTGCAGCAGTGATGTATGATGGTGAAATACTGGGCGTTATTCCCGGCTGGAGTTTATATAACGACGAACATGCCGTGGCCTATGCCGTGGATTGTATTGGGGCTGCTGAAAATGACCGCCTGATGCCACTGGGCAAGCGCGGGGCTAATGCCATGTATGAGCGGGTAGATCAGGCAGTGGCTTTCTGGAATGAGTGGTCTGATGAAACTTCCCAGGCCTGGGGTATCCTACAAGATAAATATATTACTGCCTATGAGGCGGAATACGGGCCTATTCAACAGTATTATGCCATAGATGGCGGGCAATGGCCTCCTATGGCATTGGGTAAGTTTGAAAAAGAAGGCGTAGTATACCTGTTCACCATGGGGGTGAGCATACGGCCTATGCCCTGGGTAGAATTGTTGTACAATGATCGGGCACCTGGTTTCCGCCGGATGGAACTCGCTATGGCAGTGAGCAAAGCAGATTTCACCGATAAGGAGATTATGACCATGGCAGGGTTAATGTCCGGCCTGGCAGACAGACCGTGGAAACAGGTTACCTGGCTGGGAGAGGGGCATACTGTGAGTGCGGAAGACTTGCCGGTGCCTTATGAAAGCGTAGTGATATCGGCCGCCTTATATAGTGGACCAGCCATTCAGCTACCGGAAGTATATGGCGACAAAGTGAACCTGTACTGGTTATCACCGATCACCAAACTGGAACGTGAGTTTGCTCACTTCCGGCCGAATGCAGGATATGATTTGCTGGAGAAAATGATCCATCATAACCTGAATCATGTTGTTACTAAAAGAGCAGAACTGCCTTTTGAATAAAAAATATACTTTTATATAGTAATTAAGGCCTGCTGATTGCGGGCCTTTTCCTTGTCTACCCTTTATTTTATGATTTTTCTAAAAAAAGTTTGAAAAATCTGTAACGAAATGATTCCACCGGTTACTAATCCTAAAAAGAAATTTAAAAGCATATGAAAATCATCTCCCGGAATATCGCCGCTATCGCATTCGTACTAACAGGCTTATTTGCCGGTACAGCAGAGGCACAACAATCCGCATTAGAAAACTCTCTTCTCTGGGAGGTGAGTGGCAACGGATTAGAAAAACCTTCCTATATCTATGGTACTATTCACATGATTTGTGACAGTGATTTTAAGATAACAGATAAAGTGAAAAAAGCTTTTGGTCAATCATCTCAGTTGGTACTGGAAGCAGACATCTTTAATCCTGAAATGGGGAATTTAGTAAAAAAGGAAATGATGTCTGATGTGCCACTCAGCAAAAAGTTAGCAGCTGCCGACTATGCGTCAGTAGATTCTATTATGCAGCTGAAATGTGGAATGCCGCTGAAAGCGTTGGATAATTTCAAGCTGTCGATGGTATTATCCCTGGTGTCCGTTAAACTATTCCCTTGTGCCGTTCCGCAATCTTTTGAAGCAGCATTTGATAAAATGGCGAAAGAAAAGAATATGCATAGGAATGTATTGGAAGAAGTAGTAGCACAAATGGAATTCCTGAACAAAGCCTTTACAGATTCACAAATCATTGCACAGGTGAAAGCCTTTGACAGTTCGGCTATAGGCACTAGTCAAATGGTAGCTATGTATAAGGCAGAAGATATTAACGCGCTGTATAAATATATGACCAAATCAGATTTAATGGATGAAAATACCGTGCGCTGGATGTTGGTAGAAAGAAATAATAACTGGGCGGAAAAGATGCCTGCCATGATGAAGAAAGAAAGCAGCTTCTTCGCGGTAGGAGCCGCACACCTGCCGGGATCTATTGGCATCCTCTCTCTCTTAAAAGCAAAAGGATATACGGTTAAACCTATTATGAAATAAAGCATCCTATTTTGAAAAGCAAGGAAAAAGAATTTCTTGACCTGATAGAAACCCATAAAGGAATTATTCATAAGATTTCCAAAATGTACATGGATGCGGAAGATGATCAGCAGGACTTAACGCAGGAAATCATCTATCAACTCTGGAAATCTTTTGACTCCTTTCAGCAACAAAGCCGCTTTTCTACCTGGATGTACCGGGTTGCGCTGAATACCGCATTGGTATTCTTCAAAAAAGAAAAAAAGAAGATGGCCGTTACGGATATCATGYCGGAGCATATTGCGATGGAAGAGAATGTAACCGCTACCAAAGAACTGCAGTTGTCGCACTTTTATAAGGCAGTACAAAAACTGGAAAGATTAGAAAAGGCGCTGGTTTTTCTTCATCTCGAAAACTATTCACATAAGGAAATCGGAGATAACCTGGGGATTTCAGAAGGGAATGCAAGAACAAAACTCAGCAGGGCAAAAGACAAATTAAAAGAACTCATTAAACAACAAGGCTATGAATTTTGATGATATAAAATCTGCATGGAACAACGAGGAGGATGACCAGGTGGTAGTGCCCTCCAGTGTAGATCAGTTGAAAACCTTGCAACTGCCGTTAGAGAAGATCCGTAAAAATATGCAGTATGAATTTTATATACAGTTGATCAGTTTAGTTGTGATAGGATTTGTACCCAGGTATACCTATTTCAATCCGGTATTGGTTATACCTTTTTATACGGTGTATTTTGTAGCCTTAATTATTTCCGGGTATTATTTTTTCAAATTTTATCTTTTCTATAAACGTCTTAGTACAAATACACTCCGCTCCAGGGACCATTTATATGCGTTGTATTATGAAGCCAGGCTGAATATTGAAATGTATAAATCATTTGCCTATACGTTAATTCCACTGGCATTAATCGGGGCGGCCCTGTATGTCGTGAGTCAACCCGATGGAAAATTGAAGGACGTATTTCAGATGGCCGTCACCCGACAGGGGGTAGCAGTGTCGTTGGTTATTCTCTTTTTGCTGGCGGTGTTATTGATCATGGCGGTAACGGAGCTTTGGGTGAGAAGTTATTATGGAAGATACCTGGATCAGATAAAGAGAGTACTGGATGAGTTTAAGGAGAACGTGTAATTTTTTGATAAAGTAAAAGGGTTGGTCATTGTACATGACCAACCCTTTTTTATTACTGCTGGTAGCTACCAGTTACTTTAATCAGTTTATCGGGTGCATTGGTAATGATACCATCTACGCCATCCGCTATCAGTTTTTTGAAATCACTGTCTTCATCTACTGTCCATGGAAGAACGGCAACTTTTTTAGCATGTGCTTCTTTTACCAGGTCGGCTGTTACCAGCAGGTAGTAAGGGCTGTAGATATTTGGTGTGAATCCCAGTTTTTCCAGGTTAGCGCTAAAGCTGTCTTTATTACCGATTAATAAAGCAGTTTTTTGTTTGGGAAAAGTTTGATGTAATACCTGTAAAGTACGGATATCAAAAGATTGAATAATCACCCTGTCAGTAATTTTCTTTTCTTTGATCACCTGCATCAGTAGCGCTACAAATTCCTTTGGTGCCGGATTGTAGGTGCCATCGCCATCAGGAGCGCTTTTGGTTTCCATATTGTAATACACCGGTTTCAGGTGATGTGCTTTTACATAGGCTTCCACGCTGTCAATCAGGACCGACAGCAATGGTTTATGAACCATCATTTTTTGCTGTTGCGGAAAACGGGGATGAGGTTTGGTACCGGCATCATATTTTTGGATACTGTCGTAGGTCATTTTATAGAGTGCCAGGCCTTTCTCTTCCGCTTTGGTAACATCTGATCCGTCTGGTTTACGCATAAATTCGGCCGACATGTAAGCATCATGTGATACGGCTACTTTATTATCTGCGGTAATGATACAATCCAGTTCCAGTGTTCTGGCGCCCAGTTTCACCGCATTGAGCATAGCGGGAATGGTATTTTCCGGCATGAGTGCCATACCGCCGCGGTGTGCCTGTACATCGATCGATTGTTGTGCAAAGGCGCCACCACAGAGCAGTGCGCCACATAAAGTTAAAATTAAACTACGGTTCATATCAACAGTGATTTTTTAAGATTATTTCAATAGCCACATTTGTCCATTAATGTCAGTTCATTGATATGAATGGAAAGGGTGGCTTGCAGGTTGGAGCATGATCCGGTTAAAGATACACGGTATTGCCATATTTTGATGAAGGTGCATTGCGTTAACTCCCTGGTTATATCATGGGGTTGTTTCCTTTTCAGGAAGTGGCGAAATAGTTTGATGTGAAACAGGTCATATAACTGTTTAAACGCTTTTTCGTTTCCATTCTTTATTAGCGAAATGTTGAGCATTTAAATATAAATATTGCAGCAGTTTACTTATGGATCAGGATCATGCAAAGTGAATTATAAATGATTAATCGACAAGGTTATTTTAATGTTAAGTGGGGTGAGGAGCAATATTTTCTTATCATGTTAAGCCTTGGGAATAGACGGTTGTATATCAATATATTAACATCTTCCCGATTAAAAATTTATATTTAGGTAGTGTTAACTTTTATTCATCCAATACCTATCGGTTAAATATGTTCGAAACGATCGCTTTTCTGTTGCTGGTGGCTATTTTCATTGTGTTGTTAGTCTTCAAGGGGGAAACAGCTACCTCTATACTTGTTTTAAAGGCCCAGATAATGGACCTGCAAAAACAGTTACTTGAATTAAAGTCGCCTCCCAGACCAGGATCGGTAGTGGAAAAAGCCCAGGATGTTTCAATGGAGGCATCGGCTCCTCCGCCTGTAAGGCCGCCGGAAGATATACTATCGCCGAAGCCGGAGGTGATATTCCGGGAACCGGCACCAGCCCCCAAACCGGAGCAGGTACCCGATGTCGCTATTCCCGAGCCGGAGTATATTCCCGAGCCGGAAATTGTGATACCTCCTGTTGCTGCTGTGGAAGCTACTACCTGGTCGGTATCGCCGGACGTGCTGGCGCATCTGGAACCTAAACATAAGGAACCAGCACCAGATAAACCTGGGTTCTGGGAAAAGAACCCGGATATTGAAAAATTCATTGGGGAGAACCTGTTTAATAAAATTGGTATCGCGGTGTTGGTACTGGGCATCGGGTTTTTCCTGAAATATGCCATAGATAAAGACTGGATCAATGAAATAGGCCGTACGTTTATTGGCATTGTTTGCGGTGGTTTATTAATCGGGTTATCCTACAAAATGCGCAAAACCTTTGCTGCATTTAGTTCTGTGCTGGTAGGAGGCGGGGTGTCTGTCCTTTATTTCACGATTACAATTGCCTTTCACCAATATCACCTGATCAGTCAGGCGTTGGCCTTTGTACTCACTATTTTTATTACCGCATTTACTGTATTGTTATCGCTGAATTACAACCGGAAGGAGCTGGCGGTTATTGCCATTATTGGTGGATTCTCCGCACCTTTTATGGTGAGCACCGGTGAAGGAAATGTGGTGGTACTGTTTACATACATCCTGATCCTGAACATAGGAATGCTGGTATTGGCCTACTATAAAAAGTGGAATATTGTAAATATCATTTGTTACCTCGCTACTATATTATTGTATGGTGGCTGGGTGTCGTATCATCTTACGGAAGAACATTCTGCGAAGCCGGTACCTTATGGTATAGCCCTGGTATATGGCACATTATATTATTTTGTGTTTTTTGCCATGAATGTGATTAACAATGTGCGTAATAAGAAGTCCTTTCATGCCCTCGATATCTGCATCCTGCTGAGCAATACTTTCCTGTATTATGCTGCGGGTATGGGGATTCTGAACGAATTGAGCGGCGACACGTGGCAAGGGTTATTTACGGCTTTGATGGCGGTGTTTAATTGTATTTTTGCGTATAGTCTTTACCGTAATAAGCGTGCAGATCGTACTTTGATATTTTTGCTGATAGGATTGGTATTGACTTTTGTGAGTCTTACTGCACCTATACAATTGCATGGTAACTATATTACTTTATTCTGGGCTGCGGAAACAGTATTGTTGTTATGGTTGTGGCAGAAGTCCGGTATCGTTTTGATGAAATATGTTTCGGTGCTGGTATTGGCGTTGATGACCATCAGCCTGATGCTCGACTGGAGCCAATTATACGCTGGGTCACTGCGTCATTTTATGCCCTTCATTAATAAAGCTTTTATAACAGGCATCGTATCCATTATCGCTTTGGTGTTACTTCGGAGATTATGTAAAGCAGAAGATCCGGAGAAGCCTTTTATCATAGATCTGTCGGTATCTTTTTACCGGACAGCCCTGATGTTGTTCTCGGTGATCCTGATTTATGTGGTGTTGTTACTGGAGTTGTTATACCAGAGTAATTACTATTTCGTGTTATTGACCCCGGTATTGGCAGGCGCTTATAATTACCTGTTTATAGCGGTATTGCTGTATTTCAGTCGCGATAAATTTAATATGGCACGGTTACCGTTGCTGGGACTTGCGTTGGTATTGGTGTTGGCGTTCCCGATATATTACAACCCGGCTATCATCAATGTAAGAACAGAAGTGCTGGCGGGTAAAGCGCCGGCAGCTTATTTCTTCACACACTATTTATTGATGGTATTGCTGGTAAGTGTCATTTACCAGGCATGGAAAACAGTGGCCTCCTTTAATCGGGAGGACTATCAGCGGGTATTCCAATGGATTAGTTCCGCAGTGATTTTGTATATCATCAGTGCCAGTCTGGATCACCTGGTGGTATTTATGGGGAATAGTGCATCTGCCGAAGCTGCATTGTACAATACCCATCGTGTTGGCTATGCTATCCTGTGGGGGGCATTTGCCTTTGTGTTGATTTACCTCGGGCTGCGCTGGAAATCAAAGGCGGTGCGTATTATTTCCATTTCTGTATTCGGACTTACCTTACTGAAATTATTTCTGTTTGATTTTGCCGGTTTAGGAGAAGGTGGAAAAATTGCTGCCTTCATTTCATTGGGTGTTATTCTGCTGATCATTTCGTTTATGTATCAGCGTTTGAAAAAAATATTATTTGCAGATGATCAACAACAACAACAAAGTGTTCCGGAAAACAATGAGTAAATATATACTGCTCCTGTTGCTGCTAATGGGCGGACATGTAGCTGCGCAACAGCCGGCTGCAAAGTTCACGTGGCAGGCAGCTTTGCCTCTTGTGGCACAATCGGGATTTTATCATATTGCCCTGCCCCCAGCGGTAGCAGCAAAGCTGAATAATGATGCTACGCCGAATTTCCGTATTTACCAGGGCAGCAAAGAAGTTCCTTATTTGCTGCAGGAACAGGTAGGCGGCTATGATGTGTCCAGCTTTGAATCTTTTGAGGTAACGGATAACATTCGTTCGGCGGGAAAAAATTCCACTATTGTGTTTCATAACGCTAATGGTTATACGCTTGATCATTTTGAAATGGTATTCAAAAATGCGCGTGTAATTAAAACCATGCGTATCAGTGGAAGCAACGACAACAAAAACTGGTATGGTGTAACGGATACTTTTGTTTTTGATCCTGCCAGTGCAGTGCCGGATTCTTCCAGTACTACGCTGGTAAAAACAATTGGTATTCCTTCTTCTAACTATGCCTGGTACCAGTTAATCATTAACGATTCTACCAGTGCGCCGGTATTTATTGAAAAGATTGGTCGTTACCGGACGAATAGCCGCGCTAAGGAATACACGCCGGTGCCGGCTCCCAAAGTAAGTATAGTTGCCGCTGATAAGTATCCGCATGAAACCAGGGTACAGTTGAACTTCGACCGGCCTTACCTGATCAACAAGTTATCTTTCAATATTACCGCACCGGCATTGTATCGTCGCAGAGCAGTGATGATGGTGGAAAGGGAATTGTTTGATGGAAAAAAGACGATTACCCAACCAGAGGATATTGCTTCTTTCGAGCTTTCTTCAGATCAGCCAGCACAAGTGGTTTTGCCAAGCCCTGGTAATTATAAACGGCTTTTCCTGGTGGTGCAGAATGACGATAATCCGCCATTGCAATTCGGCGCCGTCAATGCCTGGCAGCAAACGATCTGGCTTACAGCGAGCCTGCAACAGGGACAATCTTATGTTATCAAAGGTGGGGATGTTAATTTGCCCGCACCGGTATACGACCTGGCTTATTTTAAAGATAGTGTACCCGCCAATATTCCGCTGATTCAGCCGGAGCAACCGGTTAATATCGCGGTAGCGGTGACAGAAGAAGCGTCTCCGACCGTGTTTAAAAGCAAATGGTGGATTTGGTTAGGGATTATCGCCATCGCCGTTTTCCTGGTGTTTATTGCGTTTAAAATGCTTAAGGAAATGCAGGGAAAGCAATAGTTGTGCACAGGATATTTTTGAGAAGGGGGTGGCTACGAGTTTACATTTTGTGAACTTTTAGCCACCTTTTTCATTTTATGAGATACAACGAACTATAATTTATTTTTCCTACTTTAGTCTGCTATTCACACTAACATTCCACTACCAGGCTTACCAGCGCATGCACGACCACCTATACAGTGACAGAGAACTATTCCAGCTGATCTCTGAAGGCGATGAATCAGCCTTCAGGCAACTCTTTTATACGTATGGTCCGCAGTTCCAGCCTTTAGTGATCCATCTTACCAAAACAACCGCTGTAATGGAAGATATTATCCAGGAAACTTTTCTGCGGGTGTGGATGAGCCGGGATAAATTGCCCGGCATTGAAAATCCGCGGTCCTGGATGTTGCGCATTTTATTTCATCAATCCTTTAGCTATTTACGGCATCAGGCAGTGCACCACAAAGCGATGGATGCGATGGGGGCAGATCCTGATATGAATAGTGCCACAGAAGAGGCAGTAGCCTTTACCGCTACTTTGCGCCTGATAGGTGAAGCTGTGCATAAATTGCCTCCGCAGGCAAAGCGTATTTATTTACTGAGCCGGGAGAAGGGGTTGAAGATCCCGGAAATAGCGGAAGAGCTGTCGCTGTCTCCCAGTACCGTTAAAAATTCGCTCGTAAGGTCACTTCATGCCATCCGCAAGCACCTGGAGGGGGCCGGACATATAATACCATTCTGGCTGCTGTGGCTGTTTTACGGGCAATAGCAATTTTTTTTAAAAGTAGTAGGTCCTAAATGTTCCGTTGTGCGTCTGTTATGTAGAGAGAAATTACCACGTTAAACTGAAAAACGATACCAATTGATCATCCACGAACGCCTGGTGTACCTGATTCACCAGGTTGAAAATCAATCCGCTACCGCCGAAGAGTTGCGGGAACTGTCTGATCTTATGATGGAAGACAGTACCGGCATGCTTGCTGCTCAGATTGAGCAACTGCTGCATGTATCCCCGGTTCTGGTGGATACTCCCCTCAATTGGGATCAGCTGGCGGATAATATCCTGGGGGCAGATCGTCCGAAGGTGGTACGTATGAGGAGATGGAGCTGGGTAGCAGCAGCGGCAGTGCTGGCCCTTATCAGCATAAGCAGTTATTTCTTCCTGCAACAGCGCACTACTACAAAAGTGCCGGTGGTAGCACAAAAGAAAAATACAGATATCCAGCCAGGCGGAAATAAAGCAATACTTACATTGGCAGACGGATCGGAGATATTGCTGGATAGCGCGGCCAATGGCACCCTTGCGCAACAGGCGGGAACGCAGGTAGTCAAATCTGCCGGCGGGCAGCTGTTGTATCGTTCTTCGGAAAAAGAAAATCCCAACACCGCCTTACTCTTCAATAAAATTTCGACTCCCCGCGGCGGGCAATACCAGTTGACTTTACCGGACAGTACCCGTGTGTGGCTGAATGCCTCCAGTACCTTACGTTTTCCAGCCACCTTTGCAGGACATACAAGAAAAGTACAACTCACCGGGGAAGCCTATTTTGAAGTAGCGAAAAATGCCGCCATGCCTTTTACAGTGCAGGTGGAAGACCTGGAAGTACAGGTATTAGGCACACATTTCAACATCATGGCATATGATGATGAAGCACAGATTAAAACAACTTTGCTGGAAGGCGCCGTGAAGGTAAATAAAGCCGGAAATAGTAAACGACTGGCTCCCGGAGAAGCAGCGCATCTGAACCGGAACAGCGGTACGCTGGCGCTATTGAAAGACGTAGATACGGAAGAAGCCATTGCCTGGAAGAACGGATATATTCAGTTGGAAGGAAACGACCTCCACGCCGTGATGCGGCAAATTGCCCGCTGGTACAACGTAGATATCGTATACAAAAGTAATGTGCCTGCGCACTTCAGAGGCATTATCCCGAGGAATGTACCTATATCCCAGGTACTGAAAATGATGGAATTAACAGGAGAAGTACATTTTGAAATCACGGAGCACCAAATCATCGTATCACCATAAAACCAGCATAAAGACTAAAAAACCGGAAGTGGTTCGAAGCACTCCCGGCAAGTAAGGGTCTATAAACCATAATCGTTTCAGCAATCATTTTTCATTTACCCAAACCATACAAATGTATGTATTTAAGGCTTTTTTTCCAAAGCAGGGCTCCCCGTGTGATATGGAGTCAAGAAGGTTTTTCGCGATTGTCAGCAAAAATTTTACGGATCATGAAACTGATAGTGCTTTTAATGACCATAGCCCTCACGCAGGGACATGCGACAGGATATGCACAAACCGTATCCATTTCCCAACGGAATGTATCTCTTGAAAAAATTTTCCGGGAAATCAGGAAACAAACGGGCTATGCTTTTCTTTGTACCAGCGAGCAAATGGAACAAGCGCATAACGTGAGTATGCAGGTGAAAAATGTTCCCCTGAAAACTGCCCTGGACCTATGTTTCGAAAATCAATCCCTTACCTATGTTATTGCTGACAAAACAATCATTGTTAAAAGAAAAGCAATGGTTGAAACAGAACAACGGGTAGCAGATATCATCGTAAAAGGAAAAGTGCTGAATGATAAAGGAGAACCACTTCCGGGTGTTACCATTCAACTGAAAGGCACGGTGAAAGGTGTGATGACTAATGATCAGGGTGCATTTGAAATTGCGGTGCCGAACAACAGTGCTATGCTGGTGATCTCTTCTATCGGTTTTGACCGGCAGGAAATAAGCGTAGACGGCCGGCAATACCTGGATATTATGTTGCAACCGGCCGCATCAAAGATGACGGAACTGGTAGTAGTAGGGTATGGAGAACAGAAGAAAAGGTCCGTTACCAGTGCTATATCTTCTATCTCTGCCAAAGATTTTGAAGGGCAGCCCGTTAATCGCCTGGACCAGGTATTGCAGGGAAGAGCGCCAGGCGTACAGGTAACCAATGCTGCCGGTTCACCCGGTGGTAGTGTCAGGATCCGTATCCGCGGTACCAACTCCATTAACGGTGATAACAGCCCCCTGTATGTAGTGGATGGCTTTGTTGGTGCAGAGTTTTTTGCTATCAATCCGGACGATATTGAATCAATACAGGTGCTCAAAGACGCCTCCGCTACTGCTATTTACGGCAGCCGTGGTTCTAACGGTGTGATTATCGTAACCACCAAAAAAGGCAGTAAAGGCGGTTTGAAAGTGAATGTTTCTACCCGCTTGTCTTCCTCAGAAGTGATTAAGAAATTAGACCTGCTGGATGCGTCAGAATTTGCGCAAACCGCCAATGCGCATGCTGCCGCCATTGGTACCGCATTGCCCTTCTCTGATGCACAACTAAAAGAGATTGCTGCAAAAGGCGGTACCAACTGGCAGGATGAAATATTCAGACGGGCCTTTGGACAAGAGTATATGCTGAGCCTTTCCGGCGGTAACGATAAAACCGGCTATTTCATTTCCGGTAATTATCTCAACCAGGATGGCGTGATTAACAATTCCTCGTTCAAACGTTACACCATCCGGTCCAACATTAATTCAAAACTCACCAACAAGATTACCGCATTGCTCAATATCACAGGTTCTTACAGTGATGCACTGAATATAGATATTCCCGCAGATGGCCCCCATAGCCCGCTTGCGCAGGCCATTACCTGGTCGCCTACAGTGCCGGTAAGAAAAGCAGATGGCACCTATACCGTCACAGATCCTGTGAGTTCAGTATTCTTTAACCCGGTGGCCATCACTACAGAGCAGTTGGCAGTGCGGGAAAGAATGCTGGCAAACCTGATCGGCGGATTTAAATTTGATGATGTCATTGTACCCGGACTTTCACTGAACCTGCAATACGGCGCCAACTACCTGGGATATGATGATAAGAGTTTTACCGGGAAAGTGGTGAATTCCGGCACAGCTACAGCCGGTATCAGATCTAACAAAGAGATCCGTTTACAGAATACCAACACATTGAACTACAAGAAGATATTTAATGATCATAGTCTGGATGTTACCGCTGTAGCGGAGTACCAGCAATCCACTTATAATTACGTGTCTGCCGGTGCATCTAATCTCACCTATGAAAGTTTTCAGTGGAATAACCTGGGATTGGGAACAGCCAGCAGTCCGGGTTCCGGCTATTCAAAATGGAGTATCTTTTCTTTAATGGGCCGCATTAATTACGGATTTAAAGACAGGTACCTGCTTTCCGCTGTCATTCGCAGAGATGGATCTTCTAAATTCGTTGGGAAAAATAAATTCAGTTATTTCCCTTCTGTGTCCGCAGGCTGGATCGTTTCTGAAGAACCTTTCATGAAAGACCAGCAATTATTCAGTAACCTGAAATTGCGCGGTAGCTGGGGATTAACAGGCAGTGAAGGCGTAGGTCCTTACAGTACCTTCTCCGCTTACTCCAACAGGATTGCCTCGTTTACCAACTCCACTTTCCAGAATGGTATTGTATTGGGCAATATCGGGAACCCTGACCTGAAATGGGAAACCACCGAGCAACAAAACATTGGATTGGATATCGGCTTTTTAAAAGGACGGATTAATGTAAGCGCAGACTACTTTGAAAAAAATACCCGTGACCTGTTGCTGAATGAAACCCTGCCTATTTACCTGGGTGGAAATGTGATCACCCGCAATGTGGGTACTGTGCAGAATAAAGGCTGGGAAGTAGCTGTGGATGCAGATGTAGTTAATGACAGATTGGTGAAGTGGAATACCGCTGTGAATGTATCCTTCATTAAAAATAAAGTAGTGTCTATTGGCGCCGGTAAAACCATTCTGTTTGATCCCAATAACCGGAAGATCGGTTCCGGTATGTCGCCTCAATCTGAATTTGTGGTGATGCCCGGGCAGCCATTAGGGGCTATTTGGGGGCTTACTTATCTCGGAACATGGAAACCATCGGAAGCAACAGAAGCGGCTAAATTTGGGGCTAAACCGGGCGATTCCAGGTACCTGGATCTGAAAGCAGATGGTGTGATAGATGCCAATGATTATGGTGTGATCGGTACAGGTATCCCTAAAACTTCTGTAGGTTGGAATAATACCGTTTCTTACAAACATTTTTCCCTCAATATATTTTTCCAGGGCATGTTTGGTTTCGATCGTCTGAATTATAACAATGCTGCAACTATGTATTATGGTGGCGATGCGAGGGAAGCTACTCTGCGCCAGATCAAAGACAGGTACATCCCGGGTGTAAATGAAACATCTAATATTCCGGCTTTCAGTACCACCAACAGGAACTTCACACAATCTACCCGTTTCCTGGAAAAAGCAGATTTTATAAGGTTGAAGAACATCAGTCTGTCCTACGAATTCCCTAAATCTGCTATCCGGAACATTGCCGCCATCAAGGTTTTCATTGGCGCCACCAACCTTCTGACGATTACAGATTATAGCGGTATAGATCCGGAAGCGAATTCCTCTGCCGGAGATTTCCGCCAGGGTATTGACTACGGTTCTTATCCTAATGCTAAAACTATTACGGGCGGTTTTTCGCTTAGTTTTTAAATCATTATCAAACGGTTCCACATGAAAAAGATATATTCACTCGTACTCATCATCATATTAACAGGTTGTAGTAAATCGCTGGAAGAAGATCCAAAAGGTTTGATAGCAGGAAACGCAGGTCTCAGTAGCCAGGCTGGTTTGGAGGCCGCACTCACAGGCGCCTACGGCAGTCTGATGGTGCCATGGGAAAGTGGTTTTACTACGGTGTCGCAAATTGCGATGTGCATGGGAGGAGATGATCTCACTACCCATCCGGGTTCTAACAAAGAAGAATTCCGGGAGTTTGACCGGTTTAATGTTTCTTCTCTCAATAGCCGCATGGTGCCAATCTGGCGTGGCTGTTACAAAACTATTCAATCTACTACCAACATTATCAATAACTACAACGCCGTATTAGATGGCAACGAAACCACCATCCAAACCATTGTGGGAGAAGCTTACTTTTTACGTGCCCTCTGTTACTACTGGTTAACAAGATATTGGGGAGAAATACCCGTGATTCCATCTGAAAAATACACGTCAGATTTATTGACCCTGAAAAAGAGCACGCCGGCGGTAGTATATAAACTGATAGAAGCAGATTTGCTTAAAGCAGAAGCGTGGGTGCCTAATGCCAAACGTGATCCGGGAAGACCTAACAAAGGTTCGGTGAAAGCGTTGCTGGCAGACGTATACCTGACCGAAGGTGGCTGGCCGTTGAAAGATGTATCGAAATATGCATTGGCTGCTGCAAAAGCAAAAGAAGTGATCGATAATAAAGGCGTGTATAAGTTTGATCTTTACCAGGATGGGTACCTGAAAATTTTTGCCGGAGGTACTTCGGAAGATGTGTTCGCACTGTTTACACGTGGGCAGTGGTCTACTTATAATTCTTTCTATGGTCTATCTACCATGCCGGAAAACGAAGGTGGCTGGTCCGACTTCTTCCCGGAAATTAACTTCTTTAATAACTTCCCCGCAGGTACACGGAAAGATGCCACCTTCTCCACACAGTTTGTGATAAAAGGGGATACTATTTCCTGGAAAAATGTAACTACCAAACATCCCTATTATAAAAAATTCACCATCCAAACAGGACAGAAAGACACGTACATGTCCAACAACCCGGTGATCATGTTACGCTATGCGCAGGTGTTGCTTACCTATGCAGAAGCACAGGTACGTGCTACCGGTACCCCTAATGAAGAAGCCTATGCGGCTATTGATGCCGTACGTTTGCGGGCTGGTCTCGGAAAACTCACCGCAGGCTTATCGGGCGCTGATTTTGCCGAAGCGGTAGTCAATGAAAGAGCCTGGGAATTAGCCGGAGAATGGAATCGTTGGTTTGATCTTATCCGGTTAGAAAAGGTGGAAGCGGCCAATGCGAATAAAGATCCCAATGACTTGCCGTTGAGTGGCGCTATTACCAAACAAAAATACTGGATGCCTATTCCGGGTGTAGATGCTGTTATTAATCCGAATCTCTAGTGATTTTTATTCCGCGATAAAACAATACCCGTTATGAAAAAAACTTTACTGCTCGTATTGTGCAGCGTATTGCTGTGCAATATCCTCCATGCCCAGTACCTGCTACTGGACGACATGGAGGGTCATGGCCCCTGCTCCGGCAGATGGTCGTATTACGCAGGGGCAGGGGCCACAGGGTCAGTATTATTTCATGTAGCCAACCCTGCTCCATCCTCCATAAATCCCAGTCCCTATGTAGCAAAATTTACGAAGGACACTTCCTGCTTTGAGTACATGAGCGCCAGTTGTCCGCTCACATCCACCTTCGACCTTTCTTCCAACAGCACATTCAAAATGTTGGTATACAGCAATGTGAAAGAAGAAATTATGTTCAAACTGCAGCCTGGCAGTGACTACACGAAGGCCGTATTTTTCACGTACAAAGTCACTAACATCAATCAATGGGAAGAAGCCAATTTCAATTTCCAAAGTGTAAAGAACAGAACAGATCTGAACAATATTTCTGTACAATTTATTGATGGTAAAAAGGCCAATGGCATTTTGTATTTCGACCTGGTACAGGCGCCTAATCCGGTTGGGATCACGTTAACGAATACACGTATCCTGATGGGACAGGAAAATGGAGCCGTCATTCCTGCAAAGCTGAATGGTGCTGCGTTTAAATCAGCCCTGAATAAAGGTTCCTGGAATGCTGCGAATCTTCCGCCCGGCGTTACTATCGACAGTATTCAACGGGTAAATGATACTATCGCTAACATCGTACTGGCTGGTAATTCGGCCGCTAATTATTCCAAAAGAACCTTGCAGTTATCTGTTGCAGGTACGGAAATGGATACTGCCAATACCCCTTTTTATACGGCTAAAGGAAATGCTGTGTTTGAAGGGAACCCGGCATGGACCATGATCTACGGTGATGAATTTAATACCGGTGGATTGCCAGATCGCACCAAATGGGCAGTAGATCCACGTCCCAAAGGATGGATCAATGGAGAACAACAGGTATACACGGATACCACGCACGACAACATCCGCGTGAGAAATGGCGACCTGGTGATCACCGGGAAAAAAGATTTTCCGAATGGAAATACTACGGAGCCATGGTCTTCCGGCAGATTGATTTCCCAGGGCAAGATGGATTTTACCTATGGTAAAGTAGAAGTGCGGGCCAAACTGCCCAAAGCCAGGGGCTCCTGGCCAGCCATCTGGCTCATGCCTACTACCAGTGTATATGGTGCATGGCCCCGCAGCGGTGAACTGGATATCATGGAACATGTAGGTAATAATCTTCGTACTGTATTATCCACGGTACATACGCAAAATAATAACTGGACAAACGGTGGACATCTGAGCGCCTCCCGTGTGATCCCGGATGTAAATACTGCCTACCACGTATATGCGATGGAGTGGTCAGCGGATTCATTGATCTTCACTTACGACAGCAGCCGCGTGTATGCATATGCGAATCCGCAAACAGACTGGAAAGACTGGCCCTTTGATCAGAAATTTCATGTAATCCTGAACCTGGCCATAGGCGGGGGAATGGGCGGTAACATTACGGAGGCCGACTGGCCGGATAGTATGAATGTAGATTATGTAAGAATTTACCAGAAAGGGTTGGGTACACCGGTATTGGATACTATCCTGGTGGCTCCTGCCAACCAGGTATTGCTTCCCGGCAAGTCCATTCAGTACACAGCTACCGCCAATGATCAGAATGGACGCCCGATCACCATCAACCCTGTATGGACTATCACTGGTGCCGGCAATACTATCACTACTGGCGGTCTGGCGACTTTTCAGTCTTCCGGCACTATAACGGCAACGGCTACTGTAGATAGCGTTACCAGGTCTACCACTACCTATGCTAATATCCGCCCCACCAACTATAAACCGGTACCGGCCAGGATAGAAGCGGAAGCTTTTGACAACAGCAATACCTGTTGTACAGAACCGGTAGGAGATACCAGTGGCGTGGTAAACGTGAGTTACATTGGAAAAGGTAGCTGGATGGAATATGATATTGATGTACCGGATAGTGCTATGTACCGGATCCAGTTTAGGGTAGCCGTTAGTACGGTATCGAACATATCTGTTCAACTGGATACCACCAACCTGGCAACCATGAACCTGCCTGGCTCCGGTGGCTGGCAGAATTGGAGTACTGTGTCTTCTCCTGCTTTCAAACTAAAAAAAGGACGGCAAACGATCCGGATCTACGCCAATACTTCCGGCTGGAATTTCAACTGGCTAAAGTTCATTCCTGCAAATGCAGTGGCACTTAACTCCATTACCGTGGCACCGGATTCTGTATCTGTGACGGCCCTCGCCACAAAGCAGTTTACGGCTAACGGATTTGACCAGTTTGGAGATAAGATGGCTATTACGCCGGAATGGAAAGTGAATAATAGTTTTACGATGATCAACCAGGCTGGTTTATTTACCGCCGCAGATACCAGTGGATACTTCACTGTTCAGGCCAGGGACTGCGGTATTACAGGCACTGCAACGGTGAAAGTATTGCCACTGCCCGTACTCACCCGTATCAGGATATCACCTGATACCGTTACCATTCCGGTGACTGCCAGTTATACATTCACCGCTAAAGGATTTGATCAGATAGATAGCATCATGCCATTGCCATCTTCCAAAATATGGGCGGTAACCGGTACCGGTAATAGTATTAATGCCAACGGTATTTTAACGGCAGGTAGTACACCCGGAAATTACCAGGTAACATTAACCGCTGGTTCTATAAGAGATACGGCCAATATATCACTGGTATACGGTTGCACTGTGAATGGCAAGTATGAAGCGGAATCAGCATCTTCTATTTCTTCCGGTCTGGTATTGGAAGCTTGTACTGATGAAGGTGGTGGTCAGAATTATAAAAACCTGTATGCAGGGCATTGGTTTGCCTACAGTACGCTGAATGTGCCGGTAGGCCGCAGGTATAATATCAGCCTGAGAGTATTGTCCACTGCGCCGTCGCAGGCATCGGTAGGTCATGGTGGTCAGACGTTTGGCACCATCAACATTCCTTCTACCGGTGGTGTTTGGAAAACAATTAAAGATACTATCACACTGCCGGCATTATCTTATACCGGTATTCATGTGGTATCAGGTACCTTTAAGTTCAACTGGTTCAGTATTGATGATTGTGTAGCACCGCCACCTCCGCCATTAGCGAGGATTGAGCTGACACCGGGCGATGTTTCGTTGCCAGCCAGATCAGCGCAGCAATTCACCGCCAAAGGATATGATACAGACAGTAACGAAGTAACGTTAGCGGCACCAGTTTGGTCCGTAACCGGAACAGGGAATGTTATCAGTGCAGGAGGATTGTTCACGGCAGATACTACAATAGGTACTTATACAGTAACCGTTACCGTAGGAAGCATCAGCCAAACCGCCACTATCCGCATTGCACAATACAACTGTTCGGTGAATAACAAATACGAAGCAGAGAGTGCCTCTGCCCGCATCTCCGGACCTGTACTGGAAACCTGTACTGACGTTGGTGGCGGACAGAATTTTACAAATTTAAAAGTGAGCGATTGGTTTGCGTATAACAACCTGGTTGTGCCAACCGCCGGTAGGTATACCCTGCGTATTCGTGTATCCACCAACGCACCTGCGCAAGTTGGTATTGGTAATGGAGGCGTGGTTTTCGGTGTAGTTAATTTACCTAATACCGGGGGAACCTGGCAAACCATCAGCGACACCGTTACATTGCCAGCATTGACTTACACCGGTATTCTCGTGAGAGCCGGCACGTTTAAATACAATTGGTTTATCATTGATAACTGTACACCGATACAACCATTATCCGGTATGACGTCGGCTGTGGCGGCACCTTTCAAAACAATTACCCTATCAAAAACACGGGTGTATCCAAATCCTTTTGCAACGCAACTCACCATGGAGTTCCAGGAGGCTTATCATACTGCCACTTTGGTAGATATAACAGGCAAGGTGATACAACAATGGAAGATAGCGCCAGGGACGTTCAGGATGAATAAAAATCCCGGGAATCTGAGGAGAGGAATGTATCTGCTAACGTTGGAAGGAAGAGGGAAGAGCGAAGTGATAAAGGTGATTAAGTTATAATTGAAAAAGGCTGACCTGAGAGGGTCAGCCTTTTTCTTATGTTTCTGAGCAATTATTCAACATCAAAATCCAACGATACAGAAAGGGCAACTTCTGACCTTTTTGCTAATTCTGTTCATGTCATTAAAATAGCATTTACTTTCCCCATTTCCATTGCGCTTATTTTACTGTAATCCACCCCGCACTTCTTAACAAAATAAATGAATGCGACTTTCCTTGTATTGATGGGAAGTGTGGCGCTGTATCAAAGAAACTTATTAACTTAGTTGTCTCAAAACCCACAATAAGTATCTTTTAAATTCCCTCATTTTTAAACTTATAACCATGACACCATTATCCAACAACCCAGGCAACAGCGTACAGCCGGCAGGTGCGCAAACTGCAGTATTATTAACTTATGTAACGTATGCTTCCGATCCGGTTAATGACATCAGCAGCTACTTACCTGGCTGGAAAATAGTCTGGAATGGTATCCAGACCTCTGACGGTAACTATGCTTTTATAGCAGTAGATGCTACCGGGGCAAATTACGCGCTGGCTATCCGTGGTTCCCTGCCTCCGCAGGATATATTTGATAACTGGGATGCTTTTGCGAACTGGATACTAGAGGACCTGGATGTAGTAACACAGGTAAGCTGGCCTTATGCTTCCACCCCTAATCCGTTGATCAGCAACGGCGCCAATACTTCCTTTACCAATCTGCTGGATATGCAGGACGCACTTGGCTCCGGGGTGTCGCTTACTGATTACCTGGTAACCAATGTTATTCAACCCGGGAACCCGCTGACGATTGCAGGGCATAGCCTGGGCGGTAATATTGCCAATGTATTTACTTCTTATTTCATTACTACCATTACCGGTGAGCAATATTCTTCGGATAATGTGTCCCTTTATACTTTTGCGGCGCCTGCACCAGGAAATGGTGATTTCGCCACTGATCTGGATACCAAGTTACCGGCAGCCTGGCATTACCAGAATGCGAATGATATTGTACCTAATTTCCCTGTTTCTGACACCATCTTCCTTACCGGATTTTTATATGATCCTGCTCCGGCGGCTTCTGCTATCACTGTTACCTACAAAGGCTATACAGTTAGTCTGCGGGAGGCATTTTTCCTGTTATCCGGTGTGTTCCTGTTGTATGGCTATCAACAGCAGAGTAATAACTACACGATCTTTAATACAGCACTGTATACGGAGTATGAAAGTAATACAGCCGACGACTGGTTTGCACAGGCGGGTAGTCAACATGCGGTGAGTAACTACGCTGCCTTCCTCGGGGTGATGCTGCCTTTGCAGCAGGCCACCCAAGGGGTGTAAATTCCTGTAAAATTACGACCGGCAGCAAGCGATGTGCGCCGGTCGTAATATTCAATTATTTCTTCGGCGTCCTCGCTGTCCAGCCGCCACCAACGTTCCTCCCCCGTTTTTTCAGTAACCTGGATTATCGGTCTACCGGTGTAGGATTCTTAATAAAAAATAATCCATCAAACACATTGGGCCACATACCAGTAGTCGGTATATAATCCATGATCATGCCCGTTGACGGATTGCCTACCTTACCGTGCATCGTTTGATAATTAGTGAAGCTATACTTGTAACCGGTTTTTGAAAGCTGGCCTTCCATACTTTCCGGCGTTACCGGAGGAATACTTTGCAGTTTACCATCATTGAAATCTATGAAGGTACCTGCAGCCCCGGTAAAGCCAATTGTATAGGCTTCTCTGCCAAAATGCTGATGGACAGCAACACCTAATGGTACATAGGATGCGTAGAAACCGGTCAGTCCGGGATTCTCTGCTTTAAGGCCGCTGGTGCCTTTAGATACATGCAGGTTATGCGCCCATACAATGATCTTTTGGCCGGGATATACTTTTTCCGCCAGCCATATAATGTTTTCCGCCATCTGCAGATCACGTACATTCATTTCATTGCCTTTCACCATTTCCCAATATCGGGTGGTTTCCGATTCAATGCTGCACACTACGCGGTACCAGAATCCGCCGGAAGCAATGAAGTGATTTTCAGGTGTCACATCATCAGGTGATAATGTCTTTTTCAGTTCCGCCAGTTTGCTGAAAAATGTTTTCTTCTCTTCTTCGGAGGGACGGTAGGCCCGGGAAGCCATAGTCGCTACGGAAAGTTTTTTGAATACTTCCCAGTCAGGGCCCAGCAGGAAAGGGTATTTGTTTTGCAGGAATTTTTCGAAATCAGGAAACAGCAGCGTCTTTGCTTTTTCGCCGGAGTGCTGACTTTCAAATCCTGTTACCGTCAATTGATCGGGTTGATGCACTTTTGACTGGATGTAATCGAATAAAGGAATCATTTGTTTGCTGCCGGCATACATGTAGAATAAGCTACCGGGAATTTCTTTTTTAAAGCTGCCATTGTTGAGTGTATTTTCCCAGATGCGGGCTACATCATAAAAGCCACTTTCAAATGCGAGTACATTGAAACCCAGCTTTTCATGCAGATATTTTATGATTCTCGTTTTTGCTAGATAAGTTGATCCTTCGCCATGTGTTTGCTCTCCCAGCAGCACAATCCGGGAATTGCCTATGGCCTCTTTGATGCTTTGCAGGTCGGAGAAATCAGTATCAGCAGGATCAATAGATCTGATGGCCGAAATATTTTTTGCAGGGATTTGTTGCTGGCTGCTGCAGGGTAATGCGAGCAACAGGAGACCGGTGAGTAGCCGGCTTATACAGACAGGGGACATAGTATAATTTTGAGGTTGTAAACATAAGGGTTCGTTGGCAAAATATTTCAATGGCAGTGCTCTTTTGTTGGTTAAATGTGATGGGTGGTATTTACCGGAGGGAACAACATTCAGCTGGATGTTGTTCCCTTTGTTTTGCCCCTGTATTTTAAATATAAAATGTTTTGATTAACCTTGTATTCCGGCGGGATGAAATCCCGGTTGTGCCCTTGATATAATCACCTTTTCACTTAAATACTAACTGTTATGAATCTACGATTACCAGTTGCCATTGGTATTATTGCATTTGCTCTTGCTTCCTGCGGAGAAAAAAAAGCCCCTGTAACAGTTGCTGAAGCACTGCCACTCACAGGTACCTGGAAATTAGCCTATAGCAAGATGATAAAAAATGGTGACACCAGCACCACTTATCCTGTACCAGGTAAGCCAAACGAAATGATTAAAATGTTTAACGGAAGTCATTTCTCCTTTTTTTCACACGACCTGTCGAAAGGAAGTGACAGCGCTACGGCGGCCTTTAGTTCGGGTGCGGGCACTTATACCTTAACGGGAGATAAGTATGAAGAACATCTGCAGTATTGCAGTTACCGTGGTTGGGAAGATAAACACTTTTCTTTCACCGTCACTTTGCAAAATGATACACTGATACAACGAGGCATAGAAAAAATTGATAGCCTGAATGTAAATCACGAAATTGTAGAAGCGTATACCCGTTTACGTTAAACCTGATTTATATGAGTGCAAATATTCCTTTCCAGACAATAGACTGGTCTGCCATCGAAAAAACAATTCATCCGGGAGAAACGGGCACCTCGTGGTGGCAAACATTGCAGCTGCCGGGGCTGAGGATAAGGATCGTAGAGTATTCGCCTGGTTACCTGGCAGATCACTGGTGCCGGAAGGGACATATTGTTCACTGTTTACAGGGAGCGTTCATCAGTGAGATGGAGAATGGAGAATGTTTTGAGTTGTCAGCAGGTATGAGTTATGTGGTATCAGATGAATTAAGTTCTCATCGTTCGGTTGCTGATGAAGGCGTGAAGCTGTTAATAGTAGATGGAGATTTTTTAAAACCATAAGTTTTAATTTATAAAATAAAAACGGAGATAGGTAGGTATGCTACTTATCTCCGTTTTTTTATTTAAAGGATTTTACTGCTTTTTAAGGAGTGTTTTTAATGTAACCATTTGGTTACGTGTGTTCGGTTTGTTAACAAATGCATTCTTTCCCTGATCGGCCATGGGCGTGATTCTTACCATTTTTTAAACATTCGTGCTTAACAACTGCTTAACCAGTTGGCTCATTTTATAGCATTACTTTTAAGTTAAGTTTTAAAAAAGGGATGTGAAATAAACCACTTTCAACCACCGTGTTAAACCAGTAGAAAAGTAATTTTCTAAAACCGGACAGCTTAAAAAATCATGTAATTTTTTCCTAAACCAGTCTCTCAAAAAGGAAATGAGAATGCAACAAAACAACCAAGATGCAGTCCTCCTGGAACTGCTAAAAGATGGTAGTGCCGAAGCTTTTACGACAGTGTACACTAAGTATCACCGTATTCTGATGATGCTCGCCGTAGACATGCTCAAAGACGAAGATAAGGCAGAAGATCTTATTCAGGAGTTTTTCATCGATTTCTGGCAGAAGAAATTGTTTCTGAAAATTGACGCTAATTATCAGAACCGCGACAGGGCTTCTATCATGAAGTGTTACCTGTATGCCAGCGTGCGTAATCGCTGTCTCAATAAAATTACGCGGGAAAAGAAATTTACCAGCATCATTCCGGACGAGGCCTTTCTGCCAAGTGATCCACTGGAAAGCAAAGAAATTTATTTCCAGGTAAATACTGCCCTGAAAAAGAAAGTACCGCCTAAATCATCCACCGCTTTCCGCCTGAGGCATTATGACCAGAAGAGTCATAAGGAAATAGCCGAAGAAATGAATACCAGTATTCAAACGGTTAAAAACCAGATCGGAACCGCTGTAAAAATTTTACGTGGTCATTTTAGTCCTGCCCACCTGTAAATCCAGGTAAACCTCTCATAGCATTTGTTAAACGCTTATACCTTGTTGCGCACCGCCTTTTAATAGGTACAGGAATTGGCATGTTAATGTGTTGACAGTCATGGCTTTAACAAGCCATGACTGTCCTTTTAGCGAATGGTCAAAATGGTTGCCTTTGTAGATAAATAAATAATTCCTTATTGCGTAAATTGTTTTCCCGATTGCGTAGCTGCTTTTGCCTTTTATAGCCTCTCTTTGCACCTGCGAAAATGCTAAACAAAGACCAAAAATGATAAGGGTATATCTTCTTCTTGCCTTCTTTATACTTCCCTTTTTTACCTATGGTGGTATCCCTGACGAAGGGACTAACAATAGCGTACAGGGCGTAATTACTACATCAGACGGCCATCCGGCCAGTAATGTAACGGTGCTGCTGAAAGGAATTTCAAAAGGAACTGTTACCAACCAAAGCGGAGAATTCCTTTTTAAGAACGTTGCCAATGGACATTATCAACTGGAAGTTTCTATGGTAGGATTCGAAACGATCCGGCAACCCGTTACCGTGGAAAACGGTAAAAATGTAGTGCTACAGATCGTTCTGCAAACTTCTTCCCAAAAACTGGAAGAAGTAGTGATTACCAGCGGCGGCAACCGTTTTGCCAAAAAGGAAAGTGAGGACGTATCCAAACTCCCCCTGAAAAACCTGGAGAATCCCCAGGTGTACAGCGTAGTAGGAAAGGAGCTGATGAAAGAACAGGTGATCACCGACTATAACAGTGCTTTTAAGAATATTCCCGGAGCCGGTATCCCCATTGTATACAACCAGGGCAGAAGCTCGGCCATCTCCAGGGGATTCACCACCGCTAACCTGGTACGTAACGGGGTAGGTAGTTTTGTGTATACCAATGTAGATCCGGCCAACCTGGAACGGATTGAAGTGATCAAAGGCCCCTCTGCCACCTTATTCGGCAGTACTTTATCCTCTTACGGTGGATTATTTAACCGGGTCACTAAAAAGCCCTTTGAAAGTTTTAAAGGAGAAGTATCCTATTCAGGCGGCAGCCGGGATCTGAGCCGCTTAACGCTGGACGTGAATACCCCTTTGAATGAGAAGAAAACGGCCTTATTCCGTTTTAATGGCGCTGCACATACAGAACGCAGCTTCCAGGATGCCGGCTTCAGTAAAAACTTTTTGCTGGCGCCCAGCTTTTCCTATAAGGCAAACGACCGCCTTACCTTCCTGCTMGATGCGGAAATGAGCGGCTATAAAGCCACCTCCCCGGTCAGAATGAACACCTACGCCAAAGGGAAAGCACACAGTGTGGAAGACATGGGCGTGCCTTACAATATGTCTTTTGCGGATAATTCTATCTATTACACCAGTCAGCAGTTAAACATATTTGCCCAGATAAAATATAAACTGTCTGATAAATGGACTTCACAAACCGTTGCTTCCTGGACACGCTCTTCTTCAGAAGGCTATACTACCCAGTTGAACGTAGTGAGCGATAGTACCCTCAGCCAGGCAGTTACTTCACAAACCTATCCCTACCATGGGCTAGACATTCAACAAAACTTTATAGGCGACTTTCCTATCGGTAACATGCGTAACCGGTTGGTAGTTGGCGCGGATTTTTACCGCCTGAGAGCCTCCCGCAATGATGCGACCATCAGTATGCCTGCAGTGAATTTCAGAACGCCGCCTCCTGGCTATAACGGCTTTAACCGCGATAAAGTAGGGCCGCTGTTCAATAAAGTACCGTTTGCCATTTTCGACAGTAACCGGGAAAATACCTACAGTGCTTATTTTTCTGATGTGATCAATATTACAGAGCAACTGCTGGTAATGGCCAGCTTACGGTTAGATGATTACCATAACCTGGGTGCTTATTATCCTGGCAAGGATTCTACGGCTGGAGCATTCAACCAAACGGCCCTGTCGCCCAAGTTTGGTGCAGTATACCAGATCATCAAAAGCCGCTTGTCTTTATTTGCCAACTATATGAATGGGTTTCAAAACCAGAGTGGTACCGATTTTAATGGCAATACTTTCAAACCACAGCAGGCCAACCAGATCGAAGGGGGCGCCAAACTGGATCTTTTCAATGAAAAGCTGAACGCTACTTTTAGTTATTATAATATCTCCGTAACCAACTCCACCTATGATGATCCGGCACATGGCGGTTATCAACTTCAGGATGGAACCCAGGTGAGCAAAGGATTTGAAGCGGAAGTAATTGTCAATCCTTTAGCCGGGCTTAACATCATCGCCGGATATACCTACAACGAAAGTAAGATGGATAAGGCATCGCCTAAATTACAGGGATTACGTCCCAGCGCTGCGGGACCAGCTACCATGGCTAACCTGTGGATTAGTTACCGATTGGTGAAAGGCGCTGTAAAAGGCCTGGGGCTTGCCTTTGGTGGAAACTATGGCAGCCAGTCTTTCCAGACCAATACCAGCACCTTTGCATTCACCATACCTTCTTATACCGTTATGGATGCATCCGTATTCTACGACCGGAAAAAATACAGGATTGGGGTAAAAGTGGATAATCTCACTAACGAAAAATACTGGTCTAACCGCCTGGCGGCGCAGAACACCACAAGGGTGACCGGAAATATTACCGTGAAATTTTAGCATAAGTAGACCCTGCATAATAGCAAAAGGGAAGCACCCGGCGTTTTCTGGTGCTTCCCTTTTTTGTAACAGGCTTTTATCCCTGGTATACTACGTTATGTAAATGCTGCTCTTTAATGATCTTTCCCGCTTTCCAGTGAGCTACTGAAATCTGCCGGTAATCGACTGCACCTATTTTACTATTGGTAAACTGGTAATGCCATTGCGCTACGGAGTAATTATCGATGACGATACTGTTTTCCAGCACCATCTTCATATCGGTGGTATTGCCTAAAAAACCGGCAGCCGCCTTGCGCAATGCTTCCAGGCCATTGATAGCCGGACCGTCATTATCCGCCGAACTTATGTTTTCATCATAATACTGTTCCAGCGCTTCCATAAATTTACCTTGCCCAACCAGGTGGTGAAACCCTGCTACCCTTGCTTTGAAGTCTTCCATACTTTTTTTACCAAATTTCCTCCATTAAAGTTTGGCTGTATTGTAAAAAGGCGACAATATGCAGGATGCCTGCATTTGAAAAGAAGCAAGACGTTGCCACAGGAATCCTGAACCGGGAGAAAGGAACCCCTTTCTTTCAGTTAAACAGGTATTTCCCTACGGCATGGCTGGCCGACTTTGTAGAGCACTACTGGATAGTGGAGTGGTCATTGCCGGCAGGATATACCCATGTGCAGGAGGTACTGCCCACCTTGTCTGTACAGCTGGCGTTTCAGCTCAATGAAGCCATTGTACACGGCGTTAAAAAGCAACGATTTATCCAGCACATCTCCGGAACAGGCAGGGTAGCAGGCGTGAAGTTTAAACCGGGCGGCTTTTATCCTTTTCTCAAAAAGTCAGTATTAACGATTGCACATCACGAAATCGACGCATATGCTTTACTGGGTATTACAACGCCACCTATACACGTTCCTGTGTCCGGTGAACACGGGCCTGTGCTTGAAGCAATAGAAGCCCTGCTGCATTCCCTTCTCCCGAAAAAAGAAGAAAAAATGGTACTGGTACAACAGATCGCCGCTACTGCATTAGCCGATAGAACGATGATTTCTACTACCCGGCTGGCGGCACATTTCCACCTGACCATCCGTACGTTGGAACGACTATTCAGTAAGTATGCCGGTATCAATCCTAAATGGGTGATTAAAATTTTCAGGTTTCATGATATCGTAGAACGTATTGCCGGCAGTAGTGAAGTGAACTGGGCCCAGCTGGCAATCGATCTTGGATACTTCGATCAGGCACATTTTATAAAAGATTTCCGGATGATTATGGGAAAAACGCCCCAGGAGTACGCGTTGGAGTGCAGGAAGCCGTAGTCGCCGTGGGAGACGGGCAGTAATTTATCGTATAGGATGAGAGTGCTCTGTGTTTTAATGCCGCAAGCAACGATTAAAGGTAATTATACGTAGTACCTATAAACAACTGTTATGAAAAAAGTATCTTTTTTCCGTCTTTACAGGACACGGTTGCTGGCATACAGTTTAGTGGTAATTGCTGCATGGCTGGCCGCTTGTAGTAAAGGTAACGGATATGGTGGTGGCGGTACTAATCCACCTCCTGCGGGAACATCTTACACCCTTAGTGCAACCCTTAATAGCGCACAGGAAACCCCTCCTAATTCAACTACCGGTTCTGGAACACTTACAGGGACTTATGACCCTTCTTCGTACCAGGTGAATTACACCGTTACATGGACAGGTATCAGTGGTGCACCTGGTGGCATGCACTTGCATGGCCCGGCAGTGGCAGGGCAAAGTGCTGCGGTAGTAGTAGGGATTACGGGCTTTACTGCAACCACTTATGGTAGTGTTTCCGGTTCTGCGGTGATTACGCAAAGTCAGGGCGCTGATTTGATAGCCGGGAAATACTATGTTAATATTCATACTGCCGCTTATCCTGACGGAGAAATAAGAGGACAGATCAGCAGCATGAAAAAATAGTATCCATACAAAATGCGCAGAAACGCAGCGTTCATTTGGCCATACATGGGCCATCCTGGCATATTTATGGCCAAATTGAAAACAGGCATCCGGCGCCTGTTTTTTTGCATAGAACAAACAGATAGGACTTACCCTATTAGCTTTATGGGAACGATATTATTATATTGCGGACCAAAATCAATCAATTGATTGTTCCGGTTTTGCCGGGCTGAGGACATGCATAGGTCTTATCATTACTAAAATAATTTTTACTTGCCGGATATTTCTTCATATAACGAGAAGGAGTTCCTGAATGCTATTGCGGAGGGTGATGACGTAGCTTATGCGCAATTATACAGGCATTACTGGAATGAAGTGTACTCACTTGCGCTGGCGTTCCTGAAATCTCCTGCTCTGGCAGAAGATACCATACAGGAAGTATTTGTGAAGCTATGGCTTAAAAAAGAAAGTATTACTGAATGGAAGGATTTCAGGGCTTATTTTATGGCGATGGTGCGTAATGAAATCATCAATACATTGCGCCAGGGAAAGCGCCATATGTTGATCCGGAATATCAACTCCGAAATCGAAATAACCCAATCTTCTCCCCAGGAAGAATTATTGCGTGGTAAGGAAGCAGCTACCCTGATACAGGAAGCGCTGAGCAGTTTACCGGTAAAACAACAAACTGTCTTTTCCCTGAGCCGCACAAACGGGCTTACGCACGACCAGATTGCAACACAAATGCAGCTTTCAAAAAAAACAGTGGCTAACCTCATTACGCTTGCGTTGAACCATATCCGGGATTACCTTCATCGAAAAGGATATCTCCTGGAAGTCTTATTGGGGGCTATAAGCCTGCTTTTTTTAAAAAAATAGCTGTTTTTTCGGGAGTATCATTTCCATTTTACGTCTTATATCTACACATATGTGTCCGATCCATAAAAGAAGTATGTTCATGAACACGCCATTTATTGAACTGATTGATGCCTGGCTGACTGATGCTTTGACTCCCCTGGAGGAAGAGGCTTTTATAATTATGCTGGAAGAGAAGGCTAATTATGACATACTGGAAAGGGTTATAGCAGAAAAAGCCGAAGCACAATCCCTGATCGGCCAGGAAGATGTGAACCGCAGAGAGAAAAGTCTATTGGCTTTGCAGCAAAAATTGGAGGTGTTGAATAAAGAATTGCCTGTTGTGCCATTGATACGTCCACTATATAAGCGGATATGGGCAGCTGCGGCAGTGCTGCTGATATTGGCCACCGGAATATATTTCCTGATACCTGCTGTCCAGCAGAAGCACCTGGTTGCCTTGCCACCTGCAGCCAGGCCATCCGACATTGCGCCGGGAAGAAATGGAGCGATACTAACGCTTTCAGATGGATCCGCTATCGTGCTGGATAGTGTGAAAGATGGGCTGGTAGCCAATCAGAACGGTGCAAAGATAATGTTGCAGCAAGATGCATTGACTTATGCTTCCAGTGGACGAAAAACGGGAGAAGCCACTTTGAATATGATATCTACTCCACGGGGCCGGCAGTTCAAAGTAGTTTTGCCGGATGGTACAAAGGTTTGGTTAAATGCTGCTTCCTCTGTTAAGTATCCTACTGCTTTCAGTGGCCGGGAAAGAAGAGTGACCGTTACCGGAGAAGTCTACTTTGAAGTGGCTGAAAATGCACAGGCGCCTTTTTACGTAGGTATCAACCGGGAAACCGAAATACAGGTATTGGGAACAGATTTTAATATTAATGCCTATGGGGATGAACCGGTTATTAAAACCACCCTGCTGGCAGGGAGCGTGAAAATAGTCAGGGGGAACAGGGCAAGCATACTGAAACCGGGAGAAGAAGCGGCAGTGCACACGATCAATGCCCCCAATACAACTATTAGTATACAACCGGCGGATATAGAGAAAGTCGTTGCCTGGAAAAAAGGCATCTTCGATATGGAAGGAGAAGGGACCGCCACCTTTATGCGGCAGCTATCGAGGTGGTATGACCTGGAAATAGTATATAACGGCCCGGTACCTGAAAGAAAATTTCATGGAAAATTAGGAAGAGACCTGCAGTTGTCACAGATACTGGATGTGCTTTCACAATTCAATATCCGGTATCAATTAACAGGAAAAGTATTAACAATAGAATAAGCCACCATTAAGATAAGTAAATCACTATTAAATGATCTGATTATGATTAGATGAATTGACATCTGAAAAACAGCAGAAAAAAACCGGAAGTGTTACTAGCACTCCCGGTATAAAACGCTGGCTGATTTCAAAAACAACTTGCACTTCAATACAGGACTGCCTTATTATCAACCAACAAACTGATGCAAAAGTATGCAATTAAATGCTTTTTGTAACCGGGGAAGCTTTGTGTTCACAAACTGCCGGTTAATCAACCAAACTTTGCGAGTTATGAAATTGACCGCATTTATTTCCCTTGTCTTTTGCCTGCATATTTCAGCCAGGAGTTTTTCTCAGAAGATAACTTTTACAGGGAATAAAATGAAATTGGAAAGAGTATTGGAAGCGGTAGAGCGGCAAACAGGCTTCGTTGCCTTTTATGATGAAGAGGCATTGAAAACTGCCCATCCCGTAACCGTTTCAGCCAACAACCAATCTTTAGAAGCATTCCTGAAAGAAATCTTTAAGGATCAGGCGCTGGGGTTTACCATAAAGAATACCTCCATTATCATCAGTAGAAAAAATATATCTCCTGAGCAGGTGAATGTGTTGCCATCTTCGCTTTCTGTACCGCCCATTAAAGGAACCATCCGTGGTCCCGATGGTATTGCACTTTCCGGAGTATCTGTTCGCGTACAGGGATCCAACAAGGGGGCCATAACGGATGCAAATGGTCAATTCACTATCACGGTGAAGGAAAATGATATACTGATGATCTCTTACGTGGGATTTACCGGTCTGTTTTTTAAGGTAAACGCTTCAGGAGCACTCTCCCTTATGGCAGCTGATAAGCAGGTAAACGCAGCGCTGGTGCTGCTCAATACGGCTGATGGTCCTGTGATCCGGCTGGAACCAGATCCTACACAATTGGAAACAATTACGGTGAATACCGGCTATCAGCAGATTTCAAAAGAAAGAAGTGCAGGCGCATTTTCAAACCCGGAAATGAGCGTGGTGAGAGATCGCAGCACCAGTATGAATATCCTGCAAAGGATAGAAGGACTCGTGCCTGGTTTCGTGGTCAATAACTCCCCCAGCGCTGCTACTGACGGTACCACGTTCCAGATACGTGGACTCAGCACCATCAAAGCAGATAAGAATCCATTGTACGTAGTGGATGGTATGCCGGTGAACAATGTAACTTTCATTAATCCGCAGGATGTAGCGGATATCAGTGTGTTGAAAGATGCTACGGCTGCTTCGATCTGGGGTGCCAGGGCATCTAATGGCGTTGTTGTGATCACCACTAAAAAAGGATATGCACGCAACAAATTAAGTGTGGCATATGATGGCTTTGTGAGCTTTCAGGGAAAACCGGATTTCAGTTATTTCCCCGTATTAAACAGTCAGCAATACATACAGGCTGCTAAGGAAACTTTTGATCCGGTTAATCAGCCATATGGTATCGCCAGTACCTACACTCCCGGCGCAGGAAATCATACAGGGCTTTCTCCAGACCGGCAAATACTGTATGATATGTATAGGGGAGTGCTTTCTGCGGCACAGGGTAATGCCAGGCTGGATAGTTTATCCGGCATCAATAACCTCGATCAGATAAAGGATATCTGGTACCGGCCGGCCAGGCTAACGAATCATACCGTATCCGTATCTGGAGGCTCAGAGAAGTACACGTTTTACGGATCCATGGCCTACACTGGTACAACAGACAATACCCCTGGTAATAGCAACAATACCTATAAATTAAATGCGCGTCAGGACTTTAACTTTAATAAAAATCTGAAGGTTTTCCTGCTGACAGATATTACTAACCAGGTAGTTGCTGCCCAGCGTGCTATATCTCCGGACGCCCGCTTTTTGCCTTACCAGTTATTCACTGATGCTTCCGGTAAAAGTATTTCCATGCCATACATGGGGTACCTGAGCAATGAATCCAGGGCAGATATGGAAGTCAGAAGCAGGATTAATCTCGACTTTAATCCGGTCGATAATGTCAGCACCGGTTATACAAAAGGGAATGCATTGCTCGCACGCATCAATACAGGTATTACCATTAATCTGACACATGGTTTTCGGTTTGAGGGCATGTATGGTTATATAAAGGGGAATAACCGGACTGTTGTTTATGATGATAATACCAACTATCAGCAACGGGTGAAGGTGGTTAACTTTACGGTAGCACCAACTGCTGCCGCTATTCCTGTATATAATCTGCCTACAACCGGTGGACAGTATAATGTAGTCGGCACTAATCAGGACAACTGGATAATAAGGAATCAGCTGGTATTTGACCGTAGCTGGAAAAACAGTCGTCATCAGTTGACAGCGCTGGCGGGGCAGGAAGCACAGGAACAGAAAGTTATTTCTAATAACAACCGGCAATATGGTTACGATGAGCGGCTGCAAACATATGCACTGGTTAATTACCAGGCATTAGCGGCTACCGGGATTAAAAATCCGGTAATGGCCAATTCCTCCAATGGTTCTTTTTTAGCAGATACGATTTTCTCCCAGTCAGAAACGGTGTCTCGCTTTACTTCCTGGTATCTGAATGCTGCATATACTTTCAACCGCAAATATTCGTTGAATACCGCCTGGCGAAAGGATCAGAGTAACTTGTTTGGGAAAAATAAATCTGCCCAAAGTAAACCAGTATGGAGTGTAGGGCTCAAATGGGATATTTGTAATGAACCATTCTTTGATGCGGTAAAAGGAGTTAACAACCTGGCATTAAGAGCTACTTATGGTATTACAGGTATTTCCCCAACTCCTGGCAGTGCTTCTTCATATGATATTTTGTCTGCTGCTAATGCTCCCAATGCGCCTGGTGGGAAAAGCCTGTATGTGTCATCCCCGGCCAATCCTAATCTGACATGGGAAAGCACCAAAACCTTTAATATTGGTGTTGACTTTGCATTTTTAGGTCAACGCCTTACAGGATCGGTGGATTTATACCGAAAAAAAACAACTCACCTGCTCGGTAGCATGCCGGTAAATCCACTCACTGGATATACCAGCATATTTGGGAATACCGGAGATCTTACTAATAAAGGAATTGAACTTACACTTTCTTCTGGTAATATCATGACCAAAAATTTCAGGTGGATCACCATGCTGACTATGTCATACAATAAGAATAGGATAGATAAATTAATACAGCAATTCCCTTATACGACTGGTAGCCAGGTGATCAACAGCGCAAATTACCTCGAAGGATATCCCGCCTTCGCTCTTTGGGCATATAATTTTGCAGGGTTGGATAATATGGGAGATCCGCTGGTAAAACTGACAGATAAAACAGTCACAAAAAATCCTACCGCGGTGAAAGCAGATGATGTGGTTTATATGGGCGTTTATCAGCAACCCTGGAGTGGCGGCCTGTCCAACCTTTTCAGCTATAAATCTTTTATGCTGAACGTAAATATTATCTACAATGTAGGGCACAAAATGTTCAGGAATGTAAACCGTACCTATACCGGTTATAGCTTTATCAATAACCAGGATTTCTCCTCCGGTAATCTGCATGCAGATTTTGCCAATCGCTGGAAACAACCAGGTGATGAAGCCCATACCAATATTCCATCTTTTATAACCACAGCAGAAAACACTACCAGGCGTAATACTGATTATTATGTACTTGGTGATCTCAATGTGGTAGATGCTTCCTATGCCAAGATTCGCGATATTTCACTGTCATATTCCCTACCACCTGTCGTTCTCAAAAAGATCCGCGCAGAACAACTGACGTTTCGTCTACAAGTATCCAACCTGATGCTGTGGAAAGCCAATCACGATAATATTGATCCGGAATTTCAGGATGCAAGATTTGGCGTTCGTAGTGGTATGCCGGTGAATCAGGGTGCCATCACTATCGGCGCTCATTTAACACTCTAAAAAAATAAGGAAATGCTGATGCTGAATAAAAAAATCATTTATCCTTTTATAGTATTACTGGTCATTGCAATAGGGGGCGGATGTAAAAAAGATTTCCTGGAAATAAATCCAAAGGGAGTGTTGGTTGCTGAAAAAACATCCGACTATGATCAGCTGCTGAACTCGAGTATCTCAGTCGTCTTACAACCTCAATTAGTATCTGGCGATGAATTGGCAGGCATTGCACCCTATGTTGCCGGAGAAATGGCACCGGAGTTCCAGAAATCTTTCAGGTGGGAAGATGACGTTTATCTTCCGGATGCTTCTCAGACCGAATGGACGATGTTAATGCGCCTTATGTATCAATACAATAAGGTGATAAATGAAGTGATGGATTCCAAAGGAGGAAGCGATGCGCAAAAGCAGTCTATCCGCGCAGAAGCCCTTGCATGCCGCGCCTGGTGTAACTTTATGATGGTGAATTTTTATGGTAAGCCCTATAACGAAGCGACAGCGGCTACGGATCTGGCTATCCCCAAACTGCTGGCCGCTGATGTAACACAAACAAAATTTACACGTGCTACCGTAAAGGAAATCTATGAGCTCATTATCGATGATCTCTCTAACGCCCTGCCGAATTTACCAACMAGGCTCACTAACCGCATCAGGATGTCCCGCCCAGCCGCAGAAGGATTACTAGGTAAAGTATATGTATTCATGGGGCAATTTGATAAAGCCCTGATTCAGCTTAATGCGGCGATAAATGATTTGCCCGGCGCCAGTATTCCCGTTGGGTTGTATGATTACCAGAAAGAGTTTGCACCCGGCGGCGCTTTTACCCCCGTAAGCCCGGTGACAGGGCCTTCCAGGGGGAATCTTAATGTTGACCAGGAAGTACTTTATTTGCGGCAAACATATAACTACTTCGGGTTCGTATTTTCTTCTGTTGTGCTGAGTTCCCGGGCTGTTAATTTGTATCTGCCCGGTGATTACAGACGCGGATTTTTAACCCCCAACCCATTTGGCGATTTTACAAATGTATATCCTGATGGTATGCTCAGAGCCTGGGGCAACGGGGCCTTCACCAATATTGGTATCACTATTCCCGACATCTGTTTGTTGAGAGCAGAATGTAAATCACGCGGGAACGACCTGCCTGGCGCGGTGGCAGATATGGAAGCTTTCCGGGAGAGGAGAATGCCTGAAGGAGAAGTGGCGATACCCTTTACTGTAGCCACTGATAAGGTCGCACTGACAAAATTCATTCTGAACGAAAGGATCCGCGAATTCCCTGTGCAGGGATACCGCTGGTTTGACATGCGCCGCCTTTCGGTGGATCCTGTTTATAATTCAACAGTGGGTACTACGCATACCATATATGATATGAACGGAACCGTGACAGGCACTTATAGCCTGCGACCAGAGCGATTAACGCTTCGAATTCCGTTATACATATCTAACAGTAACCCGGATATGACACAAAATCCATAACCCTATTTTTCAAATAATAAACCAAGAATAAAATGAGACTATTTTTCATATGCCTCCTTTGTGCTATTACAATAGGATTGCAGGCACAAAAAAACACGGTGATCATTGCAAAAGTAAACGGTCTGGAAAAAGATACCGCCGTATGGGGCATCCGGGGATTTGATCAAACGGTATATCCAACTGGTGAAATATCACAAACAGCAAAGCCTGGCAGTGATCATATGGTCAGGTTCGAGTTTCAGCTGAATAATCCTCAGGAACTGTTGTTCTATACCACACATACAAGAGCGGCGGTTTTTATGGAACCGGGAGACATACTGGAGTTGAGCTATGATGCCGTAAATCCGGATTCTACATTGACATTCAGCGGAGGAGGTGCAAAAAGTTCTACCATATTAAATCAGCTGAACAATATTTATGCAACTGATTGGAATAAGCTGGATAGCACCACTACGGGCAATACTTTTGCTGCATTCTATAAGAATGTATACGCCAAACAACTGATCGTTTTACAAAAAAACAGGAAGGTGCTGCCCCCTTATTTTTATACTTATGCCGAAGCAAATATTTATGCATATAAACTTTCCGGGTTAATTAGTGTGCCGGGCCTTTTGCAAATGGTCAAACAAAAAAAGAAATCTGATTGGCTGCCGGCTGATTACTGGTCATATATTAATTTAGTTAAACTGGATAACAAGTGGTTGATTAATCCTAATTATATTAAACTGCTTAATTATTCCTATCCTGCTTTATTACTGGATAAAACCCGTATGGATAAAGGGATCTATGATGATCCACTGGAAAGAAGCGACAAGCTGCTAAGCATATACGAAATCCAAAAGGAGAAGTATAAAAAGTATCCGGAGGTTATGGCCAAAACATTGCCATCTGCCATCACCAATGTGCTCCAGAATTCCCCTGATGTTACCAGGAGAAAGGAATTGCTGGACGATTACCTGGAAAACTACTGTAAGAATGATAAAGAACGGGATGAGCTGAAAGCACTCTATGGGAGACTGGCAGCTGTTGGTGTAGGCAAAGTACCACCGCCTTTCACCCTAAAGGACGTAGACGGGAAAGATGTGTCATTGACCGATTTTAAAGGCAAGGTGATATATATTGATTTCTGGGCCAGCTGGTGTACACCCTGCAGAGCGGAGATGAAGGAAGCGGCTCCTGCATTACATAAGAAGTTTGAAGACAATAAAGACGTGGTATTTCTTTATATCAGTGTAGATGAAAATACCAATGCCTGGAAAAAAGCTATTAATGATGATAAAATAATCGGAATTCACCTGCTTTCTGATAATGGTGCGAAAGGGCGTCTGGCGCAACTGTTTAATATCAAAGGTGTTCCGCATTATATGATCATCGATAAAGAAGGAAAGGTATTTGATAATGATGCGCCCCGGCCAAGTGAAAGTAAAACAGAAGGAAGGATAAAAGACGCGTTAAAGGCTTCTTAGCCTGCTAAATGACGATTACTGTATTATTATAAACCCGGGGCACGATATGCAGTGCCCCGGGTTTTTACATTAGAACAGTCTCACCTCAATACCAAAATTCAGACTAACCTCGGGTAGAGTATATGGAATAGCTAACCAGGCATCCCTCCTGATTCTTTTTCGCCGTTCTTCATTTTCGCTTCATCTTCCCGTATTAGTTTTGTTCTGACATTAAAATATTGAACAACCTAAAACCAGGATCATGAAAGCAAATGGATTAATGGCCATCGCCTTATTATTCTCAGGTGCTGCCTTTGCACAGCAGGCATCAGTGAAAGCTACTACAAATGTAAATAGTCAGGTCAGTGCAGGAAAGACCAGTCTGGGCGCTGGTAGTACAACCACCAGCTCCTCTGTAGTTATAGTAAATCCCGGTAACAACACTACTGCGGGCAGTAATGACGCGCAGATCAGTTCTGCTGGTCGCGCAAGTATAACAAGTGTAGAAAGTGCCGGAAATATTACTGCACATCAGGCTACCGGTGCTGCTATAGCGGTAGAAAATACCGTGGGCAATACTTTGCAGACTGCCGGAACCGCCGGTCTGAAATTGGAAAACAAGGTGAGTAATACTATTAAACCCGCCACCAGCATTAATACCACATTGAACCATACCCTGAATATACAATCTGCCCCCATCCGTATTAATACGCGTATAGGAGGAGGTGCCGCCCTGGGCATCTTGTAGATTTAACTAAAAAAAGCAGATTTTTGCTACTATTTGCAGCAAAAATCTGCTACTTTTATCATGATGATTAAATTCCTTTTATCTACGCTCGTTGTTGTGCCGGCACTGCTGCTGGCAAAACCACATGCCGGTTATGGGAATATACCTACTGCTGATACACTGCAACCTGTCAGGACTACGTCCGATAAACCAATTGAAAAACCAGTTGCCAAATTGCAGGAGCATTTACCAGAGATAAAAGAAGTGCCAAAATCGAGGCGTTTAATTAAACCGATGGCTGTTCCCTCTCCATTGCCCATTAAGCCAATCCGGATCATTAAGCCGAAAATCATCCCGGGGAAAATATTCTGACCGGACAAAAGACGACCATATGAAATATATACTGATATTATCGGTTGTATGGCTATGCTGTGCTACTGCAGCACAGGCACAGACAGACACCATGCATATACCCGCAGATACCACAGCTGTAAGCAAGACGGTAACGCTGACAATGGGTTTACTATATTCCAATAATGCTAATTACTATGGGCAGACGGCGATCAAACCGATGCCTTACGCTGCGGCCAGCGCCACTTTACAGTTCCGTTCCGGGATCTATTTTTCAGGAGTGGGATACCGTTTACTGAATGATTCCGGAAGCATTGTTTCCGCCACCAGTGCAGGTGTGGGTTGGGGATTTAAGATGGGAAAGAAGTTAACAGGAGATATCAGTTATAGCCATACTTTCTTTCCTGCCAACTCCCCGTTTCTCCAGGCAGCAAATACAGATAATGCCACCGCCGCACTGAAGTACCACTACTGGATGACTTCCGGTCTGAACGTAGATTATGCATTCGGAAAACAGCAGGACCTTTTTGTAACGCTGAGTACAGAGAAACAGATCCCATTGGGTAGCTTTTCCAAAGGGAAAGACCTGATCACCCTGACGCCTTCTGTGGAAGCGGTAGGGGGCTCCCAGCATTTTTATCAGACGTATATCAAAGAAAGAAAGTTCCTGGGTTTGCCGCTGCCTGTATTGCCCGGCATTCCTGGTACTTCTGAAATGGTGACAGAAGAAGCCTCCAGGTTTGACCTCCTTTCTTACGGTATCCGGGTACCGCTGGCCTATAACAGGGCGCATTACATGATAGAAGTGGCTTATCAGCTGTCAGTGCTGAGTGACAAAGCACTCAGTGGCGCAGGCAATACCAACTCTTTTTTCAATTGTAGTTTCTATTACCAGTTTTAGTCAAATGAAAGTACTGATCATAGAAGATGAAAAGGCCATGGCCACAGAAATGCAGGTGTTCCTGGAAAAAGCACACTACCGTTGTGACCTGGCTCATACTGCCAGACTGGGACTGGAAAAAATGGAAGAGCATCAGTATGATTTCATCCTGCTGGATCTTGGGCTTCCTGATAAAGATGGACTGGTACTTCTGCAGGAGGCGCGGAAAGACTATCCACAAACATCTTATATTATTCTCACTGCACGCGGACAGTTGGAAGACCGCATAAAAGGGCTGCAGGCAGGAGCAGATGATTATCTGCCCAAACCCTTTTCCCTGCTGGAATTACTGGCCAGAATGCAAGCCATTTCGAGACGTAAATTCGGGCTAACGGATAATGAAATACCCCTCGAAGATTTTACAGTAGACCTGCATAAACGAAGCATCTTTTTTGAAAAACAGGAAATCTCTTTATCGAGAAGAGAATTTGACCTGCTTAGTTACATGCTGTTACATAAAAACAGGCCCCTCACAAGAATGCAGCTGAGTGAGCATATCTGGGGAGATTTGGCAGATGACGACTACGACTCCAATTATATAGATGTGCATATCAAAAATATACGGAAAAAATTATCGGCCTTTGCATCCGTTGAATGGCTCCAGACTATCAGACATGTAGGGTATAAAATAAAGCTCTGAGCGTGAAACTATTTACCAAACTTACACTTTTTATCACGCTGTCGAAGATGGCTATCGCTATTCTGTTCGTACTGCTGCTGCCAGTCCTGGTAGAAGATATCGCTTTCAGGTACAACGACTATTACCTGAAAGAACAAAAGAAAAAGGTCCTGGAGGTAGTATGGAAAAATGGAATTGAAGCTTATTTGCAGGGGGAAGAAAGCTATGGCAGCTACACCATGCTGAAGGAAGAATATATTTCGATGGAGCCTGGCGGTAAAGATTCGTTACCAGATACCATCGCTACCTTACAACGTGTAGTGGAAAGTGATACACTCACTTATCGCGTGTTAAGCCATGTTTTTGACTACCAACATAAAAGGTATATGCTGGAAGTCGGAAAGAAAACAGCTACCATCAGCCAATATAATCGTCCCTTGCAAAAGGTGGCCCTGTATGTATTGTTCGGGCTGATAGTACTCACCACCCTGGTAGATCTTATATTTACCAGGCTATTACTTCGCCCACTTGGTGTAATCATCAGGACGAAATTAGTGAACCGGAAATTTCCGTTTAAAGAGCACATTCCTCCCATTCATACCACTACCAAAGATTTCAGGTACCTCGACGATTCATTGATTGAACTGATGGGGAAAATCAACGAAGCCTTTGAAAAAGAACGGGAGTTTACAGCCAATGCTTCCCATGAGCTGATGACACCTATCACCATACTCCAAAACAAAATGGAGAACCTGATGGTGGAAGATTCTCCCGATGAAGAGTTGCAGAAAAAGATCACCGGCATGATGAAAACACTAAACCGGCTGAAGAAAATAGTTCATTCGTTGCTACTCATCTCCCGTATTGAGAATGACCAGTTTCCAAAAAATGATCAGCTGACGCCTGCTATGTTGATAACAGAAGTGATGGAGGAACTGGAGCACCGGTTAGAAGAAAAACAATTATCATTCACCAACAATATCTCCCATATAGTTGTACTGCATCACCTGAATCACGACCTGATATTTCAACTACTGTATAACCTGTTGAATAATGCTATAAAGTATAATACATCCGGAGGGCAAATTGTGGTGAGCGATCAAATGATTCCTGGTGAATCCTATCAGCTCATCATTAGCGATACTGGTATAGGTATCAGCGAACAGGAAATAGGCACTATCTTCCACCGGTTTAAGAAAGTAGCAAGAACGGAAGGAGAAGGCTATGGGCTGGGGCTCTCTATCGCAAGCACTATTGCCCAGTATCATAATATGAAAATTGCAGTGTCTTCTACTGTTGATGTTGGAACCACTTTTACCATCAACTTTCCACTTATCTGATTACTGCTATCTATATAGGTTTATTGCCCGAGTGTAACAGGCGTTATAATAAACCCTTTTTTACGTAAGACTTCGATGATGCCCTTGTTTTTATCGACAAAAAAATGCCCGGCGCCTACAGCTATAAAGCAATTGTCCTGCTCTAATAAGGAAACCAGCTGCGGTATCCACGCGGCATTTCTGGTTATCACCTGAAAGGGATCATTATCGCGATAAATTCTGCGTTTCTCATAATCATTCCATCCAGATTTATATTGGTTAGAAGATGCCAGCAGATCTGATTTTGCGTGCTCCTCTTCCGGACTGAGAACAGGTGCATCGAGGAAATGTACTAATTGTACTATTTGACTACTGATAGAATTACTACCTTCTGTAAAGTGGATATCTGGCAATATAGCTGCATCATCAAGTGCTATTATCTTTTTTTTGTTTTCAACAGCATGGTTCAGCAATGCCTTGTCCATACCGATCTTTTCTGTTGCTATTCCTATCTTATTCATCTGCTGAGATGTCAGTTTGGATATCATGCGCATAATCATTCGGTTTTGCTCGCCCGCAGTATGCATTTTATTCATTAGGTCAGAAGGTTTTTCTTGCCAACCCATATCAAGAAAGTGCTTGTCGACAAAAGCGATGGCGTTTCCAAAAATCTGTACTGCCGTCTTCCTGGATTTATTTGAGCTAATGCTATCTATTTGATTTCCCAATACGCTTGTATCTGGGATGGATTCACAGATGAATATGTTAGCAAGTTCAATATGCTGATAAAATTCCGGGTGACTATCTACCCAACTTTTACCCAAGGGGTGGTAGCTTCCAAGCAGGTAGGAAACTTTACCGGAATGGGGTGCTTCAATTTTCCAGTATACAGATTGTATATGCCGGTCATTTTGTTTTTGGGCTTGTGTAATGCTACTTGTTAGCAGTGTTAAGGAGCAAACTAGCAATGATGTCAATACGTTATGGAAGTTGAGGAGGGTTAATTTCATACGTTGGAGTTTCAGATGATGTTAGAATGGTTACTGAAAATACTACAAATTTTTTGGTTTTTGCAAGCGCGGCCAGATGATGGAATGTAATTTAGTTCAATAACATTTCCCGCCGCTGCTATTTCTTTTTCGGTATCGAGTCCTTATTGACATCGAGTCTGTAGTCATCCTGGGTAATACCTTTTACGCCTTTATGTTTTTTACGGGTTGGAATAGTATACACCGTATCAAAAATGCGGACAGGGTCCTTCGTTTTTGGCAAGGCCGACGAATCTATTTTGATGGGTGCTGTATTTTGTGTAGAGATAGAATCGGCAATGGTGGCGGTATTTAGCGTGTCATTTGGCAATAGTGTTTCTTTTTTTATATTAAGAGGTGGCGTGTTTTTTTCTTCTATGTTATTGATTAATGTATTGCTGTCTGTAACAGGAGAAGGCTTTTCTGTTGCAGGTAAAGGTTTTAAAGGCGTTATCTTTTCAGGTGCATTATTTTTATGATGATAATACCAGAATAGTAAAGTGACCACCACCATTATTGCGGCAAAGCCATACCAGCCTTTACCCCTATATTTTAGGGAAGGTTTTTCCGCTGGTGCATCAGGAACCGCATCCAACTGCATTTCAATGCTGTTCCAAATACTGTCGGCCATATCCGGCACAGGAATTTGCTCCAGCTTTGCTGCTATTAAATTTTCGTATGGAGTGGTTGTATTCACTAATTTTTTATAGCGGTTATTTTTTGTTGAAGAATTTTTCTTGCTTCGCTCAAATGCCATTTGCTGGTACCCTCACTGATATTTAATTGCGATGCAATTTCTTTGTGAGTATAGCCATCAATGGCATACAATACAAACACGGCATGCGTAGCTCTTGGTAGTTGTCTTACCAATTGCAGTATAGCTGCTGCATCTGTTTTTTCAATAATGCTGTTTTGGACAAATGGTTCTTCTACGGTATCTGATTCCAGGCTGGTAAAGCGGCTGCGTTGTTTTATATGATCTAATGATTCGTTGATAATGATTTTTTTCAGCCAGCCATGAAAGTTCCCTTTCGTTGCATCATAGGAGTTGATACTCCTGAACATTTTCACAAAGGCATGGCCGAGGATATCGGCCGCCTCGTGTTCATCAGTAGCATAGCGCATGGCAATAGTCATAGCAAAACCATACAGCTGCCGGTACAGTTGCTCCTGTGCTTTTCTATTGCCGCTGCGGCAATCAATGATAATATTTTCTAAATCTTGTTCCAGGAACTATTTAAATAATTTAATTACCTTATATCCCTTTGCTGTAGTCGTTTCAATACAAATCTTTTTATAATGAGCAGGGAATTACCATTTCACATCGTGTACTTTTCTGGCAAAAATAGCGGTGGCAATGGCGCCTATATTTAACCTTTCTGTTGCATCCAGTTCATTATAGAACCAGATATTCCTGTCTATTGCGTCAATAATGGCAATCACACCATCATTGGTGCTTAGCTCATAACCAGACAGCAATTTAAACGGTAGCTGTCCTGTTTTACCATTGGACAACGTTGTTTTTTTAATGCTGAGAGGTTTTATAAAAATAGTATCAGTTCCATTTGTGGCGAGTCCATTGTCATCCGGCTTAATAAAAGTAAACGGGTTTTTATCATTTTCTGCTTTCCGGTCGTAAATATTTGTCATCAACAGCTCCCAGTTTTTGTAGCCCCGGGTGGTATCAGCACTAATAATCGCTGAGAATATATATTTGTATTCCTGCAATTGCTCGAAACCATTGAGGATGCTGGGTCGGTTAATGGTTTCATATTCCAGCTTTTTTATCATCTCTTTTTCATCTGCATATATTTCCACCTTATTTTTTCCGTCTGACAAAGAGTAGCGGAATTTTGTTTTTTCCTGGGTAGTTGTTTCACTTTTCTGAATGCCAATTTGATTCAATAGCATATTTTCCAGTAAAAATCCGCGTCCACCCCAGGACCATACGGGAGAGTTGATATGCAGCCCCCTTTTTATTTTAGATGTCGAAAAGTTAGCGAATGACATTTTATTGCCTCTTGCGCCCTTCACATGTTGCATGGTGGCTTGTTCCTTGAATTTGTCGGGTATAGCCAGTTTGATTGAAGTACAACCACTCACTAACCCCGCGATGGCAAATGCTAATACTGTATTTTTCATTTTAGGTTTTAAAACGCCACAATTTATTTATTCCCATGTGGTAAGTCCTGGTACAGACCGACCTTTTTTCAGTAATACCCTGTTTTTCAGGCAATGGTTGGGTGTCTCTCAAAAAAAATATTTTTTCATTTTATCCAACCTTTTAGGTCAGTGGGAGGGTATTGCTATCAAACAAAGTTATATCTAAACCAAATATATGAAGACAACCACAATGAAATGGGCTTTAATAGCAATGACAGCAGGCTCAATGTTTTTTTCCTGCAAAAAAGAGAAAAGTAGCAGCCCCGAGTGCAGCATTAATGTGACCAGTCTTTCCGGTGCCTATAAGTTAACAGCGCTGCAATACAAGGCTTCCGCAACAGCCGTCCCAGTGGACTATTTAGCGTTTATGGAGCCCTGCGAAAAGGATGATATCATCACCCTGAAAAGTGACGGTACTTATAAGTACAACAATGCCGGTACCGTTTGTGAATCCGATAAAATCGGGGATGGTACCTGGCAGCTAAGCGGTAATACATTAACCAGTGATGGTCAGTTAAACGGTACTATTGCCAGCTACGACTGTAAAACATTGACTTATTATGTAGAAAATTCAATACAACCAGGAGATAAGCTGGTATTTACCATGGTGAAGCAATAGTTTTTTTATATTTAGAATGAGAAAGGCTGCTCGTTTCGTATGAGTGGCCTTTGTCTGGATTCTCTCGCATAATCCGGATAGCGGCCCGTCCGCATTTTGTAATACCGGAATCAGACAAAAATGGTAAATTGTATTACGAAAGGATAATATTATTAATGTAACCGCTACTTCCTTCAATTCATAAAAAGATTGCAGGGAAACCTACCTGACATGAGTAACTGGAAAAATAGAGAATTTGTAAACCCAACCGGCGTAAGCGCTAATAGCAGCATCCTGCTGGCGATAGTAAGAATTTTGTTGGGGGTATGTTTGTTATATACGGATCCCTTATCATCCCGGTTCGGATTTCTCCTTGTATTTTTTTTCCTTATTTCCGTTGCAAGGCATCTTCTTTTTTATTTCAGTAAGCCAATACCGGATAATATATACAATTTCTGGCTGGACCTGTTCACGCCGTGCCTGTATGGATTCATATTGTTTCATGTTTTATCCATCTATGATTCTTCTCTTTTGTCGCTTGGCGTCAGCATTTTTTTACCCGCCATCATGTATTGTTTTTTATTTGCCGGTGATGGCATTGGAGTGATGAGCAGAGGTGTTTTTTGGAGTGGACTGGCTGCTTATGTGATGATTTTTCTGGCCACATTAAATTATGTATTCGACTTTTCAAATCCTGTGGTGGAGAAGTATTTTTTAGTAAAGAAGTATGCTGTAACCACGCTGGCTGAAGATGGAGGCCCAGGGGGAGATGCTTACTATTTTGATCTTATTCATGTAGATAGTGTTTCCATGCCCGCACAGTGGGTAGAAGTAAACCAGAAAACCTACAATCGTTATCAGCATAGCTGGAAGTATAAAAGGATTACCCTGGACAGTACTGTATTTATAATATTGGATAAGAAAGGAAAATCAGCAGGTCGCCCTCCATATTATTTTCTATTACTGAAAACCAATGGTCCCTTTTATGCTAAAATTATGACGGAACCAGATTATGCCCGGTTTGAAAACGGAGATACTTTCCACGTTGAAAGACACAGGGGAATGCTGGGGCTAGAGTGGCTGACTTACCGCTGATAGAAATTGGATTTTTACATGGTAAGTTGATGCCAGCTTCGAAAAGGCGGATCCGGCAGCAGTGATGGCCGAAAGAACTTTATCTATATTTGCGCCTGGGTTTGATCTTATGGAACGTTATCAATACTTCAAACAATTTCACGATATCAGCATGGCAGACTATCGTTTGCTGACGGAAAACCTTAAACCCCGCTCGTTTAAGAAAGGAGAGTTCATTATCATACCCGGCCAGATTCAGAGAGAGCTTTACTTCGTAAAAAGCGGTGTTCAGATGGCTTACTTAGATGCGACCGATAAGGCCTACGTCATTGCTTTTAACTACTTCCCAAACTTATGCGCCATCGCTGAATCCTTTTCATTCCAGGTACCTTCTAAATATCATTTAACCTGTTTGACAGACAGTGAATTGGAGTCCCTCAGCTATGAGGATCTGCAAAAACTGGTGGATCAATCCCAGCAAATAGAACGACTCTTCAGACGGATGAGCGAATCCATGTTAGCAGGCATGATTGACCTCCACATTGATCTGCGCGCCATGACCATAGAAGAACGATATAAGGCATTTTGCCGGAAAAGCCCGCAGTTGCTGCACCTGGTGCCCCACAAATACATTGCTTCTTATTTAGGAATAGACCCAACGAACTTTAGCAAGTTATTCAACCATGTGAAATTCTGATGTTGGTGTACACCAAGAATTGTTTGCCTGCCGCTTGCGAACTTCGCATCAACGCAAACAATAAAAACCATGATCACTACAGCAATCAACGGAAACTATGCCAACGTCAACGGACTGAAGATGTACTATGAAGTACATGGAACCGGAAAGCCGTTGTTACTCCTGCCTGGAGCGGTGTCCGGAGTCAGTACTGCATTCGGGGACTTAATTCCTCTGCTGGCAAATGACCATCAGGTTATAGCTGTTGAATTTCAGGGCTATGGACACACGGCTGATATTCCGGAACGTCCGCTTTCTTACGAACAATTTGCAGATGACGTTATTGCGTTACTGCAAATTTTAAATATAGAACAAACGGATATTTTTGGATACAGCACCGGAGCAGGTGTAGCGCTGCTGGTAGCCATGCGCCAACCTGCGCTTGTAGGCAAGCTAATCCTGGCTTCGGTCATCTATAACAGCAGCGGGCGCCATCCTGTCCTCACAGAACTGGAAAAACTGCTTACTGCCGAAGCCATGAAAGGTACTGTCTATGAAGCAGAATATTTCAGCACCGCCCCAAGGCCGCAGGACTGGCCTAAACACCTTGCTAAAGTGACAACATTCAACCAAAAGTTTCAGGACTGGTCAGCAGATGATATTCGAAACATTCAGGCGCCTGCGTTGATTATTGCCGGTGATGCAGATATTGTTCAGCCGGAGCATGTAGTGGAATTGTATAAATTACTGGGTGGCGGTGGTGTTGGTGAGTTATCAATGCCGAAATCACAACTGGCGATATTGCCAGGAACTATGCATACGGCCTTGACAAGAAGAACCGATTTATTAATGACCATGATTCCCGCGTTTCTTAATGATCATATCAACAAAGAGTAGGCCTTGTAAAAGCCATAAACAAACCTTCCGCTTATTCATTCAATATGGCCATAACTTATTGCTTAGATATGTTTATGGCCAATTGAATTTATCATCACCAGGACAGATCTATTTAGTGAAAGGCAACCCGTGATAACATGTTGCAATTCATTTTTTATGTTAGTATGTACATACATAATGAATGTATATGAGAAGATAGGTTTTGCTTCTGAAACAGTGAAAATGGAAAATAATCAGGGTGTACGTCTGCTCTCAACAGTGTAGACGAAGCTCTCAGCTTTGTAATAGCCCAGATTGTACTCGATGGACCGCTCTGCCTGATCAAAGACATACCTTTTCCGGAACAGGATCGGGCTGTCCACATTAATCTCCAGCTTAGCAGCAATGAATTTATCGGCAGTCCTGGAGCTGATTTCCTCCTTTGACAAAGTAGCCACCACATAATGATCATGCTGCAGCATTTCATACAAGGGCTGCTTAAAATCCTCATCGCCGGTGAGGCCGATCCTGGGATGAAAATAGGAAACGAAGTAAACAAATGGCTCCTGGGAATTACCCCGCAAACGTTCCAGCTTCATCACCTTTTTATCTGTTTTGATATCGAAGAAATTCGCGACCTGCTCGTCGGGATACACCCAGCTGATATGCAATTCGTAATTCTTTATTGTAACTCCCCTGGCTTGCATTTCCTGTGTAAAGCTCATCCAGTTCATGGATTTGGAACTCATTTTCTGATGGGCCACTTTGGTACCCACTCTTTTTTTCCGCACCAGCAACTCTTCATACACCAGCTTATTGATGGCCTGGCGCAACGTAGGACGCGAAATAGCCAGCTTCCTGGCCAGCTCCATTTCATTGGGCAACAGCTTTCCAGCCTGGTATTCCGGTTGTTTTATCAGTTCCCGTAAAAGGTTTTCCACTTGTATGTGTAGTGGGGTTCCGCTTTGATGATCGATTGCTAAATTCATATATGTAGTAACATAGAAGCACTGCAAGTTAATAAATAGCCGCATTTTTTGAAGACTTTTGACGTCCACCAGGCAGTTCCACTTGATAAGAGCAGTGTGTATTTAAAGGAAATACCAATAAATATTTTAATAAAATAATATATAAATCATTTGTTGTTAATTTAAATAGGTGATCGGTAAATTTTTATTTCGAAAAAGTTTGACGCTATCGTTTTAATATGTACTTATGTATATACAAACCAAAATCTAATTACTCATTTGTCTGCACTGTTATGAAAACACGCGTCCCAACTATCCTGCGACAGAAATATCTGTGCTTTCTATTGTTCCTGTTTACAGGAAATGCCTCATTTGGTCAGACACTATTCACCGTAACAGGTAAAGTGCTGGACACAAAAGGACAAGCCATGCCAGGAGTAACCGTAAAGGTGAAACATCGGCCCGCCGGCACAGTCACCACCTCCTCCGGAGAGTATTCCATCAAACTAACAACAGCCTCCGATACATTGACCTTCTCCTCTCTGGGATACCAGCCGCAGGAGATCCCGGTGAACGGACGGCGCACTATCCTTGTAACATTACTGGATAACCGGAACGACCTGAATGATGTAGTGGTGGTCGCCTACGGCCAGCAAAAGAAACAAAGCATGGTCAGTTCTATCACTGCCATAAATCCCAAAGAAATCAAAGGGCCTACCAGCAATCTGACCACTATGCTCGCCGGACGTATATCCGGATTGGTATCGTACCAACGGAGTGGTGAACCAGGAGCAGATAATGCTTCGTTCTTTATCCGCGGCATCACCTCTTTTGGCTCAGGTAAACTGGACCCCTTAATATTAATCGATGGAATGGAATCCACCTCCACCGAACTGGCGCGTCTGCAACCGGATGATATCGCCGGCTTCTCCGTGCTCAAAGACGCCGCGGCTGCATCTCTGTACGGCGCACGGGGCGCCAACGGTGTGATACTCGTTGTTACCAAAACAGGTAAATCCGGCGTAACGAAAATGAATATTCGACTTGAAAACTCTTTCTCCTCCAACACCCGGAATATTGAGCTGGCGGATAATATCTCTTACATGGAACTGGCCAACGAAGCAGCCATCACCCGCAACAGACTGGCGCCGTTGCCTTACAGCCAGAACAAGATTGATCATACCAAAGCAGGTGACAATCCTTACCTGTATCCCAGCAACGACTGGCTTGGAACGCTGATCAAAAAATTTACGAATAACCAGCGCCTGAATCTCAACCTCTCCGGCGGTGGACAGAAAGCACAGTACTATGTAGGCGCTACCATGAACCAGGATAATGGTATCCTGAGAACGCAAAGTGATAATAACTTCAATAACAATATCAAGTTAAGGAGTTATGAGATTCGCTCTAACGTGAATCTGAAACTTACATCTACCACGGAAGCCATCATCAGAACTACCGGGAATTTCGATGACTACAACGGCCCTGTTGGTGGTGGTGCTGCTATCTTCAAAAGTGCATTGAATGCAAACCCGGTGCTGTTTCCGGCTACCTTCCCTGCCAGTGATCTGCCCAGTGTAAAACATCCTTTGTTCGGAAACACTTCCCGCGGTTCTAATGGGGAGGTGTATAGCAATCCTTACGCATCCATGGTGTCAGGGTTTCAACAATACAACACCTCTACATTAAATGTACAGCTGGAAGTAAAACAAGACCTGAGCGCTATTACGCAAGGCCTTTCCGCCAGGGTCATGGCGTATACCAAACGCTATTCCTACTTTAATCTGAGCCGGCAGTATAATCCGTTCTTCTACGCTGCCAGTCCTACAGTAAAGGATCCGGATAAATACTCGCTGTCGCTGTTAAATGAAAAAACTGCTACGGAATATCTCAACTATACGCCCGGCGATAAGATAGTGAATACGACCACCTACATGGAAGCAGCGATAAACTACAACCGTACGTTCAACCGTGTGCATAACATCGGTGGCTTGTTGATTGGTATCCGCCGGAACTATCTGAACGGAAATGCAGGTGATCTGCAACTGTCGCTTCCCTTCCGCAACCAGGGCGTTTCCGGAAGACTCACCTATGGCTATGATAACCGCTACCTGTTGGAAGGAAACTTCGGATACAACGGATCGGAACGTTTTGCAAGTAATAACCGTTACGGCTTTTTTCCTTCCATCGGCGTAGCCTGGAATGCAGGTAATGAAAAGTTCCTGGCAGGATTAACAGATGTAATATCGCAGCTGAAATTCCGTGCTACCTATGGCCTCGTAGGTAATGACCAGATCGGGAATGCTAACGACCGTTTCTTCTACTTGTCTAACGTGAGCCTCAATGACGGCAACTTCAGCTCATACTTTGGAGAAAACTACGGATATGTAAAATCTGGCGTTTCTATTTCCAGGTATCCGAATAATAACATCACGTGGGAGAAATCCCAGAAGACTAACATCGGTTTGGACCTCGGGTTGTGGAATGCGCTGACGGTGACCGTAGATGCCTATAAAGAACGCCGCAGCAGCATCCTGATGTCGCGGGCTTACATTCCATCTACCATGGGGCTTACCGCGCCAATCAGCGCCAATGTAGGCGTAGCAGAAGGCCGCGGTATAGATTTATCCATGGACTACAACAAGAACTTCGGAAAAACCTGGCTACAGGTACGGGGAACATTCACCTACGCTGCGAGTAAACTATTGGTGAACGAAGAACCACAATACGCTGATAACATGCAATATCTTTCCCGCGTAGGCCATTCGCTGGGCCAGGTATATGGACTTGTTGCAGAAAGATTATTTGTGGATGAAGAAGATGTAAAGAACTCACCCCGCCAGAATTTCGGAGAAGTAAAGGGTGGAGACATCAAATACCGCGACCTGAACGGCGATGGACAAATCTCCAAACTGGATATGGTGAATGCGCTGGGATACCCTACTACGCCGGAGATCATCTATGGATTCGGATTCTCTTTTGGGTATAAAAATTTTGATATCAGTACCTTTTTCCAGGGCTCCGCCAGATCTTCCTTTTTCATAGATCCTGCTGCTATCTCTCCTTTTGTTGTGGATGGTGGTAATCAACATGGACTGCTCAATGTTATTGCGCAGAATCACTGGTCAGAAGACAACCGTAACCTGTATGCCTTCTGGCCCAGACTGGGTCTTACGCAAAATGAAAACAACAACCAACCTTCCAATTGGTGGCTGCGCAACGGCGCTTTTCTCCGGATGAAGAGCGCAGAAATCGGCTATAATATCGGCGAGAAAGGAATGAAAAGATATCACATATCCGGGCTAAGGATCTATGCCAACGGTACCAACCTGTTCCTGATCAGTGCATTTAAATTGTGGGATCCTGAGCAAGGTGGCAACGCATTGGGCTATCCCGTTCAACGCGTGTTTAATATAGGCATCAACATTCAGTTATAGTATCCGGATAAAATCTACAACTATGCAATTATTATATACTTGTTTAACATCAGTGAAATGTATGCGCAGCCAACGTATGGTCGTATGGTCGCTGGGTATGGTGGTAATGCTTTTTACTTCGTGTAAAAAAGGATTTCTTGATATCATACCCGATAACGTACCCACGATCGAGCATGCTTTTGCCAACCGTGTGGAAGCAGAGAAATATTTATTTACCTGCTATGCTTATCTGCCGAGAGAAGGTGACCCGGACAGGAATCCAGCGTTCAGCGGTTGCGACGAGGCATGGACCTACTGGCCCATGAGCGAGGATTATTTTTACCTCGATCCTTATAACATTGCCCGCGGTAATCAGAACAGCGCCAATCCATACCTGAATTATTGGGATAATTTTGATGGAAAGTCGCTGTGGCAGGGTATCAGGACCTGTAATATTTTCCTGGAAAATGTGAGTAAAGTAATAGACCTGCAACCTTATGAAAGAGACAGATGGACTGCAGAAGCGAAATTCCTGAAGGCATATTTCCACTGGTATTTATTCAGGATGTACGGCCCTATTCCGGTGGTGGATAAAAACCTGCCCATTACGGCGTCTCCGGAGGAAGTGCGGGTGTTTCGTCAACCGGTCGATTCTGTCGTGAATTATATCGCCAGTCTGTTGGATCAAGCAGCTGCAGGTGAAAACACCGGACTACCACTGTCTATCACCAGCGCCACTACAGAACTCGGACGTATCACGAAAGTTGCAGCCCTGGCCATCAAAGCCCGGGTACTGGTAACAGCGGCCAGTCCCTTGTTCAATGGCAATAACGATTTTGCAGGCATGAAGAATAAAAATGGGCAGCTGCTTTTTAATCCGCAATACGATGCTTCCAAATGGACGAGGGCACGGGACGCCTGTAAAAGAGCTATTGATCTTGCACAGTCGGCAGGAGTGAAATTATATCACTTCAATCCTTCCATCTTTGAGGTAGATCATGCTACACAAATAGAAATGAATATTCGCAATGCCGTGTGCGAGAAATGGAACAGCGAACTGATATGGGGATTGACAACAGACGGTAACCCTACCTATTGGCTGCAAACATTTGCCTGTCCGCAATTAGATCCCAATGCATTCAACCTTAACCTGAAAGGAAAACTTGCGCCGCCTTTGAAAATAGCCGAAATGTTTTATACACAGCATGGTGTACCGATCGAGGAGGATAAAACCTGGGACTATGCAAATCGCTTTAAGCTGCGTACTGTAGCCGCAAAAGATACCGCGATGCAGGAAGGATACAGAACAGTGGGACTACATTTTGAAAGAGAACCACGGTTCTACGCAGATATGGCATTTGATGGCTCCAAATGGTTCATGAAAAACAACAACTACAATATTCAAAGTAAGCTGGAACAATATTCCGGGAAAAAACAAAGCCGTTTGTATTCTATCACTGGCTACTATACCAAAAAAATTGTGAGCTGGAATATGGTCTTTACTAATACTTCATTACAAACGGAATCATATCCCTGGCCTGTTATGCGCCTGTCAGACCTTTATCTCCTGTATGCCGAAGCACTGAATGAAACGGGAGCTTCCGCTGAAGCATTGACATATCTGAACCCGATCCGTGAAAGAGCGGGGCTACAGTCGGTAGAAACTTCATGGACTACTTATTCCAACAATCCATCGAAGTATGCGTCTGTAGCCGGACTCCGCGACATTATCCGGCAGGAGCGCAGCATAGAAATGGCATTTGAAGGCAGTCGTTTTTGGGATCTGCGCAGGTGGAAAACAGCACCGCAAGTACTGAACAGCCCTATCTATGGATGGGATATCCTGCAATCAACTTATGAAGATTATAATCGCAAGGTATTCGTGTTCAATATGCAGTTTGTGGCACCCCGCGATTATTTCTGGCCGATCAAGGAAGACAATCTGCAAATAAATCCCAACCTCGTACAAAATCCCGGTTGGTAATAGCGCTTCATTCTGTTAAAATATTTGTACCTGCGTAAATGCACTGATATGAACAAACGAACTTATTTCAATAGCATATTAATATCCCTGCTGGCTATCTGCTCCTGTAAAAAAGAGGAGCCCAGGTCCGTTCAACAAGACAGCACACCTCCGGGTATCGTTGGTAATGTAACCGTAACGAATCTCAATGGCGCAGCGAAGATCAGCTATACCTTACCGGCCGATGCTGATCTGTTATGTGTAAAAGCCCTGTACCAGACAACGAAAGGGACAAAACACGAAACCAAAGTAAGCCGCTATAACAACAGCTTATTGGTGGAAGGGTTTGGAGATACCAGTACCTACAAAGTATTGTTGTATGTGGTGGATAAAAGTGAGAACGTTTCCCCGGCCGTTGAAGTGACTGTGCACCCACTGGAACCGCCGATCTGGATAGTGAGAAGATCATTGATAATGGTGCCTGATTTTGGCGGTGTAAATGTAAAATATATCAATGGGGGAGAAGATGACCTGGCACTGGTGGTGCTGGCCAACGACTCTCTTGGCCAATTCTCTCCGGTAACTACTCAGTATACTAATCTCAAAGAGGGAAATTTCTCTACCCGGAATATGAAGGATGTACAAACGCAATTCGGCGTATACATCCGCGACCGGTGGGGGAATTTATCCGATACGCTGCAGGTGAAACTGACACCGTTATTTGAAGAGCTGCTGGATCGCAACAAAATGAAAGAAGTGATATTGCCGGGTGATGCGCCTTTAGGTTATGGTGGTAATGTGGCAGGTCTTTTTGATGGCAACACTACCAGTGGTTTTTATCATTCGGGAGACGCTGCCAGGATGCCCCAGTGGTTTACCTATGATATGGGTGTAACCGCCAAACTAAGCCGGCTGGTATGGTTCATGAGACCCGAATATTATTACTCGCTGCATAATCCCAGAGTAGTGGAAATATGGGGATCCAATAAACCTAATCCGAATGGAAGTTTTGATGATAGCTGGACATTACTGGCGACCACTACCCAGGTAAAGCCATCCGGGTTACCGGAAGGGCAGCTTTCACAGGCGGATATAGATGCCGCGTTAGCCGGGTGGACGGTCACTTTCCCGTTGAATTCACCCAAGGTGCGTTATATCCGGTTTAAAACGCTGAAGAACTGGTCTAACGGTACTTACGTGAATTTTTACGAGATCATGATGTGGGGAGATACAAAATAAATTATCTGTCAACCAAGAAATAAACAACATGAAGGATATTAAATTTTTCACTTTCTTATGGATACTCGCCATCACTGGCTTTATAGTATCCTGCACCAAAACCAGGGGCGATGCCTACAGAGACTATATGAAAGGCGGTGAGATCACTTATCCGGGTAGGGCAGATACGGTGTTGGTACGCTCGGGCCTCAACCGGATCCAGCTTTCTGTTATACTGGGTAATGATCCGTTAGTAACAAAGTTGAAAGTTTTCTGGAACAATAACAACGACTCTCTGGAGCGCGTTGTAAAACGAACAACCGGGGTCGACACGATTGATGTGGTGGTGCCCGGTCTGAAGGAGGGAGATTATAATTTTATCATTTACACCTATGATAAGGAAAACCACCGGTCGGTGATGGTGAACGCTTTTGGGGTAGCTATTGGTCAGAATTATGTTAGCACGCTCACGAACCGGACCTTGCAATCTCTTACCCAATCTGCTGATGGTAACCAGGTGATACTGAACTGGGGTGCATCTGCTGCGGGCGAACAAGGTATTGAAGTGAGTTATACCGGCGCCGATGGAACTGCCCGTAAAATAACAGTACCTGCTACCGAAACACGTACCGTACTCCCGGATTATAAAGAAAGTTCAGTGCTGACCTACAACTCAAGATACAAGCCTGACTCCACTGCATTTGAATATTTTTATCCCAAGGCAGGCACTGTTACTTTGCCGGCATTTGAAAGAGAGCTGCCCAAAGCAGGCTTTAAAGTACTTGAATTGCCTACCGATGTAAAGGATGGCGGCTACGGCTGGCTGATCAATTATCTGTGGGATGAAAATTACAATCCACCTGGTTTTGCCTCACAGTCAATTATCCCCTGCTGGTTCACTATTGATTGCGGTAAAACGGCTACACTCAGTCGCTTTAAAGTATGGCAGGCCAATGATCGCTTATATGAAAAAGAAAGCGTGAAGACCTTTGAATTATACGGTAGCAATCAGCCTGCAGCAGATGGTAGCTGGGGCAGCTGGACGAAAATCGATGCCTATGAGTCCATCAAACCATCCGGTTTGCCTGTAGGGCAAAATTCGGATGATGATGTAACTTATGCCAAAGCAGGAGAAGTGTTCAGCATCCCCGCCGGTACAGCCCCATTCCGGTATTACCGGTTTAAATTGCTAACGAACTGGGGCAAGAATGCGTTTATGACTATGGAAGAATTTACTTTTTATACACACGACAAGTAAACCACAAATGAAACGACTATTTATACTACCATGCCTCATATTGGCCATGGCAGCACACGCGCAGAAAGGAGAATTGAAGTTGTTATCCTATCCAGGCAGGGTGGAAACAGCGCAGATCAGTAATGCTATATTGGCTAAACAGATATTGGCCGACCACCGTTTGGATACCGTACAGGCGTGGGCGTTAAAAGTGCTGACCGGCTTCAACGCAGGTACAGGTTATGGCGAGATCTGGATCAGAGACTTCAACACCTTTATCAAAGGTTCTCTGAAAGTGCGCAGCAGTCAGGATGTAAAAGAGGCACTGCTGCTCTTCTTCAAGTTACAAGGTGCAGATGGTAATGTTCCTGATGGAGCTATCAATGAGAAACAAGCAAACATCGGTTATAAGTATGCTTATTCTGAATTGGCTCCAGGCTGGGCCAGCCATAAGAACACCGTAGAAACGGACCAGGAATCATCCCTGATACAAGCAGTCAGACAGTATATCGATGTGACGGGAGATAAAAGTATTCTCCAGGAAAAGATAGGCAATCAAACGGTGCTGCAAAGAATGGAAGCTGCGCTGCGTTTCGTAATGACAGAACGTTGGTCCAAAGAATATGGTCTTGTTAAAGGTGCTACCACCATAGATTGGGGCGACGTACAACCAGAGAGTGGATGGGGCGTTGCATTGAATGATAAAACCAAATGGAGTATCGACATCTACGATAACGCCATGTTCCTGTCGGCTGTCAACGATTTCCTGGCGATAAAACCTGTGTCTTATACTGCGCAGGACAATTGGAAGAATGTAGCTGCTTCTCTCCGAAAAAATATCCGCAAACATTTGTGGGATACCGGTGCCACCAAATACATCCCACATATTTATTTGAATGGGAGCCCGTTTGCACCTGACTTCAACGAGCGCGGTATACTTTACACCGGTGGCACCGCCTGTGCTATCCTGGCCGGATTACATGACAAGAAAGAGATCCGGCAGATCAACCAGCAGTTCCTGGCCGCAGCGGAAAAAGAGCCGTTCGCTACTATAGGTATGACAGTCTATCCACCGTACCCGGTAGAAGTGTTTCCTAATATGGCGGCTTATGTTTATCAGAATGCGGGCGACTGGACCTGGTTCGGTGGACGTATGATCTCCGCGTTGACTATCAATGGTATGCCGCTGGAGGCCTATGCGGAAATGAGCCCGATGCTGGACCGCGTGATCAGTAACAAAGGATTTAATGAATGGTATGATGTGCGTACCGGCAAAGCATCCGGCTCCGGCGATTTCAGAGGAGAAGCCGGCGTGTTGTATGATGCAATTAACCATCTGAAAGCCTGGGCAAGAAAAATGAAGTAACGGAGTTTAGTGAGGACTGCCGGCCATATTATTATATTATTATGTACTGCAGAATTATACCTGAAAACAGGTAGAAAAATCCCATAGAAAGTTATATTCTATGGGATTTTTTGCGTCTTATTTCAACCCTTGTGTAGGAAGATCTGGAAGCATTTAGAATTGGTGATTTCACTATTATCTGGAATGCAGGAATAAAGGAATGAAAATTGAAATGTATTTATTTTTATTGCTATGTATAGGCGTTCTGGTTATACCCCAATAAGTATATTTTTACCGGATATTAATGGATTTTTGTATTGAAGAATATATTAAATTAGCCTTATTGATTTTCCTGTTACCCGGAAGTAAATTGCCATTCTTTATTAAAAACCCAGGATAATGTCACTCCATACGTTAACTACCGTCTCTATTGCTGGCCAGCAGTTTCAGCAGTTCATATCGCTTCGCCTTGAGCAAACACTTGATAGTCATCATGACTTTGAATTGAAAATAGGTTATGACTGGTTACTAAAAATAGGCAAGAATATTCTCTCTGCCAGCAAAGCATTTCTCGGCAAAGAAGTCAACATCGTTATCAATGCTGTTCAGCAGGGTAGTGAGATGGAAGCGATGATCTTCAATGGTATTGTGATGTCTATCAGTGCCGGAAAAGATTATGATGGTACCCACGGATTTTGTATCATTCGCGGATCTGGCCCATCGGTCCTCCTGGACAATGATCCCCACATACAATGTTTTGAAGCACAATCGCTGTCCGCCATTGCTCAAACCGCACTGAAGCCCTGTTTGCCGTATACGGCTTCTCCCAAAGTGGCTCCTGAAACAACTACTAATCTCAAATATATAGTGCAGTATAAAGAATCAAATTTTGATTTTCTGCACCGTCTCTCACAGCGTTTTGGGGAATGGTTCTTTTACAACGGACAACAAATCGTATTTGGCCAATACACAGGTAAAAAAATAAACCTGGTGCATATGGTAGACCTGTTGGAATTTGAATTGCAACTAAAGGTAAAATCAAATAACCAGCTCTTCAATGGCTATGACTACCGCGAACACCAGGTAGTGCAAAAAAATACGCAGGAACAAGCCTCCGGAAATATGGATGCATATACCCAGCAGGTACAATCACTCAGCGAAAAACTATATAATAAGCCTTCTCTTTTTAAAATGACCTATGCGTTCACTACGAATGCCAAAGCAGAACTGGACCAGTTACTAACACGACAGAAAAAAGGACGGTTGGCAGATATGGTACACCTGAAAGGCAATAGTAAAAATACTGCGATACGTATAGGCGATACCGTTTCTGTAAAAGAAAATGTATATAATGAAGAAGATCACGGTGAATTTTTCATTACAGCCATCACACATTATTGCAATGGCAATGGACAATATCATAATGAATTTACCGGCATCCCGGCGGAAGTAGCCGCTCCTGCCGTTGATATTGAAAACTTTCCACATTGTGAAGCCCAAAGTGCAACAGTGGTAGATAACCACGATCCGAAAGGACTTGGTCGCATAAAAGTAAAATTCAAATGGCAGCAACAGGGTAGTACTCCCTGGTTACAGATCATTTCTCCCCACGGCGGAGGAGATAAAGGATTTTATATGGTCCCGGAAAAAGGGGAAGAAGTAATAGTGGATTTTGAAGGCGGTAACCCGGAACTACCTATGGTAATGGGAACTACCTATAACGGCAAAGCCAAAAGTAGCTTCGGTAATGCCGGTAACGATGTAAAAGCGTTCAAAACCAGGAGCGGTATTTCCTTCCTAATGAACGATGCCGCCGGTAGTGTTACCATTAATGATCCCAGCGGCAACCAGGTGATTATGCATGGCAATAAACATGTGACCATCAATGCCCCTGAGAAACTGATTATTAACTCAAAAGATATTGTCATTAATGGCTCCAACTCCATTAAAATCGGTACAGGCGCCGATCCCACACATGTAGTGATTGACACATCAGGTAATAAGATCGATATCAAAAGCGATACAAATAGTATTCATGGAAAAGACAATACTATCACCGGCACCTCTAATAAGGTGAACGGACAAAACAACCATATCCAGGGTGAAAGCAAACTGGACGGAGGAAACGTTTTCATCAACTAATATAAGTCCAGCCCATGTTTGGTAATAACAACCCGGAGAAACAACTTTTCTTTAGAAAGCCATTTTCTGAGAAATACACACTTACGATCAAAGCAGATGTATTGGCAGGTTCCATGCCTATTAAAACCACTACTGAAATCAGGTGGAATCTGCAGGTAATAAAAGTAGAGGAAGATCTGATCGAAATAGAGCTGATAACACTGGATAATGAATTGCTGGCTACCAATAACCCTGCACTGAAAGATCTGGCGCGTATGAACCAGGCTTTTGCCAGGATGTACAATGAAATACATGTATTGATAGATAGGAGCGGACGAGTAAAAAAGGTATTGAATGAAGAATTGATTAAGCGTAAATGGGCTTCTACCAAAGCAGAAATGCAGGCGATAGAAAACCAGGTAGAGGCTGTAAAAGGTATCATTATACTCAACGATGAGATCTTTACTTCTCCCGAAAAAATAGTGACAGCCGTTCAAAACAATGAATTCTTCAGCATCTACTTTCATCATGTATATGGCCGGAAACTGCCCGGCGATACGCCTGTAGAAACCAGGTGGAATCATTTTCAGCAGGCCCAGGTAGACTGGAGTTATAACATCCGGTCTAATGTTACCCTACCGGCAATGACCAACCTGTCTTCTGTAATAATAGATGTAACAGGTTATCCCGTTACACGCCTGGACAACAACTGGATAAAGAAAGCATACAGCGCTTTTCAGAATGTTGATACCAGCCATATCAAGCCACATCTTACAGAATTGGGTAAATATAATATTGACCCACAAACGGGCAGGCTAAAAGAAGCTTATCTGTTGAAAGAGGAAATAGCTCACCCACAGTTTATTTTCTCGAAAATGGAATATACCATGAAGGCTGCCAATTAATATAAACTTAGATCAATCATCCATATCTAAACCTATTGCGATGGGGGCAAAAATAACTACAGAAAAAGAGTTCTGGCAATGCAGTGGGGGCCTGATGCCTGCGCCTATGCAGAGTACTCAGCTAGTAACCAAGAAAAAAGATGGCAATAAATACATCACCATAAATGATAAAAGCACACAAAGCTTTGTTGATTTTGCCTGTAAAAAAATGATGTGGCTGATGGCCCTGATAGCCGCCATCGTAGTGGTGGCGGTAGTAGCTACAGGAGGTGCTGCGCTGATTGCCATCGGGGCTTTGGCCGGGGCCGCCGGGGCTGTACTTGGAGCAGTGGTAGGGAGTCTTATCTGCGGACAAAGAGCCGCTATTGCGCGCATCTGGATAGGTGAAAAGGCGGATTTCAAAATCCTTGAAACACCTACCGTTACAGGAGAGCATAAAATGATTTGTAATATTTTTGGTGAACAGATTTCGTATGCACCCAATGTCAAAAGCTGGTGGCAGGCGATATCGCTGGGCGCCGCCAATTTTATTGGCGGAGTACTGGAAGGTGCGATGGTAGGCGCCGCAGTAGGAGGCGGTGTTGCCTTTATGGAAGGGGGGATGGCTGCATTGGCGGAAGGAGGCATCGGCGGATTGGGGCGCAGTGCTTTACAGTTGGTCAAATCGTTGCCGGGTAACTTGTTGAAAAATTTCGTAAGTTCATGGACCACCGGGCTAGGCGCTGGTTTAAGAGCTACTACAGGCGTACAACAGGTAGCACAAACCTACGGTGAAACCGGGTCAGCCGGCGTTGGCGATTTTGGTAAAGGAGTAGTAGGTATGGAAACCGGTACTGCCGAATCTGCCCAGCGAATATTTACCGGACAGGGTACTGCCATGGACTATATTGGTATTGCGATGTGGTTTACGCCTGCGCATAAGTCGGCAGAGGAAGCCAAAAAGGGTAATAAAGGCGGAAATGAAGAACAAAGCCGGAGTAATCGGGAAGAAGGTGAAACACCTGTAAATGATGGGCCTCCACCTGAAAATGAAGCAACAGCCCGCCCTGATGGAGAAGCATTTGAAGATCCTGCACCACTTAGAAATTCAGCAATAGGAGATATAGGGGAAGCAGCAGTAGTGGAAAGATTGATTGCCGACGGTTACACTGAAATATTACAGGTACAGAATAATTCTGGTCATGGTGTAGATATCATTGGAAGAAATCCAACCAATGGACATGTTAAAGCCATTGAAGTAAAAGCGAATACTTCGCGATTAAGTGAAGCACAGCAACAAGGTGGTGAAGTATATGTGGAAGACAGGCTTAGAAGGGCTGCCAACGGTGAACGTGGCTACGGAGTTCCTCCTAATCCACCTGAACTGCCACAGCAGGCAAGACAGGCACAGAGATGGATAGAAAATGCACCTAATGTTGATTACGAAGTACATCGCGTGCCAGTAGACAGAACTACCGGCGTAGTAGGAGAGCCGGAAGTATCACCATGGGATCCACCGGCACCGGAACCCGAAGAATAACTCGTATCATTTTTGAGAAAAAATAATTTCAAAATATCATTATATGGCATTAACAGAACAAAAGGTACAAGAGGTTGTCAATGAATTAAAAGAATGGTTCAGTAAACCCAATGCAGAAGATTTCCATTTTAAAGAACCATCCAATCAGATTGAAACTATACTAACGGAATCAAAAGTGCAGAAAGCCGTAATGGTTGATTTAAAAACATTGAACAACTGGTACGGAAATAAATTTGTTTACCTGGCATTGGCAGAGAATGACCTTTCCACCGAGCCTGTTTTCTTTGCCAGCAGTTATTATGTAAGTGTCATCGCAGATATCTTTGCCCTGGGGTATCCCGGTAACCCACCTAAATTGCTGTTTACTGATCTGGCCATGTTTCTTGCCAATTGCCTGCAAGCGAAATGGTATGATAAAAGCCATGAAATAATCGATATTATCAACAAAGGCCTCAGTACCAAATTTCTTAAAGGAGGATTGAACTACGCGAAGGCGGCCTGGTTTATTACAGAAATCGCCAATAAGGCATTCAATATAAGAGCAGATTATAGCAGTTATAAGTATCCCAGTACACTTGGCGTTTATCAACAGGCATTGGACAAATGGAACACGACCGATCTTGCTGAAGTAGATAAAATGGTGTCTGAAATGTGTGATTACCATTTGAGTCAGGCTGATTTTAGTGAAGAAACTCCGCTGGAATTCAGCTTTGTAAAAGAATTTGTTTTTACCTACGAAATACTTGCCTGGTTATCTGTCAGGGAGAAAGGGGGAATCAAAAACCCTGAAAGCTTTACTCACGCGTTAATGCAGCTGCCTGTAAATAAATTGCCTGTTCAGCCAATCGCATTCAACAACGTTAAATTGTATGAGGAGATATTGAAGAAATTGAAGGAGGAGTTCCCTGCATAGCGGATTAAATAATAATCAAAGTTAGCGTGGTTAGTAATAATAATGAGCCAGTGGCGCCTCGCACCACTGGCTCATTATTATTACTAACCGGGATAGCCTTTTCGTTGAAAATTTAGTATATAGGTGCACCGGTGGTGCTAAATTATTTATTGTATCTGTGAATCCGATAGTCTGAATCTAGATAAAATGGACATTTCTGTGTGACGTAAATTTGAAAAAAACTTATCATCTTCCTTTTTATACAGTTCGGTTTTTGAAAATCATTTACCTTGCAAAAGTATTAAACCAATAATAGTCTGTATTTTTTATTGTTACGCCCGAACCTATGTCAGTACGTCGTCTGTTTAGCCTGCATGCAGTCAGGTATGCTATTGCTTGTTGTATTTTTTTATGGTCTTGTATTGTCAATGCCCAGGTAGACTTATCATCTGGTAGGGCCCAGGCCCGCTTGCCTTTATATAGTTATAGTGATGGAGATAAACTTAATACTGGAGTTAGTCTGGAATATACAGACGGCAGTGGTATTAAAGTGAATGAGGTGGCTGCTGCTGTAGGCTTGGGCTGGAGCCTGGATGCCGGAGGCTTTGTTACACGCCTTACCAGAGGTGAACCAGATGACCAGAAAGGAGGCGTGCTGGATGGTGGGGAATTGTATGCCACCGGAAATTTGTATACACCTTATTATGGCAGGCACGTTGTACCCAGAGGCTTCGGTTGGACACCACTTGATATCGGCTCTTCCGGTTTTTATAAGCATAGCGAAGAGGTAATAGCAGACCGTGTTCAGGATGAATTTGTATTTCGGTTTGCTGGTAGAAGTGGTCGCTTTGTTATTGACAGAAAGGGGATTTGTCACACGCTCGACGATTCAAAGCTCCGTATTGAGAAAGTAGAGGAAGATATGAGTGCTGGCGGTATTCTTACCCGTATCAGCAAGTTTATTATTACGGATGAAACAGGAACCAAATATACATTTAGTGAAAAAGAACTAGGTAAAATTATTACTTCTGATGTTTCGGGTAAAAGACGGGCAAACCTTACCTATAATCCTGGCCTCGCTGTTTATATTACTGTTCAGCGGAATAAGGTGAGTAATTACTATGCCGTGAATAGCTGGCAGCTAACAGAAATCAAAACGCCAGGTGCTGACAAAACAATCACCTTTACATATGACAGTTACAATGTCGATTATGTGAGTGATATAGATGCTGGTGAAACCCAATACTCTGGTAATAGTGGCGATGAGAGGATAAATTTGAAGGCGGAATCACGAATAGTGAGTACGCTGAAACGTATTACAGGTATAACACTTCCAGACAATACCAATATAAAATTTGCCTATACGGCTGCCAACCGTGTAGATCTCCCCGGCACCAAAGCGCTGGATAAAGTAGTGATTGAACGGAATGGAATTGCCAGCATAACCTATCAGTTTAACTATCAGTATTTCTCAAGAAACAATTTAAGAGATTATACTTATACCTTTCCTGCAGGAGAGCTGCCCAACGCCAGATTATGTCTGAAAAGTATACAGAAAAAAGGAATTGATAATCTCGCGGAAAATCCTTTCCTCTTTACTTATTTCATAGAAGGTAACGGTATACCTGGCCGATTAATGGGGATGTCAGATCATTGGGGATATAATAAAGGAGATCTTGAGAACTGGGATAATGATGATAATATTGTCAAAAACACAGCGTCGATTGCAGTAGGTGCAAATAGGAATGTTGGATCGGCTTTATTGATCAGGCAGGGATTACTAAAGAGTATTCAGTATCCGGGTGGAGGGTCATTAAATTACGAGTATGAGAATAACACAGCCAAGGTCGGGGCTTCAACAATGTCTACGGCGGGAGTAAGAGTAAAAAGGATAACCTACAAAGATGGCGTCAGTGCCAGCCCGGACGTAGTCAAAGAATATGATTATACACTCGAAGACGGAACTTCTTCCGGCTGGGGATATCAGATCCCTGATTATGGCTATACTACAAAAACCACGATGGTAATCCCAACTAAGGGAACTTATGTTACCTCCAGCCTGGCTTCCGATCTCGCATCAAGCGTAATTCCTGATATTGGAAAGCTGCGAATTCCTGCTACGGGGAGGCCTGTTGATAAATTGACACAGTTTAAAGCTGCCGGAATGGTGTATGGCATGCTGCTTACTTTATTTTATTATGCCTTAGCAGATGTAGTTTTTCCCGACAAGGTAACAAAGGATGTGATAAATACTGGTAATTCAAGCCTTAGCGCAAACAGGTTAAATCCATTACCTGATAACTACTCCAGGGTGATAGAATATGAAGGTACGACCACCGCCAACAGGGGGAAAACAGTATTTGAATTTACCACCGATAATGACTTTTCCATTGTTTTCCCAGGCGACCCATATGCCGGAAAAGACAGGTATATTAATAGCCTGTATGGGATGTTGAAAAAGAAAAAAGTGTATAACAGCAATAATGAATTGCTGAACGAGGAATATAACAAGTATGATTTCATCGGAAAGCAGTTGGATAACTCAGACAACTATTCTGTTATTTTTAATGTGGAGAGATCACTGGCTACGACCCGTCAATGGTTGGACGCTAGTAAAGACGCACTGATCATAACTTTTACTGATATCTATCCACTGGTTGGCCGTCCTCAACTACGTTACAAGCTGCAACGAAATTATTCAGGGGGCACGGATTTCACTGAGCTACGGACGGACTATACCTATGATGATAATTATAACCTGAAGAAGGAGATCACATTAAATAGTAGTAATGAGAAAATAGAGAAAAGAATCTACTATCCTTACGACTACAATATTCCAGGTGTTTTAACGAAATTGAATAATGATTCAGTATTGTCTATACCAGTATCAACGGAAACCTGGCAAATTGCGGATGGAAAGGAAGACCGGTTGCTCGCAATGGAAGTATCGGATCTAAAGGTTTTAAATAATGGTACCGTAAAGCCTGATAAAGTATACCGTTTGTTCAGTAAAACGCCCGTATTAAAAAGCGTGATCGGTGAATTTAATCCAGCGAAATTGATCCGGGATAATAATCTGATTATACCACAGGAGCAGTTTGTGTATGACGACAGAGGAAATATTTCGGAAAGCCTCCTGAATGGCAGGATGGAAAGCAACATCTATGATGATCTGGGTGAAATGATCATCGCCAAAGTAAGGAATGGAGCCCCTTCAGATATAGCATACAGCAGTTTTGAAAAACAGGCAAAAGGTAACTGGAAGATAACGCCTGTTGGTACAGGAGATTATATTACAGACCAGGCCCGTATAACAGGAAATAGTTGCCTGAATCTGGCCGCCGTATCTCTTGTTGAAAAGACAGGGTTAAGCATAGATAAAAAATACTTCCTGTCGTTTTGGTCAAGAGGTGGTGCCGTTACTGTAACAGGAGGAACCCGTCAAAATGAAACCAATGCTGCCACACGCAATGGCTGGACATTAACCACGATGAATATTACTGCTGCCACTACTATTACAATCAAAGGCACCGGCTATATAGACGAATTGAGATTGTTGCCTGTAGATGCAGCAATGGTGACCCAAACCTATGATGATGCCCGCAATATATCGTCTGCTACCGATGCCTTTAACATGGTAACCTATTATGAATATGACGGATTAGGAAGGGMGAAATATTTAAGGGATGCTGATAATAATATTATCCGCGCCTATGAATTCAGTTATAAATTATAAGAACCCCGTCAAATACCCTATAAATCATTCATAGAATGAGAAGATTAATAATGTTCCTCAAAGTATCCCTCTTCGGGTTACTTTTGTTTACGGGCAATCAATTATATGCGCAGTGTACGGACGCTGGTATTTATATGGCAGGATCTACAGTGACTTTTGGTGTACCAGTAGATCGATTTAAAGGAAAGACTTTCTGGAGTACACCCGGAGGCGAAATTACCGGAACTTCCACAGATGGAGCGGTTGTACATATTGTTTATGCCAACTCTGGATATTATACAGTGGGAGCAGATTATTCCCTAAACCTGGAGCCGCAAACTGCTTGTTGGGAATTCGTGGTGGTAGCTAATCTTGCCGGAGGAACGATCGGAGCTAACAACGTATCTACCTTGATGGGAGAGGTATTTGAATATTCTCAGGTAAAAAGTTTGTCGCCGGCTACTGGTGGTATGGGTGTATACAGTGGAAGGTATACTTATAGCTATCAATGGGAAGAGTCAACAGATAGTGTCATCTGGCTAGATATAGCCGGTGCCACTGGCGTCAACTGTGCAGGAAGTGACCTGGTAACCGGGAAGAAGTATTTCAGAAGAAGAGTATCTGACTATTACCAGACAGCTTATTCCAATGTATTTTCCTTCACGCCTGCCACCCGGCTGACCCCAGGACAGATAAGTGCTTCACAGACCATTAAGCCGGGGAGTTCTCCTGTACCTTTTTCTGGTAATGCAGCCACTGGTGGCAATGGGACATATGTTTATCAATGGGAGAGTTCTACAGATGGAATGAAGTGGACAACCATATCAGGTGCCACCGCTACCGGTTATCAGGCACCCGCTATGGATAAAACAACCTATTACAGAAGGAAATGCAGTGCTGATAAGCAATCCGGTTACTCCAATAGCGTTCAGCTACTTGTTGCTGATCCTGATAAGATAAATACGCCTGCCGCCAATGCGTCTACTGGTACGTCAGCAAAGGTCCCGATTCCGGATTATAGTGCTTTGCGCAGTGATACTTTCAATAAAGTAGCTACCTATGCTGTCATGAAGCCCGGTGTCACCACTCCTGCGGCCCTGCTAACATTGAACAATACAAGAGACTTCCAGAAAACTATTTCATACCGGGATGGACTAAACAGACAAGTGGAAAATGTGATATTGAATGCAGGAACAGATAATAAAGACCTGATTGGCGTGAATGCTTATGACGAGTTTGGACGTATGCCGGTGCAGCATTTGTCTTACCTCGCAGCTACCGATAACAATAATGTGGGTAGTTTCAGGTCGGACGCAGCTACAAAACAACCGGAATTCTACAACACAATTACGAATAATCAGGAAGATTATTTTTATGGGAAGCTGGAAGAAGAGGCGGCTCCGGAAAGCAGATACGCGTTGAGACTCGCTCCGGGAAAAAGCTTTGTAGGAAGTGGCATCAGCAGAAGCTCTACTTCTAGATTTAATCTGGCGAGCGATGCGGTACGCTTATGGACGGTGGGAAGTAATGATAATGATCTGCCAGTAAGCACAAGCCTGTATGCCGCTGGTACCCTGCATGTGAATATCGTTACCAATGAGCATGGTCAAAAACAATACTCCTACTATGACCGGCAGGGACGTTTAATCATGAGTACTGTTCAGGTGGGAGCTGACGCAGCAGCTGGAGAACTAAGAACGTATTATGTGTACGGGGAAGTGGGAGATGTTCGATATGTTTTGTCTCCTATGGCTGTCAAATACTGTGATACAAATAATAGTTGGGATTTTAGTGGTGCTACCGCTAAAACCATACTGGATGAATTGTGTTACAAATATCTTTATGATGAAAAAGGTCGGGTAACATCGCTAAAACAACCAGGAATCGCCGCTTCTACTGCTTATGTTTATGATAGCAGGGGTAGATGCGTGTTTCTTCAGAATGCTCTGTTAAAAGACCGCGGAGAATGGTTATTGACTTTTTATGATGGGTTGGATAGACAAACAATGTCGGCTTCCTATAAAAATGCTGCTGCAACAAGAGAAAGTTTACAATCATTGGTGAATCAATCAACGGCTACAAATAGTATTATCACCTTCTCCAATCCGCCTGCCATTAATCTCTATCTTGATAAGCGTGGAACACAATCTACCTATGAAGCCACGCAGAGTGTAGTGTTATTGGATGGATTTGAAACCAGCATTAATGATGAACTGATCATACAAGCAAATCCGAATGCTGCACCTGCCATAGAAAGCATTACGGTCCAAAACCCTGTGCCATCTGTATCTGGTTATGTACCATTAGTGGTTTATTATTATGATAACTATCAGGGACAAGGACTGAAAGCTTTTGATAATTCATATACCTTAGATGCAGGCGCAAATTTGTATGCGGATCCAACAGCAGTCTCCAATAACACACAAGGTCGCCTAACCGGTGTTAAACAGAAAGTGATGGGCCGGGAGCAGTGGATGACTTATACTTATTACTACGACGCAAAAGGTCGCATAATACAGTCACTCATCGACAATATTAGTGGCGGAACAGACGTAACCACCCAGCAGTATGATTTTAACAGTAATTTGTTATCCAGTCATGAATTACATAAAAATCCTCAAAGTACAGGCACACCGGTCCTGCGTTTACTGAATACCTACCAGTTTGATGCAAAAGGTAACATGACTCAGGTTGCCCAGCGCATCATCAATAACGGTACAGGCACTGCCAAATTATTGAGCGCAATGACCTATGATAATATGGGCCGGTTAAGAACAAAACAACTATCTGATCTGGAGACGTTGAACTACACTTATGCCTTAAATAACAAACTGAAAGGGATTAACAGTAATTATGCTAAGGATAAATCTGCCGGAAATTATTTCGGGTTGGAGATTTCCTTCGATAATGGATTTAGCACAAAAGATCTTACCGGAAATATATCAGGAGTAACCTGGAGAAGGAAAGGTAATCCGGACGAATGGCATGCCTATGGCTATACCTATGATAACTCTAACCGGTTAAGCAAAGCAGACTACTCGCAATCGACTTCCGGTAACTGGAATAATGGTGCCACAGATTATTCCACTACCATTTCCCAGTACGATGATAACGGAAATATTAAGAAGATGAAGCAACAGGGAATGCTACCTGGTAATGCCAAAACAACAATAGATGACCTTACTTATAACAATAAGAATAATGAGTGGAGTAATCAGTTAAGAGGTGTTACAGATGCTTTGGGAGATAAGCATCTTGGCGATTTCCATAATTACCAGGGTAGAACGGGGATAGATGATTACACTTATGATATAGCTGGTAATCTCATAAAAGATAAGAACAAGGGAATTACCATTACCAATAATTATTTATCAGGAAAACCAGAGATAATAAAGGTGGATGGAACAGATAAATCTGTTGAGTATTTATACGATGTGGCAGGTAATACACTGCAAAAAGTGATTAAAGATGGGGGGAATACAGTGACGTATGCTTATCTGAACGGAGCAGTTTATAAGGATAATGAATTGCTCTATATACCTCAGCCTGAAGGGCGTTTACGCCGGTCTGCCAATGGTACCCTGGTGTATGATTACTTCATAGCAGATCACCTGGGGAATGTAAGGACTGTTATTACCGATGAGACCAGCCAGCTGTATTATAAAGCCACCCATGAAGACAATCCCCAGCCGGCACCAGTAGTACCAGAAAGAGAGCTATTCAGTTTCCCCAAAAATGTGGATATCATTCCTGTTGGTCACAAGTTTTATGACTATAATGGTACTAACCGGAAATTTGTGAAATTAAACAGTAACGATCCGGAGCGCAAAATAGGCACTGGGAAAGTAATCAGGGTAATGGCCGGAGATAAGGTGGAAGTGGGCGTGATGTCTTATTACCAGCAGAATTCACCATCCAATAATACACCTAATCAGATACCCGCTGATATCGTGCAGCAGCTCATCAATACTTTGCTGGGACCCGCCGGCGTGGTAGCGAATGGCAAAAATAACCTGGTGCAAAGTAATGCGAACGGTACTATCCTTAATAAAGATGACTTCAATAATTTTGTTACCAATACACAGAACCAGAATCCACCTTCCACAGTGCCTAAAGCGTATCTCAATTATGTGTTGTTTGATGAGAGCTTTAAGCTGGTCAATGGTAGCGCGTTAAGAGTGCAAACACCAGATGCCGTAACACCACTGGCGGGGCAGATGGATATCCCCAAAAATGGATTCATGTATGTGTATGTAAGTAATGAAAGCCCTACAGATGTATTTTTTGATGATCTGGTAGTAAAACATACTACCGGCCATCTGTTACAGGAAGATAGCTATTATCCTTATGGTTTGCAGATTGCGGGGTTAAGTAGTAAGGCGTTGAATCGACTGGAGAACAGAGAATTGTTTAACGGTATTGAAAAGGTGAATGAATTTGACCTTGAGTTGTATGACGCATTTTACAGAACCCTGGACCCGCAGGTGGGACGTTGGTGGCAACAGGATCCTGAAAATCAGCAATACCTTTCACTTTCTCCCTATAACGTGAACGTGAACAATCCGGTTAATTATGTGGATCCGTTGGGTAATAAAGGAGATGATTGGTTCCAAAGAGGGAAATCCCTGATTTGGCTGAATAGTACGGCATCCCAAATGAATGTTGCCGGAGAAATATTTAACAATGTTGGTAAGAATATAAGTGTGACGTTGGGCCAGTACACCTATCAGTATATCGGCGAAAAACTGATAAACGTTACAGAAAATAATTTAATGAAGACCGGTGCCGGATTTGCGGAAAAGACCAGCCGTTTTTCATTCAGCGTACTGGGTGAACAGGCGAAAAAGGACTATGAGCGTGTGGTAAGATATTTAAGACAACGTCGCATCACTCGGGAGGAATATCACAAAGTATACAGAGGAAAAGTGCTTAGCGGAGGTTTGTCTGATGGCGGTATAGGTAAACTGTTTGGAGATATTGATCTGTTGGATCCCCTTGGTACTATGGACGCTATTGGTGATAAAGCGGAAGAAATCGGTGGTAAACTGGCGGAGGGGTGGAACTCTCCGGTGGCCCGGGTTATTATTCCGGACTACTATACACTACATCTTACAACTCAGACGTCTTCTGGGATTTTTTTAGGCGAAGATGTTAACTTTACATTGTTGCTTAGAGGAAGAGATCCGGGCTTATACGTTAATTCCAGCACTAATGGAGGGGGAACTCTTGCGGTGGGGCAAGATTGGGGGTTGAGTATTGGAAGAGGGACATATTTGGGACCAGACGTAAGTAGGCTTAATAGTTCACTGTTTGAAGGATGGAGCGCTTCGGTCGGAGGATCTGCAACTGTGAAGGGCGGTATCGGCGGCTCTCTGGGAGTATCAGTCGATCTTGGTATGGACAAAGGGCGGCCAACGTTGATGACAATTAAAATGGGCGGAAGTGTGGGGCCTGGTGTTTCCTCACCTTTCAACGGCACACTTGGAGGAAGTTATTCTACTCCACAAAAAAGAATTTTTAGTTTCGGGAAAAAATAAATGCTGCTATGGATAAATTGAATCGTACTACAAAGATTGGCTTGTCTGTTTGGGCACTTGGTGTAGTGATAATCGTAGGGATTTTAATCAGAAACTACATCAGATCTTCTGAAGAAATGAGAGTCATTCATGAAAATCTCCTGACTGGGATTATTACCAGCTATGAATTTACAGGAAGAGACGCTTATGATCTGAAAATAGAAAATAATGGGTGTTCAAAAGTAATACATTGTCCTACTTTTGGAGAGACTATTAAATCAATTCAAATAGGAGATTCGATTTATAAAGCCGCATTTTCAGATTCCGCCTATTTTTTTCGAAAAGATAGTAATGGCGTACCCCATCTTAAGAAAGTAGACGCAATCCGGTATTGAATAGGAAGATTAGAAAATCCCATAGAACTTGTGTTCTATGGGATTTTCTAATCTTCGTAGCGGGAAAGCTTGAATGTTGCCTCTGCTACTTTRCTAACTTTTAGCAATTGGAATTTTTAGTTTCAAAATGAAATAATGCTGTTATGGAAATTGAATCGTGCTACAAAAATTGGCATATCCATTTGGGTGCTTATCGTAGTTATAATTGGGTCTATTTTAGTCAGCATGCATGTCAGATTTGCAAAAAAAATGAAAATCATTCATGAAAATAGCCTGACAGGTATTATTACCGCCTATGAGTCCAGGGGAAGAGATACTTATGATCTGATCATAGAAGATAAGGGGCAGTCGAAAGTAATTCCTTGTCCCGCTTTTGGAGAGACTATTAAATCAATTCAAATAGGAGACTCTATTTATAAAGCCGCATTTTCAGATTCCGCCTATTTTTTTCGAAAAGATAGTAATGGCGTACCCCATCTTAAGAAAGTAGACACAATCCGGTTTTGAATAGGAAGATTATAAGATCGCATAGAACACAAGTTCTATGCGATCTTATAATCTTCCTGGCGGGACAGCTTGAAATGTTGCCCTTGCCAGATGCTGCTTTGCTAACTTTTAGCAATTTGTGGATTACTATGCACGCACTGAAGTACAATGCTACTTAACTCCACTTGGAAACAGCTGCGGCATTGTTGTTGGTCCTTGCACCACCAATTTCCCACCGGGCAATATCTTCATCCGATCTATGAAAACAACGCGCTTATCACCCGTTTCCGATGTGCGGCCATGGTATACACAGAGCATTTCTTTACCATCAGGAGAATACGTGATGCTATTATTGCCAGTGCCTGTTACCACGCCGCCTTGCTCAACGTTTTGTTGTAGCCTACCAACTATCAGGAGTGCCCTATCGCGCCGGCTTCATGCATAACTCCCCCCGGAAACCCTCATCTAATACTTGTTATAAGATAATCTTAGTACTTTTAATACATAGACTATATTTATAGTCATAGTAAAAGACAGAATGCATTATTATGAGAATGGCCAATATAGTTATCCTGCATCGATATCCGGGATTGGCAGCGAGAATGATTAAGACGTTGCATCATCCGCAATTTGATTTTTATGTGCACGTGGATAAAAAGGTCGATATTTTGCCCTTCGAATACCTGGCAACACTGCCTAATACCCGGTTTGTAACAGGCCGGAAAAATGTGAACTGGGCTGGATTCAGCCAGGTGGAGGCTATTGAAGCATCCCTAGATGCCATATTTTCCAGCGGCCGTTCCTACGATTGTATCAATCTCCTGAGCGGGCAGGACTACCCGATTAAACCAACAGGTGATATATACGCATTTTTCGAAGCTCACCCGGGCCTCTCTTTTCTTGCTTCGGAAACGCCCCCTTCTCCCTGGTGGGATGAGGCTTTACGGCGGGTTAGCCGGTATCATCTCATCGACTATAATTTTAGAGGGAAACACCGGTTGGAAAATATGCTTTCACTCCTCCTGCCGGAAAGGAATTTGTCGTTGCCGGTGCAGCTTTACGGAGGACCTCTGGCCGCTTACTGGACACTAAGTGCTGCTGCAGCTGCTTACCTGCACAAATCCCTGGCGGAAAGCAACCATCGGTTCTTTTTCAAACACACCTGGGCGCCTGATGAGTTTCTGATAAATACCATCCTGATGAACAGTCCTTTCAGGGAGCATATTGTGAATGATAATTACCGTTATATAGACAGGTCAAATGGCGGCGCACATCCCAAAGTACTTACGATGGCTGATCTGAGCAGTTTGCAGTCCAGCAGCCGGTTGTTTGCGAGGAAATTTGATCCGACCATAGATGCTATGGTACTGGACCGGATTGATGAAACGATCCTCTATCATAAAAAAAGGGTATAAGCCGAAGCTCCAAAAGCGTATTAACTATATAAAGCAATACAACCAATGGAAAATAAAGACGCCTGGGACTGGGAGATCAGCTCCGGCACAAAATGGTTTCAATGGCATCTGTCGGAGATCTGGCATTATAAAGATCTGCTCCTGCGGCTTGTCAGAAGAGACCTGATTGCCAACTACCAGCAAACCTTGCTGGGTCCGTTCTGGGTATTTCTGCAACCGGTGCTGACCACATTGGTATATTACCTGGTTTTTGGAAGAATAGTAAAGATCTCTACCAGCGGAATTCCTCCCATCCTCTTTTATCTTTCCGGTATACTCTTCTGGAGTTACTTTTCAGATTGCCTGAATGGTACCATGTACACCTTCCTGCAAAATGCCAATGTTTTCAGCAAGGTTTATTTCCCCCGGCTCATCGTACCTCTCAGTAATGTGATCTCCCACACGGTGAGAACCGCCATCCAGCTGCTGTTGTTTATTTTCATATACCTGTATTACTTTTCCCAGGGTGGAATCACAGCTACTTATTATATCTTATTAACGCCGGTGTTGCTGTTGATTACGGCAGGTTTTGGACTGGGAGCAGGGTTGATTGTGAGCGTACTCACCGCCCGGTACCGGGATCTGGATTATACCCTTCAGTTCCTGTTGCGACTCTTTATGTTCGCTACCCCGGTGGTATACCCCACCTCCATTGTGCCGGAGCAATACCAGATTTTGTTCTGGCTTAATCCGCTTACAGCGGTGATAGAAACTTTCCGGGCAGGGTTCTTTTCAAATGAACCAGTGTATATTATGCACCTGCTCTTTAGTTGTGGAGAAGTGCTGTTGCTGATACTGGTGGGCATCACCTTATTTAAAAAACAGGAATTAAAAGTAATGGATGTGATATGATCGCCATCAAAGCAGAAAATATTTCCAAATCTTATCGTCTTGGCACTTTAGGCGCCGGGCGTTTGCGGGAAGATATCCGCTACTGGCTGAAGAAGCAGCCGGCAAAAGATTACCTGATATGGGCATTAAAGGATGTGAGCTTCGAGGTAAACCAGGGAGAAGTGATGGGATTTATTGGCAATAATGGCGCCGGTAAGTCAACACTGCTGAAGATCATTTCCCGCATAGCAGCACCTACTTCCGGACGGGCATTTGGTAAGGGGCGGGTAGCAAGCTTGCTGGAGGTGGGCTCAGGCTTTCACGGAGAACTCTCCGGACGAGAGAATATTTTTCTTAACGGGAATATCCTGGGCATGAAAAAACGTGAGATCCAGGCCTGCTTCGATGAAATTGTTGCCTTTTCCGGCGTAGAACAGTTCATCGATACTCCTGTAAAACGTTACTCCAGCGGTATGTACATGAGACTCGCCTTTGCAGTAGCCGCTCACCTCAACCCGGAAATTCTTGTGGTTGACGAAGTACTGGCTGTGGGCGATGTGGAATTCCAACGGAAATGCCTGGGCAAAATGAAAGAAATTTCCGGCCGCAAGGGAAAAACAGTATTGTTTGTAAGTCATAATACCCAGGCGCTGCTTAATCTTTGCGATCGGGTGATCACCTTACATAAAGGTCAGCTCATCAACGAAGGTAACCCGGCAGAGGTAATTGGCAGCTACCTGAAAAACCTGCAATCGGATTATCTTCACCAGGAATATCATACTCCGGATTCAGCGCCAGGTAACGACTATATCAGGATAAAGAAAGTATCCCTGGAATATGACACGGAATTGTTCGATATCCGCACGCCCTTTATCGTCCGGTTTGAGTGCTGGTATGCTGATCCTAATCCTGGTAGCCTGATCGCCGGAATACACCTGTTTAATATGGCCGGAGAATGCATTTTCGATGTGGCGTCAAAAGGAGCGCCATTGCAACCCGGCATCATCACTGGCGAATGCCGGATACCAGGTAACTTCCTGAATGATGGGGCCTATTACCTTTCCATCGTATTTGTAAAAGATACCACCACGCGTCTTTTCTACTTTGAATGTTGTCTTTCATTTAATGTGGAGGACTATCGGGAAAATACAGCCTGGTTTGGGAAATGGATGGGGTATGTACGCCCGGATTTTCCTGTGATTTTAAATCAACAGCATGTTGTATAAAATATCTCACGTACAACTCACGGAACTGGATGGCCTGGTATTAACTGCCGGCCATCAGTATGTGGTGGTTTGGTGGAATGATATCCCGCTGGGGCATGCCTGGATCGTTCAACCGGAAGATGCGCGTGAAAAGCTTCGTGTAGCGATCCAACCGGCATTAGACTACTACCGGGAGCATGGCTCTTCATTACATACTGTCAATACCGGGGGGAGGTTGTCGGTAGTGATCTGCACCCGCAACCGGCCGCATTCACTTGCGATCTGTTTGCAATCCCTGTTATCCTGCACGGACCAGGATTTCGAACTACTGGTCATTGATAACGCACCGGATGACGATGCCACTTATGAGGTTACACGTAAATTTCCAACTGTAAAATATGTGCGTGAAAAAAGGAAAGGACTTGACATTGCACGCAATACAGGTGCCCGCACGGCTACCGGCGATCTTATTGCATATACTGATGATGATGTAAAGATCCCTGCCAATTGGATTGCTAACCTCAAAGCCTGTTTCAGCGATCCGCTGATAATGGCCGTTACAGGCCTGGTGATCCCTGCCTCACTGGATACCTATGCACAATATATTTTTGAAAAGAAATGGGGATTCAATAAAGGGTATCTGCCTCGCCTGTTCGATCACCGTTATTTTCTTGATCACAGTGCTTATGGGGTGCCTGCATGGGATGTGGGCGCCGGCGCCAACATGGCCTTTCGAAAAGACGCATTCCTGCTCGCCGGTTTTTTTGATGAACGACTCGATGTAGGGGCGTCCGGCTGCAGTGGCGATTCGGAGATGTGGTACCGGGTACTGGCGGAAGGATGGAACTGTTATTATATACCGGAACTATACGTATTTCATGAACACCGGTCATCCGATACCGGTCTGCGTCAGCAACTGTTCAGCTACATGCGCGGACATGTAAGTGCACTGCTGGTACAGTATGAAAACTATCAGCAACGCGGAGAACTGCGGCGTTTGTACAAAGGGTTGCCACACTACTATCTCAAACGACTGAAACAATGGCTGCAGCGCAACCACAATGAAAGTCTCCGACATATTATGACGGAGATAAAAGGCTGCTATTCAGGCTGGCGGTTTTATAATGCGCATAAACAATTTCAACGACAGGATATTACCGTGTTTCCATCTGCATTACAACAACCCGTTCCGATAACTGAGCACAGCATTGTTTCTGTTATTATTCCCTGTTACAATCATGCAAAGTATCTGAAACAGGCCATCGACAGTGGACTCGGACAAACCTGGAAACAGGTAGAGGTGATTGTGATCGATGATGGATCCACCGATAATACAGCGGCAGTGTGCGCGCATTATTCAACACAGATTACGTATAGACATGTAGAGCGGGTGGGATTATCTGCCGCCCGGAATATAGGGGTACAGCTTAGCAAAGGACAATTCCTGATCTTCCTGGATGCAGATGATTATTTATATGCAGGAGCAGCAGAACTGCAACTGTATTATTTCAAACTATATCCACATGCAGGATTTATTTCCGGTGCACATGACCGCGTGGATAAATCCGGCGCTTTCCTGAACACCGTATATCATAATGGTGACGGATATTTGTCGTTGTTGCAGGGGAATTACATTGGTATGGAGTCATGTATTCTTTATAGACGCGATCTTTTTTTTCATTTTCATTTTGATACGCGGCTAAGCGTTTGTGAAGATTATGATCTCAACCTCAACATTGCCCGACACCTTTTTGTTTTTCATCACAATAATAGAATTGCTGCCTACCGAATTCATGATATGAACATGTCCACGAATAAAACGCGTATGCTGAAATGGGCACGCCAGGTATTACAGAAACAGCTGCCGGCATTGCAAAATGAACAGGAAAGACTTGCTTTGCAGCAGGGCCTGAACAACTGGACATCCTATTATACTAAAAGAAACCAGCATGAAAATGAGTGAACGGATACCATATGAACCGCCGTTGATACCACCTGTTGCTCCTGGAGTACATCGTCCTCTCTGGTCGGTGATGATACCTACGTATAACTGTAGCCGTTATCTGGCGGCTACGCTGCAAAGCGTGTTGATGCAGGACCCAGGTCCAGAGCTGATGCAAATAGAAGTAGTAGACGATTGTAGCACGGATGCCGATGTAGCGGCATTGGTAGCCACCATTGGCAAAGGCCGCGTTGAATTTTATCAACAGCCTGAGAATGGTGGCAGTCTGCGGAATTTTGAAACATGTTTAAACCGCGCCAGGGGAAAGTTAATACACCTGTTGCATGGTGATGACATGGCCGGTGATGGGCTGTATGCGGTTACTGCATCACTGTTTGAACAATATCCTGAAGCAGGCGCTGTGTGTACAGGCTATTCATATATCGATGAAGATGGTAATTTTATGTGGCCGGGAAATACGCTGTTGCCAGCGCCAGGCGTTATCAGCGATTGGTTGCCTGCCATTGCAACGCAACAAAAATTGCAACCACCGGCGGTAGTAGTAAAGAGAGCTGTATATGAACATCTGGGTGGATTTTTTGGTATTCATTATGGAGAAGACTGGGAGATGTGGGTGAGAATAGCCGCGCATTACCCGGTTGCCTATACCCCTCAAACCCTTGCTGCTTACAGGGTACATAGCACTAACATTACAAGCCGGTATTTTCAGTCAGGTCAGCATATCAAGGATATAACAAAGGCCATCAACATCATACAGGCTTACCTGCCGGCACAACAGCAACGGCAGCTAAAACGAAAGGCACAACGCAACTGGTCTTTGTATTTTGCTCACACATCAGACATGGCCTATCATAAATATAATAGGCCCCGGCAGGCGCTGGAGCAGGCATTACGGTCATTTTCGCTGCATCAGAACAGGGTGACGGCTTATTTTGTGCTTAAGATATTCCTGAAGGTGTTGATACGGTATAAACAGGGCGGGCAGAAACAGGGAGGAGATACCTGATATTTGTTCATCTTACTTTTATTCGGCGACGAACGCCTGCTGGCGTTTGTCGCCGAATAAAAGCATCACCTCAGAGGTGATTAAATGTGAACATGGATTTTAATTACATGGAGCATTTAAGTCCGTTTATTTTTTTCAGTTGCGTCACCTCTTTTCGCAGCTTTTTAATTTCCTTCTCAGTTTTGGAAATTTCCTTTTTCAGGAAAAGATTTCTTGCCTCTATGTCTGCGCAGGCCTTTGTAAGAAATTCCTTGTCAGTCATGAAGATTGTTTTAAAACTGTTAATTATTATTGATAGTTGTTTTGAGATCATATCTACTAATATGCAATCCCATTTGTTCAAATAGTTTCCCCGCTATTTCTATAATCTTTTCTTTCTCCGCCTTGCTGATGGCGGATATTACCTGCTTCGGGTTTTCGGGATTCACAACATCTTTTATTCTTATTTTTCTATAAAATGTTGGTGTGCTCCAATTACACTCTTCACATACATGCTCCCGGAATATTACTGGTAATTGGCTGAACAGGGTATGCAGCGCTAGTGCTGCATTTGAATTGTTTGTCGAAACTGGAATTACAATATCTTTTTGCATTATTTAATAATTGTAGGGTTAAAGAGAAATGAAAGGAGAAGAAGAGGCTTGTAAACTAACGGGTATAAAAAATGGTGTAGGTGAGATCCTATTTTGCAAGGTCATGATGTTGAGTAAAGAGACCAATACAAACACGCTTAGTATTTTATTATCCCGCAAGAGTAATAAACTATGATGTATTCATAAGTTCGAAATCATTTTAACAAATATAGGGAAATAATACAAAACCGGACATGTCCGGTTGGTTTTTTATTTCAATAGGCATTGCTTTACTCTCAAAATGAATATGGAAAGCAAGCCACACGCCACGGAAGTAGATTTATTCGTTATTAAAAAGGTGAAAGAGATGAGAGAGAAGGAGAAAATAAGACAGATTGATCTATCCCAACATTTAGGAATGGCAGATAGCTTTATTTCCAACGTAGAAAGCAATAAGCGGAGGGATAAATATAATATCCGTCATCTTAATGAATTGGCTAAAGTTTTTAAATGCTCACCTAAAGATTTTTTACCTGATAATCCATTTTGAAATTGAGGTAATTCCTACTAGTACTAATGAAATAAATGTAACTCTAATACACATTCCATGAAAAAATGGAACTACGAATTAGGCTTAAGAAGGAAAGTTTAAAGCAATAAGAACGGGCAATTGTACCACCCTATTGAGTAGCCCATATTCCATGATGAATTTATAGAACAAGTCAAAAGCATCCACATATTGATTTGGTTGACTATGGTGTACAGCCGCTTAGAAGATGAGTAGCCAATGCTTAGCACCCGCTATGCACCTATAGAAGCACCGCAGGAGAGGTGGACTTGATGCGGGGATGACGCTCGGATGTATAACCGGGATGAAATTGAATCAGAAGAAGGATAAAGGTCAGCACTGGCCATAGCAGGGCTGCTTCAGTACCAGGCTGTAGCTGCGGAAAGAAATATACTATTCAAAGGAAGCAGGCATAAAAGGTTTATTTATCAAAATATCTCCGGAGGCAAGGATCGCTTTATTCCAGTTGAATGATAGATGGATATGTGTATGTATAGGTAAGTTTGGGAAGCAATTTCGTCCGMTTTGGGTGGATACGTTTATTCACATATTGGGGTACTTGTGGCGCTGCCACCGCAATAATATCTGCAGCCATATATTGTCTGCTGCTGGATGGGCCATCTTTATACATCGCTCTTACCTGGAAAGCTACTACCAGTGAACCCTCTCCGGGTACATCCAGCGAAACATTTGTTTCCTGGAAAGTGGTATCCGTATCTATCTTTAGCGTAACCGTTTCGCTACCCACCACCTGACGTGATGTAAAATCAATACGCGTTGCGATCACTTTTACTTCCAGCGCAGCAATATCTTTATACCCGTCGATGGTTTGTGCGGGAATCTTTAATATCCCGTTAGCTAGAAGCCGGGGAGCCACCGTAAAAAAACGATCTACTCCGGTAGGCTGATTGAAGCGGAAGCCTGTGATGGCCTCGTGATGATCGCCGGCAGCAATGAGTAGCTTGTTAAGCCGATTGATGTGGCCGCCATCACAATGGATATCCAGGTGGGGGTAGAACGCTTTACGGATAAAAGCGGCTTTCCTGCTGGCGATGCCAAAGCGCCTGGATGCGCGGCGGGTAGCAGCCGTTTGCTGCACGCTTTCAGGCATGGAGCGCAGGAAGTAGTTGCCATTGCGCTTATACCCAATGAGAGGGCCTAGTTTTCCCGTAAAGGGAAGGATAGACATTTGTTTTGCCATGGGAGATTATTTTGATTACTATAAACATAAGATAATCCGGGGGAACCAGTTTTCGGGATAGATTGAAGATTAGCTAATGGGAGTGTATGGCGTATTGTATAATATTCAACGGTAGTGTAGTGGGGATTTGAGAATGACAAACGCGAGTGTATGGGCATTTAGAGAATATTGAAAAAAGATAATCTTGAGGTTTTCAACTTGATCCTATGATGCCAGATATAGCAAATTAAACAGGTATAAAATCAGAACCTCCCATAGAATACAAGTTCTATGGGAGGTTTTAATCTGATCTCATGAATAAATTGGATGATAAGTCAGTAGATAAAGCTCCTTAATGTCGAGCGTTATAACCGCTCAATATTCTTCTGGATTCTGTGAAGCAAATCTTCAAAGGGTAATTGCCCCTTATAATAAAGGCTCTTAGTAGCCTCGTATCGCTCTTTAAATCTATTTCTTAATGCTGGTGAGCGAAGATGAAATGCTTCACATTCAGCAATGACCACTCCTTTATCTTTGCCCAAAAATCGAGCTTTTTTATGCTGTTTATAATCTTCTGTGCCAATAAATTCTTGTACTAGTGAATTGTCAAGCAGGCAATAAATATCATAATATTGCCGCATTAAATTAGGTTTCTCTTGCCCTTTTTCTTGCTCAACCCGGAATTTTGTTATGATAGTTTGGAGCTTTTCAACAAAAGTATATCCAGGATGATAGCATGCGACATCTATCGCGCGATTATCCTCCATCTTAATTCTGCTATCAACAGCTCGATCAAATGCCCATGAGCTGATGGTCAAGTTGTTGTTGGGAGTAACTGTATCAAATCCTACCTCAAGAAGAATACCCTCTTTGGCCCCTTGCACTTTGTCAGTGAAATTTTTATAAAACAATCTAATTCCACCACTATTATACGTTTTTTCATTGTCGAACGCTGTATCACGTATGACTGAAATAATCCCATCAATTTTGATTTGTTCTGCAAGCCAGTCGTAATATTGCTGCCTCGATTTTACCGCATCTTTTTTGATGTTTTTAGGATCGGATATAACCTCCAGGTGATCTGGTGGATATATTTGAATATCTATATCTTCTGAAAATCGGTCAATAATGCCATAGCCCTTTGATAAAGAAGTCCCTCCCTTCATTACAAATGAAAAGTCTTGCTTTTTCAAACCATATAAAACATGCATAATCCAGTAGTCTTTCTCAATAAGACCAGCGAGAATTCCGTTTTCTGTTTCTAATATCCTTAGAAGATCCGCAAAGTTTTTATGCTCATGAAGAAAATTAGATGACATGGGTAAGCACTTTTTGTTGATTTAAAACCGGAGCTAATACAGATTTAGTTCTGATGTTACCGTAATTAGCTAAGGAATGCTTTAGTTGCTTAAGATCCATTGAAGAGGCTTTTTTCAAAACATTTTTTAAAAGCTCCTCTTTATCTTCTGCCAGACTATCTAAATTATTAACTAAATCGACAAGCAAAAATTCTTGAGTGAGCTTTTTAGGGAAGCGATGTTTAGTGTGGAAAAAATAATTTCTCCCACCTAACAGGAACTCTCCATGCCTTTTGTGGTTGTATACAACCCGCTTGTTATATAATTGAGTCGTTCCAACACCTAAACTATTATATGCATTTGGAGAGGTCACTAAGAAATCATCATCCTTTAAAAAGCTTCGTACTAATCTTTCTTCATCAGGAGGAGCAGCACCAAAGACCGTCTTTTTAGGAACGTGATATAAACCAGTCGATAATTTCTCAACAAATCCTTCACGTAAGAGCACAGTAAGGTGACGATCAACGGCATTAGACCATTGAGCCAAGTCGGCCCGGCGATATACCCGACCTTGTTTTAAATGCTTTTTGAGTTCTTCTAGCTTTGTCATCTCTTTTTCTTCCTATCTACAAATATAGGTCAAAACAACCTACTTTGCAAGTATAATAATTGAAAATTCATGCAAATATATTGTATAAATTATTTATAACCAATTATTTGAGTGTGATGTATGAAAGTTTATCAGAGAGTAATTAGAAGGAAGGCTTAAGTAGAAATTTCAACTACAAAAAAATAATCAGAAAGAAATTCGTTAATGGAGATGATCAATAATGGGACATCAGGGTGGTGTACTATATCAACATCTAATCTTATTATTCCTGATTGAAATTTTTTCATTCAGGAAGTACTTATGAAATCAGTACCCGTCAATTCTTTCCACAAGTTCCTCAAATAAGAATTGACATTAAACATATCTTCAACATCATTACTAAGAGAGGCTTCCAGCATCGCTGAAAGCCTTTTTTAATTTCGTAGGGGCAACGGGAGGCATTGGAAACCCGTGATTTCATTATTGTCTGAAATGCAGGGGATAATCGACAGTGATTTTTTAATGTATTATAAATGAACCAACTGTATGTTTACTGCAGCATGCCTCTCTATTTTTGAAGCAACGTCCTAAATAAAGATTAAGGAAAAATACAGCATGATGATATGCTTCAATGCCTATACAGTCAGTATAGGCAACAGGCGCCATTTATTATAAAGTAGTAAAAGGTATTCAACATTTTTTGCCAGATTTTGAAACATGGCAGGATGCAGTTGTAAACATGGTGCACTATTTCAGCATGACATTAAGCGGATGGAAATCTGCCTCTTCCACAAGCTGAGTCCAGGGTATAAGACAGCACATTTATCGCTAAACATAAACTATAATATGCGACCTGAAGAATTCAAATCCAGCAACTATCTTCCTCTAAATTATTATCCATGGCCCAATCTTGTGAATTCGCATATAGAGCAAATGGGGAGGGATATGGATTCCTGGATCGATAATGATTACACCTTTCTGACGGACGAACAAAAGGTGAAATACAAGAAGATGCGGTTGCATGCCTGTACAGCCTGTATGTGGCCCGACCTGACGTATGAGCAAGCTATTCCCTGCAATAGGTTCATGCTCCAATATGTTGTTCTCGATGATCAATTGGAAGATTCCTCACTTCAGGAAATCCAGCAACAGCGGATCCGTTGTACAGCTATTCTTAAAGGTGATGAACCAGGACCAGATGAAAATGCACTTTATCAACATCTGGCGATCCTCAGAAACGAATTCCGTGCTTTCATGCCTGAAATATGGATGGAGCGTTTCATCTACTATTTTTATCAATCCTTCAGATATGGGATTGAATTAGAATATTCTTTTAAAGTAACCAATCTGCCCCCTTCCCTTAGCCTTTTCCAGGTCATTCGTGAGTTTTCCGTTCTTATGCGTCCGTATCTGATCTTTGGTGAAATTGAATCCGGCCTTGTTCTGCCGAACYATATCATTGAGCATCCCGTGATGCTAAAGATCATATCCCTGATTGTCAGAGTTGTTGCATGGCAAAACGATATTCATTCTCTGCCAAAGGAAATGGCAAAGGGAACAGAAGTGTTTAACCTGATCTTTGTGCTGCAACGGGAATATCATCTATCGTTGGAAGAAGCTTGTACAGAGGCTCTCCGTATTCATAATGCGGATTTGGAAGAAGTAATTGCCTTACATAGGGACTATCGTGAGTTTGGTGAATACCAGGAACATGTAGATAAGTTTCTTTACTATGCGGGAGTTGGGCTTCAGGGAGTAAATACATTTTATTTGCAAGAAACGGAGAGGTACCTGCACGGAGGAGTAGGGTTTGCCTGGCCTGAAGAGAAGAGTCCTCGCTGAGATGTTTTTTAAAGGGCTAAGAAATAAGCATTCATATTGCATCACCGCGCTCAAATGAAAAAAGCCGAAAACTCTTTGTAGTAAAGTGTTTGCGGCTTGTTGTCTGTAGGTGGAAATGGTAGAATATCTAACCAGATATTGAAAGCTTGTGTAATATTCAATAATCTTTCTCCCTAAAATAAATTTATACAAAATAAAAAAAAGCTCCGTAAGGAGCTTTATATAATTAATTCCTTAAAGGATGTTTGGAGCTAGTTTCTATAGATTTTAACTCTTGTTGATTTACATTTATTTGTTTTTTATCCATAGTAACCTCCTTTTTCATTTGTACCTGTTGTGTAACAACAGAGCAGTTTTTTAATAATTGACGTCCCTCTTCTTTTGCATGCTTAGCATACATCACTGTTAAACAAATATAGAATACTAGTAAAAAGAACTTTCTAGCCCTAAACCATCCTCCAGAACACCTGGGTGCTGATTTATTAAAAATATGTCGCAAATTTTACGCCAAACGCAAGGTCTGTTAATTTTAAAAGGCTTCCAAGCAGATGCCTGAAAGCCTTTTAAAATTCGTAGCCGGAACGGGCGGAATATCTAACCTCGTAATTGACGGTTTGCCAGATTTTAATACATTACCAGAAATAGCTTTGAGGAAAGAGGGAAGTCATTTCCGTTTTTTTGTAAACCCTCTGTAACGACCATGAGCTACTCGCTAAACTTTAATGACCTGGCCACTGAATCAAAAGTACTTCTATATCGGGCAGCGTCTTTTGTTTGAGTTCCAGCAGTAATAATATAGGCTACCCCATTTTTTGGGAAAATATAACTGATCAACGTTGCTTTGATGTTTCGAGGCTCCATAGAATAACTATACCAGCTCCCTTTTAATCCATTGGCTTCTATGTCACCCTCTGCGAGTATAGATGCGCTAGGGATTGCACGTTTTACAGATTCAATTGTTTTTGCTTTAAACTCATCCAAACTCAGGTTTTGCATATATTCAGTGATCACATTAATATTTGTATTTGGATCGTCTATCGTCTTTGGCGCGGATAAAAAATAATAATCTATACCACTAAAGGTCTGATGTGTGGTTGTCCAACCAGTGGGAATATAAACGGTATAGTTCAGCTTACCTACGTTCATATTTGCAGTTGGCGGAACATTGGCAACTATTTCTTCTGCGGCCTTCCGATAGTTGCTTTTATTATTACATGCTGCGGTAACAACTAACAGAAAAATAAGGGTACAAAATGTTTTCATGGTATAATTATAATAAAAGTAGATCTGAAATAAGAGAATAATCGGATTGATAACAATGGCAGCCCCTACATTTATTTCAAAGGATCAAGTAGCCTGCACATGCATTTTCTAAATTCAGACACAGTTTATTTCATTTTTGTGTCATAGTAAAAAAGGCTTCCAAGCATATGCCTGAAAGCCTTTTTTAATTTCGTAGCGAGATCGGGAGTTGAACCCGAGACCTTTGGGTTATGAATCCAACGCTCTAACCACCTGAGCTACCTCGCCTTTTTATCTCCACTTTGACCGCTGTAACTACTATCAGTAGCGCCTGCTGCTCCAAAACGGGAGTGCAAAGATAACGGCTTAAAAATGAAAATTCAAAATGTATCCAACGTTTTTTTATAATTTTTTTTAAACAGTGCCGTCAGGAGCGGGTTTATCCCACTTTTTCAGCAAGCTGTCATCAATAGATCTAACATGCAGATCCTGCTGTGGATAAGGTAATTCGATGCCCGCTTTGTTGAGGGCGTCATAGATAAATGTGAGCACATCGCTTTGCTGGGTGCCGGCAACATCCAGGTCGGAGACCCAGAAATATACCCGGAAATTGATGGAGCTGGCGCCAAATTCATATAGCTGTACCACTGGGGAGGGGGCGGTAAGTACGCCCTTCCGGTCTGTAAAAGCGGATTGTATAATGTCGGTTACCTGTTTTACATCGCTGCCGTATCCTACGCCGAGGGTGAAGGTTACGCGACGGATCCGGTTGGTTCTGGTCCAGTTAATCAGTTGTTGGGAGATGAGGTCGCCATTGGGGACAATGATTTCTGATCCGTCATAGGCGCTGATTTTGCTGGAGCGGATACCGATTTCCTTTACTACGCCAGAGCGGGTGCCGAGTTCTATCACATCACCTACTTCGAGGGGCTTTTCAAAAGCGAGGATGATACCGGATACCAGGTTGTTGACAACATTCTGCAAGCCGAAGCCAATACCTACGCCCAATGCACCGATCACGATGGTGAGCTTGTCCATCGGAATACCGGAGGCGGCAAAGGCCAGCAGTACGCCGCCGGCGAGTACTGCAAGACGCAGCAGCAGCAAGGCAGAGCCAAACTTTGTTTTCTTGGAAGGGTTGGCGCTTTGGCCGGTATTACCAAACATATAGGCGATCAGCTGGGAAGCAACAGTGGCCACCCATATCACCAGGATAAAAATAATGATGCTGCTGAAAGTAAAGTCGGAGTTGCCGATGGTATGCCGCGAAGAAAGAAAGCCGGTGATGGCGTCATAGATCGCATCGTATAAATAAACGTTACGGGTAACGATGACAAGCCAGCCTACGGCGGCAAGTATGCTGAGGAATGTTTTTAGTTTTCGCTGTACATCCTGGTAGTCCATAAAGGAGATGAAGGTGCTGGAATCTTTATTCGCTTCTACCTGCAGGTATACTGCTTCCATCAATATTTTCACGAGGGCAAACAGACTAAGGGCCATCACGGTGTTGACGACCGCGCTGGAACCTATTATTTTGGCGGTACCCACTCTGGCGAAAATAACGAGCAACAGGGAGAACGCGCTGGTAATCAAAAATAGTTGCAGCACCGGCCGGGTATATTTAGGTTGCGCAAACGTGGTGAGTGACGATTCTTTTAATAACCTGTTGGCAAGTACGATAGACAGGATGGCGCCAATCAACAGGCCCCATTGCTCTGCATAGGTGACTTCTATCAGCAGGTTATTGAGGCTGTAAATGAATAATAAGCCTATCAGCAACAGCCAGTTTTTGAATAATGTTTTAGGGAAATGAGAACGGAAAATAATGGTCAGCGCAATTGCGGCAAGCCCCCAGGTGATTTCTGTAAACAGAATAGGATAACGCACGGATAGTACTGACGACAACGTAGTAATAAATACAACGATGCTGGCTACCGGAAAGCGATATACGTATTTGGCATGCTGCAATATCGTTTCTCCTTCCTGTTCTGTATGGTTTTGCCGGATTCTTCTGATGTTGTTATAGATCCACCAGGAGAGTAGTACCGCCAGCAGTAGCCACACAAAAAATACCGGCCATTGGATAGAGAAAAATATCCCCAGCACTTTAGTGCTTTTGTGCAGAGAGTTTTTTAATACCGGGAAAAATTCAAGCGGATTAATACTGTCCCGGTGCGGCTTCCAGAGGTAGCGGTAATCGCGGGTAAACATGTTGGCAGAATATTGTTGCAGCCGGTAGTCCATGTCTTCATATAAATTGGAAACATCTATGTACCGGTTGGCGACTTTATTTTGCAACAGTCCTATTTTAATCAGGTTGTACTTATCGGCGCTGTCTACTGCGCGGAACTTAAGTATGAGGTTGGTCATCTGCCCCAGGTAAAAGCCGTACAGCTCATCTTCTGCAGGTATATTCCGCATGGCGGTATCATTCCGGAGGGAATGAATGGTGTCGTTGATGTTGACCAGCTTATCATAATAAGAGAAAAGGTTGCTTTGCCAGGAGGTGAGTCTGCGTTGCAGCTGTTCCAGCATTACTTTGTTGGTATAAATATCATTGATGTTAGGTGTGCGCCCCAGACTGGCAATGTTGTATTTAACGAGGGCAATAGAGGTATCTGTCAGCGGAAGACCAGCGCTGATGCTGGCGGTATCAAACCCGCGTCTGAGTGAACTCATCAGGTCATTCAGCATCAGGGTGTAGTTTTCAATACGGTTAATCAGGATGGCTACAGCCGTATCGGATTTTTTTATCCGGTTGGTGTCTTTAGACAGGGCAGCAATGTTTTTCCGGATAGTGGCGCTGTCTATGGCGACCAGGTGAATGGTGTCCGGAACTTTTTTCTGCGCAGCTGTGGAGAAGCTGCCGCTGATAATAGCCACCAGCAATATGATTTGTAGCAAAAATGGTTTAACCTTCATGAACATAAGCAACTGCATATAATTTCCTGCGCCGGCAGAAATGGATAATCCTTTTGGAGGAACATTTTTTCACGCCTAAATGTTCCTGAATTTAAAACTTTTAACCGGCTAGACCGTTAAGTTTTCTGGAATCGGCCGTTTAACTTTTGCTCGGTATATAATTCCGCTGTATTTTGTAAGTAATTGCCAGACCAATGAAAACTCGCTTATGAACAGAGAAATGCTCGTTACTGCACTTAGAAAGGATCTCGAACCCTGGGATATAGTCGTGATTGGTGGTGGTGCCACGGGGTTGGGAGCCGCTCTGGAAGCGGTAACAAGAGGCTACAGGACTTTGCTGCTGGAGCAGGTGGATTTCGCAAAATCCACATCCAGTAAAAGCACCAAATTGGTGCATGGCGGGGTGCGTTACCTCGCACAGGGAGATGTGTCCCTGGTAAGGGAAGCCAGTGTAGAACGTGGATTGCTGGCTGCTAATGCGCCTCACCTGGTACGTAACCTGGCATTTGTAATTCCTACTTTTAATTTCTGGGAGAATTTAAAATACACCATCGGCCTCAAAATGTACGATTGGCTGGCAGGACGACTCAGTCTGGGTAAGTCAGTGCATATTTCCAGGTCAGAAACGCTGAAGCTTTTATCTACGCTTAAGCAGGATAAACTCGCCGGCGGCGTACTGTATCACGATGGCCAGTTTGACGATAGCCGTCTGGCGATCAACCTGGTGCAAACCATTGCTGATAAAGGAGGTACCGTATTGAATTACATGCGGGTGACCAGCCTGAATAAGGATGCTGAAGGAAATATCAGCGGTCTAACGGTAAAGGATACACTGGATGGTGGAGAGGAGATCTATATCAATACAAGGGCGGTGATTAATGCCACCGGTGTTTTTGCGGATGATATTCTGGAGATGGATAACCCGCAGGCCCCTAAGTCTATTGCGGCCAGCCAGGGCGTGCACCTGGTGCTGGACAGTGAGTTTCTTCCCGGCCATAACGCCCTGATGATTCCTGCTACCAGCGATGGCAGAGTACTGTTTGTAGTGCCCTGGCATAATAAAGTAGTGGTAGGAACTACGGATACGCCGGTAAATCATATCAGCCTGGAGCCAAGAGCACTGGAAAATGAAATTGCCTTTATCCTCAGTACTGCCGGGCAGTATCTTTCCCGGCCACCTCAGCGCTCCGATGTGCGCAGCGTATGGGCCGGCCTTCGCCCACTGGCGGCTGCTAAAGCAGAAGGACATAAAACCAAGGAAATTTCCCGCAGCCATAAAATTATTGTCGCTAAATCAGGACTCATCACTATTATCGGTGGCAAATGGACTACCTACCGCCGTATGGCGGAAGATGTGGTACATAAGCTGGAAGAAGTATTGCGCTGGAAAGAAACGGTCACCGCTACGCCTCATCTCAAAATCCACGGTGCCACAGATAATGTGAACTGGGATGATCCCTGGTATTTTTACGGCAGCGATGTATTACATATTCATCAGATGGTCGCCCGTCAGCCGGATCTGCAGGAGGAGCTGAGCCGGGACTATCACATTATTAAAGCGCAGGTAGTTTGGGCCGTGAGAGAAGAAATGGCCCGTAATATTGAAGATTTTCTGGCTCGCCGTACCCGGCTTCTTTTCCTGGATGCAAAGGAGGCACTACGTATAGCCCCCGCCGTAGCCAGGATTATGGCAACAGAATTACATAAGGACGAACATTGGGTAGCCACACAGATAAGCAGCTTTGAAGCGGAGGCAAGAGGCTATCTATTAGTGGAAGCGTAAAGCTGAAGGCATAAAGTAAAAAGCTATAGAAGCGTATGATGAACAGTTTATCGCTAACATCATACGCTTCTATAGCTTTTTACTTTATGCCTTCAGCTTTCTGCTTACTTCCAAACAAACTTCTCAGAAGATGGCTTTACCCTTCTTCCAGGTTGCGGAGGTTCGTCTGTATAACCGAGGTAAAAGAAACCCAGTACCAGGTCTTCATCTCCCAAACCCAGGTAGTCCTGCATAGCAGGGTGGTAGGTCATACCACCGGAGCCCCAGTAGCCTGCAAGGTTAAGTGCAGTAGCTCCCAACCAGATATTTTCCACTGCGCAGGATACTGCCGCAATTTCTTCCATTGCCGGAATCTTTGGGTTGTTGCCTCGTTTCATGCAAATGGCCAGCACGTGCGAAGCGAGGTTGCCCTGGTTTTTCAGTTTGTCGTAGTTGCCCGGAATATATTTGTCTGCCGGGGTGTATTGCTTATACAGGTCCGCATGATCCGAACAAAACTGCTGCACTTTATCTCCGCTGTATACCACAAAATACCAGGGCTCCGTATAGCCGTGGGTGGGAGCCCAGTCGGCCAGATGCAATAATTGCTGAACGGTTTCATCTGCTATCTTCCTGCCGTTCATGCTGGTAGGTTTCACCGTACGACGTGCTGTAATCACTTGCTCCACAGATGTGGCTAATGTTGTTGTATCCATCATATGTTGTATTTATTTTCCTGTTTCCAGGCTGGCCTTCATGTCGGCCGGTAACTTCATTATTTTGCGAAGATGGTAATCAAAACAAATCATGCCGGTTTTGGCCTCGGCAATCGTGATCGTTTGTGCATTTCTGTTAGTAGTGATGCGATAAAATAATTCAAAGCCAAAGGCATTGAATTCTCCCGCGGCTATCGCTACTTCAAAAATATCTCCATGAAATCCTTCTCCTTTGTAAGCTACTGCCACATCTGCCATAATCAAACCTTTACCGGCTTCATGATCCAGTTCTTTGTAGCCGATGCTGTTGAGGAACTGAATCCTTGATTCGTGCATGATAGACAGTATAGCATCGTTGCCTACGTGGTTACCATAATTAATGTCCTGTATGCGCACAGGTACTTGTATAATAAAAGGAAATACTGCCGGTAAGTCTATCTTAATCCTTGCCATTATTAATTTTTAGGGAGATGCTAAACGTTTGTTGTTTGTTTCAGGAAGGCCACAAATTTTTCAAAGGCCCTGGCCCGGTGGCTGTATTTATTCTTTTCTGTCAGGTCCATTTCTGCAAAAGCCCTTGTTGTTCCTTCGGGAACAAAAATGGGATCATAGCCAAATCCTTTTGCACCTTTCGTTTCCGTAGTAATATGACCTTTGCTCACGCCTTCAAACTGATGTTCTTTACCATCCAGTATCAGGGAAATCACCGTGCGGAATTGTGCGGTGCGGTCACTTTGTCCTTCCAGCTCCTGTAATACTTTTACAATATTATCGGCTGCTTCCTTTTGTTCACCGGCGTAGCGGGCGGATAAAACACCCGGTGCGCCGTTTAATGCGGCGATTTCCAGCCCGGTGTCTTCTGCAAAACAGTTTTGTCCGGTCATCTGGTGAATGGTAGCCGATTTCTCGGTGGCATTGGCTTCCAGTGTATCGTGTGGTTCCGGAATATCGATGTCTATGCCGGCTTCCAGCAGGGTGATGATCTCAAACTGATCTCCCAGCAATGACCGGAACTCTTTTACTTTGTTTTGATTGTTGGTAGCAAATATCAATTTCATATAGTCGGATGAGAAAGCGGTTTATTGTATTAAATACCTAATAATTGTTTTAATCCTGCCCATAGTCTCGCTTTCAGCGCTTTGTCGGTGCCAATGAGTGCTAATTCATCGGAAAACAGGAGGGTGGTACCATTTACGGTTACCAGCTGATAAAGTGGAATATCGCTGAGTCCAAGTTGTTCCGGTGCAATCCCAAATACAACGCTCCGTTCTATCTTCACCGCTGTTTGCCAGTCAGGAAATGCAAGAGAAGGGTGGTGCGACACGTTAAAAAGCGACACATCCTGCATCCCCAGTTTACAGGCATTTAATATATTGGTGAGGAGGTTGAATAATTCTTCGTTTAGGTACGCTTCGTTTTCGTTTTGTATGAAGAGCGCAATGTTTTTTTGATTTTCTCCTAAATATTTGACTTTGGGCACCACTTTTTCCGCGACCTCAGCCGGCATGCTTTTCCCGGGAATGATTGGCTGGGTAAAGATTTTAGCCAGAAAGTAAGGATCCAGTTGGAATTGCTCAAGCGACATATTTATTACCGTTTAATTTAATATGAAAACCCCGGCTGGGGAAAAATCAGTTTATTTGCACTGCCTTACCGTAAAGGTTTCGGCGACACAGCGATTAAAAATGTAAAAATATTGAGATAAAATTGATTAACCATGATGGTAGATAAATCAACAGTTAAGGAAGAGGCACTAAAGAAGATCAAAGTCACCGGAACTACGCATAGCAGGCTGAGTGAAGTGGATTTCAACAACCTGGCATTTGGTAAAATGTATGCCGACCATATGCTGGTGGCTGATTTTGATGGTAAAGAGTGGAAAAATGCGCAGATTTTACCTTTTCAGAACCTGTCTGTAAGTCCTTCCAATGCCGCCTGGCACTATGGGCAGGCAATTTTCGAAGGCATCAAAGCCTATAAAGATCCTCAGGGCAACCCCATGATCTTCAGGCCATATGATAACTACAAACGCTTTAACACCTCCGCAGAAAGAATGGGAATGCCCCAGGTACCTGAATGGCTGTTTATTGGCGGTCTGGATATATTAATAGATATGGACCGCGACTGGGTACCTACCGGAGCGGGCTGTTCTCTCTACCTGCGTCCATTTATGATCGCTGCAGATGAGTTTATAGGCGTACGTCCTTCTGATACTTATAAGTTCGTTATCATCAATTCTCCTTCTGGTCCTTATTTTAATAAGCCTATTAAATTATTGGTGCAGGACAAATATGTACGTGCTTTTCCGGGCGGCGTGGGTTATGCCAAAGCTGCCGGTAACTATGGTGGTACTATGTATCCTACTATGCAGGCTAAGAAACAGGGGTATGATCAGATTTTGTGGGTAGATGGATATGAACACAAATACCTCCAGGAATGCGGTACCATGAACGTTTTTGCGATCATAGGCAATACTGCCATTACTCCGGACCTTACACAGGGAACCATCCTGGAAGGGGTTACCAGGGCCAGCGTAATGGATGTTCTCACCGATATGGGCCTCAAAGTGGAAGAAAGACCTATTTCTATTGATGAAGTAGTGGCTGCCCATAAAGATGGTACCCTTAGAGAGGTTTTTGGAACAGGAACAGCTTCCAGCGTAGCTTATGTAGAACAGCTGGATTACCTGGATACGCAAATCAAACTGGATACCACCAAATACGAAATAGGAGCAGAAGTGATCCGTCGTTTGGATGATATCCGCACCGGACGGGCTACAGATACCCGTCATTGGAATTACATAATCGACAAGAAATAAGTACTTTATATATTATTATCATCGAAAGAATAGGGTCAATAAAAAGACCCTATTTTTTTATGGTTGTTTCTAAGGGAAATCATACCTTTGCAATCCGGTTTTTGGTAATCCTGAGCTGCTACCAGAATAATAAGACCTTTCCCTGTTTATACAGAAGATCATCCCGGTAAAAATATTTTCGAAACAATTTTGTTATTCACACATATAGTTTTACCTTTGCCGTCCCAAAATCCCTTTGTGGGGAATTTGGATGTCATTGTAAACCGACATAAAAAAACTAGGTAAAGAATGCCTACTATACAACAATTAGTAAGAAAAGGAAGAGAAATTATCCGGGCTAAGTCTAAGTCCAGGGCATTAGATAGCTGCCCTCAGCGTCGTGGCGTTTGTACTCGTGTATACACTACCACGCCTAAGAAACCGAACTCCGCTCTGCGTAAAGTAGCGAAAGTGCGTTTAACCAACAAAGTTGAGGTGATTGCCTATATCCCTGGTGAAGGTCACAACTTGCAGGAGCACTCTATCGTACTGATCCGTGGTGGAAGGGTAAAAGATTTACCAGGTGTTCGTTACCACATCGTTCGCGGATCTTTGGATACTGCAGGTGTGAAAGACAGAAAGCAGAGCCGTTCCAAATATGGTACTAAAAAGGAAAAGGCTAAGAAATAACAATTATAAATAGTCGTAATTTTCAATAAATGAGAAAGCAAGCTGCAAAGAAATTGCCTCTGGCTCCAGATCCTAGGTTTAATGACAAGCTGGTAACCCGCTTTGTTAATAACGTTATGGAACAAGGAAAAAAGAGCATTGCCTATAAAATTTTCTACGATGCTGTGGATAAGGTAAGCCAAATGACCGGCGAGAACGGTTACGAGGTTTGGAGAAAAGCATTAACCAATGTTACTCCTGGTGTAGAAGTTAGAAGCCGTCGTATTGGTGGTGCTACCTTCCAGATTCCTGCGGAAGTTCGTCCTGATAGAAAGATCTCCCTGAGCATCAAATGGTTAGTACGCTTTGCCGGCGAAAGAAACGGTAAGAGCATGGCTGACAAGCTGGCGAATGAAATCGTAGCAGCAAGCAAAGGTGAAGGCGCAGCGTTCAAGAAGAAAGAAGACACGCATCGTATGGCAGAAGCGAACAAAGCTTTCTCTCACTTCAGAATCTAGTTATAGCCTTAACAGGCAACTCAATATATTCGGCAAACAGTTCCTTTGGAGCTGTTTGCCTTTTTGTGTTTATACCTTTCCGGAACGTGATACCGGGTTATCATCTCTTCACTAACCCCATCCCTCAAAAAGAGCATTTATTACAGCACCGTCAATTAGAAAGGGGATGCTGTTGAAAGTATAATCTGATCAGTTGCGCCCACTCAGCCTATCTCAAAAAAAACAGGCACCCATAACGGATGCCTGCCAATTGAAAATACCTGGATATTTAGGGAACACTGGATTACTATTTCACATTTACCAGCACGTTAATCTTACCGGCTTCACCATCAAACTCCTGTAATGCCTTGCCAATTACCTGTCCTGGCTTCACTTTATCAATATCTGCTTTCATGGCATAACCTGCTTTACTGGAAGTTACCAGTAAATCACCCCGGTGAATAATGCCATTTTCATTACATACTTTAGTCGGAATCACGCCAACTACTCCCATCGGAACTTCTGCAGAAAGGTCTGTTTCTATATCATGTTCAGTCAGCAATACACCTGGTCTGGTGGCAAATACACCTGCCACAAGGGTAGAATAGGGCTCAGCTGATTTTTCCACCATACGGTCTGTATGAGTCGAAATCACCAGTACATCCCCTGCTTCATAGGTAGCCCGTGCGCCTGATACAGCAAATGATTCCGCTAAATCCGCTCCGCCGGTTTGTGTACCGCCGTTAAAGAAACCACGTCCGGCGCTGTTGATCCTGGCCACATTTACAGTACCCGGGTCGCCGCTTTTGAATACGGCAAGATTGCCAGTACTGTGTGTTTCTACCCGTAGTACGTCAGTTGTATTTGCGTTATTGAAATTGACGAATCTGGCAGCACGACCAGTACCAAAATTAGGTACCCAACCGTAAACGGCATTACCGGAGCCATTAACGGTGCTTTCTACGCCATCACCCAGGTTGGCAGCATTGGCAGTAATACCATTTCCATTTCCCTTAGCTATAGCAACGAGTGCAGGTCCATTACCAGTTACACTGGAAGAATAGAACAATCCGCCAAATCCACCAGTCCCCGCATTTTCACCATATATGGCCGCAGTACCAAAGTTGGAAAACTGTGAATTCACCTTGCCATGTACCGCAGGAGAAGTACCGTTAGTGTTGTCCACTTCAAAATAACCCGCTGTACCATTACCTAATGTTTTAGCCGTCACTACATTGTTGGTGTTGGCATCATTGAAATTCTCAAAATCCGCCGCCTGTCCGGTACCGAAGGTAGGCACCCAGCCGTAGATTGCTTTGCCCGTACCGTTAACATTGCCTTCTATGGCATTGCCATTCTTTTTAACATTGGCCACAATAGCATTACCATTACCGTTATTGATAGACACCAATGTATTGCCGCTGCCTCCTGTATTGGAGGTATAAAATAATCCCGCAAAGCCGCCAGTACCGGCCGCTTCGGAAAATACGCCGGCAGCCCCGAAATTGCCAAATATGGTATTTACTTTAGCTTTTACAGCCGGTGCTACAGAGTTGGTATTATTTACCTCAAATGCTCCGGCAGCCCCGATGCCTACAACACCAGGATCACCGTTGGAGGTGGTGTAGGCCGTCATATTATCAACAGTGTTAGCCGAATTGTTGTTTTCAAAACGTCCGGAGGCGCCTGTGCTACCGCTTAGCCCAATCTGGCCAAATACGCCTATGGCGGTACCGGCGGCGTTGCCAGCCACAAAGCCACGTACGCCGTAACCGCCACCATCATTGCGTCCTACTACTGCACCAGCTATATCAGAGGTGGTGCGTCCAACTACGGCTTCCCCGGCACCAGTATTATCACCAATTACACCGGCAGCCGTTTGTACGCTCGTGCTACCATGTACGCCTGTGTTATTCGTGCTGCTGGCATCGATACCGAACCCTCCGCCGGCGGAGGCTGTGATCGCGGAGCCATTCCCTAAAGTGCTGACATTGAGTGCATTATTGTTATTTGCATTATTAAAGATTGAGATGGTAGCTGGTATTCCGTTGTTACTGGTGGCAGTTAAACCGGTACCACTGTTACTGTTGGCATATACGCCGGTTCCTGCTGCACTGGAGTTGCCATATACACCAAGTCCATTGGGCGTTACACCATAAACACCCCAGCCTGAACCAGCCTGGGATCCCCACACACCGATTCCCAATCCACCAGTACCATTGTTGATACCTCTTACTGCAGAGGAAAAACCGCCCGGAGAGGCGGAGCTCACAATGCCCCGTATAGCCGCGATAGAAGAAGTAGCAGTATTATTGATGCCCTCAATCGAGGTCCCATCTCCATCGTTAGTGATGCTGAAAAGGGTAGCGGCATTATTTTCTGTGGCTACAAAAGGAAGGGTAAGTCCGCCTCCGGGTGCTGCAGTTGCCAGCCACTGTGCTCCATCAAATTTTAATATCTGGTTAGCCAGCGGCGCTACATTGCTAACTGGTTTACCTTGCAATCCAGCTACTACAGGGGCGGGGTAGGTACCACTCAGATCTCCGCCGGCAGGGCCGTTAGGAGGTAAGGTAGTTGGTATAACGCCCGGAGCTATTTTTGCCAGGGTAACTTTTCCGTTTCCAATCAGGGGATTAGGGTAGGTGCCTGACAGATCTCCTCCTGCTGCAATACCATTGATGTTACCGGCAGGGCCTTGTATCCCCTGAGGCCCGGCTGGTCCCATTGGTCCGATCGGTCCTATTGGACCTATTGGTCCGGCTACACCCGCAGGTCCAGCTACACCGGGATCGCCTTTAGCACCTTGTATACCGGCAGGCCCGGCTACACCAGGATCGCCTTTAGGACCTTGTATGCCTGCAGGACCGGCTACACCGGGATCACCTTTGGCACCTTGTATACCGGCAGGACCGGCTACACCAGGATCGCCCTTAATACCCTGTATTCCGGCAGGTCCAGCCGGACCTACTGGTCCTATCGCTCCTGCCGGTCCAACGGCACCAGGGTCTCCTTTGACGCCTTGAATGCCCGCAGGACCTGCAGGTCCGGTGGCGCCGACAGGTCCGGCTGGTCCGATGGGTCCAATTGGCCCCACTGCGCCCGGATCACCTTTGGTACCCGCAGGTCCTACTGGTCCGATTGGTCCGTTAGGTCCGATGGGCCCCACTGGTCCCACTGCGCCAGGATCACCTTTAGCACCGGCAGGTCCAGCTGGACCCGGATTTCCGTTTGCTGCAAATAAAGCGTACGGTACACTCATTAATTGTGAAGTACCCAGCTCGCTGAAATTGCTTCCGTTAATGGATATTTCTACTTTCAGATATTGATTGGCATTTGCCCAGGGAACAGTACTATAAGTGCCTGTCAATGGAGTACCCTTTCCTATTTGTAAAGTAAATAAACCTAAATTATTGGTGGTAGCATTGTGTGTTTCCTGGTATTGCACAGGTCCGGCAGCAGAGCCACCCAGTACAGAAAAACGTACGGTCAGCGATTGATTGCCGAGAACAGTGCCATTCGCATTACGTGCCACAGCCTGGTAATTGGTTCCGGCAAGCCCGCTCTGAGCCTGCACATATTGGGATGATACTGCTAAGAGTAATATTGCCAGGTAGAATATCTTTTTCATAATAATCATTTTAATAGGTTACAGCAGGCTTAGCTCTTTTTCTTTACAGGTGCGCTATTTACTTCGCTGCCCTGATTGGGGATGACAATTGGTTTTACTGTCTTCGCTGCCTGCGCAGCTTTCAATTTATTTGCTGCGTCCGTAGCAGATAGGTCTGAAGACATGGGAGACGGAGTAGCACTGGTTTTCAGTAACCGCGCATTCGAATTGTTATGAACAACCGGAGCCTTGTAATTCGTGAAAAGCCGGTTTTCAATAGGTGCGGATATGATCGCCTTATCTGGTTGAGGCTTTATCTCTTTGGCCTGCAGTTTTGCAAGATCCGCCTGTAGATCAGGGAACAAAAAGTCGATCGGATTACGACCATCGTTAACAGTTTCATTCCTGGATGCCGGACGAACCTGTGCATGTGTGAATGATTGCATTCCTACAGTGACAAGGAATAAAGTTATGAGCAGTGATTTCATATGATTGAGAATTATAGATACATGAATGAAAAGTTGTTTTACCCTTTGGGGATAGTTGTTTTTTCCTTTTCCTGTTTGAGTATTTGCAGCGATCGGTAAACAGCTAATGAAGGCTATGCTAATGTTGTACAGCTTCATCACGTGTTCCGCCGATGTTATATACCAGTGAAAATTTCAGGGTTCTTTTCTGTACCAGGCTTTCTCCCGTAGGCATCTGGTAAGCAATGTCCAATGCCAGGTTAGATACCCGTACACCTACTCCGGCCGAGAAATGCTGCCGGTAACCTTTATAAGGGTGTTCATAGAAATATCCTGCCCGTACAAAAAATACCTGGCGATATCCGTATTCGATGCCGGAACCAATGGTAAATTCTCTCAGCTCTTCATGGAAGCCGTCAGGCGCGTCACCAAAAGAAGAAAACATCGCTTCCACTACTCCCCGGTTAGGATCTTTACCTTTCAGGATCTGGTTGGTTTCTATGCCATTGGAATCCAGTGCATACAATGGGGGGGTGGGTACCAGTAATTTATTAATATCAACGGAAAGGGTGAACTCATGCTCCTGGGTATGTACAAACGTATAGCCGCCACCGATACGAAGGTTCATGGGCAGAAAACTCTTCCTGGTATTGTCATCAGAGTATTGCAGCTTGGTGCCTATATTGGTAATACTTATACCAAAACAATAACGGTTACCGAAATCCAGCCGGTCTACGCTGTTCTGATAGTAGTAGCCCAGATCGCCTGCTACTGCAGATGCAGGTTTCTGTTGTAAGTTGTTGTAGGAGCCCTGTCCTAACTGGCTGCGGATATACCTGATGCTCAGTGCCAGCGACATGTGATTACCCAGTTTCCGGGCATAGGAACCATCTATCGAAAATTCTTTCGGATTATAATCCTGCAGTACTGTTCCGTTATCATCGCGGAAAGTGACAGCGCCGTAATTGAAGTATTTCATGGAAATACCCACGCCTTCGGACGCATTCCAGTTTTTATAGGCAGCTACATAAGCCATATTAGACTTATTGTTATTTAACTCCCACATCCAGGGGGAGTAATTGGCGCTTACGCCCCAGTCCCCGGCAAAAACTATTTTAGCTGCATTGGAAAACAGGGAATTGGCATCAGGTGTTAGTCCAATGCTGGCATCTCCGGTTCCACTGCTTCGGGCATCCGGATTAACCAATAAAAAACTGGCGCCTATGTTAGGCGGTTTTTGGGTGATTTTTTGTGCTGATAAAGGGATATCAGCTGTCAAAATACCTGCAAGAAGTATAATTGTATAACCGTATTTCATGTGTCATCAATTAAGTTGTGATGGGGGGCTACAGGAGCGTATTACTGCACAATGAGCTTTTCAAAAAAGACATTACCACTTACATTTAACATAACCGTGTATATGCCTGCTGCAAAGCGGTTAACGGGCAATATGACCGTATTCTTACCCGCACCCATTTGCAGATACTGATGATAAATGCTTTGGCCTGCCGGATTAATCACCTCAATGGTTACATTCACATTTGACAACAGATCAAATTGAATCTTGGTATTGGTAACTGCCGGGTTGGGGAATAAAATATAGCTCTTAACAGGACTTACACCGGGAGGGAGTTTGGGTAATTCTTCCGGTTGTTGAAATCCCTGGGTAAGTAGGGTCTTGCCATTGGTGATAGGCAATACTATTGCTTCTCCTATGGTATACTGGATCTGGATGTTCTGAACAACACCATTGCCGCCGGTACTGGCTACTACCTGCCGGTTCAGAATTACCTGGGCTTTTGATGAAGTACAGACACAGGTCAGTAACAACAGTGCACAGGAGTACCTGAGTACAAATGTTCTCATATAGAAAGGTTAATCAGTAAATGAAGATGCTGGAATAATGCTACAGCGCTATGCCGGGAATGCTATGGTAATAAATAACCTGGTTACCTGTTGAACAGGTATAGTGTAAAGTTTTTCATTCATGATAAATCTGTGTTTTAGGGGGAAACCGAATAATACTTTGCTACGTTTCTTGTTTTTTAGTGCTGGGGGAAATCTAACCTTTTAACAATTCGCTACGAATTTGATTGAAATACGGCAACCGGAAAACTATAATTTAACTTTTGGTTGTATTTGATAAAAAGGTGGTAGGTAGCAACTAAAAACTGGTTTTAGTCAGGATACTTATAAAAGACAATTATAATGTGATAGAACGCCCGTGCTTGTTAAAAAGAAATAACAATTTGGAAAAGCTGGTCGTTTTATTTATTGTCAAAAATAAGTTACCTTTGCCCCCCAAATTGCATTATTTAGTCACTTTAATATTATGGCAGACTTAAAATTTCAAAGGAACTTTGGTATTGCGGCGCACATCGATGCGGGTAAAACCACTACCACAGAACGTATCCTGTATTATACAGGTAAATCCCACAAAATTGGAGAAGTGCACGAGGGTGCTGCTACAATGGACTGGATGGCACAGGAGCAGGAGAGAGGTATTACCATCACATCTGCGGCAACCACTTGTTTCTGGAATTTTCCAACCTTACAAGGTAAAGCCCAACCTGATACCAAACAATATAAATTCAATATCATCGATACCCCGGGTCACGTGGACTTTACCGTTGAGGTAGAGCGTTCCCTGCGTGTACTGGATGGTCTGGTGGCATTGTTCTGCGCTGTATCCGGTGTTGAACCTCAGTCTGAAACCGTTTGGCGTCAGGCTAACCGCTACCGTGTACCACGTATCGGTTTCGTAAATAAAATGGACCGTTCAGGAGCTGACTTCCTGAATGTGGTTAAGCAGGTGAAAGAAATGCTGGGTGCTAACCCCGTTCCTTTGACTTTGCCAATCGGTGCTGAAGATTCCTTCAAAGGTGTTGTGGATCTGATCACCATGAAAGGTATTATCTGGGATGAAGAAGGAAAAGGTGCTACTTACCAGGAAATTCCTATTCCGGAAGATATGCAGGCTGAAGCAGAAGAGTGGAGAGCTAAACTCGTAGAAGCAGTTGCTGAATACGATGATACCCTGATGGAGAAATTCTTCGAAGATCCTAATTCAATCTCTGAAGACGAAATCCACGAAGCTATCCGCAAAGCTACTATCGATATCGCTATCATCCCGATGATGTGCGGTTCTTCCTTCAAAAACAAAGGTGTACAGAAGATGCTGGATGCGGTTTGCCGTTACCTGCCTTCTCCAATGGACGTTGAAGCCGTAAAAGGTACCAACCCTGACACCGGCGAAGAAATCGAACGTAAACCAGATGCAAAAGCTCCATTGTCTGCACTGGCATTCAAAATTGCAACCGATCCTTTCGTAGGTCGTCTGGCGTTCTTCCGGGTTTATTCCGGTCACCTGGATGCGGGTTCTTATGTACTGAACACCCGTACCGGTAAAAACGAGCGTATCAGCCGTATCATGCAGATGCACGCTAACAAGCAGAATCCTATCGATTTCATCGAAGCTGGTGATATCGGTGCTGCTGTTGGTTTTAAAGATATCAAAACCGGTGATACCCTGTGCGATGAAAAAGCACCGATTATCCTGGAATCAATGACATTCCCTGAACCAGTTATCCACATTGCCATCGAGCCTAAAACTCAGGCAGACGTTGATAAAATGGGTCTGGCTATCTCTAAACTGGTAGAAGAAGATCCTACTCTGAGAGCTAAAACTGACGAAGAAACCGGCCAAACCATCCTGAGTGGTATGGGTGAGCTTCACCTCGAAATCATCGTTGACCGTATGCGTCGCGAGTTCAAGGTAGAAGTTAACCAGGGTGCTCCGCAAGTTGCTTACAAAGAAGCATTGACTACCAAAGTTGAACACCGTGAGGTATTCAAGAAACAAACCGGTGGTCGTGGTAAATTCGCTGATATCCAGATCGAAATCGGACCTGCAGACGCAGAATGGTTGAAAGAAAACGAAGGCAAATCCTTCCAGTTCGTAAATGATATCTTTGGTGGTTCCATCCCTAAAGAATTCATCCCTGCGGTACAGAAAGGTTTTGAACAGTCCCTCAACCAGGGTGTTCTCGCAAACTTCCCGCTGGTGAACCTGAGAGTACGTCTGTTTGACGGTTCTTACCACCAGGTGGATTCTGATGCGATGTCATTCGAATTGTGCGCTAAATCTGCTTTCCGTGAAGCTGCCCGCAAAGCTAAACCAGTATTGCTGGAGCCAATCATGAAAGTGGAAGTACTGACTCCAGACCAATACATGGGTGATGTTACAGGTGATCTGAACCGTCGTCGTGGTATGCTGGAAGGTATGGACTCCAAAAACGGTGTTCAGGTAATTAAAGCTAAAGTTCCGTTGAGCGAAATGTTCGGTTACGTAACTCAGCTGCGTTCCCTGTCTTCCGGTCGCGCAAGCTCTATCATGGAATTCTCCCACTATGCACCAGCTCCGAACAACGTAGCTGAAGAAGTGGTAGCTAAAGTGAAAGGTAAAGTAAACGCTTAATCATAGCTTCTTTTATATCGGAAAGGTTGTCCTGCCAAAGCGGGACAACCTTTCTGCTTTTATCCCGGCAACTGACATGAACATGCTATTGCCATGAAAAGAATATTCGATATTTTACGTTGAAATAACCTACAACTGCAATTTACTTTTTGCTAACTGCCAGGGTCCTGTTCTACAGGACCTTTTTTATTTTTTATGCCACATGATAGGGGGAGGCCCTTCTTTTGACGTCATTGTATTGAATCTCATCCATTCAACCTATATTTTTTACAGATAGCCTTGAAATTATGTCAATAGAGTTATTGCAAGCACCTCCTACAACTGTGATTTCGACATCGGGAGAAATGGTAACACTCACCCCCGGCCTTGACTTGATTCTGCCCTGTTGGAACCCCTCGGGCCCTTGGGTGGAATCACTTATCAGGCACTATCACGAGGTAACAACGATCATGGGAAAAGTGCCTGTTCAGTTGATTCTTGTGAATGATGGTTCTGAGCGGAATTTCACTGCACAACATATAGCCTGGCTCGAAGCTGCCATTCCTGATATTATCATCGTTAGCTATACCCGCAACCGTGGTAAAGGATATGCAGTAAGAGAGGGTGTAAAACGTTCTCAACATGCTTACCAGGTGTATACAGACCTGGATTTCCCCTTTGGCATATATGCCGTGAAAGAAGCCTATGACCGTCTGCAACAAGGACTGGATGTGGTGGCAGGGGAGAGAGGGGCTGCTTATCTTCGTGCATTACCCCGCAAGCGCCGTACAATTACCCGCATCAGCCGGTTTTTAAACAGAATAGTGCTGGACCTTAAGGTGGAAGATGCCCAGGCTGGCCTCAAAGGCTTTAATGCATACGGCAGAAACATATTATTGAAAACCCGTATAGATGGCTTTTTGTATGATAGCGAATTTCTATATCATGCAGGCCGCCGCCCACATGTTAAAATTGGTGCAGTCGCAGTATCTTGCCGTCCCGGCATACAGTTCTCATCTTTCCGCTTCAAACTGTTGATGAAGGAGATGGTGAATTATTGCAAGATCATCATCGGCTCTAAAGCCGCTTAGTTTTTTATGGAACAAACGAACAGGATACTGATCAGTGTAGATGTGGAAGAATTTGATATCCCCGAAGAATTCGGTCAACAGGTATCATTACAGGAGAAGCTGGAAGTTTCCAGAAGCGGATTGCAGGCTACACTGGCACTATTTGATAAATATAATGTACGCGCTACCTTTTTCGTGACCGCCTACTGGGCCCAGCATTACCCGGAATTAATCAGGCAGATGGCGGCAAAGCATGAAATAGCCTCTCACGCATATTATCACAGCTCATTCTCAGAGGCTGATCTGGAAGGCTCCAGATTGGCCTTGCAGGAGATCAGCGGACAACATATACAAGGCTTTAGAATGCCCCGTCTGCGGAAAGTGAATATGGATGCCCTAAAGGCGGCCGGCTACCTGTATGACGCCTCTGTGAACCCTACTTGGCTTCCCGGCAGATACAATAACTGGCATCTGCCAAGAACTGTTTTTAAAGAAAAGGACACCTGGATCATCCCATCTTCCGTATCTCCCCTTATAAGATATCCAATATTCTGGCTGAGTGTTAAAAATATGCCCCTGTGGATAACCCGGTATTTCAGCAGAAGAGTATTGAAGAAAGATAATTATCTCTCTTTTTATTTCCATCCCTGGGAATTGATAGATATCAATGCTTATACATTGCCGGCTTATATCAGGCGTATTTCCGGTGAAAAGATGCAACATAAAATGGACGGATTCCTAAGTTTTTTACAAAAACAGGGAACTTTTTGTACGCATGCAGATCTGTTAAAATCCCGCTAGTAGTGTTTTGCAGCTGATAACGTTCACAACCGGATTGCCCGGATGTGAAAGAACCTGTTTTTTATGCAACAACATTTAACTTATAAATGTTGTAGTAATAATGAATAAGGATAAGTATTCATGTTGAGGGAATTTTCGAACTGTGCGGTATGAATTTTTTTAATATTTTTTTATAAGATTAGACTCTTATTATATTCATTTTCAGTAGTTTTGTAATAGACAAGAATCTATTGTCGTGTGATGTTTGTTTAACGAAGATCAAGACTACGTCCCCATTATCCCCCCTGCCTTTTATTTTTTTGGTGGCTGCTATCGACAGCTCAGTTGCAAATGGAAGCATTTGCCTGGAAATTTCTTATTCATTCAACATGTTAAATTGTTAAAACTAAAAATCAGACTATGAAAAGAATTCGTCTCTTAACCCTTGCACTTTCAGCTGTATTGTTTGGTTCCGCTGCTAACGCTCAAATTCAGAAAGGGAATATTATGGTTGGTGCGGATCTTACCAATCTTAATGTTGTTTTTCAAAAGGAAAGCACTGCTTTTAATTTCAATCTTACTCCAAAAGTTGGTTGGTTTATCAAGGACGGTCTGGCTATTGGCGGTTATGTTGCCTTTGGTGCAAATACCACAAAGAATAAAACGACTGACACCAGGGCTTCCAATACCAACTACGGTGTAGGCGCTTTTGCACGTTATTTTGTGGAAGATAAAAATGTTAGAAAACTGGAGTTCTCCAAAAGAACCCGTTTCTTCCTGGAAGCAAATGCTGGTTTTGCTGGCCAGAATCCGGCGAGTGGTGCTTCTACCAATGGTTTTAACGTGGGTATAGGCCCCGGTATCTCCTATTTTATTACTCCCAACATTGGTTTGGAAGGATTGTTTAAATATGATCTTACTGTAGGTGGAGGTAATTCAACTACCGCCAACAGGCTCAGCCTGGGCATAGGTTTCCAGATCTATCTGCCATCTGCCAAAGCAAAGGCGATCTATAAAGAAGAAAGAGGTAAATAAATTTACATATCAACTCACCAATGGTTACGGCTGCATTTTTTGCAGCCGTAACCATTTCTATTAGTGGTCCTAACCGGGGTGAGCAGCCGCTGAATAAAATGAATACACAAACCCGGAATGAACTAATTGAACGGAGGCTTTTCTGCAGGAACTGGTTATTTTAGTAGCTTGTTTGCAGAGATGCAGACAGGGGATTGCTGAAAACCCAGGATAGAGTAAGCGTTACGTCCATAAATACTCCGGTATGTTGAACACTATTCTTCAGGCTGTGCTTAAGTTTTTGCACACCGTAGCAGGAGCACTGTAGTTTTCTGCATTGTTACACAAGGATATTTCCTAATGGGATTGCCGAAAACCATATAAGAGAGTAGGCTAAAAAAACATCATCCAAAAATCATCGCCTTATGATCCTCGATGCATTAAACACATTCCTGACAGGGTTACTGGCATTGCTGGTATCTGCCCTTGGAGGTATTTGATTGTGCAGTAGCACAAGCGGCTACCTCTGCGGTAACTTTCAGACGATCCATTGTAGAGGTTCGGCAGGTATTTTATAATACTTTCCGTGGCCATTGATGTAAACCTGATAGGGTGCTGTTGTTGGTAGCCCACGAAACCACTCGTCAAAAGCATTAGCGTATTTTACAATCTATTTTAACAAAGAGAGCTTCGGTACTCCACTGAAGCTCTCTTTGATTTAAAGAAACCCTCACTGGAATGGGATTGAACAATTCAAAATTAGGATTCCGAACTGAACAAAATGAACGAACGGACTTTAGTGAATAGATTTTAATTTCGACAGGCACTTAAAAGAGTAGGTGTCCTGGGATTGCCGAAAACCAAATCAAGAGAGTAGGTATCACCCGTAGTAAAAACTATCTTATGGATTTACTGACTCAATTGCTGGCGACTATCATCGCATTGCTGAAATCTCTGCTGGGAGGTCTGTAAGAAGATTTCCTTTAGTAAGGGATTCATTTCGTACTTAAGTTATGCTATTTCCCTTACACTCATCATCCTTTTGGCTGTTCAGACCCTGGACAGCCTTTTTTTTGTATGTACGTTCCTAGTTGAACGGCTGTGGTGGCTGAATGAACAGCATGATTAAGTGCTGTTGGAATGAACAAAATGAACGACTGCATATTGAATGATAGCTTTTAATTTTAGTCCTGTTAACTGAATAACAACTGGGAATGCCGAAAACCAGACAATAGAGTAGGCAATATCTTATAAAAACCTTTTCCCATGGATTTAGTGAATCAATTGCTGGCGTTAATTCTTGGCCTGCTGAAATCTCTGCTGGGCGGTCTGTAAGCAGATTTCCTGTAAGGGATCATTTCGTATTTAGTTATGCTATTTCCTTACAAACATTATCTGAGGCTGTTCACAACGAACAGCCTCTTTTTTACCCGCAGATTCCCCGGAAATTGGCTGTGATAGCTGAATGAACAGGAAGGGTGACTGCTGTTGGAATGAACAAGATGAACGGCTGCATATTGAATGATAGCTTTTAATTTTAGTTCTGTTAGCTGAATAACAACTGGGGAATGCCGAAAACCAGACAATAGAGTAGGCAATATCTTATAAAAACCTTTTCCCATGGATTTACTAAATCAACTGCTGGCATTAATTTTAGGATTAATTCAATCATTATTGGGTGGTTTAGGCGGTGGTTTACCGCTTTAATCGGATGGTCGCCCGACCATAGATGTACTCAAACCACTTTAATTATTCAGCAAAGGGCTGTTCCAGGTAAGCAGGAACAGCCCTTTGTGTTGGATATGGGGCCGCATTATGCCGCCTGAGCCGGAAGATGTCATTCGATCTCTTTGGGTTTCCAATAAAAGTCAGGGATCTGAAGAAAGTTGGCAGTCCTTCCGCATCCTCCTTTCTGCCGGCTATGCTATTACCGTTATGGGAACGCCCGTAAAATCTTCCTGCCGATATTGTGTAGTAACCGTGGTCCTGCCGTTGATTTTGCCCTGGTTAAACCGGTTTTACCTATCTCCCGGAAAAAAAATAAAGAAATTTGCTTTTTTTGGTTTTGAAATTTGTTTTCCTATATTTGTCAAAACGAGCATGTGAAGTTACCTTAAGGCTTAACACACACACAATGAATGTTTTCTGAAGCCTTATTGCCCGATAATTTTGTTTTCACCCCCTTCCAACTGCCGCCGGAGCTAGCCTTTTGCCCGGGATCTTTTATTTTTTCCTGAGATTTATTTGCCAAATAGAAAAAACGGGTTACCTTTGCCCTCCCAAATTGTATTGGGAAAAAACAAGAAGAAGTTCATTGCATATGTCTCAGAGAATAAGAATCAAGCTGAAGTCCTACGATCATAACCTGGTAGACAAGTCTGCTGAGAAGATCGTTAAAACCGTGCGTAACACGGGTGCCGTGGTAACAGGTCCAATTCCTTTACCTACCGAGAAGAAAATATTTACAGTATTACGTTCTCCGCACGTTAATAAGAAAGCGCGCGAGCAGTTCCAACTGTGTACACACAAACGTTTACTGGATATTTACACGTCTTCTTCCAGAACTGTAGACGCGCTGAGTAAGCTCGATCTGCCTTCCGGAGTGGAAGTTGAAATTAAAGCATAGGACAACAGCAAGGCGGGCGAAAGGCCGGCCTTTTATTGATTTATGGTTACCTCGCTGATTTTCAGCAAGGTAACAATTTTAACAAGCAAACATAGGTCGCGCCTTCTGGGCGGCCGCCCAATAAATGTATTTAAACCGCCCATCCTGGGGATAGCACGAAATCCCCCAGGCGCTGGGTAAAATCATATAAAAAATGAAAGGTATTATTGGCAAAAAGATTGGTATGACCAGCATCTTCGAAGCTAATGGTAAGCAAACTGCTGTTACCATTATCGAAGCGGGTCCCAACGTTGTAACTCAGGTAAAAACCCTGGAAACAGATGGTTACAATGCAATTCAGGTTTCTTTCGGTGAGAAGAAAGAAAAACACACCACAAAAGCAGAAAGCAATCACTTCGCGAAAGCAAGCACCTCTCCCAAACGTTTTGTAAAAGAACTCCGCAACCCGGACGTACAGAAAGCCCTCGGTGAATCTATCACATGCGAAATCTTCGCAGAAGGTGAATCAATTGACGTTGTAGGCACTTCCAAAGGTAAAGGTTTCCAGGGTGTTGTAAAACGCCACGGATTCAGCGGTGTGGGTGAAGCTACCCACGGTCAGCACGATAGAAGCAGAGCTCCTGGTTCTGTTGGTGGATCATCTTATCCTTCCCGCGTTTTCAAGGGTATGCGTATGGCCGGCCAGACAGGTAACGAAAGAATAAAAGTGAAAGGTCTGAAGATCGTGAAAATATTCCCTGAAAAGAATTATATCCTGGTAAGTGGTTCCGTTCCCGGCCACATTGGTTCAATCGTTTTAATCCAGAAGTAACATGCAAATCGATATTTTAAATATAGAAGGTAAGAAAACCGGAAGGTCAATTGAACTTCCAGAGGAGATCTTTGGTGTTGAGCCTAACAACCACGTAATTTACCTGGCTGTTAAACAATACCTCGCTGCTCAGCGTCAGGGTACCCACAAGGTAAAAACCAGAGCTGAAGTACAAGGTGCTTCCCGCAAACTGCACAAACAGAAAGGTACTGGTGGTGCCCGTAAAGGTAACATCCGTAACCCATTGTATAAAGGTGGTGGTACCATCTTTGGACCAAAACCGCACGGTTGGGGTTTCAAACTGAACAGAAAAGTGAAAGATCTCGCTAAGATCTCCGCCCTGTCAGTAAAAGCTAAAGAAAACAGCATCATCATCGTTGAAGATCTGCAGCTCGAAACACCTAAAACAAAACAATTCGTTGGATTCCTGAAGAACCTGAACATCAACGTTGAAGGCAGAAAGACTATGTTCATCACGCCTGAATACAATGACAATGTTTATCTGTCTTTGAGAAACATCCCTACTGTAGACGGTACTGTACTGAGCGACGTAAACACTTACGACATCATGAACAGCAATTACATCGTTTTCACAGAAAGCGCTGCTAAAATCTTCACTGAAGAGCCTGCAGAAGCTGAAGCTTAGGATGTAAAAACCAATTAAATAACAGCTCGCGGCCAACGCCAACAGCTAAATGCTATAAAGAAAATGAAACTTTCTGACGTTTTAATCAAACCGGTGGTATCCGAAAAGGTTAATAAAGCAACCGAAAAATTCAACCGCTACTACTTCATCGTTGACAAAAAAGCCAACAAACTGGAGATCAAAAAAGCAGTAGAAGAATTTTACGGTGTAACCGTAGCAGATGTAAACACTGCTGTAATGCCAGGTAAAGCTAAATTCCGCTTTACTAAAGCCGGTTTCATCGCAGGTAAAAAACCGTCTTACAAAAAGGCGATCATTACCGTTGCAACTGGTGAAACTATAGATCTGTATGCTAACATGTAGTGCCGTTCCGGCCTGAACAGCCGGGATGTGGATGTATATACAGATCACGATTTATATTTAATAACATTTAACTTTTTAGGAAGTAATGGCACTGAAGAAGTTCAAACCAATGACGGCCGGTACCCGCTGGAAAATAGGCAACGCTTACGCTGAGCTGACATCGGATACCCCTGAGAAAAGCCTGCTGGAACCGATCAAAAGAACCGGCGGTAGAAATGCGCAAGGAAGAATGTCCATGCGCTACATAGGTGGTGGTCACAAGAAACAATACCGTGTAATTGATTTCAAACGTGATAAAGAGAATGTACCTGCTACAGTTAAAACGATCGAATATGATCCTAACCGTAGCGCATTCATCGCACTGGTAAACTATGCTGATGGTGAAAAACGTTATATCATTGCTCCACAGGGCTTACAAGTTGGCGGTACCGTTATCAGCGGCGCTGACGTAGCTCCTGAAGTAGGTAACGCTTTACCATTGAAAAATATGCCACTGGGTACTGTTGTACACAACATTGAGCTGCAACCTGGTAAAGGTGGTGCGATCGCAAGAAGCGCCGGCGCTTATGCACAGTTATCCAACAAGGAAGAAAAGTATGCCGTACTGAAAATGCCTTCCGGTGAGCTCCGCAAAGTATTAAATACTTGTAAAGCAACCGTAGGTACTGTTTCTAACTCCGACCACGCTCTGCAATCCATCGGTAAAGCAGGTGCTAACCGTTGGAGAGGTATCCGCCCCCGCAACCGTGGTGTGGCTATGAACCCTGTGGATCACCCAATGGGTGGTGGTGAAGGTAAATCTTCCGGAGGCCATCCAAGATCAAGAACTGGTAAATATGCGAAAGGTCTGAAAACCAGAAAACCGCATAAGAGTTCTGATAAGCTGATCATTAGCAGAAAAAACGGTAAAAAATTATAATATTTCGGAATTCGGGCTCCGGTAGCAGTACCGGATCTCGGGTTTGAAAAATCATAAATCAGTAAGACATGGCTCGTTCCATAAAAAAAGGTCCTTACGTAGACCTGAAATTAGAAACAAAAGTTGAGAAGATGAATACCGGTACCAAGCGTTCTGTTATCAAGACCTGGAGCCGTCGTTCTACTATCACACCTGATTTCGTTGGTCACACGTTCGCAGTACACAATGGCAACAAATTTATTCCTGTTTATGTAACAGAATTCATGGTTGGTCATAAACTGGGCGAATTTGCTCCTACACGTAACTTCAGAGGACACGTTAACAAGAAAATGTAAATTATAGTCTGAGGTTTGAGGTTTGAAGTATTCAGTTTCAAACCGATAACATCAAACATCAGGCATCAGACACTTAATAATAAAAGAAATTAATTACAATGGAAGCAGTAGCTAAGCTGAATAATAATCCTACATCTCCCCGCAAAATGCGTTTGCTGGCAGACTTAATCCGCGGTCTGGATGTAGAAAAGGCTTTGAATATTTTGAAATTCCATCCGAAACACCCGAGCGTACCTTTAGAAAAACTGCTGGTATCCGCTATCGCTAACTGGAAAGTTAAAAACGAAGGTGCAAGGGTAGAAGATGCTAACCTGATCGTAAAAACCGTTTTTGTTGATGGTGGCCGCACACTGAAAAGAATGCGTCCAGCTCCACAGGGAAGGGGTTACCGTATCCGCAAGAGAAGTAACCACGTAACGATTGTAGTTGACGGTAAAGCACAGTAATTAGTGCACATCGGAAACGAGATAGAAACAAAACTATTAAACTAATAGACAAATAACCAGAACATGGGTCAGAAAACAAATCCTATTGGTAACAGGTTAGGTATCATCAGAGGATGGGACTCTAATTGGTATGGCAGCAAAAAAGACTTTGCTGTTAAACTGATCGAAGATAACAAGATCAGAACTTATCTGAATGCCCGTATCAACAAAGGCGGTATTTCAAGAGTTGTGATCGAAAGAACTTTAGGTAAGTTAATCATCACTGTTCATACTTCTAAGCCTGGTATCATCATTGGTAAAGGCGGTAACGAAGTTGATCGCATCAAGGAAGAACTGAAGAAGCTGACAGGTAAAGAAGATGTTCAGATCAACATCCTCGAAATCCGTCGTCCCGAAATGGATGCTAACATCGTTGCTGAAACAATTGCAAAACAAATTGAAAGCCGTATTAACTACAAACGTGCTATCAAAATGGCAATTGCTACTGCTCTGAGAATGGGTGCAGAAGGTATCAAGGTTAAAATCAGTGGCCGTTTAGGTGGTGCTGAAATTGCCYGCTCCGAAGAAATGAAACAAGGTCGCGTGCCTTTACATACTTTCCGTATGGACATTGATTACGCTTCCCTGTTCGCTTTAACGGTTTATGGTAAAATCGGTATCAAAGTATGGATCTGTAAAGGTGAAGTACTGGGTAAACGCGATCTTAACCCGAACGTTTTAACCGGTAAAGAAGGCGATAACCGTGGCACTGGTCATGGTGGTGAACGCAGAGAACATCACGGTGAACGTAGAGATAACCGCGGTGGTGGCGAAAGAAGAGGCGGTGGAGAACACCGTGGCGGCGGCCGCAGATAGTATCTGGCGGTAGAGCAGACATTAACAATTACTATTAACATTAACAACATAGACGATGTTACAGCCAAAAAGAACGAAACACAGGAAGATGCACAAAGGCCGCATCAAAGGGAACGCTAAAAGAGGCGCTACCCTCTCCTTTGGTACTTTCGGTCTTAAAGCATTAGAACCTAAGTGGATCACCGACAGGCAGATCGAAGCTGCTCGTGTGGCACTCACAAGACACATGAAACGTGAAGGTAACGTGTGGATCCGCATATTCCCTGACAAACCTATCACTGCTAAGCCTTTGGAAGTGAGGATGGGTAAAGGTAAAGGTGCTCCTGACCATTGGGCAGCAGTAGTGAAGCCAGGTAGAATTTTATTTGAAGCTGATGGTGTTTCCTTACAGGTAGCAAAAGAAGCAATGGAACTCGCAGCTCAGAAACTGCCCATCAAAGTAAAATTTGTAACCAGCCGCGACTTCGTAGCTTAATTACAGGTACACAATAACTAAAAATCCGGTAATCCTGCCCCGGCAGCTAACCGAATCAAATTCAATACAATGGCAAAAGAAAAGCTGGAACTGAAAGGCCTGAGCGAACAAGATCTGAAAGAGAAAATCTCTGCAGAAGAACTCCGCTTGAAAAAAATGACCTTTGGTCACGCAATTACGCCAATCGAAAATCCAATGAGCATCCGCGCCGTAAGACGCGATATCGCTCGGATGAACACCGAACTGCGTAAAAGACAACTGGGCTTCTGATTCGTCAGTCCCGGTAACCCCGGGACTGCTGACATAGCATTAGTATAACACAATTTATGACCTCCTCACGGAGGGTTAAATACTTTCAACAATGACGACCGAAAGAAAATTAAGAAAAACCAGGATTGGTGTGGTTGCCAGCAACAAAATGGATAAAACCATCACCGTTAAGGTGGAGCGTAAGGTAAAGCACCCTATCTATGGTAAATTCGTGAAAAAAACTACCAAGTTCATGGCACACGACGATAAGAACGAGTGCAGCATTGGCGATACCGTGAAAATCGCGGAAACTCGTCCTTTGAGCAAGAACAAGTGCTGGAGACTGGTAGAAGTAATCGCTAAAGTAAAATAATTATTTATTTGTTTCAAGCTGTATCCGGCAATCCCGGTTACAGCCGCTGACTAAACAATATCAAATCTCATTTCGATGATACAACAAGAATCAAGACTGAGTGTAGCTGACAACAGCGGTGCCAAAGAAGTACTTTGCATCCGTGTGTTAGGTAACTCCGGTCAGGACTACGCTGGCGTAGGCGATAAGATTGTAGTAACCGTGAAGGATGCAATGCCAGGCGGTGGTGTTAAGAAAGGTATGGTTACTAAAGCTGTAATCGTAAGAACTAAGAACAAATTACGTCGTAAAGACGGTTCTTATATCCGTTTCGATGATAACGCAGTAGTACTGCTGAATAACTCAGACGAACCTCGCGGTACCCGTATTTTCGGTCCGGTTGCACGTGAGCTGAGAGACAAGGGTTATATGAAAATTATCTCCCTCGCTCCTGAGGTATTATAAGATATTATCGATTGAGGGATTCAGGATTTTTCAGATAAATTTCCTGAATCCCAAAATTCATAAATATTTCTTATCTTTGCAGCCCGTTTGCAAAACGAGAAAAAACATTAATCAAGCGAAACAACTGTTTCGCTTGGCGTTTATAAATAAATCAAAGTAATGAAAACTAGATTTAAGCCTAAATTCAACATTAAGAAGGGCGACCTGGTTGCGGTAATTGCCGGTGATGACAAGGACAGGACCAAAGCGCGTAAAGTGCTGGAAGTTCAGCCTGATAAAGCCCGCATTCTTGTAGAAGGCGTTAACATTATTACCAAGCACACAAAGCCTACCGCTCAGAATACCAAAGGTGGTATTGTTAAGCAGGAAGCTCCTATTGCTATCTCCAACGTGATGCTGTGGGACGCCAAAACTGGTGCTCCAACCAAAGTTAACAGGAAGAGAGAGAATGGTAAATTAATTCGTATCGCTAAAAAATCAGGGGAGGAAATTAAATAATGTCAAACACAAAATATACTCCGAGACTGCAGACCAAATACCACGAGGAAGTTAAATCTGCACTGATGAAGAAATTCAACTACAAAAGTGTAATGCAGGTTCCTCGCCTGGTAAAAATTTGCCTGAACCAGGGTATCAATGGTGCAGTAGGTGATAAGAAACTGGTAGACATCGCAGTAGACGAAATGACCCGCATCGCTGGTCAGAAAGCTATCGCTACTATGTCTAAGAAGGATATCTCCAACTTCAAACTGAGAAAGAACATGCCTATCGGTGCTCGTGTAACTTTACGCGCTACCAATATGTATGACTTCCTGGATCGTTTGATCGCTGTATCCCTCCCACGTGTACGTGACTTCAAAGGTGTGAACGAAAAAGCTTTTGACGGTCGTGGTAACTACACTATGGGTATCACCGAACAAATCATCTTCCCTGAAATCGATATCGATAAAGTAACGAAAATGTCCGGTATGGATATCACTTTCGTTACAACTGCAAACACCAACGAAGAAGCTTACGAGCTCCTGAAAGAAATGGGTATGCCGTTCAAGGGTATGAAAAAAGATAATCAGTAAATCGAAACGATAAATTAATTATGGCAAAAGAATCCGTAAAAGCCAGACAAAGGAAAAGAGAAGCTATGGTAGCAAAGTTCGCTGAAAAGCGTGCTGCTCTGAAAGCTGCCGGTGACTACGCTGCACTGGACCAACTTCCAAAAAATGCTTCTCCTGTTCGTCTGCACAACAGATGCCAGCTGACCGGTCGTCCTAAAGGATACATGCGTCACTTTGGTCTTTGCAGGAACATGTTCCGTGACCTGGCACTCGCAGGTAAAATCCCTGGCGTTAGAAAAGCCAGCTGGTAATTAAAGATTGACAGCATTTGGTTATTTATTCCATGAGGAAATAACCAGATCCGTAAATCTCTGAATGTAAGTTATTTTGATTCCCATCTTATTACGATTGGATATCGCATTGTAAACATTATCAAACTATTTCAACAATGGTTACTGATCCAATAGCAGACTTCCTGACACGTATCCGGAACGCGCAAATGGCCACCCACAGGATTGTGGAAATTCCGGCTTCCAAGCTGAAAAAACGTATTACAGAAATTCTGTACGACAAAGGTTATATCCTGAAGTACAAATTCGAAGAAGATACTAAACAAGGCGTTATCAAAATCGCTTTGAAGTACGATCCGATCTCTAAAGAGCCCGCTATCAAGGAAATACAACGCATTAGCCGTCCAGGTCTGCGTCAGTACGCTAAACCAGAAGAGTTTAAGCGCGTGAAGAACGGTTTAGGCGTGGCGATCATCTCTACTTCTAAAGGTGTAATGACCGATAAAGAAGCAAAAGCTCAAAACGTAGGTGGCGAAGTAGTTTGCTACGTATATTAATATATTGAATGATTGGTTGTTGCACAACCAGTCATTCACTTAAGTTATCTGACAATTAAGCTCTCTATACGGCGCTGAACACGGATAACCGGTACACAAATATCAAACAACTTTAAATTAAAGTTATGTCTCGTATAGGTAAAAGTCCTATCAAGTTGGCTAGCGGTGTTACAGTTTCTGTTTCTCCCTCCAATGAAGTAACCGTAAAGGGCCCAAAAGGTGAACTGAAAAGGAACATCGACAGGGATATGAAGATAGAAGTGAAGGAAGGCGTGCTGACTATCATCCGCCCAACTGAACAGATCCGTCACAAAGCACTCCACGGTTTATACCGCGCTTTGCTGGCGAACATGGTTACTGGTGTAACTGATGGCTTCAAGAAACAACTGGAACTGGTGGGTGTTGGTTATAAAGCCGCAAACAATGGTCAGTTACTCGATCTCGCGTTAGGTTATTCTCACAATATCATTTTCGAAATTCCTAAAGAACTGAAGGTAGCTACCCTGACTGAAAAGGGTCAGAACCCTAAGATCATGCTGGAAGGTATCGATAATCAATTACTGGGTCAGGTGGCTGCGAAAATCCGTGGTCTGCGTAAACCAGAGCCTTACAAAGGTAAAGGTGTTCGCTACAGTGATGAAGTGGTACGTAAGAAAGCTGGTAAATCAGCTGGTAAATAAAATTTTTAATTGGCTAATCAGCTTACAAAGCTGGTTAGCTGATTTTAACAGATATCCCGGCAGCATCGGGGTAATAAAATAAAACTCAAAATGAGCACAAAAGTTAACAGGAGACAGAAAATCCGCTACCGCATCCGTAAGAAAATCTCCGGTACTGCACAAGCACCAAGATTATCTGTATTTCGCAGCAACAGCGATATCTATGTGCAATTGATAGATGATACCAATGGCACTACCCTGGCTTCAGCTTCTTCCCGTGATAAGGACATCAAAGCCCAGCAAGGAACTAAAATCGAAAAATCTGCAATGGTAGGTAAAGCGCTGGCTGTTAAAGCACTGGCACTGGGTCTGACCACCTGCATCTTCGATAGAAGTGGTTATTTATATCATGGCCGCGTGAAAAGCGTAGCTGACGGAGCAAGAGAAGGCGGTCTTCAGTTTTAATCACGAAGTCCGAATCTTATAATTCTGAACAAGTAATTCTTATAAAATAAAATGGCAAAGAATTCATTCAATAAAGTAAAGGCTGGTGATCTGGAGCTGAAAGAAAAAGTGGTGGCGATCAACCGTGTTACTAAAACCACTAAAGGCGGTCGTACATTTAGTTTCTCCGCACTGGTAGTAGTAGGTAACGAAAACGGTGTTGTAGGTCATGGTCTTGGTAAAGCGAAAGAAGTGCAGCAGGCTATCACTAAAGGTATAGACGATGCAAAAAAGAACCTGATCAAGGTTCCTGTTATGCATGGCACTATTCCTCACGATCAGTTTGCTAAAGAAGGCGCTGCCAAAGTTTTGATCAAGCCAGCTGCTCATGGTACTGGTGTGATCGCTGGAGGTTCTATGCGTGCAGTGCTGGAAAGCGCTGGTGTAACGGACGTTCTGGCTAAATCTTTAGGTTCTGCTAACCCACACAACGTGGTGAAGGCTACCTTCAAAGCACTGGGTATGTTACGCGAGCCTATCAGCATCGCTAAAACCAGAGGCGTTTCCCTGAAGAAAGTTTTCAACGGATAATTAATACCCCCTCTCTCCGGAGATCCAGGTATTTTCCCCCGAGGAAATTTTGAAAATAATTCATTAACAATTAAATTACTCCGCCTTAGGCGGATAGGGGTTTATGGCAAAGATTAAGATCACTCAAGTGAAAAGTGGTATAGACCGTCCTGAGAGGCAGAAATTGACCTTGAAGGCACTGGGCCTGACTAAGATGCACGCTACTGTTGAAGTAGAAGCAACTCCTCAGATCCTGGGAATGGTCCGTAAAGTTAATCACCTTGTAACGGTAGAAACAGTTAACGCTTAATTTAAGTAACACTGCTGTGGGATTGTCTTTTGATAATCTTACCTTTACATTTGTGACTTTACCATTTTTATTTTAGAATAAAGCGAGCGGTTAATTTCCGCGCAAGTAAAACAATTAGATATGAATCTGCATTCATTACAGCCTGCACAAGGCGCTGTACATAAAGAAAAACGTCTGGGACGTGGTGAGGCTTCCGGTAAAGGTGGTACCTCTACAAAAGGTAACAAAGGTATCCAGCAACGTGCTGGTTACTCCAGCAAAAGAGGCTTCGAAGGTGGCCAGATGCCCATCCAACGCCGTATGCCTAAACGCGGTTTCATCAACAATAACCGTGAAGAATACAAAATCTTCAACCTGGGCCAACTGGATCAATTAGTTGAGAAATATGGCCTTCAGGAGTTTAATCTGGAAAACCTGTTCATGAACGGTCTGATTAACAGAACAGCTAAAGTTAAGATTCTCGCTAACGGAGAACTCAAAACCAAGGTTACTGTTAAGGTTAACGCGATCAGCGAAAAAGCTAAACAGGCCATTGAAACAGCAGGTGGATCAGTAGAACTGGTATAAGACTTTGACTGAGGAGACGCCTACGGAGTAGTGCGTCTTTTCATATTTAATAGCGCTATTAAACCTTTATCTTCCTGTGAAGAAATTTATCGAAACGATTAAGAATATCTGGAGTATTGAGGATTTGCGTAACCGCATCCTGACCACCCTGCTCCTGGTCCTCATCTACCGTGTAGGATCCTATATCGCTTTGCCTGGCATTGATGCAAACGCGCTGACCAACTTTGAGAAAAATTCTAATCAGGGTATCTTGGGTTTGGTGAACATGTTTGCGGGCGGATCGTTTTCAAGGGCCTCCATATTTGCGTTGGGTATCATGCCCTACATTTCTGCGTCAATTGCTATCCAGTTATTAACGATAGCCGTTCCGTATTTCCAGAAACTGCAGAAAGAAGGTGAAAGCGGCCGCAAAAAGATTAACCAGTTTACCCGTTATCTCACAGTAATAGTAACAGGTTTCCAGGCGAGTGCTTACGTAGCTTATCTGCGTAATCAATCCGGTGGCGCTATTATTGCTGAATATGGCACCTTCTTCTTCTGGCTCTCTACTACCGTTGTACTTACAGCAGGTACCCTGTTTGTAATGTGGCTTGGTGAAAAGATCACAGATAAAGGTATTGGTAATGGTACTTCCATCATCATCATGATGGGTATCCTTGCCCGTTTGCCACAGGCTTTAGTCGCAGAATTCTCCAGTAAGGTGAGTGGAGAAATGGGTGGACCCATCCTTTTCCTCATTGAAATAGCTGTCTTTATCTTAATCACGGTAGGCCTGATCCTGCTCGTTCAGGGTACCAGGAAAATACCGGTGAACTACGCTAAACGTATCGTGGGCAACAAACAGTATGGTGGTGTACGCCAGTTCATTCCCCTGAAGGTGAATGCTGCAGGTGTAATGCCGATCATCTTTGCCCAGGCTATCATGTTTATTCCAGCTACAGCGATAGGCTTTGCTACTTCTTCTGAAAGTGCTTCCGGCTTTATCCGCATCTTTAGTGACCACACTAATGGCTGGTATAACCTGATATACGCTGTGCTCGTTATCGTATTTACCTACTTCTATACTGCGTTGATCTTCAACCCCACTCAAATGGCGGATGAAATGAAACGTAATAACGGTTTCATTCCAGGTATTAAACCTGGTAAAGCTACTGCTGATTACATCGGCGCAGTAATGGACCGTATCACTTTGCCTGGTGCATTTTTCCTGGCATTGGTGGGTATCATGCCAGGTTTGGCTGCTGCCTTCAAGGTTAACAGTAACTTTGCTACCTTCTTTGGTGGTACCTCCCTGTTGATCATGGTAGGAGTTATCCTGGATACACTGCAACAGATTGAAAGCCAGCTCCTCATGCGCCATTACGATGGTCTGATGAGCACCGGCCGTATCAAAGGCAGAACTGCCCCGGCTAACGCATAAGTAATTGAACACGAAAGTGTTACAATAACAATAAAATAGCCACAGAAGCTTTCCCGCTTTAGTGGCTATATTATTTAGAAGCTACTAGTCGTTAGCATTTAGCTATTAGTTTTAAAAGCTACGTGCTAATCTAAAAGCTAATGGCTAACAGCTAAAAGCTGAATGTATGATTCACTATAAGACGAAGGAAGAAATAGAGCTGATGCGCAAAAGTGCCTTGCTCCTGAGTGCTGCGCTGGCAGAAGTAGCCAGAACCCTGAAGCCAGGTATGAGCACATTGGATGTAGACGCAATTGCAGATAAGTTTATCGTGGAAAATGGTGCAACTCCTTCTTTCAAAAATTACAAAGGTTTCCCAAATGCCTGCTGCATTTCAGTGAATGAAGAAGTTGTGCATGGTATTCCCAATAAGTATGTGCTGAAAGATGGTGATATCCTCACTGTAGATGTAGGCGTTTACATGAATGGTTATCATTCTGATAGTGCTTATACTTTTGCTATTGGTAATGTGCCTGAGAATGTGCTCCGATTGATGACGGCTACCAAGGCATCCCTTTACAAAGGCATCGAAAAAGCCATTGTGGGAAACAGGATAGGTGACATCTCCTATGCAATACAGGAGTATACCGAAAAAGAACGTGGTTACGGCGTTGTAAGAGAACTGGTGGGGCATGGCCTTGGCCGCAACCTCCACGAGGATCCTCAGGTGCCTAACTACGGTAAAAGGGGAAGTGGTCCGGTAATGAAAGAGGGGCTGGTGATTGCCATCGAACCTATGATCAATCTCCGCTCCAAGGACGTTGAATACCTGGAAGATGGTTGGACCGTAGCAACCCGCGACGGCAGTCCTTCTGTTCACTTTGAACATACAGTGGCTGTTGGAAAAGGGAAGGCAGATGTATTATCTACCTACGTGGACATAGAAAGAGAAGAGAAAAATAACCCTGAATTGAACTCGAATTACTAGTTTGAGCATTTGGAATTGTCTAATATAAGAGGGGTTTTAACGGTAAAAAAGACAGGTTTTAGTATAAAAACTGGCAATAATAATAATAATCACGGTAAATTTTTCTATTTCAAAAGATAAATGCTATCTTTGCAGTCCTAAAAATTTTTATGGCAAAACAGGCACTCATTAAACAGGATGGAATTATATTAGAAGCCTTGTCGAACGCTATGTTCCGTGTAAAATTGGAAAACGGGCATGAGATCCTGGCCACCATTTCTGGAAAAATGAGAATGCACTACATCCGCATTCTGCCAGGAGATAAGGTTGGCGTAGAGATGAGCCCATACGATTTGTCAAGAGGCCGTATAATTTTCAGATACAAATAAGACGGAACAGGGTAGAGGGGATTGAAAGTACAATTTAATAAATATCATAACCTTTTATAAAGTATTAATCATGAAGGTAAGAGCTGCAATCAAAAAAAGAAGTGCGGATTGTAAAATAGTTCGTAGAAAAGGTGTTTTGTTGGTAATCAACAAAAAGAATCCTCGTTTTAAACAACGCCAGGGTTAATCGATTCCCCTAACGGAATTTGATTTTTTAATCAGAATCATAAAATCTAAAATAGAAATATGGCACGTATAGCCGGTATAGATCTTCCTAAAAATAAAAGAGGAGAAATTGGCCTCACCTATATCTTTGGTATAGGCCGTTCTACCGCCCAATATATCCTGAACAAGGCGGAAATTGATTTCAATAAAAAAGTGCGGGATTGGAATGACGATGAACAAGCTGCCATCCGTAACGTTATCAACGGTGAGTTTAAGGTAGAGGGTCAACTGCGTTCTGAAGTACAAATGAATATCAAGCGTCTGCTGGATATCGCTTGCTACCGCGGTCTGCGTCACAGGAAAGGCTTACCGGTAAGAGGTCAGCGTACACGTACCAACAGCCGTACCCGTAAAGGTAAACGTAAGACAGTGGCTGGTAAGAAAAAAGCAACTAAGAAATAATAAATAAAATCCCAGGTTGAAATCCCACATTCCGAATCAGAGGGGTTTCAATGACCGTGAGTCGTGTAAATTTGGGATCTGGAATTTCATATTTGGAATTTAAATCATTATGGCAAAAGCAAATAATACAAAAACTGCTGCTAATAAAAAGAGGGTAGTAAAAGTAGATAACTACGGAGACGTTCATATCTCCGCTAGCTTTAACAACATCATTGTTAGCATCACCAACAAGCATGGTCAGGTTATTTCCTGGTCTTCTGCTGGTAAAATGGGCTTCAGAGGTTCTAAAAAGAACACTCCATACGCAGCTCAGCTGGCTGCACAGGATGCTGCTAAAGTTGCTATGGACTCAGGTCTGAAAAGAGCAGATGTTTTTGTGAAAGGACCGGGAGCTGGTCGTGAAAGTGCTATCCGCGCTATCGCCAACTCTGGTATCGAAGTGAATATGATTAAAGACGTTACGCCTTTACCTCACAACGGTTGCCGTCCTCCTAAGAAGAGAAGAGTATAGTAATATATATTTACAATATCCAGATACCAGATTTCATTAGAAGTTTGGTATCTGGACGTTGTAATTTATTATTAGATAAATGGGTGTATGATCAGGTTTTCAGATTTTTTGAAGAGCATGCACCATTAACTAAAAAATCTAAAGTATATTTAAAACATGGCAAGGTACACAGGACCAAAGACCAAAATTTCCAGAATTTTTGGTGAACCCATTCTCGGTAATGGTAAGTATTTAAGTAAGAACAGCAACCCTCCGGGTCAACACGGTGCTAACCGTAAACGCAAACAATTAGGCGAATACGCACTGCAGCTGAGAGAAAAACAAAAAGCAAAGTACACTTACGGTTTGCTGGAGCGTCAGTTCCGTAACCTGTTCGATGAGGCTACCCGTAGAAAAGGTGTTGCCGGTGAAGTATTGATCAAATTGCTCGAAGCCCGTCTGGATAACACTGTGTTCCGTCTGGGTATCGCACCTTCCCGTCCTGCTGCCCGTCAGCTGGTTTCTCACAAACACGTTACTGTTAACGGTGTTGTGGTTAACACTCCTTCTTTCCAACTGAAACCAGGAGACGTTATCAGCCTGAAAAATAAAACTGCAAACAATTCTGCACTGACCAGCGTTATCCGTGGAAAAAATCCAAAGTTCAGCTGGTTGGATTGGAGCGAAAAAGAAATGAAAGGTATATTCATTGCTTATCCTGAGAGAGAGAGCGTTCCTGAAAATATCAAGGAACAACTGATCGTAGAATTGTACTCTAAGTAATAAATAATTAGTCCATGGCCAAAGGTCATGGACTAACCTCATATTTAACAAATAAATCTATCACATCAATGGCAATTTTAAATTTCCAGAAACCTGATAAGATCGTATTGCAGAAGTCTACCGACTTTGAAGCTCAATTCGAATTCCGTCCATTAGAACCAGGTTATGCTGTGACAGTCGGTAATGCGTTACGTCGCGTACTGTTGTCTTCTTTGGAGGGCTATGCCATTGTGGGTATTAAAATTGAAGGAGCAGATCACGAGTTCGCTACACTGAAAGGTGTTACTGAAGACGTTACTGAGATCATTCTGAATCTGAAACAAGTTCGTTTCAAAAGGATCTCTGAGAGTGATGTAACGAACGAAAAGATCACGCTGTCGATCAAAGGTAAAACAGAATTCCGCGCAGACATGATCGAAAAAGCCACCAGTGCTTTCCAGATCATGAACCCTGAGCTGTTAATCTGCACCTTGGATCCTTCTGCCAAGCTGGATATCGAACTGACTATCGGTAAAGGCCGTGGTTATGTTCCAGCTGAGGAAAACAAACCCAAAGATGCAATATTTGGCTACATCGCGATCGACTCTATCTTTACGCCTATCAAGAACGTAAAGTACAGCATAGAAAATACACGTGTGGAGCAAAAAACTGACTATGAGAAGCTCGTAATGGAGGTGATCACAGACGGTACTATCCACCCGGAAGAAGCAGTGAAACAAGCTTCCCGCATCCTGATTCAGCACCTGATGATCATTACTGATGAAAACATCAGCTTTGATACTAAAGACACTGAAAAAGAAGATGTAGTGGATGAACAAACACTGCAACTGCGTAAGATACTGAAAACACCACTGGAAGATCTCGATCTGAGCGTACGTGCATTCAACTGTCTGAAAGCAGCTAAAATTAATTCCCTCAGCGAACTGGTACAATACGAACAGGAAGAACTGATGAAGTTCAGAAACTTCGGCCAGAAATCACTCAGCGAAATTGAACAGGTATTAGGCGAAAGAGGTCTGCACTTCGGTATGGATCTGTCTAAGCTGAAACTCGAAGAAGAATAGTAAAAAGCATTTAGCCTTTAATCCTTAGCTTCAAAAGCAGAGGGTCAAAGGCTAAAATTTTTATATCAATCAGCTAATAGCCAACTGCTGTTAGCTTATGTCTAAACAAGACCTTGCAATTCCTGACACGGTGTAAGGGTTAAAACAAAAATGTCATGCGTCACGGAGTTAAATTAAACAAATTAAGCAGAACTGCTTCCCACCGTAAAGCCCTGATGTCCAATCTGGCTTGCGAACTGATCAGCCACAAACGTATCAACACTACACTGGCAAAGGCGAAAGCCCTCCGCGTGTACGTTGAGCCGCTGCTGACAAGAGGCAAAAGCGATACTACCCATAACCGTAGAATCGTGTTCAGCTACCTGCAGGATAAAGAAGCTATCAAGGAACTGTTCAGCACGATCAGTGAGAAAATAGCTACCCGTCCTGGTGGTTACACCCGTATCATTAAACTGGGTAAACGTCATGGGGATAACGCGGAAGTTGCAATGATTGAACTGGTAGATTTCAACGAAATCTATGGTAAATCAGAAGAAAAAGCAGCTGCGAAGAAAACCCGTCGTGCCGGTGGTGCTAAGAAGAAAGCAGAAGAAGCAACTGAAACTAAAGCTGCTGATACTGCAACAGAAGAAAAATCTGCTGAGTAATCTTATTTCGACGATACGAAAAAAGAGGGTGTCATTTTTAATGACACCCTCTTTCCGTTTTATACCATTACAGTTATTTTCTTTTTTCAACGGTAACATCATCTATCACTACATTAGCATTCCCCATATTCCTAAAGTGAATACGCACCGTTTTCATATTATCTCCATACTCTTTACCCGTACGGAAGTCCAACGTTTTATGTGCAAATGAGGCGCTGGCCCCGGTCGTTTGTTCCGCCACTTTCTCCAGATCTCCTGCTACCAGTTTCACATTTTCAATGGACGCATACAACTGACCATGCCCATTTTCCCAATAAGCCAGTTGATAAGGCTCATTGTTATTCAGATAAACATATTGCTCTATTTCCTGACCTGGCGCCAGTAACAACGCCTGTTTACCACTCCGTTTTATATTATCAGATAAGGTAGCCGTACCTTCCCACGGAAGCAGACTTTTATTGGCTTCAAATCCTGAATTAGGCAATTCATTATTACCCGTCAATGGCCACTGGTAACCCCTGATATCGTCCACTTCCATATCTACAGATCCGCCACCACCATAACTTCCCAGGAACAAATTCATGAAATGATTAGGAGAATGGACCTGATGTTTGTTCGTATAGGCTTTGATCAGTTGACCATTGATATAATGTTTGATACTATTCGGCGTCCAGAGGATACCATGTACTACCCAGTTGTTATCATGCGTAAAGCCCTCCGCAATATGTGTGGCCAGGTTATGAACAAATCTTCCATTGGTATCAACATGCCCATGCAATACAAACTGGGCATCCAGGTTTTCAAATACCTGTCCCTTTGGCCTTATACCTGTTGTCCCTTCATACGTTGTTCCTTCCTGTATTTGAGATCAGGACCAGGAGAATCTAACCAGAAGGCAGTATTAAGCCCCTGGGGATACCCGGTATAACTCCGCCTTACTCTTACCTCGAAATACCCTCCGCGGCTGTTATCGAGCTTATTTTCATTGGTTCTCCAGTCATACGTCTGGATAGAGGAAATTTTTCTGCCATTGCCTGGATAAAAGGCTTTTGCTGGCAGGGAATCGTTGGTGAACAGGTGAATAGAATGTCCTGTAAATGTATAGGCGCTTCGGGCAGACTATCTCCCAGCATCGCCTGCAGAGGAGCATGCCAGGCATATAAGATGGGATACTCGCTTTATCTCCCTTGTAAATGCCAATAGATTCATATCCATATATCGGATTGTGAATAGCCCAATAATTGGCCCGGGCTATTTATGAGTGGAGAACAGGAAGTTTCCAGCGGAAACGCTTCTGTGATAAATTGATGAACCTATAGGACTTGTTCCAGAAAATAAATCTCCCGAATATTAAATAAATATATTTCGTAATATTACACTTGTTGCACTTAACGATATTCCTATGAAATACCTGCACTGTGATAGTTGTGGACATGCCAATCCACTGAAATCCGAATACCTCACTTTCTGTGATAGCTGTGGTAAAAAGTTACCGCAGACTTTTGCCGATTGGCGGAAAACGCATCCCATGGCCTCCTTTTCAGAGTATACACAGCAGGTGGGCATCTCCCTGAAAGCGGATAAAACCAATGTCCTGCTCAGCTGGATGAAAAAACAAGCCCAGCCGACTAACAGAGGAAAAGTGATCCTGTTTTTTTCTCTTTTCATTGTATTGATTGCTGTTACTGGTACATTGTTCGGTAAAAGGGCCATGTTTACCTTCATATATCCGAAGGTGCCGGCCAGTTCCCTGTATAATAGCTGGCAAACAGCTACCATAGGCCGGCAGGCCCTGGAGATAAGCACACCTGTGAAGTTGTGGGTACATGACCAGCCATTGGAAGGAGAAGAAGCTAAAGTGATAGAATACGCCAAGAGTTATAGAAATGAAGATGGGGGAGGAATTCGCATAGCCGTGAATATGTTCAGCTACCAGGGGAATGTGGCAAACGACCTGGAAGCCGCCGTGGCAGCCTCGCATAACAGTATGGAATTAAGTGAAACTGCCAGCGAAATGGACTGTAAGTCAGTACCGGTGCTCATTTCCGGTATGAAAGGTATTTTGGAAGAAGGCAATTATTTATATAAAGGAGGTATCCGTTTGGCCTTTTGTAACCTGGTAATGATTAAAGGCAGCAGCCGTTGGCAGATACAGATCAACTACCGGGATGATGACCAGGTGGGCCACCTGGTGGCTCAGAGAATACTGAAGTCTGTAAAAATTAAGTAACATCTCTATTTGTGGCAAAAAAAATCTGCAATTAACTGTTGCATTTCATACCTTTGCACGGTTTTTTATCCGAACCTTCAGGGCTTTTTGTACCCTTGAAGGTTTTTTTTAAAATATAAAACAAGACAGATACCAGAAATGCCTCAGACAAGAACCATCCAACCTGCCATACTGCTGTTAGACGACGGTACGGTTTTTCAGGGAAAAGCTTTTGGGAAAATTGGCACTGCTGCCGGTGAATTAGCTTTCAATACCGGTATGACGGGTTACCAGGAAGTGTTTACGGACCCTTCTTATAAAGGACAGGTACTTATAATGAACAACTGCTACATCGGGAACTACGGCACCAAAAAGGATGACGTGGAGAGCAGCAGTGTTAAGATCAATGGTTTGATCGCAAAAAATATCGCGTATAACTATTCCAGGAAGATGGCCGATGAGTCACTGGAAAAGTTCCTGACCGATAATGAGCTGGTTGCCATTTATGATGTAGATACCCGTGCGCTCGTTTCCCACATCCGCAGCAAAGGTGCTATGAACTGCATCATTTCTTCTTCCGTTCTGGACATAGAGCAGCTGAAAGCTGAACTGGCTAAGGTTCCTTCTATGGAAGGTCTGGCTTTGTGTAAGGAAGTAACCACTCCGGAAGTATACAATGTAGGTGATCCGGCAGCGGAAATCCGTATTGCGGTACTGGACAATGGGGTGAAAAGAAATATGCTGAAATGCCTGTCTGACAAAGGAGCTTACCTGCAGGTATATCCTACTGACACTACTTTTGAAGTATGCGAGGAATTTAAACCGCATGCCTACTTTATCTCCAATGGTCCCGGCGATCCGGCTCCGCTGACATATGCAGTGGAAACGGTAAAGCAGATCCTGGCGGCAGAAAGACCAATGTTTGGTATCTGCCTGGGTCATCAGCTGCTGGCACTGGCCAATGGTATTCCAACTTACAAAATGCACCATGGTCACCGCGGATTAAATCATCCGGTAAAGAACCTGAAAACTGGTCTTTGCGAAATCACCACCCAGAATCATGGTTTTGCCGTAGATCCTGCCGCAGTAGCAGCCAGCGAAAATGTGGAAATTACCCACATCAACCTGAATGATAATTCTGTAGAAGGTATCCGTATCAAAAATAAACCAGCGTTCAGTGTACAGTATCATCCGGAATCAACACCTGGTCCGTTCGATAGCCGTTACCTGTTTGATGACTTTTTTGAGATGATTAAGGAGCATAAGTCTTAAAGCATAAAGCAAAAAGCTATAAAAGCGAATGACCGAAGCGATTATAATATCCGCTTCGGTCATTTGCTTTTATAATTTTATGTGCCCGCAAAAAATGGACGGTCCCGAGGAATCGGGACCGTTGCATTTTAAAATTCCACGTTATGAAAACAAACGAAATAACGATAACACATGGTGTTAGTTTTTCCGCCCGTTTTATTACATAACAATATTATAGAAAAAAGGTAAACGAGAAAGGGAATATTTTCAGATTATTTATAAAGCAAATGTTGATTTTGCCTGTTTTTTGGAAAAAACGAACGAAAAAGGCAAAAAAATACGGCTCTGTGATCAGAGCCGTTTGCCTTTATAAATTCCACGTTATGAAAAACTGATACAAAAATACGATATTTTGCTAAAACGTTTTAGTTAATCTTTGAGTTTTACAGAAGAGTGATAATTCTTCTTTGTATAACGATTCAAAGGTCGGACCAAATAAACAGTCTAAGAAATAAAGCAGGTTAAATTTTTCTTAAACAAGTTTAGATTTTGCTGTCCATCGTATCTGTAAATATTTTTATAATTTGATTTTTTTTGTCGTTGTTGTTATTTATGTATCAAATATACGAAACAAAACATTGAAATTCCAAGCACTTGATGTTAAATAATTGCATTTTTCTATAAAAAAATAAACATTAAATTATTTATAATATGTTTCATGTCTATTTTATTGAATCTTACACTTCACCTCGCTGGAAAAAATTATTTGGAAATTCTACCTGGGTATACCTCAAGTGCTTTTTCCAGGCAGACCATTGCATGACTAATGTCTGTTGTATTTAATACATAAGCCAGGCGAACTTCATTTTTACCCAGTCCAGGTGTCGCATAAAACCCGGTAGCCGGTGCCATCATCACGGTCTGGCCTTCATAATTGAAGGATTCCAGCATCCACTGACAGAATTTATCGGAATCATCAATAGGTAATCTCGCCATGGCATAGAAAGCACCACCCGGATTTGGACAGTATACGCCCGGAATCTCGTTCAGCATCTTCACCAGGATATCTCTGCGACTCAGGTATTCCGCTTTGATACCATCAAAATAGTCAGCCGGCAGATCTACCGCCGCTTCACCTGCTATCTGTGCAAAGGAAGGAGGGCTCAGACGGGCCTGCGCAAACTTCATGGTAGCATCCAGTACTGACTGGTTTTTGGTGACAAAAGCACCTATACGTCCGCCACAGGCGCTGTATCTTTTTGAAATGGTATCCATCAGGATCACATTATCTTCCATCCCTTCCAGGTTCATGGCAGAGAAATGCTGACCGGTGTAGCAAAACTCACGGTAAGCCTCATCAGAAAACAGGAACAGGTTATATTTCAGGCACAGCTGCTTCAGTACTTCCATTTCTTCCTTACTATATAAATAACCGGTAGGGTTATTAGGATTACAAATAAGGATCGCTTTGGTCCGTGGAGTAATGGCTTTTTCAAAATCAGCCATCGCCGGTAACGCAAAGCCGGTTTCAATACTGGCCGTGATTGTTTTAATTTTTACTTCTGCTTCTACTGCAAATCCATTGTAGTTGGCATAGAATGGCTCCGGAACGATTACTTCATCTMCCGGATCCAGGCAGGCCATAAATGCAAATACAATGGCTTCGGAGCCACCAGTAGTTACAATGATCTGGTTATGATTAAGAGAGATGTTGAATCTTTCATAATAGGTAACCAGTTTACGGCGGTAACTTTCATTGCCTGCGCTGTGGCTGTATTCCAGGATTTTGAAATCGGAATGGCGCACCGCATCCAAAACCGGCTTTGGTGTTTCAATATCCGGCTGACCGATGTTCAGGTGAAATACCTTCACACCTCTTTTCTTGGCTGCTTCGGCGAATGGGACAAGCTTTCTGATGGGAGACGGCGGCATTTGCTCACCTCTCTGGCTAATGGTAGGCATAAAATTGTTTTGATTCTTGGTGTGCAAAGATAGGGGATCGTATGGGCAACAAAAAACCTTACAGCACATTGTGCTGTAAGGTCTTAGTATGTTTAAAGTGTGGAGTATTATTTGTTGTTGGAACCAACTGTACCTGTCAGGTGCAGTTCTTTATCCTGATCCACGCCTCTGAACTTAACCCAGATGGTTTTATTCTGTTGACCTACACCGTTAGCGCTGTATGTCGCGGTAACTTTACCTTTTTTACCAGGCAGAATAGGCTCCTGTGTCCATTTAGGAGTAGTGCAACCGCAACTTGCGCGGGCAGCTTCAATCAGAATTGGTTCTTTGGAAATGTTGGTAAATTCGAAATCAGCGGTTACTGGTTTGTTTAACTCAGTTTTGCCAAAATCTACCGTTTCTTTCACAAATTTTACTTTAGTATCGGGAGTGCTCTGTGTCGGTGTGGTCTGAGCCCACAGCGCTGTAGTCAGCAGCATGCTCGCAAACAGGGATAAGATAAACTTTTTCATTTTCATATGATGGTTTTAAAGCGACCGGTTAAAAAATATTGATATCTTTCTTGGCTAGAACAAATTTACGGCCAAAAAGCATTACAAACCTTACAATTTATTAAATTCTTATTAAAAAAAATCAGATTATTTTAAATGTAGGTTTCCGTTCGTTTTTCTACTGTATAATTAACCTTACTTTTGTACTTTAACCATGAGGCATGATAGAAAATAACGAACTAGCTATGAATTTAGAAAGCCGGTTATCATTCGAAGAGTTCCGTAAGGAAGTGCTAAATGATTACAGGTTGGCCTGTGATAGCAGGGAAATTAGTCTGCTGGCCCGTAAGGAAGTGCTTACAGGTAAGGCAAAGTTTGGCATTTTTGGAGACGGAAAGGAAGTGGCGCAGATAGCGATGTCAAAATACTTTCAGCCAGGGGACTTCCGTTCCGGTTATTACCGCGACCAAACTGTTGCATTTGCTACAGGTATCGCAACTCCCGAACAATTTTTTTCGCAGTTATATGCAGATCCTGATCTGGAAAATGATCCTTTTTCAGGTGGCCGTCAGATGAATTCCCATTTTGCTACCCCCAACCTCGGTAAGGACGGCAACTGGCTCAATCTGACCGAAATGAAAAACTCGGCTGCGGATATGGCGCCTACAGCCGGACAGATGCCCCGTGCACTGGGATTGGCGTATGCCTCCAAAATGTTCCGTGAAGTAGAAGGATTACATCAATATAAAGGTCTCTCTAACAACGGTAGTGAAATATGTTTCGCTACTATCGGTGACGCCTCTACGTCTGAAGGGCATTTCTGGGAAACCATGAATGCTGCGGGTGTACTGCAGGTACCCCTGGCCGTATTTGTATGGGATGATGGTTATGGCATTTCCGTACCACGTAAATACCAGACAACGAAAAATTCTATCAGCGCCGCCCTGGAAGGATTCCGTAAAACGGAAGATTCCAACGGTTTTGATATCTATAATGTAAAGGGCTGGGATTATGCCGGTATGTGTGAAGTGTTTGAAGCGGCTATCCGCAAAATCCGTGAAACACATATCCCTGCACTGTTTCATGTAGAAGAGATTACGCAGCCGCAAGGTCACTCCACCAGCGGTTCTCACGAACGTTACAAAAGCAAGGAACGTCTTTCCTGGGAAAGAGAATTTGACTGTAACGTAAAAATGCGTTCCTGGATTATTGAAAACGCTTTATGTGAAGAAGAAGCACTGCTCGCCGTGGAAGCAGAAGCAAAAGTAAAAGCACAGGAAGCCCGCAAAAATGCCTGGGATAAATATGTATCACCTATCAAGGAACATGTTCAGTCGTTTATTGCACTGGCCACTCCACTGGCTGCCACCGCCGGCGCCGATGCCAATATGATCAACCTGGCTATCCGCGATTTGCAGAATAACCGCGAACCAGTTCGGCGGGATATTTTAAAAGCATCTGCCATCATCCTGCTGAAACATAAGCATCTGAAATCAGATGCCAACATTCAGGCATTGCAGCAGTTTTATGATACCTATCTACAGGAACAGAAAGATACTTACAATACTTATTTACATGCCACCGGTGTAAACTCTGCACTGAATGTTCCCATTGTTCCGGCTGCCTACGAAGCAGACGGCATCACCGTGAACGGCTACGAAATACTGAATAAATATTTTGATCAGCTGATTACCAACAACCCTAAAGTATTTGCTTTTGGAGAAGATGTTGGTAAAATAGGTGATGTAAACCAGGGCTTCGCAGGCCTGCAACAGAAACATGGTAAAGATCGTATAGCCGACACCGGTATACGCGAACTCACCATCATGGGACAAGGTATTGGTATGGCATTACGTGGCCTTCGCCCGATTGCCGAAATACAATATCTCGATTACCTGTTGTATGGCTTACAACCACTCAGCGATGATGTGGCGTCTCTGCAGTACCGCACCAAAGGAATCATGCATTGTCCGATCATTGTGCGTACCCGTGGCCATCGCCTGGAAGGTATCTGGCACAGTGGTTCTCCAATGGGTATGATCATTAACGCGCTCCGCGGTATGTACGTATGTGTGCCCCGTAACATGGTGCAGGCAGCAGGTATGTACAACACACTCCTGCAGGCAAATGAACCAGCCCTCGTAATAGAATCTTTAAACGGTTATCGTTTAAAAGAAAAATTACCTGCTAACCTGGAATCTTACACCGTACCATTAGGCATCCCGGAAATACTGCACGAAGGAACAGATGTAACCATTGTTACCTATGGTTCTATGACGCGCATTGTAGAAGAAGCCATGGTAACATTAAGCGAAGTGGGTGTTTCCTGTGAACTGATCGATGTGCAGACATTGCTGCCTTTCGATATCAACCACAGCATTGTGGAGTCACTGAAGAAAACCAACCGCATCCTTTTTATTGATGAAGATGTACCAAGTGGTGGTACTGCTTATATGTTCCAGCAGGTGATAGAAACCCAGGGTGGTTACCGCTTCCTGGATGTAGCACCACGCACCATGAGTGCACAGGCACATCGTCCGGCATACGGTTCTGATGGAGATTATTTCTCTAAACCAAACACAGAAGAAGTCGTAAAAGTAGTAATGGAGATGATGCAGGAATAGCATCTGACTAAAATAATACGAAGCCGGTTCTGATAAAAGAACCGGCTTTTTTATTGTATTAAGACAATTGGCGAAGCCATCATAACAGCATTTATCTGCTGAAATGATGGCTCCTTTAAAATTAAGCAGTTGGTAGGCTTAGTAGTATTTTGCTATTATGGCGCAGCAAAGGTGTGGGGATTTTTTGGATGTAAGAAGGGGTGGAAGCGGAGTTAATGATTATTTCATGTAGGCGATGTGATGGTGGAAACCAACCTCATTTCTATGTTTCCATCATCATTAATTTCGCGCCGGCAATTCTTCTCGCCATGATTTGAAAAAGTGTTTTGCCCTCATCGCGTGTATTATATTGCTGATTGGCGAGCGTCCCAAAATAGTAGCAGGTGTTAATGCTGTTATGGTTATCTATTATCTCAATTCCCTGTAGCGGATTTTCTATGATGTACAGCAGTTGTTCATTTGTAATCATAAACAGATTGCCTTTCCTGTCGTCCATTCTATGACCTTCTATCTGGAAGCGATATCTGATAGTATGCTCATTTTCGAAATGAAAAATAATCTCATCTCCGGCCAGTAGTTGAGTACGATGGTAAAGCGTGGATATTTGCACCATGTTGTACTCGACAGTAGTTTGCAGAATAATGCCGAGATAAGAAACATCCGTTTGCTCGTTGATGGGATATAAGGCTATTTCCTCTTTACCCATCACGCCGGAAAGTTTTATAATCCGGGCATGGGGCTTGCCCTCGCTATCTTCTATGATACCGGCTTCTGTATTTTCTATATCCGGACAGACCATCATATGCCGACTGAATTTAAAATAAACGGGGCGTTAGTTTTTGTGAAATACTGGCCTTGCAAAACAGTAATTTTTTTAGTGAGAGTGATAGAATCTGTAAAAACCAAGGTTATTCCCTCACTTTTATCTCTCCCAATCTTTCCTGCAATTCTGCTTCAAACTTATCACAGCAACATCCTATCATTTTAAACGTCAACTGTTTTTCACCGAGACCGAGATAGTCTACCTGCACCGTCACAACAGCATCTCTATGATCGCTGCATTTCACCTTACTATAATGTTTGTTGAGTGTGTCTACGAGATTATTCAGCACAGGACTACTGATACGTGCATCGAGGTTATCAATTAAATCTCCGAGGGAGTCAGCATCCATTACGGAGGCATGGGATTTTGAAATAAATTTCAGCATAGAATATAGTGTATAAAGCATAAATATAGTGGATAATTAGAAGTGAATGAAGGCACATTTTATTTGATATCTTTGCCACTTATCATCCTATATAATGAGTAGTAAGAAGACCGTTATCTTGACCCAGCCATACGGACAAACGAGTAACATTTATTTTCAGCATCTTAATTTTGATGCCTTCTGCAGAGAGAATCAGATAAAATTCGTGAATCCTTTTATGCGGCGATATTATAAGAATTATCCGAATCTTAATGAGCATAAACGGAGCTGGTTAGCGGATTGGCTAACCAGGAAGCTTGTCAAGAAGGGATTGAAATTCAAAATAATTAAGTCGGTTGATTTCGATGATCTTGAAAAGATGCCGGAGTATAATGCCTTCATGCTGGATCGAGATCGGTCTAAAATTTATTGCGAAGGCTGGTATTTCAGACATGAGGATATGGTGGGCGGAAAGTACCGGAAAATCTATCAGCATTTATTTGATCCGAAGTTGAATAAGGAAGAACTGGCGAAGCAGTATCTTGTTAAAACGKAAGATCAATTAAATATTGCGGTGCATATCAGAAGAGGAGATTATAAAGAGTACCTGAATGGTATTTATTTTTATGATGATGCCGTGTATATTGAAAAGATCCGGGAGCTGATAGCTGCATTGAATAAGGATTGCAAGCTGGTCATTTTTTCAAATGATACGGCACTTAATGAGGACCTTTATCATCAGCATTTTAAGAACGTGATTGTTTCGAGGAATAATGTGATTACGGATCATTACCTCATGTCGCAATGTGACTATATCATTGGACCTCCCAGTACTTTTTCTATGTGGGCCAGTTTTATGGGAGATAAGCCGTTTTATCATATTGATGATAAAGAAGCCCCTGTGGATATGAATAAATTTAAAATTTGCTTTGCTTAAACTAAGGTCATGAAAAATATAGTGGTATTGGATGGTAATACGTTGAATCCCGGAGATCTTAACTGGGCAGCTTTACAGGCATTGGGAAATGTGAAAGTATATGCCCGTACACCCGAATCGGGGGTAGCGAACAGGATCATGGAAGCGCATATTGTATTAACCAACAAGGCCATTATTAATGCAGCCGCTATCCAGGAAGCCACTAACCTGGAATATATTGGTGTAACAGCTACCGGATATAATGTGGTAGATATTGCGGCTGCCCGTGAGCGGCATATTCCTGTGACCAATGTACCGGCTTACAGTACGGATTCGGTAGCGCAGTTGACGTTTGCTTTGATACTGGAATTATGTCATCATACCGGTTTGCATGCGGATAGTGTGCGGGCAGGGGAGTGGGGCAAGAGTATTGATTTCAGCTACTGGAAAACGCCTTTAATTGAATTATCCGGCAGCACACTGGGCATAGTAGGATTGGGACAGATAGGGCAGGCAGTGGCGCGTATTGCGCTGGCGTTTGGCATGAAGGTGATTGCTAATCATAAACATCCTGACAGAGATGAGATACCGGGTGTTACTTTTGTGGACCTGGCCACCTGCTTTAAGCAGGCGGATATTGTATCCCTGCATTGCCCGTTGAATCCGGCCAATAAAGAGTTTGTAAATGCGGAGTTGTTAAGCACCATGAAGAAAACAGCTTTCCTGGTGAATACTTCGCGCGGGCCATTGATCCGGGAAGCGGATCTGGCGGAGGCGCTGGAAGACGGCGTTATTGCCGGGGCAGCACTGGATGTATTGTCTTCAGAACCACCATCTGGTAACAACCCATTAATTACCGCACCTAATACGATCATCACACCTCATATCGCCTGGGCTACACAGGCAGCCAGAAAAAGATTGATGCATACCGCAGTTGAAAATGTAAAAGCCTTCCTTGAAGGAACTCCTCAAAATATTATCAGCTAGCCATACCCCGCCAGGCGAATAAATATGTTATTAGTAATGTAGAGTGCATTAAACCGAAAATGATAACTCCTGGGGTATACGATGACCCACAATGGTTAAAATGAACGCCCGATTCAGAATGAATAGGGATGAATGAACAGGGTTATAATTATGTTATTTATTTTTGAATAAACGTACCGGATACGCTCATTAAGGTATCTACAACTAAAATCTCATATTTACTCGCTTTAAAACCAACGTACATGCAACCAAGCATTCTTTTGGCGGAGGACGATATCTTTTTTGCCAAGGTGGTAAAAAGACAACTGGAACGCGCCGGTTATAATGTTACCCTTTGTGAAAACGGCCAGGAAGGCTGGGAGAAATTTCAAAAACATGTTTTTGATCTCTGTTTACTTGATGTCGTAATGCCAAAGAAAGATGGCTTTGCACTGGCAGAAGATATCCGCTCTATGGATGTTAACGTGCCCATCATCTTTACTTCTTCCCGCTATATGGAACAGGACAGGCTGCAAGGCTTCGAGTCAGGGGCAGATGATTATATTGTGAAGCCCTTTAACATGCAGGAATTATTATGCCGGGTGGAAGTGTATATGAAACGTAGCCGTCTCCTGAAGAGCGAGCGTCGTATTGTATATACCATCAGCAACCTTGTATTTGACTATTCTCAATATCATATTAGGCATAAATCCGCCGATTCCCATGTTCGTATGGCCCCAAAAGAAGCGGAATTGCTTCGCTTTCTGTGTGAGAACTCTAACAAAAAACTGAAGAAAGATGACATCCTGGCCTGCATCTGGGGACAGGACGATTTCTTCGCATCACGTGTAATGGACGTCTACCTGACACGTCTCCGTAAACATATAGCACAAGACCCTGCCGTAAAACTTGAAACCTACCATGGCAAAGGATTGATGTTTATAGCGGATGACCTGGACCGTTCACACACCATCGCTAAAGTTTAGCTGTTTTTGGTTTAGAAAGTTAACCGTATCCAATGAAAAAAACGTCCGCTGTACAGGCGGACGTTCTTTTTTTATATGCTATAGTGGCCACTTTACGTGACCATCCATTTATTTCAGATTATAGAAAACTGCCTGCACGTCATCATCCTGCTCCAGACGATCCACTAACTCCAGTACTTCTTTCGCCTGCTCGTCATTCAACTCTACCGTAGTAGCCGGGATACGTTTCAGCTCTGAGCTGATTACTTCAATGCCTTTATCATCCAGGGCTTTCGCCATATTACCGAATTCACTGAATGCAGCACGGATAATGATATTGCCTTCGCTATCTTCCCCTACTTCTTCCAAACCAAAATCTATCAACTCCAGTTCCAGCTCTTCCAGATCCTGTCCTTTATTTTTTATTTTGAATTCACCTACGCGGTTAAACAGAAATCCTACGGATCCGCTGTTACCCAAACTGCCTCCACCTTTGGTGAAGTGCATGCGCAGGTTAGCCACGGTACGGGTGGTATTGTCAGTAGCTGTATCAATAATCACTGCCACGCCGTGAGGAGCATAGCCTTCATAGACAACTTCTTCGTAATCAGTCTTGTCTTTACCCATAGCACGCTTGATGGCGGCATCTACACGGTCTTTAGGCATGTTCACACTCTTTGCATTGAGTATGCAACGACGGAGCGCAGGGTTGTTGTCCGGATCAGGGCCGGAAGCCTTTACAGCTATGGCTATTTCCTTTCCTATTCTTGAAAATGCTTTCGCCATCTTATCCCAGCGGGCAAACATGGTCGATTTTCTTACTTCAAATATTCTTCCCATTTTGGTGGTATATAATTATAGTTACTTGTAAAAACAGAACGCAAAAATAAGGATTTTCAGATTTAGGCGTAGCGGGATTTAGGGATTTAACGAAAGCGGAGAACAAAACGAATGATTGAATACTTCGCTTTGTTCTCCGCTTTGATGGAATGACTATATCTAAAAAAGACTATTTATTATCTTCCAACGCCTTACGGGCTTTACTATGCTTCACGCTGTAACGGAAGTAAATGATAAAGCCAATACCCAGCCATACAAACAAACGAGCCCAGTTTTCAAAGCCAAGACTGATGATCATGGTAAGACAGATCAGCGCTCCCAGGATTGGAACAAATGGTACCCAAGGTGTTTTAAAGGCCCTTGGTAAATCAGGATTGCTCTTACGCATCACGATGATGCCCACACATACCAGCACAAAGGCAAATAAAGTACCGATACTGGTCATTTCACCTACCACGTTATCCGGAATAAAGGCAGCAAACAGGGATACAAATACGAAGAACATCCACTGTGAGCGGTAAGGCGTACGATATTTAGGGTGCAGTTTTGCAAATACTGAAGGCACCAGACCATCGTTACTCATAGAGTAGAATACCCTTGTCTGACCCAGTAACATCACCAGGATAACGGAGGAGAACCCTGCCAGAATAGCCACAGTAATGAAGGTAGACAACCAGCCGTAACCAGGCATGTAAGTATCAATCGCATAAGCAACAGACGCTTCACCACCTGCTTTCAGGAAGTCGGTGAAAGGTGCAATACCTGTGAGCACAAAGGAAAACAGGATATACAGCAACGTACAAATGGCCAGTGATACGAGAATGCCGATAGGCATATTCCTTTTAGGATTCTTTGTTTCCTGGGCTGCAGTAGATACCGCATCAAACCCGATGAAAGCAAAGAACACCACGCCGGCGCCCCTTAGAACGCCTGCCCATCCGTGATTCCAGAAGTGGGAATAGTCAACAATCTGACCATTGTGCATTTTTACCGTACCGGCAGTAGCAGGAATGGTAAATGGTGTATGGTTGGCAGGATTGATATATTTCCATCCCAGGAAAATGAATAACAATACGATCGCTACTTTCGTAATTACGATAATGTTGTTAACAATAGCAGAACTCTGGGTACCTCTGATCAACAGTAAAGTGAGGGCCAGCAGGATAAACAGTGAAGGCACATTCATGATACCCTGTATACCTGCGTCAGAAGTCTCAAAAGGGCTATGACACCACTCATAGGGTATGGTGACATGAAAGACGCTTGTGAGCAATTTATTGAGATACTGTGACCATCCGATAGCTACGGTTGCAGCTCCCAGCGCGTATTCAAGCACCAGGTCCCAACCAATAATCCAGGCAACAAATTCTCCCAGTGTGGCGTAGGAATAAGTATAGGCGCTTCCGGCGATAGGGATCATGGAAGCAAATTCGGCGTAGCATAAACCTGCCAGCGCACAGCCTATAGCGGCAATAATAAAAGAGATAGTAACAGCAGGGCCGGCATGTTGCCCGGCAGCTGCGGCTGTTCTAACAAAGAGTCCGGCACCAATAATAGCACCGATCCCAAGGGCTACCAGGGAACCAGCTCCAAGCGTCCTTTTCAGACCCTTTTCAGATTCTCCAGCTTCGGCCATTAAAACAGACAGTTGTTTTTTAGCAAAGAGTTTGCTCATACGCAGTCGTATTGTGGTTGATGTTTTAAGGTAGTTTAGTTATGTTGTTGTTGTCGATCGCCAAATATAATATCTAAAATCAAAAACAGATACTTTTATTTTGCCCGCTAAAGCGCATGTTTAGCTGCTTAACCTTATTTTTGGGAAATTTTCCGGTTACAACTTTTAATTATTACAAGATAAATTTTTGCTCTGCATGAAGAAATCATCGAATCTGCTTACCTTATATATATTCATTGCTATGGTAATCGGAATAGGTACCGGCTACGGCGTATTCCTGGCTTATGGCAATGCAGCTCCTGCTCCCACAGGAACTAAAGACACCCCGCAGATCTTCGCTGATAATATCTCCATTCTCACAGATATCTTCCTGCGCCTCGTTAAAATGATCATAGCCCCGCTAGTATTCTCTACCCTGGTGGTAGGGGTAGCCAAGCTGGGAGATATAAAAGCAGTAGGACGTATTGGTGGTAAAACCATGCTGTGGTTTATCAGTGCAACCTTTGTATCATTGTTCCTGGGTTTAATTCTGGTAAACCTGATGAAGCCAGGCTTATCCCTGCAGTTACCCTTACCGGACGAACATGCTTCTTCCGGTATTGCCAAAGCAGATATGACGCTGAAAGGCTTCTTTCAGCATGTGGTACCTGATAGTGTGGTAAATGCAATGGCACACAATGAAATATTGCAGATCGTGGTATTTGCTATTTTCTTTGGTGTGGCCGCTGCTGCGCTTGGTGAAAAAGCAATGCCGGTGGTAAAGTTCCTGGATAGCGTGGCGTATATCATGCTGAAAGTAACTGGCTTTGTAATGAATTTTGCCCCTTTCGCCGTATTTGGCGCCATGGCAGGTATCATTGCTTTAAAAGGCCCCATTGTACTGGTTACTTATGGTAAGTTCATATTACAGTTCTATCTCGGACTATTCAGTTTATGGGTAGTTATCGCTTTTGTGGGATGGCTGATACTCGGTAAATCCGTGTTCCGCCTGCTGGGTTTGATCAAAGATCCGCTGTTACTGGCATTTGGTACAGCCAGCAGTGAGGCTGCTTACCCACGTACCATGGAAGAACTGGAAAGATTTGGCTGTGATAGCCGCATTGTTAGTTTTGTATTACCCCTGGGCTACTCCTTTAACCTGGATGGCTCTATGATGTATATGACCTTTGCCAGTTTATTTATTGCCCAGGCATACGGTATGCACCTGAGCATTGATCAGCAGATTACGATGTTATTGGTATTAATGATTACCAGTAAAGGGATTGCGGGTGTGCCGCGTGCTTCCCTGGTGGTAATTGCCGGTACCCTGTCTATGTTCCACATCCCTGAAGCAGGCCTGATTCTGCTACTGGGGGTAGATCATTTGCTGGATATGGGCCGTTCTGCTACCAACGTAATCGGGAATGCAATGGCTACTGCCGTTGTTTCCAAATGGGAAAATAAACTTACACCCGGAGATGCCACTAACGCCTAACTTAACAAATGCGTAACAGATTAATGTTTATTTTACCACTTCAGAAATAGAAATAGCGTACTAGCATGGACCAGATTATTGAGTTTTTTAAACACCTCATTAATCCCTCGTGGATTATTGAACATGGTGGCCTTTACCTGTTACTGGCGATTATTTTCGCAGAAACCGGTTTATTTATTGGTTTCTTTCTGCCGGGAGAMTCCCTGCTCTTTGTGGCAGGTATCTACAGCGAAGACCTTTGCCGCAGCTTCTTTGATCTGCCCTTTGTAGTCATTATGTTCCTTATAGCCACCGCTGGTGTGCTGGGTAATATGGTAGGTTTTTGGTTTGGTAAAAAATCCGGCCCATTATTATTTAAGAAGAAAGACACTTTCTTTTTCAAAAAGAAACACCTGCATCAGGCCCATGAGTTTTTTGTAAAGTATGGCGGCGGCGCAATTTTCTTCGCCCGCTTTCTGCCTATCATCCGTACCTTTGCCCCTATAGTAGCGGGTATTGTGGGGATGGAAGCAAGAAAATTTATGTTCTTTAATATCATCGGGTCTTTCGCCTGGGTATTTTCCATGATGCTGGCAGGTCATTACCTGGACAAATTGTTCCCTAATCTGAAAGATCACCTGGAGCTGATTATCCTGGTAATAGTATTGATCACCACTTTACCGGTATTGATTAAAGTGATTTTCGGAAAGGTGAAACATCAGCATGTACACGAAGAACACAAGGAAACAACAGAAAAAACAGATTCTCCATTATAATTTTTTATATCTTTAAAAGGGCCTTGAAAAAGGCCCTTTTTTTTATTTATTCCCGTTATTATTATCGTCAACCAAATTAAAATGAAAACCGACAATCGTCCTGTTTCTATTTTCAACATAGCCGTAATAGTGGCTTCACTGGGCTATTTCGTGGATATCTACGATCTTTTGCTGTTTACCATTGTGAGAGTACCGAGTTTAAAATCACTGGGATTGCCCCAGAGTGAAATTGACGCGGGTGCAGGTATGTTACTGATTAATATCCAGATGATTGGTCTGCTCGTAGGTGGTATTTTCTGGGGTATTATCGGAGATAAAAAAGGTCGTTTAAGTGTATTGTTTGGATCCATCCTGATTTATTCTGTTGCAAATATTGCCAATGGTTTTGTGCATGGGATCAATGGATACATGCTATGGCGCTTTGTTGCCGGCTTTGGTTTGGCAGGGGAGCTGGGCGCAGGTATTACGCTGGTATCAGAAATACTACCCAAAGAAAAAAGGGGATACGGCACCATGATAGTGGCAACTGTAGGCGTTTCCGGCGCGGTAGCTGCCAACCTGATTGCAAAACTGGTGGGCGACTGGCGTATTTGTTATTTTATAGGAGGTGGACTGGGACTGGCTTTGCTGGTGTTGCGGGTAAGTGTGATGGAGTCGCATATGTTCAATGCGGTAAGGGCGTCTGCTGCCTCCAGGGGTAGTTTTATGGCGTTGTTTACCAATAAGGAGCGCTTTATTAAATACCTGAAATGTATGCTGCTGGGCACTCCTACCTGGTTTGTGGTAGGTATACTCATTGCGTTTTCCAATAAGTTTGCTACGGTGATGAATGTTAAGGGCGCTATCAGTCCGGGGGATGCGGTGGCATTTTGCTATGCAGGCCTGGTATTGGGCGACTTCACCACAGGCTTTCTCAGCCAGGTATGGCGAAGCCGCCGCAAGGTCATGTTATTGTTCCTGGTATTAACAGGGGTGATGGTGACTGTATATTTAAACCTGCATGGAGTGGAAACCTGGGTGTTTTATACGGTATGTTTTATACTTGGTTTCAGTGTAGGTTTCTGGGCTATTTTTGTGACCATAGCAGCAGAAAGTTTTGGTACCAATCTGCGGGCTACCGTGGCGACTACGGTTCCCAATTTTGCCAGGGGGATGCTTCCATTAATATCTTTTCTGTTTATAAAAGTGAACAACTATTTTTCTTACTTGCAGAGTGGGGCTATTGTGGCGGTTATCTGCATTGGTATTGCACTGATTACTGCCTGGAAAGTAGAGGAAACGTTTGGTAAAGATCTGAACTACCTGGAAGAAATTTAGTGATAGCTATCCAGCATTTTGTCCAGCAGCTTATTCAGCTGTATGACTTCTTTGTCGTTTAATGATTTAAGGGTATTGTCCAGCTGCGTAATTTCGACATCGATATCTGCGAGCAGTTGGAGCCCTTTGTCATTGATGCGAACGTCTACCGCACGCCTGTCCATTTCACTGCTTTTACGTTCTATGAGGTCGGCTTTCCGGAGCCTTTCCACGAGGCGGGATACATCGCTCATTTTGTCCAGCATTCTTTCTTTCAGCACATTGATATTAGCGGCTTTGGGATGTTGGCCGCGGAGTATGCGCAGTATGTTATACTGCTGCATGGTAATACCGTATTGCTTAAAGAATTGCTGATGACGGGACGTTATCCAGTTACCGACAAAAATAAGGCTGATCATGCCCCGTTGATTTTCATTTTCAAAAGTTTTCTGCGTAATCAGTTTTTCCAGGTTAGACATACATTGAGAGTTAAACCAAATTTGATGAAACGATTTGGAAGTGTTTCATTTATACTGCTTTAGCCGCATACAGGGCTGGGGTAAAATTACGAATAAAAACAGAAACCGGGGATCTTGTCTTGCTCCTGATTATTGTTTTTTATTTGATTTTGGAAGATGAGAAAAGATTAGCGGAGATAGATGGGAAAAGTCCACATCGGTCTCCGCTAATCTTTTAAATGGTATTGTACAAAATCAGGATCATCCTGTGTAAGAAAAAAGTTCGTTTATGCGGTAGCCGACTGCATATTATCCAGTACGTCCATCACTTCTTTTACATGTTGGGCAGAGGTATTGAGTAATGCTTTTTCAGCTTCATTGAGTTGCAGTTCAATGATTTTTTCTATACCGTTTTTACCTAGTACTACAGGAACACCCAGGTAAATATCTTTCAGACCATACTGACCGGATAACCAGGCGCATACAGGGAAAATACGTTTTTCATTTTTCACGATGGCTTCTACCATTTGAGCGGCAGCAGCACCGGGAGCATACCAGGCGGAAGTGCCCAGCAGGTTTACGATTTCACCGCCACCTACTTTAGTACGCTGAATAATGGCTTCCAGTTTATCCTGGGCTACCAGTTCTGTTACCGGGATGCCGCCTACGGTTGTATAGCGTGGCAAAGGCACCATGGTATCGCCGTGGCCACCCATGAGTATCGCCTGTATATCTTTCGGAGAACAGCCTATTTCTTCTGCCAGGAAAGCGCGGTAACGGGCAGTATCCAGTATACCGGCCATGCCGAATACTTTGCTGCTGTCTTTTTTGGCAGTGAGGTAACTGCAATAAGTCATTACATCCAGCGGGTTGCTCACAATAATGATGATAGCATCCGGAGAATGTTTGGTAATATTTTCAGTAACCGATTTCACAATATTGGCATTGGTAGAAATCAGGTCATCTCTGCTCATTCCAGGTTTGCGGGGAAGTCCTGAAGTAATAACTACCACATCGCTGTTCGCGGTTTTGGTGTAATCACTGGTCACCCCGGTAATTTTGGTACTGTAATAATCAATGGGAGCCTGCTGCCATGTGTCCAGGGCCTTACCTTCAGCCGTTCCTTCCTTAATATCCAATAAAACCACCTCCTGCAGAAAATCTTTGTGGGCCAGTACGTTGGCACACGTTGCGCCTACATTCCCGGCTCCTACTACTGTAACTTTCATTTTGTCTATAGCTTTAAAAGTGAAGAATGATTGTGATTAAACAAATGTAATGATTCGGCTTTAGAATAACCGGCCGGGCAGACACATTTTCACAAGGATTATTTATTCAGATAAAACAGCAAAGAATCTACCTTGGCCGTTCCCTCAAAACCCTTTACAAACTGTTGTTTCTTGTCATATATGTATAAACCAGGGAAGTAATGGAGGTCATAAAAATACATGATCTGCCGGGTAGGTTCGCTGGCCATAATGATGTTTGGATAGTCTTTAATTTTATACTGATCGTAATATTCCTTCATTTGTTCCACCTTAAAAGGGGTAACCATGAGGATTTGTGTTTTTTTGAACTTGCTGATGTTTTTCAACACTTCTTCTGTCAGGTGCTTACAGTGATCGCAATCTACGCTGAACACAAACAGCATGGTTTTCTCGTTCCGCTTGAGATCGTTTTTAGTGATAGAATGGCCATCGGTAAGCATAAGAGGGAAAGCTGGTATGATCGGATACTGTAAATATGGTGGTTTTGTGGGTGGATTAGTGGCAGTTTGAGCCTTCAAAAACACAGGTAAACAGCTTAAAATAACGAAAAACACGTAGCGCATACTTATAAAAGTTTCTTGATTTGAGTTTAAATTTACCGGATAAATGTCATTTATTGAATAAAAAAGACGAAAATTGGGCCGAAAAGGGACTAATCTCTCTAATTTTGGGAATTAGTTGCTTGTTCATATGCGAAAATTTTTACTTTTGCAATCCGTATAAATTTTTAACTTAAAATCAGTAACCTAATTTATGGCTACCACCGCAGATATCAGAACAGGATTAATAATCAAGCTGGATAACAGTTTGTATTCTGTTGTAGAGTTTGGTCAGAACAAAACCGCCCGTGCAGCCGCAAAGGTTTGGGCTAAATTGAAAGGCGTTGACAATAGCCGTTCCATAGAGCACACCTGGAACTCAGGTGATACCATCTATCCCATCCGCATTGAAAAGAAAGCTTTCCAGTATTTATATAAAGATGATACCGGCTACAACTTCATGGACAATGAAACGTTTGAGCAGATTGCTATGCCGGAAACAGCCATTGATGCGCCACAGTTCCTGAAAGAAGGGCAGGAAGTAAGTGTGCAGATCAACACAGAAACTGAGCAATACATGGCAGTGGAATTGCCTGATAAAATTGTTGTATTGGTTACCTATTCTGAGCCTGGTGTTAAAGGTGATACGGCTACCCGTACCCTGAAACCAGCTACTGTTGAAACCGGAGCTACCGTAATGGTGCCACTGTTTGTGGATGAAGGAGAATTGATCCGTGTGAACACAAAGAATGGCGAGTACATCGAAAGAGTAAAAGCATAAATCATTTGGAGTGCTGATTTTTTGGAGAGGAATTTTGTTTCTGAGGGGTATTCTTTCTGAAACGAAATTCCTGACCGCGTAAATCAGTCATCCATCATATTCTATATTTCTAAACCAAAAACTGTCTACATGGACTTTAAACAGATTCAGGAACTGGTAAAAATGATCAACAAATCAAATATCAGTGAACTGAGCATTGAACAGGACAAGTTTAAGATTACAATAAAGCAGAAGGATAACGAAGTACAGCAGGTAATCACTGTTCCTGCAACCATGGCACCTGTACAGGCGGCCGCCGCTGTAGCTCCTGCAGCAGTAGCCACCACCGCAGCACCGGCAGCTACACCAGCTCCTGTTAAAGCGGACAACCTGGTTACCATCAAATCTCCCATGATTGGTACCTTCTACCGCAGCGCCGGTCCGGACAAAGCCGCTTTCGTAAATGTTGGCGACGAAGTTACTTCCGGCAAAGTAGTGTGCATCATCGAAGCAATGAAGTTATTCAACGAAATAGAGAGTGAAGTAAGTGGTAAAATCGTGAAAGTACTGGTAGATGATGCATCTCCGGTGGAATATGATCAACCTTTATTCTTAGTTGAACCGTAATAATAGACATTAGCTTTTAGCTGTTAGCCTTTGGCCTTCCATAACCGGAATACTAAAGGCGCTAACAGCTAACAGCTAGTGGCTAACAGCTAAAAGCTATTATCAACTTATTAAGGAAAACAATGTTCAAAAAAATATTGATTGCCAACCGTGGTGAAATTGCCCTTCGGATTATCCGTACCTGTAAGGAAATGGGTATCAAAACGGTGGCAGTTTATTCTACAGCAGATAAAGACAGTCTGCATGTGAAATTTGCCGATGAAGCAGTATGCATAGGCAAACCACAAAGCACTGAGTCTTATCTGAACATCCCTCACCTGATGGCGGCTGCTGAAATCACCAATGCAGACGCTATCCACCCTGGATACGGCTTCCTGGCAGAAAATGCCCGTTTCGCTGAAATCTGTGGTGAACATGGTATTAAGTTTATCGGCCCCACTCCGGAAATGATCCGCAGAATGGGCGATAAGATGACTGCCAAGGAAACCATGATTGCTGCCGGTGTACCGGTAATTCCAGGATCTGAAGGATTACTCCAGAGCGTGGAAGAAGCCAAAACAATCGCCAGAAGCATGGGCCTCCCGGTAATCATCAAAGCTACTGCCGGTGGTGGTGGTAAAGGTATGCGCGTGGTATGGGATGAGAGTGAGCTTGAAACCGCCTACAACATGGCTAAGAATGAAGCCCGTGCCTCTTTCAGTAATGATGGTATCTACATGGAGAAATTCGTGGAAGAACCCCGTCATATCGAAATTCAGGTAGCAGGTGATCAATACGGCAAAGTATGTCATCTCAGTGAAAGGGATTGCTCTATTCAGCGTCGTCACCAGAAGCTGGTAGAAGAATCTCCTTCTCCGTTTATGACACCTGAACTGCGTGAGAAAATGGGTGAAGCAGCTATCAAGGCCGCCAGTGCTATCAACTACGAAAGTGTTGGTACCATTGAGTTCCTGGTAGATAAACACCGTAATTTCTACTTCATGGAAATGAATACACGTATCCAGGTAGAACACGGGGTAACAGAAGAAGTCATCAACTTCGACCTGGTAAAAGAACAGATCAAGATTGCTGCAGGTATTCCTATCTCCGGAAAAAATTATACACCACAGATGCATGCCATCGAGTGTCGTATCAATGCCGAAGATCCTTACAACGATTTCCGTCCTTCTCCGGGTAAAATTACTACACTGCATATTCCTGGTGGTCATGGTGTTCGGGTTGATTCCCACATCTACGCCGGTTATGTCATTCCTCCTTATTACGATTCCATGGTAGCGAAAATTATTACCATGGCGCAAACCCGCGAAGAAGCCATCAATACGATGGAACGCGCGCTGAGCGAGTTCGTGATCGAAGGTGTTAAAACAACTATTCCTTTCCATCAGCAGCTGATGCGCGATGAAAACTTCCGTAAAGGTAACTTTACCACCAAGTTTACTGAGACGTTCAAGCTGGTATAACGGTAACGGATATACTATTTAAAAAAGGCCTCCTGATCAGGAGGCCTTTTTTATGTTTTTTACATCCCGGGAAGAAGGGTTTATTTATGTCCGTACACGATTTCAAAACTTCTGAGTGAGTTTAAGAGGAAGACAAGGCCATTGTATTTGCCGCCGGTAGCGGTAACGTGTATCGGTAATCCGTACTTGTTATAGGAATCAGCCACAAAAGCATTGTTTTTACTGTAATCGAGATCTATCAGTTGCCATACCGGGTGTAACTGGTGTGGATTCACTTTGTCATCATACACCGGAAATACATCTGAGGATGATACGGTGTTATCCGGAAATTGAATCATTGTATTAATCTTATAGGCATTGCCGGATGAATTGTAAAAATAGTGGGTGGTCCATATTTCAGAAAAGGTAGTACCAGGAAAACGTTGCTCTGCTACATTGGTAATCCTGTCCTGGTTATCGTAAGTGTATTTTCTGACGGAAGAATAACGGGCGTCAAGAAGCGTAAGCGTATTTCTGTCGTAACGACCGAAATAAAAAATGCTGTCCGTCACAACTCTCTTTTTTTGATCGCATAGATACTTATGCGCTACTTCATAGCCGGGATTGCCATCATAATAGGCGCCAATCAGCACCCTGAGCCTATGCTGTGCGTCATACCCAAACAGTGACTGGGGATAGCCTGTGCTGATGTGCTGGCCGGCTACCTGGATAGGATCATGCTGGCCGTTATAGGTGATGCGGATGGTATCTATCCAGTCGGCGGTGCTTTCTCCTGTTATCCGGGTGATTTCATAGTGTTGAGGATTGGGTATAATAATCGGGGGCTTCACACAATGGCTAAACAACGCTACAAACAGTAAGGTAATGGCACTATGTACCAGGGAATTGTTCTTTTTCATGTTAGAAAATGTGTTGGTTAAAAAAAGTGGTTAACGGGGTGTGTCCGGAGATAGGAAGGGATGTAAAAAAGTTTTGGTTGAATTAGGGGCAGGGGATTTTGTTGTGGATGATATTGTCCCGGAAGGCCAGGGAAATATCATGCAGTTAGTTAGAATAATTTATAGTCAGGTTGCTGTAATCATACAACTGGAATTTAGTGGTGAGGGCAGTTATCGGGGCCGGTAATTCTGAGGCTATTTTGGTGCAACTTGTCAGGTTACCCGCAAAACAGATTCCAATGGTAGTTACTGCCAGTGTTACGTATCTTTTCATAAGTAAAAATTTAACTGGTATTTAAGGGTGAAACATACCAGGGTTAAGGGTGCTACAATAATTTTGCTACAGCAATAATGGGGGCGATCGGGAAATAGGTTAAACTGAATCTAAGGAGAAATATTAACAAAACAAAGCCCCGGATGAAAATCCGGGGCTAATCATACACCAAAACAATCTTACGGTTTTATCGCAAGAAAAGCAGCTCTCTGTATTTAGGCAGTGCCCATTTTTTGTCATCCACCAGGAACTCCAGTTTATCGGAGTGGTAGCGGATTACATCAAAGTACGGCTTAATCTTTTCACAGTAGTCAATCGCTTTCTGACGGCTGTCGGTGAGCTTGTTAGCTACCTTACGCGCCTCGATCATAGCCTGTACATTTTCACTAATGGCATTAATATGTTCAGCTATTTTAGCAGCAATTTGTGTTTGAGCTTTAACAGCATCATCGCCTAAACCAATTTCTTTCAGTCCGCGGATGTTAGTTACCAGGTCATTTACATAACTGATAGCTGACGGCAGGATAGTGTTGGTAGCGAGGTCGCCGATAACGCGGGCTTCGATCTGCACTTTCTTCACATAATCTTCGAGTAGTATTTCGTGGCGTGCGTGCAGTTCTTTTTCGTTGTAAACGCCGGTATCTGTATAAAGTTTGGCAGCTTTAGCAGTCACCATAGCATCCAGTGCTTTTGGTGTGGTTTTAACGTTAGCTAAACCTCTTCTTTCTGCTTCTTTTTCCCACTCTTCACTGTAGCCATCGCCTTCGAACAGTATTTTTTCCGAATCTACAATATATTTCCGAAGAGTTTGCATAATGGCAATCTCTTTTTTCTCGCCTTTTTCGATCAGACCATCTACTTCAACTTTGAAGTCAGTCAGTGTTTTTGCAACGATAGTATTCAATACAGTCATAGCAGAAGCACAGTTGGCAGAGGAACCTACGGCGCGGAATTCAAACTTGTTGCCGGTGAAAGCAAAAGGAGAAGTACGGTTACGGTCAGTGTTGTCCAGCAGCAGTTCCGGAATGTGACGGTGCAGGTCCAGTTTCAGGATCGCTTCGTCTTGTTCGTCGAACTTGTTGTTAACACGGTTTTTCACTTCCTGCAGTACATCAAACAGGTATTTACCTGAGAATACAGAGATAATAGCAGGAGGCGCTTCGTTGGCACCTAAGCGGAAGTCATTGCTGGGAGAAGCAATAGCAGCTCTCATCAGATCAGCATAGTCATGAACCGCTTTAATGGTGTTTACAAAGAAAGTGAGGAACATCAGGTTGGTCTTCGGTGTTTTACCGGGAGCCAGCAGGTTTACACCAGTATCGGTAGACATGCTCCAGTTGTTGTGTTTACCGGAACCGTTGATGCCTGCAAAAGGTTTCTCGTGCAGTAACACTTTCAGTTTGTGACGTTTAGCCACTTTATTCATTACATCCATCAACAGAGAGTTGTGATCTACTGCGATGTTTACTTCTTCAAATATAGGAGCACACTCAAACTGAGAAGGTGCTACTTCATTATGACGCGTTCTTAAAGGAATCCCCAGTTTGTAAGATTCTACTTCGAAATCGCGCATGTAAGCGTAAGCACGCTCAGGGATAGCACCGAAGTAATGATCTTCCAGCTGCTGACCTTTGGAAGGAGCGTGACCAACTACGGTACGACCAGTCATGATCAGATCAGGACGGGCGTTAGCCATTGTTTCGTCTACCAGGAAGTATTCCTGTTCCCAACCCAGGGTACCAGTTACTTTAGTAACGTTCTTATCGAAATAGTTACATACGTCTACTGCAGCTTTGTCCATAGCAGCCAGTGCTTTCAGCAATGGCGCTTTGTAATCCAGAGATTCGCCGGTGTAGGCAACAAAGATAGTAGGTATGCAGAGTGTTTTACCATAACCCTGTTCCAGGATGAAAGCAGGAGAGGAAGGATCCCAGGCAGTGTAGCCGCGGGCTTCGAAGGTAGCTCTCAAACCACCGTTAGGGAAACTGGAAGCATCTGGTTCCTGTTGTACCAGTGCATCTCCATCAAAAGTTTCCAATGCAGTACCATCACCTTTCAGCGTGAAAAATGAATCGTGCTTTTCTGCGGTAGTGCCGGTCAATGGCTGAAACCAGTGTGTGTAGTGAGTCACACCTTTTTTCATCGCCCATGCTTTCATGCCTGAAGCGATCTGCTCGGACATCTTACGTTCCAGCTTGGTGCCATTTTTAACAGAGTTCATCAGGCTCTTATAAGCCTCATCGCTCAGATATTCCCGAACAACTTTACCAGAGAAAACATTGCTGCCAAATACATCGGTAATTTTACCGTTATGTTCGGTGAGAGTGGAGTCTACGCCAGCTAATCCTTCCAGCGCTTTGAAACGTAACGATTGCATGCTGTAAATTATTTTACACAAAAGAACGCATCCGTAGCTATAAATGCAAATAAATTGTTCATTTTAACTGAAAAATTACATTTAGGGCTTTAAAAGAGCTGTTTTTTTGCTGTTTCGTTAAATATTTATACTTCACTTGTCTTTAATCTGATGAATTTAAAAATTACTAATATGATGTAGTGAGGTTAAAAATTTGCCATTTGAAGCCAGGCGGCAACCTCTTGGCATTTGCAGGAAAAACATGTACTTTTGCGACTTCTTTTAAATTACTCGTTTTTTATACTTAAATACATGCAAACCACCGTAGAAATTGCTGAACAGCTAGGACTTACCGCTGACGAGTTTGAACGAATTATATCCATTTTAGGCCGTACCCCCAACTTTACAGAATTAAGTATGTATTCTGTAATGTGGAGTGAGCACTGCTCTTACAAAAATTCAATCGTTTGGCTGAAATCCCTGCCCCGCGATGGTGACAGGCTGCTGGTAAAAGCAGGAGAAGAAAATGCCGGTCTGGTAGATATTGGTGATGGCTACGCGGTTGTATTTAAAATAGAGTCGCATAACCACCCATCCGCTATCGAACCTTTCCAGGGCGCTGCAACAGGTGTTGGTGGTATTCACCGCGATATCTTTACAATGGGCGCTCGTCCTATCGCTGCACTCAACTCACTGCGCTTCGGTAATATTAATGATAAGAAAACACAACACCTGGTAAAAGGTATTGTACATGGTATAGGCCACTACGGTAACTGCTTCGGCGTTCCTACTGTAGGTGGTGAAGTTTATTTCGAAGACTGCTACGGTACTAACCCACTGGTAAACGCATTCAGCGCCGGTATCGTAAAAGTAGGTCAAACCGTTTCCGCTACTTCTTATGGTGAAGGTAACCCTGTTTTTATCGTAGGTTCTGCTACCGGAAAAGATGGTATCGGTGGTGCTTCTTTCGCTTCTGCCAATATCACAGAAGACAGCGCGGAAGATTTACCTGCTGTTCAGGTAGGCGATCCTTTCCAGGAAAAGAAATTACTGGAAGCCTGTCTGGAAATCATCAAAACAAACGCCATCATCGGTATGCAGGATATGGGCGCAGCCGGTATTACCTGCTCCACTGCAGAAATGAGCGCTAAAGGCGAACACGGTATGAAGATCTGGTTAGATAAAGTACCTACCCGCCAGAAAGATATGAAAGGATGGGAAATGCTGCTGAGCGAAAGCCAGGAACGCATGCTGATCGTTGTGAAGAAAGGCGAAGAAAAACCAGTACTCGATATCTTCGAAAAATGGGACCTGCACTGCGTACAAATCGGTGAAGTAACCAAAGATAAAAACCTGAAGTTCTATATGAACGGCGAACTGGAAGCAGACGTTCCTGCTGAAAGTATGGTACTGGGTGGCGGCGCTCCCCAATATCACCGCGCTTATACTGAACCAGCTTATTTCGCTAAAATTAAAGCATTTAATATCCACAACATTCCTGATACAGAGCACCCGCATTTTGTAGCAGAAAGAATGGTGGCCCTGCCTAACATCGCTTCCAAACGCTGGATCTATAACCAGTACGATAGCATGGTAGGTACTGCAAATGCCAGCACCAATGCACCAAGCGATGCAGCCATCGTATTGGTAAAACCAACCAGGAAAGCTTTGGCAATGACTACCGACTGTAATGGTCGCTATGTTTTTGCTGATCCTCATAAAGGCGGACAGATCGCAGTAGCAGAAGCTGCCCGTAACATCGTTTGCTCCGGTGGAGAACCAGTTGCTATTACCAACTGCCTGAACTTCGGTAACCCTTACGATCCGGAAGTTTACTACCAGTTTGTACACGCAGTACAAGGTATGGGCGAAGCCTGCCGCAAGTTTAACACACCTGTTACCGGTGGTAACGTAAGCTTCTACAACCAGTCTCCTGATGGTCCGGTATACCCAACACCAACCATTGGTATGGTGGGTATTCTCGATAGCCTGGATCAGCGCATCACCCTTGATTTCAAGGAAGAAGGCCACCTGGTATACCTGGTAGGTCGCAGCCGCAACGATATCAACAGCTCCGAATACCTGCACAAAATCATTGGTATAGAATATAGCCCTGCACCGCATTTCAACCTCGATGAAGAATTGCATGTACACCAGGCCATCACTAAACTGAATAAAGCAGGACTCATCCGCTCTGCACACGATGTGAGCGATGGTGGTTTATTCGTTACGCTGCTGGAAAGCGCTATGCCTGCAGGAAAAGGATTTGAACTGACTACCAATAACAAATTCCGTAAAGATGCCTACCTGTTCGGTGAAAGCCAGAGCCGTGTAGTGGTAACCGTTAGACCGGAAGATAAAGAGAAGTTCGAAGCACTGATGCATGGTCTGGTGGACGCTTCTGATACTTCCGTACGTTACGAGAAACTGGGCGTTGTTACCGGCGAGCACATCAAAGTAAACGGTGAAGACTGGGGTAATGTAAGCACCTGGAAGAAATCATACGACACCGCTATTGAAGAACATCTGCGTAAAGCGTAAAGCATAAAGTTAAAAGCAAAAAGCTATTGAGGCGATTGATTAAAGCGAATATATATTCTACGCTTTAATCAATCGCCTCAATAGCTTTTTGCTTCTGCCTTCAGCTCAAGTTAAGCCTGGCATTACTGCCTTTGATATTAAACCCTGTTGTGTACTTTAATAATATATTTTCTGCGATACCAGATCAGGAAACCGGAAACAGATAATACGCCCGGGGTTAAAGCAAGGAGTGAATAAATGATTTTTAATGCAATACCGCCGTAATTACCGAAGTGAAGTGGCGCTATACAGGCGTTGAATTTATCGCCAAAGGAGGCTTTACTGAAATTCACTGTTTTTTTAATGTTGCCGTTGGCATCTATAAATACAGAAGAGGAATACTCACCAAAGAAAGCTGATTCGTGTGCATGTCCCAGTATTCTGAGGGGATCGCCTGCTTTCTTGGGTGGGCGTACTCCCATTATTTCGAAGCCGGGTATACTGGCTTTTGCTTTTTCCAGGAGTGGTTCATAATCACCGGTAAAAGGAACGGCTTCAAAACTGGCTTTGGGATTTTTCCGGGAGTCCAGCACTTTCAGTTCCATCATAAAGCCGGTAAAGGAAATCAGCAGGTTAAACAGTAGTGCCCATACACCGAGGATGCGGTGCAGGTTCCGCCAGCGCCGGGTGCGGTTCTTCCATTCCAGTTTTACCCGGAAAATGAGCACTTTGACAATGGCATTCCGGTAAATAAATATGCCGGTGAGAACGGACAAAAATAGCGCTATTGCGGCAATGAGGACGATCGTAGCCCCTGTTTTACCACTCAGGAGGGTGAAATGCAGGTATAGCACATAGCCCGTTAAATGGTCTGTATTGGAGTATTGCTGTAATATTTTGCCGGTATATGGATTCAGGAAGACGTATACTTTATGATCTGCTGCATATTCGGCCCTCAGCACGATGCTTTCGTTGGCCGCCTGTGGTAGTCTTACGAAAAAGAGGTAGGGATTACCGGGAAGTGCCTGCCGGGCGTCCTGCATCAGCTCCTGTAGTGGACTGGATTGTGCTTCGGGGGTAACGTGGTAGGCGTTGGCATACTGCGCATGGTCTATTTCATCACTGAAAACCAGCATACTGCCGGTAATACTTAACAGCAGCAGCAGGACACCGGCTATTAAACCCATAATCCGGTGTATCCGGAAAAACTGTTTACTCCATTGAAGTTTCAATTCCTATCGTTTAATGATCCCTTTATCAGTTAACAGCAGCATTGCCCGGACGTGGTGGTCAACGAATGTGCTATAGACGCAGTCCGGGGCCCGGCTTTTACCAGCCATAATGGTTAAAGGCCTGAGTATGTATTGCTTCCGCCGCAAAGTTATCGCGCTAATGGTGGGAAGCGCTTACGCAAAAGGGAATTTTTTTGATCATATTAGGAAAAAACGGGCCTTTTTACATTTGAGTGATATATTACCGCAGTGTTAATCTTTAACAAGCTGTTAACAAAATCCAACGGATGTGTTATAGAATTTGCTGAAATCTCCCMTATTTTTGATAAGCATCAATGAAAAGACATACCGAATTAAAATAAAGCATATTTTATAAATTATTTGGAATCACTTGGTTATTCCAATTTCTATGAAAACCATTTGTTCTCTACCATGTCCTGATGAAATCTAATGAAAAATTACACCTAGTGAAAGAACGATTTGAAGTAAGGGCTGAGTAAAATCAGCCCTTTTGTTTTTTAGCCCTTTATTGACTTACCTTATTGCTATGACCCCTCTGGCCTTTTCCCATTTTAAATAGAAAAGCCTTCCTGAAGAGCAGGAAGGCTTTTAATATTATGATTGGTGTGACTGTTATACCATTGGGATTTCAGCAACCTCGTAAACTTTTTCATCCAGTTTAGCCTTGGTTTCGCTGAATGCCTGGAGAGTGAGCTCAATATCCTCATAGCTGTGTGCAGCTGTAGGAATCAGGCGGTAAATGATCTGTCCTTTAGGAATAACCGGGTATACCACGATAGAGCAGAAAATGTTATAGTTTTCGCGGAGATCCAGGCACATAGCAGTAGCTTCCGGAATGTCGCCCTGCAGGTAAATCGGCGTTACCGGTGAATTGGTTCTGCCAATGTTGAATCCACGTTCTTTCAATCCGTTCTGCAGTTTATTCACATTATCCCACAGTTTCGCTTTCATTTCAGGATGCTGACGCATCAGCTGCACACGTTTCAGGTGTCCGATAACGATAGGTAAAGGAATGGATTTAGCGAAGATCTGTGAGCGCATGTTATAGCGCAGGAAGTTGATGATTTGTTTTTCGCCGCTGATGAAAGCACCGATAGAAGCACCGGATTTTGCGAAGGTATTGAACAGCAGATCGATCTGGTCCTGTACGCCTTGCTCTTCGCCGGTACCAGCACCGGTTTTACCCATTGTGCCAAAGCCGTGCGCATCATCTACGAGTAAACGGAACTCATATTTAGATTTAAAAGAAGCAATTTCCTTCAGTTTACCCTGGTCACCGGCCATACCGAATACGCCTTCTGTTACCACGAGGATACCACCGCCCTGGGTTTTGGCCAGTTCAGTTGCACGCTTCATCTGTTTGTCGAAATCTTCCATATCGTTATGCTTGAACACATAACGTTTGCCGGGATGCAGGCGTAAACCATCCAGGATACTGGCATGGCATTCTGCATCATATACAATTACGTCTCTGCGGCCCACGATGGCGTCAATAGCGCTCATGATACCCTGGTAGCCGTAGTTTAATAAAGTAGTAGCTTCTTTGCCCATGTAGTCGGACAATTCGTTTTCCAGCTGCTCATGGTAGTTGGTGTTACCACTCATCATACGCGCTCCCATTGGAGACGCCATTCCGTAGTCGGCGGCAGCCTGAGCGTCGGTAGCACGTACTTCCGGGTGGTTGGCTAAACCCAGATAGTTGTTAAGGCTCCAGACAATTTTTTCATTGCCCCGGAAATTCATGCGGGGGCCTATTTCTCCTTCCAGTTTAGGAAATGCGAAATAGCCATGGGCTCTGTCTGAATGTTCCCCGATAGGGCCCAGATGTTTCAGCAGTTTCTCGAAAATATCCATACGATATATTATGTAATGGTTAATTCATTCCATTTAAAATGGACACAAAGGTATTAAAATATTACTTTTTGTAAACTTGGTTTACATTTGGCGCGTCTCCGAAAACAAATTATTTGCTAGGCAGCAACGCCTTATGTCGTTGTATTACAGTGATTTTTAAATATTTACGATCTGATGAAATTTACACATTTCCTGACCGCGGTTCTCTTGTTTTCCGCAACAGCTACCAGGGCGCAAAAAGCGACCTCTCCCAAACCTTTTAACCATCCCGCTGCTTCCAAAACCACCAAAATGTCTGCCAGACCTAAGTTGGTAGTGGGCGTGGTGGTAGACCAGATGCGCTGGGACTACCTTTACCGCTACGGTAACCGCTATGGCGCGGGTGGATTTAAAAGATTGCTGCAGGAAGGCTTTTCCTGTGAAAATACCCTGATCAACTATACCCCTACTATAACGGCCTGTGGCCATACCTGCGTATACACCGGCTCTGTTCCTGCTATCCATGGCATTATCGGCAACACCTGGTATAATCCCGAACTGGGCCGAACCATGTATTGCGCCGAAGATACAACTGTTAGCACAGTTGGCAGCAATTCTGCTGCAGGTAAAATGAGTCCGCGTAATATGCTGGTCACTACCATCGGTGATGAACTCCGGTTATCCAATAATTTTCAGAGCAAAGTAGTAGGCGTAGCGATCAAAGACCGTGGCGCCATTTTGCCCGCCGGACACAGTGCCAACGCGGCTTTCTGGTATGATGGCAGCACTGGTAACTGGGTGAGCAGCAGCTATTATATGAAAGAGTTGCCGGTATGGGCGCAGGAATTTAATAAACAGCAATTCCCGCAGCAATATCTCAGTAAACCCTGGACTACCCTGTACCCGGTATCTACCTATACCCTCAGTACAGCGGATGAAAAACCCTATGAAGGCAAATATAAAAATGCCACCAATACTTCATTCCCGCATAACCTGAGCGATATTTCAAACTCCGCTATTTCAGCTTCTCCTTTTGGCAATACCATGACCCTGGAGTTTGCTAAAAAGGCCCTGGAAGCCTATGATATGGGCAAAGGTAATGTCACCGATTTTCTGGCGGTGAGTCTTTCTTCCACGGATTATGTAGGTCATCAGTTTGGGCCTAATTCCGTAGAAATTGAAGATACTTATCTGCGCCTGGACCAGGATCTGGCCACGCTTTTCAAGTACCTGGATGCTAAGGTAGGCAAGGGACAATATCTCTTTTTTATTACCGCAGATCATGGGGTAGCACATGTACCAGGTTTTATGGAAGAAAACAAGCTGCCTGGTGGTACCTGGGATGAACCGGCTGCCATAAAGGATCTCAATGACCTGGTGGCTGCTAAGTTTGGTGTAAAAGGAGCCATAAAAGGATCCGATAACTACCAGTTGTGGCTGGATCATGACGGCATTGCGCAGGCAGGGAAAAGTGAAGCCGATATCCGGCAGCTGATCATTGCCCGCTTGCTGAAATCACCGGCTATCGCCAAAGCTTTTCCCATCGAAAACCTGATGACGACTACTTTACCAGAGCCAATGCGTACGATGTTGTCTAATGGTTTTAACACCAAAAGAAGTGGTGATATCCAGGTGATATTAACCCCTGGCTATATTGATGGCGGCAAAACCGGTACTACACACGGTTTGTGGTATCCTTATGACGCACATATTCCGCTGGTATGGATGGGTTGGGGTATTCATCCCGGCAAAACCAACCGTACCGTTGGTATGACAGATATTACACCTACGCTGGCTGCATTATTACATATTCAGATGCCCAGTGGTAATGTAGGGCAGGTAATACAGGAGATTACCCATTAAATTTTTTTTGCTTAGATTGCCATAAACAAGGTTGTTTTTAATTCTTTGTTTATGGCTTTTTCTTTTTTACAATATACTGTAGCGGATCGTATGGCTACCATCGCTTTAAATCGTCCTGAAAAGCGGAATGCGCTGAACGGCCAGCTAGTAGCGGAGTTACGGGAGGCCTTTCGGGCTGCAGAAGCGGATGAGGCGGTGAAAGTGATCATTTTGAAGGGAAATGGCGAAGCATTTTGTGCCGGCGCCGACCTGGAGTACTTGCAGCAACTACAAAAAAATACCTATGAAGAAAATCTCACTGATTCCCGGGAACTGATGCGGTTATTCCGGGAGATTTACGACCTTGATAAGATTGTAATTGCCCAGGTGGAAGGACACGCGATTGCCGGGGGCTGTGGGTTAGTTACCCTTTGTGACCTGAGTTACGCTGTACCGGAAGCCTTGCTGGGCTATACCGAAGTGAAGATTGGCTTTATTCCTGCGCTGGTGGCGGTTTTTCTGGTTCGTAAAATAGGAGAGGGCAGGTCCCGCGAATTGCTGTTGACCGGGAAACTGGTAACGGCAGAAAAAGCAGCTACGGATGGCCTGATCACTGCGGTGGTACCTGCAGCAGAAATTAATACCTATGTAGCTAAAGTGGCTGGCAGCCTTTGTAAGGAGGCTTCCGCCAACTCACTGAAAGTAACCAAAAAACTGATTGGCACAGTGTTGGACTTACCATTAAAGGAAGGGTTGCTGCATGCATCAGCATTGAATGCAGAAACCCGTGGACACGATGACTGTAAACGCGGTATCGCCGCTTTTTTAAATAAAGAAAAGTTTACCTGGTAGTTAGTTTATCAACCATAACTATACCGCCATTCAACTAATACACCACACTATGTCATACCGGTTGTTATTAACTTTTATCTTGGCATGTTGCGCGGGCTCTTTACTGGCGCAGCGCACCGTTTCAGATGCGAAAATTATTTACAAGATGGAGCTGCCACCAGAGCAGCTGCAAATGGATGCCATGCTGGAAGGCAGTACTTTTACCCAATACATGCGTGGGCCACTGAGCAGGATAGATATGAATTTCAATATCGTTCATTATACCTATCTCATTAACAGCAAAACAGAAACCATGACCACGCTGATTGACCAGCATGGCAATAAATACCTGATCCGGGCTGGTAAAGACCAGTACAACAAGGATCTGAAACAATATGAGAATATCCAGTTTAAGGATCAGTCAGATACCAAGGAGATCGCAGGGTATACCTGTAGAAAGGCGATTGGCACCATGCCGGATGGCCAGACTTTCGAGGTATTTTATGCCACTGATCTGATACCGGAAAACAAACAATATAACCGTCGTTTTGTGAATTTGAAGGGTATTCCCCTGGAGTTTGAAATTTTGACCAAAACCGGTGCTAAAACGCGCGTAATTGCCACCAAAGTAGATTTGTATCCGATTCCTGCTTCTTATTTTGATGTGCCTAAAACAGGCTATAAAGAGGTAAGTCAGGAAGAGTTGAAGAATATGTAGTTTTTTGTCTTTGTCCAGGATTATCCTGATTTAGATAAATTTCCAGATTTTTTACTTGATTTTATAAGATTAGCGAAGATAGATGAGGGACATCCGCATCGATCTTCGCTAATTTTTTTAATTCCTGGGAATGGATCAAGTTGAAAACCAAGGGGATAGTGTAAAATCATGATAGTCACATTACCTTTTCAGTATGTAGGCTATATCGATCCTATACTAAGAACAGGCTATGCACATATAGTAGCAGTGCAGCAGAGGTGGACTTGAGGTGGACTTGAGGTGGACTTGATGGCGTCCGGATATAATCATCTGGTCCCAAAAAAAGAGCCGGTTAAAAAGCTGTATAACTTTTTAACCGGCCCATATTGTAATTGAAGAAACGTAAAGTTTATTACCCTTTCTTGAGTGGCAGAATAATCTGCAATTTCTGAAAGTTCATGTTTCCGGGTGGTTGTGATTGCACCTGGACATTAGAAGGAACAATATAAGTAACGTTACCCTTAGTATAGGTCATGACCGCTTTAAGGTTGATTACGTTATTGGTACTATTGACATTGTTGGTATTAAACTTAAAGTCTGAGCTGAAAGTACCGGAGTAGCGGTAAGCTGCGTCCAGGCTCAGGTTGGTTTTAGGCATAGCAGTATTCAACACAAAGTGTTGACTGTCAGCCGTTTTTTTCGACTTGTCTTTGTCGTTATCGGAGGGCAAAAAGCTATTATTCGCCAGGGCATTGAGAGCAAAAAACGCCATAGCGCCCGCCAACAAGCAAGACAATGAAAAAGTGCGTGATATGTATGTTTTCGCTTTCATTGTAACACAAATGTACAAACTTTTTGATATATTATATAACATATTCTTAACGCAAGATACGATTAAATCACAAGGAAATGTTAAAAAATATTTAAAAGGTCATTTTCACCCCATATTTGGGCATAAATAAAAGTACTATATTTACAGTAATGAGTAAAGACTTTTCCTTTTTAAACGAAGATTTTGATGATCTGAGAGACTTGTTGCAGCAGTTTGAAAATCTCAGGGCTGGTAAGTCTCATTCTTTTTTGGACGAAGATTCATTTGAACAGATCATAGACTATTATGACGAGCATGACGAAATGCCGATCGCATTGCAGGCCGCAGAAATAGCCATCGAACAATTCCCCTATTCTTCTACATTACTGCTTAAAAAGGCCAACTTACTGATAGAAACCAAAAAGTACAAGGAAGCATTGGATTTGCTGGAGAAAGCAGAAGTACTGGACCGCACTGACATTAATCTTTATATACTGCAGACAGATGTTTACCTGGCGCTGAATCAGCATCAGAAAGCTGCCAGTGTGCTGGAAGAACAAATAGAGCAGTTTTCGGGAGAAGACAGGACGGAGTTGTTACTGGAACTGGCCGATGTGTATGATGACTGGGAAGAATTTGAAAAAGTATTTGATTGCCTGAAAATGGCACTGGAATATGATCCCAACAGTGAAGAAGCCTTGCATAAGATCTGCTTCTGGACAGAGTTTACTGGTCGTAATGAAGAAAGTATCCGTTTGCACAATGCGATTATAGACGAGCATCCCTTTAACCAGCTGGCCTGGTTTAACCTGGGTACTGCTTTTCAGGGACTGAAGTTATACGAGAAGGCCATAGATGCTTATCAGTATGCGGTAGCAATTGATGAAAAATTCGATTATGCCTACCGGAATATGGGCGATGCGTATATCCGCCTGCGTAAGTATGCCGAAGCGATTGAAGTGCTTCAGAAACACCTGGAAATAGCGAAACCGGAGGATGTTATCTATGAAGCTATCGGGCATTGTTATGAAAGACAGCGCAAGTTTACCCAGGCCCGCTATTATTACAGGAAGGCATCGCATCTGAGTCCGAGCGATGATAAGCTGTATTATAAGATTGCGGTGGCCTATATGATGGAAGCCAACTGGGAAAATGCTGCCAAATCGTTGCTGAGTGCACTTAAAATAAACAAAACCAACGCTGAATATAATATGAGCCTGGGTGAGTGCTACCTGGAGCTGGGAAAAAACAAAGACGCACTGGTTCATTTTATGAATGCAGTACGTACCCGGCCCAAGAGCGCAGTTACCTGGCAGGAGCTGTTAAAAGGGTTGTATGTGTCCGGATTCCTGGAAGAAGCCCTGGTACAGCTGTCAATAGCAGAGGAAAAGGCAGGCCGTAAGCCCATATTTATCTACTACCGGGCAGCCATCCTGATCGCTATGGGGAAAACCAAAGAGGGTTTGTTGCATCTGGAAACAGCTTTGCAGCAGGCGCCAAAAATTGTTAAAAAGCTCGTAGAGCTTGACCCTGCTGTGTTACAGCATGTGAGTGTGGTGGATCTGATTGCGCAATACCGCCGCAAACGTTAACCAATGTTATTTACTTTAATAAAATAAAGTATACTTCTTATTTTTGCGCCGGCTTTTAATTGTCATGGACAAAAGTCAACAGTATTTCCGGTTACTAAAATTGCATCTACGCTATCCCGAAGTGCCTGGCGAAAATTAGTATGTGTTTTACTGACCAATAAGAAGATAAAAATATTTCAAATGAATTTTAATCTGACACAAATCCCGGAAAGGACAAAGAAGCCCCGTACACATGGCTTAACCATGGTAATGGATAAGGGCCTTAGTTTGGAAGAAGCACGAAATTTTTTATCGGCAGCAGGTCCTCATATTGATATCCTGAAACTGGGTTTTGGCACTGCGTATGTTACGCCCAACCTGCGCGCAAAAATTGAACTTTACCAGGCAGCAAACATTCCTGTATACTTTGGCGGAACCCTGTTTGAAGCCTTTGTGATCCGCAACCAGTTTGAGGAGTACATTAAGGTAGTAAAGGATTACGGCATCAGCTACATGGAAGTTTCTGATGGTTCTATCACTATCCCGCATGCTGAAAAATGCGGTTATATTGAGAAACTCGCTAAAATCGGGTTGGTATTGAGTGAAGTAGGATCTAAAGATGCGGAACACATCATCCCACCCTATAAATGGATTGAGCTGATGAGCGCTGAACTGGCAGCCGGCGCCACTTATGTGATCGCCGAAGCCCGGGAAAGCGGTAACGTTGGTATTTATCGCGGTAGCGGTGAAGTACGCGAAGGTCTGGTACAGGAAATCCTGACACAGATACCCGCTGAAAAAATTATCTGGGAAGCGCCACAAAAAGCCCAACAGCTTTACTTCCTCGAACTCGTAGGATGTAATGCCAACCTGGGTAACCTGGCGCCTAATGAAGTTATTTCCCTGGAAGCTATGCGTATTGGCTTAAGAGGAGATACGTTTAACCTGTTTTTAGATAGAGAATAGTTTTTTAATAATTACGAATCTCAAATTACGAATGACGGATTTGTGAGAAGATAGAAGTGAGTAGCTATGCTGCGTACACTATCTCCCTACAAATCCGTAATTCGTATGTCGTAATTTTCAATTATTGGCTTCATGAAGATTTACGGACTTATTGGCTATCCGCTTAGCCACTCTTTTTCAAAAGGGTTCTTTAAAGAAAAATTTGAAAAGGAACAGATCACTGGCTGCCAGTATGAAAACTTCCCGATACCCGGTATCTCCGAATTCAGCACACTGTTGGAGCAACATCCGCAGCTCAACGGATTAAATGTTACCATTCCCTACAAAGAAGTAGTCATCCCTTTCCTGGATGAACTCAGCAAAGCGGCTGCACAAATAGGCGCCGTTAACTGCATTCATTTTAAAGACGGGAAGAAAACAGGGTATAATACAGATGTAATCGGGTTTACAAAATCATTGCAGCCATTACTGCAATCCCACCATACCAGCGCCCTGGTGCTGGGTACCGGTGGCGCCGCCAAAGCGATTATGTATGCACTGGAGCAACTGGGTATTACCTACACCGTAGTAAGCCGTCAGCCGGTTAACGGAGCGATATCTTATGACGCACTGGACCAGGCAACCGTTGCAGCACATACTGTTATTGTCAATACTACTCCTTTAGGCATGTATCCCAAAGTAGATACGTTTCCTGAAATACCTTATCAATACCTTACCTCCAGGCACCTGTTGTATGACCTGGTGTATAACCCCGCAGAAACCGCCTTTTTACAAAAAGGAGCTGCACAAGGCGCTACCACTAAAAATGGACATGAAATGCTGATCCTGCAGGCAGAAGCTTCGTGGGAAATATGGAACGGAACAGCTATTAGCCATTAGCTTTTAGCTTTTAGCAAAATGCAGCGGAGAACATAATATATGTTTATCTCCGCTGCATTTTGCTAAAAGCTAAAAGCTAAAAGCTAATGGCTAATAGCTAAAAAGCTATTCCGGTTTAATCATATAATACATGCAGGTAGTCACAAAATTCCTGAAGAAAGGAATGGCTGCAATGGGCTTCCACTGCACTCTTGCGCTTACACCGAATTTATATTTATAGATGGGATTGATCAGATAGAATCTGCGTTGGGTAATTTTATAGTGCTGACGTTTTACGATGCGCTCAAAGCGTTCAATAGAAATACCGGTTGACTTCACATCCATCAGATCCACCACTACATCATCTCCTTCACCAAACAGCCGCAATACTCCTTTGTACAAAGGTCTTGGCAGCAAGTGAATATAAGGCACCATGCTGAGGAACTTGTTGGCGCAAATCTGCTGATGGCCTCCATGTGGCATATACCAAGGTGGAAACCCAAAATAAACCTGCCCCTGGGGGGTGAGTAATTGCTTCAGATGCCCGATGATTTTTTCCTGGTCAGGAATGTGTTCGATGGCATCTTTCAAAATAATTACATCAAAAGAATGCTGGAATTCTCCCAGGAAGTCAAGATCATAGATGTTTTTGGCGATCAGCTTTAATTGTCCGCCATCCAGGTATTGTTGAAGGAAACTTTTAGCCAGTTCGATACGGTCAGGTGCAAGATCCACGCCCACACAATTGCAGCCCTTTTCCAGGAACGGGATCAGCACCCCGCCTTCTCCACATCCTACTTCCATTACCCGCAGGCCTTCCAGTTTCGGAAATTCCTGCTGTATGAATGGCAGTACGTAGTCACGCGAATTGTCGACCTGTTGCTTATGCCGTAGTGTTGCGTCTAAATGATGTTCTAGTGCCATGTATTTGAAAATTGCGTGAATTTAATAAAAAGCCATTAGCTTTTAGCTATTAGCTTTTAGCCAATGCGGCGAAGGCCATTATACGTTACTCTCCGCTGCATTGGCTAAAAGCTAAAAGCTAATGGCTAAAAGCTATTTATTATCTTTGCGCCATGCAAACGAACGAAAATATTAATTACCAGGAAGGAGCCGTGATACTGATCAACAAGCCATTAACATGGACTTCCTTCGATGTAGTGCGTAAGATAAGAAATACCACCAAAGCAAAAATAGGTCACGCCGGCACGCTGGACCCATTGGCTACCGGACTGCTGATTTGCTGCACCGGGAAAATGACAAAGAAAATTAATGAATACCAGGCCCAGGAGAAGGAATATACCGGCACTTTCACATTAGGAGCTACCACGCCCACTTTTGACAAAGAATCCGAGCCTGAAAATTTCAAAGACATCAGTCATCTTGATGAAGCCGCTATACTGGCTGCCACTCAGCCTTTTATCGGGGAAATTATGCAGTTACCTCCGATTCACTCTGCCATCAAACAAAATGGTAAGCCTATCTATCTGCTGGCCAGGAAAGGGGTAGATGTAAAAGTGGAACCACGTAAATTAACTATTTCGGAATTTGAGATCACCAAAATTGACTTACCGGAAATACATTTCAGGGTGGTGTGCAGCACGGGCACGTATATACGTTCACTGGCGAATGACTATGGTGCTACACTGGGTTGTGGTGCTTATCTGAGCAGTCTTTGCAGAACACGTATCGGTAATTTCAAATTGTCGGATGCTACTGACATGGCTGATTTCATTGCTGCCAACACCGTTCCTAAAACGGATAACCAATAGCAATATTCCAGATAATATTATCACGTCTCCATCTACCGTCTTTCAAATCCCATTGGCTCAGATACCAACCGTTTTTATTGCCGGTAAAGTAAGGTACTTTCACTGGGATACCCCAATCCAAACGGATGAGGAAGAAGGAGAAATCCAAGCGCAGACCCGCGCCGGTTCCTATCGCCAGATCATGATATAACTGGTTGAACTGGAATTCGGAGCCGGGTCTGGAGGGATCACTCCGGACCATCCAGATATTACCCATGTCCAGGAAGGTAGCTCCTTTGAGGTTGATAGTACCTCCAAACATTCTTAACAGATCGAAACGGTATTCCATATTGCCTTCCAGCTTCATATCACCTGTTTGATCAGGGAATGTTTGTGAGCTGGGAGAGTCATCCTTGTAGGAGCCAGGGCCCAGTGAGCGTAAGCGCCAGGCGCGGATACTGTTGGGGCCACCGGAAGTAAACTGTCTTACATAAGGCAACACCTGTGAATAACTATAAGGGATGCCTATACCGGCATAAGCCCGGGTAGCAAGACCGCTGTGCAGCCCCAGTTTCCAATAGTGACGGTAATCTGCTTCTATCTTTACAAAATTGGAAATATTAACATTGGTCAGTGTTTCCAGGTTGGTTTTATGTCCGCTGACACTGTTCATCAGGCTGTTGATGCCGCTCAGCCAAAGCCCGGATTCTTCTATATTTATCCGGAAGTAGCTGTAGTGGCGCTGATGGAGCAAGTCCTGGTTGCTATAGATATAAGAAACACTTTCTCCACCGATCAGTGCCGGTTCAAAACTACGCCTCAGGTAAGGATTCTTATTGACCACACTGTCGCGGAATATAGGATCCAGGCTTACTCCCACATAGTTCAGGGTGATGGGCCGGATGATCCAGCGCTTATACAATGACTCGTTCCAATCATAGCCGTATGAGGCATTGATACTGGTGACATCAAACTTTTCTACACGTGACAGGTAATTGGCGCCCAGTGTTAACCGGGTTTTTACATTGGACTTGGCGGATTGTTTGATATTAAATGGAAGCGCAAAACGTGGCCAGGTAAGGCCTATCTCTCCGCCAAACTGTTTGGATTGCAGGTCCCATCCGGATTTCTGACGTATCAGTTCAATACCGGTATTCAGGGCCATACCCAGCTGGGTAGCTGTATTATTCAGATTGATGTGGCGGTAGTTCAGGGTGATACCGGATCCCAGCGTATAGTCGGAACTGTTACTTAACTCAAAGCTGAGTCCCAGCTCCTGTTTGCGGCGTGGTGTCAGGAACACGTAGGCATCCAGTGTTTTAACAGTATCTTTCCGCTCTTTGTACTGGAGCGTAACAAATTGCCAGATACCGATGTCGTATAATTTATTGACCGTATTGGTATACTGTTGCAGGGAATAAGTTTCTCCCGGTCTTAGTAATATAGATTTAGAAAGAATTTTGGGCCTCAGTATCTCCTGATGATAACGAATGTTAATGTACTTGCGGTTATCATGTTTCAGGGTGCTGTCGTTTGGATTGCCATTCAGTGAAAAATCGGGGTAGGCATAAATCTTACCGATATGATATTGTTGCCAGGTGGCGATACTATCTTCCGGATTTTTGATATGGATTTCCACGTCCATGGTCAGTTTATCCCGTCCTTTGTTTTCGTTGAAGATATTTACAAATCCTTCAAAAGGGTTGAGGGTATTGCGAAACAGTGCCTTATTGAGTGTGTCGACACTGTATTCTATCGCATCGCGGTTAAACTGATAGTAGCCGGCATCTTTGATCAGCCGTGTTAACCTTTCCCTTTCGCTGCCAAGGGTAGCCGATTTAAATACTACGCCTTTCTGTACCAGTGATAATTGTTCATTGGCTTTTACAATGTTTAAAATCGCAGTATCGGGTATAACGTAGGTAATTTTATCTATGACGAAGTTTTTGCCGGTATTTACCTGGTAGGTAACACTGGTTTTTTTACGTTTGGTTTTAGCCTCATAGTTTACGGTAGCATAAAAGAAGCCCTGGTTGTGGAGGTAGCTGCTCATGCGTTCCACCGACTCTTTGGATTTGGTGGAATCATATACTACGGGTTCTTCGAGGTTCCGTTTTGACAGGACCAGGTTCCAGAACCAGTTTGATTTTTGCTCGTTATACTTCTGGTTATAGAGCCAGACTTTTATGCGGGTGGTCAGTAATTTTTTGTTGGGTTGCTGTGTCATCAGCGATTTCGAAGAGAGGGAGCTGCGGAGATCCTGTTTTTCGGAGTTGAGTACTTCTCCCTGTACATCTACTTTACTGCTGGTATATAATGTTTGATTCTTTTGAAGGTATTTGGTATTGGAACATGCCGCCAACGTGAATATTACAGCTAATAGCAGCAATTGTTTCAGCAGTAAAATTCTGGATTTGGGAAGCAGTTGCATCACGGGCGAAAACGTTATTAGTAATTTTTAAAGCCATTCCTGACGAACCGGAAACCATGCCTCTTCTTGGCTGATTAAAAGAAATCGTGTAGGTTTGGCCCCATGTTGTCAAAGGCGCAAATTAAATATATTCAATCATTACAGCACAAAAAAAACAGGCAAAAATCCAGCCAGTATGTGGCAGAGGGTGACAAGATCGTGCAGGAGCTGCTACAGGCGGGCATGCCCGTAAAAGGAGTATTTGCAACAGCCGATTGGCTGGAACAACATACGGCCTTGCTGGACAGGTTACCTGCGGGCGCAGTGACAGAAGTGGATACAACAATACTGAAACAATTGTCTTCACTCACCACACCCAACAGGGCAATGGCTTTGCTGGATATGCCTGCAGCGGCCAATCCGCTTCCGGCAGCAGGTACTGTGGCGCTGGCGCTGGAGGCCATACAGGATCCCGGTAATATGGGAACGCTGATTCGCATTGCCGACTGGTTTGGTATACCACAGATTATTTGCTCCCCGGATTGTGTGGATGTATATAATCCTAAGACCATACAAGCTACCATGGGTAGTATTATCCGGGTACGTATAGCCGAATACGATATAAAGGAGTTGTTGCGGCAAACTAAACTTTCTTCCTATGCAGCTACCCTGCATGGTAAGAATATCGCCGATTTCCCGGCCATGAAAGAAGGTATTATCCTGATTGGTAATGAAGGAAGGGGATTAACGGAAGAAGTAATAGGACTGGCTACCCACCGGATCACCATTCCCCGGCTCGGTGGCGCCGAATCATTAAATGCTGCAGTGGCAGCAGGTATTATCTGTGGCAGGTTGCTTATTTAAAATATCATGATACCCCGCATACTGTTTATAAGTTTGTTTGTGTTAACTGCTGCCTGTCATCATCCTGTACAGCGAAAAGTAATGCCTGCCTTTTATTACTGGAAACAAACCTGGAATGGGAACGCCAAAGAGCAGGCATATGTGCAGCAGTTGCCGGCAAAGCGCTTATACATTAAGTTATTTGATGTAGACGTAGACGAGGTGACGAAAGCACCCGTACCAGTAGCTATTTTCAGACAATCGGCTCCCTTGCCCGCCAATGTGGACATTGTGCCGGTGGTGTTCCTGATGAACGAGGTATGGGCGCATCCGGATACGGCACTTGCCGGCAAAGTAGCAAAACTGATGGGAGAATTATGCGATCGTATGCCAGGTGTGCATATCCCTGAAATACAGCTGGATTGCGATTGGACAGAGCGCAGCCGGGATGCCTATTTCTCTTTTATAAAACAAATCAAACAAACACCTTTTTTTCAGCAGCGGCGTATATCGGCCACCATCCGTATGTACCAGGTGAAATATGCGGTACGTGCAGGGATTCCACCGGTAGACAAAGGCCTGCTGATGTGTTACAATATGGGCGACCTCCGTAAGCCCGGCGCACATAATTCTATTCTGGACCTGGAGGTGATGGAGTCCTACCTGGGAGAGCATCGGGTTGCCAGATATCCCTTACCTTTGGACATTGCGTTACCCCTTTTCGAATGGAGTGTTTTATTCCGTAATGATATCGGGTATGCAGGGATCTTAAGGAATGTTGGAGAAACGGAATTGCAAAATGCGGCCCTTTTTGCCCCAGGCCCGCCACACCTGTACACAGTACAACAGGATACACTACTGAATGGCTATCCATTAAAGAAAGGAAATGTTATCCGGCGGGAAACTATCGATCCTTTAACACTGGAATCTTCCGCAAAGATGGTGGCAAAACAGCTACCCACAAAAGATCCGGTTATTATATTTTATCATCTTGATTCGCTGACGCTTCAAAATTATCCATTGGATGAACTACAAAAAATTATCCGTTTTTTTAATTAGCTTTTGTGCTGTTTTTTTTGGTAATGTGATCTACACCCTATCGTGTGGTCCCTCGCCAGATCCTTACGACTATTATATCTCCTTTTATAGTCCTTATTCAAAAGGAGGAGGATATGAACCATTTTATTATACTTCACTGAGCCATTTTTACGGTGATCCTACGCCTTCTGAGGAAACGGCTAACGTGGGGGACTGGCAAAACTATACTGGCAGTAAGGTAACGGCCAAGGATATACGCGAATGTATTTATACTTATAAGGTGGAGCAGTTATCGGCGATTGCTACTGGCAGTAATGTGTTACCGGATAGTGTAAAACAAAATTCTTTTGCACAGTTTTTATTGAAAGATAAAAACCGGGAAGCTGCCCGTTATTTATTATTTGCCAAAACCTGCGAACCCGCTGTTATCAACGCTGACCCGTGGTCTGTGCCCGACAGAAATAGTGGTTTGCTGGGAGATCTGTATACAGAAGGCGAAGGGTTGTACAATAAAACCACGGATAAGGATATCCGTGAACGTTATGCTTTTCAGTTGATCCGCCTGCAGCATTACCGTAAAGACTACAGGGATGCTATTACTTCTTTCGATAAATTTTTTGAAGGGAAAGATAATTCCTCATTAGTCTATTTCAAAGCGTTGGCGCTGAAAGCGGGTGCCTTATTGCGTTTAAAGGATTCTGTGCAGAGTGCATATTTATTTTCGCGCGTATTTGAAAAGGCACCGTCTCTGCGGACTTCCTGTTTTACCAGCTTAATGTGGACAAACACCAGCAATAACCAGGTGTATCCGTTGTGTAAAGACAATCACGAAAAAGCCACCGTGGCTGCTATTTACGGGTTTGCCAACTCAGAGCCGGATGTTGCCGCCCTGCGCAATGTGTACGGTTTTGATCCCGCTTCTCCTGCATTAAATATATTGCTGGCCAGGGAAATTAATAAACTGGAAGATGCATACTTCAGCCCGTATCTGAGCGAAGGACAGTCAGTCGGATTAATCAGCATGCATGACTACTCTACGGAAGAGAAAAAGAAAATGAACACGCGGTTAAGCACTTTGCAAACCGTGATAGATAGCTTCGTGAATAAGGGTAAATTAAAAGATATGGATCTGTGGCGGGTTTCATCTGCCTATATTTCCTATATCCGTAAAGACTATCCGGCTGCAAAGATCCGGTTGGAAGAAGTGAAAACAAAGGAGGGGGAAGTAAAAGATCAGTGGGAAATTGTTAACCTGCTGGTAAATATCAACCAACAGAAAACAATAGATAGCGCCTTCGAATCACGTTTGCTGGCTTCTTTTAAATGGCTGGATGCTAAAACACCTCCGGAAAAAAATCATCGTGATGACTGGTGGAGTATGCCGGACAAAACTTACTTTTTTAAGAAAACCTATCGCAACCTGTTATTTGCCATCCTGGCTCCCCGTTATCATCAGCAGGGAGACGTGGTGAAAGAAGCACTGATCAGGGGACGCTGCGATTCGTTACAGATAAACGATTATTTTGTTTCTGGTCAGACTGCGGTATCCCAGGTGAGTGATGATATGAAGTCTGGGGAACTGATCCGCCTGAATGATTTTCTGCGTCAACCGGTGAAGACTCCGTATGAGTCTTACCTGGCGGGCTTCTTCCCCAAGTACCTGAATATGAACAGGCTCATTGGAGAAAGCTATGTGCGGGTACATGATTTCAGCAATGCGCGTGACTGGTTTAAAAAAGTACCCGCTGCTGCGCAGGCTACTTCTTACCAGGTATTTCGTGAGCAGCTGCAGGACTTTGGGCAAGATACCGCTGAACTGGGCTACACCAAAGGGATTACACAGCAACAGTTTTGTGATCGCATGGTGCAGTTGCAGGAAAAAATGAAAACAGCGCCGGTGTCGCCCAAAGTATATTACGATTATGCGTCTGCGTTATTCAGCATCTCTTATTATGGAAGAACATGGTTTTTCGTGAAGGATTACCGTCCCTCTACGCAGTGGTATACAACCAAGTGTGATAAAGACCCGTTTGAAAAGCAGTATTTCGGTTGCTATGGAGCAGAAACCTATTACTTAAAAGCAGCGCAGGCCAGTACGGACAAAGAGTTCAGGGCCCGGTGTGCATTTATGGCGGCGCGTTGCTCACAGAAGCATACCGCTGAAAATGAGGACAGCGATAAATACATTTCTGCGTTGATACATAACCGTTATTTCCCTTTACTGACAGGTAGTTTTGTGCAAACCAGTTTTTACCACCAGGTATATGGTCAATGCAGTTACCTGCGCGATTATGTAAAAAGTACCCGCAGGAAATAACTACTTAAACTGTATGGCTTTTACCGGCGTTATGCGCTTGATAATTAAAGACGGGAGCAGCAATATCAAAGTACAGATCAGGAAGGTGCCTAAGTTAATCAGCAGGATATCGACCCAATGTATAGAGATGGCTGCTACCGACATATAGTACGACTCTTCCGGTAATTTGAATATGCCGGTGCTTTGTTGGAGGAAAGCGATGCCCAGCCCAAAGAAATCGCCGATCAGGATACCCAGTATCACGATATAAGCGGCCTGGAAAACAAACACCTGTTGGATATTCCAGTTGCGCATTCCCAGTGCTTTGGCAATGCCTATCATGTTGGTACGTTCCAGGATGAGGATGAGTATGGCGGTGATCATGTTGATGATGGCCACTATGGTCATGATGATGATGATGATCAATTCGTTCTGGTTCTGTAGTTGCAGCCAGTCGAAGATGTTGGGATAAATATCCCGTACGGTGCGGGTAAACAGCTGGTCTGATAACAGGTTCCTGTCCATATACCTGGCCGTGGTATCCATCTTGTGGTAATCGATGAGCGTTATTTCGTAACCGCCTACCTGTGTGGGTTCCCAGTCGTTCATTTTACGAACCAGGTTCAGATCGCCGATTACATATGTTTTATCGTATTCTTCTATACCTGTTTTAAATATGCCCGTCACCGTTAGCTTGCGGGCTCTGGGAGGTAATCCGCCACCCTGAATAAAATAGATAATGGCTTTGTCATTTACTTTCAGCCGTAGCTGTGTAGCCATGTATTCAGAGATCATGATTTCGGGTGAATAGGAGGAGTCATTAAACTGCAGGAGGTTGCCCGATTGGAGGAAACGCCTTAGCTGTGGCCAGTCGTAGCCCTTATCTACCCCTTTAAAAATGACCCCATCTATTTCCTTTTCTGATTTGATGATAGCAGACTTGGTGGCGTAATTACTGATCGTTTTAATGCCAGGTGCCAGTTTAATACTGTCTAGCAGGCTGTTTCTGCCGGTGAAAGGAATTTCTTCTGTGAGTGGTCCGGCATTGGGTTGGTATTCATTGACATGGATATGGCCCCAGAAGCTGAATATCTTTTCCTGAATCACTTGTTGGAAACCGTTTACCAATGCTGTTGCCAGTATCATTACCGCTACGCTCACCGCGGTGGCGGCTACTGCTATATTGATGATGAACTTGGAAAAAGTGGATCCCTTATTGAAAGCAATCCTTCTGGCAATAAAAAATGATAAACGCATGGAACAAATATATAGGGAAAAGCGGAAAGCGTAAAGCAGAAAGCAAAAAGCTATTGTAGCGGGCGATGGCAGGGTCTAAATTGTTTTATCTTCGCCGGGATCATTCGTTACAATAGCTTTTTGCTTTTTGCCTTCAGCTTTTCGCTTTCCATTAATAGTCGTACCTTAAATAATCAATTACCTCGTATGCGTACAGCAGCATTTTTCATAATAGCCATTGCTTCCTGTTTGTTCAGCAATAACATAGCAGCACAGGTAGATGCTATTACTCCGGACCATGTATACTATAACAACATCAGATCTGTAAAATTCAGCCAGGCAGGCGATCCGCTTAGTATGCCGATGTATACTATTGGCACCGGGGAGAAGCTGGAACTATCTTTTGATGATATGGATAATGATGTGAAAAACTATTATTATTCCTTTGTGCTTTGTAATGCGGATTGGACGCCGGCACCAGTGAATCAGTTTGATTACATGCGGGGCTTCTCCGAAACAAGAATACTGAACTATAAGTTATCCAGTGTTTCGCTGGCGCGCTATACTCACTACAGCGTGCAGCTGCCAGGCACCAACAGTTATCCGGTGAAATCGGGCAACTACCTGTTGAAGATTTACCTGGACAGCGATACCTCTCAACTGGCTTTTACCCGCCGGATGTTTGTAGTGGAAAATAAAGCCGGTATATCGGGCTTTATACAAAGTCCAATTGCACCAAAACTATTCCGTACTTATCAGAAGATCAATTTCGAAGTAAACACCGGCTCTTTAAATATTCAGAATCCATTTGATCAGATAAAGGTGGTGATATTGCAGAACTATCGTTGGGATAATGCACTGACTACCCTCAAGCCTCAGTTTATCAACGGCAACGTATTAAAGTATAATGCGGAGCAGGATTGTGTGGTGCCTGCAGGAAAGGAATTCCGGTGGATAGATTTACGCAGTTTCCGTTTGCAAACGGAGCGAGTGCAGCGATCCGAGTATCATAATAACAGCACTGATGTATTCGCAGTGCCTGATCATGAAAGGGCAGATAAAGTATACCAGTTTATTAAAGACATTAATGGCAAATATTACCTGGCTACACTGGATGATTATGATCCTGGTTTTGAAGGGGATTATGCGTCTGTGCATTTCTCCTTTGTAGCACCAGAGCCATATGCAGGCTACGATATGTATATATACGGGGAGCTCACCAACTACGAATGTAATAAAAACAGCAAGCTGACTTATAATGGCGCCAGCCGTGCTTATGAAGGCACGCTTTTCCTGAAGCAGGGCTACTATAATTACATTTATGGATTGGTAGATAAAACGCAGCCCAATGCGAAATTCAATACAGAGCTGACAGAAGGTGATTACTGGGAAACGGAGAATAATTATACTATCCTGTTGTATTACCGGGCATTGGGTGGCAGATCAGATGAGCTGGTATCCTCTATCACATTGAATTCTATTCTGAACAGAAAATAGTAATGAAAGCGAATTTAAAAAAGGGAGATGATTATATCATCTCCCTTTTTTATTATATCATTAGTTGATGCTCTGTCTTAGTTTTACAATATTGGCAGCACCGCGTTTGATGATGATGCGGGTACCTCTTTCATAAGTAAAGTAGCGGTAAAACCAGTTAATGAATACTACCAGTTTATTTCTGAATCCCAATAAGCTCATGAGATGTACTATCATCCATGCTATCCAGGCAAGGTAGCCGCTCATGCGCATGCCGGCAAATTCGGCTACGGCTCTGTTGCGGCCAATGGTGGCCATACTGCCAAGATCCTTGTAGTTAAAGCCTTTCATGGGTTTGTGGTTCAGGGACAGCCGTAAGTTATTCGCTACATTTTTACCTTGCTGTATCGCTACCTGTGCTACCATCGGATAACCTTTAGGGAAGCGGGGATCGTTGGTCATTTGTGCAATGTCGCCGATGGCATACACATTGGTAAAGCCTTTTACCTGGTTTAGTTCATTCACGATCACCCGGCCGTTGGGAAGTATAATATCAGCAGGAATTCCTTTTACAGGAATGCCTTTTACGCCGGCAGACCAAAGGAGAGATTGTGTTTGTATCACTTCTCCGGTGCTGAGGGTAACCGTTTTTCCGTCATATTCTTTTACGCCGGTATTGGTCATTACACGTACGCCTATATCCTGCAGGGCTTCCAGCGTTTTTTGAGATGTTTTTTCGCTGAAGGAAGCGAGTAACTTAGGGCCTGCTTCAATGAGGTATACATTCATTAACGACTGAGGCAAGGTAGGGTAGTCTTTGGGCATAATGTATTTGCGTAATTCCGCAAAAGCACCTGCCAGTTCTACACCGGTAGGACCGCCACCCACCATCACAAAATTGAGTTTGGGTTTGATTTCTTCCGGATTTTGCAGCAGCAGGCTTTCCTCAAATTGTTTTACAACGTAGTTCCTGATCTGTACTGCTTCAATCAGTGATTTCATACCAATCGCATTATCTTCTATGTCTTTATTACCAAAGAAGTTGGTATTGCTACCGGTAGCGAAAACGAGGTAGTCGTAGTGTATTTCACCGATACCTGTTTCCAGTATATTTTCTTCTGCACGTAAGCCGGTTACTTCTGCCATGCGGAAAACCAGGTTTTGTTGTTTCTGGAATATGCCGCGTAATGGAAAAGCGATACTATCTGGTTCCAGGCCGGCAGTAGATACCTGGTATAGCAGGGGCTGAAAAAGGTGATAGTTATTTCTGTCCAGTAACACTACCTGAACAGGTACGTGTTTAAGCTGTTTGGCCAAATTTACGCCGCCGAATCCACCGCCTACAATAACGATTCGCGGTTGGCTGGTGTCCGGTATGTTGGGCTGAATCATAATTCGTCAATTTATAATTACGATGATGGTATTTAACTGGTGGTCCGCAACTTATGGGCAAACGGTGTACCACCATTAAATATTCTCAAAGTTACGAAACTTTCAGAAAAAAATGAAAGTTATGTTTTTGTTTTAACGAAAATTAGATAGAATCATATGTTTTGTAAGATGTAAAAAGATCAGCGGTTACAGGTAATGCATCGCTTACCAGTAGCCGCTGATCTTTTATATTATCTCCTGAAATTTAATAATCAGACTACCACTATTGCAGGCAGTATTTATAAATAAAAGCCGCTGCTGCAGCACCTGCCAGTGGTCCCAATATGGGGATCCAGGCGTAACCCCAGTCGCTGTCACGTTTTCCTGGAATAGGCAGGAGGTAGTGCATTATTCTGGGGCCCAGGTCACGGGCAGGATTGATAGCGTAACCGGTAGGGCCGCCAAGAGATAAGCCAATGGAGAGTACTACAAAGGCTACCGGTAGCGCATCCAGGGAGCCTATACCCACAGTAGGGCCGGTAATGAAGCAGATGGCCAGTATGAATACCATGGTGGCCAGAAACTCCGTGAGGAAGTTGTATTTAGGGTTTCGGATAGCCGGAATGGTACAAAACACGCCGAGTTTGGTATTGGCATCGGGTGTTTCATCGAAATGTTTTTTGTAGCAAAGCCATACCAGCAGGGCGCCCAGCATGGCGCCGGCTAGCTGAGCGGCTACATAACCGGGTACTTTTTCCCAGGGGAATTTTCCCTGCAAGGCTTCTGAAAATGTAACAGCCGGATTGAGGTGGGCGCCACTATATTTGCCAGTGGCATATACACCAATAAATACGGCCATTGCCCAGCCCATGGTGATTACCATCCAGCCACCCTGGTTGCCTTTTGATTTGTTGAGTATAACGCTTGCTACCACACCATCTCCCAGCACAATGAGAAATGCGGTTCCTAAAACTTCTGCTAAATAAGGTGACATAAGTTGAACAAAATGTTAAGTAACGTGGAAAAATATTATTCTTCAGTCCAGGCTTGTGCTGCTCTGATGGCGCGTTTCCAGTCGCTGCATAATCTTTTGCTTTCAGCGTCCTCCATAGTAGCATCAAAGGTGGCATCTATCTTCCATTGCTTTGCGATGGTTTCAATGCTATCCCAGTAGCCAACAGCGAGTCCTGCAAGGTAAGCAGCTCCCAGCGCAGTTGTTTCTGTAATAACAGGGCGTACAACGCGGAGATGGGTGATATCTGCCTGGAATTGCATGAGCAGGTTATTTTTGGTAGCGCCGCCATCTACGCGTATTTCGGTGATGGGCATGCCTGTATCTGCTTCCATAGCCTTTAGCACATCCATGGTTTGAAAGGCAATACTATCCAGTGCTGCTCGGGCAATGTGTGCAGCGGTAGAGCCCCTGGTGAGCCCTACCATCGTGCCACGTGCGTGTTGATTCCAGTAAGGCGCACCCAAACCGGCAAATGCAGGTACCAGGTACACACCATCGCTGTGGGGTACTGTGGCAGCCAGTTTTTCCACATCGGCAGAATGGCGGATAATGCCCAGTCCATCGCGGAGCCATTGTACTACGGCGCCGCCGATAAAGATGCTGCCTTCCAGTGCATAGCTGGTTTTACCATTGATTTGCCAGGCTACGGTGGTAAGCAGGTTGTTTTTGGAAGGAATGGGTTTATCGCCGGTATTCAACACCATAAAACAACCGGTACCATATGTATTTTTGATCATGCCGGGTTGTGTGCATAACTGTCCGAACAGGGCAGCCTGCTGATCTCCGGCAATACCGGCAATAGGAATACGATAGGGGGTGAGATTGGCTTCTGAGTACCCGTAAACTTCGCTGGATTGTTTTACTTCCGGCAACATAGCAGCAGGAATATCAAAGAGTGCTAATAATTCCGGATCCCATTTCATGTCGTGGATATTAAACAACAATGTGCGGGAGGCATTACTCACATCGGTAATGTGGAGTTTGCCGTTGGAGAAATTCCATACCAGCCAACTGTCTACTGTACCAAATGCGAGCTCGCCGTTTTCTGCTCTTTTACGGGCATCGGGTATATTGTCCAGCAGCCATTTAATTTTGGTGCCGGAGAAGTAAGCATCCAGGCGTAAGCCTGTTTTATCTTTTATGAGTTGTTCTTTCCCTTCTTTGATTAATGAATCGCAATAGGCGGCGGTGCGGCGATCCTGCCATACGATGGCGTTATGAATAGGTTTGCCGGTTTTTTTATCCCAAACAATGGTGGTTTCGCGTTGATTGGTGATACCAATAGCGGCGATATCTTCACCGGTTACCCTTGCTTTCAGTATGACTTCTGCGGCTACACTGGCTTGTGAAGTCCATATTTCCATCGCATCGTGTTCCACCCATCCCGGTTGCGGAAATATTTGTTTGAATTCTTTCTGGGCAACGGCTTTGATGCTGCCATCGTGATCAAAAATAATAGCGCGGGAACTGGTGGTGCCCTGGTCCAGCGAAAGGATATATTTTCCCATTGGGTTCTCTGTTTATTGCGTGTTGGGTGTACGTGGATATTATCTTTGAATTTAAAATAAATTATCCAACAAAACACTATCATCTTCCAGACAGCAAAATATAACCAGGGGTGAGGGCAAAAAAAATCCCCGGCGCAATTACTGCACCGGGGATACACCATCTAAAAAAATATTGTGAGATTACATTTTCTTGGCATCTTCCAGGAACTTCGCCAGACCGATATCCGTTAACGGGTGCTTCAGCAGACCCAGGATAGAATCTAACGGGCAGGTACATACGTCAGCACCTACTTCTGCACATTTCACAATGTGGAGTGCGCTACGGATAGAAGCTGCGAGAATTTCTGTTTTGAAACCCTGTAAGCTGTAGATCTGTGCAATTTGTGCGATCAGTTCTACACCATCCCAGTTGGTATCGTCAATACGACCAATGAACGGAGATACATAAGCTGCACCTGCTTTAGCAGCAAGGATAGCCTGACCTGCAGAAAATACCAGGGTACAGTTTGTTCTGATACCGTTATCAGTAAACCATTTGATGGCTTTCACACCGTCTTTTATCATTGGAACTTTCACCACGATATTCGGGTGAATAGCAGCCAGTTTCTTACCTTCTTCAATAATAGATTTGAAATCTGTGGAGAGCACTTCAGCACTTACATCACCGTCTACGATTTCGCAGATGTCTTCGTAATGCTTGATAATAGCAGCTTCGCCTTTAATACCTTCTTTAGCCATCAGAGATGGATTGGTGGTTACACCATCGAGAACGCCGAGATCGTGAGCTTCCTGTATTTGCGCCAGATTAGCTGTATCAATAAAGAATTTCATACTATATAAATTAGTTGTCAGGAAATGAACCGTTTGTGGAAGGTGCTGTCATTAGTGAAAGAGGTGGAGAAAATAGCAACCAGATACTATTGACAAGCAACTAATGACAATAAAAAAAGAAAAAAAAGGCAAGTTACTTATATCGCACCGCTACAACCACCTACCCTTGCTACATTCCTGTCCTGGGGGAGTTCAGTAGGAGCTGGTCGTATAAGACTTGCCGGTTGCAAAGGTAATATAATGTGTTGAATCTCCAAATATTAGACAGAAAAAAGTTGAAATTATTTTTTGAACCGTATTTATACGCATTCTTTTAATGTTAATAATGTTAGGAGTATGTATATAGCGGGAAAATATATATATTTGGTAAACAGGGTTATCCCCCAAAGAAAGATTGTTAAACTTGAAACTTCAAAACAACTTAAACCTATTTTATGCAAACAACCACCTATGAAGGCGGCAGTGCCTTCGCAGTGCTATTTAGCGGCGTATTTCTTGTCTTCGCCCTAATTCTCATTGCCATCATTTTCATCAGTCTCTGGAAAATATTTGAGAAAGCAGGTCAGGAAGGCTGGAAAGCTATCATTCCTATTTACAACCTCTACATCCTTACTGTCATTGTTGGCAAGCCATGGTGGTGGATGCTCCTGATGTGTATTCCATACATTGGTGCGATCTGGGGTATCTGGATAACTAACCTGCTCAGCAAAAGCTTTGGAAAAACTGAAGGCTTTACGGTAGGACTGGTTCTCCTGGGTATTGTATTTTATCCTATCCTGGCATTTGACCGTACTATTGTGTACAAAGGCCCGGCTGGTGATCCAACCCGTTTTAATCACGTAAACGATGATCTGAATTCGATAGGTAAATCTATCTGATGCAGCTATCCAGATAAAAAAAAGGCGGCCCGTTGATGGCCGCCTTTTTTAATTATTCCTGGTGGTGTAATAATTATAGTCGTTGAGTACCGTTTCCAGGAAGTAAGTATGTGGCAGGTCAGATTCAATGTGCAACACATCTTTTACCCGGTATGCCACCCTGGCGGCCAGCTCGTCATCCTTCGCCATCAGCGCACGATCCAGCAGTTCCTTTACTTTATTCATATCCCTGTCGGATAATTTCATGATCTGCGGAAACTGAGGTTTATAATCGCTATTGGAAAGATCCCGGAAGATGGTTTCTTCTATACTGCCTTTTCGTTTGGTACTGATCACAATGGTGCCGGCTATTAAATCGCCTAAACGTTGATTATACGGTGTGCGCACAATCGTTATCAGTGGTATCAGTACCGGTAAAAGAGCCATGAAATACAACGGTGTTTCAATGATCCGGAATATCCATCTTATCAGGTGCTGACTAATACTGGGCGCATTTCCCGTCATACTCACCACCTGTATATGTAATATTTTTTTCCCGGGTGTAGACCCATTCATACTGATTTCTGTAATAGGGAAATAAAACATGATGGGTATAAAAACCAGGAGTATGTAAATCACCAAATGAGCATCCATCTCCAGCCGGAAAGAGGTGAGCACTGAATAAGCCAACAGGATATAGCAGGCGCGTATGGCAAAATCAATCAGCCATGCTAAAAAACGCTTCACGATATCTGCCGATTCAAATTCGAGATCTATATTGAAAGAAGTTGGTATTTTTATATCTGCCATAGTCAAATTTACATATTTGTTTATATATTGTTAAACGATTTAGTATGTTTGCCGGTATTCCCCCATTAGTAACCCATTACTGTAGGTAATATCTGTATTTAAAAGGGAAAGAAGAACTCAATATGAGAGAATCGCTGTTTATCAAAAAAAATTTGTCCCGATGGAAGCAATACCAGGAGGAGCCCACAGATGACCCTGATGAAATGGCGGAAAGATTTGTGTCAGTATTAGATGATCTGTCTTACGCTAAAACTTTTTATAGCTTCAGTAAGGTAACCCGTTATATAAACGGCCTGGCAGCGGGCATTTACCATCGTATTTATCAGAATCGTAAAGAAGATGTAGGTCGTTTTCAGCTGTTTTTTAAATACGAATTACCACTGCTGTTTCGCAGGTATCACCGCCTGTTATTATTTACGTTATGTTTTTTCCTGCTCTTCTGTATTATTGGTGCCTTTTCATCTGCGCATGATGAAACTTTTGTGCGGGGTGTACTCGGAGATGAGTATGTAAATATGACCGAACGTAATATTGCCAATAAAGATCCCTTCGGCGTATATAAAGACGGCGATCCGTTAGGTATGTTTTTCCGCATCGCGATCAACAACATACAGGTATCTTTCTATTGCTATGTAGGCGGTATTTTCCTGGGTGTCGGCTCCCTGTATCTGCTCATACGGAATGGGGTGATGCTGGGTGTTTTTCAATACTTGTTTTTTACACATGGTCTGGGCTGGAAATCAATCCTGGTCATCTGGATACATGGTACTTTGGAAATATCCAGTATCGTTATTGCAGCCTGCGCAGGTATTATATTGGGCAAAAGCATTCTTTTTCCCGGCACGCGCACACGGTTAGCCTCCCTGCGCAAAGGCGCCAAAGATGGAATTAAGATCATGGTAACTTTAGTACCTGTATTTATAGTAGCAGCATTCCTGGAGAGCTTTGTAACCCGGCATACTGGAATGCCGCTGGTGTTAAGTCTTTTTATCTTGTTGTCATCGCTGAGTTTTATACTGGGCTATTTCATTTTTTATCCCATTTACCTGCATAGAAAAGGATATCGTTTAAATGCGGAAGGGAAAGTCTTCATCCCATTTACCCTTTCAAAGCAGTAACATGAAGAAATATTTGGGGCTAAAAATAGGTTTGCTGCTGTTGCTTTGTCTCCCTTTAAAAAGTATAGCACAATACGACAGCACGGTAACGCCGGAAACTGCTATTACCCAGGAGACCGATAGTGTACCGACAGCGGCAGGCGCGGATGTTGATGCCGATACCGAAGAATACGCAGACGAAACTGCTTATCATGAGATGCGTTACATCTCAGATTCTCTGGTAAAAGTGCTGAAAGAAAATAAGAAGCTACAGTACTATGATATAAAAAAAGAGCCTCCAAAACGCTTGCCATGGCTGGAAAGATTTCTGACTGCGATGTTTAATTCTATCAGTGCTATCCGCTTTATACTCATGATTTTGTTGCTGGCAGGATTAGGATTTCTGTTGTACCGCTATATGAAAGTTAATGGCATGACCATCTTCCGTAAGGCGAAACTAATAGATGGCCTGACGGAGATACAGGAAGAAGAACTACAAAGTGGAGAGGAATATGAGGAGAAAATAAAAACAGCTATTGCGGCCGGAGATACAAGACAGGCCATACGCTGGTGGTATCTGTATACCCTGTTTCAGCTGGCTGGCCGGCAAATGATTGTGGCGGGCCGCGAAAAAACAAATAATGATTACCTGCGTAGTATGCGCAGCTCCCCCTACTATAAAAAGTTTGCCGCACTGACGTTGGACTATGAATATATCTGGTATGGTGGATTTGAGGTGAGTGAAGATAATTTCAGGAATATTAACCAGGAGTTCAGGGATTTTAATAACGCAATAGGAAAAGCTTCGTGAAGACTAAATCCATTTATATCATCATAGGATCGGTTGTACTGTTATTCATAGTACTGATGATCGTTGGAGGTAATTTTTCCACTAACCCGGAAGAGCAATCCACTGATATGTCCCGGTCTTCTTTTTCCAGTAAGGATAAGAAAGCCGGCGGCGCTTACGCCGCTTTTAAGATGCTGCCAGAACTGTTTTTCAAACATTCCATACAGGTGGTAACTAAACCTTTTGCACGCACCTACGAAAAAGAAACGGAGCTGAAGTATAGCGGCAACACCTATATACTGGTGGCCAATGAACTGTTTACAACTGAAAAAGATGTAGATGCTATGCTGGAATATGTATCACCTGGCAATGAACTGTTTATTGCAGTGAATACCCCGGATCCCTATTTAGCCAAGCAACTGAATTTTAAGGTGGTGGAAAGTGATAACCTGCAGCATCAGAAAGCAGGTGTGGTACAGCGTTACGAGGATGCCGCGGTGCCTGTAGATACCGGCTTTTCTTATGAAGGGATGATCAGCGGTAATTATTTCTCTGGTACAGACAGTACTACAACAACAACGCTGGGCTATAACTATAAAAATAAACCTAATTTTATTCGTATTGCCTACAGCCGTGGGTATATTTATCTTTTGCTGAATCCGTATACTTTCACTAATTATTTTTTACTGCACAAACATAATGTGGCCGCACTGGAAACGCAGATTGCTTATTTGCAAAATTCAGCCGGCAATGTATACTGGGACGATTTTTATAGTGGTCAGCATAGTGCACAGGCGGGCGATTTCAGTGAGTGGCAGGTATTAATGCGCTATCCGGCTATGCGCTGGGCATTGTGGCTGGGTGTAGCATTGCTGCTATTGTATGTATTGTTTGAAAGCAAACGCAGACAACGGATTATTCCTGATAAACCGGTATTTAATAACACCTCTGTTGAGTTTGTGGATGCGATAGGGCAGTTGTATTATCAGCAGCATAACAACTTTAATCTGGCGCATAAAATGATCCTTCATCTGCTGGAATATATCCGTACCCGTTATTATCTAAATACCAATATACTGAATGAAGAATTTGTAGCGGCGTTGTCGCGGAAATCTACCATATCTGAAGCGGATATCAGAACGTTATTGCAGATGATGCATCATGTGCAGTTGGAAGGAAATATAAGTGATGATTACCTGAAGGAATTTTATAAACGCATTCAACTATTTTATTTAAACACGAAATAAATAATGGACACCAATACATTTCAACCCAGGACTGATTTTTCTGCTTTGCATGAAGGTGTGGAAGCGATCAGGGAGCAAATAGCAAAAGTAATTGTAGGGCAGCATCAGATGGTGGATTTGCTGATTGCAGGTTTACTTACACAGGGACATGTGCTGATCGAAGGCGTTCCTGGTGTAGCTAAAACACTGACGGCTAAGCTACTGGCACAGTGCGTGGATGCGGATTTCAGCCGTATACAGTTTACACCGGACCTGATGCCGGCCGATGTGTTGGGTACTTCCGTATTTAATCCTCAAACAAGGGAATTTGAATATAAGAAAGGGCCTATTTTCAGCAACCTGGTATTGATTGATGAAATAAACCGCGCCCCTGCCAAAACACAGTCTGCCTTGTTTGAAGTAATGGAAGAAAGGCAGATTACCAACGATGGAACTACCTGGTCGCTGGATCGCCCGTTTATGGTGATTGCCACGCAGAATCCGATTGAACAGGAAGGGACTTACCGGCTGCCGGAAGCTCAGCTGGATCGCTTTCTGTTTAAGATAGAAGTGAAGTATCCTGATTTGCAGGAAGAGGTAGCGGTGCTGCGCAGTATTCACCATTTCAGCGGGGAAACAGATCTGACAAAGATGATCAGCAAAGTAGTGACTACTACACAGATCATTGAATACCAGAACCAGGTAAGACAGGTAGTGGTAGATGATAAGCTGTTCCATTACATCGCGGCTATTATCAATGAAACACGTATGAACTCATCGCTCTATCTGGGCGCGTCACCACGTGCATCCATTGCCGTTATGAATTGTGCAAAAGCTACTGCTGCTATGAAGAACAGGGATTTTGTGATTCCTGATGATGTGGTGGAAATGATACCGCATGTGTTACGTCATCGTATTATTCTTACGCCTGAAAAGGAAATGGAAGGTATTAAAACAGATGATGTTATTGCGCAGATTATTAAGATGGTGGAAGTACCGAGATAGCAGTTAGCCATTGGCAGTTAGCTATTAGCTGTTTAGCTAAAACTAACGATTAATGGCTGGAAGCTAATGATTAAATGCTAAGAGAATATGTCAGCAACTGTAAAGAATAATTTATACCAGATACTTTTTTTTACTAACCGGCTTTATTTGCTGTTAGGCATAAATGTGCTGTTGTTTATCACTGCATTTTTTATTCCGCGTCTCTACAATATTGCGATCATCGCTTTTATTGTACTGGTAGGAATCCTGTTGCTGGATATGGTATTACTGTTGCTGCGCCCTTCGGGCATCATATCGCTGGAACGTAAAACCAGCAATCGTTTCAGTAATGGAGATGAAAACGAAGTGTTGCTTGATTTTCATAACAGGTATCCTTTTCCTGTTTTTGTAAATGTAATTGAAGAATTACCTTTTCAGTTCCAGGAACGTGATTTCTCATTGCGTGCAAAAGTTGGTGGTGGTGCAGCGCATGTGTTCAGATATGTACTGCGTCCACTGGAAAGAGGTGTTTATCAATTCGGCTATAGTAATGTATTTATTAAGAGTGCATTAGGTATTATCAGTCGCCGGTTTGTATTTAATAATGAACAGGAAGTAAGTGTTTATCCGAGCTTTCATCAGTTGCGTCATTTCGAATTGTATTCCTATATGAACCGGCTGAATGAGTTAGGTGTGCATAAACGCCGCATCATTGGGCATAGCATGGAGTTTGATCATATTAAGCCTTATACCAAGGGCGATGATGTGCGGATGTTAAACTGGAAGGCATCTGCCCGTACGGGCAACCTGATGGTGAATAATTATGTGGAGGAAAGATCACAACAGGTATATTCTATCATAGACAAGGGGCGTACCATGAAGATGCCTTTTAATGGATTGTCGTTGTTAGATTACGCCATCAACGCTTCGCTGGTATTCAGTAATGTGGCCATCAATAAAGGTGATAAAGCAGGGCTGGTAACATTCACTGAAAATAAAACAGAAGTACTTCCTGCCAGCAACAAAAAAATACAGGTGAATAAGATCCTGGAAATGTTATATGCGCAGGAAACACATTGGCAGGAAAGTGATTATGAAGCATTGAGTGTACAGTTACGCAGTAGTGTATCTACCCGTTCTCTGCTGATGGTATACACCAACTTTGAGTCCATGTCGAGTTTGCAGCGGCAGCTACCTTTTCTGCGCCGGCTGGCCCGTTATCACCTGGTGCTGGTGGTATTTTTCGAGAATACAGAATTAAAGAAAATCACGGAGCAACCTGCTTATGATATAGAGGGTATTTACAAACAAACTATTGCGCAAAAGTTTGCGTATGATAAGAAACTGATTGTAAAGGAGCTGGCGAAATATGGTATCATGTCGCTGTTAAGTCCTCCGGAACAATTGACGCTGAATGTGGTAAATAAATACCTGGAGTTGAAATCGCGAATGCTGATATAGTTATTGTCTTCTTTTCCTTTTGTTCCCTTCGGGAGAATTTTTTATCAATAGGGAATCATTGTCAGGCGCCTGTTTTACGGGGATAACAGACCGCAGGTACATGCGGTCATTTGGTTTATACCATGCTTCTACGGTGACTGTTTTCGAGGAATCATTTTTATCCAGCAATAAGTCCTGCCCTATAATTTTCCCGGTAGAGGCAGCAAATCTGATGGTGGTGGTATCTAATGGAAATACTTTCCCGCTGTTGAATTTTCCTTCTACATTCAGGTAAAAACGGATATCCCGTTTAATGCTGTCGGCATAATGATTAAAACGGATACCTGTAATATATGGCAGGGTGATCGTTGTTTTTAAGGGGTCGCCAGTGCCGCTATTAACGGTAAGGGTAATACGATAATGATCATTTATAAGCTGCGCTCTGTCGAAGTAAAGTACTCCATTCCGGATGGTTCCATTGCTGCTGCTGATATTTAATTTGTTCCACCGGTAATTGCCTTTGCCGTAGCCGGTGGTGAGCTGGGTGGAGCTGTCGCTGTAGAACAGCTGTATGCCAATAGGAGCGCTGTTATAGAGCTCCGTTACCGCAGTCGCATCGTAACTGCCCTTTATCCTTACCACGCTGGGTTGTTGGGCATTTGCCAACAGGGTGATAAAAAGCAGGGAGCAGCAGAGAAGGTATCTTAGCATTCAGCTGTCAGCTTTTAGTAAAATGATGGTGAGGAAAGCTAACGATGGTTAGTTTCTTACCGCTAATTGTCTGGCTACATATTTACCAAGAATATCAAATTCCAGGTTGATCAGCACGCCGGGTTTTATTTTAGATACGTTGGTATGTTCGTAGGTGTATGGAATGATGGCTACTGAAAACTCATCATTGGTTACATCAAATACAGTAAGACTGATCCCATTGAGGCAAATGCTTCCTTTTTCCACGATGAGGGCGGCAAATTCACGAGGATAGCGAAAACGGTATAGCCAGCTTCCATCCTGTTCCTGGCAGGAAATACATTCGCCTACGCTGTCTACGTGCCCCTGTACCAGGTGGCCATCTATGCGGCCGTTGAATACCATGGCTCTTTCCAGGTTCACGAACTGAGTGGGGGTAAGCTGACCGAGATTCGTTTTTTGCAGGGTTTCTGCTACGGCAACGGTTTCGTAAGTATCTCCCTGGATATTGGTAACAGTAAGACATACGCCATTATGTGCCACACTCTGGTCTATTTTTAATTCGCCTGCGAGTGGCGTTTGTATCGTTATTACCAGGTTACCACCGTCCTTCCTGGTAGATACTACTTCTGCTAGTGTTTCTATGATTCCTGTAAACATGAAGCGAATTTAAGAAAATTTCTATACCCGGGGTTTCCATGGAATTTCATCCACGCCCAGCTTGTGTCCTACCCAGCGTGCGAGTACAAAAAGGTAATCGCTCAGACGGTTAATATATTTGAGTACCAGTGGTTCGATGAACATATCGTGTTCCTGCATACCTACGCAAAGTCTTTCTGTACGCCGGCAGACGCAGCGGGCAACGTGACAGGTAGATACCGCTACATGGCCTCCCGGCAAAATGAATGATTTCATGACAGGGAGTTCTTCATTCATCTGATCGATGCTTTTCTCCAGCAGTTCGATGTCTGCCTCATGGAGGTCCGGTATTTTTAATTTGGTTTCTTTATCAGGATCGCAGGCCAGTGCCGCACCGATGGTGAAAAGACGGTCCTGTACTTCCCGGAGCAATAGTTTGGTATCCGGATCTGCGATATAATCATTGACGAGACCAATGTAGGAATTAAGTTCATCAACGGTGCCGTAGGCCTCAATGCGCACATCGCTCTTGGGTACTTTAGTGCCGCCGATGAGGGATGTTTTTCCCTTGTCGCCTGTTTTAGTGTATATCTTGAATGACATGGATAGTATTTAGTGCAAATTACGAATTAGGAATTACGAATTACGGAGTTGTGAGTAGATCTTTAGCGAAGATGATCCGCTATTATCTACCTACAACTCCGTAATTCGTAATTTATAATTCGTAATTCTTTAATGTACTGCGACTTTCTGATTCACCCGGTCGGATTCAATGACGCCATCGCGTAAGCGGATCACGCGTCTGGCATGATCGGCAATATCTTCTTCATGGGTTACCAGTACCACCGTATTACCGGAGGCATGTATGGCGCCAAAGATCTCCATGATTTCCACGGATGTTTTGGAGTCCAGGTTACCGGTAGGTTCATCTGCCAGGATCAGTGATGGATTATTTACCAGGGCGCGGGCAATGGCCACACGTTGGCACTGTCCACCGGAAAGTTCGTTGGGCTTATGTTTGTAGCGGTCGCCCAATCCTACTTTTTCCAGCATGGTGATGGCTCTTTCTGTTCTTTCTTTTTTGTTGATACCGGCGTAGATCAGTGGGATGGCCACATTTTCCAGGGCGGTTAGCCTTGGCATCAGGTTAAACTGCTGAAAAACGAAGCCTATTTCCTTACCACGTACGGTGGCGAGGTCGTTGTCTTCCATTTTGCTCACATCGTGTCCGCTGAGGATATATCTACCGGCGGTAGGTGTATCCAGGCATCCCAGGATATTCATCAGGGTAGATTTACCGGATCCGGAGGGCCCCATCAGTGCTACATATTCATTTTTAAAAATGTCTAGTGTTACACCTTTGAGTACCGGGAGTTCATTTTTTCCGAGAAAATAGCTTTTCCTGATATCTTCCAGGTGGATGACGGACTTTTGCATGTGGGTTATTTCTTTATAATTTTCGGCACTTTAAAGTATTCCTCGGTAGCTGATGGTGCGTTCTGCAGGGCTTCTTCACGTGTAATACCTGGAATAACCCTGTCTTCACGGAAAACATTATAATCATCTGTAAGATGAAGTAATGGTTTCACATTAGTCGTGTCCAGTTCGTTGAGCTTCTCCACGAAGGTGATCATCCGTTGCAGTTCTCCGCGTATCTCCACCTTTTCCTGGTCGTTAAATTCCAGTCTGGCCAGATCCGCCAGTTGTTGCACCAGTGCGTCGTTCACTTCCATAATCAAATTAAATCAAAAGATAATGAAATATAAATGGTAAATATGATAGTGTCCCAAAATTAGGGATAAACGGCCAGAAAAAGCGGAAAGCTTAAAGCAGAAAGCTATGGTGGCCGATAAACAGGGCGGATGGGCATCTGCTTAAATAGCTTTTTGCTTTCTGCTTTAAGCTTTCCGCTTTTTGATTAAATTGCGCCCTGTTATGGCTACTGAAAAAGAAATTGTGGTAAGCGGCATACGCCCCACCGGTTATTTGCATTTAGGCAATTATTTTGGCGCAATCCGTAATTATATCCGGATGCAGGAAGATTTTAACTGCTACTTTTTTGTGGCAGACTGGCATTCGCTGACTACTCACCCGGATCCTAAGGATCTGCCGGGCAATGTAATGCGGGTACTGGCCGAGAATATTGCATCCGGACTGGATCCTGAAAAGGTATCCCTGTACGTGCAGAGCGATATTCCTGAAATTTCAGAACTGTACCTGCTGATGAATATGCTGGCCTACGTGGGTGAGCTGGAAAAGGTGCCTACTTTCAAAGATAAGGTGCGGTTGCAGCCACAGAACGTGAATGCAGGGCTGCTGACTTACCCTGTGCTCATGAGTGTGGATATATTAATTCAGCGTGCAGTAAAAGTGCCAGTGGGTAAAGATCAGGGACAACACCTGGAGATGGCCCGCAACTTTGCGCAGCGCTTTAATCACCGGTATGGAGATCTGTTCCCGGAACCGGAAGCATTCAACTATGGTGATACCCTGGTGCGTATCCCAAGCCTGGATGGAGAAGGCAAGATGAGTAAGAGTGAAAATGAAATGGCTACATTGTACCTGGCAGATGAAGATGAAAAGATCATCAAGAAGATCATGAAGGCCAAAACTGACAGTGGTTCAGGTGTACCAGGTGCGCCAATTCCCGAATCAGTACAAAACCTGCTGGATCTGATGAAACTGGTGACCACTACGCCGGATGCCGTATCTTTTTACGAAGAAGCATGGAGTACCAATGGTAATATCCGTTTTGGCGATATGAAGAAACAGTTGGGAGAGGATATGGTGAAATTTATTTCCCCTATCCGTGAAAGAGCGAAAGAATTACAGCGGGATACGGATTATCTGAAGAAGATTATGAAAGCCGGTGCAGAGAAGGCAAGAGCGAATGCGGCACAAACTTTGCAACAGGCGAAAAAACTTATTGGTATAAATTATTATTGAAAAAGTCGCGAACTGTAGCTATTTTCAATATTACACCTATCATCGCATGGCAAAACAGAATAAGATTAAGCATATCGCTATCGCCGGGAATATCGGTGCCGGTAAAACTACACTCACAGAAATGCTGTGCAGACATTACAAGTGGCACCCGCAGTATGAGGATGTAGAGCACAATCCATATTTGAATGATTTTTATGAAGACATGCCCCGCTGGTCTTTTAACCTGCAGGTATATTTTCTGAACGGCAGATTAAAACAACTGCTGGAAGTGCAGAACGGAAAAGAAACGGTGATCCAGGATCGCACCATCTACGAAGATGCGCACATTTTCGCGCCTAACCTGTATGAGATGGGCCTGATGACCAAACGCGATTTCGATAATTATTTCAACTTTTTTGAAACGCTGAAGAGCATGGTGAAACCACCAGACCTGCTGATCTATCTGCAGGCATCTGTACCTACCCTGGTAGCACAGATTCAGAAGAGGGGAAGAGAATATGAAGAGAATATCCGTTTGGACTATCTGAAACGCCTGAACGAATATTATAACAACTGGATCGAGAAATATAAAGAAGGTCCATTGCTGATTATAGATATCGATAAAAATAAATTCCCGGAAAGCGATGAAGATCTGGGGGAAATTATCTCTAAGATTGATTCACAGTTGTACGGATTATTTTAATCAGCGCTGAGTTTGTCCTGGTTCAGGATGATACTGATGTTGGTGATTTTATTTTTTTGATTTCGGAAGATATAAAAGCTTAGCGGCGGCAGGTAAGAAAAGTTCTTATCGGTTGCCGCTAAGCTTTTTTATACCGTCAGGTAAAATCATCAACATCAGTATCATCCTGAACCAAGACAAAAGTTCGTGTGTTTATATTTCATTAACAGTTACCCATAAAACGGTTCCTACATTTGTTGCTGATGATAGCATTTTGTTGACCCAAACTACCGTTGCTATCAGGCGGATTTTTATTGTTAAACCCAACTCCCGGATGAAACAGTTTATGTTGACCCTTGTATCCACGTGGTGGATATCGTTGTTGTCGGCGCAACCCTTGCTGATGCCTATAGGAAAAAATACCAGCATTGGCAGCTACAGCCGTCATTTTCAGAATGTAATTGCTGCGTGGACTAATCCTGCCGGTTTATCCTGTTTGCCGGAATTTAGTGGCGGTATTTATTCAGAAAACAGATTCCTGTTGAAAGCAGCTTCTTTGTATGCGGCGATGATCGCTATTCCGGTACCTGCAGGTGCATTTGGTGGTAGTATTGCCCGCTTAGGCAACAGTGCCTGGCATCAGCAACAGCTTAGTGGTGCATATGGCCGTAGCCTGGGTCCTAAGGTAGGGATAGGGGTACAGTTTAATTACGAAACGACTGCTGCACAGGGAGCGGGTACGGCCAGTTCGTTTAGCTTTGATGGAGGCATACTGTGGCATTGCAGTGAAAAGCTGCATGCAGGGTTGCAAATACGTAAGTCGGCCAATGACCCGGTAATGTATAGTGGGGGGGCCGGTTTTGAGGCATCCCCTGATTTTTTATTAACGGCCGGCGTGGTTAGTATGGGCGCAGTTACCAGTGTGAAAGCGGCCGCGCATTACCGGATCGTGCGTGCGTTTGCATTGGAAATTGGTATGGCGTCAAGTCCGGCCTATAACAATGCAGCCGTCATATTTTATCTGCGTTCACTACGCATAGATATTGCAGCCGGATTTCATCCGCAGTTAGGTATCACTCCTTCAACCTCTCTGATATGGCAACCCTCCACACCACCTGCTACAGAATAATTTGTTGTGGGTTACTGCTATGCCTGTGCAGAGAAACGAGCGCCCGTCAACAGGAAGAAACGATGCCGGTAGTGATGGAAAATAACCTGGAAAAAGAAGCCGCAGGGACGGAAAGTGTATCGGAAGATGATGCGCAATGGCAGCAGCTGAATGCACTGGGCAGGCATAAAATTCAGCTAAATACGGCGGATGAAGCGACACTGCAGTCTATTGGATTGTTAACACCTTTGCAGATCAGTAACTTTTTGCAATACCGCTTATTGTTGGGCGACTTGTTGAGTATCTATGAACTGCAGGCAGTGCCTGGCTTTGAGCCGGAAGTGATCCGGCGTATCCTGCCTTATGTAATGGTAGGTAACGATCTGTCGCCGCATTATACATTACGTGATTACCTGCATAAGGGCGATCATACGTTCCTGTTACGTTATGCGCGGCCACTGGAAAAAGCGAAAGGATACCTGCATACCGATAGCACACTGCCTGCCTACAGGGGAAGTCCGGATAAATTGTTTATGCGTTATCGTTATAGCTTTCCACGTTATGTTAGCTGGGGTGTAGTCATGGAGAAAGATGCCGGTGAGGCACTTTTTAAAGGAGGGCAACAACAGGGATTTGATTTTTACAGCGCTCATCTTTTTATCAGGAACTTCCGGAAAATAAAAGCATTGGCATTGGGTGATTATACCGTTAATCTCGGGCAAGGGCTACTGAACTGGCAATCGCAGGCCTATGGAAAAGGTGCGTCAGTAATGCAGGTAAAGCGGGAAGGAGAAGTGCTGCGGCCGTATACTTCTCCCGGGGAATTTTATTTTTTCAGAGGAGCTGCTATCACGCTGCAGCAGCAACATTGGGAAGTAACTGCTTTTGCATCCTGGCGTAAGCAGGATGGGAGCACAGATACGTTAATGGATGAGGTGATCGCTGCAAGTGTGATCAGCAGCGGGTATCATCGTACTGTTGGAGAAATCGCCAAACGAGGTCTTGTGCAACTATGTAGTGCCGGAGGCAATATCCGATATACCACTCCCCGCTGGCAGCTGGGAGGAAATGTGATCAGTCATCGTTTTTCTCCGGCTTTGCAAAAGGCCATTGCACCATACAATCAATTTGATTTTAATGGTCGTCAGCTGTCGGCAGGCAGCGTGGACTATGCAGCGAGCTGGAAGAATGTTCACCTGTTTGGTGAGGTGGCAGCAAGTAATAATGGCAAACTGGCGATTATACAGGGCCTGCTCACCAGTGTAGCGCCATCTGCGGATATTTCACTGGTGTACCGTTACTATGATAAAGCTTACCAATCGCTGTTTGCCAAAGGGTTTGGCGATGGTTATCGCACCGCTAATGAAAATGGTATGTACATGGCGGTAACGGTTAAAATTAATGCCCGTTATAAACTGGATGCCTATGCGGATTTTTTTCGCTTCCCCTGGCTGAAGTACCGTATTAATGCCCCTTCAGAGGGTAACGATTTTTTTGTGCAGGGGAGTTATACGCCCAATAAGAAAATGACACTGCTGCTCCGGTATAACTACCGGCAGTCCAGTGAGAATACATTGCTGCCGGATAATCCACTCAAAGTACCGGAGTTGATAACGGCTACGCACCTACGCTTTCAATGGAACTGGCAAAAGAACAAACAGCTGAGTGCCAAAGCAAGACTTGAATACAGCAGCTCTCAATCGGCTGCGGGAGCACAGCAGGGGTGGATGATTTACCTGGAAGCAGGATATCATTTTAAGCGTATGCCCTTTACCGTTAGTGGAAGATTATCCCGTTTTCAAACCAGTAGTTACGATTCCCGAATTTATGCTGCCGAAAGCAGCGTGTTGTATGAAAACGCTGTATCTCAGCTCTATGGCCTGGGATGGCAGTATTACCTGAACGTGAAATGGAAAGTAAATCGACGACTTTCTGGTTGGGGGCGTTTTCATCAGACTATTTATCCCGGGACGGATCAAATAGGCAGTGGTAATGATATCATCAAGGGCGATAAGAAAACCATGCTTCAATTTCAACTGCAGTATTTAATCAACAGGTAAGATTTTTTTTGAGACTTATGTAATCAATTATATTGATTATCAATTTATTATACGCTTATCTTTGCTTGATGTTAAAATAATGTTAAGTAGATGTAGTACAGCATCCTTTTTTTTTCTATCTTGTGTATGTCAACCGAAATCTAAATCATACTTGCTTAATAAGTGAATACTTTCTTCAGGAAGATCAGCTTGTGATAGCCAGGAAACACGCACTAGTTTCTATTATGGTTGACTACAATGAGCAACAAAATCAGCAACTGCTACCTTAGCCCGGAATTAACCAGACACAATTAGTGTATTTCATTAGCCATGGTCCTGTAATAATATCTGGTTACCAACACCCTGATATAAATAATCAGTTGTCACCCTTGATGGTGCGTTGTTTTGATGCCAAGACGAAATCGGTATTTAATTTATACAACCAAAATCTGAACTGATTATGAAAAAAGGAACTTCCCCTTTTACATAGCTGCGATGCCGTAGTCATTCACGGCACTATATTCCGTATTCCCGCCCGTTGCGCGAATAGGATGGTTTATCGCAATAATGGATCGTACAAGCTTGTACGGTACGGAAGATTTATGTCTACACTTTCGCCGGGTGCATGAGAAAACGTCAAATGATATTTGACGTAATGGCATGCTATTGCCCAATAGTGAAGCAGTTATACGACACAATTTTTTATTTCTTTTTCAACCAAAATTTGAATCTTCTATGAAAAAGGTTTTATTCCTTTTTGCCATGCCTATGGCAATTGTAAGTCTGGCCTACTCGCAACAGCGGGAGGTTACAGGCACTAGTGATGGTACCCCGATTCGGTTTGCCGCTATCGGGGTAAAAGGTATCCATACAGGTACCACGGTGCTGCCCAGCCGGGCATATCAATTGAGTGTATCCGATACTTTTTAAAAGAAATATGGATTCATGATATTCAACCAGATCGAACCATACTGAAGGACATAGCGCACATCAGGTATTCAATCAAAATCGAATAACTGTTAACGTTGGCTGGTAATAGCGCTCCGCTTCCCATGTCCGCTCTGGACAATCCAAATTAAACCTAAAACAAAACAATTCGTTTATGAGAAAACCATTCTTATTAACAACGATGTTGCTGCTATTATGCATAGCATCTGTCATCGGGCAAGCAAAACTTATCACAGGAAAAGTCACCGAAACCAACGGGGACGGTGTGCCCGGTGCTACCATCCAATTTAAAGGACACTCAAAGGGTACCGTTTCGGACCTGAATGGTGCCTTTAAACTGGAAGTTCCGAATGGCCAGGTGCTGGTTATTTCTGCCATGGGCTACGAAACGAGAGAGGTTACTGTGAGTGGCAGTACACTGAATGTCAGCCTGGTGAAAACGGAGAAAACCATCAATGAGGTGGTGGTAACTGCATTGGGCATCAGGAGAGAGAAGAAAGCGCTGGGATATGCAGTACAGGAAGTAAAAGGGGCCGAACTTACGCAAACGAATGAAAACAATATTTTAAATTCATTGTCAGGCAGGGCAGCCGGGGTACAGATCACTAACAACGGTGGTGCCGTAGGGTCCAGTACCAGCATCGTGTTACGCGGTTACAACTCTTTCGGTAACAACCAACCGCTGATCGTAGTGGATGGTATTCCGATCAATAACCCGAACACAACGTTAGTGCCGGGTACCATAAGAAACACTTCTACAGATCAACCCACCGCAGTAGATTATGGCAATGGTATCCAGGATATTGATCCGGAAAACGTAGCCTCTATTTCCATCCTGAAAGGCGCCAATGCTGCAGCTTTGTATGGCTACAGGGCAGGAAACGGTGTGATCCTGATTACTACCAAGTCCGGAAAATCTGCCTTCAAAGGTATCGGGTTATCCTACACTGGCGGGATTTCATTCGAAAAACAATACATCCTGCCAGGGTACCAGAATAAATACGGACAGGGATCTACCAGCAGTGAATACTGGTACAACCAGTACAAAAGTCAAACACCGACTAACCCGCTGTCTTACCAGGACTGGGCATTACAGAACGGATTTGCTTATGTAGATGGAGCAGGAGGGGGAGTAAATGATGGCGCAGATGAAAGCTGGGGACCAAGGCTCGATATAGGACTGAAATTGCCTCAGTACAACAGTCCACTGGATGCCAGTGGTAACAGAACCCCTACTGACTGGGTCTCACATCCTGACAACGTGAAAGATTTTTTCACGACTGGATTTACGCTCAATAACAGTGTGGCAATGACTTCGAATACCAACAGGGGCAGCACGAGGCTTTCACTTGGCCACCAGCGTCAGATGGGTAGTATTCCCAATACGGACCAGACAAGGTATGTTGCCATGCTGAATACTTCACAGAACCTGACCGACAAGTTGAAAGTTGAAGCAATGGCCAACTACATACAAACGCTCAACGAAAATATTGTAGGACAGGGATATAACGAATTCAACCCATTACAGTCAATAGGTAGCTGGTTCGGACGCCAGGTAGACATGAAAGACCTTAAAGATAATTGGTCGAAGTTTATTCCTAATCCCCAATATCCCGCCGGAGGCGTTCCATACAACTGGAATTTGAACTACCACGATAATCCTTATCTGAGTATGTATAAGAATCAGAACGGACGTACTAAAAACCGTGTGATTGGTTATGCGAGTATTTCATATGATTTCCACAAATGGTTTAACCTGATGGGACGCATTGGTACCGATTGGTATTCTGAAAACAGGAAACAGACAACAAGCTCTCTCACCACCGCTAATTTTACAACCGGTCAGGGTGGACAGTTTACGGATTGGAGTATTTACCAGAATGAGTTTAATGCGGACCTGATAGCAACTGGTGGAGGAAAACTGGGTCATGATTTCTCCCTGTCCTATACCGCTGGTGGAAACTACCGTGATACGAAATATAAGAGTACTTCAGTTATCGCAAACGATCTGACTGTACCGGATTTTTTTACGATTGGTAACGCAAAAGGGGGAACGATTAATGCCATGCGTATTTCACAGCTCCGCTCCAATAGCGTATTTGCACAGGCTTCATTGGGATTCCGCAACTGGTTGTACCTGGATCTTACTGGTAGAAATGACTGGAACTCCAGCTTGCCCGCCAGCAACAGAGCTTATTTCTATCCTTCAGCCAGTTTGAGCTGGATTTTCAGCGATGCATTAAACCTGAATAAGTCGACTGTCTTTACCTTTGGTAAACTCCGCTTAAGCTATGCAGAAGTAGGTAATGGAACAGATCCTTACCAGCTTATCAGGAGTTTTGCACCGGAATCTGGTACATTCCATGGTGTGAGTCTTTATCACGAAGCCTATAGCCTGGCTCCCAAGAACCTGAAACCGGAAAGAGCAAAAAGTACTGAAATTGGTGCTGAGCTGCGCTTCCTGGATAACAGGCTGAATCTGGACGCCACATATTATAACAAGATAACAAAAGACCAGATCATGCCGGTAGGTATCTCCGCGGCCGCCGGAGCGGATTTCAACTTCATCAATGCGGGTGAGATCCAGAACAAAGGTGTGGAGCTGCAATTGAACCTGGGTATCCTGCGTAAGGAGAATGGATTCAATTGGGATATCACTGTTAACTGGGCGAAGAATTCCAGTAAGGTGAATAAACTGTACACCGATCCTACTACTGGCCAGGCACTGAACTGGTTCCAACTGTCCACTGCCTGGGCTGTTACAGTGGGAGCGGTTCCTGGCGAATCTTATGGCGTGATCAGGGGGGCCGACTATGTAACCGATCCTAAATCAGGTGCGGTTGTAGTGAATGCTCAGGGATTGCCAACGTTCGCTAAGGATCAGGTGATTGGTAACATCACACCCGATTGGTTTGGTGGAATCAATAACGCATTTACTTATCGCAATTTCAAACTCAACTTCCTGGTCGATATGAGAAAGGGTGGCGATATATTCAGCGTAACGCAGATGTTCGGTGCTAATACTGGTTCGATGGATTTTACAGCTGATGGTACCCTCCGTGAAACAGGAGTAATATTCGGTAAAGACCTGTTGGCCGACAGAAAAGTAGTAGACGCAAACGGTAATCCCAATACGAAGGTGGTGGCTGCCGACAGGGCCTTTAAATACATTTCTTACGACGGAGCTTCCTCCGGAACGAGGTTCGATATCATAGATGGTACTTTTATAAAACTCCGTACTATCCAATTGGGCTATACACTTCCTGCCAATCTGATAAGCAGGTGGGGATGGTTGAAAAGTGCGGGCGTATCTGTATTTGCGCAGAACGTAGCACTCTTGTATGTTGATAAAAGCAACAAAGCACATATTGATCCGGAAACCGGATTGGGAACGGACCTTACGTCAATCGGCGTGGAAGAATACCAGATTCCTTCAAACAGGAGCATAGGTCTGAAATTAAATCTGAATTTCTAACATAGTAGTGAAGCGGATTGATGATTTAACTAAAATTATTATTATGAAACTGTATAATAGAAGATTTTCGAAATTTATCCTGGCGGGCGCATTGATTTTGGTAACTGGCGGAAGTTGCACCAAAAGCTTTGACAGAATAAATCAGAATCCAAATACTCCGGAAAAGGTGCCTGGCAACAATACGCTGGCATATTCGATTGCTTATTATGGAGAATTCCTTTATGATTTATGGGGAGATATGAATGAACCCGAATGTTTTGGTGGCCATCTGGGTAAGATCCAGTATATAGATGAGTCACGTAATGTATACAGGGGAGTAGTGATGGAGAATTTATGGACATATCATTACAGAGTTTTAAATAACCTTCAGATCACCATTAATGATGCCGTAACCAACAATAAAGTGAACGTGCAGGCGGCAGCACTTACTTTTAAGGCCTATGTGGCACAAATAGCCACAGATAGCTGGGGGAACATACCTTACTCCGATGCACTGAAAGGTAATTCTGGTGTTATTACGCCAAAATATGATGACCAGAAAGCTATTTATGCGTCATTACTGGCGGATCTGAAAACGGCTAATGATCTGTTTGCGAAGAACAGTCCTGATGTGCTGGGTGACGGAGATTTCCTGTTTTCGGGCGATGTAACCAAATGGCGTAAATTCTGCAATTCCGTTCGGTTAAGAGTATCCATCCGTTTAAGCAAGGTGGATCCGGTAACGGCCAAATCCAATATTGAAGAAATTGCCGGGGATCCGGTGAAGTACCCTATCATGACAGACAACAGTGATAATGCATTCCTGACCTGGCCTGGAGGTAAACCTTACAATGAACCATGGTCATCCAATAAATCGGATGATGGCCGTGATGATCATGCTGTAAGCGACACGTTGGTAAATATTCTCAGCCGGTTGAAAGATCCGCGGTTGTCAGTTTATGCCAAACCTGCCAGCGATGGCCAGTTCCGCGGTGTAGGAATAGGCATACCAGATAATGACAGACTGCCTTCCCTTGCGCTTTATTCCAGGATCGGCGCCCGTTTCAGAGACAATAAGCAAGGGTTTACGCCGTACATGCGTGTAGCGGAAGTGAAATTCATTCTGGCGGAAGCTGCAGCCAATGGCTGGAACGCAGGTGTTAGTGCTCAGCAGGCCTATGAGGCTGGTATTGACGCCTCTCTCGCAGAGAACCAGATCACCAACGCAGCGTATAAAACCAATTCAGGCGTAAAATGGGATGGTGATGTGAAGAAAATATATCTGCAGAAATGGATTGCGCTGTTTAAAGATGGTCATGAAGCGTGGGCGGAAACCAGGAGAACAGATGTCCCCGTATTACCTGCTGCAAAGGGATCTCCTTATCCGGGCCATACACGTGTATCCTTTCATCTGCCTTATCCCAACAGTGAAACTACATTGAATAGCGCAAATAGCGGACCTACTGTGGGCCAGGTGAAAGATAACTTCTGGGGTAAGCAAATGTATTGGGACACAAGAACAGGTATAAATTGATGCCTGAAAAGGAAAGAGGGACATTGTCTGTCCGATATTTAGCGGACAAATTCGATAAAGATGACTAGTAACAGACGCTAATTTGCTGTTTCTAAAAAAAGAGGACTCATTTGAGTCCTCTTTTTCTATTTTTGTACGGCAAAAACGTACAACATGGAAAATCAGGAAGAACAGAATCAGCTTAATATAGAGTTGAATGAAGAAATCGCCGAGGGTCAATATGCGAATCTTGCTATCATTACTCATTCAAACGCCGAATTCGTGGTAGACTTTGTGAATGTGATGCCCGGTCTGCCTAAGGCGAAGGTCAAATCCCGTATAATACTTACCCCGCAGCATGCCAAGCGCTTTATGAAAGCGATGCTGGATAATATTAAGAAATACGAATCTGTACACGGCCCCATCCAGGATCAGGAGCAGGTATCTGTACCATTGAATTTTGGTGGACCCACCGCTCAGGCTTAATTCGTTGCAGATGGAACATATTTTTTCTTATCATCATTTGAGGGAATTTACCCGCGAGGTGTTTATTCACATGGGTTGTAGCCTCGAACATGCTGCATTAGCCAGTGAAGTATTGGTATCGGCAGATTTGCGTGGTATAGATTCTCATGGAATAGCCCGTTTATCGGGCTATGTTCGTTTATGGGAGGCAAAGCGGATCAATGCACGTCCTGATATTCGCATTGTGCATGAAACGCCCAGCACCGCTGTTATTGATGGGGATGCCGGTTTGGGACTGGTGGTAGCGCCTTTTGCCATGGAAATAGCTATGCAGAAAGCAGCTGCAGTAGGTACTGGCTGGGTAAGTGTGAAAAATTCCAATCATTTTGGTATTGCCGGCTATCATGCCATGATGGCTTTGGAAAGGGATATGATAGGCATGGCCATGACCAATGCCAGTCCGCTGGTAGCACCTACTTTCTCTACAGAGCGGATGTTGGGCACCAATCCTATCGCAGTAGCCGTTCCGGCTAAAGAGCAACCAGCTTTCGTGGCTGATTTTGCTACTACCACTGCAGCCAATGGTAAACTGGAGATCCTCCAACGCAAAAATGAAGAAGCGCCTTATGGCTGGATACAGGATAAAGAAGGTAACCCCAGCAAAAATCCTCACGAACTTAAGGACGGTGGGGCTTTGCTGCCACTGGGTGGTGATCGCGAACATGGAAGTCATAAGGGGTATTGTTTGGGAGCAATAGTTGATATATTTTCGGCCGTTCTTTCAGGAGCTAATTATGGTCCCTGGGCGCCTCCATTCGTGAGTTTTCTGCCATTGGCGCCTGATCCGGTAGGAGAAGGACTGGGACATTTCTTCGGTGCTATGCGTGTAGATGCATTCCGGCCGGCAGAAGAGTTTAAGATGAATATGGATACCTGGATCAATCGCTTCAGAGCTGCTGAACCGATAGCAGGGAAAAAAGTGTTGATACCCGGAGATCCGGAAAGAGAAATGCAGCACGAAAGACTGGAAAAGGGAATTCCTGTAATAGCCCCTGTGGTAAAGGATATGAAGGAAGTAGCTGCAAAGTTTAATTTGAATTTTTAAATCATAATCGTTCATAAAAAAACACCAGGAATAAAGCCCGTGCTGGATTTCAGGTAGCTAAAGCAAAACAAAACATTCAGATGAAAGTGTTAAAATTTGGTGGAACCTCCGTGGGAAAACCAGAGCGTATGCAGTCGGTATCGCAACTGATCACAGCAGATAATGATCAGAAAATTGTGGTCCTGTCTGCACTGTCAGGCACCACAAATTCCCTTGTGGAAATTAGTCAGTCACTGTCAGGAGGTAAGAAGGAACAGGCGAAGCAGCAGATAGATAAGCTGGAGAACCACTACCGTACCTTTTGCGATGAACTGGTGAAGCAGGAAGCCGGCCGCGCAAATGCCAAGGCGATTGTTGATGAACACTTTGAATTTCTGAACATCATTCTGAAGATATCCTTTAATGAAGCGCTGAATAAAGATATTCTTGCACAAGGCGAATTATTATCTACCCGCCTGTTCTGCGTATATCTCGAAGAAGCTGGTATCCCTGCAGTACTGTTGCCTGCACTGGATTTCATGAGTATTGATGAATTTGAAGAACCAGAAATTCCAAAAATAAAAATCAAACTGGCTAACCTGATCAGCCAGCATAAAGGTCAAACGGTATTTATTACCCAGGGATATATTTGTCGCAATGCACGTGGAGAGGTGGATAACCTGAAACGTGGCGGCAGTGACTATTCTGCATCCCTGATCGGTGCTGCTATCCAGGCAGATGAAGTGCAGATATGGACAGACATTGATGGTATGCACAACAATGACCCGCGTGTGGTGAAAAAAACTTTCCCCATTGAGCAGCTCTCTTTTGATGAAGCGGCGGAACTGGCGTACTTCGGTGCTAAAATCCTCCATCCGGCTTCTATCTGGCCTGCACAACATTTCAATATCCCGGTGAAATTGCTCAATACCATGCAACCGGAAGCCAAAGGCACTATCATCACTGAAATGCCTAATGGTAACGGGGTAAAGGCAATTGCAGCGAAAGATGGCATCATTGCTATTAAAATCAAATCCAGCCGAATGCTGCTGGCATATGGTTTCCTCCGCAAAATTTTTGAAATATTCGAAAAATACCGCACTCCAATTGATATGATCACTACTTCTGAAGTAGCGGTGTCTGTAACGATCGATAACGAGCAATACCTGGATCAGATCCTGAAAGAACTGCAACCATTCGGTACTGTAGAACTGGATTATCATCAAACCATTGTATCTATTGTTGGTAACGAAGTAGCGGCTACTCCCTCCATTATCACCAAATTATTTGATGCCATTGAAGAAATTCCTTTGCGCATGATCTCTTATGGTGGCAGCAGACACAATATCTCTATCCTGATTAATGGTCAGTTTAAAGAGAAAACATTGCAGGTGCTGAATAAAGGGCTGTTTGGTCTGGAATAGACATAGGATATGAACGTATAAAAGAAATGCCACGGATATTATCCGTGGCATTTCTTTTATACGTTTGAAAATTATTTTTTCAGCCGCTGGTCAAAGACAAATGGCTGTGTATTGACGATTGTTATACTCTCTGCATCCGGATGAAGGGGGTTAATCAGGTAATTATATTCATCTGCTATCACAACAGAAGGAATCCTCAGTACCGCATATTTAGCGGTATCTGCCCATTCATCACCAATACCCTGCAGCTCCGGATCCGGACCAAGTGACTGCCAGCCTGAAGGCAGGTCATGTTTGGTCAACACCTTAATGGCAAGGTTATCCGGGATGTTGATAGTAGCAATACAGAAATCCTGTACTATATTTTTCAAAGGAATATGCACAAGCACTTCCAATGCGGATAATGCTCTGCTGCCAGCGGTGTACACAATGGAATGCCCTGGACTGTTCCAGCGTCCTCCGTACAGACGCGCACCTGTTCCACTCAGATCATTGATGTAAGCGCACTTACTGATCCTGTATACTTCCATGTTGATTGATTCGTTGATTTATGCAAAGATGCCATGCTCAATGCGCCCCAGCTCATCTTGTATCAGCTGAAACCCAAAAGTGGTATCTAAAAGCGAAATAGGGGTTTGATAGTTGAAGGCAGGTAAAGATGTTCTCATCCATTCCTTGAAATTTTCAAGCTGACCGAACACTTCGGTCCCGCGTTGATAGAGCTGAGAGAGCAAAATGGCACGCTCAGAGGTATCGGCAGACAATTTTGCATCGTCTGCGTAGCGCTGTAGTGTTCTTTCTGAAACATGTACTACCTGCGCAAGTTCTGATAAAGAAAAAGAAAGCTGTCTGCTCAAATTTAATAATGCTTGTTTAATAATTCCACTACGGGAAAGTTGTATAAAATCAAAATAGCCGCTACCGGCAATGAAAGCCGCCCCAGGTGCTTCTACTATCAGTAATGCATTTTCCTGCACGCGGTATCCTTTTACGTGTTTCATAATACCCGACATTTGTCGCAAAAATACAACATTTTGTCGGTTTTATGCTTTTTTATCTTCAAAATACCCAATCTTCCACATCTTGTTGATTTCCAAGGTTATTACATCATGTTCTTTCGCCACCTTACCTTGTAAAACATAAAAACCACCTTTTTGAAAGGGATATTGCCGCAGACTATCAGGGAAATGCACGGTATCCACAAAAGTGCCTTCTTTATCCAGAAAAGTACCAAAACACATGGGCTCTCCTTTATTGCTGCGTAAAAATTTAGTGGTCACCAGGTAGCCCAAAGTAGTAACCGGCAAACCCACATATTTTCCGAACTCACGGGCAGGCATATACGTACTTTGATTGTGTTGCAATACACTGAAAGGGGATTGTAGCGGAAAACCCAGCAGATCAATCTCATCAAAGGCATCTTCATGCGCATGATACGCCAGGGTAGGGAGTTCACAGTTAACAGTCGTATTTCCAAACAGCGGGAGACTATGGGTATTATTGGTTTCTTTACTTTTTACGAGCATACTGCTTTTCCACAATAATTCTTTTTTAGTGTAGCCTGTAAAGTTGAAACAGCCGATGCGGATCAGTATTTCCAGTTGCTCCGGCGTTGGTGAGATGCGGTTGGTAAAGTCTTCCAGATGTGCAAATGGTCCATAGGCTAACCGGTCGGCCAATATTCTTTCTGCCAGTAATTGTTCGAGTCCTTCTACGTGAATCAGCCCCACATATACATCCTGGCCTTTGATATTTGTGGAATATTCACTGTTATTAATGCAGGGCGGATGCATGGTTACTCCTGTTTTCTGCAGCTCCCGGAAATAAAGTTCCCGGTTATAAAAGCCGCCAAAGTTATTGATGACAGCCACCATGAACTCTGCCGGGAAATATGTTTTCAGGTACAGACTCTGATAACTTTCTACTGCAAAACTGGCGGAATGGGCTTTGGAAAAAGAGAAGTTGGCGAAGCTGGCTATTTGTCGCCATACTTCCTGCGCCACTTGTGGGGAATGGCCACGTGCGGCACAGTTTTCAAAAAATCTATCTTCTATTTGTTTAAAATTATTAGCGTCTCTATACTTTCCTCCCATGGCGCGGCGGAGTGTATCCGCATCTGCCAGTTCCAAACCGGCAAATCGATGGGCTACTTTAATTACATCTTCCTGGTACACCATAATACCAAAAGTTTCTTTCAACAGTTCTTCAATCACCGGGTGCAGGTATTCCACTTTATCGGGATGGCGATATCGTTGTACATATTCTTTCATCATGCCCGATTGTGCTACACCGGGGCGGATAATAGAACTCGCTGCTACCAGTGCCAGATAATTATCGCATCGCAGCTTCAGTAGCAGCTGTCGCATGGCGGGAGATTCTATATAAAAACAGCCAATTGTATTTACGGTGGCCAGGTTATTTTTTACACGGGTATCTATCTGGAATGCTTTGACATTATGGATGTCGATATCCACATGTTTGTTTTCTTTTATGATGTCGATGGCATCGCGTATATGCCCAAGTCCGCGCTGGCTGAGGATATCAAACTTATACAGTCCTATGCGTTCTGCCTGCCACATATCCAGTTGTGCCGTTACAAAACCTTTCGGTGGCAAATAGGTGGTGCAGTAATGATGAATAGGTTCATCACTGATCAGTATTCCTCCCGCATGAATGCTGAGATGGTTGGGGAATGCAGGTTTTCTATCCATCAGGTCGCAGTAATGCGCTATTTTCTGATGGATGTCATCTGCCTCCAGTTGAACATGAAATCCATTCTCCAGTATTTTGTCAATCTCTTTTTTGGGTAGTCCATATACTTTGCCCAGTTCCCGTATAATGGCATTTGTTTGGAAAGTGGTGACGGTACCCAGTAACGCTGTATAATCTTTTCCATAGGTATCAAAAACATACCGGATGATATGATCACGATCGCGCCACGAAAAATCAATATCAAAATCCGGTGGAGAACTACGGGAAGGATTAAGAAAGCGTTCAAAATACAGGTCCAGCTCTATGGGATCTACATCCGTAATTTTTGTACAATAGGCAATAATGGAATTAGCGCCGCTGCCCCGGCCTACGTAGAAAAATCCCTGTTCCTGTGCATACCGGATGATATCCCAGGTGATCAGAAAATACGATTCGAAATCCATTTGAGCAACAATGGCCAGCTCTTTTTCAATACGGCTAAGCGCTTCTTCATGATCATCGCCATACCGGTAGTACATGCCTTCCAGGGCCAGTTCCCGCAATTTGGCGCGGTCTCCTTCCACGCTTCCTGTAAAATGCTTTTTGTTGCGGGGAATGTGAGGGGTTACGTCCATTTCCACCTGGCAGGCTTCCATTATTTCCACTGTATTTTGTACAATATGTGGATAGTCTGAAAAATGTTCCACCATTTTTGAAGGATGTACGAATTGTTCTGCCGGATGGCCCGTCATATCGGGCGTTAGTTGTGAAATAAGAATATTCTGATCTACTGCCCGCAGCAGGCGATGTAGTTCAAAATATTCTTCATCCTGGAAGGTTACTGGTTGCAGAATAACCAGTTTATCCCGGATAGATGAGGTATTTGTTCTGAATAATTTATTACGCTCCCAGGGCTTTACGCCGATTAATTCGTGTGCTGCCAGTTTTTCCGGAGCGCGGCTTCCCCAAGCGTAAATAACAAAGGTATGAGGGATAAAAGGTGCCTGGTCAGGAAACGGAATTTCGTGTTGCAAATGTTCGGACAGAAAATGGTTGATGGCATACCAGCCTTGCTGGTTACGTGCCAGCAGGATATATTTAAAATCGTTTTCGTTTCTGCATTCCAGGCCCAGTATAGGTTTAATCAAATATTTATTGCAAAGTTCCACGAACTCCCATGCATCGGAAGTTATGTTGATATTCGTCAGTGCCAGGGTGCGAATGCCCAGTTCATATGCTTTTTCTACGAGCATTTCTGCATGCATAGTGCCATAGCGCAGGCTGAAAAATGTTTTGCAATTGAGATACATAATTGAATTGGGTGTTCCTTTTTACGTGCTGTTATTTTTTATCGGGAGATGTTGAACTTTACCATGCAATATCATCTACACTCCCGAACGACTGTTATCAGCCAGCGATATTAAACTTTGAAATACGGCATGATATCTTTTTTCGGTGCCGGCTGTTTTTTTCGATCAGGTGGTATCACATTGGTACCTTTCATCAGATACTCCCATCCAAAACGATTTTTGATTTGATCAATGGCCTGATAAAGCGCGATCATTTCTTGTTTATCGTCAAATAAACTGATCTGGTAGTTTCCCTGCACCAGGTGGCTGAAACGTACGCCAATAAGGCGTACGAGCAAACGACGGTCATATAGTTTTTTAAACAGTTCTTTTACTTTTTCCAGCAACACATGATCGGCACAGCAGTAAGGAATTGACATTTGTTTGGTAACGGTTTCAAAATCGGAATAGCGTAGTTTCAGGGTAATGCAGCCGGTAAGTTTATTTTGCTGTCTTAATTCAAATGCTATTTTTTCCGTCATGCGTACTAATTCTGCATGTAGAAATTCCATGTCAATGGTGTCTGCAGGAAAAGTACTTTCTGTAGAAATAGATTTTTGTTCATAAAAAGGCACTACCGGCGATTCATCGATACCATTGGCTTTTTTCCAAAGCGCTATTCCGGTTTTCCCCATCCATGCTTCCAGCAGGGAGATGGGCACTTCACTCAGTGTTTTCACGGTTTCTACGCCACGGCGCCTTAGCTGGGCACCGGTTTCGCGGCCTACCATCGGAATCTTTTCCACCGCCAGCGGTGCCAGAAAACTTTTCTCTTCGCCAAACAGTATTTCCAGTTGACCGTTTGGCTTAGCCTCATCAGTGGCTACTTTGGAGATCAACTTGTTGGACGCCAGTCCGAATGAAATAGGTAGCCCTGATTCTTTCATGATGGCTTTCCGCAGCTCTGTCGTCCATTTCAGGGAGCCGAAGAATTTATCCATGCCGGAAAGGTCCAGGTAAAATTCATCGATAGATGATTTCTCATATAGCGGTGCTTTGCCGGCAATGATCTCCGTGATCTCCCTGGATTTTGCACTGTACAATTCCATATCCCCACTGCGTACAATGGCATGCGGACAAAGCCGCAATGCTGTTTTCATGGGCATAGCAGAATGAATACCATAGCGTCTGGCCTCATAGCTGCAGGCAGCTACCACAGCACGATCACTGCTGCCGCCCACCAGCAGCGGTTGTCCGCTTAACCGGCTATCCCGTTGGCATTCCACTGACACAAAAAAACAGTCAAGGTCGAAATGCGCAATGGTACGCTGTTGTAACGTAATCATAATAACGTTGGTTTATGGATAAACAAAGGACGGAACAGCTAGACCGTATAAAAGCGATACGGATGGCGGACCGGGCAAAGGGAGAGGATAGTAAAGCAGCAGGCCTGCCAGCCGGAATCACTTTTATCTGCGACTGCTAAATTACTAATTATTTTAGTAATACTAATAAATTTAGTAAAATATTATTGGGATTTCTCTAAGAATCAATTTTCGTAACTTTAATAAACATAACTGGCATCCAATATGTAATAGATAAGAGAATGGAAATGAAGGAAAAAGGGAGTATGTGAGTGGTTTTACATTTAAACTTATCTCCAATGAAACAGCCGGATTTTACCAAAGAATTGCTTATCCTCGCGTTGCTGCTGGTCCCCATGGGCTACCTGGCTATTATCTGGAATTCGATACCTGCAGTTGTCTCTACAAATTTAAGCGCATCAGGCGCCCAGGAAATGGGATCAAAGAGAGACTTCCTGTTGCTGATGATCTTCCTGTTTTTTACAAATGCTCTCATCTATTTCCTGTTTCGCTATATTCCAGCTGCAGGAGAAAAGCAGATTACACCGTCTGCCATAGAAGTGGAGCACAAAGAATATTATCGCATTCGATTTTTGATTCATTCTTATCAGGCAGTTTTTACCTGCATTATCATTTTCCTGGTGAGCCAGGGAAAATCGTTCATCATGGAACGCTGGGCATTTATAGGAGTGGGATTGCTGATTACCGGCATCGGTTTTTATCTGCGTAATCTGAAGCCCAACAATTATGTAGGTGTAAGAACACCATGGACATTACAAAGCCCTACTGTATGGACAGAAACCCATCTGATGGCCAGTAACCTGTGGGTAAGTGCAGGTGTAGTAATCATCATAGCCGGATTCTTCCTGTCGTTGATCACCGGTGTATTTATCATTTTCTTTGTGGCGATTGTACTGGCGGCATTGCCGTATATCTATTCGTTCAGATTGTACAACAAGGACAAAGGTTAATTAGTTATTCAGTGGTCAATCAATAAAAAGAAAATGGCGTCCCTGACAAGGACGCCATTTTGCTTAATCGTTTTTATTATCTGACTGTCAGGGCAGTTATTAAAACCATCCTTTACCGAGTGCTGCACGGAAAGGCCATGGGATAAGTGCTAGTATCACCACCAGTGCGAGACCAAAGAAGATCAGGCCCAGTTTATGTTTTTGTGCATCGGAGGCTGCTTTCTTTATTTTGGATTTACCGATGTGTACGAGAGCAATGGCGATGATGGCCATCGTTTCATGTTCTACGGTAAAAAATCGCAGTACAGGATCTTTCATCGCAGCGCCCATGTCTGATATGCCGGCTTTAGATAAAGGACTCACGAAGAAAAGAATGAGTCCCACTAACAATTGCAGGTCACAGAATATCATGAAGAAAAGTCCTGCTTTACTGTCTGCTGCAGTGAATGGTGTTTTGCCTGTTACGCCCTTTAATGAACGGACAACGGCCCAGATCCCAGCGAGTAATAGCGCCCATCTTAAAAACGAGTGTATGTAATTTAACATATCGAGTTGGATTTTACCGGGCAAAAATAAGCGAAGCGACCCGAATATATTTGGTAATTCATAAAAATATTTGCTAATTTTGTTAGCAAGGTACTAAATTATTTAGGTTATGTCCGTAGTATGTCAGAATTTGAAATATCTGCGTAAGCAAAAAGCCTGGACGCAGCAAGAGTTTGCCGATAAACTCGGTATTAAGCGATCCCTGCTGGGTGCATATGAAGAGGAGCGAGCTGAACCCCGTACAGAAATCCTGGAACAGGTAAGTGATATGTTCCGGGTATCTATCGATGATCTGCTCCGCCGCGATCTTGGCTCCCAGAAAGACAGTTTCCTGGAAAAGCGTCGTCAGCTGAAGTTGGGCAGTGCCCGGCAGGCAATACAGTTTGTACCGGTAAAAGCAGCTGCCGGTTATCTCGCTGGTTATAATGATGATGAATTTATAGAGGAACTGAATACGTTTACATTGCCTATGCTGGGTGCCGGGGATTACCGGGCCTTTGAAATAGCCGGAGACTCTATGTTGCCGGTTACCTCCGGTTCTGTTATCGTTTGCCATAAGGTAGACGGATGGGAAGAAATTAAGAACAATGAAACCTATGTGGTGATTACTTCCCGTGAAGGCATTGTTTTTAAACGTATCCTGAAGAATAACCGCTCCAAATCAAAAATCACCCTGGTATCAGATAACCCACAGTTTGAGCCATATGGAGTGGAAATGGAGGAGGTGCTGGAATTATGGCAGTCTGATGCCGTAATCAGCAAAGCAGGGCAACAAAGCCGTATGAGTGTGAACCACCTGGCGGATATGGTTAGCCATCTGCAGGATCAGGTGAGTTTGTTAAAGAAGAAGCTGAAAGACTAAAAAAACTAAGTTTCGGGGATCTCAGGAAAGATAGGCGCGGTGACTACCGGGTAGATCTCTCCTGAGATTCCTGTTTGTATAGCACAGCATCATTATGCTCCCGAAATGCTGTGATCTGTCAGGTAACAGGTCTTTTGCCGTCTGTCTTCCTTCGCTTGCGCTGCCGCTACCATCAGATTTCATCGTTGGCCAGCCCATACTATTGTCATCTGCGCCCAATGCCAGCGCCTATCTTCAGTTCAAATTCCCAATTCTTTCTTAATTTCGGGTTATCTCAGCACATGTTAAATAACCAGCGTATGAGGTTTCATGTTTCTTTTGCCGAGTCCTTAACACAATTGCAGAAAAGCGAAGATGACTTCGCGGTATTGTTTGAACACGGTTCCATGCGGGGGATTATCTTTGGCCCGGATGAGATAGATGGACAGGAACCTCATGTTCAGGACGAAATCTACCTGGTAATGCGGGGAAGCGGGGAATTTGAAATGGAGGGTAAAGTGGTACACATTGGGGTGGGCGATTTCCTGTTTGTGCCCGCCGGGGCTACACATCGCTTCCGGAATTTTACGGCCGATCTGCTATTATGGGTGATATTTTATGGTCAGGAGGGAGGGGAGACAGAATAATTCTGATAGTCTTTTGTTTTTTCACAAATCTTGTTTTATCTTTGCGTTCCTAAAAATAAGAGGCAAAAATTATGTTGATCATTGATTCTAAAGATTGCGAAAACATAGACAAGGCGCTTAAAAAATATAAAAAGAAGTTTGAGAAAGCTCGCATATTACTGCAGCTGAGAACGCGCCAGTCTTTTACTAAACCATCTGTTAAACGTCGTAACCAGGTGTTAAAAGCCGTTTACAAGCAACAGTTGGCTACCGGTAAGTTTGAAGATTAATATTGCATTGGCAATAAGCTGAGTGCAACTCAAAATATTTGATGATTGTAAGGTTATTTAATAACTTTACAATCATCAATCTTTTTGTGTTGAACGAACCATTATATTCCTTAGCAGAGCGCTTTATAGCCTATATCCAGCTCGAAAAACGGTACTCAGCGCATACCTGCACTGCCTATCGTAACGATCTTTTACAGTTTATCGATTATATTACCCTCAGCTACAACAGTACCGCTGTAGAGGACCTTACTCATGTAATGATCCGTAGCTGGCTGGCCCGTCTCATGGAGGATGCCATGACGGCCAAAAGCGTAAACCGCAAAATCTCCACACTCAAATCCTTTTTCAAATATTGCCTGCGTCAGGGTCTGGTTAAACAGTCGCCTATGACCAAAGTGATTGCGCCCAAAATAAGCCGCCGTTTGCCGGGTTATATTGAGGAGAAGGGCATGCGTGCCCTGGAAGATAATATCAGCCCCGTTTCCCTTACTTCCGTTCAGATTTTTGCCAATGATTTTGAAGGTACTACCCATCGGCTCATTTTTGAAATCTTTTATCAGACAGGTATCCGTTTGTCGGAGCTGATTTCTTTACAGGAGTTCAGGGTAGACAAAGGGAATCTTTCCATTAAGGTAATGGGGAAAGGCGGAAAGGAGCGGATCATTCCTATTAGCCAGGGGTTGCAGATGCAAATAGGCGACTATATGGATCAGAAGCGTAGTTACCTGGAAGAATTTGAAGCAGGGGTATTGCTGGTGCATCCACACAGCGGCCAGCGACTATATCCCAAATATGTGTATCTGACAGTACGGAAATATCTCACAGAACATCAAATCACTACTTTAAAAAAGAAAAGCCCGCATATACTTCGTCATACGTTCGCTACTCATCTTGCAAACAATGGTGCAGATCTGAATGCCATCAAAGAATTGCTGGGTCACTCCAGTCTCGCTGCCACACAGGTTTACACGCACAATACGATTGAGCAGTTGAAGAAAGTATATCAACAGGCACACCCGAAAGCGTAGCAGTTATTTTTGGCTTTTAACAAAATATTACGCGGCTATTCCGCATTGCATTGCAAAAGTGACTATATTAGTAATCCAGTTCATTATACTAAAAGAGAGTGCCTATGACCTTCCTTTACTAACTAGAACTTAGATTGTTAAATATTTAAAAAATTAGTGCTATGAACGTACAAATTCAAACTGTGCATTTTGATGCTGATTCCAAATTGATCGATCATGTGAACAAGAAACTTCAGAAGTTAAACACCTTTTATGACCGTATCATTAGTGTGGATGTATTTTTAAAAGTGGATAATTTAGCCCATCAAATTAAAGACAAAATAGCCGAGATCCGAGTTCGAATACCCCGTCAGGACTTGTTTGTCAAGCACGAGTCTAAGTCCTTCGAAGAGTCTTTTGACCTTGCCTTCGAATCCCTTGTAGAGCAGGTGAAAAGAAAGAAGGAAAAGAAATTTCAATAATTTTCTGAAATAATTTTGGAAATATTAATCTCTTTGCTACCTTTGCCATCCCGATTCAAAAAGAGGGTCGGTAAAGGTAGCAAAGTTCTTTATGGTAGGGCGTTTTCAGGGAAGCAGATAAATTTTTAAATATTTGTAACAAACTGAAAAAAAGATTTTGAGAATTGAAAAATTCGTTTAATTTTGCGCTCTCTTTCAACGAGTTACTTTATTGAAAGAATGTTTTTTGAAAGATGCCAGCATAGCTCAGTTGGCCAGAGCTACTGATTTGTAATCAGTGGGTCGGGGGTTCGAATCCCTCTGCTGGCTCATCGATTTTTATTTGGTTATTGAGATAACCGGATGACAAAATCCAAAGATGTTAGGGCAGGTTCCAGAGCGGCCAAATGGGGCGGACTGTAAATCCGCTGACTACGTCTTCATAGGTTCGAATCCTATCCTGCCCACAAATACAGCGTGTTCCGCTTTTGCCCTTCGCAGAGGCGGAACATAGTTGTTGAGTAGAAGGTGAGTAATTCAGAAGTAGTAGACAGAATACCCTAAACCTGTGGTACAACAGCCTTTTAAAGTTCTTATTTTTATTCTAATAATTCTATAAGTGGAAAGTTGCAGTGTTGTTTGCCGGAAACTTAGTGAATTAAAAATGCGGGAGTAGCTCAGTTGGTAGAGCGACAGCCTTCCAAGCTGTAGGTCGCGGGTTCGAACCTCGTCTCCCGCTCGCATTAAAGCAATTTTTTAAGCTGTTGTAGCTCAGGGGTAGAGCACTTCCTTGGTAAGGAAGAGGTCGTGAGTTCAATTCTCATCAACAGCTCCATTGAATTTTAGAAGAATAGTTGTAGTGACTTTTTTAATCGCCTCAACAAACTCCATAAAATTCGAATTTCGGAATTCGAATTTGTAAATTCTGCACTCCGAAATTAAAACTTAGCGTTGTAGCTMAATGGAAGAGCGACCCATTTTTATTTAGGGGAGGCCATGAGTTCAATTCTCATCAACGGTACAAGTTTGTAAAACCGTTTTTTTAAAACAACAATCAATACAATCTTTACAAACCATCTAAAAAGAAAATACAATGGCAAAAGAAACCTTCAAGCGGGATAAACCCCACGTAAACATTGGTACCATCGGCCACGTGGATCATGGTAAAACTACTTTGACTGCTGCCATTACCACAATTTTGGCAAATAAAGGTCTGGCAGAGAAGAGAGGATATGATGAGATCGATGCTGCTCCTGAAGAAAAAGAAAGAGGTATTACTATCAATACAGCTCACGTTGAGTATCAGACAGTTGCTCGTCACTACGCTCACGTTGACTGTCCTGGTCACGCGGATTATGTGAAGAACATGATCACCGGTGCTGCTCAGATGGACGGTGCTATCCTCGTGGTGGCAGCTACAGATGGTCCTATGCCGCAAACAAGAGAGCACATCCTGCTGGCTCGCCAGGTAGGTGTACCTCGTATCGTGGTATTCATGAATAAAGTTGATCTGGTAGACGATCCAGAACTGCTGGAACTGGTAGAAATCGAAATCCGTGATCTGCTGTCTTCTAACGGTTTTGACGGTGATAACGTTCCTGTAATTCAGGGTTCTGCAACTGGCGCTCTCGCTGGTGACGAAAAATGGGTTGCTGCTATCGATCAACTGATGGATGCTGTTGATACTTACATCCCACTGCCTCCACGTCCGGTTGATCAACCGTTCCTGATGTCAGTAGAAGATGTATTCTCTATCACAGGTCGTGGTACAGTTGCTACAGGTCGTATCGAGCGCGGTCGCATCAAAGTTGGTGAGAACGTTGAAATCGTAGGTCTGCAGGAAGAACCACTGAAATCTACTTGTACTGGTGTTGAGATGTTCAAAAAACTCCTCGACGAAGGTGAAGCAGGTGATAACGCTGGTCTGTTACTCCGCGGTATTGAGAAAACTCAGATCCGTCGTGGTATGGTTATCTGCCAGCCAGGTACTATCAAACCTCACTCCGAATTCAAATGCGAAGTATACGTACTGAGCAAAGAAGAAGGTGGCCGTCACACTCCGTTCTTCAACAAATACCGTCCTCAGTTCTACTTCCGTACTACTGACGTAACAGGTGAAGTTGAATTACCAGCTGGTGTTGAAATGGTTATGCCTGGTGATAACGTTAGTCTGACAGTTAAGCTGATCCAGCCTATCGCTATGGACAAAGGTCTGAAGTTCGCTATCCGTGAAGGTGGTCGTACAGTAGGTGCTGGTCAGGTTACTGAAATCCTGAAATAAGCAACTAAATAATATTAAGAAGCCATTAGCTTTGGCGATTAAATGTCAGAAAATTTATATAGATTTGCTGGCTGCTAAAAGCTCACTGCTAATGGCTTTATACACGGGTATGGTGCAACGGTAGCATACGGGTCTCCAAAACCTTTGATCTGGGTTCGAATCCTAGTACCCGTGCAAGGTTTAAAAAATATAATTAAATGGTTGAATTGTTGTTATTACAAAATAAAACAAGTCAACCATTTTTTAGGCTTTAAACAATTGACCATAAATAGTTAACTTTATAGAATGAATAAGATCAGAAATTATTTCCGCGAGTCTTATCATGAATTGGTTTACAAGGTGTCCTGGCCTACCTGGCAAGAGCTCCAGTCATCTACCATGATTGTACTGATAGCAACAATATTTGTTACCGCGCTGGTATGGGGTATGGATGCCGCTTCCAATTTTGTGTTAACACACTATTACGAAATTTTCAAAGCTAAATAAATGGATGCAGCCAATCTTCCTGCTCAGGAAACAAAGTGGTATGTACTCCGCGTTGTTAGTGGCAAGGAAAAAAAAGTGAAGGAATACCTGGATATTGAAGTACGCCGCTCCGATTGGGGGAACGTAATCAGCCAGATCTTCCTGCCGGTAGAAAAAGTTTATAAAGTGCAGGCTGGTAAAAAAGTGATGCGCGAAAAAAACTTCTATCCCGGATATGTGATGATCGAAGCGGTAGATGGTAAAATGACCGATGAAGTAATACAAGCCATACGTAATGTATCAGGCGTTATTCACTTCCTTGGAAAAGAAAAGCCAATCGCACTCCGTAAAGCTGAGGTAAATAAAATGTTAGGTAAAGTGGATGAACTGAGCGATCAGGGATTAACCATGAGTGAACCTTTCATCGTAGGTGAAACCATTAAGATTATTGATGGTCCATTCAACGACTTTAACGGCGTGATCGAAGAAGTAATCGAAGACAAGAAAAAACTGAAAGTAACTGTAAAGATCTTTGGCCGTGCTACTCCGGTAGAGCTGAACTTTATGCAGGTAGAAAAACTTTCTTAATTTTTTATACAACATCTTTATTGAAGAGCGTTCCGGAACACCGGAGCGCTTTTCTCATTTACCTATGGCCATGAACATCAAATAACCATGAATATCAAATGCCTGGTAATGGGTGCCATCTGCTTCTTCCTCCTCGGAAGCATAAAGGCCCAGACTGTAGCCCAAAAAACCGTTAAACCGGTGGCCTTTGCCGTTAATTTTGCACGCGTGCCTGATTCGGTGACCACCACGCCAGCCGCAATGGCGGCCTACCTGGTAGCCCACAACAAAAGCCAGGTTGCCATACTTAAATCCCTTTACAGCTGGATGTCTGACCATATCAGCTATGATATGGTGAATACCTTTAAACCAGATTATTATAAAGATACCGCTGAAGCCATCAACAACACCCTGAAAACCCGCATCGCTGTTTGCCAGGGATATGCCAGCCTGTTCATGGACATCTGCCGCCGCGCCAATATTCCTGCGTGGCTGGTGAGCGGATATACACTCAGTGCGGGGAGGCCTAATAATGCCAGTCATGTATGGGTGGCTGTGTTTACAGAAAATAAATGGCTGTTGACTGATCCTACCTGGGGATCCGGCTATGCAAGGGATAATGAATATGTGCAACAGATTAACTGGCAACATTTTCTCATAGCTCCAGCTGTATTTATTAAAACACATGTACCCTTCGATCCTTTGTTCCAATTCCAGGACCAGCCCTTACGACACGATGAAATCCGGGATGGAAAGTGGACCGCAGGCAGCAGTCGCCCGGTATTTAATTACAGGGATACGCTGGCGGCGTATGCGCTAATGCCGGAACTGGCCCGGGCTGAGAATTCGGTGAACAGAATAACGCAGTATGGCATTACTAATCAGCTGATCTCTGTAGAATTAACCAATCTCCATAACACAATAGCATACAGTAAACAAAAGAAACTGGTAGATGAGCAAAATCAGCAGGCCCATATTATAAATCAGGCTAGCAGCCGGTGTAATGATGTGATCAATTCCTTTAACAGGTATATAATTTTTAGAAACAACCAGTATACCCCGGCAAAGTCTGATAAAGAGATCCGGGAATGGGTGGACGGTATGGCTACAGAACTGAATGACATCACTAAAATGCTCAGTAGTGTGAATGCAACGGAGCCTCCTTATACCACCAATAAAATGGAAATAGAAGCTTCTGCTGCCGGACTAAAACAACGTATCGCAGAAGAACAGGTCTTCCTGACGAGATACCTTAAAACGGGAAAATTATTCAGGAAAACCTTGTTTTATAAAATGAACTGGCGATAACTTTACATAGTTGGATATATAGTCGGATATTCAGATAGAGGAAAAAAAGTTTTCTCTTTTTTATATTTTTAGGATGGTCCCGGGCCTTGCCCCGACCTTTAAACACAATCTCCCTATATCTTATTATTGTATGAAATCAGTTATTTCTGTCTTGCTCGGGCTGCTGCTATGTACATCAGCTGACGCGCAAACCGGCAAATCTGTTAAACCAGCCACCACGCTGGCTATTCCCCAGATACCCGAATCAGCCACGACGTCTCCCGCAGCAATGGCCAAGTGGTTACAGGCGCATACCACTAATAGTATGGCTTTACAGCAATCATTATTCAGCTGGATGGCTAATAATATTGTCTACGATGTGGCCAATATGAATCAGCCTAACAGTTACAGGGATTCGGCGGCGGCAATGCTCAGAACATTGCGTACCCGCAAAGGCTTATGCACTGACTATGCGGTATTATATGCACAGGTATGCCGGGAAGCAGGCATTAATGCTATTGTGGTAACCGGCTACGGTTTGCTGAATGATATTATGATTCCCACGGGTTCACATGACTGGGTAGTAATAAAAAACGGTACGCAGTGGACCATTACAGATCCTACCTGGGGAGCAGGAGCGGTAGATAATGGTCGTTTTATCCAGAAGATCAACTGGAGCTGGTTCCAGGCACTGCCGCAACTGGCAGTGAAAACGCATATGCCTTATGATCCCATGTGGCAGATGTTATCATTTCCCTTGCGTCATGACGAGCTGAACAGCCAGGGTTTTGCGGCAGCAACGAAACGGTCCGTGTTCGCTTTCAATGATAGTTTGAATGCCTGGTCACGGCAGTCGCGTCTGGAACGGTTGCAACATGCCTCCGCCAGGATCCGGCAGTTTGGCGGGGCAGCGAATCCATTTATTATGACGGAGCTGGACTGGATGGATCAAACCATTAAGGTATTGGCTGCCAACCAGGAGATAGAGGTAAGGAACAGGCGGGTAGACCAGTTTAACGCTGTGAACCGGGATTATACTGAGGTGGTGAAGTTGTATAATGAGTATGTGGGCTTCAAGAACAGGCAGTTTTTGCCGGAAATGAAGGATGAGTTATTAAAGAAGATGATTGATGGGATTGCCGGTCGGCTGACGGCTGCTGAAAAGTCGCTTTCGGGGCTGGATGTTCCTGACGATGCGATTAAGCATAATATGGACGAGCTGTTGCAGGCGATAATGGAGATGAAGGAAAAGGTGATGCGTGAGCAGTCTTTTGTAAATAAATATATAAAAACAGAGAAGGGTAAGCGGCAGGAATTGTTTTACGCACAAGTGGCGGAGAAATCGTAACTTTGCCGGCTTCGGATAATAAGGAAAAAATTCGGGTAATGCAATAGATTTGTAAAAAAAATCCTTTCCGAAGCAAAAAGGATGCCCAATTTCAAATACTTTTTGACAATTTCGTAATAATATATACCTTTGCATCCCCTTTAAAAGGTTATTTTAGTTCCTTTTAGTTTTGGGAGTCTTCTGTTTTGCAGGGGGCGTTTAACCAAATTAAATTAAAAAACATGGCAAAAGAGATTTCAACGTACGTGAAATTGCAGGTGAAAGGCGGCCAGGCCAACCCTGCACCTCCAATTGGTCCCGCACTGGGTTCCAAAGGTGTGAACATCATGGAGTTCTGCAAACAATTCAATGCCCGCACCCAGGATAAAATGGGTAAAGTATTGCCTGTGTTGCTGACTGTTTACACTGACAAATCATTCGAATTTGTAATTAAAACTCCTCCGGCACCAGTACAGCTGCTGGAAGCTGCTAAATTACAGAGTGGTTCCAAAGAACCAAACCGTAACAAGGTGGGTAAAGTTTCCTGGGCTCAGGTACAGGCTATCGCAGAAGATAAGATGGCTGATCTGAACTGCTTTACGCTGAACAGCGCTATGAAAATGGTAGCTGGTACTGCGCGTAGCATGGGTATTACTGTTGATGGTAAAGCTCCTTGGGAAAACTAATTGTTTCACCCTGTTGAGGCAGGATCTTAAAATCATTTTGACAAATGGCAACTAAAAAGAGAAAAGTAGCTGACGCTAAGCTTGAAAAAAATAAGGTTTACAGCCTGAAAGAAGCTTCTAGCCTGGTTAAAGATATTAACTGTACTAAATTCGACAGCTCTGTCGATTTACATATCCGCTTAGGCGTTGATCCTAAGAAAGCAGATCAAGCCATCCGTGGTTCCGTAACGCTTCCACACGGTACTGGTAAGACTAAGAAGGTTTTAGTGCTCTGCACACCTGATAAAGAAGCTGCTGCAAAAGAAGCAGGTGCTGACTTCGTTGGTCTGGATGAATTTATCCAGAAGATCGAAGCTGGTTGGACTGATGTTGATGTAATCGTAGCTACTCCTTCTGTAATGCCGAAGATCGGTAAACTGGGTAAGATTTTAGGTCCCCGTAACCTGATGCCAAACCCTAAGACCGGTACTGTTACTAACGACGTTGCAGCTGCAGTAAACGATGTTAAAGGCGGTAAAATCACTTTCAAGGTTGATAAAGCTGGTATCATCCACGCTTCTATCGGTCGTGTATCTTTCGCATCTGATAAAATTGAGCAGAACTCTCTGGAGCTGATCAATGCTATCATCAAGCTGAAACCAGCTACTGCAAAAGGTACTTACCTGAGAGGTCTGTCTATGGCAAGCACCATGAGTCCAGGTATTGTTATCGATACTAAATCTGTTCAAAACTAATTGATCACGAGTTGTAGTCGTTATCTGTAAAGATGGGGCTTGCTACAAACGTTTTAATATGAATAAAGATCAAAAACAAGAAGCGATTGAACTGCTGAAAAGTAAGTTCTCTCAATACAGCAACTTTTATATCACTAATACTGAATCATTATCAGTAGCACAGGTAAATGGCCTGAGGAAAGTATGCTTTGATAAGCAAGTGGAAATGAAGGTGGCTAAAAACACCCTGATCCGCAAGGCACTGGAATCTCTGGATAGCGAAAAGTATGCAGGTTTATATGAAAGCCTGAGCGGTGTAACTGCCCTGATGTTCTCTGACAGCCCGAAAGAGCCGGCTCTGATCATCTCTGCTTTCCGTAAAGCTAACAACAAGCTGGAAAAGCCTGTATTGAAAGCTGCTTTTGTTGCAGATGAAATCTTCATCGGTGACAACCAACTGGTTCCTTTGACCAACATCAAGACCAAGAACGAGCTCATCGGCGAAGTTATCGGTCTCTTGCAATCACCTGCAAAACGCGTTATCGCTGCTTTGCTGGAAAAAGGCAAGAAAGAAGAAGCTGCAGTGGAAGCACCAGCAGCAGAATAACTCTTTTTGCTTTGAACTATTCGCTTGCTAAAAGCTGATAGCTAAAAGCTAAAAGCACAATCGGCTTCCAAGTCACAATATAATTAACAACAACATTACAAACATTACATTAAAACATTATAAAATGGCAGACGTAAAAGCATTAGCTGAACAATTAGTAGGTTTAACTGTTAAGGAAGTACAAGAACTCGCAGACGTTCTGAAATCAGAATACGGTATCGAACCAGCTGCTGCTGCAGTTGTAGTTGCTGCTGCTGGTGAAGCTGCTGCAGTTGAAGAAAAAACAGCCTTCAACGTAGTTCTGAAAGCTGCTGGTGCAAGCAAACTGAACGTTGTTAAGATCGTTAAAGATCTGACCGGCTTAGGTCTGAAAGAAGCGAAAGAACTGGTAGACGGTGCGCCTAAATCTATTAAAGAAGGCGTGAGCAAAGCTGAGGCTGAAGACCTGAAAGCTAAGCTGACTGAAGCTGGTGCTGATGTTGAGATTCAGTAATTCTTTGCTTAAGTATACATCTTTTAAAGGTCAAAAGTGCTTTTGCACTTTTGGCCTTATTCCCTTTGGGAAAGTGTCTTTTTCAGAGAGTCAAAACGGGGAATCACTAATAAGGTGACTTTGACCACGTGCAGAAGGCATAAATAAATTGGGATGGTATTGGCAAAGAAATCTTAATTTCCCTAATTCTTACAAGTCATATAACTGCTAACTTCGAATATGTCTCTAAAAAAAGCCCAAACAAACGAAAGAGTAAATTTTGGAAAGATCAAACAAGTTACTGAGACACCGGATCTGTTGGCTATCCAAATCCAATCTTTCAAGGATTTCTTCCAATTAGAAACCACACCAGACAAGCGAAACAACGAAGGACTTTTTAAAGTATTTAAAGAGAACTTCCCGATTACGGATACCAGAAATATCTTTAATCTGGAATTCCTTGATTATTTCGTGGATCCTCCGCGTTATACCATCGAGGAGTGTATTGAGCGTGGGCTTACTTATTCCGTACCGTTGAAAGCGAAACTCCGCCTCAGCTGTAATGATGAGGAGCATGTGGATTTCCAGACGATTGTCCAGGACGTGTTTTTAGGAAACATTCCTTACATGACTCCAAGAGGTACTTTCGTTATTAATGGTGCTGAGCGCGTGGTTGTATCCCAACTGCATCGTTCACCTGGTGTTTTCTTTGGTCAATCTGTACATCCGAACGGAACCAAGATCTACTCGGCAAGGGTGATCCCGTTCAAGGGCGCATGGATGGAGTTTGCAACGGACATCAACAACGTGATGTACGCTTACATCGACCGTAAGAAGAAATTCCCGGTTACCACCCTGTTGCGTGCCATCGGCTATGAAACAGATAAGGATATCCTGCAGCTGTTTGGCATGGCAGATGAAGTAAAAGCAGACAAAAAAAGTCTTGATAAATATGCTGGCAAAAAGCTGGCTGCCCGTGTTTTAAGAAGCTGGGTTGAAGACTTTGTGGATGAAGATACCGGTGAAGTGGTGAGCATCGAGCGTAATGAAATTATGCTGGAGCGTGATAGCATCCTGGATGAAGCGAATATCGAAACCATCGTAGACATGGGATTGAAAAGCGTTTTCGTGCAGAAAGAAGAGGTGAGCGGCGATTTCTCCATCATCTACAATACATTAAACAAGGATACATCTAACTCCGAGCTGGAAGCTGTTCAGCACATCTACCGCCAACTGCGCGGTGCTGATGCGCCGGATGATGAAACTGCAAGGGGTATCATCGATAAATTGTTCTTCTCCGACAAACGTTACGATTTAGGTGACGTAGGTCGTTATAAGATCAACAGAAAATTAGGTCTTCCTACTCCGTTAGACATGAAAGTGCTGACGAAGGATGACATCATCTCCATCATCAAGTACCTGGTACAGCTGACCAATGGTAAGGCAGAAATCGATGATATCGATCACCTGTCTAACCGTCGTGTGCGTACTGTAGGCGAGCAGTTATATGCTCAGTTTGGTGTTGGTCTTGCACGTATGGCACGTACTATCCGTGAAAGAATGAACGTACGTGATAACGAGGTATTTACCCCGGTAGATCTGATCAACGCCAGGACTTTGTCTTCCGTGATCAACTCCTTCTTCGGTACTTCCCAGTTATCTCAGTTCCTGGATCAAACAAACCCGTTATCAGAAATCACGCACAAACGTCGTATTTCCGCTCTCGGACCCGGTGGTCTGAGTCGTGAAAGAGCAGGCTTTGAGGTGCGTGACGTTCACTATAGCCACTACGGCCGTCTTTGTACCATTGAAACACCGGAAGGACCAAACATCGGTCTGATCTCTACACTTTGCGTTCACGCAAAAGTGAATGAAATGGGCTTCATTGAAACACCTTACCGCAAAGTAAGAGATGGTAAAGTAGATATGCATAAAGTGGAGTTCCTGAGTGCTGAAGAGGAAGATTCTGTGAAGATTGCACAGGCGAACGCCCCACTGGATGATAAAGGCCACTTCTTAAACGAAAAAGTAAAATCCCGCGAAACCGGTGACTTCCCTATTCTCGACAGAGAAGATGTGGAATTCATGGACGTGGCGCCTAACCAGATCGTAGGTTTGAGTGCGTCGTTGATTCCGTTCCTGGAACACGATGATGCCAACCGTGCGTTGATGGGATCAAACATGCAACGTCAGGCGGTGCCATTGCTGAACCCTGAAGTGCCTATCGTAGGTACCGGATTGGAAGGCAAAGCTGCGCGTGACTCCCGTTTGCAGATTACTGCGGATGGTAATGGTGTGATCGAATTTGTGGATGCAAATGAAATTCATGTTCGTTACGAGCGTGATGAAATGCAGAAACTGGTGAGCTTTGAAGACGATCTGATCGTTTACACACTGACCAAATTCGTTAAAACCAACCAAAGCACCTGTATTAACCTCAGACCTTGCGTTAAGAAAGGTCAGCGTGTTAAGGATGGCGACTTCTTAACAGAAGGTTACGCTACCCGCGGTGGTGAGCTGGCACTGGGACGTAACCTGAAGGTAGCGTTCATGCCATGGAAAGGTTACAACTTTGAGGATGCGATCGTAATCTCTGAGCGTGTTGCACGTGAGGATCTGTTTACTTCCATCCACATCGATGAATATGAACTGGAAGTTCGTGATACCAAACTGGGTGAAGAAGAACTGACTCCGGATATTCCTAACGTAAGTGAAGAGGCTACCAAAGACCTCGACCAGAACGGTATCATCCGTGTTGGTGCACACATTAAAGAAGGCGATATCCTGATTGGTAAAATCACTCCGCGTGGTGAATCTGATCCTTCTCCTGAAGAAAAACTCTTAAGAGCGATCTTCGGTGACAAGGCTTCTGATGCGAAAGATGCTTCTCTGAAAGCGCCTCCATCCACAGAAGGTGTGGTGATCGACAAGAAATTGTTCAGTCGCGCCAAGAAAGATAAGAACTCCAAAACCCGTGAGAAAGCAGCTATCGAGAAACTGGAGAAAATTCACCAGAAGAATGCGGAAGATGTGCTGGAAGTGCTGATGAGCAAATTGCTGGTATTACTGAAGGATAAAACCTCTCAGGGTATTACCAACACTTACGGTGAAGTATTGATTTCTAAGGGTTCCAAGTTCTCTCCGAAGAACCTGGTAAATATTGATTTCATGAACGTAAATCCACTGGGCTGGACAACAGACGAAGTGGTGAACGATCAGATCAATACCCTGCTGCATAACTATAACATCAAGTTCAACGAAGAGCTGGGTCGTTACAAACGTGAGAAGTTCAACATCTCTATCGGAGATGAGCTGCCAGCGGGTGTACTGAAACTGGCAAAGGTTTACCTGGCCAGCAAGCGTAAGTTGAAAGTGGGTGATAAGATGGCGGGACGTCACGGTAACAAGGGTATCGTTGCCAAGATTGTGCGTGATGAAGACATGCCTTTCCTGGAAGATGGTACACCACTGGATATCGTACTGAACCCACTCGGGGTACCTTCCCGTATGAACCTTGGACAGATCTACGAAACCGTATTAGGTTGGGCTGGTCTGAAACTGGGTGTACGCTTTGCGACTCCGATCTTTGACGGTGCTACTACAGATGAAATTGCTGATTATATCAAAGAAGCCGGTTTACCTAGCTTCGGTCACGCTTACCTGTGTGATGGTGAAACGGGAGATCGTTTCCACCAGAAGGCAACCGTAGGTGTTATCTATATGCTTAAACTGAGCCACATGGTGGATGATAAGATGCACGCCCGTTCTATCGGACCGTACAGTCTCATTACCCAACAGCCGCTGGGTGGTAAAGCCCAGTTTGGTGGTCAGCGTTTTGGTGAGATGGAGGTGTGGGCACTGGAAGCATATGGTGCATCCAACATCCTGCAGGAACTGCTTACTATTAAATCAGATGATATCGTTGGTCGTGCCAAGGCATATGAATCTATCGTGAAAGGTGACAACATACCTAAAGCAGGTGTGCCTGAATCCTTCAACGTATTGATCCATGAATTGCGTGGTCTGGGTCTGGATCTGAAATTTGACTAAGAGCTTTTAGCTACCAGCCATTAGCAGCAATGCTAATGGCTGATAGCTTGGATATTTCGCAGGAATAAAATTTTTGTCGCTGGCTTATCACCAACGGCTAACAGCTAAAAGCTAATTACAGATGGCTATCAAGAAAGAAAATCGTCCTAAATCAAATTTTAACAGCATTACCATCAGTCTGGCTTCTCCGGATGTTATTCTGGAGCGTTCATACGGTGAGGTGCTGAAACCTGAAACTATCAACTACCGTACTTACAAACCGGAACGTGATGGTTTATTCTGCGAAAGAATATTCGGGCCTGTAAAGGATTACGAATGCTATTGCGGAAAATACAAACGTATCCGTTATAAGGGTATTGTGTGTGATCGCTGCGGTGTAGAGGTAACGGAGAAGAAAGTACGTCGTGAAAGAATGGGCCACATTCGTTTAGTGGTACCCGTTGTACATATATGGTATTTCAAATCCCTGCCTAACAAGATCGGTTACCTGCTTGGAATGTCTTCCAAGAAACTGGAAACCATCGTGTATTACGAGAGATACGTAATCATCCAGGCGGGTATGAAACAGGAGAAAGGCATGAACTACGGTGATTTGCTCACTGAAGAAGAATACCTGGATATCCTGGACACCTTACCAAAAGACAATCAACTGTTACCGGATGAAGATCCTAACAAGTTTATTGCTAAAATGGGTGCGGAAGCGGTAGAAATGATGCTGGCCCGTATTGATCTGGACAGCCTTTCTTATCAATTGCGTAACCAGGCAGCTACTGAAACTTCCCAGCAACGTAAAGCGGAAGCGCTGAAACGTCTGAGCGTGGTGGAAGCTTTCCGTGAAGCAAATGGAAGAGTAGAAAACCGTCCTGAATGGATGGTAATGCAATATATCCCGGTAGTACCTCCTGAACTGCGTCCGTTAGTTCCTTTGGATGGTGGCCGTTTCGCGTCTTCCGATCTGAACGACCTTTACCGCAGGGTAATTATCCGTAACAACCGTCTGAAACGTTTGATCGAAATTAAGGCACCTGAGGTGATCCTTCGTAACGAAAAACGTATGCTGCAGGAAGCAGTGGATTCCCTGTTCGACAACTCCCGTAAATCCAATGCGGTGAAAGCGGAAGGTGGTCGTGCACTGAAATCACTGTCAGACGTACTGAAAGGTAAACAAGGTCGTTTCCGTCAGAACTTGCTCGGTAAACGTGTGGATTATTCCGGACGTTCTGTTATCGTGGTAGGACCTGAACTGAAACTGCACGAATGTGGTTTGCCTAAGGATATGGCGGCTGAATTATTCAAACCGTTTATTATCCGTAAACTGATTGAAAGAGGCATCGTTAAAACCGTGAAATCAGCTAAGAAGCTGGTAGATCGTAAAGAAGCGGTGGTTTGGGATATCCTGGAAAACGTACTGAAAGGTCACCCGGTTATGTTAAACCGTGCGCCAACCCTTCACCGTTTGTCCATACAGGCTTTCCAGCCTAAACTGGTGGAAGGTAAAGCGATACAGTTGCACCCACTCGTGTGTTCTGCGTTTAACGCGGATTTCGATGGTGACCAGATGGCGGTACACGTGCCTTTGAGCAACGCTGCTGTTCTGGAAGCCCAACTGCTGATGCTGTCTTCTCACAACATCCTTAACCCACAGAATGGTACGCCAATCACCCTGCCTTCACAGGACATGGTTCTTGGTCTGTATTACATTACCAAGGGTAAGAAAACGATGGGTGATGTGGTAGTAAGAGGAGAAGGTAAAGCTTTCTACTCTGCTGAAGAAGTAATCATCGCACTGAATGAAGATCGCATCGATCTGCATGCTCACATCCGTGTTAAAGCTGATGTAAGAACTGCAGATGGTACGCTGGAAAGAAAACTGATCGATACTACGGTAGGTCGCGTACTGTTCAACCAGCACGTACCTAAAGCAGCCGGTTATGTTAATGCCCTGCTGACCAAGAAATCACTGCGTGAAATCATCGGTGATATCATCAAAGCAACAGATATTCCTAAGACTGCGAAGTTCCTGGATGACATCAAACAATTAGGTTTCCGCATGGCGTTCCGCGGTGGTCTGTCATTTAACATTAATGACCTGATCATCCCAGACGTTAAGCAAGACATGATTGATGGTGCTGCCGGTGAAGTAGAAGAAGTTTGGGATAACTATAACATGGGTCTGATCACCAACAACGAACGCTATAACCAGATCATTGATATCTGGTCTCGTGTGGATACTAAGGTGACTGAAACCCTGATCCGTGAGCTGGCAGCAGACAAGCAGGGATTCAACTCTGTATACATGATGTTGGATTCCGGTGCGCGTGGTTCCAAACAGCAGATCAAACAGCTGGCTGGTATCAGAGGTCTGATGGCCAAGCCGCGTAAGAGTGGATCTACCGGTTCAGAGATCATCGAAAACCCGGTATTGTCCAACTTTAAAGATGGTTTGAACGTATTGGAATACTTCATCTCTACGCACGGTGCCCGTAAGGGTCTTGCGGATACGGCGTTGAAAACAGCGGATGCGGGTTACCTGACCCGTCGTCTGGTGGACGTTGCGCAGGATGTGGTAATTAACGAAGAAGATTGTGGTACCCTCCGTGGTATTGCTACTTCAGCGCTGAAAGATAATGAAGAAGTGATTGAAACACTGTACGACCGTATTCTTGGACGTACTTCCCTGCACGATGTATTTGATCCTCATAATGATGATGAACTGATCGTAGGTGCTGGTTTAGAAATCACAGAAGAGATTGCACACAGAATTGAAGAAAGTGCTATTGAAACCGTAGAAATCCGCTCCGTACTGACTTGCGAAAGCCGTCGTGGTGTGTGTGTGAGATGTTACGGTAAAAACCTGGCGAGCGGTTACACTGCACAGAGAGGTGATGCTGTAGGTATCATCGCTGCACAGTCAATCGGTGAGCCTGGTACACAGTTGACACTGCGTACCTTCCACGTGGGTGGTGTGGCCGGTTCTACTTCCGTTGAATCCGGTATGCCAGCTAAGTTTGATGGTACTGTACAATTCGATGGCTTACGTACTACCACCTATGAAAACAATCAGGGTGAAAAAGTACAGATCGTTATCGGTCGTACCGGTGAGTTGCGTATCATGGACGTGAAAAATGATCGTCTGCTGGTAACCAACAATATCCCTTACGGTTCTACCCTGTTGGTAAAAGACGGACAGAAAGTAGTGAAAGGTGATATGCTCTGTACATGGGATCCGTTCAACGCCGTTATCGTGTCTGAAATCCCTGGTAGCATTCGTTTCGACAGCATCATTGAAGGTATCACCTTCCGTGAAGAAGCGGACGAACAAACCGGTCACCGTGAGAAAGTGGTAATTGAAACCAAAGACAAGAATAAGATTCCGTCTATCCTGGTAGAAGGTAATAAAGAAGTGAAATCATACAACTTACCAGTAGGTTCGCACATCGTTATCACTGAAGGTGATAAGGTGAGAGCGGGTCAGGTAATTGTGAAGATCCCACGTATTATCGGTAAACTGCGAGATATCACGGGTGGTCTGCCACGTGTAACTGAGCTCTTTGAAGCACGTAACCCAAGCAACCCTGCCATCGTTTCTGAAATTGATGGTGTGGTAGCATTCGGTAACATCAAACGTGGTAACCGCGAAATCATCATCGAAAGCCGTGAAGGTCAGATCAAGAAATACCTGGTGCCATTAACACGTCATATCCTGGTTCAGGATGGTGACTTCGTGAAGGCCGGTACTTCTCTCTCCGATGGTTCTACTACTCCTGCGGATATCCTGTCTATCAAAGGGCCGTTTGCCGTACAGGAATACCTGGTAAATGAAATCCAGGAAGTATACCGTTTACAGGGTGTGAAGATCAACGACAAACACATTGAGGTGATCGTTCGTCAAATGATGCGTAAAGTAAACATCGAAGATCCGGGCGATACCCGCTTCCTCGAAGGTGATACTGAAGACAGATTTGACTTCTTTGAAGAAAACGATATGATCTTTGATAAGAAGGTGGTAACGGAAGCAGGTGAATCTGCTAACCTGAAAGCTGGTCAGATAGTGACCCTGCGCCAGGTTCGTGAAGAAAACTCCCTGTTACGTCGTGCAGATAAGAAACTGGTTGAATTCCGTGATGCAAGTCCGGCTACTTCCAGCCCGCTCCTGCAGGGTATTACCAAGGCTTCCCTCGGTACCCGTAGCTGGATCTCTGCTGCTTCGTTCCAGGAAACAACCAAAGTACTGTCACAGGCTGCTATCAACGGTAAGACCGATGATATGATGGGTCTGAAGGAGAATGTGATCACAGGTCACCTGATCCCTGCCGGTACTGGTTTACGTGAGTTCGAAAACATGATCGTAGGTTCCAAGGAAGAATACGACATCCTGGCCTCTTCTAAGGAAGTGTTCCAGTTTGATGAAGAAGAATAGTGCTGTAAAGCATTTTCAAACATATAGAAACGGGTGTCTCCATTTGGAGACACCCGTTTTTTGTTTGTGCTGGTTCGTGCTGTGTGCGGGTTGATTCTCCCGAAAGCCAATACTACTTTATCCATAAAAAAAGGACCGCATTGTTTGCGGTCCCCGTTATGAAAGCATTGCAACTTATTGCTTGCCAGCATCTTGTTGCGCATCCTTTTTATCATGCTGTAAATCCTTTACATCATGTTGTTTATCTTTTCTATCCTTATTTAGCTGGCGTTTATCCTGCTGAATATCCTTGTTGTCGTGGTTCCGGTCTTTCCGGTCTTTGTTCAGATCTTTGTCATCCTTGCCCAGGTCTTTTTTGTCGTGGTTAATGTCTTTGCGATCATGCTTCAGATCAGCCTGGTCTTTATTCAGGTCTTTGGTATCCCCGTTTTTGCGGTCTTTAGCGATATCTTTCTTGTCTTTGTTCACATCTTTCCGATCATGATTTAAATCTTTATGATCTGCATTGATATCTTTTTTATCGTGATTGATGTCCTTGTTATCATGTTTTACATCGTTGCGGTCGTGCTGAATGTCCTTTTTGTTGTTGCTGATATCTTTATTGTTGTGTTGAATATCCTTGCGGTCGTGGTGTATATCCGCCTTATCATGGGCAGTACGTTGCTGGGCGCTGATGGTCATGGAAGCAAGGCTTAATGCAAGGGCAGGTACCAGGATAGTTACAATTTTCATTTCTACGGTTTTATTATGTGGAAAAAAATGTTTGAGATGAATAGACTGCCAGGAATAATATTTGTTTAAAGGGGGCCTTTTAAAAACTAATTAAAACCTATTTTTGAATCCGTAAAACGAAGCGGATTTCATGAAATATCTGATCATTCCAATTATCATTGTGCTGGCATTGCTGGGAGCATGTACGAAAAATAGTGACAGCGCAGTGCCTGATACCCATGGCAACTTTGCATTTGTTAATGCAATGCCTGGCGATGTGCAGTTTAACATCAGGCTGGATACGAATACCTTTGCCAGTAATGTAGCTTATAAAATCAGTACCGGGTATAAATCGTACCGGGCGCAGAAGTATAACCTCATCATTACCACTGCTGCCCGACCTGACGTTATTTCCTATAAAGGAGAGATCTTTTTAAGGAATAATCGTTTCTACACTGCGTTTGTAGGAGCGGATAGTCTGAAAAGGCCCATTTTGATTGTTACAGAAGATGATTTGACGCCTTTAAGAGATGATAGCGCAAAGGTCAGGGTAATTGATTTCAGTGAGGGATTTAAGCCGAACAGAACGCCGCTGGGAATGGATATTTATTTTGGTAAACCTATATTTTTCAAAGGACTTACCTTTCCTGCGCAAACAGCTTTTGCACCATTGGTCGGAGACAGCAGTTACACCGTAAATTTCAATTATGTAGATGCCGCCACCGTGCTGAAAACTATTTCACTGAAAACGCAGAAAGGCAAAGTGTATACATTGGTAACCGCCGGCTATCCACTGGATCCGGCCAGGTTTGATGTACTGACCATACAACATAATTAAGCAGAAAGCGGAAAGCAGAAAGCAAAAAGCTATTGAGGCGAATGACCGAAGTAACAGAATAGTGAGCTATTCCTTTCGATCATTCGCCTCAATAGCTTTTTGCTTTCTGCTTTCCTCATTATGCTTTTCCAAAGCTTTATTTTAATTTAACGGAGTAATTGTTCTGCAAGGGGATGTAAATAAATAAATTGCGCGTTATTTTCAGAGACAAACGTTGGTAATATGAATGACTACAAAAAAATATTTCTGCTTGGAGGAATGGCCATGCTAGGAACTGTAGCAGCAGGCGCACAACAGGCAGCGGCGCCTTACCTGGATGCCTATACGATCCCCGTTAAGAAAAAGAATGCAGTAATAGGAAAGATATATGATAGAAACGGGAACTTGGGCTCAGCTGTACTCCTGGAAGATAAGTCGGGTTTATTCACGATCAGCGGGAATGAACTGAAACTGAAAAGGAAAGTCAGTGTAGGTGTGGATAGTCATGTTACCTATCCTGTGCGTATTAAAGCAGGGGATGATACCGCTGATTTTCTGCTGGTAGCAGATGATTTTATCCGCAACAAGGTAGTGGCTCACCGGGGCGTCTGGAAGCATCATGAAGGCAGTCAGAATAGCCTTACTTCTCTGAAAGACGCCATCAAGCTGGGGTGTGAAGGATCTGAGTTTGACGTTTGGTTATCTTCAGATGATCAGCTGGTAATATCGCATGATCCGGAGATAGGAGGAAAGAAGGTAGAAGAATCTACCCTGGCGGATTTACAGGCCGTACAACTGAAGAACGGAGATAGGGTGCCTACATTGGAAGAATATATTAACACCATCATGGAGCAGCAAAAAACCAGGCTGGTATTGGAGTTGAAGCCATCTGCCAAAGGAAAAGGGGAGCAGTTGGCTACCCAGGCAGTAGCAATGGTGCACGCCAAAAAAGCACAGGCCTGGATGTTTTATATCAGCTTTGACTATAATATCTGCAAGAAAATAAAGGCGCTGGATCCTACAGCGAAGATTGCCTATCTCAATGGAGATAAAACGCCGGCCCAATTGCAGGCGGATGGCATATGGGGACTGGATTACAACCAGCAGGTATTTAAAAAAGATCCGCAGCTGATTACGACCGCAAGGCAGCAGCAGGTCACCACAAATGCGTGGACTATTGACAATCCGGAGATCATGGATGGATTACTGAGGGATGGTATTGATTTTATTACCACCAACGAGCCTGAAATCCTGTTAGAGAAGGTAAAACATTAATATTAGTTAAAACCGAGCTAAAAAAACTAATCGGAATATGAAAATCCGGTAAAAACGTTATTTTAGCCGTTCCATTTTAAAAATGTACTAAAAAGAAGCAAATCCACCTATTAACATGCGCACTCGTAAACAATTAGTGACTAAAGGATTTATAGCGGCATTAGCAGCCGGATTATTAATGTCTTGCCAGAATAAAGCTGGTAACAACACACCAGCTACCACACCAGCAGCAGGCACAGGTACTCCGGCAGCAGGTAGTTTCAAAATTGCGTATGTAGATTTGGATTCACTGGAAACGCATTTCGAGTATTTCAAGGAAAAGAAGGGCTTGCTGGAACAGAAGCAGCAACAGATGGACAATCAGCTGAAAGGTAAGGCCCGCGCTTTACAGGCTGAATATGAAGATCTGCAGCGTAAAGCAAATACGCTGACACAGGAACAGGGAGAGGCTGCACAACGCACTCTGATGTCCAAGCAACAGCAGCTGGAGCAGGAAGCGCAGAACCTGCGTGCTTCTTACGCAGAACAGGAAACTAAATTTAATGAGGAATTGCAGAAAAGACTGGATGATTTCCTGAAGACTTTCAATGCAGACAAGCGTTTCGCTTACATATTCTCTTATCGTAGTAATGCCAGCAACATTCTGTATAAAGATCCTGCTTACGATGTAACAGGGGACGTTATTAAAGGAATGAATGACAATGGTGCTGCTGCGACAAAATAAGCGCATAAAACCATCGAATTTTTTTTCTACCTTATAGTCCCGGTTCCCTTATGAACCGGGATTTTTTATAAACAACCATATGGAAATCAACCAAACTAAATCTTTCAAACCATCCCTGGGATTGTTAGATGCGACCATGATCGTAGCCGGTTCTATGATAGGTTCCGGTATTTTTATTGTAACGGCAGAGATAGCGCGCAGTGTAGGCGGCGCTGGCTGGATTACTGCCATGTGGGTACTGGCAGGTATCGTTACACTAATTGCCGCCCTGAGTTACGGAGAGCTATCCGGTATGTATCCCAAAGCAGGTGGGCAGTATGTATATCTCCGGGAGGCTTACAACCCTTTTATTGCTTTCTTATTTGGCTGGACCCAGTTTGGCGTGATTCAGACTGGTACTATTGCGGCTGTGGCAGTGGCCTTTGCGAAGTTTACCGCTTATCTTATTCCCGCTTTCAGTGAAAAAAATATTTTGTTAGATGCCGGCTTCGTGCAGATTTCCGCTGCACAGATAGTGGCCATTGTGTCTATCATCTTACTAACGTTTATCAATACACGTGGTGTTCACCATGGTAAAGTGATACAAACAGTATTTACGCTGGCCAAGCTGTTATCCTTATTTGGACTGATTATTTTCGGATTTGCTGTTGGCGCCAAAGCGGAGATCTGGAACGCTAACTGGCAACATGCCTGGGATGCTGCCGCAGTTACTTCTCAGAATGGAGAGGTAGTCACTGCCGCCTTATCGGGACTGGCTTTATTTGGTGCGATTGCAGTATCCATGAAGGGCTCTCTGTTTTCGAGCGATGCCTGGAACAACGTTACCTTCATTGCAGGAGAAATTAAAAACCCAGCAAAAAATATTGGTCGTTCCCTGTTCCTCGGAACGCTGATTGTGACCATCATTTATGTGAGCTGTAACCTGATGTACCTGGCAGTATTGCCACTGAATGAAATTGCTTTTGCTGCCAACGACCGTGTAGGCGTGGCGGCGGCCGCGAAAATCTTCGGTTCTTATGGTGCTTATATTATTGCTGTGATGATCATGATTTCCACTTTTGGCTGCAATAATGGTCTGATATTATCCGGGGCAAGGATCTATTATACTATGGCAGAAGATAAGTTGTTTTTCAAAAAAGCCGGGGAGTTAAACAAACACAGTGTGCCTGCCTACGGATTATGGATACAGTGTGCATGGGCGTCTATGCTCTGTCTTACAGGCAGATATAATGACTTGCTGGCGTTGGTAATATTTGGTGTATTAATATTCTATGTGCTGACCATTATGGGCATTTTTATTTTAAGAAAAAAGCGCCCGGAAATAGAAAGGCCTTACAAGGCTTTTGGTTATCCGGTATTACCGCTGATATATATCATCGTGGCATTATCGCTGGCTGCCTTGTTGCTGGTATTTGAAAGCAACTATACCTTACCAGGATTAGGCATTATTTTATTGGGTATTCCGCTCTATTATATCGCTATGGCACGTCAGCCGAAGGCGTAGTTTAGCTAAAACGGACAAAAAAATCAGATATTTACAACGAAAGTTGTATGAAAAAATGTGGCCACTGCAGTGTATACTGCAGTGGCCACATTTAATTTGCACTAAGACACACGGGACATGGTGATGTCTGAGAATTGAACCCTAATATTTAGAAAACCCGGTAATTTTAGAGAATATTAAACAAAGGAATTGTCAACATAAGCAAAGGAAATCCCATAAAAATAGTGGTAAGAGACCACTTCAATTTATGAAATTCAACGTCTGTGATCTGGCCCTGTAATTTGTGACCTGGATTTTTGTTAACAATTGCAGTGATTATTTATTTTTTTATTTATGCCCTCAAATAAAACGTTTAGCCATTAGAGTGATTGATATTTACTTCATGCAAAAAACATTCAAAAAAACATAAACAACTATAAAAATATTATTGCCAACATATGGTGTGTAACAACATCATTTTAGGGTAAAAAGGAACTTAAGGTGGTATAACCTTGACGGCATTTCAACCCCAAGATAACCATTAAAAGCCTTCACGATTTGCATTCTCGAACATTCACATGACAATCTTTTACAATAAGCGTATGGTTTCTACCATGCGCTTCTTTTTTAGCTATTAGCTGTTAGCAGTTAGCTTTTAGGAGGATGCGGGGGCGTTTCGGGGTAAAAAAGGTTGGATTAAATATTTTCGGAATGTTAACTGCTAAACTAACTGCTAAAAGCTAAAAGCTAATAGCTGTTTTTTGTACATTTGCGCCATGTTTACACAACTGTGCAATAAGATATTTAACCAGAGTATCGCGGCCTACCATGAGCGCAACGATGTGCATCAGGCTATTTCCAATCCTTATGAAAAGAGCAGTATTGAACACCTGCTTTTCCTGAAAAACTGGATAGACACGGTGCAGTGGCACCTGGAAGATATTATCCGTGATCCTAAAATAGACCCGGTAAAAGCCCTGGGCATTAAACGCTGGATAGACCGTTCCAACCAGGAACGCACCGATGTGGTGGAATATATCGACAGCTATTTCCTGGAAAAATTCAGCAAAGTGGCGACTGCGGCAGATGCCAGCATTAATACGGAAAGTCCGGCCTGGGCAATAGACCGTTTGTCTATCCTGGCGCTGAAGATTTATCATATGCAGGAAGAAGCCAGCCGTGCAGATGCTACACCCGAGCACCGGGCGGCCTGTCAGAAGAAACTGGATATTCTCCTTAAACAGCAACAGGATCTGGGAACAGCCATAGAAGCGCTGCTGGCAGATATTGAAGCAGGTAAAAAGTTCATGAAAGTGTACAAGCAGATGAAGATGTATAATGATCCTTCTCTCAATCCTGTTTTATACAAAACCGAAAAATAAACCTGCAATCATTGGGCACTGTTAAAACGATATTGGTTACCCGGTTGTCTGCCTTGGGCGATGTAGCCATGACCATTCCTGTGATGAAGCAGGTACTGGACTATAACCCCGATGTGGAGATTGTTTTTGTGACCAATCGTAACTGGGGTGCGTTGTGTGCAGGAATTCCCCGGCTTACCTTTTTTCCGGCCGATGTAAAAGGAATACATAAAGGGGTAAAAGGTTTATACCGTTTATTCCGCGAGGTAAAAAAGGCGTATCGAATTGATGGAGTAGCCGATTTGCATAATGTGCTGCGATCAAAAATTATCCGGACCTTTTTCCGTTTGACTGGTACCCCGGTAGCATCGATAGATAAGGGCCGTGCAGAAAAGAAAGCGCTGACACGCCGGGAGAATAAAGTATTGCAGCCACTTACCCCTACTATTGAGCGTTATGCCGTTGTTTTCAGGCAACTGGGGCTTCGTTGTGAAATGGGCAATAAACCCGTTTTTCCGCCCCGTCCTTTGGCGGAATCTATTACGGCTGTCACTGGTATTAAGGGTGCAGAAAAGTGGATAGGAATGGCTCCTTTTGCCACTTACCGGGAGAAAATGTATCCGCTGGAAAAGATGACAGCGGTGCTGGAAATACTGTTGCAGGAACCGAAACAACGGGTACTGCTGATGGGAGGCGGGAAACAGGAAGTGACACTGCTCACAGAGTTATCTGCAAAATATCCGGAAGCTATTGTGATAGCGGGGCGTTTTTCATTAACAGAAGAGATGACGATCATCAGCCAGCTGGATGTGATGATCAGCATGGATTCCGCCAATATGCACCTGGCCTCTTTATTTGGGGTGCCGGTGGTATCGGTTTGGGGCGCTACTCATCCTTTTGCAGGTTTTATGGGATATGCACAACCGGTAGATAATGCTGTACAGATCGATGATCTTTCCTGCCGGCCTTGTTCCGTATTTGGGAACAAACCTTGTTTCAGAGGGGATTACGCCTGTATGGAGTGGATAAAACCAGTACAGATAGCGGAGAAAGTAAATGAAATAATTTTATAACGTTTGCTGTAAAGGATTTTGTTGCCAGGGAGGCATAGAAACCGTACGGATATTAGGGCGGTGAATAAGCGGAGTTTGTGATATAGTACTGTAGCGGGTTTTAAAGGATATTTAAAAAATATTGCAAGTTTTTTTTGCAGAAATAAAAAAAGTTATACTTTTGCCATCCCAAACAACAAGGGTATTGCCCAATAGTATAATGGTAGTACAGCAGATTTTGGTTCTGCTTGTCTTGGTTCGAATCCAGGTTGGGCAACTACGATAAAAGAAAAGGCCGGAGAATTTCTCCGGCCTTTTCTTTTATACAGCATTAGCTGATGACATTCATTAAAAGGGATCAAGTTGAAGACCAGTGAGATAGTGTAAATTTTAAGCATAAAGTTTATAAGGCATAAGGAACCCCCATCATTATAGTCAACATTACCCACAAAGTGTATTGTTATTATGTAGATTCTGTCGGATCTCTGCCTGACAACCGCTATGTACCTATAGAAGTACTGCAGCAGAGGTGGACTTGATGTGGACTTGATGTGGACTTGAGGTGGACTTGATGCGGGGATGACTTCCGGATGTACAACCGAATCAGAAGATAGATGGAGATCAGAACCAGCCATAGCAGCGCTGTTGTAACAGGCTGTAGCTTGGCGAATGGTGTTTAGAGAATATTGAAAAAAGATATTCCCCAAGTTTTCAACTTAAAAGCAGAAAGCCGCAGTGATTGCGGCTTTCTGCTTTTAATGAATGTTTTTTAACGCTTAATTACAAGGGCCGAACCATGCCCAGGCAGACGAAAATCCTGGGTATTGAGCCTGGTTAGTGGTTATTGCCTGATACAGGTTACCGTTGTAAACCACTCTCTGTCCCGGATAATACATGAATCCATAAAAGAAAGGAGGGACACCCACGCAGGAGACTCTGGCTGCAGCCTTTTTAGCTGTAATAGTGGATTTGGGGCCTGCTGCGTTCACGCTGGTCAGGAAAAGGGCAAAACATAACAATAGCAAATAGCTCACTTTGGTTTTCATAAACTAGAATTTAGGTGTATTCAAAAATATCCTGAGCCACCGCTATCTCCTCACAGTGGCGAGGAAATTTATGATGATCGTTATTGGGCCCGGAAATGTTAGAAACTCATCCTGTAAATCTTATGTCCTCCGTAATCTACTACGTAAATATTTCCTTGTTTGTCTGACAATAGGCCTGCAGGCGCTATAAAGTGGACTAGTTTGCCATCACTGAATACAGCAGATAATGTGCTTGCCAAACCATCTTTGGAAATTTTACGGATATGACCATTAGCGGCGCTGCTGATGTACATATTACCGTTTATGTCTATCGCTACGCAAGTGGGATTATTGAATTGGGCGCTGGCAACTGCACCATCAATATTTCCGGCGGTTCCGTTACCAGCCACGGTGGTTGTGGTGCCATCCATACTTATCCTTCTTATCCGGTTATTCCCTGCATCTGCCACATACAGGTAGGATGTTGCAGGCGATGCCTGGTAAAATGCTATCCCTTGTGGTTGTTTGAAACGGACGGCCGTGCCAACGCCGTCTGCGAACCCTTCGGTACTGCCAGCCAATGTGTTGATGGTTTGAAAATCTGTGATTTTGCTGATCCGGTGACTGTATTTTTCGCTGGTATATATCAGTGTGTTATTGGTTGCATCAATCGCTACACTATTGGGTTCCCAAAGAATCGACTGACTTCCGCTGCCGGCATACGTGAATACCAGCCTTTCACCGTCTATAACACGTATCCTGTTATTGCCGGCATCTGCCACTACAAGGCCATGTGCATACCGTGATGCCAGACCTTGCGGACGATTAAAGCGTGCCTCTCCGGCGCCTCCATCCGCAAAGCCTTGTGAACTGCCCACATAGGTGCTAACTACTCCCTGCGGACTGATGACGCGGATACGGTGATTGCCTTCCTCACTGATATAAATATTACCGTCAGCATCAGCGGCGATACCATATGGGTTATTAAATTTTGCTGTAACATTGTTACCGTCCTGGTAACCTTGTTCGCTACCAGCTATAAGCGTTACCCTGGCTGTTACAATTCCTTCGTAAATACAAGAGAGATACCGGCTCGTGAGGGTGTTTGTTTGTACAGCTATATTTACATTAGCAGGGTCGTGCAGCTGGATATTGTTTTTTATGGGCAGTATGAATTTTACCTGGGTATTAGTCCATGAAAGAATAGCCGGGGTTATTTCAGTATCCCGATAGTTTATTTTTATGGAAGAAGGCAGGCTGCGATCGCCAAAAAAATTTCCTGCGATCGTGATGGTATCTCCGGCTGTTAATATGGTCTCGCCATATTTTGAGGTTAGCGTACGAGCCTGCGGAATCACCTGCAGCTGGTAAGTATTGCTTGCGTTGTCGCGGCTGGTTATCCTGAAATCAGCGAAGTTTAGCGGTACGTTTGCCGTTACAGTGGTATCATTTTTTATAAGTATCTGCTCTCCTTTGGCAGGATCGTATTGGGGATGGCCGACCCGCACGATGTCATCAAAAGCAATATTTACATTATTGACGTAAACTTTGATATCAGCATTGTTTCCTGAAACGTTTTGTACGTTGATGGCGTAACCTGATCCGTCATACCAGCCATGTTCTGCTTTTGTGATCAGGGGGTTAGCTGTTGCAGTAAAAGTAAATACGGGACCTTTGGCTGTCTGACCACCTACTGATACAGTTACCGGCCCGGTGCTCCCACCTTGCGGCGCGTAGACTTCCAGTGAAGTATCAGTCGCCTTTTTTATCTCGGCAGGTTGCCCGTTGAATTTTATTGTGTCTTCTCTCAGGATAAGGCTGAATCCCTTTCCTTTGATTGTGACGAGCGTATTGACTTTACCGCTATTCGGAGTGATGGCGTCAACTGATAGTTCATATCCCAGTAGTGTATTATTTACTTTCCTGCATCCGTAAAAGATAAGTATGAGAAAGGATATTGATAACAACATTGCCTGTATGACTGACATCCGTTTCATGATCTTTTTTTTATCATTTCACCTGTATTGTTTTTATCTCACTCAAAGCCGATTCTTTTCCATTCAGATATACTGCTTTTATGGCGTATTGGTAATTGCCTGTTGAGGGAGTATCTTCATAACTTTTGCTGTTACCGGTAATATTTCCAGCCATCTTCAGCCCTGTATTATTGAGTCCTTTAAACAGCACATAATAACTGATATCCTGACCCGGCGGGTTCCATTTAAGCAGCACCTTATTTTTATCCTGTGCTTTTGTAACTTCAAAATTGTTGATGTTACCTTTATAGCCTTTATCATAGGTATACACCTGCAAAGGGAAAGATTTTCCAGCGCTTAACTGGCTGCTGTCGAGTGTTTCAATGGAATATGAATAGTGATGTTGCGGTGTAATTCCGCGATCTGTAAAAGCAGTATCTGTAGCTGGTAATGTTGATAATAATTCCCATGTATCTGCACTGTCTTTTTTCCGGTACAACAGTTGCCTGGCAGCGTCGGCGCTTGCACTTCTGTACCATTTTATGATCACACTGCTGTCGGTAACCATAAAGCCATGAATGACGGCCGACACAGGGGGTATTTTATCCGGCTTATTCAACTCAAGTATAGAAGAGGCCAGACTTGCATTCATAGCGCGGTCGTAAGCGATCACTTTATAGTATATTTTTTTTGTTAGCGTTTTTAGCGTGATGGAATCGGTAAAAAGACTGTCTGTACTGAGCTCTTTATTCAGTGGTGTAAATTGATGATCAGGTGCATTGGCGAAAAATATTTTATATCCTGCGAGGTCGGCTTCTTTGCCCCAGTTCCAGTGAATATTTACCCGGCCGCTGGAATCGATACCACCGGTAAGTCCCTGTGGCTGTGCCGGCGGTGTATGATCATCCACACTTGTATAGGCAGGCATGGAACGGCCAGCATTTCCGGCAGTATCTACCACTGCCACTATATAATAATTGGGTGCTAAGCCAGCAGGGCTTTCATCAATAAAGCCTGTTGTTGCAAATGGAAGAAGGTCTTTATTGATGGGGGTATAAGGACCTTCCAGGTTAGTGCTTCTTCCAACTACATAACCTTTAAAATCGGGTTCTTTATTTTTTTTGCTCCACTGAATTGATATTTTTTGTGTGCCGGGTATATTTTTTATTGAGGTAATCAGGGGTGGTTGTGGAGAAGTAAGATCAAGTCCTGCAGTGATAATAGTGGGAGATGGATCTGAAACATCTCCAAAGGCATTGATACCGCTTACCCGGTAATAATACTTTTTATAATTTTGTGAGATGGAATCGCTGTATTCAACCACCTGTTTTAAATTCGTTGCATGCTGGAATGCCACATATGGCATTTGAGTAAGACGGCGGAACTGTTGGCCATTCTCCGATCTTTCAACTATGTAGCCGGAATAACTGTTGGCAGGTGAAGTATTCCAGAATAGTTTGATGAAACTGTCGCCTGGGACGGCGGTAATACCGGAAAATTTTTGTCGGACATATTTTTCCGATCCATTGATCAAAATGCGACCGGTGTCCCGGGGCAAACCCTGGAGTTGATTGCCTGCGGGATATACCGAATACAGATAATAAAGATCTTTTTTTACATTCCTGTCTACAAACCGCAGCCCCAGACCGTTTGCTATTGCAGGACTGAAATCTGCCAGCATCATCGCGTAACCATAATGGTTTTGCTGCTCATTATATTTATCAAAAATAGTATTGAAAGAATTGCCTTCCTTGCTGTTGTTAAATGGCACCGTTTTTCCGTAAAGGATCTGGGCAGCGAGCGTAGAAAGCGTATCATGAGATGATTTGAAATAAGCAGCCCACTCATTTAGTTGCCAAAGGTGAACAACAACTGAAGAAGAATCTATCCGTTTAAATACATTTTTCCCGCTCTTCGTGAAAACCATTCGCCGGAATACAAAGCCGTTCTTTTGGGAAAGCATCCATAATATCGCATTACCGGGCGCCCAGCGCACCACAATAGAATCACCGTAGTTGTTAGCGATAATGTGCATGGCAGCATCGGTAGAATCTTTCCGGGAACGAACTATTTTATCCGTTTTCTTTTGTGAAAATGCCGGAAATGAAAAGCACAGTAGTAAGAGAATAAGTATTGGTTTCATCAGCGTAATTATTTTTTGTAGATCTGTATCGTTGCCTTTACAGGGTTTCCTTCTATTTGCGAATAGGGAATATTTGTGAAATCTGCAACGCCAAGGTCAGACCGTAGTAATCTGAGGCTTCCGGAAATAGGGTCATTGTAACGCACATCTGCATTCACCCGTGTTGAATAATCATTGAAGTTTACGTAGGTGCAATTCATCGTCAGCTCATCGTAAAGGCCTTGAAATTTGTCGATATCCTGCTGGATAAGGTTGACAATGTTTTGCTTATCGCTTTCACTCATATTAGCAAAGCCTGCCCAAAAAGATTGACGATCCAGCAGTTCCGCCAGTTTATTCCTTAATGCTATTCCAAATAAAAGACGATCAATTACTACCAGGCCGGGAATATCATATTGGATAATGATATCCTGGTTGGCCATCAATACACCAGATGAGAGGTTACTGATCGAAGGAGATAATACGCCGGTTGTTTTAATGCCATATGGCGTAGTTCCTCCCTCAAAAATGTCGGAGAGCGTACTTTTTTGTATTTCTGCCTTCGTTGGTGCGTTGAGTATATTGTTGAACTTCTGTGCATGCGTGATAAAAGCAATCAATAAGAAAAAGCATAGTATCGCAGTATGTTTCCTGAATATTTTCATCTTCATGTTATTTAGATTGGTTAAATAATAACGTTGCCGGAGAAACGAGTTTAATGATATCAGTGGACAGCTGTAGCTGGTCGTCAACAGCAATTTCCTGTTTTGTCAGCGGCGGATCATAGCTCCTGATATCAATAGGACGCAATGGTGTGCAGTAATAGTCGGTGCCGGCGCAGGGAATCCCGAGATGCTGTACTTCGCGATAGGTGATATTGGAAACATTACGAAGATCGTTCAGATTAAAACCGGCCTTGCGGATAGGATCATACAAACAGGGTACTGCATGATTACGCAACCATCCGTTGTAGCTGGCATTTTCCTTGAAGTTCACCAGCGGCAGGGAGAAATATACGGTTGATCCACAATTATATTTGTCACTTACAAAGCCATTGGCATCATATTGATCAAATGTTTCCACCGCTTTTAACCTGTTTGAGGGGGAGCCTCCGGGAGCATAAGCGGTAACATCTGAGAAGAACATGGCATTGAGTTTCTCTTTCAGTGTATTATACTGACTGGTACGGAAATAGTATTGGTACAGTACAATGTCAACGGTTTTATCAGAAAGCTTCAATTTATGATTGTTATTAAAGTTGGTCAATTGATCACTTTTTGATGGCGTGAGCCCGGCGAAGCGATTGGCAGAAATAGTCGGTGTAGCCCCCGGTTTTGCAGATAATTCCCTGTTTACGGAAGTTAGCATCGGGAGGTTTTGCGAAAACATTTCGTAATTATCCTGCGCGCTCATTTTTTTACGTTTAATAATTTCTACTTTTACCAGGCATTGATTTGGTAGACTGGGTATTTCAAAAGTCAGGTACCGGCTGCCGTTCAGCACCAGCGGTTTTTCGCTGGAGGCGATCACGCTTTTATTTTTTAATGCAGAAAAGCGGACAACGAGGTCATATTTTTCAGAAGGACTTTTTGTACATACATAATTTTTGTCGAGGATGATGGCGCCTTGTTTGGATTCTCCCTGTAAAAAGTAACGTTGGTTTGGGAATGGATAAGCACCCACACGATTTTTTGCGTCGGTGATCAATTCATCCAGCTTGCATTCGCCGGTTTTGAAAGCAACTGATTCGCTTGCATTTACTACACTGCCCTTGTAAAGCACATCCTGCCATTGATCGTTTATTTGTTGCTGCACTTTCACTTTTACGTCAAACCTGTATTTAGTCTGGGGCAATAGCGCATCTTCCGGACTTAGCACCAGGTCTTTATGATCGTCGTCCACAAACACGGGATAACTGTAAGGGTTTTTATAGTCAGCAAATACACGGTTATCGGCGAGATTGTTTACCTGGCAGTTTTCTAAAACCATGTGGTAGGTACGCAGTTCGTCATCCCCGTTATTATTCTTTGTTATCAGCTTGAAATCTTTTTCAGCGGGATAATTGAAAATTGCTTCAGGGTTGGCATTGAGTGGTACTTTGTCAGCCTGATCTGCAGGTCTTAGCTCCTGTATTAGCGGCATGGTGAATACCTGTGTTGGGGGGACGCATTTGTTGCCAATGGCAATGTGAAAGTTAACGTTGCCTTTTACAGCCCCGCCAAGTGCTTCATATCCCATTTGGGCGTATCCGTCAAACCAGTACGGTTTGGGGAGTCCACCACGTAATAGTAGGTTGGCATGTACATCTGCGGCTTTTACTTTTCCTTGATAAAAGAACAGGTCTACCTCCAGCCCAAGCTCTGCTTTAAGTCCTGCATATACCTGCCCTATGGCATACCAGCCGTTCATGCCTGGTAAGTCTGTTTCTCCTCCGCAGCCTTCTGTATAACGTGCCAGATTGATATCGAATCCGACACCAGCAGTTGCCGTCAGATAGAAAACCAGGTAATTCAATGTTTGTTTAAGTTTGAGACTTGCCCCTGTAACCATTCCGCCGGCAGCGGGATCGTAGGAAAGTTTCCGGTAACCTGCTAATTGGGACACATCTACTATATCGGGATCGGGATCGGGAATGGAGGCGTCAATTTGATTCCCGGCCATAAAATACGCCTTCATGTCAAGTAGGTCTACGATAGACACTCCTATACGGTTCGCCGGTTCGCCCAGCTTCAGATAATAATTGTGGTTGCCAACATCCGCCATCATCACAAACCATCCATCTCCCTTCACTAATGGCTCTATAGGTGGATAATTCAATTGTACCTGACCGGACATGGAATATACTTTGTCAGCAATTCCAATATGCCAGTCGATGATACCCTGAACCGGGGCGTTGCCATCGGGTACATTATCAGCCAATGCTGTCATCAGTTCAGCATATATTTTCCCGTCTATTGAGTTTACGCTAAAGCCGTTCTGGGTGTTGAATGTCATTCCTATTTCACCAAAACCTGAAAAAAGGTATCCGTCATTAGAACATACGCCTACTTTTGCTTTGAAGCCCAGGCTTCCGCTTTGCGGTTTGAAGGCTCCTTTTTCGTATTGATCCATGTGCTGAAAATAGTCCCTGGCTGAAACATTGTCATTGGCTGTGCGGGTCATATTGTAATAGGCGCCGCCGCCAAAGCCGTTAATGCTGATGCCTGGAGCAACAACGAGGGGCGTAAATTTTACGGAGGCATCAAAATACCAGTAATTAAATGATTTGTTACCGAACCTGACGTTTGAATGGACTTTCACTGCATCAAGACCGGTAAAGCTGGCATCCAGGAGGCCGGATATTCCGTCGCCGTACACAGGGTCATCATKGAAAAATTCCAGTGTACCCTGATCAATATGAACCAGTCCTGCCAGGTTACCGGAAATGCTTATTTTGTCAGGATGAAGATCCAGCCGCTTCCAGGTGGGTCTTGCTCCCGGGAGAATATCCGCTGCAACGGTTAGCGTAGTAGTGGCCTTGGGTAAAAGCTCGTTATTGATATCGCTTAAGTTGAGTCCAAAATCAAATTGTAATCCCGCCTTCATCCCTGTGAACACAGGATGAATATTGGAAATACTAATGGGAAATCCTGCCATAGAATGTTGTGGTGAAGCGAATCCCAACACCGCCTTCTCTACTGTTGCATAAGGTGCCTGGGTTTGCACTACTAAATGTTCCACTTTCACGAGATCTATGCCTATCTTATATCCCTGGATATTGCCCGCCAGGCTTAAGCTGCCAGAGAGGTCAGCAGATGCTGCTATACTTTTTGATTCATTATTATTGGTTACCCGTATGCTACAATTGCTCAGGTTTATATGTGCCCACCAGGCAGAAAAATCCAGGTCATTTTTTTGCTTTAGTGCAAATTCGTAGGACAGATCATTCCCGTTATCAATGGCTGATAAGGTACATGAGTAATCTATCTGGCTTTGGATATTATTCTTATCAGAAAGCGGCAATACCACTTTCCCATAAAGCCCACCTGACTTATATGCAGAATTCAGTAGTTTTATATTGATCTTGTCAACTGAACAATACCAGCCGCCAAGCGATCCATCATCCAGACTTACCACATTGTCGGCGCCTATTATACCGGTAACGCCGTCTTTGTCAAGCACAAGATTGGTAGCGCCAATGTTTAACTGATTACCAGTGTTTTTTGTGTTTTTTACGATGGAAGGCAGCGCTACAGAAACAGTGGGTATAAAGAATCCTGTCCATAGCGCATTGCCTATTACCGGATTTTTTTCACTCAGGTCGGCATCGCTAAAGGAGGTGGGCATGCCCGCTGGATTTCTTAAAGTGGAGTGATCATAAAAAGCGCCGGGTTTCAAATTAAATACTACATCATTCAATGCATTTAACTTGAATGGATCCATTGTTATGGAGGCCGTCCAATCGCTCCAGCTTTCTGCATCAGCATGTATCACTGCTTTTTCCTCCGTACCGTCTGTTTTTGTAAGTAGCGACACGGGGAAATCGTAGGTGGCATGGATGTGAAATTTTTTTGTATTGTCTCTTTTGGAGAGCAGTACATATGTACCGGGTTCCTGATCGGAACGGTAGCTTTTAAAGGTCAGGTTGATGGCCGGAACCTGGAAATCCTGGTTCAGTACAAACAGTGCATCGCCGCACATGGGTGAATTATTGCTGAAGCAAACATGCCTGGCAGACAGGGACAAAACATTGTTGGCATCTGCCAACTGTACAACGGCAATAGCATCATATGCCGCCTGTTGTGGGGTGATCTGCAGGTCCACCACGCCAATGTTAACAGCGTCTGGCGCCCCGATGGAATTTAAACCAAATGGTAACGGTATGCCTGCGCCGTTTTTTATGGCATCTAGATTATAATTTTTTATCTGGTCTATAAATGACTGGTAATTGGCAGTGGAAATAACAGGAGCGCCGCCATTGTTCATGAAATCGAAACCGTTTGCCTTTTTTCCGGAAGCAGTTCCTTCAATAGCAATACCGTCTTTATTTACCACCACATCTTTGAAGGACACTTGTATAGGCACGTTATTAACCAATACGGTGCCATCGCCGGATGCTTTAGTACCCTCGGTAAGGCTGCCGATCCGGATGATAAGGGAGGCCATGGTAAAGCTTCCTCCGGCTTTCAGTGCTGTATTATGATTGGTTTTATCAAGGGATGCAATGTTGGTAGCGCAGGAACAATTACCGTCCCTGATGAATGCAGGTTTTTCGACTACCGCGACAGGAGGCGTCTGGCCGTAATTGAATATAGCCATTTCGCTGCGCCCGTTATTTTCAAATGCTGTTTTCCCGTTGAGGTCCCGTGCCTGTACCATAACGGCATAATCACTTCCTTCATCCAGCTGAAAAGTGGTAAGGTTGGTAAATTGGAAATTGTTGATTGGTATATTGGATTGTTTCATGAATAACCCGGCGCCATATTGAACAGCATTGGTAAGCGATACGTTGGGGTCTTCACCTGGAAGTGTTTTTACCAGGTATAGATCGTAGACCAGTGCTGCACTTTGCATATTGCCGACAGGCCTTGTCCAGGTAATATTTACGTTTTGGTTGGGAGATGGTAGTATATTTTCATCAGGTATGGGAGATAATATTTTAGGGGGTACCACATAACCCACATTATAGGAAAAGCAGGAGCCGGCAGCTTGTGGATCGCTTACAGGAATATAGCCGCCATTAGGTTCGCGGACATATGCATATATGCAGAAGGAATAAAATCCTTCCGGCATCATGCCGAGTTGGAACAGATTGGAGTAAGACCTGTCGTCAAGGTTGGTTTGCAGATTATTGAGATCCAGGTAATTTTCATCCAACTGGTTTCCGGGTACCACCACGGTTTGCAAGCCTGGCACATGAATAGGGATAGTAGAAAATACATTGGGCTTTGTCTGGATATATTGGCCCCTGTCATTTTGGAAACGTCCCCGGATATAAACATCAAGTGGTGTTTGCGACTTATTAGTAAAGGAAATGACAGGTTTATTCGTATAGTCGGCTATGTAAGCTGAGTAAGGCGGCACCACCTGCACCGTTACAGCAATGGGATAACTTTGACTCTGTATACTCAGTGTGAAGCTGAGAAAGTAGAGAGAAGATATCAATAATATTTGCAGAACTTTTTTCACCGGATTATTTTTTAAAATGACATATTATATCTCGTGGATATCATTAATTGCTGCCGTGATGTATTTCCAGTCGTCTGATTATTCGTTACGTTGGTGTAATTGGTTGTCAGTTGTACTGAATGTTTTCCGAGAAACACCACTCCGATGGCAGGGTTCAGGGAGAAGGTTTTTCCCGTTGATTGATGGTTGAGTGAATTGGCGAAGTATCCTCCGGATAAAGTCAGGCTCACAGATTTTATTGCTTTTTTCTTTTCTTCCTGTTGCGGAACAATATTTTTTGTAACACCGAGATTGCAGCCTATTGTAGCTGAATTATTCCCGGTAAAGCGTGTGTTGAAATAATTTACGGCACTGCTGATGTTAATCCGCTGCTCCGGGAAGATCAGTGCATACACGAGGCTACTCATGGATGAGGTGAAATCCTGGTTGCTTTGCGCCTCATTGCTGTTATGCAGTTTTTGAAAACTTGCCTGTAAACTGATAGAATGTTGTAAGGCTTTTCTTTTGAGGAATAAATGCGGCGAAATCGAAATAGATTGATTCACCTGGCTGATGCGAACGGAATCATAACGGATAATTGTACCGGGGTCGGTTAGTTGTGGTATGATCTGCTGTGATATGCCATAGTTAGAATAGTTGATATCGATTCCGAAGGCGGAAGACGGCGAAATGTTGAGCGCGATATTTCCGATGGTGCGTTTGCTGTCGTTTACGCTGGTTTTTGCCAGGTTGTTCCGTTGCCAGCCAATATCGGATCGCAGATGTATTTTGTTTTTAAGAAAAGTATAACCGACCCCGAATGTATATTGTTCAATATCTGTTTGCATGTAAAAAGCCCCCATGGATTGGTAATCGGGATCCACCCTTCTGTATTTGAAGTTAACGTTGCCGGTTTTGAACTGGTAACGGATGGCGGCTTCTCCGGCAGAGGAAATCCGCGAACTGATGCGAGGCGCAAAGCTGGCCAGTTTGGCCCATTGGTTATCGGTTTCCAGGAAACCACTTGTTATATCGTTCGTATAATAACTTCCTGCTGCATCTACATTGATGTACAATACCTTTAAAATGGTAAGCTGTCCCTTTAATCCCAATACCTGGTTTGCAGCAGGTTTCACTTGTATACCGCTCAAAGACGAAATAGAACTACTGTCATCTTTGGCCTGCAGATAGGAAAGTTCCAGGTAGTTGGAGGCTGATCCATAACCCACCATTGCCGCGAATCCTTTTCGTTTGTACAAGGGAATGTTGTTATTCAGGTTATTGTATAAGGAGATATCGGTTACCGCATCGTTTAACTTTCCGTATATAAATGCCATCCTGAATTTTCCGGGAGTAAGTTCAAAACCCGCTCCCAGCATTTGCTGTCCGCTTAGGGTGAATTGGGAAAAATTCAGCGAACGCCAGCCCAGGTGCAGTTTTATCCATTTATAATACGGGCTCATACCAAAACGATTGAAGGGCGTATTGAAACTTTTATTCTGGCTGGCTATGAGAATGTTTATAGGGATTGCATAGCCGTATAAGGTAAGAACAGGATTAGCCTGTATGAAATAACTCGGAGTATGGCCAAAAGATATTGATGAAAGGGTGTCCCTGGTGCCGGAAAAAGCAGTATAATAATTGAGCCCGGCTGAAACACTTCCATGCAGCGTTACAGGAGGATTTTTTTTGAGATTCTCCAGATTCTGTGCATGCAATTCACCTGTAATAACAGGGAGCAGGAACAATATTATTTTAACGACGTTGCGTTGCATATTTTAGCTAGTTGCGGTTGTTCAGGGCAGGGGGCCTATGCGCTGGCAAACCTGATCATAATTACTCCGGTGGCAACTGACACCTCCCGGCTACATGTTAGTTTTTAGCTATTACAGGAGTAGCACCTACTGGTCCATATATAGGGGCTGTTTGTATGTAGTTAGGGAGTCTTGCATACATTGATCTTGAATCCACCCACATCTTATCGCCGGAAGGAGAGAGTACGCCAAAGTAAGGCAACAGTTTCCTGTTTTCTTCATTATAGCCAGACATATACACCATAGCACCCTGTTGCACATATAGTACTTGCAGTATTCCTGGTGTAGGTATCTGAGGAGTAGCTGTTTCAGGTGCATAATTTCCGTTTCTGAAATAAACTGTCACATTATTATTACCACTTTTCCGGAACTCAATAGTATTCAGATCAGGATAGGAATCCTTAAACATCCCATGCCAGGCAGTACCCGTTAAAGAAGGTGCAGCAGTGGGGAATAACTCCAGTGAAATAGAAATAAGGGCGTTAGGCTTATTCGCATCTGCAGTCGTGCTGGTGAGTTTTTGTCTGTTTGCTATCACCATTGTCTGGTGGTCATTAATTTCAGGAAAGTCAACAATGACCCGAGTGCTGTGGTCTGCGTCAGTACTGTCTATGCGCGTGATAACACCATTGATGCTATCTTTTTCTATGAATGTGTTGTTGCCATTAAACACAAAGAAGGAATACAAGACAGCGGTGGTATCTGAATTGAATTTAAGACAACAAGGAGGGTCGTATTCGCGACCGGGGCTTACAATATGATAGGAGCCCACCCACTGCGTGTTTGTCAGGAACGAGTGAGAATTATTTGGCTGCTGCTGCGGTGTGGTGTTATCCTTTTTGCAACTGATGAATACCAGTATCGATATGATGAAAAAAATGGTAAGGTTTAATAATAGTTTCGTTTTCATATCTTTTTAGCATTTAATAGTGATCTGATTGCGCTGCACTTTAAATGTATTATTGCAGCCAGCTTACCATTTTAGCATATAGTTTATCTGTCCAGTTACCGCCACAATGGCTATTGCAACTGTTATCCGTGATGCCTTCGCTTAATATTTTAAAAGGAGAGCTGTTGGGTATGGCATCAAATAGCGCCTTGCCGGCCAGGTCACCTTCATTATTACCGCTGCAGACAATGCTGTATACAGGCAGATGAAAATAGGTGGATTGTGTGGAGCCACAGGCTGCCAGCAGGCCTTTGCAATAAGCAAGTCCTGCATAATCGGCAGTGTAAGTAAGCAGCATAAAGCTGGCATAGGAATAGCCGCCTATTACGGACCTGTTTTTATCAATGCTATATTTGGTGGCCAATGCATTTATGCATTTATCGTAATCGTCTCCGATCATTTTAGCGCTTGCATTCCAATCGGCCAATCCAGGTGTTTTGCGATATTGTACAATGGCTGCAACGTAATTACCTTGCGCCGCTCTTTTACACAGATCATTTTCCGGAGCGCCCTCCATGCTGCCAGGTGATGGGTGGTTTTCATCATTCCCGCTGCCCATTACCAGTATCCCCTTGAAATCAGCCACATTATTCTTGACAAATACCTTATAGGTAATACCATTGCGGGTTTCGATAGTCTGATTTATATCATCGTTGTTTATTTCAGCCACATTGTCATTCTTTTTGCATGATAATATGCTGATGATCAGCAGGTAGACGAATAATATTTTGGAGGGGTTCATCTGTCAATGTTTTAAGAGGTCCTTCATCAAAGTTTTATAGTAAAAGCATATCAGAAAAACTTCAGTTAGCCGTTTACAGGATTGAGTGAGTAGGCGGAGAATTATAGCCGCTCCATTCCTGTTTCAAGCAGCTTTTCACCAGCTGCCAGAAAAGTTTGTTGCAGATTTTTATTATCGGTAGCTGCTGCGGCCTGTTGAAACTCCAGGGCCACTACAGCCAGTTCAACTGCCGACCATTCAGGATGAGGATCCGGATCAGGGGGATAGGGGCCTTTCGGTTTTTTAATTTTGGGCGGATTTGGGCAGAGGTCATCCACGAACCTGTTAAGATAATGCGCTACGAAGTCGACAGATTGTTGACTTTCGTTGGGCTGAACGGCTGCGGCTACGTCATGTATGAGAAGAACGCGATCAATTACCGCACTGGCAAGTGAATGAACAAAGACAATACCTGGTGGAAGGGGTTGTGGATTGAGGGCAACATGTGAAAACGGTCCGCCGCCGAAGATGTCCCATACCTCGGGGCGGCGTCTGGCAATAATCCGCCAGGATTGGACACCTAATCCGAATGTCACCATAGACTCCAGCGCCTGACGGATGATAGGGCCCCATGGACCGGGTGGCTGGGGATCATCAGGGTTGGGGTAGGCATCTCCATAAATCAGTTGGCTGGCTAATGAAACCAGCTTTTGCGGGGTGAATGTTGTGATGTTTTTCATAGCATAATTTTTTGTAGGTATGCTATTAGTCGTGATTTAATTATGCAGGGGAAACAACCATTTAATTATTTTTTTGGATACGCTGGATAGGGCGTAAACAGGAATGAAGTGGTGGGTAAGCAGGTGCATACCAGGATTATTAAGAAGCCGTTACCAATGCATGCCCGGAAAGTGTTCTACTTTTTGACGGTATTACATTCGTAACGACATTCTCTTTTTATCAGTTATCTGTTGAAATCATTACGGAATGACTTTCATCTTTCTGAAATTGTCAAAAATCTCCATGAACATCGCTTCGGTATCTACAAACCCGTGGAATCCTGCTCTTCGTGCTTTGGAGCCATCGGCAAAAAAGTCGTAGTCCCAGGAGAACACAAAGTCCCCGAATTTCCAGGAAGAAACTTCTGCGTAGCTGTATTTCAGACCATACTTTTCCATCATCGTATTCCACAGCGGTTCTTTATCTGCCATGACTACATCGAGTTGCATCGGTAACGGATCTGCTGCTTCCAGGCCAAAGTAGCGGGCAATACGCGGCCAGAGGTCGGACCAGCGGAACAGGTCACCATTGTTGATATTAAATGCCTGGTTAGTGCCGGCAGGACTTTCTGCCGCCCAGGTGGTGGCTTTGGCCAGGAGATTCGCGTCTGTCATTTCCATCAGCTTATGATAAGCACCCGGTTTGCCCGGGAAACGGAGTGGGAGACCCAGTTCTTTGGAAATGGCAGCGTATACAGCAATGACCATGGCCAGGTTCATAGGATTACCCAGTGCAAATCCACCTACTACGGAAGGGCGGATAGCTGACCAGGTCCAGGATTTTCCGTGCTGCATATTTTCCAGGAAATGCTGCTGCGACATGTTGAATTCCGGTGGCATGAAGCTACCGGCATCGGTTTCACGGGCGGGCGTTTTAAACGGACCAAGATGAGCGCCATATACTTTGTATCCCTGCATCAGGCTGATGTGCTGTAATTGTGTAGCTACGGGTTCCACTACTTCGACTACGTTCCTGAGCATGGTCATATTAGGTGCCACCAGTGCCGCCCAGCTGTCGCGGTCCTGGTAAGCGGCATAAAATATATGCGTTACCGTAGTCAGATGTCCCAGTTTCTCGCGGGTGTCTTCCCGGCTCATTAAGTCCACTGCAATGTGTTTTACCTGCGCCGTATCTTCTCCACCTCTTCTGGATAAACCAATAATATCCCATGATTGCTGTGTTAAGAGGTAGTCAGATAAATTACGTCCTATTACTCCCTGTGCACCTACTATCAGTGCTACTTTCCGATTATTATGCTGTTCCATATTACTGTTGTATTTTTAGTATCGATTTTGATAACACAAAGATCGCTACCGGGCAGATCACCACATTTGTACATCACGGGGGATAATTGGTATATTTCAACGAATGAAGAGATACATACAACTTGAGTACCTGAAAGTATCGCACTTTACAGCTACGGAATGGCAACATCCGGTGCATAACCACAATCACTTTGAACTGATTTTTGTGCATCAGGGCAGGGGTACGCATTGTATATCAGGGATGAATTATCCTTATACCGGTCCTTGCCTCTTTTTGCTGGCACCTTGTGATGCCCATCACTTTGAGATCACCACACCCACCACTTTTACCTTTATTAAGTTCACCAACGTATATCTCCACGGGAGCGGGCACCTGCGGTTTCAACAAAGCTGGAATCAGGAATTAGATAAATTACTGCTGCAGGCCCGTGAGCAAAGAATGTTTGGTGCTGATACCAGCAGGATGGAGCAGCTGGTGAAGCTGATCACTACAGAATGGCAGGCAGTGCAGGATGAAAATAACGAAACCATTTTCTTCCTGCTACAGGCATTGTTTACCATGATTAAAAAAGCCGGTGACAACGAGTTACCGCAAAAAGGAGCTGCTAACGGCGCCCGTGTAACAGCTATTCTTCATCATATTCATGAACATATACATCAAACAGATGAAGTGCAGATAGAGCAGCTGGCTGAAATTTTCGGATACTCGAAACATTACCTGGGAGCTTTTTTTAAGGAACAAACCGGGAGTACACTGCGGGAATATGTGAACCAGTACAAATTACACCTGTTGGAAAACAGGTTGCACTATAGTGCTTTTTCGTTGAAGGAAATCAGTCATGAACTGGGATTCAACGACCAGAGTCATCTGAATAAATTTTTCCGGAAATATCATGGAGTAAGTCCCTCTGCCTACCGTGAGCAGGTACAGGCTTCCTAGCGTAGACACCGCCTGTAATCCGCAGCGACGGTTTTTCACTATCATACAAAAACAAAAAGGGAAAGTCATTTGACGAAATATATCAGGAGAATACGCATCTGCGTTGATCACTGTCTCCTGCTTTTAAACGAATACTAATTTACCCCCTGTTTTAAACGATTTTCTCCCCCGGCCTCCTTGGGTAACAGCCTTATATTGCCAACGTTATTTCCACGACTAAGCTGATATTATTAACCCTCATCTTTCACGTTTAAAGTGCTTAATTATGAAACGATTACTATTCTATCTCCCCTTGACCCTCCTTTTTTTCGGCTGTTCAAAAAATATGAAGGAAAACATCCCGAACAGCCTGACAAAGGAGAAAATTGTTACCACTACTTCACTGCTGGAGGCAGCCTCCTCCGACTTCAAAGGTGTTAACTGGGCGGATCCGGCAGACAACTTCAAAGATGATTTTGTAGTACCAAGCGGACTGGTATCTTCCGACAGTTACGCCACCACCAAAACCAAAGCAGCTAATATTATTAATGCTTTTAAGCAACGGGGCGCCAATACCATCCGCATGCCGATTAATCCACCGTCCGTGCTGCAAGCCTGGTGGGGCAGCTATACCGCTGCTATTGACACTGCGGCCAATAGTGGCATGAAAGTAATTCTGTGTTACTGGGAAGGAAGCAGTTCCCGCGACGGTGTAGTTGATAACACTACACAGTTCTGGAATATGTGGCAAACAGTAGTGAATAAATACATCAATAACAGCAATGTTTATTTTGAAGTCTTTAATGAACCGCATGGCTATAGTTTATCCAATCTGAACAATTTGTATGCAGACTGGCTCACACATTACCCCAATGTGCCTAAAAACAGGATACTGCTGGATGGGGCCGGATATGCGAGCGATGTGAATGGGGTGGGTGCAGACAGTCGGTTGAATACCTGTTTATTATCCTATCATGACTACACCTGGTTTGATAACAGCAAAACAACGGTAGCTGATTGGGAGTCGGCGATATCAGGCATCAGTTACCCGGAAAGAACAGTGGTCACAGAGTTTGGTATTCCTATGACTAATGGAAAAGATTATCTGGGCGCGCCGGGGCAGGACCGGGAGATTGCTTACTTCCAGGGAATTACCAACCGCGTGCGTTCCCGCGGTATAGGTTGTGTGTACTGGCCCGGATTAAGAGATGGAGATGGTTACAGCTTATTAACATTAAGTGGTACTACGGTTACCACCAATAATGCATCAGGACTGTCCCGCTTGCAGTATGCCTGGGGTAATAACAATATTACGCAGCCTGCCGGAGTATTTGACGGCAGTGCATGGTATAAGGTTGTTTGCCGGCAGAGTAATAAAGGCCTTGATGTTAACGGTTCTTCGACTACCAACGGTGGAAGCATTGTGCAATGGGATTATTGGGGTGGTACAAATCAGCAATGGAAATTAACCAGTCTGGGTAATGGGTTGTTCTCCATCACGAACCGTAACAGTAATAAATCGCTGGATGTGAATGGTAGTTCTACAACCGGGGGCACAGGGATTGTGCAGTGGGATTATTGGGGCGGTACCAATCAACAATGGAAAGTGGTGGATATGGGCTTTGGATATTACCAGGTGACCAATGTCAACAGTGGGCTGGCGCTGGATGTAAACGGTGCATCCAACACGAATGGTGCGGACATTATTCAGTGGTATTGGAGCGGTAATGCCAATCAGCAATGGCAGATCGTAAAGTTATAAATACAAAAATATCATCGGGTTTTTCGCGGAAGAACATTAAGAAGGAGGCTGTCTACAGACAGTCTCCTTCTTAATTAATTAATGTTTGCGGCCACCGGCAACACCCAGTTGTTTCAACATGCGGCCATGTTCCCACAAGGCATGTATGAAAGTAGGTTGTACCTGGTATGGTAAATTAAATGCTGCCGCTTTTGCCTTTATAATAGGGGCGAGTTTCCGGTAATGTACATGACAAATGCCGGAAAACAGGTGGTGTTCGATCTGGTAATTTAATCCGCCTATGCACCAGGATAATACGCGACTGCGCGGGGCATAGTTGGTCGTATTCACGACTTCATGGATGGCCCAGCTGTTTTCCATTCTTTTCACATCATCCACTACCACCGGTGTAGCAAATTCAGACGAAGTCATGACATGCGCAGGCTGGAAAATGCAGGCGAGTAATAGTCCTGCAGTAAAGTGCATGAGGAAAAAGCCCGTCAGCACCCAATACCAGGGCATACCGGAAAATAATAACGGTAATACGAGAATATATCCATAGTAGAATACCTTGAATACGGAAATTCTGAACATGGCCTGTTTTAATGAAACTTTTTGTTTTACGAGCAGGCCATGATTTTTATAACGCAGTACCTGTAAATAATCTTTGGCGGTCATCCAGAATAAGGTCATCAGCATATAGAAGAACCAGGCGTAGATAAACTGATACCTGTGATACCAATGGCGTGGCTGGTTGGGAGAGAAACGCAGAAATTTGATACTATCAATATCTTCATCTAATCCGGTTACGTTGGTATAGGTATGGTGCAGCACGTTGTGCTGTATTTTCCAGGTAGCGGCATATCCGCCGATTACTTCCAATATATGGCCTATGAAATTATTGACACTTTTTTTAGGAGAAAAGGCGCCATGATTAGCATCGTGCATGATGGTGGCGCCTATGCCAGTCATGCCCAGCCCGGTGAGCAACCACAACGCCAGGTACAGCCAGATATTACCGGCGCCGGCACCTACTACCATTAAAGTATACGGTACAAAATACAGGGAAAGCATCACGATAGTTTTAATCCACATCTCTCTATTGGCATAAATAGAAATTTTATTTTCGGTGAAATATTCCTGTACTGCAGCCATAGCAGCTTCTATAAAGCTGTTATTACCGCGCGAAGCAAAGCGCACTATATGCCATTCATCTTTTTTCATTTTCATCTTTTAATAAGGAAACAGAAGTATGTAATTGTAAACAAGCAGGAGGAAGAAATGCTATTCATTGTGTAATGGGTGTAAGGTACGGTAATTTGTTTTAGCAGGTATTTAGCAGATTTTATCACTAGTGAAAAAGAAAGTATATTACGGTTTGCACATGCAACAACCTATATATAACTGTCAATTATGGAACACTTGCTTACCGCAGATGCGCTGATTAGTCTTTTGACGCTAACCGTACTGGAAATAGTACTTGGTATTGATAACATTGTATTTATTTCTATCCTGGCAGGGAAGCTGCCGGCAGACAAGCAAAAGAAAGCACGGCGCCTGGGATTGGGACTGGCTATGTTTGTACGTGTTTTATTACTGTTATCTATCAGTTGGATCATGTCGCTGACAAAACCGCTTTTTAATGTGGGTGACTGGATAGGTATACAACATCCGGATTGGTTGGAAAAGATGGCTATTTCCGGCAGGGATCTTATTTTGCTGATAGGTGGATTGTTCCTGATCTACAAAAGTACCGCCGAGATACATGAAAAGCTGGAAGGTGGAGAGCATGGAGAAGCAAAAGGAAAAGCCATGAGATTTGGTCAGGTAATTGTGCAGATATTATTACTCGATATTGTGTTTTCGCTGGATTCTGTCATCACCGCTGTGGGGATGGCAGATCATGTGGAGATTATGATTGCTGCTGTGGTGATAGCAGTAGGTGTGATGATGCTGGCTTCAGAATCCATCAGTCATTTCGTTAACAGGCATCCTACAGTGAAAATGCTGGCGTTGTCTTTCCTGTTGCTGATTGGTGTTTCCCTGATTGCAGAAAGTTTTGATCAGGATATTCCCAAAGGATATATTTATTTCGCGATGGCATTCTCCGTATTTATAGAAGTACTGAACCTGAAAATGAGATCACGTTCGGAAAAGCCAGTGAAGCTACATTCGCCCGAATTACCGGAAAAAGATAAATAAGTTATTCATCTGCTGAAGAATAAAATTATAACGGGAAAGGGCATACGATTTTATTGGGGTGTACTGCTTTCCCGGATAATTAACTTCCATGGCAGAATAATTTGCAGGTTAGCCGGAAAAGTGGTACATCGTATGAAAGAATGGAATAGCTTTGCTTTTTTACCAGGAACAAAACTATCGTCATGAACTTTTACACACGGAAATGGGTAAAGCCGGAGGATCTGAATGCACACGGAACTTTATTTGGCGGCAGCCTGCTGCGCTGGATCGATGAAGAAGCTGCTATTTATTCCATTATTCAGCTAGGGACCAATCGCTGCGTGACAAAGTACATGTCTGAAATTAACTTTATCAACTCTGCCAAACAGGGCGATATCGTGGAACTGGGCATCAAGGCCACCCACTTCGGCCGTACCTCACTTACCCTTACCTGCCAGGTGAGAAACAAGATTACGCAGAAAACGATTCTCACGGTGGACAGAATGGTGTTTGTTAGTGTAGATGAATATGGTAAACCCGTACCACATGGCAGAACTGCTATCACGTATACGGATGAGCGACTGAGAGAAGAATAAATTTATATTTTCAGTCCGCCGAACATACTGAACAGAATGATGCCCAGTACGATCATGGTAATCACCACATAGAGCTTATCTTTTTCTATAGCAAAAGCGATCAGGGAGAAAAAGATGCGGAGAATGGGAGTTGCCAGTAATACGAGTACGCCCAGTTGTATTATTTCGGTGGCGTTGCCGGTAGCTACACCATGGAAGATGCCCCGGAAAGAGGTGTAATCCGCGCCTTCTCCCTTAAACACACTATACTCCGGAATGCTGGCAGCACCTTGCTGTACCAGGTATAAGATACCTCCCAGCAGCGCAATACAGCTGGCTGTGATAACGCCTATCCTCAGTACCTGGCCAATGAATAATTCAATATCTCGATCTACTAATAATTTCTTCAAAGGTTTCATGCTGCTGTTGTTAAAACTGGTGATGTAATCCGTTATAGATCATTTCTATGGCTACAAACGTAATGGCCACCCCAAAAATGATCCGCAACGTAGTAGGGTTAATCAGGGTGAGTATTCTCGCGCCTGTGAAGGCGCCGCCCAATACACCCAGTATCACCGGGAAAGCAATGCCCGGATCTATATATCCCCTCTGCAGGTATACCACTGCACTAGCCGCCGCAGTAACACCTATCATGAAGTTGCTGGTAGTGGTACTTACTTTGAAAGGAATGCGCATGGTACTGTCCATTGCCAGCACTTTCAACGCACCGGAGCCAATGCCCAGCAGGCCGGAGAGCACGCCGGCGACCAACATAATAGAAAATCCGCCGCCTACATTTTTCAGTTTGTAATTGACTTCACCATTAGGTGTAGGATAGCTGCTGTTGAGCTTCAGCAGGTAAGATAATTTGCTGCCGGTTTGTTCTGCATGTACATTCTTTTTGCGGATGGTCATGGCTGCAGAAAATATAAGTACCACGCCCAGTAAAATGGCAATGGCATTAACCGGCATAAACACGGCGATGAGTGCACCTGCCACCGCACCTGCGGTGGTGGCTATTTCCAGGAACATGCCGAGCCTGATGTTAGTGATACCTTCTTTTATGTAAGCCGTAGCGGCACCGGAGGAGTTGGCGATAGACGCCAGCAGCGCGGTACCTATGGCGTAACGGATGTCTACGTGAAATATAAGTGTGAGCAGGGGGATGAGAATTACGCCGCCGCCCAATCCGGTGATGGAACCTAAAAGCCCTGCCATGTAAGCGCTTCCCAACAGGATAACGCTGAATATCAGAATATTCATCTTTCAAAATTTAATAATTGTTGTCCAGGATATCTTCCATTACCTGCCTGGATAATTTGGCGTTGCCGCTTTTGATGGCTTTATATAAAGCTTCATGCAAATGATGACTGATTGCAAAATGGCTGATGCTTTGAGTGTCGCGCTTAGCAAAGAAATCGCGGATCACGGCAGTGAAGCTGCGGAACAGGTCTGCCAGTACGTTGTTGCCGGAAGCTTTGGCGATGGCAGTATGAAAGGCAATGTCTGCATCCATGCATTGCTGGTATTGTTGTTCCAGGATGGCTTTTTTGCGTTGTTCCAGCAGGAGTTTCAGTTGTTGGATATCTTCCTTGGTATGATTTTCTGCTGCGAGTTTTACGATTTCATAATCCAGCATACGTCTTACCTGGTTAATTTCTTCGAAGTCTGCCCGGCGCAGGCGCTGGTCCAGCGATTCCGCTTTAATGGTTTCATTCACAAAGGTGCCGGCGCCCTGTTGTACCCGCAGTACCCCGCTCATGGCCAGGGTTTTAATTGCTTCGCGGATGGTGGAGCGGCCCACCGCGTATTGCACCATCAGTTCCGGTTCTGCCGGTATTTTCTGTCCAGGCTTGTATTTCCCCTGAGAAATATCTTTCTGTATGGCGTTGATGACGCGGTCTGATAATTTGGATGTCTGATCCATGAATTCACATTTACAATACAAAGGTATGATGTTTAGTTAAACATCAGATGTTTTATTTTTCAAAAGAGAAAAGCGCATTTGTTTTTCGCTGTGTACAACATAGTTGTAACATTTCCTGCTTTTGTACAGAGAGATTATTATCTTACCTATTCAAACTCCGGAGCCGGCAACGGCATTAAAATAAAGTACTAAGCATGCATCGCAGAAATTTTCTACAAGCTGGTTTGCTGACTGCTACCTTTTCTTTACCCGACGCTTATTTTCCTGGCAACGTCTATGCTGCCACTAACGAGGGATTTATTGTAAATGCCGGAATAGGCGGCAATAATACCGTGGATCTGCTCGGCCGCATAACGCCCGACTGCCTGGAACATAAACCGGAACTGACCATTCTCATGATTGGTACCAATGATATGAATTCCCGCAAGCATATTCCATTACTGCAGTATGAAAAAAATCTGCGGGAGATCGTATCAAAAATAGTGGCTATTAAAAGCCGGGTTTTGCTGATGACTATCCTGCCGGTATATGAGCCCTATTTGCATATCCGTCACCCGGCTGCTTTTTATGAACCGGAAGGTCATACCGAACGAAAACGACAGGTGAATGAAGTGATCCGCAAGGTGGCGGCAGATTACAGGCAGGATCTGCTGGATATGCATTTTATTTTTCAGCAAACAGGCGACATCGGTGAAGGAGCAGAAAGCTTGATTAAAAATGTTGCCAACAGTAATGTAACAGATGGTGTACACCCAACACCCGCAGGCTACCGAACTATGGCAGTGGCCATTTTCGAATACATTCAACAGAAAAAGCTGCCCCGCAACCGGATCGTTTGTTTCGGTGACAGTATCACTTTTGGCGATGGTGGCATAGAAGGGAAAAGCTATCCCGCGTATCTTAAAAAATTATTATTTGCATGAGAAAAGTAGGTTTACTGATCACGGCACTGTTGTTATCCACATTATTTTCCCGGGGTACTGTGCCTGTTTATAAGGCAGATGTGATTATTTACGGTGGTACTGCTGCTGCGGTCATCGCCGCCGTGCAAGTACATAAGATGGGGAAAAGTGTGATCGTAGTATCTCCTGATAAACATCTGGGTGGCCTCTCTTCCGGGGGACTCGGCTTTACTGATACTGGTAATAAATCTGTTATTGGTGGCCTGGCACGGGATTTCTATCACCGTATCTGGCTGCATTATCAGCAACCATCCGCCTGGAACTGGCAAAAGCCTTCTGAGTACGGGAATAAGGGACAAGGTACGCCAGCTATGGATGGCGCTGCACGCACCATGTGGATCTTTGAGCCACATGTGGCAGAGCAGGTGATGGAAGATTATGTCCGGGAAAATAACCTCGTTATTTACAGAGACGAGTGGCTGAACCGGGAGCAGGGGGTAACAAAGAAGGCCGGCAAAATACAGGCGATCACTACTTTGAGTGGGCATACTTACAGCGGTAAAATATTCATTGACGCCACTTATGAAGGCGATCTGATGGCAGCAGCAGGGGTGAGTTATACTGTGGGCCGGGAGGCAAATGCTACTTATGGCGAATCCTGGAATGGAATACAGACGGGCGTTTTGCATCACGGGCATTATTTTAAACAGCAGATCAGTCCTTACCGAATTGCCGGAGATGCCGGCAGTGGGCTGTTACCGGGTGTATCCGCAGAAAATCCGGGTGAAAAGGGAGCAGCGGATCATAGAATCCAGGCTTATTGTTTTCGTTTATGCCTGACCGATAACGCTGCCAACCGGATATCTTTTCCCAAACCGGTCGGGTATGATGCTGCTAAGTATGAATTGTTGGGCCGGGTGCTGGACAGTGGCTGGAATGAAGTATTTAATAAATTTGATCTTATCCCCAATCATAAAACCGATGTGAATAATCATGGTCCTTTCAGCATGGATAATATCGGCATGAATTACGACTATCCGGAGGGAAGCTATGCCCGCAGAAAGGAAATTATCCGGGAGCATCAAGTGTATCAACAGGGACTCCTGTATTTTCTGGCCAACGATCACCGGGTGCCGGCGGCTATTCAGGCCCGTATGAAAACATGGGGCTTATCGGCCGATGAGTTTAAGGATAATGGGAACTGGCCGCATCAGCTGTATATCCGGGAAGCCCGGCGTATGAAAGGGGAGTTTGTGATGACAGAGCAGACCGTTGTCGGTAAAAGCGAGGTACCTCAATCTATCGGCATGGGCTCTTATACATTGGATGCGCATAACGCGCAGCGCTATGTGAAAAAAGATGGCTTTGTACAAAATGAAGGAGATATAGGTGTGGATATTAAAGCGCCATATAAAGTGGCTTATGGGGCAATACTACCCCATCAGCAGGAATGCAGTAATCTGTTGGTACCTGTTTGTGTGTCGGCTTCCCATATTGCCTATGGCTCTATCCGGATGGAACCCGTATTTATGATATTGGGGCAAAGTGCTGCCACGGCTGCGGTACTGGCGATTACAGAAAATAAGGCGGTGCAGGAAGTCGATTACGAAAAATTAAAAGCGGAGTTGTTGAAAGATCAGCAGCACCTGGAAACGGGACTGTAAGCGTAAAGTGTTCTATCATCCCTCTATTCATTAAAAATGCAGTAAACCGGTATTGACCCGGTTTACTGCATTATCTTTTTTTATAATGAAGTAAAAAAAGAATTTGGGGGTAAATTAACAAAAGAGGAAAGGCCGTATATATGCGTTGGTAAGTTCAGGCGTAGGATGCCGGTTTTTCAATTTTTCCATATGATCCTTTTCCATAAATGAACTCTGATGCAAAAATATAGTGCTGTAGCGGACTTCAGGCATTTGTAGTATCTACAAGGTGACTACAGCATTCCTTTTTTTATATCTACAAAACAACTACAAATAGTATTTTTGCAGGATGAACTGTATCAAATGGAGGCTGGTATTTGTGTTATGTGCCATCATTAGCCTGCTATCTACTGCTACTTTAGATGCCCAAACCGTGCTGGATTCATTAAAGCAGGTATTGACGCAACGGACGTTAACGCCGGAGGAACAGGTGTTAACAAGATTGAAACTGAGTCGTGCTTTAATAAGCCATGATCATAAAGAAGCGCTTGCAAATGCGCAGGTAGCTTTATCGATGAGCCGTTCTTTAAAGGATAGTAAGTATGCCGCACAATGTCATTCTTCCCTGGTGTCGTTAATGTTTGGACAGGAAGAAGTGAAGAGGGTGCAGCTACAGCTGGACAGCGCTTTTCTGCTGGCAGAGCAGTCAGGCGATCCGTTGACGATGGAGAATGTATGGTACCGGAAAGGATGGCTGGAAAATAGGATAGGCAAGCCACATGATGCCGTGAAGAGCTTTCAGCAGGCATTAAAGTATGGTGTTGGGCAACCGGCAAACAGTTTAGAGACCAGTATTTTATATAATCTTTCTTCCATTTATGCAGACTGGGATGATCTGGAAAACCAGTCGCGCTACGCCTTTGCAACCCTCGATGCCACAAAGCGCTTCCCCGATCCGGATGATATGTGTAATGCTTACCAGGCTATTGCCGGCAGTTATGAGAACCGGTTTGCCCGTGATACCAGTGCCCGGAAGCTGCTGGATTCCTCCCTGTATTACAACCGTATCGCCATACAATACTACCAGCAAAATAAGAACAGGATCAGCTTTCCGAGTATATTGGGGCTGGTAGCGTTGAATACCGCTAATCTGTATGCGGAATATTTTCCACGCAGCTACCGCGATTCTGCCCTGCATTATCTGCAAATTTCCCTGGAAATAGGTACCGCTACTGATCAGCAGGAGGTCATCGCCAGTAGTTATGGAATGATGAGCAGCTTTGAAATAGAAGACGGGCATTATGATCGTGCCTCCCATTTTTTAATGGCAGGGTTAGAAACTTTGCTGAGGTCTACTTCTCCCGATAATAAGGTGATGGCGCATCTCATGAGTGCTTTGTCGGAGGTGGCGGAAAAGAAAGGAGATCTGTTGGGGGCGCTGCACTACTCCCGTGAGCACAGTAAATATTATGCAGCGGCTTTTGACGCAGAAAAAATGTCCATCACCAAAAGACTGGAAGCGCAGTACCAGGCGCAGCAAAGAGAGCAGGAGCTGAGTGCATTACAGGAAAAGGCGGCTTTCAATAAAAAGCTGAACATCGTATATGTGATATTGATAGTGGCCTGTATACTGGTGCTGGTATTTCTTTTCCGTTCTTATCATTTCCGGTTGAAATCTACTATTCAACAGCAGGCGTTGCTGGAAAAAGAAAAACAGGATGCCGTATTACAGATGCGGTTGAAGGACGAAGAAGCCAGAGCGCTGGCACTGGAAAAACAGGAAGCCGCCCTGCAGGCAAGACTCCAAAGTGAGGAAGCCGCGCGGCTACAGGCCGAACAGCAACTGATGCAGGCCCAGAAAGAACAACTGCAGAAAGACTTACTGGCCGGAGCTTTACAGGTAGAACAGAAGAATGAACTGCTGCAAACATTGCAGGAGAAACTCTCTGAAAAATCGGGCGATCGCAACCTGGTAGGGCAAATTACACGTATGATAGATCAGCATAGGCGTATGGATGAAGACTTTGAAACGGCGAAGACAGAGCTGGAAAATATTCATCCGGAATTTTTCAGCCGCCTGCAGGAGAAGGCTGGTAATACTTTGACCCGCCTGGATCTGAAGCATTGCTCTTATATATCCATGGGTTTATCTACCAAAGAAATTTCTTCCAGGATGGGCGTAGCACCAAAAAGTATCCTGATGTCGCGCTACCGGATTAAGCAAAAACTGGGGCTGGGCAAAGAAGAAGGACTGGATGCCTGGTTGATGAATATGGTACAGTAGCTACATATAAAGAATGAGACTGACTATAACAGCCAGTCTCATTCAAGGGTTTACCTCATTCACAAGGAAAATCTTTACACCCGGCACTTACCAGGGGCATTTTCTTTAGTTCTGCAGGAAAACAAACTTGTTTTCAAACATTTTTCCTATTACAGGTATAGGTTGTTGTACATTGTTGTTGGCGTTGATGATGCCAAAAACCATAAATACCACGGGTAAGAAACCTGCAAAAGAGAGTATACTACTCAGCGCTGCGGGTAAAACAGCGATCACAATTCCGAGTGCAACAGACCAGATGATACTGGCTATCACAAGACCCAGGGCCTGTTCCAGGTGATAATTAACCAGGGCGCTTCTCTCTTCTTTACTTTTTACATAAGCAATGATCCATCCTATCAGGGTGATGTAAGCAATCATAGCCCATTGATTTGTTTTCATAGTTTGTTGCGTTTTTTTTGGTTTAACGATGATGTATGGCAAAGGTAAAATGACCTGATAGCAGTTGGTGTTTTATGTCTACTACACAATGTCTACACGTTCGGAGATAAGGTACTACAAAGTAACTACATCTATCTTTATAAATTAAAAATCAATTATTTGAACATTCTATTATTTTATATTTTTAGAGAAGCACACACAGCGGGACGGTCAGGCGTGGCACAATGATTGTTGCGCAGCTGGTATGAAAAAAGCAATTATACCTTCCATATTTCAGGTTATTGGTTTGGGAATAGTTACCGGGATGCGTAGTGCGATGGGGCCTGCCTTCACGAGCTATTCATTGAGCCAGGAACCTTCCGATAAACTACGTCGCTCACCTCTGGCCTTTATGCAAAAGCCGGGTACTGCGCGTTTTTTACAAACCATGGCGGCAGGGGAGCTGGTGGTAGATAAAGCCCCTGGTGCAGGAGATCGTATAGCCGCTGCCGGTATTGCCGGCAGAGCGCTTTCAGGTGCATTGGTAGGCGCTACCCTTTATCAGGCCAAAGGAGGCAAAGCCTGGAAAGGTGGACTAATAGGAGCCGTGGCAGCAGTAGCCGCTGCCTATGCATTCTTCTATCTGCGCCGGGAAACAGGCCGTAAATTTAAAGTAAGAGATGCTGCATTGGGAGGCGTGGAAGATGCTGTGGCAGTGGGTATAGCGGCAGTGTCGATACGGAAATAATGATCTGTTCCAGGAATTATTTTTTGCAAGTGTTGTTTTATTTAAGAAAAAAACTACATTTGCATCCCGTTAAACAATGCCTAATAGTATAATGGTAGTACGATAGATTTTGGTTCTATTTGTCTAGGTTCGAATCCTGGTTGGGCAACAAAGCGTGATACAATTTTACTATAAAATTGTACCACGCTTTTCCTTTTTAAAGAACTGATTGTCAGGTGCCACAATTAATATTCTCCTCTAATCTTATTTTTTTGAGGTACAGTCTTATCATTATTATTCCTCTTATAGTAGTCTAAAACAAACCTATGTGATTATCAGATGAATAACTCATTTTTCATTTCTTTCGTTCTTGAAAAATTCGGCATCCGGGATGCCTGAGCAAACTATATTCGAACTTTATAATTATAAGTGGGGAGGTGTTTGCTTCCTACCCAGGCATGCTTGTGATATTTTAGCGAGGTCGTGTAGCCAATGAAGAACGTTTTTCGAAGTCTCAAAATCAATTGTATTTCCCTTCTTGTGCTAAATTAGCTTAATCTTTGCGCACATTGAATCATCGAAATTGGAGCGAAAGTTTTGAATTCCGGGTTCATGTATGGTTTTGTCCTGTATTGAAGAAAAATGAGTTTCCAGATCAGACGTACCAAAAATGATTCGAACCCTTCTTTTCAGATTTCGGCTAAATACAGCTTCGATGAAAACGAGATTTCTGGCAAGTATTAAATTGATTAATCTTCTTTTTAAGCCAGGGTCAGCACACTCGTAGAGATAATCCAAATGAGAAATTTGGGATGCAGCCTGATCAAGATTTAATTTTTGCCTGTATAAACCAACATAATCATCCGTTGCCTTCAGATTTGTTATTCCATCCAGGAATAGCGCATTAATTTTGTCAGACCTTACCCTGTAATGGCAAGGGGCGTGGCAATGGTAATAATAATATCGCTTTGTGTGGCCCTTGGAGGCACTACCATAAAGCTTTCTATGGCAACAGGGGCAGTATATAAACCCACGTAATGGTAATAGATTATTTATGGGTTTGTCTATATAAGGTCCCCTTTTTTCTGATCTAGTATGCGTTGCACCTGGTCAAACAGCTCTTCATTTACTAATGGTTCATGAACTCCTTTCACTTCGTATTTTTCTTTGCCGAGGAGTTCGGGAATTTTAACTCTTCCACAGTATACAGGGTTCTTTATTATACCCAAAAAGTCCCTAAGTTACAATGTAAACCTTCATTTATGCTTTGTTTATACAGTCTGCCAATAGAAGTATTCTGTTTCACAATGCGAGTAAATACTATCGGAAGGCGTCCCAGCCATCGTCCTTCTTGTTTGACCCTATGCAACTGCAACCATTTTGATAGCAGTTGGCATCGCTTTTTATGAATCTTGTAATGTTCCACTTTTGACGATTCTTCGCCACTGATATCTTTGATATCAGAAAAAAATGAGTGATAAGAAATCGTTGTAGGCTTTTTGTGTATTTTAAATCGTCAAAGCTCCCCAATGTAGCTATGAAAAGCTTTAATTTTTTCCAGGAAAGCATCCAAAGATTAGTTTAAGGTGCTAATAAAAGCTGAATCAGATTGAATAATTGCCAACGACACTTACCAATAGGTGTAAAACTTCAAACCTTAGTCAGCATCTTATATAATTTTGCTACGGCTTTTTTTTCATAGGCTTCTGCGAGTGAAATAATCATAATAGTTCGCCTCATATTTTTCCCAACAATGGGGATACCCACTACGGCCTGGTCGTTTACACTGGTTTCACTCAATATGGTATGCCAATGCCCGGTTTTTACAATTTCAAATAGCGTAGGTATATCATTTATTTCCATACAAATATTCGGGGTCAGATTTTTTTTCCTGAATGACTCCTCAATAAACTGTATGGTGCTGGAACCATCGAAAGGTAATACCAATGGCAGCCTGGCTACTTCATTAAGTGAGATATTGATTTTTTTGGCCAGCGGTGATTTTTTAGACGTTACCAATACCATATTTGATTTTAAAAGTGTTTGATATTTCAACTGAGCATTATTGGTTTTTTCATTGAATGTTAAAATAAAATCGAATTGATGCAGGTTAAGTTTTTCGAGAAGATCTTTTGTGGTGCCAAATACCACCTGGATTTTAATATTTGGATGCTGATTTGCAAATTCAATCAATGTTTTGGCAAAGAGGATCCGCATGGAGTAAATTACACCAATAACTATTTTTCCGGTATTCAAATTTTTCAAATCCTGTAACAGCAATAAACCTTCATTAGCTTTATTTATGCTCTGCAAGGCATATTTACCAAATAGGTTACCAGCTTCAGTAAGCGTAATTCTTTTTCCAATACGGTTAAACAGTGGCACATTTAATTCATCTTCCAGTTGCTTAATTTGTTGTGATAAAGTACTTTGGCTAATATTCAAAGCCTTGGCAGCCTCGGTAAAATTTAATGAATCTTTAGCTTTCAAAAAATATTTGAGTTGTCTTAGTTCCATTTTTCTAAATCGGTTTTTTAGATTGTTTTCATCTAAAAATAACGTTTTGACAATAAAAGCAATATGTGAATATTTGTGTAATAATACTTAAACAACACCTTTTAACTTTTTAATAAATTAATTATGAAATTAAAACTAATGGCATCGTTTTTCCTTTTGACTGCTTGTTTTACTGCGTTCGGCCAGGAAAAGCAGAGCACAGATGTGGCCGAAAAAGGCTTAATTAAAATATCCGTCTTGTACCCCTATGCCGAAGGTAAAATCTTTAATATGGAGTATTATGAAACGAAGCACATGCCTATGGTAGCAGCGTATTTAGGAGCAAATTTGGTTAAATATACCATTGAGAAAGGGCTTGCCGATGCGATTCCTAACCAACCATTGCCGTTTATGGTCATTGGCACATTTTATGTCAAAAGCTTAAAGGCTTACCAGGCGGCTATGGGGCCAAACAGAGATGCCATTCGTGCAGATATTCCAAAGTATACAAATATCATTCCTGTCATTTTTGTGAGTGAGGTTGTAAACTAAGTAAAAGAGGCAAGTAATTTACTTATCAGAACGCGCGCATAAAAACTCAATTTCAGAGGCTTTGTATTTAGTCGGCTTGGGCGGAAACGGAAAGGATGTTTTATAAGAAAGTACTAAAATGTGCTAACCCAGCTACTGATTTTTTAAGTTTTTACTTAGATAACTTAATACGTTTTTAGACGGCTTATTACACGAGTAATAATTTTACACTGTCGACTCTCTGTTTGAGATTTGGGAATACTACAAGAGCACACGGGCGGTATTAGCGATTTGTTGAAAGAACGTGTTGATAAGAAGATGGTATTTGAGCGGTTTAAACTAAGGGGCTCCCAACCCTGCTCACCCTCTAAGTGTATGGACGGGATACTAGAAGCCCTTCAGTTCTAAGACCTGTTTGTTCGGCGATGGGCGGACCCCATACCTCTTTTATCTCGAAGTTAGATTAGAATTTTTTTCAAGGTAAGCTGTTGATTGTCATATATTTGAATTTGCTAATCTCCGTAAATCCATCAAGAAAAAGGTTCGGATTTTGTACTGCTTGGGCAACAAAGCACGCTTCACATCAACATGTGAAGCGTTTTTATTTTCACCCTGTCCCTGCGTTGCAGTGATGTTAGTTGCAGATTATTTTTTCGCAGACCCCTTGCGTTTTCCAAAACCCCGTTGTATATTTGTCTACAATTATAGTAGACTAATAGAAATTTACCACCACCAAACGCCGGTATCTCCGGCAAAAGTCTTTGTCCCACCATACAAAGCAAAGCTGAATGATTCTTTAATGACGTTGCTTCAATCAAGCAACCGGGAGTTACTATTAAATATTTTCAACCATGAATCAGCTATTGCACAACAATAGACGCAGTAAAAAAGTGAACGCCGGCAAAACAAGATCTGTTTGCTGTTGCTGCTGTTGTTGTTAGGCCTTTCCTAATCATCCCAAAATGAATGCATCTGTATGGCGCGCAATAGGGCCATCAGGATACTTATTGCCCTGTCTGTCCAACATCTAATTTAATTTGTATGTCCAAAAATTTACGATCCGCAGTCTGGTATGCTGCGTTATTATTCTTCGGCAGCCATGTGTTTGCGCAGGCGCCTGTGTTATTAAAAGGAAAAGTAATTGATAGTAAAACACAGGAAGCGTTGCCCGGCGCCTCCGTACGTGTTAAGAATGGAAAATCAGGTACACAAACAGATGCTACCGGAACATATCAGCTAAGCCTGACAACCTTACCAGGTACCATCATCGTTACCTTTGTAGGATATCAGCCCCAGGAAGTAGTCATCACAAAGAATGATCTTAACAACGTGATAAAGCTGGAACAACAGCAGGCTTTATCAGAAGTGGTGGTAACAGCTGTAGGTATAAAAAGTGCCACCAGGTCACTCGGCTACAGCGTAGGCGAAATAAAAGGCGCCGCATTGAAAGACAGCCGCGAGCCTAACATTGTATCTGCCCTGAGCGGCAAAGTGCCTGGTGTGCAGATCAATAATTCCGGTGGTTCTCCCGGAGGATCATCTACCATTAAAATCAGGGGGAATAGTTCCTTACTGGGAAGTAATGCACCGCTATTTATTTTAGATGGCGTTCCTATAGATAATTCTATTCAGGACATACTTCCCATTTCCAACAGCGTTTCCCTGGCCACACCTTCCAATCGAGGGATTGATATTAACCCAGGCGATATTGCCAGTGTAACGGTGCTGAAAGGCCCCGCTGCGGCTGCATTGTATGGTATCAGGGCCTCCAATGGTGCTGTAGTGATCAACACCAAAAGAGGAACTGCTCTTACAGATAAAACATTTGGTGTGAGCTATAGTGGCTCCTTTACCGTTGATAAAATTAATCGTCGTGTGCAACCGCGACAAACAAGTTTTTCCAATGGTATTGGCGGACAATATGTGAAACCCGGTACCACCGGATCTGATGAAAACTGGGGCGCATTACTGGATACATTGACCTACAGTTCACTGCCCAGCAACTTTGACAAAAATGGAACGATTGTAGGAAAGAGCGATCCCAGCTCCAATGGCATTCCGGTAAACAGGTATAATAATATTGATAACTTTTTCGTCAACGGCTATACGAATGACCAGCATATCAGCTTCTATGGCAATACCGGGAATGCAGGATATTATTTCTCTTATGGAAATCTGAAACAGACAGGTATCATTCCTACAACTGATTTTTTCAGACATACTTTTCGTTTCAATGGTGACTACACTGTGAATGACCGGCTGAAAGTATCCGGTGGACTCAACTACATCAAGGATGGTGCAGATAACCGGGCACTGATGGGTGGATTTAATACGAACGTTGTTCGTGCATTAATTAACTCACCGGCAAATTTTGATATTACAAACGGGTACTCCAAACCCTGGGAACATCCGGAGTCATATAAGCTGCCGCCCACCAGCGCCAAGCCCTGGGGCGACAGCCGTTCCTACGCAAATGGCATCGGATGGGACAATCCATACTGGTCGCTCAACATGAACCCGCAATCGGATGAACTCAACCGATTTATCACTTTTGCAGAGGCAAGCCTGGATATCACCAGCTGGTTAAAGGCCACCGCCCGCTATGGCATTGACTATTATACCGATGTAAGAAAAGGTGCTTTTAGTCGTGGTACCTCCGGCGTGGCAACAGGCACTATCAACGATGTGAATTACACCCGGAGAGATAATAACCTGGACGTATTGCTGGTGGCTGATAAGAGAGTGAACAGAGATCTGAACCTGACAGTAGTGGCAGGTTACAATTATTATAATTCCTGGAAGAACCAGGTAAATACCCGCGGTGATGGCCTGACCATCCCAGGCAATTTTAATATCTCCAATGCTTCTTCTACCCAAACATTTAATCAAACTATCCGAAAGAAGCTGGTGGCGGGGTATGCAGATGTAAAACTGGATTTCAAGAAATGGTTATACCTGGAACTGACCGGCAGAAATGAATGGACCTCTACACTGGCAAAAGGTAAGAATACTTTCTTTTATCCTTCTGCCAGCACCAGTTTCATCTTTACAGATGTGCTGCACTGGAATAACAGCATCCTGAATTTTGGTAAGATCCGCGCTACTTACGCACAGGTAGGAAATGATGCCGATCCCTATTCTCTTGAAACCTACTATGTGCCTACTACCAGTGCCGGCTGGATACAGAGTGCGATCAGCTTTCCTTTTAATGGAAAGCAGGGGCTCAGTTATAGCTCCACCATCGGTAATCCTGATCTGAAACCAGAACGTATCAGTACCTGGGAAGTTGGACTGGACCTGCATTTCTTCCACGATAAAACACAACTGGAAGCGGTGTATTATAATAACAGCAGTAAAGATCAGATTATTCCGGTTACGCTGCCATACTCTACCGGTGCCGCCTATACGCTTATTAATGCCGGAAATATCGTTAACAGAGGTGTAGAAGCAAGTTTGCAACAACGCATTGTTAGCGGCAGAAAATTCTCCTGGACTGCCACCGCATTATTTAACAAGAATATCAGCCGGGTGAATTATATCACGAATAATATTTCCAGTGTTAGTTTGGGTGGTATCTGGATGGAAGCACGTGGTCAGGCCGGACAGCCGTATGGCGTATTTTACGGTACCGATGTGAAACGTAATGCAGCCGGTAAACCCATCATCAATGACGATCCGTCCAGCGCTAACTATGGCTACCCATTAGTGAACAGTGCGTTTACAAAAATAGGAGACCCCAATCCTGATTTTAATGTGGGTTTGCGGAATGAACTCAGATATGGCGCTTTTACTTTTTCCTTTTTGCTGGATGGCCGCTTTGGATTTGACATCTTCAATGCACCGCGTTTACAGATGGTATTTAACGGTGTAGATGAGTCTACGGTAGCAAGAGGCAGCAAAACTGTTTTTGACGGTGTTACCGCATCGAAAGGAGCGCCTAACACGATTGAAGCAGTGTTGTCCCAGGCATGGTACAGAAACACTTTCAATATACAGGGACTTTACGTAGAACATGATCTCTACTGGATCAAACTGAAAGATGTAAACCTGACTTATGCGTTACCGCAGCAAATACTAAAGCCTGCACATATATCTGCTGCCAGTGTTACGCTGACTGCGAGAAACTTCCTGCTGTCTACCAATTATACCGGCAGTGATCCGGATCTGGGTAGCCGGAATGGCTTGTCAAATGCCGCCGGTATTGACTTCTGGACAACGCCCAGCACACAAAGTTATGGCTTGGCATTGAATGTATCTTTTTAACCAACTAAGTAATCCTGAACATGAAAATATATCATCAACATATCGGCCTTTTATTCATTGCAATGAGTATGCTGTTAATACCGGCGTCCTGCTCGCTGGAAGGAACCAATGTTAACCCCAACGCCTCTACGCAGGTATCTGTGAGCGCCGTATTAACCGGGGCAGAAGTGGCACTGGGATTTAACCTGGGCGTAAATGCAGGGCTTATTGCCAACATCTATATACAACAGGCTTCGGGCGCTAATGGGGATGCGGCTTCCTTTGATAATTACGCTTCCTCTATTCAATATTTTGATCAGACATGGAAAGGTTTTTATGCGGATGTATTGGATGAACTGAAGATTGTAAAGACGACTGCGGCGCAGCAGAAACTTCCTTATTATAGCGGTATTGCCCGTATACTCAGCACCTATGCTTATGGAACATTAACAGATCTGTTTGGAGATATTCCCTATAGCCAGTCACTCTATGGCAACAATGTTACCAACCCTGTTTATGATAAGCAGGAAGATATCTACAAAGCATTGCAGGGACAGCTGGACTCCGCTATCCTGGAGCTTTCTGTTCCGGTAACAGACAACCAGGGCGCGTTACCGGCCACGGATGATGTGATATATGGTGGCAATGTGGAACGCTGGAAATCGTTGGCGTATACGCTGAAAGCAAGATATGCGATACATCTTACTAAAATAAATTCCGCAGAGGCGGCGCAGCAGGTGTTGAAAGCATTATATGATGGTACACGATACAGAGGCATAGCAGATAATTCTTCTGATGCCCTGGTGGTATTTGGTGCTTCTACTACGAACGCGAATCCTTTTTATCAGCAAAATTCCAACAGGCCGGGATGGATAGGACTGGGAGCATCTTTCGTTAATCTGTTAAATGGCAATGAAGTAACAGATGCTGCTACCAAGCCGGAAGGGCCACTGGTAGATCCAAGACGGGCTTATTTCGCTACGCCTTATCCCACCGGCAGCGGTACTTACAGAGGTAGCGCACCGGGAGTGCCAGGCGCTTTTTCGGTCATTGGTTCTTTTTATGGTACCGCTACTTCACCTGTTATCATCAGCAGTTTCTCGGAAGCAAAATTCCTGGAAGCAGAAGCCAGGTGGCGCATCAATCCTGCGGATCCATTGGTGAAAACTTCCCTGGAAGCGGCGATACGTTCTTCGTTTCAGCGGGTGATCAGCAACCCTGCTGATCCCTATGCTACAGCAGATAAACAAACCGCCTATATAACGGCCAAGACTACACTGAGTGGCGTTGCCAGCAGTGATCTGAATACGATTGTCACGCAAAAATATATCGCGTTATTTCTGCAGCCGGAGGCATGGTCAGATTATCGTCGTACAGGATATCCGGCATTGCCGCTGGCTAAGAACGGTACCAGTGTAGCCAATCCAAATGGACAGATACCGAGGCGAATTCCTTATCCGCAGAACGAACAATCACTGAATAAAAACACGCCGGCAGGATCAGGATATCAAACACCTGCGTTGTGGTGGGACAAATAATCTATCAGCCAACTTAACTCATTAACAAATGAAATTTTCATTCCCTTCCGGACCTTTTATTTCATTGGCCCTGCTGAGTATCGCAGCAGGCGCCAATGCGCAGCATAGCCCGCAGCAGCGTTATGCCGGCAAGATAGGGCCCACGCTTTCGCAAACGGTTATTAGTCCTGCTCCATTTAATCCGGTGGCGCCTGCAGGCGCGCCTAATATCATCTACATTATGCTGGATGATGTGGGCTGGGGCGCCAGCAGTGCATTTGGAGGACTGGTATCCACACCGGTTTTTGATAGTCTTGCTAATAATGGCTTACGATATACCAACTTTCATACGACTGCCATCTGTTCACCTACACGTGCTTCGTTGTTAACAGGCCGTAATCACCATTCGGTGAATGTGCCTACGGTGATAGATGCAGCAGTGAATCTGCCAGGGCATAATGGTTATATGCCATTTGAAAAAGGAACTGTGGCGGAAATATTAAGAGAAGATGGTTACAACACCTACGCCGTAGGAAAATGGCATGTTACACCCAGCCCGGATCTTACACCGGCAGGGCCTTTTAACAGATGGCCTACCGGGCGTGGATTTGATGCTTTCTTTGGCTTTATGGGGGGCGAAACGGATCAGTATACGCCGGCACTCTGGGAGAATACCGTAAAAGTAGAACCCGATCTGCAGGGAAAGCATCTGACCACGGTATTGGTGGATAAAGCTATTTCCTATATCGCAGGACAGCATTCGGCTGCACCTGATAAACCCTTCTTCCTCTATTTTACGCCCGGCGCCACGCATGGTCCGCACCAGGTAGATAAGTCGTGGGTAAACCAATACAAAGGTAAGTTTGATGCCGGCTGGGATGCTTACCGGGAGCAGGTATTGGCCCGTCAGAAAAAACTGGGACTTGTACCGGCCAACGCCACGCTGCCACCACGAAATCCGGGCGTGAAGCCATGGGAATCACTTTCCCCTACAGAAAAGAAAGTGTTTGCCCGCTTCTTTGAAGTGTATGCAGGATTCTTATCGCACACCGACTACGAAGTTGGGCGATTAATTAATTATTTACGTGAAACTAAACAGTTGGATAATACACTGATTGTGCTCATTATCGGCGACAACGGCGCCAGCAAAGAAGGCGGTCTCAGTGGTCATGTGCATGGCATTAATGAATATATTGACGGTAGTTTGTTTACGGAAAGTTACGAGAGCAGAATAAAAGAGATTGACAGCTTGTATGATAAAATCGGCAGTGCAGATTCCGGTCCTAATTATCCCGTAGGCTGGGCGCAGGCAGCCAACACACCTTTCCGCTACCTGAAGCAGGATGCTAACAGCGAAGGCGGTACGCGTAATCCACTCATTATTTTTTATCCGAAGCTGATTAAAAAAGGTGGTATCCGTACGCAGTATTCACATGTGAACAGCGTTACTCCTACGGTGCTGGAACTGGCGGGATTAAGTATTCCCAAAGTCATCAACGGTTATCCACAGGATACACTGGAAGGTATAAGTCTTGCTTATACCGTTAACAAGGCCGCCGCTCCAGGCAGGCATCATGTACAGTATTATGAAATATCCGGTGGCCGTTCTGTTTATAAAGACGGGTGGAAAGCCGCTGTGAGTCATAGTCGTGGTACTCCATTCTCTGGTGATAAATGGGAGTTGTATCATCTCGATGAAGACTTTAATGAGCAACATGACCTGGCTGCCAGCAATCCGGCAAAATTAAAAGAGTTGCAGGATCTTTTTGATGCAGAGGCATGGAAGTATAACGTGTATCCATTGTTGGGAGACACTTCCCGTCTTACGCCGGCTATTCTTACCAGGGGCCCATTGGACGGACGTGCACGCGCCATCCTGTATCCCGGGCTAACACAGGTGCCTTCACGTTCTGCACCATTTCTTTCTGAACAATCATTTGAAATTAAAGCAGACGTGGAACTGAATGATGCAAAGAACGAAGGTGTGTTGTTAAGTATTGGTGGCCGGTTTTCAGGCTTCACTTTTTTTGTGCAAAATGGAAAACTGAAAGCGGTACATAACATCAACGGTAAGCTGACAGATCTTACTTCCGGCAAAGATCTTCCGAGCGGTAAAGTGATCCTGCGGTATGCGCTGACGTACTCGCCGGCGCAGCGGTTGACAGATCCTGCAGGTACGGAAGCCTTGTATATCAATGAAGAAAAAGTAGCGGAACGGGCTATCACAAAGGCGGATGCTACCATCACTCCTTATGATGAAGGCCTGGATGTAGGCAGGGATCAGGGTTCTGCGGTGTCACCGTTGTATAAGTCGCCCTACAATTTCACCGGTAAGCTTAATCATATAGAAATTATACATCCTTCATCTTTAAAACCTTAATTATGACAATCACAGATGTAGCTATACTGACAAAAAAAATTGCCATCGGGATATTTATATTCCTGGTACCGCTGGTCATCATTTCGGGTACCATCTGGTTGCTGCATTTTTTACTTAATCAACCTCATTAATCACGAAAAAATACATCTTATGACAACAACAGCAAAAACACCAACACAGGTGATTCTGAAGGATTCCCTGATTAGTCTGCTGCTCTATGTATTGCCCATATCGCTGATGTTTGGGTGGTTTTATATCAATGGCAGCAAGCCATGGGCAACAGGAACAACGGAACATCTTTCTTTCCGGGCTCCTGCATTCCTGGAGGCGGTATTTAATAACCTGAAAACCTGGGGACTGCCGGCCATTATGCTGGTAGTGGGTATCGTAGAATTTTCTGTTGGGTTGTATGAAAACAGGTGGACTAAGAATGAACGTATCCTGGATATAGTGTGCTTCATTTTACCGAGGATTGTGTTGCGTCCTATGATTGCTTACTTCGGTTTGCAGCTGTTGCCACTGGTACTACCCAACGCAAAAGATGCATTTGTGTGGGTGCCGTTCTGGTGGGCTTTTGCCATCATGGCGGTAGCCGATGATCTCACCCAGTACTGGTATCATCGCTTGCATCATCAGTTGCCGCTCTTGTGGAGATTTCATCGTACACATCACTCCGCACCCTATATGGGCATGGCGATGACGAGCAGACAGAATATTATTTACACCATGTTTTTTTCGCAGATATACCTGACTGTTACGTTGACTTATTTCGGATTAGGCTATGCTGCCCTTTTTGTAGGCGGTATTAAATCACTGATTACAACAGCGGCACATTCCAGCATCAAATGGGATAAACCATTTTATACGATCCGTTGGCTGAATCCCGTTGCCTGGGTGATGGAGCGCCTTATATCCACGCCGGCTACGCATCATGCGCACCATGCGGATACGACAGATGATGGCATCGGAAATTACAAAGGCAATTTTGGAAATATGTTTTTTATCTGGGACCTGATATTTGGGACCGGTATTATTACGCGTCAATATCCGGCCGCATATGGATTGAAGCATTATAAGGAGGAAGAATGGTATGCGCAGTTGTTGTGGCCTATTTTTAAATCGAAGAAGGAAGGTAGCGAGTTGGCGAAGAACGGACCGGAAGTAGGAGATGAGATTCCGGTGGCCGCAGTGGCGCAACATGCGGCGGCGGTGTAGTGTATTTAAAAGATAAATGGCAAAAGGGGAAAGTTCCGTGAAGGGGCTTTCCCCTTTTGCCATTTATCTTTTTTAGCGGGGCGATAGTAATTTAAACTATATATTTACCCCCGTATTCCACCATCATCTTAAAAATTAATATCAGCCATGCCAGCCAACGAGGGGCTAACAGATGAAGAGTTGCTGTTGTTGCTGCAAAAAAATGACGAACAGGCATTGACGTTGTTATACAAACGGCATTGGCAACCGCTGTTTTTATCTGCCTACCAGGTGCTGAAAGACAGGGAAGCCTGTAAAGACCTGGTACAGGAGCTGTTTACAGAGCTCTGGCAAAAAGCTGACCGCATCCACCTCACCGGCTCTCTTAAAGTATATTTATCTGCCAGCATCCGTTACAAAGTGTTCCGCTACATCCGCCAAAATCCGGTGCGGGAAGAATTGTTTGAGCATATGCTGGAGAGAATGGAAACTGCTTCACCGGAAAGTGAACTGGCGGTGAAGGAATTACAGGTTTTGTTGAACTCCCTTATTGACACCCTCCCGGAAAAATGCCGGGTCATTTTCCGTATGAGCCGGGAACAACATCTTTCTTATAAAGAGATAGCCACCCAATTGAATGTATCCGTTAAAACGGTGGAAAACCAGATCCATATTGCCCTCCGTAAGTTGCGTACTGCGCTGAACTACGCTATTGTAGTACTTTTTCTCCTGCATAAATAAGCCCGTCCGAAAAATATTTTTGTGTGCTTTGGGGGTATGCCTTCTTTTTTGTCACTAGATATAAAATACCCATAATGGACAGGCAGGAATTTTTTTCACTGATAGATAAATGGATGGACGGATCGGCCAGTGACACCGAAATAAGGTCGTTGATGAATTACTACCATAGTTTCCAATCAGCTGCGGACTGGGATGAATCGCAGCTGGGGGCCAAAGCCTTGCTGGAAGCTGAAATGGAGCAGCAATTGCTGCTGGCTATCAGGAGCGCTGCACCGGTGGCTACGCCGGTGAAGCGTATCCCATGGCTGAAGATCGCGGCAGCGGTGCTAATGCTACTGATACTCGGTGGCGGCTGGTGGTATCGCACAGAAATCCGGCCACCTGTTCATACCGTGTCATCCAAACTATTTGTGACCAAAGCAGGGGAGCATCAGAAAATGCAACTGCCGGATGGTACTACGGTGTGGCTGAGTCCCGCCTCCTCCCTGCAATATGCAGATACATTTTTTAAAGGCAGCAGGGAGGTGGTACTCACAGGAGAGGCTTTCTTTGAAGTGGCTAATTCTCCCCAACAACCCTTTATTATTCATAGCGATAAGGTGGCTACGCGCGTGTTAGGGACCTCCTTTAATATACAGGCTTTTGAAGCACAACCAGATGTAGCCGTAACGGTATTAACGGGTAAAGTGGCTGTAACCGCAGGCGCCGCGGCAGCAGTGCCGGTAGCGCCACAACAAAGAGCCGTATTCAGTAAGGCCACCGGGTTAATTACGAAAGAAGAAAATGTATCTACCGCGGAACTGTTGAACAGGCGGGAAGGTATTTTGAAATATGACAGGGCCAGTTTAGCGGCGGTAGCTACCCAACTGGGTTATTATTACAACGTCACCATTGAAATAGCAGGCAATACGTCCAACTGTTTTTATTTCGGAGAATTCAATACACACGGCACTTTGGAGAAGGCGTTGCAGCAGTTGTGCCTGACGTTGAATGCCACTTTAGAAAAGAATGGTACAAAATACATTATCCGGAAATCCGGCGAATGCTGACCACTTATGAAATAAACTGAATTCCCATGTTAAAAGAAGCGCATCCCACTTAAGAAAAACCTCCCCGGAGGGAGGCTGAAAAGTTAAGTCCTAACGCTAGTATGCCACACTGGCCTGGTAACCGATGGCAGCTAGTATTTACTCAACCTTAATCTACGTAAAAGTATGAAAAAATGTGTACCTGTAATAGGCATGCTAATGAAAATGTCATTGTGTATTGTAGTCGTTGTATGTAGCACCGCACTATCACTGCTGGCCAATCATACCGAAGCCCAGCTCCTTGAAAAAAGGATTACCCTGAAAGTGGAAGGAGGGGTGTTGCACGATGCCCTGGATGAAATAGGCGCGTCTGCCAATCTCTCTTTCAGCTATGCGGTCAACAAAGAAATCTTTAACAGCGTAGTCACGATCAGGGCGCATCACCAGAAAGTGGGCAACATCCTGAAAGAACTGCTCGCCCCTTTTGCCCTGGAATATTTTATTGCAGATGATAAAGTCATCATCCGGCGAAGCAACGATCTGATGACCAGCATGCTCCTGGATTCCGCCTCCATGCTGCTGTTTAAAGACGTGAAAGGCAAGGTGGTCAATGAAAGGAACGAGCCGCTGCCAGGGGTTTCTATCCACGTAAAAAATGCATCCGTAGCTGCTGTTACCAATGATCAGGGAGAATATCACCTGAAAGGGATTCCCGAAAATGCGATCCTGGTAGTTTCTTTCATGGGATATAATACCCAGGAAATAGCCACCGGAAAGGATACGGAACTACGGATTGTACTCACAGAAGACACCAAAAAATTGGGTGAAATCATTGTAGTAGGATACGGCTCTCAGAAGAAGACGAGTCTTACCAGTGCCGTATCCAGCGTGAAAGGCGCTACAGTAGCAGAAAGACCAGTACCCAACGTAGTCAACGCATTGCAGGGACAAGTACCCGGTTTGTTTGTACAGCAAACAGATGGCATGCCCGGTACCAACAACAATAAACTGAGTATCCGTGGTATCAGTACCTTATCCAATAACCCGGTGCTGGTATTGATTGACGGCGTAGCCGGACAACTGGAAACGATCAATCCGCAGGACATTGATAACATCAGCGTCCTGAAAGATGCCTCTGCCACCGCCATCTACGGGGCACGCGCCTCCGGCGGGGTGATACTGGTGACTACCCGCAAAGGCCGGCTGAATGCCAAACCTTCTTTATCGTATGATGCGTATGCGGGCATACAGCAACCTACCTATCTGCCTAAGTTGGTAGACGCGGTATCGTTTATGCGTAAATGGAATGAATCACAACTGAATGATAACCCGGATGCCACCGTGCGTTTTTCGGAAGCCAATATTCAAAAGTATGCCAGCGGCGAACTGCCCAGCACGGACTGGATCAAGGCCATCTTCAAGCAGAATGCATTGCAGATGCAACATAATGTTGGTGTCTCCGGAGGAACAAAAAATACAGATTACTTTGTATCATTAGGTTACCTGAAACAGGAAGGACTGGTACAGGGTGTCATGAATGAACGCTTTACTTCCCGCATCAACATTAACACACAGATCCTCGATAACCTGAAGTTCGGTATCAACACGGTATATATGAATGCACCTAAAAGTTTTGCAGGTGCCGGCATTTATACTACCGCCATGCATTGGGCATATATCCTGAACCCTACGGAATGGGCATATACGCCGCAGGGACGTGATAGGAGCTATCGTGGTGGATCTCAGCCGGTAGCGATTATCAATCATGGTGGGTTTGAAAACTATAAAGACAACTACTTTAATACCAATATGACCCTGGACTACGGCATCACTAAAAACTTATCGGTGAAAGGCCAGTACTCCTACAACAGCCGTGATATCAAACACAAAATATTCAGGGCTACGTATAAGTTGTACGATGATAACGAAAACCTGGTGACTACGCAGCAGTCGCCCAACTCCCTGAATGACGACTATAACACCGCCATCAACCAGACGTTTATAGGCACATTGAATTACGGTTTGCAGGTAAAGCAGCACGACTTTAAAGCATTGTTAGGTTACAGCCAGGAAAGCATGAAATATGATGCGTATTCACTGGGTCGCCAGGATTTTCTGAACAACGATATTCATGTCATCAATGGCGGCAGCATTAAAAAAGACCAGTGGTCTACCGGCGGCGGCGCTTACGAATGGGCCATTCAATCGATGTTTGGACGGTTGTCTTACAGCTTCAAAGATCGCTATCTGCTGGAAGTAAATGGTCGTTATGACGGATCTTCCCGTTTTAAAAATAACCGTTGGGGTTTCTTTCCTTCTCTTTCAGCCGGATGGAGAATTTCTGAAGAAGATTTCCTGAAATCTTCCGGTACCATCAGTAATCTGAAGCTGCGTGGATCTTACGGAAAAGTAGGTAACCAGAATGCAACGGGAACGGATACACGTGGTATTTATTCCTGGGCCAGCATTATTGGTACCGGCGCTACTTATTTTAATGATAAGGCGCAAACCACAACCTACTATAACAATACCGCCAATCCGGATCTTACCTGGGAAGAAAAAGTAACAGGTAATATTGGTGTGGACGCAGGATTTTTTAATGAGAAGCTGACATTCACCGCCGATGTGTTTAAAGAGAAAACAACCGGTATTTTATTAACACCCAGCGTGCCTTCTACTTTTGGTCGTGAAGCGCCGGTGATGAACCTGGGTCGTATGAGTAACTGGGGCTGGGAAGTGTCTGCCGGTTATCAGAACCGTGATAACGAGTTGAAGTATGGTGTAATGGTTAACTTCTACGATACCCGCAACAAGATACTGGACCTGGGCGGTACGCCGGATGTGTTGCAGGAAAACCCGGTGATGGTAGGACAGGCCCGCTGGACCTGGTATGGCTACAAAGCGCTGGGACTGTACCAGTCGGATGATGAGGTGAAGAACTCGCCGGTATACAAGCCACAGAACAAAGCGGGAGATATTAAATACCAGGATACCAATGGTGATGGAAAAATTACACCGGAAGACCGTGTGATACTGGGTGATGCAGATCCGCACATGATGTTTGGTGTGAATGCCAACTTCTCCTGGAAACAGTTTGACCTGACGATGTTGTTCCAGGGAGTGTTGAAAAACAAAACCTATCTCACAGGATATGCTGTAAGTCCTTTTAACTACGGTGGTTCCTTTACTACTGACCTGATGGACTCCTGGAGACCGGATAACAAAAACGCCCGTTACCCGCTGATGCGGCAGGATTTGAGTGTGAACTACGACTTCTCCGACTGGTGGTTATATGATTCGAAATATGTGCGTTTGAAAAATCTGCAGTTAGGATATAACGTAGCGAAAAATGTGCTGCAACGTACAAAGATCAGTCAGCTCCGTTTTTATTTCATGATGGAAAATGTGCTGACGCTTAAATCAAAAAGTTTTCCGAAAAACTTTGATCCGGAAATCGACAACTGGCAGTCAGGCGTGAACTTCCCGCAAATGAAGACGTATACCCTGGGCCTGAATCTGAAATTCTGAGTACGCCATCACCTGTAAAAACAAACACATGAAACGACTATCAATTATCATCATACTGTGTACTTTAACGGTTTTATCTGCCTGTAAAAAGTTCCTCGACAAATCACCGTTAGATCAATACTCTGACGACACCTACTGGACAACAGAACAGGATGCTGTAAAGTTTGCATCACGGATATACGAATTTCTGCCCTCTGCCGACTTCTTTGTGTGCTATGAAGGCATGAGTGACAACGCTTTTTCCAAAACTGCTTCCTGGGGTAATACCCTGCGCAATGCGCAGCTGATAGGCAACAGCACTTTTGTGGCTACTACCGATTACCTGGGCGATGAGTGGCAATATGGACAGGTGCGGCATTGCCTGGAGTTCCTGGATCATGTGGATGCGGTGCCGGACATGAATGAAAACTTAAAGAAACGACTGAAAGCCGAAGTAAAAGTATCGCTGGCTTACCGCTACTTTATGATGACCATGCTATTCAGAGATGTGCCGTTGGTGACCAAAGTATTTACTACGCCTGCCGCATCAGATGTGCCGCAGGATAAGAAGGCGGTGGTGCTGACGCAAGTCATTAAATGGCTGGATGAAGCCGCCGCTGATTTACCCGCGTCTTATACCGGCGAAGATAAAGGCCGGTTTACACAAGGGGCTGCCTGGGGATTGAAAGCGCGGGTACTGCTGTACAACGGAGACTACGTTGCTGCTGCGGCGGCTGCCAAGCAAGTGATAGATAGCAAAGTATATTCGCTGTATCCTGATTATTATAACAGTTTTCAACAGGAAGGTGATTACTCGGCAGAAAGCATCATCAGCTATATCCATGTAAAGGAATTACGTGCCAATGGTTTGCGCGATATTCTCGGTATCAACTCCGTTTCCGGAGGCACACTGTACCTGGACCCATTGCCTTCCCTGGTAGACGATTATGAAAGCGCAGCCGGTTATTATCCGTTTACAAAAGATCCTGCCTATGATGTGCATGCGCCCTGGAAAAACCGTGATCCGCGTTTAAACGCCACGATATACTATCCTGGCAGCACCCTCGCAAATGACAAAGCATACGATCCTATCAATAATCCCATCGATAAAATAGGGGGTGATAAGGCCACCTATACCGGTTATGCTTTTAAGAAAATGTTTGATAAAACGGATCTGGAAGCAAGAGATAATGGGGGCAACGACTGGAAGATCCTGCGTTATGCAGAAGTATTGCTGACGTATGCAGAAGCCGCTAATGAAGCAGGGGGGCCATCTGCCGATATTAACAGCGCGCTGAATGAAATCAGGAGTCGTGCTAAGATGCCGGATGTAGCCGCTACATTCGCATTGAATGGCTGGACTATGTCGAAAGAAACGCTGCGTACCTTCATTCGTCATGAACGGCGTATAGAGCTCGCAGGAGAGGGGCATCGCTATTTTGATATCCTCCGGTGGAGAATCGGGCAACAGGCGTTAAATGGGCCTATTTATACCCTGGATGCCAGCGCCGGGTTGACCGACATTCCTGCTACCGGTGGCAAAACAAATAAGTATCCTAAAACCAAACTGGAAGACCGGCATTTTTCAACAGACAAGTTTTATGTATGGCCGGTTCCGCAAAGTATCCTGGATCAGGCACGCAAGCTGCAACAACAGCCGGAATGGAAGTAATTTCTTATTGTTTATATTTTCAACTCATTAGCTTGTGAAAAAGAATCAGATTATCAGCGTATTGGCCGCATGGCTGTTGTTAGTAACAGGTGTGGTGCAGGCGCAGCAGAACAAATCCCTGCATCAGTTGCAGCAGCAGTTTGTGGACCTGCGTTTCGGGATGTTCATTCACTTTAACATCCCTACTTTCATGGACGATGACTGGGCAGACCCGGAGGCATCTCCTGCTATTTTTAATCCGAAGAAGCTGGATTGTAATCAGTGGGCGGCGGCAGCCAAATCAGCGAACATGTCGTACGGATGTTTAACGACCAAGCATCACAGCGGTTTTGCCATCTGGGACACTAAAACCACTCCTTACAATGTGATGAATAGTCCGTTGAAAAGAGATGTAGTGAAAGAATATACCCAGGCATTCCGTGCGCAGGGGTTGAAAGTAATGCTGTATTACTCCATCCTGGATACGCATCATAAAATCCGTCCGGGTCAGATTACGAAAGCGGACATCGAAATGATCAAGGCCCAGCTGACGGAGTTGCTGACCAATTACGGCGACATTACCGCGTTGGTGATAGATGGCTGGGATGCTCCGTGGTCAAGGATTTCCTATGATGATGTTCCTTTTGAGGAAATATATGGTTTAATTAAACGACTGCAGCCCAACTGCCTGGTGATGGATCTGAATGCGGCCAAATATCCAGCAGAAGCCTTGTTTTATACCGACATCAAATCATATGAACAGGGAGCTGGTCAGCATATTTCTACTGATAATAATAAGCTGCCTGCATTATCCTGTCTGCCTATCAACACAGCCTGGTTCTGGAAAGCTGATTTCCCCACCACGCCAGTGAAAGATGCGGATAAGCTGGTGAATGATAACATTGTTCCTTTCAACAAAGCCTGGTGTAATTTCATTTTAAATGTGGCGCCTAACCGTGATGGGTTGATAGACAATAACGCATTGGCAGCATTGAAAAAGATTGGTCAGCAGTGGAAGAATGCAGGAGCGGTAAGCGCTTTACCTGCATATGCAGCGCCTATTATATCTTCCAATATTGCCAAATTCCAGGCGGCTAATTCCAGTTGGAGTACTGACATGAACATCATGGATTTTGCGAATGATGATAATTTCAGGACTACATGGCAATCGAACCGCAGCGTGAAGCAGCCCTGGTTTGAAGTGGAACTGAATAAAGCGCAGGGTTTTAATATGGTGACGATTGTAGAAGACAAAGCGCGTATTAAAAAATATCGTCTGGAGTATAATGAAAATGGTGTGTGGAAGCCATTGCCATCAGAAAGTGATGATGCGGGCCGGGTGAAGATTCATCGTTTCCCGCGGGTATGGGGAAATAAGGTGAGGATCCTGATAGATGAATTCTCTGAAACGCCTGCGATAGCAGAGTTTGGAGTGTTTAACGAGCAACGGTAAGTTGATTTTTTATTTGGAAATTTTGTTTTGAAGTCCGTCTTTCAAAACAAAATTTCCAAATGAATTAATGGGTTATTTTTTTTCCTCATGATATTCCTGCTCTGTGTTGATAGACCAGATATTGGATTTGGTAACAATACCATTTGAGATATTGTCTACCGCTACCATGGCCGTGAGCATAGAGTGGTCGGAGTTATTGTATTTGTGCATGCCGTTGCGGCCTACGAGGAACAGGTTTTCGAAAGAATCTATATAAGTTTTTAGTTCCTCAAAACGTTCGTAGGTGCCCCAGTATGCCGGGTATGTTTTTTCCATTCTGAGTACGGTGGCGTCCAGTACATCTGCCTGTTGCGCCAGGCCTATCTTACAGAGTTCTGTGATGGCCGTTTGCCGGATTTCTTCATCGGACAGTTCCCAGAAATCATCTCCTTTATTACAGAAGTATTCCATCCCTACCCAGGTGGTGTCGGGGTCTTTCACCATATAGGGACTCCAGTTATTAAAGAGTTGGAGACGTCCTACTTTCACATCTTTTTCCTGTATATAGATCCAGGTATCTTTCAGTTCCAGTGGTTTGTACTGGCCTGTTTTTTTATCTTCGAAGCTGAGATTTTTTAGTAAGATACCGATGGTGATGAAGTCACGATAATGCAGTCCTGCCGCAATTTCTCTGACATTGGCGGGGACATCGGTTTCCATGTCGGCTACCAGTTCCTTGATGGGCATGGTAGAAAAGAAATAATCACCTTCCAATGTGACCACTTCGCCGGTTGTGCGGTCTAATACATCAATGGCCGTGATCTGGTTGCCGGATGAGTGAATTTTTTTCACGTCGTGCTGCATGAGTACTGTGCCGCCTTTGTTGATGACCTGGTGTGCTACTTCTTCCCAAAGCTGACCCGGGCCGTGTTTGGGATAGAGGAATTGTTCTATCAGGCTGGTTTCAACATTTTTTTGTTTAAGGTCTTTGGGTTTGCCGGCGGCTACGGCTGATTTTACAGCATGTGAAATCGCTTTGCCGATGGAGATACCTTTGATTCGTTGTGCGCCCCATTCTGCAGAAATGGAGCTACATGAAATGCCCCATACTTTTTCGGTATAGTCTTTAAAGAAGAGGTGATACAGGGTTTTACCGAAACGGTTAATCATAAAATCTTCCAGGGATTTTTCATTTTTTCTTGGAAAAATCTGTGCCCACAGGTAAGAGAACATGATGCTGATAGTAGTGGTAAATCCCAGTTTACGCAGGGTGTCAATGGATAACTGGATGGGATAGGTAAAGAATCTTTTAAGGAAATAAATACGCGAGAGGCGTTGTCTCACCAGCATGATCAGGTCCGGGTTAGGGGCTATCAGCGTATCGGTGTTATTGCTGTTGTTGCGGGGAGCTTTTACTTCTCTGGTTTTTGATTGGTAGCTGATAGAAAATATTTCCGCGGCTTCTTTATCCAGCGGCATCATGTTCATCCACCAGTCCATTACGCGATCGGATTTGGAGAAGAACCGGTGCCCTCCAATATCGATGCGGTTACCTTTGTAGTTGACCGTTTTGGAAATGCCGCCGATGTCGGTGCTTTTTTCCAGCACTACAGGTAGGATACTGGTGCGCTGCAGTAATTCATAGGCAGCAGTCAGCCCGGCAGGGCCAGCGCCAATGATGATAGCTTTCTTTTGCATGAGCGAATGAGGTTGTTGAATAAATGATTTCTGAGGTGAGCATGTTGTGGTTACCTAATTGTCTGAGATGAAGTGTTGGAGTGGCATCCCACGCGCATAAAGATGGTGGAACCTGTTAAACGTTGGCATAGCAAAATGGTTTTATGCAGGTATTTCCGGTGAAGGAATTACCTGTTTTGAGGGTGTATATATTTTTTGGGTTAGCAGCAGAACATGAAGGCTGCTCGCACTATACAAGTATAGGAGTTGTTACTGAAATGCGATAGCAGCAAGGGTGGTTTGGCTTTTAGCCATTAGCTTTTAGTTTTTAGTAAATGCAGCAAAGACCAACATATATTGATCTTTGCTGCATTTACTAAAAACTAAAAGCTAATGGCTCAATGCTATTAAAATTTCCATTTGTAAAAATAGATGGGCGCATTTTTACCTTCGCTGATGGTCACGTAGCCGTCATTCCCTGGTGTAATGGTGACGCCTTCTCCCTGCTTTTCTGCTACATAGGGTAGTTCTTTGGCAGGTTTTGCCATGGCTTCTTCCACACTTTCATTGCTGTTGCGATGCCAGTAGTAAATGGCGCTTAAGGTTTTGATAACTATATGGTGGCCGTCTTTGGAAATATCTCCGGAAGTAACCCAGGAATAAGGCAATTTGATGAGTTTTTCCAGCACGACTTTATCGCCGTCTTTGAAGAAAAGTTGTTTTGTTTTATACAGACTTACTTCTTTTTCTCTTTTGCTGACGATATAAATTTGTTTACTGATAGGATCAATCATCAGCGACTCTGCATCACGTGCGCCATTAGGGAATTTGAGCGTCAGCACATCGGGCGTAATGGTTTCGTGTTCTGCAGGTAATTTTTCCGGCTCAGGGAAGCGGTATATGCGGATATGTTTCCGGACGCCACTATTGTCGCCAATATCGCCTACATATACATACGACTTGCCTTTGACCGGTCCAATGCCTTCCGCAATATCTTCCCAATCGCGGTTACTGACACCATCCAGTTTAATGGTAGAGATGAGTACCCCTTTGTTGTTGAGCAGGTATACTTCCGGTTTATTGCCGCTGTCGTTATGGGTCCAGTAGCAGCCTTTTAAAGGTATGCTGGAAGCAATACCGGAGGCTTCCCTGATTTTATCAGTGGCGAGTTGGCCGAGTATCTCCGGAGTGGCTGTTTGAGCCAGGGAGGTAGCGGAAAGGAGCATGGAGAGAATGCAAAGGGTTAGTAAGCGCATATGTTAAATTACAGAAATTTATAAACAGCGATTCTTCTATCACCGGATTTTTCCAGTATTTTTTTATCTACTGCCTCTTTTAAGTCCCGACTGGCAGTTGCACTTGAAATGTCTTTATTATCTCTGAGATAGTCTTTTCTTGAAAAAGATGAATTTCCGATTTTCTGTTTAAACAGACTCATTCTATCAACTGCTGTTATTGTCGTATTCTGATTCAATAATAATTCTTCTAAAGATTCCTCTATCACTGCGAGCATAAATTCAATAAAAGGAGTGGAGTGGCCTGATTTATCCGAGATGCTCAGCGCTTTATAATATTCAACCTGTCTTTTCTTTACAACTGTTTCAATTGGCAGGTATTCAAAAACAGGATATTGCTCTTTGAGAATTACTGTTTGCCAAAATCTTCCCATTCTTCCATTTCCATCGACAAATGGATGTATGAATTCAATTTCGTAGTGGAAAACACAACTTTTGATCAGTACCAGGTCTTTCCCGGTTTTTAAATAAAAGAACAGCTCATTCAATAACGGTTTCACCATTGTTCCAGGTGGTGCTACATGGGTGATTTTTGAACCTTTTATAATGCCTACTGCTTTACTCCTGATTTTCCCTGGAGCAGCAATAAGTCCCGTCATTAATATTTTATGTGCTTCCAGAAAGGAAGGTAGACTCTTAGGTTTAAATTTATTTAAACCATCATAAAGTAAGATCGCATTTTTTACTTCGAGGATATCTTTTTGAGGAGCCAATACCCTTTTATTATTAATGATATCAGTTATTTGTTCCACTGATAAGGTATTTCCTTCTATTTCCAGAGAAGATTGTATGGTTTTGATCCTGTTAGTTTTTCGTAAAGTAGCGGGGGCTTTTTGTAAATGCGTGGCATTGACTTCCCCGATTTTTTCAGAAACAGAGGCGATTAATTCGAGTATTCTATTGGTTATTTGATATGGAGGAGTCATTTTTTAATAATGATAGTATCATATGATACTATCAAAGATAGTATTTTTGAATTAAAATGTTTGCTATATTGGGTTTTGTTAAATATGCTCAGATGTAATATTGAAAATTAATGATACTATAATATATAGTTTATTTATTGTATATTATATACCTGCTTTTAGAATAATACAAATGCATGCTGTGAATAAGTTGGCTATTCACTGCATAAACCAATAAATTCCAAATGGTAATGAACCAGCAGTTATTCTCGTCGTGGCATTGATAGCTACCTTCACACTGGTAAATCATACACATAAACCTGCGTTCCCCTGCCTTTAAAAGCTTCGAGGATCAACGGTTCTATTTTATCCCAGGTGCCGCCCGCGAGGCCGCACCCAATCCTGGGCATATGTACGGTTGCCTGCTCTTTTCCCGCAAAGGCAGCTACTTTATGTAAAGCGGTTTGGATGGCTTCATAACGTACAGGAGGCAGCACATCTGTAGTGTGACGGGTCGTAATTTTATGTTGCCCGATCATATTTATAACCCATAGGTTCTCCTCTACGGCAACAATTTGAATATCTCCTAATACTGGTCTGGGATCTGCTTCAAAGGAGGCTAAGTATTGTTTTTTAGCAGAAGGCCATTTTTTTGAAACAGGTAATACAAAACCTTTTCCCCATGCGCCGATATCATTGCATACATGTGCGATAATTTTTTTTCCATCACCAACAGGTGCGGTAGCATCTCCGGTTAAATATTGAATGGGCATAACAAATCTTATTTTCGATGGCAATATAATCGAAAAATTCAGGTTGGGATAAATAGTGACGTTGAATAATATCAGTATAACAATTGAGAATCTTTATTAATCAGCAGTATCCCTTCTTTAAACGACAATGCTATGGGATGTTGCTGATCTGTATCTCTGAATATGCCGGTTTTGTTTTTCAGGAAGCCGATTGTATAACCGTTTATCGTAGCGTCAGAGAAGCCAATGAAATTCTTGTTTCCATTTTTCCTGTAGGATGCCAATATCCTGTGAATAGGCCATATGGAGTACATGCTGCCACGTACCGCCATATCAGCAAATCCATCCACTTGTAGATACAACTCCATAAAATCTCCGGGAAATCTAAAGCCTAAAGCATTTTCTGTCTCCATAATCATTTCTATCAATGCTCCTTTGTTCAGTTTAATGCTTTCTATTTTCCATTGTTGAATAATGCTCTCTGTCCAACTTTTCATAAACGATGGTTATTTTTTATCAATCACAACATATACTACCGACATAGGAGGTAAAGCTACTTTAATACCTCCCTGAGTACCAGCCGCATTGGCTTTTACGGCATCATAATTTTGAGGACCACCAGCGGTACCGGCAGGCCCGTTGTCGTTTACCAATACCTTGCGACCAAATCCGCTAACGCCTTCACCGCCGGAGAGGGTGTACCAGTAGTATCTGCTGCCTGCATTGAAGTTTTTAAATTTCAACTGTACCTTCTTTTGAAGATTGCCTTTATTCACCAGTACGGCAGATATTTCTCCGGAACTGAAGGTAGACGCATAAGATATGACACTGGTATCCGTAGACGTAGCATTGATGGCTCTGTCGCCCAATGTCTTCTGAAGGAAATACAGGTAATAAAATGCAGGTCTTGGTTCCCAGCGTTGTTCGCCGGAAGCAGCGGCGCCATCGCTAAAAAGGCCGTGATCATTTCCATTATCCCAGGCATTGGCAAGATCCCAGCGACTGGCCATCCCGAATTTATTTTTCATCAGTTCTTCCAGCACCAGCACTGCATGTATGCCGGCTACCTGTGATACCATTTGTTTGGATCCGGTAGCGAAAATATTCCATTCCGTTAGTGCAACAGGTTTTTGTGTTACACCGGCTGCCTGTACGGAAGTGTTTACATGATTGTAAATTATTTTAGTGACCGTGCTGGCGGTGGCGAGTATTTCCAAAGGCGTGGAGTTGGTATTGAAGGGAGTATAATAGCTGTGTACAATATAGAAGTCGGCTGCGTTACCCGCCTGCTGTAATACGCCACTGTTCCAGCTTTTGTCGGTAGCCGTAGCCCATGACGCTGGTTCCTGTTCAAGGAGCTGTACGCCGATGTAAATGGTTTTGCCAATTTCTGTAGCAGCTTTGCGCAGGGAGTCGATAAATACTTTTGCGTGGCGACCATACAGGTCGCCTGTGATCAGGAGTGGTTGTCCGTCTTTGTTTTGCGATACATCAATACGATAGCCGGCCTGCCAGGTACCGTTGCTTTCGTTGCCTATTTCCCAATATTTGGTGCGGCCATTATCGTAACGTACCCAATCGGCAGCAAGATGTGCCGCAGCAGCTACGGGATTGTTGCTGTTGCCATACCGGGCGTATCCATAGTTCAGCGTGATGATGCCTTCGTTGTTGGTTTGTTGCAGCATCCGGTAGTAGTTGTCCAGCGACAGTGTCCAGCCATCGTTATTGCGGCCATACCAATAGCCTGCATTCGCCATTGTGCCATTCATGTCGGGAATATTGACAGGAGCGTCTGTTGGCGGATTACCCGGGGTACCATTCCAGAAATAGATGCTACTCAGATTGCCTCCGGGAAAACGGATAATGCCGGGATGCAATTTGGTGATGTGTCCCATTAACGTTGGTTCTGTCACCATCTGCGTCATATATAAATTACTGTTGTTGCCAAACAGTGCAGGCGAAATTTTCGTAATAATCGTAGAGGCATCTACAGTAACGGTAGTATTCACATCCGCAGGAGCAGCCGTTTCGTTAAATGGGGGAGCAGTAAACGTTTTTGCGGTCCATCCATTTTTAAAAAAGCCTTCTGTGGCGGCCGTGGCGGGGTCTGGTGGCGTGACTACCGTAACAGTGGTGTCGGGTTTATTGCCCTCGCCTGTTGGGGTGGAAGACTTTTTACCACATGCGCCTAGGGCGAAGAGCAACAGGCATATCCATACCATATCATTTGCTTTTTTCATCTGATCAGATTGTTCGGTCGTTGAAATACCGGGCATCACATGATGGACGCCCGGTTGAATTGACCTACTTAAGAATTATTTTATTTTAACGATTCTGAAATTATCATAAGCTGTATTGTATACCTCTACGCCTGCAGCTTCAGTAATGATACGGTAGCCGAATGTTACTTTTGCATCGGGTTTCAGCAGGTCGCCCATAACGGCAGCGTTGGCGCCGGTGCCTTCAATACCATCGGCAGTGAGCTTAAAGTCTGATAGTTTAACAGTAACGGTCTGCCATTTGTTATTGGTATCGAACGATTTGTTGGTAGCCGTTAACCAGGGCTGATAGCGGAAGCAATACTTATCATTGAAGCGAAGCACGTTGATGCCTGCGGTCCAAGGTTCTTTGGTATTGATTTCAAATTTCAGCGCGTACTGCGATGCTTCTTTTGTCAGTACATCTGTGGAAAACATAGCTACATCATTGAAGTTACCGGAGCGATTGCCATTCCACCATCCGCCGTCATTAGCGCCTACACCTCCGAAGATATTCTGGAGGTATGCGCCCCTGGTGCCGGGAAAAAGAGTGGCATCGCTGGTTCTGTTAGCTCCCCACCAGGCCCAGTTGAATACAGGTGTTTCACCGGTTTCTCCATCGTTGGTTAAATTGCTGATAACATCACCGCTGGCATGATCATTCAGTGGTCCGTCAGACATCGCCTTGCCGTATTTGGCTTGTATCACCAGTCGGCCGGTATCGGTGCCGAGGTTGGGCATGATAAGCCCCACTCTTGTGCCGCTGGCATTCGTTACAAACGAAGTAATTTCTCTGCCCCCCGGTAGTGTGATCTTATCTATCAGGAACAGGCTGGAGCCATATATGATCAGTGAATCACCAGCCAGCGCATTTTCATTGGAGATAGATGTGATAGCCGGTGGTGGTATATCTAATACAAAAGAGTAAGCAACTTCACCATGCGTAGTGGTAACTTTTATCTGGCTAGGCACTTTCGGATCAGTGGCCTCAGTGGGGGCATTGCCCGGAATACTGAGAATGATGTGTGTATTGGTATTATAGGTAGGATTAGCGTATGCACTCATGCCGTTGAAAGTGATACTGACTACACCACCCAGGTTTTGACCGGTGATCAGGATGAGGGTGCCTGGTAATGCTTTGGTAAAGGCACTATCCTGCAGGGCGGAATCCAGCAGCGTTACTTTGGTGATCACCGGGGGACCGGACAGCTCATTGTTTTTAGAACAGGAAACGAGCAGGCATAATATTACTGCCAGCATTCCTGTAATTAGTCCGCCGTGTTTTTTATATGAGTTAAGATGATAGTTAGTCATACGTGTACTTTTTGAAGATTAATAGGAATAAGGCACCGGTGGTTTCCTGAGATTGGGTGCTGCTGATAATTCAGCTGCGGGATAAGGTAACAGGAAGTTGCTTTCCGTAACAGGGTAGAAAGCGGGTGTGTCGGAGGTAATGGTCCAACTGGTGGCATTGGTGGCCGTATTAGGTATAATCCGGTAGGTACCTTTATCCTGGGCATTCAGCAAGGCAATGGCTTTTTGCGGATTGTAATAATGCAGGCGTAAGATATCGTACCATGCCTGACCTTCCATTGCCAGTTCCAGTCTTCTTTCTTTATAAATATCATCCCAGGTGATGCTGACCTTATCAGCCAGCCCGGCGCGTTTGCGGACCGCGTTGAAATACTTCAGTGCTTCTCCGTCTGAAGTGCTGGCTGCATTGCCCAGTATAGCTTCTGCATACATCAGGTATACATCTGCCAGTCGCAGCATATAGGTATTAATTTCCGTATGCTGTTGGGTTACTTTGCCATCATTATCTTCTGGTCTGCCTACTACATATTTTTTGACCCAGGCGCGTGTATTGTACCTGTCGGTGCCGTTAAAATTCCATGGTACCTGTAATTCCTGTATGATCTTTTTACCGGGATTATTAGGGTCATCTACTGACTGATGGATGTAGGAATAGTGGTCGCCGGGGAACATAAAGGTACCTTTACGTCTTTTGTCATTGGGAGAATATAACCTTAACTGGTCCAGCGAAGCGCCGAGATCAGCTCCCCAGCCATCGGCAAAGCCGGTGATTTCAGAGCCGAAGGCGAGAAATGCCTGCACACTGTTTTGTGTACCCCAGTCGCCGTCATATTTCCATTGCAGGGAAAACAGGCTTTCGGAATTATTGTTATTTTTTGTGAGGAATAAGTCTTCATAATTGTTCAGCAACGAAGCGCCACTGTTGACAATAACATCGTTGGCAAACCATTTGGCGCTATCGAGATCAGCCTGTTTGCGTGTCATAGAGCTGCCTAGGCCCGCGCGGGTGAGGTATATTTTTGCGAGCATGCCTTCTGCGGACCATTTAGTGAGACGGCCTTTCTGAATAGGTGTAGCAGGTAAATTGGCGGCAGCAAAACGCATCTCCCGGATAATAAATCCCCATACCGTTTCCACTGTATTGCGGGTAACGGAGGTATCTGTTACCAGCTTATAGTTATCCTCGATTACCGGTACCGGCCCCCAGTTTTGTACCAGGTAGGAATAGGCCAGTCCGCGCATGAAACGTCCTTCTGCAATGGCGGCATTTTTCACATTGGCAGGTACTGATGCTGCCGTGTATTTGGTGATGTTATTAATCGCCATATTGGACTGCGCTACCACGTTGAAGAAAGCCGTCCAGGAACTGTATACTTCGGGTGTAATGTCTGTGGTCTGCATCCGGATGTTATCCACCTGGTAAGAGCCAGACATGAGTACACCGGCTCTTCCATCACCGAGGCCATTGGCAGCTTTATCGTTATATGCAAACCATACGATGCCATACAACGGTGCGGTGCCAGCCATTACCTGGTCGGAGGTCTGGTAGAAATTAACATCCACAATGGCATCTTCCGGAGGTCTGTTTAAGAAGCTCTTACTGCAGCTGCCCAGGATAACCAATAATGTGAAAGCGGTCAGGTATCTTTTATAAAAATGATTGTTCATTGTAATTTTTTTACTGCATTAAAAATCAACACCTACGCTGGCGGAATACATCCTGGTTAGAGGATAGCGGCCGGCATCCACGCCATAGAACTGGCTGTTTAGCTGCACTTCTTTGCCAAGAGAAGCACCTACTTCCGGGTCATAGCCTTTGTATTTGGTAAAGGTGGCCAGGTTCTGTACGCCGATGGATAACCGCACCGCTTTGATCACCGGTTGTTGTTTGATGAGAGAAGCAGGCAGGGTGTATCCCAGCTGAATATTTTTGATCCTGATATAGGAGCCATCTTCTACAAAGAGGTTGGTGAAGCGGTTGCCATTGCCGTTTACATCCGTACCGGTAATTCTTGGTACGGTGGTACCAGGATTCTGGAGGGAAGCTTTTGTGCCATCGCCGGTTACACGTGCATAATCAAATGCTTCCACCAGCAGGTTGCGTCCCAGGTTGATATTGTTGGGATTCAGATTTTCATAGCGCAGGTAGTTGTAGATGTCGTTGCCTTGTGTGCCGGTAATCAGGATGTTAAGATCAAATCCTTTATAGGAAAAGGTGTTGGACATACCGAAAGTGAGCTTGGGCCATGGGTTGCCGATATTGGTCTGATCACGGGAGTCGATGATACCATCCCCGTTCAGGTCTTTATATTTTATATCACCTACCCATACACCGCCATCTTTGGCAACATCCAGCCTGCTGCCATCGGCTTTTGCAGGGACCGCACTTTTGTTAATTTCATCTACAGAGGTGAACAATCCATCTGCTACGTAGCCGTAAAACAGCCAGGGCGCCTGGCCTACAGTAGCACGTGCACTGAAGTTATTCATATACCATGCAGAGCGGGTAATCACCGCTGCATCGGAATAGAATTCGGTGATTTTTGTTTTGAAAGAGGATACGTTGAAGTTGGTTCTCCATACAAAACCACTGCTGCTCTTTATGTTTACGGTATTCAATGTGATGCCGAAACCTTTGTTCTGCAAGGTGCCGATGTTCACCGTAGGAGGAGTAATAGCACCTTCTCCCTGTGTTCCCATATAGGCTGGCAGCGGATTTAGCAGCAGCAGGTTGTTTGTTTTTTTGATATAGTAGTCAGCTTCCAGTTGTATCCTGTTATCCAGTATGCTGAGATTAAATCCAATATTTTTTGTGGTAGTAGATTCCCATTTGATATCAGCGTTACCGTATACGTTGGATTTATATCCATTTCCCCAGGGGGTGGTAACTGCACCCAGACTGGAGTATTGTCCGCCGCTACCGGTGCTGCCGGTAGTGCCATATTCCGCGCGTATCTTCAGGTCATTGATGAAGGGAACATTTTTCATAAACGGCTCACTGGTAATACGCCAGGCGGCAGATATAGAAGGGAAGTATGCCCACTGGTTATTAACACCGAAGATGGAAGAGGCATCTGCACGACCCGCCAGTTGGAGAATGTATTTGTCGTTATACACATAATTAATACGTCCGAGGTATGATTCCAGCGCGCCGGAACCTTTACCACTACCGGTGGTTTGTCCCTGTGCATTACCCAGGTTAATGGAGGGGATCTCGTTGCTGGCAAAACCGATACGGGTAGCGCTATAGCTCTGGTAGTTCCAGGCCTGCGCTTCATGGCTCGCCATCACACTGAAGCTATGTTTCTTAATTGTTTTATTGTATTGCACCAGTTCATTCAGGTTCCAGTAGAAGTTTTTGTTGGTACTGATACTCATGCTGGCATTTTCATTTGAATTATATCCCAGCTGATAGGTGGGTGTAAATTTGGCGCCATCTGCATATTCAAAGTTGCCGTTAAAGCTGGTACGGAAAGTAAGGCCCGGGAGAATATTGATTTCTGCACTGAGGCCGCCCAAACCACCTGTTCTCTTGTAGTCGTTGCTAATAAGACTTGCGATTGCCAAAGGATTCAGCGGCGCAAACTTTGCATTGCTGCCATATTCATTTTCTGTAGCGCCGCCCCAGGTGCCATCCGCATTTTTTACCGGGATATTGGGCGCCAGGTTGATCGCATTACGGATCACATCTTCACTGGTAGAAGCCAGCTTTTCTTTTGTCTGGTAGAAGTTGAGAGAGGTACTTAATTTAAGCCAGTCAAAAGCTTTGTTGTCCAGGTTCAGGCGGAAGGAATATCTGTTGAATGCAGATCCGGTAGCCACACCCTGCTGACTGAAATATTCACCTGCCATATAGTAATTGGTCGTTTTGGTACCATTGCTGACGGTGATCTGGTGTTTTTGCAGCGGCGATACTTTGAAGAGTGCCTCCTGCCAGTTGGTGCCGGCGCCAAGCACCGAAGGGTTTTTGAATTCTGCGGTGGGCGTGCGGTTCAGCAGTGTAGCAATTTCGTTGTTCATGATGGCAAATTGCTGCAGGCTCATGGTTTTGATGGGGTCTGGCTTTTCCTGGGCAGTATAGAGATAGTTGTATCCCACTTTCAGCCCTTGCTGACCCCTTTTGGTGGTGACCAGTATTACACCGTTAGTTGCACGGGAACCGTAAACAGCTGTAGCGGATGGACCCTGTAATACTTCCATGGACTCTATATCTGAAGGGTTAATACCCGCGAGCGGATTAACGGAGCTGGTAGCGCCATAGGAAACGTTGGCAGGCTGTATCTGCACTCCGTCAATAACATACAAGGGTTCATTGGTGTTACCAATGGTATTAACACCGCGGATATTGACAGAGATGCCACCTCCGGGTTGTCCCGAGTTTTGTGTAACGTATACACCCGCTGCGCGGCCCTGTAAAGCCTGATCCAGGGTGGTGTTGATTGTTTTGTTGATGTCTGCGGAAGAAATGGATACCTGCGCGCTGCTCTGATCTGTTTTCTTCATAGTACCATAACCCACCACCACTACATCCTGCAGGGCACTCCGGGTTTCATTCAGCACCACATTCAACGTGGAGGCATCGCCTACTTTTATCTCTTTGGCGGTAAAGCCAATAGAGGTAAAGACTAATACCTGACCAGGGGCAGCAGCGATGCTAAACTTGCCATATTGGTCTGTGGCTACCCCGGTGTTGCTGCCTTTAAAGATGACGGATGCGCCGGGAACAGGTTGTCCTGATTCATGAGCGGTTACTGTGCCGCTAACTTTTTTTCCTGATGGAGGTGGATTTTGTGCTTTTGCTGTAATGGCAAAGGCACAGTAAGTGATCGTTAGCCATACCCATAGGAATGGCCTTCCAGTAATACTGGCTCTTTTCATACGTGGAGAAATTAAAAATTTTAAAAAAGAAACGAGTGTCGATTTTGGTTTGCTACTTCATAGACTTATTCATTCGTGGTAATGGAAATAAAGTTATTTCTATTACCACGAACACAGGGTAGTGGGATGTGTATAATTCAGGATATTTTGTTGCATGCAGGGGGTATCAAATGTATCTTTCAGGGGGGTATTTTGTTGCAGTTATTCTTTTTTCATTGTTGTGGCATAGGCAGAAGGGAGCATGCCGTACGTCATTTTAAAATATTTTGTAAAGTACTTCGGGTTATTAAATCCTACTTCATAAGCCACCTCTGTTATATTCATTTCTGTTTGGGTAAGCAAATAAGCGGCGCGTTGTAAACGTACACCCCGGATAAATTCTATAGGTGGCTGTCCGGTGATGGCATAAATGCGGCGGTAAACAGATACCCTGTTCATAAATAGTTCTCTGCTGAGTTCTTCCACAGAGAAGCCTGGGTTAGAAAGATTCTTTTCCACAATTTCCAGCGCTTTCTGCATGAACTTTTCATCAGCAGATAATACGGCACCGGTAACAGCAGGAGGGGGTAGCATCATCATTTGTTTGGCTGGCGCCCTGCGTGTCAGCAGGTTACGCACCCTCGACAGCATAATCTCAAACCTCACAGGCTTTACGATATAGTCATCGGCGCCTTTTTCCAGACCGTGGAGTTGTTCTTCTTCGCCCGTCATAGCTGTTAATAATATGACAGGGATCTGCCGGGTACGGTTATCGCTTTTGATTTTTGTGCATAAGGCGATGCCATTCATCACCGGCATGTTTACATCACTCACCACCAGGTCGGGGTGAGCGGATAGCGTTTTTTGCCAGCCGGTCAATCCGTCTGGTGCTTCTATAATATGGTAATACGCCTTCATGTTTTCTTTCAGATAAAAACGGAAGTCGTCATTATCTTCTACCAGCAGGATGGTTTGCTTTTCCTCTTTCTTTGATATGGAAGGTACTTCAGGAAGTACCGATTCCTGCGGCTGTTCATATATATCCAACGGGCCCGTTTCTGTTATTTCGGCCATTGCTTCCACTTCTGGTTGTGTTGCCACCGGCAGCATTTCAAATGGCAGGTGCAAGGTAAAGCAGGTGCCTTTATTCACTTCACTGTTTACCACGATGGTGCCCTTGCAGAGTTTTACAAATTCTTTGGTAATGGCCAGCCCGATACCACTGCCCTGGTTGACAAATCCTCCGGGAGAATCGCTATGGAAAAACTGTTCGAAAATTTTTTCATGCCTCTCCGGGGGGATGCCTATACCGGTATCTGCCACTTTAATTTCCAGCAGGGCCTGGTCACCTGTGGTGCTGAAGCTGGTGAATACTTTAACGGCGCCTCCTGCCAGCGTAAACTTGAAAGCATTGGAGAGCAGGTTATAAAGAATCCGTTCTATTTTATCATGGTCAAAGCTGGTATACAATGTTTCATTGTCTGCATGAAAAAAGAACTCTACCTGTTTGCGCTCTGCCAGGTCTGTAAAAGAATATACTACCTCCCTGATAAAGCCAATGATGTCGCCGGCAGCCGGATTTAACTTCAGCTCCTGCATTTCCATCTTCCGGAAATCCATCAGCTGGTTGGCCAGGTAGAGCAGCCTTTTGGCATTACGGCGTATCAGGTATAATTTATGGCGGAAGTTATGATCATCTTCATGGGAGATCACTTCTTCCAATGGCGCCAGTATCAGGGATACCGGTGTTCTGAATTCATGACTGAGGTTCGTGAAAAGTTTGATCTTCAGCATGTCCAGTTCATGCAGCTGCCGGGCTTCTCTCCGTTCCTGCTGTAATGCAAAGCGGCGTTGTGCACGTTGTAATACAATCTTTCTCAGCAACAACAGGATGGCAGCAATGAGCAGTACATAGCATACATAGGCCAGCGGGGTTGCCCAGAAAGGAGGTAATATGCGGATGCGCAGTGATATGCCTTTCCAGGGTTGGGTGTTGTCATCGTTTACCGCTTTCAGTAACAGCGTATAGTTGCCAGGGTTGATGTTGGTATAAGTGATACGCCGCGACTTCCCATCGGTAGTTTGCCATTCTTTATTAAAACCTTCCAGTTTATAAGTATAGGTATACCTGTTTTTATCAGTGTTGGTAAAATCCAGTGCTGCAAAATCAATGGAGAAATCATTTTCATTGTGGCGCAGCACAATTTCACGTATTTCCGGCATGGCAGCCGGTAATATCACATGGTTGTTCCGTTTTTCATTTACAGCAATGGTACGATTAAACAGTTGCAGACTGGTAAATACGATAGGAGGTTCTTGTCTGATCTGTTTTACTTTAGCCGGATCCAGGATGTTGAAGCCATCTGCTCCGCCAAATAATAATTCGCCGGATTTTAGCTTGAGCGCAGCGTTTATATTAAATGCATTTCCCTGCAGGCCATCTTTTTCATCATAATTATGACAGCTGATGCTAATCGTACCTTTTGGATCGGATTGTACTATTATTTTACTTAATCCATTGGAGGTACTTGCCCAGAGATGATGATCATTATCTTCCAGCAGGGAAATAATATTATTATCGGGTAAACCATCCTGCATGCGGAAATTGATGAACTGCTGTTTCTCCGGGTTATAGGCATTCAGTCCGTCGCGGGTGCCTACCCACATGATGCCGCGGCTGTCGCAGAGCAGGGAGCTGGCGTTGTCGTTGCTCAGTTGATGAGTCTCGCGGAGGTAGTGTATATACACTCCTTTTGCTTTGTCCAGTACATCGATACCGTAGGCGGTTGATATCCAGAGATTTCCTTTTGTATCTTCTGTCAGATCGGTAATATAGTTGGAATGTACGGAGTTGGGTATGTTTACATTGTTATGGTAGAAGGTACCGGTAGAGCGGTCAAATCTGTCGAGACCGCCGCCCAGTGTGCCTATCCAGAAGTTTTGTTGTTTGTCTTTGAAAATCTTCCAGACGGTTTTATTGCTCAGGCTCTTGCTGGTGGTATCGGTACGATAATGTGTGAAGGTACCATTACGATAGTTGTCGAGGCCCCCGAAATAATATCCGATCCACAGGCTGTTATCATCGTCCACATAAAGACTTAAGATTACATAATTGCTAATGCTATTGTTGTTGAGGGGTTGATGTGTCATTCGTGTAAAGGTGTTAGCGTGCCGGTCGAAATAAATTAATCCGGCGCCATTAGAACCTATCCATATGTTGCCGTTCCGGTCTTCCGCAAAACAGTTTACATCATTATAACTCAGGCTATGTGCATCTGCATATTTATGCACATAGAGGTCAAATTTCATCATGTTTTCGGCATAGTAGCTAACCCCTCTTTTATAGGTGCCGCACCAGATAATGCCCCTATCATCCTTGTATAAAGCGTAAATGGCGTTTTCTGCCACGCTTTTTACATCTTCTTCTCTTTTCTGCAGGTAATAAATCGTAAAGTTTTCTTTGTCCAGCACATTGATGCCGCCATGGTCTGTTCCAATCCAGATCTGTCCTTTTTCATCCTGGACAATGCTGTTGACGATATCATTATTTAAAGCGCTGTTTTTTGATGATAACCGCCGTACCGCGCCATTTTTGCTATTGATATATACGACACCGAAATCACTGCCGGGCATGTATACCCACATATCCTGCTGTGCATCTGTAAACAACCGGAATGATATCGGTTTGTTATCCACGAAATGGGTAATGGCGTCTGAGTGTGTCAGCAGCTGGCTGGTGTTGATATTCAGCATATCTAATTCACCATCCAGGTAAAGCACCCCGAGACGGTTGGCGGCTGTTTTCGTAATATCGGCTACCGCTATGCCGGCATGATGGAGGATTCGGGTAACAGCCCCCTTCTTTTTTTCATTGATACGATATATGTTGCCATCCTGGTAGCCTATCCAGAAGGAGCTGTCGGCTTGCTGGGTGCAGGTAATACCTGTTACCGGAAGCCCTTTGCTTTTCAGCCAGGCGGCGGCATCTGAAAACTGTTCTTTTACAGGATCATACAGCACATCTCCATTGCGGGTGCGGATATACAGCATGTTACCCGGAGCGGCTGTAATCGCGTATACATAATCATCAGCAATAGAAGTCGGGTCGGCCGCATTATGCCGGAATATTCTGCAGGTGAAGCCATCGTACCGGTTAAGGCCACTCATGGTACCAAACCACATAAATCCGCGGCTATCTTTGAAGATGCAGTTGACCTGGTTGTTGGAAAGGCCGTTGTTTACATTCAGAGAAGAAAACTCCTGGGCATTGGCATACAACAGCAACGACATTAACAGTGAGATCAGTATAGTTCTTTTTAGCATAACGTGTCGGAGGCGATAGCATAAATATAAACATATTAGGCTGATAATATACAAGTGTATATGAGACACTTAAGCAAAAAAGCCGGTTGGCATCATGTAACCGGGAAAACCTAAGGCATACTCAAATGTTCCCCTGATTTGATTTTTCTACTTATCAGGAGCGAGGAGGCGGAAATGGAGAAGATTTCCGGCTGCTCTTTTTTGCCAAATGATAGCTTACACTATTTTTCCTGCTATTATAATGGCAACATGTAAAAAAATATGTTATTAAAAGCCTGCGAATGATAATCGCAATTTCAGTAACGATAAAATTAGATCAATATGATGCACCAGGAAATGCATATAAGGCGTAATTTTGGTATAGATCAATTTTCGTTACATTTGTACATTACACATGACCAATACATCTTATCATATAATCCGTAAAGCCTTAATCGATCAAAGAATTCGTGTCGCTCACTCCCCGCAGGAAGCCACAAAGTTGATTGATGATTTGGGTATTAGACATATTCTAATTACTGATATGGATGAAAATGTAATATCAAAATCATCAGTTAAGAAATTTGCACCCAAGAAGCAGCTCGTTGCAAAAAGAATGGGTGCTAAGAAAATGGTTGCCCCAAAAGGTACTGTTAAATAACCCCTCCCGTTATTTATTAATAAACACCAAAACTTATCGTAAGTAAATCCTCCTGCTTAATGGCTACATCAGAGTTATTATATTCTTCTGATCCCGGTTTAATTATTGGTTTTCACGGTTGTGATGAAGACATAAGAGATCGTATTGTGCTGCATCAGACTATGCTCAAATCAAGTAAGAATAAATGGGACTGGTTAGGAGAAGGAATGTATTTTTGGCAGAACAACTATGAGCGTGCTATACACTATGCAAAAAATCCACCTCCTAAAGTGAAAATTGAAAAACCGGCGGTACTTGGTGCGGTATTCAGTCTTGGTAATTGCCTGGACTTATCAGATAAACGATTCATCGATCTGATTCAACTTTCATATGAGAGCCTGAAAAGTTCTACTTTAAGTGAAGGTACATCGCTTCCGGTCAACAAAAACTCAACTGGTGATAATTACTCAACAGATAAAGTAGTTAGAACACTGGATTGTGCTGTTATAACAAACGTTCATAGCATCACAGATCAAACAGAGCAACCTGTTTTTGACACAGTAAGGGGCGTTTTTATTGAAGGTGGTCCCGTATATGATGGCGCTGGATTTAACGATAGAACTCATGTTCAAATTTGTATTAGGAATCCAAATTGTATAAAGGGATTCTTCGTGCCCAGAAAACGCCTGAAATGGCCTTAGATATTGAAGCAATGATTTTTAAAACGAGGATTATATTTTTCATGGTATAGATAGGTTGAAATGGGGGCAATTTCTACAAAGAAAACAAATAATCGAGTAACGACAACGTGCTAAAAATGAATTACCCACAAACATGTATTGTCATTATGTAGGCTCTGTCGAATCTATGCTTGACACCCGCTATACACCTATAGAAGCAGTGAAGGAGAGGTGGACTTGATGCGGGGGTGAGTTCCGGATGTATAACCCCGATGAAATTGAATCAGAAGACGGATGGAGATGAGCACTGGCCATAGCAGCGCTGCTTCAGTATCAGGCTGTAGCTGCGGAAAGAAATATACTATTGAAAGGAAGCGGGTATAAAGAGTTTATTCATCAAAATATCTCCGGGGGCAAGATCGCTTTATTCCAGTTGAATGACAGATGTAGATATGTGTGGCCAGGCAAGTTTGGGAAGCAATTTCGTCTGCTTTGGATAAGTACGTTTATGAGCATATTTGGGTACTTGTGGTGCTGCCACCGCAATAATATCGGCGGCCATATATTGGCTGTTGCCCGATGGGCCATCTTTGTACATCGCTCTTACCTGGAAAACGACTACCAGTGAACCCTGCCCGGGTACATCCAGCGAAACATTTGTTTCCTGGAAAGTGGTATCCGTATCTATCATTAGCGTCACCGTTTCGCTACCTGCCACCTGGCGTGATTTGAAATCAATACGCGTAGCGATCACTTTTACTTCCAGGGCAACAATGCCTTTATGCCCGACGATGGTTTGTGCGGGAATATTTAATATCCCATTAGGGAAAAGCCGGGGAGCCACCGTAAAAAAATGATCTACTCCGGTATGCTGATTGAAGCGGAAGCCTGTGATGGCTTCATGATGATCGCCGGCAGCAATGAGCATCTTATTCAGCCGATTGATGTGGGCGCCGTCACAGGGGATATCCAGGTTCGGGTAGAAAGCTTTACGGATAAAAGCGGCTTTCCTGCTGGCGATGCCAAAGCGCCGGGATGCGCGGCGGGTAGCAGCCGTTTGCTGCACGCTTTCAGGCATACTGCGCAGGAAGTAGTTGCCATTGCGCTTATACCCAATGAGATTGCCGAGTTTTCCCGTAAAAGAAATGACAGACATTTGTTTTGCCATGGGAGATTATTTTGATTACTATAAATATAACACAATCCGGGGAACCTGTTTTCGGGCCAGATGGAAGATTAGCTAAAGGGAGTGTATGGCGTATTGTTTAATATTCAACGAGAGTTCGGGAGGTATTTTAGAATGGCAGGGGCGTTTAGAGAATATTGAAGAAAGATATTCCCCAGCGTTTCAGTTTGATTCGTTTTTTGCTACAAAAAGTGAGCAGGAGGTAAACAAAAAATGCACTCCTGGAGTGCATTTTAGTATTGTTGCCGAACCTGGATTCGAACCAAGACAAACAGAGTCAGAGTCTGTCGTACTACCGTTATACTATTCGGCAATAGTAAATCAGGACCGCAAAAGTAGAACTTTTCTGATAAATACCAAATTTTTACCTCATTTTCTTCCAAAAAATTGCAGTAAATCCTTGATTGCCATACTTTCATCTCTCACTGAATTGCTGTTTCAGTCGCTTCTCCTATACTTGTACGCGTAGTACAACCCTGAATCAAACACCCTCATTAAGGCACAAACCATAGATCCTGCCGGTCGGATCAAATATAAAAGTTAAACTATGTTTTTATCACCCTCCCTGCCCGTTAATACGCCTGCCAACAGCTTCGGTGCCTTTATTTTCGCCGATCGCCGTAATCGCCTGCTATTGGTTATAGCCGTAGCTACAGCTGTTATCAAGATGGTTATATTCAAACATTTTTTCCCCTACCTGGATTTTACCTCTGATACCGGCTCGTATATGCAAACGGCCCTGCAAAACCTGGATCATAATATATGGCCTATCGGCTACTCCAGGTTCCTGTGGCTGTTCCACCAGGTATCGCATTCTGAAACGGCGCTGGCAGTGTTGCAGTTCACCCTGTTGGAAACAAGTGCTTTCTTCTTTTATTTCAGTATCGTATATATTTTTCACCCGGATAGCTACTTCCGGTATGGGTTCTATGCCTTTCTGCTCATTAACCCGTTATTTCCTTTTCTGAGTAACTACTTCATCTCTGATGCGGTATTCCTGTCGCTGGGGCTTACCTGGATAACGCTGCTGCTATGGATGCTGCATAAGCCCACTACTTTAATACTGGTGCTGCATGGTCTGGTGCTGGGACTGGCTTTCACGATTCGTTATAATGCCATGTTTTATCCGTTTGTGGCGCTGATCCCTATATTGTTGTCCCGGTATAAGGTGTGGCAGAAGGTAGCGGCTATTTTGCTGCCTATGGTGCTGATAGCATCTTTTGTGTTGTTTATCCGGCAGCGCTCTTATGAACATGCCGGGATACGGGAGTTTTCAGTTTTCAGCGGATGGCAGCTGATGAATAATTCCATGTACATGTTACAGTACCGGAAGCTGGATTCAACGGATGTACCACCGCAGTTCGCGGTCATGCATAAGCTGGTGTATGCCTATTGTGATAGCCTGAGGAGAAGTGAAAGAAAGAAACATGTGTTTGAAGGATCTGTATTTATGTGGGATAATATAGGACCGCAGAAGTCTATGTTGCGGAACTACTGGACAATTAATAAAGATAAGGACGCTTATACCGCCTGGGCTGCGCTGGCGCCACTGTTCAGGAGTTACGGAGCGTATATGATCAAAAAGTATCCGGCAGATTTCTTTCATTACTATTTGCGGGAAAATGCCATGCTGTATATACTCCCTGAGCCGGAGGTATTGAATGCTTATAATCGTCCTTATATGGGTTCTGACCTGAAAAATGTGAGTGCTTTTTTTAAGGATGGCAAAACGGAAAAACCAGAAAGCAGGTACAACGACCTGCAAAGCACGCTCATGGCATTATTTCCTTCGTTAATCGTTATTTGTCATTTACTGTTCCTGGAAGAAACCATTCGCTACCTGATCAGGAAAGGTATCCGCAGGTCCAGCCGGAAGTTTAATATCGCCTTGCTGCTATGCTGGACATTTATCCTTATCAATTTTGCTTTCAGCGTGCTGGCAGCGCCTATTGTGTTGCGTTACCAGGTATTATTGATTGTGCTGTTACTGGGATATACGCTGCTGCTCACAGAAATAACAGACAGGCCATCTTCCTACCATGAAGAGGCGGAGCTGGAGAAAGAGCGGGTTATGCTGGGGATATGAACGAAATGCAGCGATAAAGATTTTTCGCAGTATCTTAACCGGAGGATGCGCGGAGTCAACAAATGATTCCGGTAAAGCATCCGGTATATGATATTGTATGTCTTATGAAGAAGACAATAGCACTTATTGGGAACGCCTGAGGAACGGCGATAAACAGGCGTTGTTTGCATTGTATAACAACACTTATTCACATCTGCTGAGATTTGGATTGAAAATATGTGGCAGCGATGAACTGGTAAAAGACTGTATCACACAGCTGTTTTTACAGTTGTGGAGCCGGCACCAAAGCCTGCGCCCTGTTACCAATGTACCTGCTTATTTATTTACCGCCCTCAAAAGACAACTGCTGGACCAACTGGCCTACCAGTCCAGGATCCATGCCGCCATTCACCGGGCAACGGATAAAGAGGCGGAAAATGAACTGTCTTATGAAGAAATCATTATCCAGGTACAACAGGATGAAGAACTGAAACATCGCCTGCAGTTGGCCATGAAAGCTTTAACCCCCAGGCAGATTGAACTGGTGAGATTGAAATTCTTTGAAGGCCTGACCTATGAACAAATAGCCGCCCAAACTTCCCAAACCGTGAAAACGGCCTACAATACCATTTATGATGCCATCAAGGCACTCAGGAAAATGCTGAAATAAGCAGCTTTCCTTCTCCCGGAAAAAAAAGTTAAAAAATCCTTAGGAAAAACGACGCATTCTGCCGTCTGTATAATCAAAGGCATTACCTACATGAATTTCCAGGAGTACGAAGTCATCGATTTTGCATGTGATGAATCTTTTCAGCGCTACTGCCTGGAAGAACATGATAAGGATGTGTTGTTCTGGAAAGACTGGCTGCGCCAGCATCCTGAAAAGCAGGAAGCAGTAGCGGAAGCCCGCAGTATTGTGGCGTTGTTGTCTGCCAGGCAGGGCAACCGGTTAGAGCAACTGAAACATCTGGAAGATGGGATTGCGCGGTATGATCTGCTGCAACAGGCACTGGGCGAGGAATCCGGGCAGGATACTGCCCACAGGCGCTTTCCGCAGGTGTTAAAGTATGCCGCTGTGATAGGAGGGATGCTGCTGTTAGCCGGAGGCATAGCACTTTTTTATCAGCATAAGGTTCACCCGGAAGAAGCCGTGGTGATCAATGCCGGTAAAGAACCCCGGAAAACGGTGGTACTGTCAGATGGCTCCTCTATTGTTTTACGGGAGAATAGTACCGTACAGTTGTCTTCCGGATTTAACCGGGATAACAGGCAGCTCACCCTCACAGGGGAAGCCTTCTTCGATGTAACACAAAATGCCCGGCATCCATTTATCGTACATACTGCTGCCGTAGATATTAAAGTATTGGGCACCGTTTTTAATGTAAGTGCCTATCATCATCACCAAACTGAAACCGCTTTATTTAAAGGGAAAGTAGAAGTTACGCTGGTCAGCCATCCCGAACAGAAAATTGTATTGCAACCAAATCAGAAATTAACAACAGATATAACCAAACCTTTTGCCATAGCGCCATTGGATGCAGATCCGGTGGACCACAAAGCCAAAGAAATTGCCTGGGTAAGAAATCGCCTGGAAATCGAAAATGAACCCCTGGAAGTGATTGCAGCGAAGCTGGAGAAGTGGTACGGCATCCCGGTGGTATTTGCAGATGAAGAAGTGAAAGAATACCGTTATTCCGGCACCTTCGAAAGCGAAACAATACTCAAAGCACTGGATGCTTTGCAGTTATCTTATCCCTTTAGCTTTAAAATGCAGAACGGAAAAATTATTATCAGCAAATAAAGAATCGTACATCAGCCAAAAATAAAGAAGGGGAAGTGCTGGAACACTTCCCCGGAAAAAGGTCAGAAAATGTCGGGATTGATCATTTACTAAACCAACATCAAAGGTATGTTAAAACTTGTATTCCTGGAATGGAAGGGGAAACCTGTTCCCGCCGGCAAACTGCTGCTCACTATGAAATTGACAATCTTTCTTTTTTTGACCTGCCTTCAGGTGCAGGCTATTTGTTTTGCGCAGGAAACGATTACCCTGCAGGTAAAAGAAACAAGTATTAAACAATTGCTGAAAACACTGGAACATCAAACGGCTTACCGCTTTGTGTTTCATGATAAGACCCTACCGGAAAATAAAAAAGTGACGGTGGCCGCAAAAGATGCTACGCTCGATGCCGTGCTCACACAGGCATTTTCCGGTACCAATCTCGCCTATACGCTGAAGGAAGATGGCCTTGTAGTGGTATACGCCCAAACCACCACTGCTACAACGGTGGCGGATAATATCACCATCACCGGTACCGTCAGGGGGAGAGACAACCTGCCCCTGCCCGGTGTTACTGTAAGAGCTACTGGTACTACTGCCGGCACACTCACCAATGTGGACGGTACCTATCAACTAACGGCACCAGATAAGGTAACATCGCTGCAGTTCTCCCTGATAGGATATGTGAGCCAGGAGGTAGCGATCAACAGCCGCCGCGAAATCAATATCACACTCATTGAAGATATCAGGACACTGAACGCGGTAACGGTTACCGGTTATACGAATTATGCGAGGGATAAGTCTACCGCCGCCTCCGGCGTAGTAGGGTCGGATAAAATTACACAGGTACCCATGGGGAGCTTCGACCAGATCCTGCAGGGACGTGTACCCGGCATGGTAGTAGCCGCCGGCTCCGGACAGCCTGGCAGCAGCGCCAAAGTAACCATAAGAGGCGTAGGAACCATTAACGGTAACTCTTCCGCATTATATGTAATGGATGGTATCCCAATAGAAGCCGGTGTATTTCAGGGCATCAACCCGGAAGATATTGCCTCCGTAACAGTATTAAAAGATGCTTCTGCGAAAGCATTGTACGGATCACGCGGCTCCAACGGCGTCATCGTCATCACCACTAAAAAAGGACAGCCCGGAAAAGTAGCGATCTCCTATAAATCGCAATACGGTTTTTCCAATATGACTACGCCGAAATATGAGATGATGAATTCGAAAGAGATCCTGCAATTCCAGGAAGAAGTGGGATTGGAGACCGGTGAAAGTAATGGACCAGGTTGGGATTATTCTCCCAAAAATCCTGACTATGCTACTAAAACGCCCGCAGAGAAACAGGAAGCAGATCGTATTATTGATAGCCTGGGCAACATGAATACTAACTGGAGGAAAATTTTCCTGCAAACAGGAAAGTTCCAGGAACAACAACTGAGCGCCAGCGGAGGTAATGATAATGTAAGATTTTATAGCTCGGTGAATTACTTTGATCAGCAGGGTATTGCCAGAACATCTGCATTAAAACGTTACGCCCTGAAAAATAATGTGGATTTCAACGTGGGGAGATTAACGGCGAATATTAACATCGGTCTCGCCTATACGGAGTCGTCTTTCATTCGGAATGAAGCCTCCAGTAGCGGCGAAAACACGCTGGCAGCGGTATACTACGCTATGCCATATGAATACCCTTATGCGAAAGATGGCACCCTGATGACCCGATACAACCGCGATGAATATCCAACACTGGATCCACGCGAAGGCAGTAAAGCACTGGAAGCCATGCTGAATACTTCCAACAAGGAAAATCAGATAAAGAGTATTATCGGTACTTCCCTGAACTATGAACTGGCAAAAGGACTCATTGCAAAAACAAGACTGGGACTGGACTTCAGAGAAACAACATCTGAGGCGTATGTAAACCCGGATTCATACTCCGGCTATAAAGTAGATAATGGTGCTAAAGGTAGTTTCGATGAAGGTACCACTCGGAACTTCACACTGGTCAGCACTTCCGGCTTAACCTATGCTAAAGTAACCGATAAGCATGATTTCGAAGTATCCGGTTATTTTGAATTCACCAAAAACAACTACCGCGCTTTCGGTTATACCGGGTATGACCTGGACGGAAGATTCCCTGCTACACCGGCAGCTATCACACCAGGTTCTCCCTTTGCGCCAACCTTGAGTGGCGGCAGAACAAAAAGCGCATTGGCTTCCTACATTGCAGTAGGTCGTTATACCTTCAATGAAAAGTATACCCTGAACGCCAGCTACCGCCGTGACGGTGCTTCTACGGTGCCGGTAAATAACAGGTGGCATGGATTTTATTCCGTAGGACTTGGCTGGGAAGTGAAACGTGAAAACTTCCTGAAGGATGTTGATTTTGTAAATAACCTGCGCTTCAGGGCCAGCTATGGTACTTCTGCGAATCCGTTTTCAGGCAATGGCCCCTTTTCCTACTTCCGTACTTTTAAAACAAATCAGTATGGTGGCAACCCGGCCATTTATCCTTATCAACCTGGTAACCCGGCCTACGATTGGGAATACGCCAAAGAATTTAACGTGGGCTTTGACCTCGGCATATGGAATAATCGTATCCGTGTAGTGAGTGATGTATACAATAAAGTAACCAATAACCTGTTTGTAGATCAGCCACAGTCTATCACTTCCGGGTTTTATACGATTTCTCTCAACTCCGGTTCTATGCGTAACAGAGGAATAGAAATGGATATCCAGGGAGATGTGATCCGTCGGAAAGATTTCAGCTGGACGGTAGGTGTCAACTTCGCCTATAATAAAAATGTAGTTACGGATCTGGGGGCAGCTAACGAATTCACACAGGGACTTTCGCAGATAGTAAGAGTGGGCTTGCCATACGGTTCTCACTATGCTCCTAAATGGGCGGGCGTGGATCCTGCCAATGGTAATCCGCTTTACTATGATCGTAGTGGAAATAAAACGACCAATTATAATGAAACTGCTTTAAGCGTAGCCGAATTTGGAACTTATATACCACCGTTCACCGGAGGGTTTAATACCGGCCTCACCTGGAAAGGATTTTACGCGAATGCGCTGTTTACGTTTGCCGATAAGAGCATGCGCTATCTGAATGAAGATTACTATAATGAAAATCCTTCTTTCGCCAGTAGTAATCAATCCAAACGCATGTTGTACGACCGCTGGAAAAAACCGGGCGATAACGCCATCCTGCCAAGAATTACAGCCGGCAGGAATTACTCTTCAAAAGATATACAGGACGCTTCCTACCTGCGGTTAAGAAATGTAAGTATTGGCTACAATTTTCCAAAGGAAATCCTTGGGCACATAAAGTTTGTACAAGGCATCCAGGTATTTGCACAGGCGCAGAATCTGTACACCTGGACTAAATGGAAAAGTTTTGATCCGGAAAATAGTAATGGGGACGGTATGTTTGACTACCCCAGTGCGCGGACTTACACTTTTGGCCTGAATGTTAATTTCTAAAACAAGAAACTCATGATGATCCGTCATTTAAGATACCTGGTGTTGCTGTTGCCTTTCTTAATTCTTTCCTGCAACAAGCAACTGGACCTGCAACCTACCGACAGTATTATTGATCCGGAAAGAACCTTCCGCAATGTGGCCGACCTGAACAGTGGGCTGCTGGGAGCTTATTCGGAGTTAACATACAACACCATCTACAGCGTATCGCTGCTCACAGATGAATGTACCCTCCCGAATGAAAACAACCTGGGTAGGGGCGTGGCTTCTTACCGTTGGCAGATAGACCCGGGTAGCACCACTATCACCGGTTCTTTTGGGGAATATTATATCACCATAGACCGGGTGAACCGTGTATTGGGAGCTATGAACCGCGTTCCTGCCAAGGGGAATGATATTGCATTGAAAGACAGGTACCGCGGTGAAGCTTTAGCACTCCGCGCTTATTGCCATTTTCAATTATTACAGAGTTATGCGGAAGCATACGATCCGGCTGCCATGGGCGTACCGTTTATGGATACTTCCATCGTTAGCTTTCCTGCCCGCAACACTTTTGGTGCTGTGATGGCTGCCATAGAAAAAGACCTGCAACAGGCCAGTACATTAATTCCTGCTGATGCGAATGATAACTCCCGTATTACATTGACCGGTGTATCTGCCATTCGCGCCAGGGTAGCGTTGTACGAAAAGAAATGGGATGATGCGATTACGTACTCCACGGCAGCGATTAATGCCCTGCCACTGGCCAGTGCTGCCGATTTTCCGGGCATCTGGACAGATACCAAACAATCGGAGGTGATCTGGAAACTGAAGCAGGTAGCCAATGTGAACAGTCCTATAGGCGCTGTTTATTATGATGGAGATGTTGTTTATTATGCTCCTTCTTTTGAATTAATTAACACATTTGATAAGGCTAATGATGTCCGCTACGGCGCTTATATCCTCTTTGATGATACCCGTGGAACCGGTACTTCGGAGTATATCGTCAATAAATATTTTGGCCCCGATGGCAACGTTGGACTCACAGATATCAAGCTTTTCAGAACCGGTGAAATGTACCTGATCAGAGCAGAGGCGCTGGCAGAGAAAAGTAAAGTAGCTGATGGCGCTATCGATCTGAACGACTTACGCGCCGCACGTATCAACGGATATACGCCGCAAACCTTCAATGATAAAGATGCATTGATTGCAGCTGTTTACACCGAACGTTTTAAAGAACTGGCTTTCGAAGGGCAACGATTATTTGACCTGAGAAGACGCGGTTTATCTGTTACCAGGGAGCCGGCAGATGCGATCAACGCGCTGGGAGCAGTACTCCTGAAACCCGGTCAGAAAGGATATGTATTTCCTATTCCTGATGCAGAAACGAAAGCGAATAAAAACATGAAACAAAATCCAGGCTACTAATGAAAATAAGCACCCTTCTTCCATTCATAACAGCAACGGCTATATGTTTTAGCGCCTGTAATCAGCATACAAAACAACTCCCTGCCATACCGGGTCGTCCGGGATCTATAGGCATCATTGGCGATACCGCCGATGTTACCACACCCGTACAGGTCGGCGTAGCATTGATTGGCGGTGGCGGCAATGTGGATGGCGCTTTCCAGTGGATGATAGCACGCAGCGGTGGTGGCGATGTAGTAGTCCTCACCGCCTCCGGGAATGGTGGCTACAACCACGACATTGATTCGCTGGGGAAAGTGAATTCCGTAGAAACACTCAATATCACCAGCCGCGAGCTGGCCAACAATGATACCGTTGCTAACATTATCCGTAACGCCGAAATGTTGTTTATTGCAGGCGGCGACCAGTCGCGCTACATGAACCAATGGCGAAATACCAAAGTAAATGCGGCCATTAATTACCTGCTGCAGGAGAAGAAAGTACCGGTAGGTGGTACCAGCGCAGGCTGTGCTATCCTGAGCGGTCTTTACTACAGCGGTGAAGGCGGTAGTGCCGTTTCGGATTCTGTGCTGGCCAATCCGTACGACTCACTGGTAAAGCTATATAACAACGATTTTCTGCATGCTCCGTATTTAAAGGATGTGATCAGCGATCAGCATTACCTGAAGCGTGGCCGCGAAGGCAGACACGTTACTTTTATGAGCCGTATCATCAAAGATCATGGTATCTTTCCGAGGGGAATTGCACCGGATGAAAAAACAGCCGTTTGTATTGATGAGCAGGGGATGGCCAAAGTATTTGGCGTAAGCAAAGCCTGTTTCATTTTAACTGATAGCCTGAAAAAACCAGAACTTTGTGAAAAGGGGCAGCCGTTGCAATGGAACCATAACGGTCAGGCATTGAAGGTATATGAAATCCCGGCCAGCGCTTCCGGCAACGGTAGTTTCTCTGTAGCGGATTTTGATCCGGCCAAAGCCAGTGGTGGCACCTGGTATTGGTGGTGGGTGGAAAACGGTCACCTGAACAAGAAAGCCATTTGATTACTTCTTAATAAACGTTGATATGAAAGGTAGGTTTTGTTATTTGTTTTTCCTGGTGCTGGGTATGCATCTTTTCTCACCAGCAATGGCGCAGGAAAAATCTTCCTATGTATTGGTGATTCATGGTGGGGCAGGCACTATTCTCCAGAAGAATATGACACCGGAAAAAGAAGCCGCTTATAAAGCTTCCTTAAAACAGGCGCTGGAAACAGGATACAAGGTGCTGCAATCCGGTGGTAGCAGTTTGGATGCGGTAGAGGCTACCGTAAGAGTGCTGGAAGATGATTCTCTTTTCAATGCCGGTAAGGGCGCTGTTTTTACGCATGAAGGCCGCAACGAACTGGATGCTGCTATCATGAATGGTAAAACCAGGGCTGCGGGCGCGGTAGCAGGTGTTACCACGGTACGTAACCCGGTAAGCGCTGCCAGGGCAGTGATGGAAAAATCAGAGCACGTGATGATGGTAGGCCCCGGCGCAGAAAAATTTGCCAAAGAAGCCGGACTGGAAATAGTGGATCCTTCCTATTTCAGAACAGAGACCCGCTGGAGAGATCTGCAAAAAGCGTTGCGCGAGGATTCTATTTCCGCAGCTAAATCCAACGCCTATACGAATCCGGAGAAGCTGGGCATCAAAAACAAAGACTATAAATTTGGTACCGTAGGCGCCGTAGCGCTGGACAAACAGGGAAACCTCGCTGCAGCCACTTCTACCGGAGGTATGACAGATAAAAAATATGGCCGCATCGGCGATTCACCCATTATTGGCGCCGGCACATACGCCAATAACCAGACCGCGGCTATTTCGTGTACGGGTTGGGGTGAGTATTATATCCGTAATGTGGTAGCATATGATTTATCTGCACTCATGGAGTATAAAGGACTGAGTGTACAGCAGGCTGGTAATACTGTTATCAAAAAAGTAGGTGATATGGGCGGCGATGGCGGCCTTATTGCATTAGACAAGAAAGGTAACATGACCATGTCTTTTAATACAGAGGGTATGTACAGAGGAGCAGTTACAAAAGATGGCAAAATTGAAATCGCTATTTATAAAAATTAAATGATTTACGGATGCCGGTATATGCCGCCTGAATGGGCTGGCAAGTACTCGCATCCGTAAATATTTTACCCTTTCAGGGGCCCTTTTTCTGAGTCATCTTCTTCCGGATTTTCATCGTCTATATCCTCATCCGTAATGTCCTCTTCTTCCAGTAACTCGTCTATTTCCAGATCATCATCTTCCTCATCGAGTAGTTCATCGGAAGTGTCTGCTCCCTGCCGGGATTGCTCGTCCTGGTTGCCTTTTGGCGGCACGGGCTGTTGTTTACCCTGAATAATATCATCAGGTTGCAGATCATCATCGCGCAGCGGGCCGGGTGTGTTAGGTTGTGTTGTCATGATCAGAAGGTTTATATAAGGGGTCCAAACATCGCACCATACAAAAAGTATTGGTTGTCAGCATTTAAAGAATGCCCCGTTGCGTAAATAAATACACAGTTATAATCACATTAGGGAATACAGCGAAAAGTGATATTTTTGAGCCGTCAATTGTAAAAAACAAGACCCTACTATCCAATGAGACGATTATTATCCGTACTAACCCCGGTATGTTTATTGTTAGCCGCCTGTAATGCCAGCCACCGCGATGAGCCTTATGCCGGCAACTGGACACAGATCACCCGTATTAACAACGAATACGTGATATACGTTCCCTGCGCCCTGGACCTTAGGAAAATGAAGGTAACCGATTCTGCTATTCATGAAGTGTTGCCCATGGAGGTAAATGACTGCCCTATTGTTAATATAACTACAGCAGGCGAAGGCTACCACCTGAAAGGAAAAGAGTCCATCTACACTTTTAAGTGGGTGGATCAGAAAAAAGGGACCGCAGAATGGACGATTCAGTACTCGGCTTCTTCGCCGGAAGAGAAGGTGTTTTTTGTAAACAGTATCCACGAGAAGGATTTCAAAAAAGTGCATCAGCCCGAAAGTGATTGTAATACCAGCAGCGATGCGAGGTAGTGGCTATTTCATCAGCAGTTTAAGTACTTCTTCTTTTCGCTGCCTGGAAACAGGTACCTGGCTGCCATCTTCCATGGAAATGGCGCCACCTTCTGTTTTTATCCAGGCAGTTATTTTGCGGCTGTTAACCAGGTGCGACTGATGGGTGCGTATAAAGTGCTGGCCGGTTAAGAGGTCGTTATACTCTTTGAGTGTTTTGCACACAATTATTTTTTTTTGTCCGGAGATATATACATGCGTGTAGTTACCTGCAGCTTCGAGGCGTATAATATCTTCCGGTGCAGCAAAAATAATTTTATCTGCCAGGGGGAAGGCGATGCGGTTTTCTGCCATAGGCTTGCCTATATTGGCGATTAATTCCCGGAGCCGGTTGTTTTCCTGCTGCGGAATAATTTGTGTAATGGCTTTTCCCACAGCGCCGGATAGTTCCAGCGCATCAATAGGTTTCAACACATAGTCAATGGCACAGGCTTTTACGGCAGCAATGCCGTAATGGTCATAGGCCGTTACAAAAATCACTTCAAAGTTTCGGGGGGCCGGAAGGGATTGCAGTAACTGGAAACCAGAGCCACCAGGCATTTCAATGTCCAGGAAAATGAGTTGCGGTTCCAGTTGCTTAATGAGTTTTAATGCAGTTGCGGCGGAATTGGCTTCTCCGGTTATCTCTACTGACGGACAATATTCTGCCAGCAGTACACGGAGGTTATCCCGGCTCTTATCTTCATCGTCAACAATGATGCTTGTTATTTTCATGCAGGTTCAATTGGAATAGTTAACAATGCCGTAGTGCCGTTCCCGTTACTAATATGCAGATGAGCGGATTGTCCCGCTATGCTGAATAGCTGCAACCGTTCCCGCACCAGTTTTAATCCCATGCTTTTATGTGTACCCTTGTCAATGTCCGCCGGGTAAAACCCGTTTCCATTGTCGTGTACAGAGATCAGTAAAGTAGCATCCTTTTTTATGGTTTTGATATGCAGTGATCCGGCTTTCCCTTTAGCGGCAATACCGTGTATAATAGCGTTTTCCACCAGTGGCTGTAATACCATACCGGGTATTTCTACCAGGTCGGCGGCAATTTCTTCTGCTGTATCCATGTCAAAGGAAAAGTCAAAACGTAGCTGTTCCAGTTCACAATATAAACGAACCGTATTCAGTTCATCTATGAGTGGCAGGGTGTTTTTTTCTGCATTATGCAATACACTTCTCAATAGCAGCGAAAATTTTACGAGGTAGGTATTGGCTGCTTTGTATTGAGCAGTATTAATCAGCGATTGAATAGAGTTAAGTGCATTGAAAATAAAGTGTGGATTCATCTGGGAACGGATGGCCTTTACTTCCAGCTCGCGGATGGCGGTTTTCATGGCTTCCGCTGCTTTGATGTTACGTATGCGTACCCGGTAAATCCATATGCCGGCTAAAGTTGTCAATAGGATGGAGCCGAAGCTCCATCCTATGATGTTCATCATATTTGATTGTTGTGTGGTGGAGAAGCGGGGCATTTTTGCCGCGGCTTCGATGGCGTTCTGCAGTTCCTTCCATACATTATTTGAGGTGGGAATGTGGTCATCCACTATTCTTCCCCACTGGTCCAGTACAACCACGTTACTTTGGTTGCTATTGCTTAGTCCGTATACCGCATATTTATCAGCGCCCTTATCTTGCAGTTCAATACAGGTAACATTGGGATACGCGCTGAGCTTATCTGCTCTTTCCAGGTTGGAGAAGGACTCTTTTATCCATGCAAATACAAATGTTACTTCCGGATGACCCTTTATAATGCTCACCAGCACCGTATCCTGATAGTAAGCGCCATCTTCAAATATCACACAGGTAGTTTTGCCTGCCTTTGTGTCTATCTCATAGGTTTTGCCATTGGCCAGTGGCAGCCTGGAGAAAGGTAAGCGGTTGCCCGGCGCCCAGCGTTCCATCAGTTGCCAGTCTTTTATGATCGGGACTGTTAAGCTGCTGTCATCGCAGTTGTGGATAAAGTCTTCGAAGTAAGGCTTCAGCCGCCGGTTGGCAGTCCAGCTTTTTTTCATCAGTTCCTCATGGATCCCTTTGGCCAGCTTAAAATACAGTGGATAGCCTTTTAGCGTAGATAGCAGGGCAAAGTAATCACTGTAAAAGGAAAATGTTTCCATACCGCCGCCCGCAGATATGCCGATGCGTGCTTTTTGATAAATGAGGAACCAGTCGAAATAATACTTGTAGAAGTAGTTGCCGGGATAGGGGTTCATAAGCACCGGCATATTATCGATGCCACTGGTGATTATTTCCGGTATCTGCTGAAATGGCCTGAGGGAGCTATCTACCTGGAAGTTATGTGTATAAAGGAAAATCAACCAGTCATCCGCAATACGATATTTCCAGGCGGTTTTATAGTAGTCAAGGCTGACGGGTGTCGCCTTTCCTTCATACGATTTCAGTATGGTATTGAATTTAGCACTGGCTGTTTCCTGCGTTGTAAAGACTTCCGTTAATCTTTGAGACCAGCTCATATTACTGAGACCATTGTTATTAATGTCGAAGACACTGGAAATATCGTCGGCCAGTTTGCAGCTCCAGGCGGCATTACCGGTTAGGCTCATAGGTAAGGAAGTATCAGCCGCTGCATGAATAATCAGTGTATCTCCCGGCATTAAAAAGAGTGCAGTGGTATTTTTTTCTGTGAAAAAGTAACCTGTTTCGGGTTTGGTTAACAGCAAGGAGCAGGAGAATTCCCCCCGGTCGTTTACCGGAACATGGAAGGTACTATCGCCTATCTGAATGGAGGCTTCCTGGTTGCGTGCCTGCTTCAGGATACCTTTTACCAATACATTGCCATTCACCGGAAAAGAGGCCGCAATGAGCAGGTGTGAATATGGCCCGGTATTTCCCGGAATCCGAAGTGGTGCGCCATTTTCCGGACTCCGGTGGTCCAGCACTTCCTGTACCATTGTCCGGAGCTCTTCCACTTGCATGGGCGAATAGGTGGAGGTAGCATATATACCCACCCGCGTTTGTGGGCTATAGTCGGCCAGCGTCACTGGTACAGGAGGCTGTTTTTTATCTGCTTCCAGCGACACAATTTTTCCAGCCGCGTTGATTTCCAGTTGGAAGGTGCCTTTAGGAGGCTTTTTATCCAGCCCCTGTTGATAAGCAGGATAATAACTGTCAGATCCCATCCAGCTATTAGCAGCTCGCTGGGGTTTATTGAAAATAATCCTTTCCTGGGTGATGCTATATTGCTGGTTTCCGTTGGGTAATTGCCGCTGCAGACGGTACCGCAATACATACCGTTCGGTAAACAGCATGAATGGTTCCTGTTTGGCATAAGGGCCATTTTCTGTGCCCAACGTTGTCTGTATATCGAACCAGTCGCCCGGTTCCAATGCAAAATACCCCGGCTTATCCTGCGCCGGCAACAGGTAGGGCAGGCATAACAGCAATAGTAAATAAACTGTTCTTTTCATGATACAATAATTTTATTGTACCAAAGCTATCTGTATCAGAAGCCCGGTTTCTATTCACCTAGCAGATGGTAAGGCTGACTGAATATCCTGTGAATATATAACCGAAATAGGTATACACATAACTTTTATAAAAACGCTGCTGCTGATGATAGCTTCCATAAATGTTTTATTTTTATAAATATGAGCCAACAATTAGTCAATTCAATAAAATACCTGATCCGGTTGACTGAGGAAGAAGAATTGCTTTTACCAACGCTTTTCAACCGGGTAACCTTAAAAAAGAATGAATACTTCCTGCAGGAAGGAAAAGTGTCCGGCCACGTGGCCTTTATAGAAAAAGGACTGGCGGGATATGTAATGACCCACAACGGGGAGGATGTTCATTTTTACTTTTCCCGCGAAAATGAATGGGTAGGTAACTACGAAAGCTTTCTTTCCCGGCAGCCCTCTACTAAAAGCATCATTGCACTGGAACCTTCTGTATTGTGGACGATTTCTAAGGAGAACCTGCAAAAAGTGTTTGATACAGTAAAAGAAGGTGACCGTATGGGCAGACTGATCATAGAAGACGTTTTTGTGAAGTCGTCAAAACAACTCACTTCTTTGTATACCGGTACACCGGAAGAACGCTATCACGAGTTCTTTGAGTTGTTCCAGGATATCCAGCACCGTGTTCCACAATATATGATCGCCTCTTTTATTGGTGTAAAGCCACAATCCCTGAGCAGAATCCGGAGCCGGATGGCAAATAAGCATTAGTTAACCCAGGTGAACGAAATTGTATTTTCAGAAGCGGAAATTTGTGTTATAAAATCATCGCATATGACACGTTTCAATTTCTTTAAGTACCTGACTATTGTATCCGGTTTAACACTGGTTTTTATTGGCTGCAGATTCCTGTTACAACCGGAAGGGGCAGAGGCTGGATTTGGACTGCATTTCAATGAAAACGGAGATTATTCTTTCCACTACATAAAAGGTATCCGCGACCTGTTTACAGGTACCGTGATCACTTTGCTGGCTGCGTTAAATATGCGGAAGGCGCTGATGATCGTATTGCTGTCCGGTATTTTTATTCCGATTGTAGATATGACCCTGGTGCTGCAGGCTACTCATGGCAACGTGATGACCGCTATGCCGCATATTACCGCTATCGTTTTAACAGCTTTGGCTGCAGTAGGTATCTATTTTTCAGAACGCCCGGTCAGCACAAAGCAGCTGCCTTTACCGGCATAAATCAACGACAGCCGGTGTTCATCAGTGGACACCGGTTGTTATTCGTTTACCGGCTGGCTTTTACGGAATATATCTCCCCAGGTTTTAATATAGTCGGGAGATAAGGTCGCGGACTTCTTAGCTATGAATACGGCATGAAAAGACTTTGTCCCTTGTACAATATAGTATAGCTGGGATTCATGGGAGGGATCACCTGCATCATCCGGTGATTCTATTTTGAACAGGGCCCGGCGGCGGCCAGGCAGATTCTCTTTACTCAGCAAGGTGACTTTTGCTTTGGCCGATTTTCGGATGGCCGCATCCGTGAAGCTTTTGATGGCCTGGTCGATGTTGTTGATCTTCACATTTTCCATGGTCATGGCGTAAATCATCTGACTCCACTTTTCAGGTGTTTCATCATCCGGTAAGTATTGCCGGGTCACGAAATGATCTACTTCCGTATCGGATATCAGCTTCCATTTTGAGGCGCCGGGAAATGCTATTTTAAGCCGTTCTTTTCGCATGGCCCTACCGGTTTGTAATGAATTCCCAATCTGGTGAAACAAGGGCGCATAAACGGCTGAAAACGCCGATAGTGTAGTAGCGCTCAGCAGGTAGGCTTTTTGATCGCTATAGGCGATGAACAGGGTGGCAAAAAAGGTATCCGGTAAATTTGGCTCCATATGTATTTCATCCAGCCATACGGTACGCTTACCATTGCTGATGATACTGCCGGAGTCCAGGAGTTTAAAGAAAGGGTTATGACTGGTGTAGTTGAGCAGTTTTTTTACAATGTTATCTACATTGGATGCAGGCTCTCCGAGGATGCTCACATTGAAGTTTTCCGGCGCTTTCTGGCTGCTGTCGCCGAAAGTCCGCTGCGCCACAAATTTAATGGCAGGTGCTTTGTTGTTTTTCCAGATGGTCCATCCCTTGGGTACTCCCACCGCAAAATTATGTAGGGTATCTCTGTAGTTAACTAATTCCTGTCCGTTGGAAAAGAAAGGAAGTAATAGAAAACACCAGGTTAGTATTGGTTTCATTCCAGGCTATTTATCCACAAATAAACATCTTTTTTCAGACCCGGCCTGCACTAAAAGTGACTGGCGCATAGTGCAATGCCACCGGAAAACTACCTTAAAATAAAAACAGCCGCCTCCAGGTGAGGCGGCTGCTTTATGTGGGTTAACACATACGGATGTATATGAAGGCAAGTATTTATACACGATCATCTTTCGGATACCTGGGTGCATAAAACCGGTCCTGGTTAAATTGCTCATGGTCGTAAAAATCACTATTGGTATTATTGATGCCCGGAACTACAAATACATTCCGGATATCCTGTTCGGTCTCGGGTGTAACGATCACCCCTTTTTCGTAAAATGGTAAAGCAGTAATATGAGTGGAGGATATTTCCGGCAGTAATACCGTATCATTTTTTTCATGAAGCACTGCTATTCCTATTGGAAACAATACTTTGCGATCTGTTAATCCTACGTTGTTGCCTTTGAGGTTAATTACGAGATAACGTACCCGCCTTGATTGCGGGTTAAACAGCAGATCTTCGACTCTCCCCAGCTTATGTCCCTGCAGGTCTTCCACATCCCAGCGTCTGATATCTGGTTGTCCTTTCACTATTTCAAAGTTGCTGCCGCTTAATTCTTCCAAACGATTATTTTCAGTAATAGACATGGCAATAAATTTTTGTGATGATGAAATCAATATTACTTACCAGGGAAGGCCACTATTTCCACACTCCGGTTCTGCTGTCTGCCTGCTGCGTTATTATTATCAGCCAATGGTTTTGTTTCGCCCAGTGAATGCACAGAAATTTTATTTTCTGCTACATCTCCATGCTGTATAAGCCAGATTTTTACGGCTGCTGCACGTTCTGCCGCCAGCTGTGAATTATGATCGGAGCTGCCTTTTGCATCTGCGTGTCCATATACACCTATCTGTGCATGCGGGAAACGCTTGTTAAGAGATGCGGCTATCTGTTTTAACTGGCTGTCTGCGTCGCCTTCCAGTGTACTCTTGTCTGTGGCGAAAAGAATATTTTCTCCCAGACTATATATGGTATACTGGTCATTACTTCTTACTACAATTCCTTTGCCGGTTACTTCCTCATATTGCGTATCCGGAGCATTGAAGTTAACATTGTTCCAGTCAGGGTCGGCTACCACTATAGGTTTGCTGGTACTTGCAATGGTGTCGGTAGTAGCAATCACAGATTGATCTTTATTATTGCTGCGCATGAGGAAGAAAAGAATTACGGCAACGATTAGTAATCCTATTATCAACCATATCCACATGGAACTTTTTTTCCTGGGTTGAACTTCTAAGTGTGCCATATAAATGTAATTAGGGTTTGTGTATATTTTGGATGAGTTCATCCAAAAAGTTTCGTTAGATATAAGACAATCATTATACCAATGCCGGAAACAAGCCGTCAGCAAGGTGTGCGGTTGGGTTTAATAAGCCTGATGCACAAGTGATTAGCGGGTTTGAACGCCATTGTATCGCAGCATGTGTATAGTGGTAAAGAGCCCGGTTGGGGAATCCCGGTAGCCCCTGTTTATGGTCTTTTTCCTACGTATTGCGGAAATTATATACCTGCATAAACCGACATCGCAATGAGCAGCATGCCAACATGATGTTCTGCTCTCAGTTCCCTGCGTAATACCTGTAAAGCCTTACTCATGTGCTTTTCCACTGTTTTTACAGAGATGCCCATTTCCTGTGCAATTGCTTTGTAACCCATATTACCGTAGTAGCTAAGCATAAAAACTTCTCTGCATTTCTGTGGCAATGTATTAATACTACGCGCGATCTGATTTTTTAATTCATGTTGTTCCAGTTGTACAGGCTGTACTACTTCCTGTTGATAAGCTTGTCTGATCAATACCTGGTGATGATTTTCCTGCAGTAATTTATTACGTAATAAATTAGACACCTTATATTTTACAGCATTGTTCAGATAACCGTTGATATTCACATCTGCTGCTATTTCATCTCTCCTGAGATATAAACTGATAAAAATATCCTGTATAATATCCTTTACCTGCTCGCGATCTTTCAATATGCGGAAAGCCTGGTTGCTCAGTGCCACCACAGTAGATTCATACAACTGCTCAAATGCTTTTGTATCGCCCTTTCTGGCCTGTTGCCATAAGTCGTTGCATGTATGGTGACTGTTGGAGTAGATAAGAATGTGGTTTTGCGCGCAAAGATATTTACTGTGAGAAGCTTTGTATGTTAATTTATGGTAAACAACTTTTCCAATGTTAACTAAACATGAATTCCTCTTTTTTTGTAAGAACAGAGTGGGGGTAAATAGTCGTTGAAGTGATAAGTATAGCAAACACGCATACTAATGACGCCATCGCGCCTGCAATATTTACTGGAAAAATACCTTAACGGAACGGCCACTGATGCAGAGCTGGCAGAATATGATCATTGGTATGAACAACAATATGGCGATGATGCGCCGGCCTTTACTGCGGCAGAAAGAAAAGATATGTACAAAGTGATTGCGGCAGGTATTAAGCCCAAAAACAATGTCATTTATCTTCGCTGGGCAGCGGCCGCAGCAATATTGCTGGCGGCAGGCGCGCTATGGATGTTTAAAACAACGTCGCTGCCTGTACGAAAAACAATGGCCCGTGTAGTGGAGGTAAAAATGGATAGCACGGTTATTAATAATAATACTCAACAGCAAAGAACGATTAACCTACCGGATGGCTCACAGGTAGTTTTATACAAAGGCGCCACCATACGTTTTGCTGCACCATTCGGGCAGCATAACAGGACCATCCTGCTATCAGGGAAAGGATTTTTCAACGTCACAAAAAATGCACCGCTGCCATTCACGGTACTAAGTCGTGGGGTAGCTACCACCGCACTGGGTACTTCTTTTACGATTGCCACTATTCATCATGAAGTAAAAGTAGTGCTGCATACCGGTAAGGTAATGGTGAAAGCCAATGAACAAACGCGTTATCTGCTGCCTGGGCAAGAGTTGGTATATAATACAGCTACCAATGCTTCCAGCTTGCAGGTGCCGGTAAATAAAACAGTAACAACACCAGCTATCGCGTTTGGTTCCCTGCGCGGCTTTACCGCCACATTTGACCAGGTGCCGTTATCTGGTGTACTCGATACTATAGCCAGGGGATATCATGTAAGCATCACAAGAAATGCCGGTTCATTTGATGACATCGCTTTTTCCGGCGTCATCAGGGACACCGATTCATTGTCACAGGTGCTGCATCGCATGTCGATGTTGCACGATTTAAAAATAATATCAACACGTACAGGTTACCGTATAGAAAAAAATCACTAACTAAATATTTGCGCATTATGACACATCGCTACCTGCTAGTGAAGGGCGGAGCTTTGCCCCTTAACAACCGGCAGTCAACGTTTCAGTACGGCTGTAAATTTTTCGGCCTGCTGTTACTGATGGCTTTTATCAACCTGCTGCCTGCACAGGCACAAAAGAAAACATGGATCAAAGGTTTAATTGAAGATGAAAAGGGACAGCCCATTCCAGGTGCTTCCGTGCAGCTGAAGAGCGGGGCAGATAGCCTTAAAAGCTTTACCGTGACAGATGCAAGAGGTGTTTTCACTTTCGATAATTCCCATCAGCAAGGCCCTTTTGTTTTCACGATCGCTTATGTGGGATATATGACGCAAACGATCACTAAAAACAGCCTGGATCCGCAAAAAGAACAATCGCTGTATGTAGTACTGAAGGAATCTTCTTCGGCACTCAGTGAAATAGTAGTAGTGGGCTACGGCACACAAAAGAAAGTAAATCTTACTGGTGCAGTAGACCAGGTAGGAAAAGAAGTATTTGAAAACAGGCCGATGACCAGCGCTACCAGGGGATTACAGGGAGTGCTGCCTAACCTGAACATTCGTATGACCGATGGAAAACCTATCCGTGGTGCCACCTATAATGTAAGGGGCACCACGTCTATTGGTGCCGGTGGCAGCGCCCTGGTACTGATAGATGGCGTTCCGGGGGATCCTAATTTATTAAACCCCAACGATATTGAAAGTGTATCGGTGCTGAAAGATGCGGCTTCTGCTGCCATCTACGGCGCCCGCGGTAGCTTCGGTGTGGTGCTCATCACCACAAAGACTCCTGCGAAAAACAATACGCAGCTGACTTATTCCAGCAACTACTCCCTGAATGACCGCACCATCAAACCGAAATTTGTTACTAACGGGTACGAATGGGCCAAAAACTTTGATGAAGCCTACTATGCCTGGAACGATTATAAATCACACCCGGCCAAAGCTAACAGCGTATTCCCCTTTTCACTGGACTACCTGGATGAACTGAAACGCCGCAACGATGATCCTTCCCTGCCTAAAACAGCGATCGATCCTACTACCGGCAACTACGTATACTACGGTAATACCGACTGGTTCCAGGAATTGTACGCCGATAAAAATCCGTCTACAGAACAAACGTTGTCTGCCTCCGGTGGCAATGCAAAATCAGAATATTATCTCTCCGGCAGGTACATGTCACAAAATGGTATTTTCCGTTATAACCCGGACAAATTTAAAATGTATAATATCCGCGCAAAAGGTGCGGTAAGACCATTTGACTGGTTGAAGCTGGAAAACAATTTTGATTTCTCCCAACGCACTTATTTTTTTCCTATCCTGAATCACCCCAGCAATACGCCGGTGTGGAGAAGGATTTCCGATGAAGCATTCCCGGTAGCCATGCTGAAAAATCCCGACGGCTCGCTGACTGAAAATGCGGCCATTGTTTTTGGTAGCTTCTTAACAGGTAATAACTATTCTGATCAGACGCAGCTGCTGCTGAGAAATACTTCCCGCTTTACCACCTCGTTTCTGCATGATAAGCTACATGTAAACGGTGACTTTACGTATGCTTATACGTCCAGTGTAGAAACACGTTTGTATACACCGGTACCTTATAGCAAAATGCCCGGTCAAACATTGTTGCGTGGCGAAAGTAAAATGAATGAAGAAAACGATCGGACTACTTATACCGGTATGAACTTTTACGCCGACTACGAACAGCGCGTATCTAAAAATACGTTTAAGCTCCTGGTGGGTTATAACTATGAAAACACCTTATACAAATCCAGGTTTTATCAGCATGACGGTATGATTAATACTACCTTGCCTGATTTTTCCCTGATGAATGGACTGAACTATACGCTTACCGGTGGTGGCTATGAATGGCGCACGCTGGGTGGTTTCTTCCGCCTGAACTATAACTACGATGAACGTTACCTGCTGGAAATCAATGGCCGCTATGATGGTTCTTCCAAGTTCCCGGAGTCGCAGCAGTTTGGCTTCTTCCCTTCTGCTTCTGCCGGATGGCGGGTGTCTAAAGAGAAGTTCTGGAACGTATCACCCAATGCTATCAGCGACTTAAAATTAAGAGGATCTTACGGCGCATTGGGAAATGGTAACGTTAATCCATACCAGTTCCTGCAAATGATGTCGGTGAGTAAATTGCAGATGTCGATCAACGGCGTGATACCAGACTATACGCAGCAACCCAACGTAATTCCTGACGGACTTACCTGGGAGAAATCCACCACACTGAACGGCGGTATCGATGTGTCATTTTTGAAAAGCCGTCTGAAAGTCAGCTTTGATAAGTATACCCGGAAAACAACCAATATGTTTACCACGGGATTGCCTGTTCCTGCGGTGTTTGGCGCCAGTGTGCCCAAAGGCAACTATGCTGATCTTCAAACAAAAGGATGGGAATTATCGGTGAACTGGACGGATCAGTTTAAAGCTGGCAGCAAGCCATTTAGTTATTCCTTTGGCGTGGTATTATCTGATTACCAGTCTTACATTACCCGCTTCAATAATCCCAAGAAGCTGATCAATACTTATTACGAAGGTATGCGTGTGGGAGATATGTGGGGTTTTGTGAATGATGGATACTTCCAGAATCAGGATGAAATCAAAAACTCAAAAGTCGACCAGTCTTTCATTAAAGTATCTAATGCCAATGTATTAATGCCCGGAGATATCCGCTTTAAAGACCTGGACGGCAGTGGCAAAATAGATGAAGGACAAGGCACTTTGGATCATCCGGGAGATAAGGCGATTATTGGTAACACCGAACCACGCTATGCTTTTGGTATTACCGGTAGCGCCAACTGGAATAATTTCTTTCTGAGCTTTTTCTTCCAGGGTATTGGAAAACGCGACTGGTGGCCGGGAACAGATGCTTCTCTCTTCTGGGGACAATACAACCGTCCTTACAGCTGGATGCCGGAAGAAATCATGGATAAGCGCTGGTCTGAAACCAACCGCGATGCTTATTTTCCCCGTTTCAGAGGATATACTGCACTCAACTCCAATGCAGAGCTCACCGTGCAGCAAGCCAAATATGTGCAGAATGTAGCGTATATCCGTTTGAAAAATCTGACGGTTGGTTATAATCTGCCACAGGCATGGTTATCAAAAGTGAAAATGAAAAATGCGCGCATTTTCTTCACCGGGCAAAATCTGTGGACATGGTCGCCAATGTATAAGATCATGAAAACACTGGACCCTGAAGTGATTGAAGGATCCGATCCGGAACTGAATAACAATGCCGGTGGTATTGGCGCCGGTAACGGGATGTCGTATCCGATGCTGAAAACATATACCGTTGGTTTGAGTGTAACTTTTTAATGATTAATGCTTATTAAGATGAAAAATAGTATTTACCTGTTATTGATCCTGGCCATGGTATCCTGTAAGAAGGATCTGAACCTGAAACCATTTGATAAACTGAGTCCTGATAACGCGTTTAATACAGAGGCGGATTTGCAGCTGTATGCTACTTCTTTCTATAAAATATTACCTGATGGGAATAGTATTATCAGGGGAGATGTGATGAGCGACGTGATGGCCGGGAAAGACGTGAATACGTATATCATCCCGGGTGCTTTTACGTCTACTCAGTCCAGCGGCTGGAGCTGGGGCGACCTGCGTAATATCAACTATTTCCTGGCGCATTACGGGCAGGCGAAAATTCCGGATGAAGCCAAAAATCATTATGCTGGTCTTGCACGCTTTTTCCGGGCCATGTTTTACTTTGAAAAAGTGAAACGTTTTGGTGATGTGCCGTGGTATAATAAAACCCTGGAGATCAATGATCCGGAGTTATATAAAGGCCGCGACCCCCGCGCCATGGTGATGGACAGCGTGCTGGCAGATCTTGATTTCGCCTGTGCCAACATTCGTGCTAAAAAAGATATCACCTGTTCGCAGATTACCAAATGGGTGGCATTGGCTTATAAATCCAGGGTGTGTTTATTTGAAGGTACTTTCCGCAAATACCATAAGGATATGGGCTTACCGAAAGATGAAAATAAATGGCTGCAGGCTTCACTGAACGCTGCAGATTCTGTGATAAATGGTGGACAGTACTCCCTGAACACAGCCGGTGATCCTGCCATGAATTACCGCAACCTGTTTATTAACGAAACACCCAACGTCAACGAAGTAATACTGGCCTATGTGTGTAATAAAAGTTTGCGCGTGTTCAATGATGCCAACTGGTATTTTACCAGTGCTACCTATGGTAACAGGATCAGCTTAGTAAAAACATTTGCAGACACCTACCTCAATATTGACGGCAGCCGCTTTACGGATACACCCGGTTTTGATAACCTGCCATTTAATGAAGAGGTAAAGAACAGGGATCTGCGCCTGCAGCAAACGATCCGCATGGGTAGTTATAAGCGCGATGGACAAATTGCACCGCCTGATTTTACGTATACCTATACTGGTTATCAACCGTTGAAATTTACGCTGGACTCAAAGGCTACAGATGGCGTGGGAGAAAACAATAACTCCATTCCGATTATTCGCTATGCAGAAGTGCTGTTGAATAAAGCAGAAGCCAAAGCAGAGCTCAACAAGGGGCTTTCTGCAGAAGACTGGAATGGCACTATCAAGCTGCTGAGACAACGCGCTGGTTTGAAAAATACAGACATGCCATTAACTCCTGATCCTTATCTGGCCGCCAAATTTTATGGCAGTCTGGAGACACCTATTCTCATGGAAATCCGCCGCGAACGTGCTATTGAGCTGATCATGGAAGGATTTCGCTTTTATGACCTGATGCGCTGGGGCCTGGGGCCATTACTGGTAAGTCCTTATGTAGGTTTATATGTACCTGCCATGGATGTGTTGATGGATTTAAATGAAGATGGCAAACCGGATGTTTCTTTCGTAAAAAAAGTACCTGCGACAAAAGTTCCCGGCGTATATTATTTCCTCATTGATGGTGATCAGACAAAATTATCTGGTGGTACCAGCGGTAACCTGATCTGGCTGAGCAATATTAGCCGGAGATGGGATAACTTTAAATACGTATATCCTATCCCGTTTAATGACCTGTCATTGAACCCGGCACTGCACCAGAATCCTTTATGGGACTAATATTTAAATAATTATAGCATGAAAAAATTAGCAGGTATAGCGTTGCTGCTGATGATGGGACTTTCCTCCTTTTCACAGAAAGCAAGTCATGTAGTACTGATAACGATTGATGGTTTCCGCCCGGATTTTTATACAGATCCATCCTGGGGCATGGTAAACCTGCGGATGATGAAAGAGAAAGGAGTATATGCAGATGGCGTAAACAGTGTGTTTCCTACTGTTACCTATCCCAATCATACGTCCCTGATTACCGGTGTAACACCAGCAAAACATGGCATTTACTACAATACGCCTTTTGAGCCAACGGGTGCTACCGGTACCTGGTATTTTTATTACGACAGTATCAAAGTGCCTACGTTGTTTGACGCCGTACACAAGGCAGGGAAAACTTCCGCCAATGTTATCTGGCCGGTAACCGTAGGAGCGCCTATTGATTATAACATCCCGGATGTATGGCCTATTGGTAAAAAAGACCGCAGGGATATCATGGCGAAATTATCCACACCTGCCCATCTCTGGCAGGAAGTACAGGACAATGCTACCGGTAAACTGGGTGTAAAAGATTTTGCGATGGAAGATGAAGAAATGATCCTGGATGAAAATGTGGCGCGCATGTCGGCTTACCTGATCACTACTTACAAGCCTGCATTTACCACATTGCACCTGGCCTGCACCGATCATTACGAACATGAGCAGGGGCGGGACGGATTGCTGGTGAGAAAAGCAGTAGCAGGAGCAGACCGGGCGCTTGGTACCATTATAGAATCACTCAAACGGGCAGGGATATACGATAGTACTACTATCATCGTTACCGGTGACCATGGCTTTGTGAATATCAGCAAAACATTTTCTCCCAATATATTACTGGCGAAAAATGGCCTGTTGAATAATGTAGCTACTGGCGATTGGAAAGCGCAGTTTCATAGCTCCGGTGGTGCCGCCTTCCTTCACCTGAAAGACGAAGGAGATGTGGCTACTACAAATAAAGTACTGGCCATCTTAAAAGCCTTGCCCGCAGAACAGCAGCAATTATTCAAAGTGACCAACCGGCAGCAACTGGATGCGGTAGGAGCCAATCCTCATGCGGCGCTGGCATTGTCGGCCGCTCCCGGCGTAACGATTGGTGGCGCCATTACCGGGGAACTGGTAAAAGCCGCCAAAGGAGGTACCCACGGTTATTTCCCTGACTTTAAAGAGATACAAACCGGCTTTGTAGCCTTTGGTGCCGGGATTAATAACGGAGGTCATGTGAAAGAAATGAATGTGACAGATGTGGCGCCGGTAGTGGCGCAGCTGTTGGGATTATCATTGGGAAATATGGATGGTAAAGTACCGGTGGGCGTGTTGGCAAAATAGTTATAGCATATTGAATAGGGAGGGCGTCTCAAGAATAATTGAGGCGCCCTTCTAATTTTATGTATGCTGCTACCATGGAAACCCCTGTGGCAGCTAAGGAGACCGCATTGTTTAGTAATATAGATAATACCCGTACCGCTAAACCTGTTGGTTATCCAGAAGATGAAAGTGCCGGAAAAAATGTTGCGGTAGCAAAGCTAACAGCAACGGGTACTGGTAAAAAGATAGGTCCTTCCATCGTGTTGCGTGTGATGACTGGCGATACCATTCAGCTCAGTGCAAAGGCTTTCTACAAATCCGGTAGCCCCAGGGAAAAAAATTCTTTTGCTGCCTCCGCGGAAAATATGGTGACAGACTTAGTACAGGCATTTAATGGTGGTAGAGGAGGGGACAATGGCGCCCATGGTGCCGGGGAAATTGGTCAGCTCACCCCGTTCAATAGCAATTTCTATAATAATGACTACCGCCGCTTGAAGGAAAAAGAACCTGATCAACCCAATGCCGACAGACCGAAAGCATATCTTAATTTTGTATTGTTCGATGAGCAGTTTAAATTGGTGGACGAAAATAGTGGCGTTAAACAGGTAAAAGCAACACCAGACGAGTTGCAAACGCTTAGCCAGGATAAAATGACGGTTAAGAAAACGGGATTTCTCTATGTGTATACCAGCAATGAAAGTATACAGGATGTATATTTTGATAACATAATTCTAGGAATTAATTCCGGACCTTTATTGGAAGAAACGCATTATTATCCCTTTGGATTGACGATGGCGGGAATCAGCTCAAATGCCTTGAAAGGCAGTAGTTATCCAGAGAATAAAAAGAAGTTTACTTCTCAGGAGCTGGAAGACGGACTGGATCTTAACTGGTATCAGTTTAAGTATAGGAGTATGGACCCGCAGATTGGAAGATTTATGCAGATCGATCCTTTAAGCAGCAAATATTCCAGTAATACGCCATATGCTTATGCAGAAAATAAAGTCACCATGGGAATAGATCTGGAAGGTCTTGAGCTGTTGCCGTTTAATAGTGCCTGGTTCAAATCGGCTGTTTCCTATCAAGCCATTTATGGCACTAATGTCACTACCCAGGAGAGAAGAGTGGATATTTCTCATAGTAATGTGCCGGCAGTGTATAAAGATGCATCTGGTATCCCGTTGTTTACTGCTTCAAGTGTAGGTGTAACTCCAGAAGGTATGACTAGTTCCCCATCCGGATCAACGTTCAGACCGAGCAATAATTTGCCAGCAAATCCAGAATGGGCATGGGGACAACCAGATCCTGAAACAACAGGAAATACCGGAGGATGGTCAATGGGAAATGATCTGGAGAAAAATAAGGAATTTGCAGATAAAAGCGCAGGTGTTGCCTCCGTACCACAGGAAGCCCATGCCTGGATTACTACATATAGAGATAATGTTCCCCTCTGGGAGGCAAATTCAGCATTAAAGGAAAATGTTTCGAGTTTTAATAAGGCAACATCTCTTTCAAATGGTATTTTTGGTTCCCCTAAACAGAAAGCAGAAATGACCAATTTTATCAATGATGGATCGCTCCCCTCTATTGATATGAAAGACTTTAAAGGGTCACTGCAAAAGGGAATGAACATCATGAAAGCCGGTATGCAGATAATGAATAAGAATGGTATTGAAATTGATAAATCTACACAGCGGACCTATGATATTTATAAAACGCTGCTCGAGTTTTTTAATAACAATAGCACAAATAGCAATAGATCGTTAAACTGATGAATATGAGATATATAAAGCATTTTTTTGTATTGGTGGTGTTTACCTCTGGTTGTAGCAGAGAGACAGAGGAAGATAAAATGCGTAGAACAACCAATGATATAATTGCCACTATTGAAAAGGATCAGTTTACTGATTTTAGATTTTTTATTGGACCCAAACTCTTGTCTATAGGAAAAGATGATGTAAGGGTGTTTGATGACTTTACAAAATTTAAGGGACTCCTGGGTACATCGGGAGAGAAGAAAGATATTACAATAAATATTACAGATCTCTATAATGATATGGGCCAACGAATTGTAGACGTTCCGATAAAAAGTGCCTATACAACATCACCAGATAGCATTTATCATCTTAATCTGCTTTTTGGCCCTCCAAATATCTTTCCTTTAAACAAAATAACCGGTTATAAATTAACGAGAGGAAATGTAATCCCTGAAGGGTTTCGCAAAGTGGAGAAACCGGTTAGTTCTGGAAAGTAATTTTCATGAGTGAGGGAAGGCAGACCATACTACCTGTATGACCCGTTTAGCGGGCTGCGATGATTAACACGATTATCTCTCACGAAAAGTAAGTTTTATGGTGAGATAGTAAATAGCAGACAAAAGAAAATGTATCAAAAGTAATTTGATGGGTTTGGGAATCATGTAAACGAAATTTCTCTCCATCGATACCCGAATGAAATCAGGTGAAAATTACTTTTGATACATCCCTGCTGTTAGCATCTATCGGCAGAAGACTATTCTTCGTGTTGAACAACCGGATAGTGCATATTGAGGCTAAATTTAAGTAACATCGCCAGCCCCTCTTCCGGTACATCGGGCATAGTGGCCATCTGAAAATAACCATTACGTATCACCATCGTTCGTGTGTTTCCCGGCAGGGCATATAAGCGTCGGAAAGCAACTAGCTCCTTCGCTGTTAAATGGTATTGCTTCAGTGGAGATGCAGGTGCAGCACCACCTTGCAGATTAAGCCCGATAAATGTATAAGTGCTATCGCCGGCAAACTTTTGCGCGAGTGAACAGAAGCTGCGGTATGCCCGCATACTGGCGGTGTCGCCAGGGGCGTAGGTTTGTATGACCCACATCTGTTGGCCGGGAGCTGAAAGATCCAGCTGTCCGCCATTATCATCCGACAAGGTTAAAGCTGGTATCGGTTGCCCCTGTCGCAGGCTGTTCCAGATGTTTAACAGAGAGTCGTATTTGATCCGTTGCTTTGCAGGGACCATCAATGCGAGATCTTCTTTTACATTCCGGATCGTTTCGTTATCAGTATTTTCGGTAATACTCCTGGCCACTACCTGTTGATAGTAAGCCCATCTTACCCGATCGCTCTGTACGTTGTAGAGTACATATTTCAGGCGCATAGTCACGCCGCTGTCGAAGGCAGTTGCGGTACCGGCAATACTACGTAACCGGAAAAATCCATCCAGGTAAGTATTGATGCTGTTATCATTTCCTGGTGTGGCCAGTAGAGCATCGTCCGGGTTTAGCTGCGGTAATAACTTTGCGGCGGCTATGCCGGCAGCGCCGCTGTCCTGTGCCGCCTGCGCAATGATTTTTTGGATGGCAGCCAACTGATCGTGTATGCTTTTACGTGATGGTGTTTGCTGTGCAGTAGCAGATAGGCTCCAACATCCGAACAACCATAGTATGATGCTATATTTCATGGATCTTTTTGTTTATTTGATTTGTGCCAGTGCTTCATCCAGCAATTGTTCCAGTGATTTTCCTGTGCGGTCCCAAACCGTCACCACTTTACCATCGGCACCTATGAGCACTGCAAAGGGAACGAAGCCGAATCCAAATATTTTGCGGAAACCATCTTCATCAAATCCTTTGGGGTCACGTGCCTGTGGCCATGGCATTTGTTCCTGTCCTAATGCTTTTTTCCAGGCAGCATCTACCGCATCAACGGAGATGCTGAGAATTTCCACTCCTTTTTCATGATAGGTCTGATATACTTTTTTGAGATGCGGTATTTCCATGCGGCAGGGATGACACCAGGAGGCCCAGAAGTCGATCATCAGCACTTTCCCGCGAAAGCGGTTGTAATTCACGGTGTCAGCATTCACACCCAGTGCTTTGAAATCCGGTACCACGCGGCCCGGTTGAGATCTGGACATAATGTCTTCGCGTAGCACCACTTTTTTTCCATACCAGGATTTCCGGGCATCAGGCCCCATTGCGTCCAGGAAGGATTTTACGCGGGAATAGGGATACTTCCCCCAGTAATTGGCCAAAAAGGCGCCCACTGCTGAGTTGGGGTAGATGGTCAAAAACTCCGCAGTACGATCGGGATTCGATGGGTTGGTCATATCCTGCAGGTAATACTGATACTCTTTATTCAGCTTCCCACCTTTTAACTGCCTGCCATTTAGCCCAAAGTAGTCTGTCTGCAGCTGATAGGTAGTATTTTCCAGGAATACATTGGTATTACTTCCATTGTTGATACAGAGGGTTATTGGTTGTGCATAATCCAGTTTCCCTCTGACTACAAACGCATGAGCCTTGATATCGCCTTCTGCCAGTACGATCTGCTGATTTTCTATGGCCAGCAATTTTATCTTACCATATTTTACGTCCTTTACGTACCCCCTGATCTCAAACCCTTGTGCCAGGCCTGGTAGCCGCAGCAGGAGCAATAGCAACAGGCAGTAGGCGCTACTCATTATTTTATTCATATTTGTACGCGTTTTGTATACGTAAGACAACGAACATCCCGGAAAGGGTGAATGCGGGACGGAAATACTTTTAATATTGGGGCACGGGTATAGACACCGCCGGTTGTTTTCGGATGTTGTGGGAGCAATACAAACACAGAGCTCTTCATCCCGCAAAACGGAGAGACAGTTTTAGCAGCAGGGTTAGTAGCTGTAAGGGGAGATACATTTTATTCCCGGGCCATGCGGGCCATTTTATACCTGTATGGCTGGCAGGCCTTCATATGCAGCAGGGGCAATAACGGCGGCCTCATCGGGTTTTACCTTGCGTACAGAATTTACGGGCCAGTAATCCAGCTGACCGGCAGGCAATTCATATTGCAGAATTTCACGTATATCCGTATCGGTTAGTCCTGGTTTTAGCCATTCCTGTGCGAGTTGATTGGTGAGCATCAACGGCATCCTGCCGGCATTGTCGCCGCCATTATGGATTTGCGCCATCAATGGGTTAGCATGACGGGTAAGTAGTGTGAAAGTCGGGATACGCCCTGGTTTATCCACATCCCAGGAGTTGGAGAGCGCCCATAATCCTGCGATGAAAAAAACATCCTGTTCTTTTGATTTGATATAGTAGGCTACTTTATTTTTCCAGCCACTGATCTGCCGGTATTCAAAGAAACCGGTGGCTGGTACCAAGCAGCGTTGATGCCGGATGGCATTCCACATGGTGCCATTTTCCAGTACTTTTTCGCTGCGGGCATTCAGGAAAAGTTGTCGTTGTCTTTTTACCTTTTCTATAGTGTCCAGCATTTTAGGTACAGGACCCCAGGTATACTTTTCCAGCTTTAATCCATTGTTGTTGGTAATCACCGGCCATTGGGGGTATGACATCCCGATCTTATGCCAGGTAGGATCAAAGTGAATATCGAGGTCGCCGCTGGCTTGCAGCTGTGGCAGATATTTAAAGATGCTCTCTATGTTGGCAGTAAAAGCGATATCGTAACACATAATTATTTAGTCGTATTCTATCTCTGATAAAGGTACTTTTATTTCTTCAGCTCCATACTTCAGGGTAAAATAGAGCTCCCCGTAATGCAGGAATAATTCTGCACTGACTTCTTCTTTACGTTCCGGTCTCCATTTTGTTTTGAGAGAAATATATCTTCTCACCGCCGGATCCATATACAATGGCGGATTCCATACTTCCTGCTGTAACAGTGAAGCATATACTTTGTAGCCTGGTGGCTGTGATGCGGCCTTATACAATTTCTCTATTTCTTCCGGATGATGCGCCTGGTAAATATATTTCCGGTGATCAAAACGGATATGCTGAAAATGTATGTTGGCTTCTCCTATGTCTTTATAAGGAGTGATCAGGAATACTTCCCGAATGTGCAGGTCGTTGTGGTCTCTTCCCGCCGCATAACTCTGGCGGACAAATAACGTAAAACCATTTTCGAGTAGCGCTTTTACCAGCGCAGCAGATAATAATGCCAATGGATTATGCATAACTGTTGAATTTCACTATTTACGCATATCTACAATCACGGCGGTCACTACGCCCCATACCTGGAAGTCTGCATCTTCTGCTATGATGATGGGTTTATAAAAAGCATTTTCCGGGTGTAATACCCAGTTACGGCCGGCCTTTACCAGTCGTTTTACGGTATATTCCCCATCGAGGGCTGCTACAATAATATCGCCGGTAGAGGGGCGGATAGAACGGTCCACAACGGCCATACAGCCATCGGGGATATTGGCTTCTGTCATGCTATCGCCTTTCACTCTGATAATGAAGGAGGTAGCGGGGTTGGGCTGCAGGATACGGGAAAGATCAATTTCTTCTTCCTGGTAATCCAGAGCAGGAGTGGGGAACCCTGCGGGGATGCTGGTATTAAAGAATGGCAGGGTTATACTCAACTCTCTCAGTTTCAATGCTTCCATATAACTATCGTTTTAATAAATACTAATATTATTAGCAAAATAAAGCTAAAATTATTAGTTAAAGAAATCAATTAACAGATCGTTTGCAAGGGGCGAAAATGCGCATGGGGACTAAGTGGTGGCAGATCAGTGAGATGTATATTTTCCCTGCTAAAACAGGTGCAGTGAGAATTTTTTTAGCGCTGTTGTTTTCCATAAAATGGTCTGCTTCATCCTGATTTATATCAGAACTTATATATAAGCACTTATATATAAATTTCACGTTAATTCCAAAAAAAAACCTTTGAGTTTTCATTTTACTTACTATTTTTGCACTCGAATTATGAACACAAACATACATATCCATCATCACCACCATTTCTTGCCAACGCGGTAGGCTGGGATGATAATGTGTATATCACTATATTAAATCATCAACAGGGGCTTACCGGAAAGGTAAGCCCCTTTTTATTTTTACCCAGGATGAAATTGAAAATTGCAATCCAGAAATCCGGCCGCCTGCACGATGATTCCATCAAATTATTGAAGGAATGCGGTATCGACATCAATAATGGTGTTAACAAGCTGAAAACAGAAGCGACCAACTTCCCGCTGGAAGTGTTTTTCCTGCGGGATGATGATATTCCGCAATACATTGAAGATGGTGTGGCAGATATTGGAATTGTAGGAGAAAATGTAGTGCTGGAAAAACAAAAACAGGTAAATATTGTTCAGAAGCTGGGCTTCGGAAAATGTCGCTTGTCGATGGCCGTGGAAAAATCAGTGGAGTACACTTCCGTGAAAGACCTGCACAACAAAAGAATTGCGACCAGCTATCCCGTGATAGTGGAAGAATTCCTGCAACGTAATGGTATCACTGCGGAAATTCACGAAATCAGCGGATCGGTGGAAATAGCACCTGGCATTGGTTTGGCCGATGCTATCTGTGACCTGGTGAGCAGCGGCTCTACTCTATTCATGAATGGTTTGAAAGAAGTGGAAACCGTACTGAAATCAGAAGCAGTGCTGGCAGCTTGTCATGACCTGAAACCGGAACAACAGCTGCTGCTGGATAAATTATTGTTTCGTATACAGGCAGTGAAAAAAGCGAAGAATAATAAATATATCCTGCTCAATGCACCCAATGATAAACTGAATGAAATCATTGGACTGCTACCAGGTATGAAAAGTCCGACAGTACTGCCTTTGGCAGAAGCTGGCTGGAGCTCCGTTCACTCTGTACTGAATGAAAATGATTTCTGGGATATTATCGAAAGCCTGAAGGCCGCCGGTGCACAAGGTATCCTGGTAGTGCCCATTGAAAAAATGGTGATCTAAAAAACTGTGTAAACGATGCAAACAACCAGATTTCCTGATAAAAGTACGTGGAATACCCTGTTGCAACGGCCTGTGATGGATACATCGGCACTGGAAAAAAAGGTGAACGATATTCTGCAGGAAGTACGCAGCGGTGGCGACCAGGCCATCAAAAAATTTGCAGCTGAATTTGATAAGGTGACGCTGGAAAATATACAGGTATCACCCGCTGCTTTTGCAGCAGCAGCTACTACGCTGGAACCTGCACTGAAAGCCGCGATACAACAGGCGGCAAAAAATATTACTACCTTTCACCGCGCACAGCAGGAAAAGGTACAGATGATAGAAACCATGCCCGGCGTACAATGCTGGCGCAAACCGGTGGCTATTCAAAAAGTAGGTTTATATATCCCCGGTGGTTCGGCTCCATTGTTTTCTACTATCCTGATGTTGGGTATACCCGCCATGATAGCAGGTTGTAAAGAGATCGTACTTTGTACGCCCTCATTGCATCCCGCCATATTATACACGGCACAGCTGATAGGCATTGAAAAAGTATTTACGATTGGTGGTGTGCAGGCCATCGGCGCTATGGCCTACGGTACCGAAACGGTTCCACAGGTGTATAAAATATTTGGCCCCGGTAATCAGTACGTGACCTGTGCCAAACAACTGATCAATAAAAGCGGCGTAGCCATAGATATGCCGGCAGGCCCTTCTGAAGTGGCGGTGCTGGCGGATGACAGCTGTATCCCTGATTTTGTGGCCGCTGATCTGCTGTCACAGGCGGAACACGGTCCTGATAGCCAGGTAGTACTGGTAACCACCAGCGAAAAAGTGATCACCGATGTTACCAATGCCCTGAATGCACAGCTGGAAAAGCTGCCACGCAAAGGCATTGCTACCGCAGCATTGGAAAACAGTAAAATGATCCTGGTAGCCGATATGGATACGGCGATGGAGATGCTGAATGCATATGCACCGGAACATTTGATTTTAGCCTGTAACGGGGCGGAAAATCTCGCCGACAAGGTAACAGATGCAGGATCTGTTTTTATGGGGAATTATACCCCTGAAAGTGCCGGCGATTATGCGTCCGGTACTAATCACACCCTGCCTACAAATGGCTATGCCAGGGCATATAGCGGCGTATCGCTGGACAGCTTCGTGAAAAAGATTACTTTCCAGCAGATTTCTCCCGAAGGGCTGCAGCATATTGGTGCTACTATAGAAGCCATGGCAGCAGCAGAGGGACTGGAAGCACATAAAAATGCCGTCACCGTAAGATTGCAACAGCTGGAAAATTCCCGCTCATAAATAACTAATAACAATTCATTAATATGTTCAATCTCGATACCCTCGTAAGGGAAAACATAAAAAGACTGGTACCGTATTCTACGGCCAGAGACGAGTTTAAAGGAGAGGCGACCATCTTCCTGGATGCAAATGAAAATAACTTCGGATCACCACTGCCGGTAAATTATAACCGCTACCCCGATCCGCTGCAATGGAAGCTCAAATATAAAATGGCCGATGTGAAAGGCGTACCGCCACAAAACATTTTTATCGGCCATGGCAGCGATGAAGCCATAGATGTGCTTTACCGCTGTTTCGTCAACCCGGGTACGGATAATGTAGTCCTTTGCCCGCCTACCTATGGCATGTATGAAGTGAGTGCACACATCAACGATGCGGTGATCCGAAAAGTGAGTCTCACGGAAGACTTCCAGCTGGATATCCCTGCATTGCAACAGGCGATCGATGGAAATACCAAACTCATTTTCATCTGTTCTCCCAACAACCCTACCGGTAACTCTATCAACCGCTCAGATATTGAATTACTGCTGAATAATTTTGATGGGATTGTAGTGATAGATGAAGCATATATTAACTTCTCCCGTCAGAAAACATTTATCCAGGAGCTCACAGAATATCCTAACCTGGTAGTGCTGCAAACCATGTCCAAAGCATGGGGACTGGCAGGACTCCGAATAGGAATGGCTTTCGCCAGTGAGGATATCATCAATACTTTCAATAAAGTAAAGCCTCCCTATAATATCAGTCAGGCTACCAGCGAACTGGCTTTGCAGGCCCTGGACAACGTTAGCCAGGTAAATGAATGGATCCGCGAAATAGTGATAGAACGTGATCTGCTCTCTGCTGCACTGATACAACTGCCGGAAGTACTGGAGATCTACCCCAGCGATGCCAGCTTTATCCTGGTGAAAACCACGGATCCAAAAGGCATTTACAATCATCTCATTGAAAAAGGTATTGTGGTGCGTGACCGCTCCAAAGTAGAGCTTTGCATGGGCTGTTTACGTATCACCATCGGTACACCCGCTGAAAACCTGCACCTGCTGGAGGTATTGAAATCTTTCAACCTGAAAAAAGAAACACCTGTATCTGCATGAAACGAGTTCTCTTTATAGACCGTGATGGTACCCTGATCAAAGAAGTACCACCAACTTACCAGATCGATAGCCTGGAAAAAGTGGAGTTCTATCCCAAAGTATTTGTGAATATGGTCCGGATAGCTGCTGAGCTGGATTATGAACTGGTAATGGTCACTAACCAGGATGGCCTGGGAACGGCCTCCTTCCCGGAAGATACCTTCTGGCCTGCCCAGCAGATGATCATGAAGGCATTTGAAAATGAAGGGGTAAAATTTGATGAAGTATTCATTGACCGCTCTTTTCCGGCAGATAATGCCCCTACCCGGAAACCACGCACCGGTATGCTCACCAAATACCTGGATGGCAGCTACGACCTGGCCAACTCCTTTGTTATCGGTGATCGTATCACCGATGTACAGCTGGCCAAGAACCTTGGAGCCAAAGCCATCTGGATCAAGGACGACGCCGGTTTGGGCGCCGCCGAAATCAGTGACGATGTGGCTGCCCTGCAACCCGTGATAGCACTGGAATCTACCGACTGGAACCGTATCTATGAATTCCTGAAGCTGGGATTAAGAACGGTAACACATGTACGGAAAACAAACGAAACAGATATCAGCATTGAACTGAACCTGGATGGTACCGGCAAAGCCAATATCCACACCGGCCTGGGCTTTTTTGATCATATGCTCGACCAGATTGCCCGCCACGGCGCTATGGACCTGAATATTACCGCCAAAGGGGATCTGCATATAGACGAACATCATACGATTGAGGATACGGGTATTGCGCTGGGAGAAGCCATTGCCAAAGGCCTGGGAGATAAACGCGGTATCGAGAGATACGGTTTCTGCCTGCCCATGGATGATTGCCTGGCCCAGGTAGGCATTGACTTTGGTGGCCGTAACTGGCTGGTATGGGAAGCGGAATTTAAAAGGGAGAAAATAGGGGAGATGCCTACCGAAATGTTCTATCACTTCTTCAAATCCTTCTCAGATGGCGCAAAAGCCAACCTGAACATCAAGGCAGAAGGAGAAAATGAGCACCATAAGATTGAAGCCATTTTCAAAGCCTTCGCCAAGGCCATCAAAATGTCGGTGAAGCGCAACCCGTATAATATGCAGTTGCCCAGCACCAAAGGGGTACTTTGAGGAGCTGAAAGCAGAAGGCATAAAGCAAAAAGCTATTGTCCTGAAAATCGATCATTCGCTTATAAATCCCGGATAATAGCTTTTTGCTTTATGCTTTTTGCCTTCAGCTCAAAAAAATATTTGCATTTTCTGAAAAAAAGTTTCAAATTTGTCTCGCTATGCAAAATATCATTACAAACAAACATTGGTGGTGGCACGGAATCAATTCCTGATCTGTGTTACAGTGCCATGTTTCGTTTAGAAATATATTTGGAAGGCCCGCTGTTACACAGCGGGCCTTCCGCTTTTTCAGCCCTTCCCATTTTAACATAAAACAAACACTTCACCCAATACATCATGCGTACCATCCAAGTAAAAACGAGATCCAAACAGATGCTGGCAGACATTTTCACGCCAGTGGGAATATATCTGCGGTTGCGCGATAAATTCCCGGGTTCTATCCTCCTTGAAAGCACCGACTACAGGGCCAGTGACAACAGTTATTCGTTTATTTGTGTGAAGCCGATTGCAGGTATTGAAGTTACCTCTACCTCACACTTCGAATTCAAGTATCCTAACCTGCCAGTTGAAAAGAAAGAACTGAAGAATAAACAACAGGTACTGGATGAAATGGAGAAGTTTCTCGGCAACTATTCTTTCAGCGGCAACCACCCGGTGCCAATGGCACAGAGCCTCTTCGGCTACACCACCTTCGATGCCGTTCAGTTCTTTGAAACCATCGAATTCAATAAAAAGAAACAGCAGGCGGATAATACCATCCCGTTGATGCGTTACCGCTACTATCAATATGTAATAGCGATCAATCACTTTAAAGATGAACTCTATCTTTGTGAAAACCAGGTAGAAGGCGTTGACAGCGAGTTTGAACTGCTTGAATCACTCATCCGCCACAAAGATTCCCCCGGGTATCCGTTTGCCACTACCGGAGAAGAAGAAAGCAATATGACGGACGCGGAATATATGCAGATGGTAGAACAAGGCAAACAACACTGCTTCCGCGGAGATGTTTTCCAGGTAGTACTTTCCAGAGCTTTCCAGCAATCCTTCAAAGGCGATGAATTCAATGTTTACCGCGCCCTCCGCTCCATCAACCCCTCTCCTTATCTTTTCTTCTTCGATTACGGCGATTATAAATTAATGGGTTCCTCACCGGAAGCGCAGATCGTGATTACGGATGGTAAAGCGACCATTCACCCTATTGCCGGTACTTTCCGCCGTACCGGAGATGATGCACAGGATAAATTACTGGCAGAAAAACTGTTGCAGGATCCGAAAGAAAACGCGGAACACGTGATGCTGGTGGATCTGGCCCGGAATGATCTTAGCAGAAATGCAACGGAGGTAGAAGTAGCTTCTTACAGACAGGTACATTTCTATTCCCACGTTATTCACCTGGTAAGCGAAGTAACCGGAAAGGTAGATCCGAAGCTGAATCCGTTTACCCTCCTGGCATCTTCTTTCCCGGCAGGTACGCTGTCAGGAGCACCGAAATACCGCGCCATGGAAATCATTGATCAGTACGAACCCACTGCACGTGGTTTCTACGGTGGTTGTATAGGCGCTGTTGGTTTCAACGGCAACTTTAACCACGCCATTATGATCCGCTCCATACTCAGCAAGATGAATACACTGTACTATCAGGCCGGCGCCGGCGTGGTAGCTAAATCGGTGGCTTCTTCTGAACTGGAGGAAGTAAACAACAAACTCAATGCGTTAAAACAAGCCATTCTGCTGGCACAAAAAATTTAGTATGAACATCCTCGTCTTTGATAACTACGACTCTTTTACATACAACCTCGTTCACCTCGTGGAAAAAATCATCAACGGTAAAGTAACTGTGGTACGTAATGATGAAATTCCACTGGAAAAAGTAAACGACTACGATAAAATAATTTTATCGCCCGGCCCTGGTATTCCGGAAGAAGCAGGATTATTACTGCCACTCATCAAAGAATACGCACCCACCAAATCCATCTTCGGCGTTTGTTTGGGACAACAGGCCATCGGACAGGCTTTTGGCGCTTCGCTCACTAACCTGAAAGAAGTATATCACGGTGTAGCTACCAACATAAATATCATTAAGGAAGATGGCCGCCTGTTTAAGGGTTTGCCCAGGCAAATACTGGCCGGTCGCTATCACTCCTGGGTAATTGATGAATCCACCCTGCCCGCTGAATTGACCATCACCGCCAAAGATGAAGATGGTTTTATCATGGCTTTGCAGCATAACAAATATGATGTAAGCGGTGTACAATTCCATCCGGAAAGTGTACTTACCCCGGAGGGAGAAAAGATTGTGAGAAACTGGTTAAGCCTGTAATGACAGCCATTCATCCTAACCAATTTCAGTAAAACATCCATCTAACTAACAGCTAACTGCTAAAAGCTAACAGCTAACATGAAAAAGATTCTTAATTACCTCTTCGAACATAAAACCTTTAGCCGCGAAGCTGCTAAAGATATCCTTATCAGCATCTCCAAAGGCATGTATAATGAAAGCGAACTGGCTGCTTTCATGACGGTATACCTCATGCGCAGCATCACCATCGATGAGCTGCTGGGCTTCCGTGATGCATTGCTGGAACTCTGTGTTCCCGTAAATCTGAACGGTTATGATGTACTCGACATCGTAGGTACCGGCGGGGATGCAAAAAATACCTTTAATATTTCTACCTTGTCGTGCTTTGTGGTGGCAGGAGCTGGCGCAAAAGTAGCCAAACACGGTAACTATGGCGTATCTTCTGTCAGTGGTGCTTCCAATGTAATGGAGCTGGTAGGCTACAAATTCAAAAGTGATGATGCCAAACTGAGAACAGAACTGGAAGATTCAGGTATTTGTTTCCTCCATGCACCGCTGTTTCACCCTGCGCTGAAGCATGTTGCCGGTATCCGCCGTCAGCTGGGTATCCGTACGTTCTTTAATATGCTGGGTCCATTGGTAAACCCGGCCCTGGCAAAACATCAGCTGATTGGCGTATATAGCCTGGAAATGGCAAGGGTATACAACTACCTGTTCCAGCAAACAGACAAACAGTTTGTGATTGTTCACAGCCTGGATGGCTACGATGAAATATCACTCACCGCAGATACCAAAGTGATCACCAACAAAGGTGAACAGGACTGGACCCCGGAACAGCTGGGTAAACGTAAAGTACACCAGGAAGATATCTACGGAGGTAATACCACAGAAGAAGCCGCAAAGATCTTTATGAAGATCCTGAAAGGAGAAGGTACCTGGGCACAGAATTCCGTTGTATTTGCTAACGCTGCAATGGGACTGTACAGCCTCGGAAAATATAATTCGTATGAAGATTGTTTCGCCGCCGCGGTAGAATCCCTGGAGTCGGGCAATGCGCATACGGCATTTAAAAAACTGATTGCATTGCAGTCGTAGGAACGTTTATCATGAAGAATATTTTAGCAGAAATAGTTGCTCATAAACACATTGAAGTAGCTGCCCGCAAATTACAGCGCAGCGCGTCGGACCTGCAACAGTCTCCCGGGTTTGCCCGCGAAGCATTATCACTCTGTCAGTTTCTGCAACAGCCGGAAAAGACAGGTATTATCGCGGAATTCAAACGTCGCTCTCCTTCGAAAGGAGTGATTAACGGAAACGTAACGGTACAACAGGTAACAACGGCTTATACCCGCTATGGCGCCTCCGGCTTATCTGTACTTACAGATGAGAAATATTTCGGTGGCTCCTCCGATGACCTGCAACAAGCCCGTAGCTTCAACCAGATCCCTATTCTGCGTAAAGATTTTGTGATAGATGAATACCAGATCCTGGAAGCAAAAGCTATTGGTGCCGATGTGATCCTGCTGATCGCAGAATGCCTGGATGCTGCACAGGTAGCGTACCTGGCAGCATTTGCGCACAACCTGGGACTGGAAGTATTGCTGGAAGTACACAGCGAAGCACAACTGGAAAAAGTAACAGCACATACACACCTGGTAGGTGTGAATAACCGTGACCTGATCACTTTTGAGGTAGACTTTAACCGCTCCTGTGAACTGGCGCCAAAAATCCCGGCCGGTAAAGTGAAAGTAGCAGAAAGCGGTATCAACGATCCCGCTGCGATCGTCACCCTGAAAGCTGCCGGATTCCAGGGCTTCCTGATTGGAGAACATTTCATGAAGCAGGAAGATCCTGCCCGTGCATTCGAAAATTTTGTACAAACACTCCATGACCTGGAACACAAATAATCATCCTATGCGTATAAAAGTTTGCGGCATTACAAGAATAAATGATTTGCAGGCGCTGGTAGCTAACAGCGTGGATTATGCAGGATTTATTTTTTATGAGAAATCACCCCGTTTTGCCGGCAACAAAATAGACGCAAGATCAGTAAGGGAAACAACCGGTATTCAAAAGGTAGGTGTATTCGTAAATGCTTCACAGGAACAGATACAACGCACCATCGCCGATTACGACCTGGACCTGGTACAGTTGCACGGCGATGAAACACCGGAGTTTTGTGCCGCCATCCGGCAAACCATTCCGGTGATCAAAGCTTTTCGTATAGGAGATAACGTTAACTGGAAAACGGAGCTGGCGCCGTTTATTCCTGTAACAGATTATTTCCTTTTTGATACCGCCTCCGTAAAAGGATATGGCGGCACCGGCGAACGCTTTAACTGGGAACTGCTGACTACTTACCCTTTTGACCATCCCTTCTTTTTAAGCGGTGGCATTAGCCCGGATCAGGCAGCAGACATCAGCGAAATACAATTGCCGGCCCTGTTTGCAGTAGATGTGAACAGCAAGTTTGAAGACAGCCCCGGTGTTAAAAACATCGCGTTGGTAGAACATTTTGTAAAACAAATTCATTCATCAATAATAAAATAAGCGGTCATGGATATTGCGATTAATACCGGCAACTCCAGGTATCAGGTGGATAAGAATGGCTATTATGGCAGATTTGGTGGGGCATACATTCCTGAAATGTTATATCCCAATGTTGAGGAATTACAAACCCAATATCTCGGCATACTCAGCGATCCCTCCTTTCAACAGGAGTTTGAAGCCCTGCTGACAGATTACGTAGGCAGACCTTCCCCTTTATATTTCGCTAAACGTTTGTCTGAAAAATATAAAGCAAAAATTTATCTCAAAAGGGAAGACCTGAATCATACAGGCGCACATAAAGTAAACAATACCATCGGCCAGATCCTGCTGGCAAAGCGTTTGGGTAAACACCGTATCATCGCTGAAACCGGCGCCGGACAACACGGCGTAGCTACGGCTACAGTATGTGCACTCATGGGCATGGAATGCGTGGTGTATATGGGCAGCATCGACATTGAAAGACAGGCCCCCAACGTAGCCCGCATGAAAATGCTCGGTGCTACCGTGGTACCTGCTACCAGTGGCAGCCAAACCCTGAAAGACGCTACCAACGAAGCTATACGCGACTGGATCAACAATCCGGTAGATACACATTATATTCTCGGTACCGCTGCCGGTCCGCACCCATACCCTGATATGGTAGCACGTTTCCAGTCGGTGATCAGCGAAGAAATAAAAAAGCAACTGCTGGCTAAAACCGGTAGCGAAGATCCTAACTATGTAGTGGCCTGTATAGGTGGCGGCAGCAATGCAGCCGGCGCTTATTTCCATTACCTGGACCGGGAAAATGTAAAACTGGTAGCGGTAGAAGCAGGTGGTAAAGGTGTACACAGCGGTTTTTCTGCCGCCACTACACAACTGGGTACTATTGGTATTATCCATGCCAGCAAAACCCTGCTCATGCAAACAAAGGATGGTCAGATCGTAGAACCACACTCTATCTCCGCAGGACTGGATTATCCGGGCATCGGACCTATGCACGCCCACCTGTATGAATCAGGCCGCGCAGAGTTCCTGTCTGCTACCGATGACGAAGCCCTCGCTGCTGCCTATGAACTGAGCCTGCTGGAAGGAATTATTCCGGCTATGGAATCAGCACATGCCCTCGCGAAGCTGAAAGACCTGACCCTGAAGGAAGATGATGTGGTGGTAGTATGCCTTTCCGGCCGCGGTGATAAAGACCTGGATACCTATATCCGTCACATGAATAAATAAAATGGATTATGCAAAATCGTATTGATCAACTGTTTGCCAAAAAGCAACACGGCGTTTTAAATATATATTGCACGGCTGGTTTTCCGCAGTTAAATGATACCCTGCCGGTAATGACATCCCTGCAACAGCATGGGGCGGATCTCATTGAACTGGGGATGCCTTTCTCCGATCCCCTGGCCGATGGCCCGGTGATCCAGGACAGCAGCACCAAAGCCCTGCAGAATGGAATGAGCCTGCACACCCTCTTCGATCAGCTGGCTGGTTTCAGGAAGAGTATACACGTACCCGTTATCCTCATGGGTTACTTTAACCCGGTATTAACTTACGGCGTAGAAGCCTTTTGTGCCAAATGTGCGGAAGTAGGTATAGACGGTATCATTGTACCGGACCTGCCCATGGCGGAGTTTGAAAATGAATACAGACCAGTATTTGAGAAATATAACCTGCACCTCATTTTCCTGGTAACACCTGAAACAAGCGAAGCCCGGATCCGGAAAATAGACAGCCTGAGCAAAGGGTTTCTCTATGCCGTATCTTCTTCTTCCACTACGGGGAAAGATAAGGATATGAATGATCAGCAGGCGTATTTTGAGCGACTGAAGAAATTGCAACTCACCAACCCCGTATTAATTGGTTTTGGTATAAAAGATAAAGCTACTTTTGATACGGCTTCGGCGCATGCCAATGGTGCTATTATCGGCACCGCCTTTATTAAAGCCATTGAACACAGCCAGAATATTGACGAAACGGTGAAAACGTTTATTTCGGGAATAATTCAGTAATAACATGAAAACGGTTATCATAAAATACAACGCCGGTAATATTCGCTCAGTGCAGTTTGCACTCGAGCGTTTAGGCGTTAACGGTACTGTTACAGATGATCACGAAGAGATCATGGCAGCCGACAAAGTGATTTTTCCCGGTGTGGGAGAAGCCAGCACGGCCATGCAGTACCTGAAAGAAAGAAAACTGGACAAGGTCATTGCCGGCCTTCAACAGCCTGTACTGGGCATTTGCCTCGGTATGCAGCTGTTGTGCAAACACTCGGAAGAAAACGATACGGACTGCATCGGTGTTTTTGATACGCCCGTGAAGCGCTTTCAGTCGCCAGTGGAAAACCTGCTTAAAATACCGCAGATAGGCTGGAATAATATTACCGGCCTGCATAGCGCGGTGTTTGAACATGTACCCGAAAATGCCTACATGTACTTCGTGCACAGCTATTATGCTGCACTCGGTGCAGATACCGTAGCCATCACCAATTATGTAATTAACTACAGTGCTGCCCTGCAGAAAGATAATTTCTACGCGGTACAGTTTCACCCGGAGAAATCTGCTGAAGCAGGCGCGCGTATTATAGAGAACTTTTTGAACCTTTAAGATGAATATCCGCCAGATCAGTGCAGATGATACCTTGCAGCTTCGCAGGGATGTGATGTATCCTAATGAACCATTATCTGCTGTAAAAGTAGACCATGATGCAGATGGATTACACTTCGGTGTTTTTGATCATGGACAATTGGTAACAGTAGTATCCCTTTTCCTGGGCCGTGACAGTGCCCAGTTTCGTAAACTGGCTACCACGCCGGCTGCACAGGGAAAAGGCTATGGCAAAGCGATACTCACGCACCTCGTTGATATCTGCAAAAAAGAACGAATAAAACTGCTTTGGTGTAATGCCCGTGAAACAGCCGTTAGCTTTTATGATAAGCTGGGCTTCACCACAAAAGGCGATTATTTTATAAAGAGCGGTATCTCCTTCGTTAGGATGGAACTACCGCTGGACCTGAATAATATGACAGCTAAACGTTTCGAAATAATACCCGCCATCGATATCATAGATGGTAAATGTGTAAGGCTCACCCAGGGCGACTATAGCCAGCAGAAAATTTACAACGAACACCCGCTGGAAGTAGCCAAGGAATTTGAAGCCATTGGAGTGAAGCGTCTGCACCTGGTAGACCTTGACGGCGCTAAAAAAGGACAGGTAGTTAATTGGAAAGTGCTGGAGAATATTGTGGGTAAAACCAGCCTGATAACAGATTTTGGCGGCGGTATCAAAACCGGAAAAGATATTGACATCGTGTTCGAATGCGGTGCCGCATTAGCCACCATTGGTAGCGTGGCGGTAAAGCAGCCGGAGTTATTTTTCAGCTGGGTAGCACAGTACGGTGCCGGTAAAATATTTTTAGGCGCCGATGTGAAAGGAGAAAAAATCGCGGTAGGTGGTTGGCTGGAAACAACCGATCTCTCTGTATTTGATTTCCTGGAAAGCAATATTGCACAGGGGGTTACTAATATCTTTTGTACAGATATTGCTAAAGATGGTCTGTTACAGGGCCCGTCTACAGCGCTGTACAAAAAAATTATTGAACGCTTTCCGTCAATTAACTTTGTGGCCAGCGGTGGCGTAAGTAATATTGAAGACGTGGCAGCCTTACAGGAAATAGGCTGTAGCGGCGCTATTATCGGTAAAGCTATCTACGAGGGTAACATCTCTATGGAAGCATTAAAAACATTCCTGTAAATTATTAGCACATGTTGACCAAACGCATCATACCATGCCTGGATATCAAAGACGGACGTACCGTTAAAGGTATCAACTTCGAAAATATCCGCGATGCCGGCGATCCGATTGAACTGGGTGCTTTATATGCCACACAGGGCGCTGATGAACTGGTATTCCTGGATATTACGGCTACGAATGAACGAAGAAAAACACTGGCCGAACTGGTTACCCGCATTGCACGCCATGTGAATATTCCTTTCACTGTAGGTGGTGGAATTTCCTCTGTGGAAGATGTAAATGTACTACTGCAATCAGGCGCGGATAAAATATCCGTAAATACCTCCGCATTCAAAGACCCGGCACTGGTAGACAGGCTGGCCCGTGAATATGGTAGTCAGTGCATTGTGCTGGCCATTGATACCCGTTTCGAAGACGGCGACTGGTACGTGTACCTGAATGGTGGCCGCGTGAAAACAGATGTGAAAGCTTTTGACTGGGCCAAAGAAGCGGTAAACCGCGGCGCTGGTGAAATCCTCCTCACTTCTATGAACAACGATGGCACCAAAAAAGGGTTTGCACTCGATATTACCGCGCAACTGTCTCAAAATCTCAACGTGCCTGTTATCGCCTCCGGTGGCGCAGGTAACATGGAACATTTTGTAGACGTATTTGAAAACGCACAGGCGGATGCTGCACTCGCTGCCAGCATCTTCCACTATAAAGAAATAGAAATACCTGCGCTCAAAACCTTTCTTTACAACAAAGGGGTGAACGTAAGATTTTAGTGATACCTGAAATAAGTTAACATGCAGATAGATTTTCAAAAGTCGTCCGATGGCCTGGTTCCGGCTATTATACAGGATGCCGTGACTTGCAAAGTACTGATGCTGGGCTATATGAACCGCGAAGCACTGGAAAAAACCATGGCGGAAAGTAAGGTGACTTTTTTCAGCCGCTCCAAGAACCGTCTGTGGACAAAAGGAGAGGAAAGCGGTAATTTCCTGATCGTAAAAGACCTGAAGGTAGACTGCGACCAGGATACTATTCTCGTTAAAGCCAGCCCTGTAGGTCCGGTATGTCATACCGGCGCTGATACCTGCTGGGATGAGCAAAATATAAGCAACGATTTCCTGGCTACACTGGAAGGAATTATCGCCGACAGAAAAAACAATCCTACCGATAAATCCTATACTGCCAGCCTTTTTGCACGCGGCATTAATAAGATTGCACAAAAAGTAGGAGAGGAAGCGGTAGAAGTAGTCATCGAAGCCAAAGATAATAATGATGAATTATTTTTAAATGAATCTGCAGATCTCCTCTTCCATTACCTGATTCTTCTTCAGGCGAAAGGGTTCCAGTTGTCAGATGTTATATCGGTGTTAAAACAACGGCATAATAAGTAGTTGGCTCCGCCAACTGTTAAAATTTTTATCCATGATATGGATGATTGTCGGGATTTTATTTCTATTTGTTACAGCATGAATAGTAATTCATAAGCCTGTAAAATAGCATAGATAAAATCACGACAATCATCATAAGCCTGGTCAAAAAAATTTAACAACGGGCGAAGCCCGCCACTCTCTCAGTATAAAATCTCTTCGTATATTACACCCCTCTAACTAATTAAAATAATTMGTAATGAAACAGATTTTCCTGTTAGCCGCTGTAGTGCTGTTTTCCGCAGGAGTGTATGCCCAACAGGTGTCGGGCATTGTGAAGGGAGGCAATGGCAAAACCATATATCTTTTTGATGACCAGGATAATAATCCGGATGATTCAGTAGTGATAAAAAATGAAGAGTTCAGCTTCCGCGTGAAAGGTGGCAAAGAGCCATCCGTGTATGCTTTGATTATGAGAGAAGTGAACTACCCGATGCTGTTTGTAACAGGGGGTAGTGAACCGGTTCATTTTACCACTTCTCTGGCTACCTATCCGATTGCAGCTGCCTTGAAAGGCAATGCCAATACGCAGGCGATGCAGCAGTACCAGAAAGCGTTTGAACCATTGATTAAAAGAGCAGAGGAACTCAATACCACCGCTAAAGAAATTAATCCTGAAGATGAGCCGGGCAAAAATGCTTTCCGCAAAAAGGCGGATGAATTCAGCAAGGATGTGGTAAAAACAGGTAAGGACTTTATCAAAGCACATCCGGCCAGCATTGCCAGTATCTGGTTGTTGATGAATGAATTACGCTCAAGGCTGGAGCCGGAAGAATTCCAGGAACTGTTCAGTTCCCTTGATAAGTCTATACAAAACGGACAATACGGAGAAAGCGTAACCGCCTATATAAAAAGTCTGAAGGCTAACGGCGTAAATGTTGCCGCAGACGACTTTTCCCAGTCAGACACGAAAGGCCAGCCGGTGAAGCTTTCCTCTTTCAGGGGTAAGTATGTGTTGGTAGACTTTTGGGCCAGCTGGTGTGGACCCTGCCGCCAGGAAAATCCGAACGTAGTAAAAGCGTATAACAAATACAAGGATAAGAACTTTACCATCCTGGGCGTTTCCCTGGACGATAACCGCGATCGCTGGTTACGTGCCATCAACCAGGACGGACTCCATTGGACGCAGGTATCTGACCTCCGTGGATGGGGCAACGAAGTGGCCGTACAATACGGTATTCAGTCTATTCCTTCCAATTTCCTGGTAAGTCCGGATGGCAAGATCATTGCCCGTAACCTGCGTGGAGAAGAGCTGGAAGCGAAACTGCAGGAACTGCTGAAATAGCCGCTTATCAAAATCAGGTTGACATTGATCAGCCGATTTTACAAATTTGTTGTTCGTAAAACAAAAACCAATGAAAAAAACGATTGTAGGTATTGCCCTTTTAGTGCCGGCAGTAATATTTGCCCAGGATAAGAAAGGTTCGTCTGCAGGCAAGCCTTATACTATACAGGGAACTGTTTCTCAGCAACAGAACCCGGCTACTGTTTACCTGAGAATGCGTAAGGGTGGCGAGAATTTCGTAGATAGCGCACAAATCAAAGACGGTAAATTCGCTTTTAACGGTTCCCTGGAAGAACCAGGTCTGGCCAGCCTGATGCTGGTACAGAAAGGAACTGAAAAACCGGTATCTATGGGCCGCGATATGCTGGCAGTATTCCTGGATAAAGGTGCGATCACCATCAATACTACAGATTCTATCAGCAAAGCCACTGTAACAGGTTCTAAAGCCAACGATGATTACAAAAAGCTCAATGAACTGCTGAAAGATGTAAACGAGAAAGGTGCTGCACTGCAGAAACAATACCGTGAGCTGGCTAAGAACAAAGACGAAGAGGGTATCAAAAAGCTGGAAGCACAGTATGATGCACTGGACGCAGAAGAGAAGAAAATAGAAAATGACTTTCTGTCTAAAAATACCAATTCCCCTATCTCCATGTTCTTACTGAACCAGGTAGCAGGATATGATCTGAACCCCGCAGAAATTTCTCCGCTGTTCAAGAAATTAAGTAAAGAAGCAAAGAATTCTCCTTCCGGTAAAGAATTCTCCAAGCGCCTGGAATCTGCCCGTAAAACAGCAGTAGGCCAACCAGCGATCGAATTTGCGCAGGCAGATGCAGCAGGCAAAGATATCAGTCTCTCTTCTTTCCGTGGTAAATATGTACTGGTTGATTTCTGGGCCAGCTGGTGCGGTCCCTGCCGCGCTGAAAACCCTAACGTGGTAAAAGCTTACGATCAATTCAAATCCAAAGGCTTCGAAATCCTCGGTGTTTCCCTGGACGATAAGAAAGATAAATGGCTGGCAGCAGTTGAAGCGGATAAGCTCACCTGGACACATGTTTCTGATCTGAAAGGCTGGAAAAATGCAGCAGCTGACCTCTACGGTGTACGCGCCATCCCACAGAACGTGCTGATTGATCCTAAAGGTAAAATAGTAGCTAAGAACCTGCGCGGTGATGAACTCGTTGCCAAACTGGGAGAAATACTGAAATAATTAATGACGTTCGCAGAACGTAATGGAAGGGGATGTATCAATAACGATACATCCCCTTTTTTATCTTCTTCAAAATAAATTTGTTCGATCTACGACAAGTTCGTAGATTTACGAAAGAATCGTAATTAACTATAAAATGATATCATGGAAAAACTGACCCAGCAAGAAGAAACAGCCATGCTGGCTATCTGGAAAGTAGGGAAAGGTTTTGTGAAAGACTTCCTGGAGGCACATCCGGCGCCGGTACCACCATATACTACCCTGGCTTCCACCATTAAAAATCTGGAGAAAAAAGGTTTCCTGGAAAGCCGGAAAATGGGTAACGTATATGAGTATACGCCTTCCATTGAAGAAGCTGCCTATAAGCAAAAGTTCATGAACGGATTTGTAAAAGATTATTTCGAAAACTCATATAAAGAACTGGTATCCTTCTTCGCTAAAGAAAAGAAGATCAGTCCGGATGAGTTAAAAGAAATTATCAACATGATAGAAAAAGGCAAATAATAAACTGTTGGCTATGGTACCTGCTATTTTGATATATCTGCTGAAGGCAAACATCGCACTGACAATGTTTTTTCTCGCTTACCGTTTGGGTTTGCGCCGACTCACCTTCTATACGTTGAACAGGCTGTTCCTGTTGACCGGTATAGCATTCTCTTCGCTGTTCCCTTTTATATCCATAGATACATTTGTGAATAAGCACCAGGTGATTGCAGGAACGGTATTAACCTATGTACCGGATCTTACTGCATGGCAAACGCCTGCACCGGTGTTTACGGTATGGACTGCATTGGTATATATCTTCTGGATAGGGGTATCGGTCATGGCTATACGTTTTTGTATTCAGCTTTTTTCTTTATGGCAAATTCACCGGAAATCGCAACGGGGAACCATTGATGATATTTCTGTGCAACTGTTACAACAACCGGTGAATCCTTTTTCTTTTTTCCGTCATATCTATATTAATCCCTCCCTGCATCAGCCGGAGGAGCTGCCGGCTATCCTGCACCACGAAAAGGTGCACGTAAAGCAATGGCATACTGCCGATGCTTTGCTGGGAGAGGTCAACAATATTTTTTACTGGTTCAATCCCGGCGCATGGCTCATGAAAACGGCCATCCGCGAAAACCTGGAGTTCATAACAGACAGGTACCTGCTGCGGCGGGGCGTGGATAAAACCAGCTACCAGTACAATCTTATTAAAGTTAGTGGGATCCCATATGCGACGGCCATCGCAAACAATTTCAATTTCTCACATCTTAAAAAAAGGATCATCATGATGAACAGCAAAAAGTCATCACGCTATCAGATAGTAAGGTACCTGGTACTGGGCTTGCTGGTAGGAGGAACGGTACTGTCACTGAATTATACTAAAGTACCTGCCGCACTTCACCTGATTAGTATTACCGACACGATACCGCCGGTGTCCGGATATGCGAAAACACCACCCTCATCCGTGAAAAACGTGAAGCTAAAGACGCCGCAGAAGGCAGGTGTAGTGAAGTTCGCGCCACCGGTAATAGTATCAGGTTATAAAACACCCGGGCCGCAAAATGCACCAGTAGTGAAGTTCGCGCCACCGGTAATAGTATCAGGTTATAAAACACCTGCACCGCAAACACTCACCTTTGTAATGACTGGCGGTGTGAAGATGGAGCCTGTTTACGTGGTAAATGGTAAGCAGGTGAGTAAAGCGGAGCTGGATGCCATAAAGCCCAGTGATATTGCCACCATCAATGTGGTGAAAGATCCCACACCTGAAATGAAAGAGAATCTGACAAAGGAGTATGGCCAAAATGCTGGTAACGGAATCGTTTTTGTTCAATTGAAACAACCTTCCAATGTAACAGGCGTTACCATTAGAAGTGGAAAGGCAAATGCTGCAATACCGGACGATGTACTGGTTGTAGTAGATGGCGTACCCCGTTCTAAAGGCAAATCCATCAATGATATTCCACCAAATGATATTGAATCTGTTACTGTGCTCAAAAACGAGGGAGCCACAGCACTTTATGGCGATGCCGGGAAGAATGGCGTTATCCTGGTAACTACTAAAGCTGGCCAGGGCGCAAAAGACGCGGATAAAATTGAAATCCGTATCAATGCTGATTCAACGAAAATGAAATAATATATTTATATCCAATTAAAGCCACGGTTCAACGCCGTGGCTTTTTTTTGACGGTAGCTCACCTGCGTCATCCGCCCTCTTTTATCCTCCCTGAATTTTCAATATCTCCGCAAAATAAATTTGTTTATCTACGATTATTTCGTAGATTTACGAACAAATCGTAGTCTGCTATGGTCCCAGCTATTTTGATATACCTGCTAAAGGCGAATATTGCACTGACGATGTTTTTTCTCGCTTACTATTTTGGTTTGCGCAGGTTAACTTTCTATACGCTGAACAGGGCATTCCTGTTGCTGGGTATTCTATTCTCTTCTTTGTTTCCCTTTATCCCTATAGGCTGGTTTGTGAATAAACATGAAGTCATTGCTGCCTATGTACCCAACTTTACGGCGTGGCAGGTACCTGCAGCATCGTTCACCATATGGTCTGCATTGGTATATATTTTTTGGGTGGGAGTATCGGTCATGGCTATACGTTTTTGCATACAGCTTTTTTCCCTGTGGAAAATTCACCGGAAATCGCAACATGGTAAGATCGATGATATTCCCGTACAACTGTTACAACAACCGGTGAATCCTTTCTCCTTCTTCCATCACATCTATATAAATCCCTCCCTGCATCAACCGGAAGAGTTGCCGGCCATCCTGTACCACGAAAAGGTACACGTGCGGCAATGGCATACTGCTGATACTTTGCTGGGGGAGCTCAACAATATTTTTTACTGGTTCAATCCCGGCGCATGGCTGATGAAAACGGCTATCCGCGAAAACCTGGAGTTCATAACAGACAGGTACCTGCTACAGCAGGGCATGGATAAAACCAGCTATCAATACAACCTTATTAAAGTTAGTGGGATCCCTTATGCGACGGCCATCGCAAACAATTTCAATTTCTCACATCTTAAAAAAAGGATCACCATGATGAACAGCAAGAAATCATCCCGCTACCAGGTAGTACGTTACCTGGTGTTGGGCCTGCTGGTAGGAGGAACAGTATTGTCGCTGAATTATACCAGGGCAACAGCTGTTATGCCGTTTCCCATTGTTAAAGATACGGTGCCACCACCTCCACCTCCGCCACCGCCTCCGCCACCACCACCACCTGGTGTGCCGACGCCACCACCGCCACCACCGAAACCTGGCAGCAAAAAGGTGATTCCACCACCACCACCGCTGCCACCTGCTGGTACTACCCATGCCACCAATCTTCCCGACCATATCACTTTTAGTGACAGATCTATTCCTGATGATGTGGTAGTAGTGGTAGATGGTAAAAAATCTTCCAGGGCGGAAATGAGTAACATACCTCCAAAGGATATAGCAGCTATTGATGTTTTAAAGGGAGGAAAAGCGGTGATCTTCAAAGGAGAGCCGGTGAATAAAAACGTGATCATGATCACCACCAAAGCTGGTAGTACAGCCACTGTTGAAGGTACCAGGGAATATACCATGGAATCAGATTCCATCATCATCAAATAATTCACGCCATCAAATAAACAAAAAGCCACGGTCCGCCACCGTGGCATTTTTGTTTATGCACAACTTTATCGGCCGCCTGCTGTTTATATAGGTGATCAATTTACCTGCATATGTTACAAAAAGGCGAAACTGCTCCTGACTTTACATTAAGCTCCACTCCCGAAAAAACGGTTTCTTTAAAGGAACTGCGCGGGAAAAATGTGATCCTGGCTTTTTACCCGGCCGACTGGAGCCCGGTATGCAGCGACCAGATGGCGTTGTACAATGAAATGCTCAAGTACTTCGAAAAGTATAATGCTGTGATGCTCGGGATTTCCGTAGATGGCGCCTGGTGCCATCATGCTTTTGCCAAAGCCCGGCAACTGCACTTTGATCTGCTGGCCGACTTTGAACCTAAAGGGGCAGTATCACGTTTGTATGGTGTATATGAAAATGGGGTGAGTCAGCGTGCGCTCTTTGTAATAGATGCCAATGGCATTATCCAATGGAGCTATTTATCGCCTATTGGTCAGAATCCAGGTGCCGATGGTATCCTGCAAGCATTGGAAAACATTAAAAACTAACGGTAATGCCTACCCTGATTCCTCCGGTGAATGCACTGGACCATATCCTCGGTGTGCAAAATGCCACCATAGAACTGGTAGAATACGGCGATTTTCAGTGCCCTTACTGCCGGGAAGCTTTCTTTGTAGTAAAACAATTGCAGGAACGCTTTGCCAACCGGCTACGCTTTGTTTTTCGCAATTTCCCGCTCTCAGAATCTCATGAATATGCTATGGATGCCGCATTAGCAGCGGAAGCTGCTGCTAACCAAAACCGGTTCTGGGAAATGCACGATGCGATCTATGACCGGCAGCCTGAACTAAATGAAGCGCTGTTATTAAGACTGGCGGCCGATCTTGAAATAGACCTGCGGAAATTTGCAGATGATATGGACTCGTCCAAATTATTAAGCAGGGTAGAAGCCGACTTCGAAAGTGGTGTTCGCAGTGGCGTAAATGGTACCCCTACTTTTTATCTGAACGGGAAACGTTATAACGGCGACTATAGGGTGCTGTCCTCATTTCTGGAGGACTGAACGTGCACAACGGAAGCCCAGATTGGATAACCCGGATTCAGGCGTGCTTTTCATGCGCGCCGATACCCGGTAACCCCGGCAATATTCATCACTACACATATAGGAACCACCCCTGATCACTCTCTTGGCCTGACCCGGATCATCCGGGTCAAAGCCGGCTGCTGGCCCCAAAGGGTTGTGCACGCCCTTTTCTCCCTGCACATAATAATTGGCATCGTACCAGTCCTCACACCATTCCCATACGTTACCGGACATGTCGTACAACTGGTAACCATTAGGACTATACGATTTTACCGGTGCTGTACCGTAGTAGCCATCGGTTTTAGTATTCTTATAAGGAAAATTGCCATTCCATGTATTGGCTTTGGGTTTGCCGCTGGTCAGCGCTTCATCACCCCATGGATACAACTTCCCGGAGAGGGCGCCACGGGAAGCATATTCCCACTCTGCTTCTGTAGGGAGCCTTTTTCCGGCCCATTTGGCATAAGCCTGTGCATCCAGCCAGGAAACCTGCGTAACGGGCTGATTGCCCCTGTTATCGATGTTGCTGCCGGGACCTTCCGGATGCTTCCAGCTGGTCCCTGGTACAAATGTCCACCATTGGGAAATATCATTGAATGGAACGGCATGATCCGGTGGCGTAAATACCAGTGCACCTGGTGCCATCATCCCTGCCAGTGCACTACTGTCCGGCTCCGGACTACCTGGCGGCATGCTGGCCATTAACTCTTCTTTACTGATAGGTTTTTCGGCGGTGGTAATATAACCGGTAGCTGCTACAAAGTTGGCAAACTCCTGGTTGGTCACTTCATGTTCATCCATCCAGAAACTGGCCACGTCTACGGAGTGCTTGGGATATTCATCTGCCATGCCGGTAGAGTCATCAGCCCCCATGAGGAAGCTGCCGGCAGGTATGAGTACCATCTTATTCAGTGTGTCTTTTTCGGTGCCGGCAGCTCCCTGCCTGCCAGGGCTTCCTGCACAGCTGCTCAGCAGAGCAAGTCCAAGCACCAGGTTTATCTTCAACATGTTATTAACCGTACGTTTAGTCTTTTTTCAAAAATAATATTTAAAAAATGCTTTTCGGCAAATTTTGTCCTTCCCGGGATTATACGGATTTTGATGATTATCAGGTTATTCAAGACAAATAAAAATCGGTATAATCAGTATAATCCCGGGAAAGATAAAATTCGACTTAACAATTATATAATTACTTTTCCCCGAAAACTGTCGTAAACTGCATGCTGTTACGGGGTCGCTAGCCCCCGGTTTTATTGGTATCGCATATGCAAAAAACTGCTGTACCCTTTACACGCAAGGATTTCGGGGAAGACTTTCTTTGGGGTGTCACAATTTCCGCTTTTCAGAATGAAGGTGCCTTCGATACAGATGGCAAAGGGCCTTCTATTTGGGATACTTTCTCCGGCCGCAAAGGCAAAATCAAAGATAAAAGTCATGCACAGGTAGCCACCGATTTCTACAATCGCTATACCCAGGATATACTGCTGGCGAGGCTGCTGGGCTTCTCTGTGTTTCGTTTTTCCATTTCCTGGTCACGTATTATACCTAAAGGTACCGGGGCGGTTAATCCTGCCGGAATCGACTATTACCACCGGGTAATAGATGCCTGCCTGGAACTGGGCCTGGAACCCTATATCACCCTGTATCACTGGGATTTGCCCCAGGCGCTGGAACATAAAGGAGGCTGGAGCCATCGGGGAGTAGTTTTTGCTTTTGAAGAATTTGTAAGAATATGTGCCCGCGAATATGGCAATAAGGTAAAGAACTGGATCGTATTAAATGAACCATTTGGTTTCACGGCCCTGGGCTATATGCTGGGCGTACATGCTCCCGGTAAGTTCGGGCTGTCCTGGTTTTTGCCGGCAGTACACCATGCAGTGCTGGCGCAGGCAGAAGCCGGACGTGTTATCCGCGATGAAGTAGCAGGTGCTAATATCGGCACCGCCTTGTCCTGCTCACAAATTATTCCCAATTCAAATAGTGAGGCCGATCTGCTCGCAGCACGCCGTGCAGATGCCCTGTTTAATCGCTTGTTCCTGGAACCCTCACTGGGCATGGGCTATCCGGTGGAGGATTTTCCATTGCTTAAAAAAATAGGGCGCCGTTACGCCCTGTGGCGCGATTGGGACCGGCTGGCATTTGATTTTGATTTTATTGGGGTACAGAATTATTTCCCACTCGTGGTGAAATACAATTCTTTTATGCCTGTCGTGAAAATTTCTGAGGTAAAAGCTAAGTCCAGGAATGTGCCCCTCACCGGGTTAGGCTGGGAAATTAATGGTAACGGACTATACGAAGTATTGAAACAATTTGCGGCTTACAAAGGCATTAAAAAGCTGATTGTAACAGAAGGGGGAGCAGCCTTCCCGGATACTCCCGCAGCAGATGGCCGCGTGGAAGATGTGGCCCGTATTCAGTATTTCCAGGAATACCTCGCGGCGGTACTGAAAGCCCGTCAGGAAGGCATCCGCGTAGATGGTTATTTTGCCTGGACCCTCACCGATAACTTTGAGTGGGCAGAAGGCTATCGCGCACGCTTTGGCCTCGTTCACGTGAATTTTGAAACACAGCAACGTACTATCAAGGACTCCGGCTACTGGTTCCGCCAATTGCTGAATGCAGAAAGCTAAAAGCAGGAAGTAAAAAGCTATTACAGCGAATGAATGACGCGACTAGATTTCATATTCGCTTTGATCATTCGCTGTAATAGCTTTTTACTTTCTGCTTTTAGCTTTCTGCTATTGTGATAACCGCTTAAAGAACCAGATATCTCTCAGGCTGAAGTTAAACACTGCATTCACATATGTTTCTTTTACCAGCGCTGTGCCGGTAGTGCCGCGCTGTCCTGCTTCCAGGCCTACATAATATCTTAGCTGTCCGTTTTTACTGGGCAACGATACTCCCAGCGTACCGGATATATCTTTTATCTGTGTACTGCTCACCACCAACGGTGATCTGTTATAACTGAAACCTGCCTGTAATACTGTTCCCTCAAAGGTTTGGTTAAAATACTGGCGTTTCAGCGTATATTCTATACCGGTAGAGATACGTTCTCCGTCCTGGTAGCTGTAGGTAGGGCCTTTTTCATTGAGACTGTTCCACAACTGGTGGCGATAATCTGCTACCCAGGTGAAAGTACCATTGGTAAGGGAAATACCAGCGCCATATTCAGCCGGCAACGTAAAATAGGAAGGGTCCTGTTCTTTGTTGTAAAGGGAAGTACCGTTCTGATCTACGATATTCAGTGTTTCCTGCAGCTTCATCTTGGTTTGGAAGCGATAGGTGGCGCCCAGTCCCAGTTGCCAGTCCTTACTTATTTTGCCAACGTATTGCGCACCTGCTGTAAAGTTGGGTTTGAAACCATATTTATCGCGCTGGGTTTGTAAGGAGTCAGAACCTGTATATTTTGAGGTATTCAGCGGACCAAAAAGAAATGCGGTAGATACCCCCACAGAGAAGTTTTTGCTGAGCTGGAAGCCATTGGAAATATAGGCCCTGTTAAAACCGCCGGTACCGGTGGTTGTTTCAGTGACAGGGGCGCCGGTGCCGGTCATAAACTGCTGGTTCAGCAATTTGTAATCTACCGTACTGAAAGGCGCAATTCCTGCGCTGATGCCCCAGAACTTGGCTGCTTTGAATCCAAGTGCCGCACGTTTAAAGTTAACATCACCGGCGCTTTGTGAGATACCACTGCCGCTGTAATTCACCTGTTGCGCTTTCAGCGACACATCAAACATAAAGTTTTGATTAGGCAGGACGCTATAGGAAGCCGGGTTGAGCTCATTGAGGTAGCCGGAGTGACGGCGGGCAATGCCGGTACTTCCCAGCCCGAAATTGCGGCTGTAATCCCTTGTCTCCAGGTCTCCTATGCCATAGGCAGAGTAAATGGAATTAAGGCCATGTTGTGCTTTCGCTGCTGTACCGCACAACAGGAGTATAATAAAACCGCTATATATTTTGATTCGCATGAGTATCCTTTATTTGTACAACAGATAGTATAACTGTATTTTAGCCCGGTTCTGAATATTTTGCTGGTCACCAATCACCAGCCTGTCCAGCGTTGTTCTGCCATCGGTAGCGCTGGGAGTAAGCAACAGGCCTCGCGAATAAAAATCTGATACCGTTTGTTGTTTAATAACATAGTTGGTAATATCGAAGGTATAGTTGGTGTTTACATTAAACTGATTATCGATGGTGAGCTGACCATAGGTAAGCGTATCTGTAACGTTGTTGTTCTGATCCAATTCACAAAGTGCTACTCTTGGCGGCAGGCGGTCGTTTACGTAGGTACCCACCACCGGTTTCAAGGTCATGTATACTTTCATGATCTTGAAAAACTGACCCAGGTACACCAGGTTTTTGATGTATGGAATGTCAATGCGTGTAGCTATTCCCGTTATAGGCTGACAAAAGCCCTGGTTACTGGTGCTGGCGGTAGGTAATGTTTTCACTGTTCCATCGAACGGCGCCAGTAAGGTACCGGTACGAACTGTTTTTACCTGGTTAAACTGCAGATTAGCCGCCTGCATTTTAAAATCAACATACCTGACGGTAGTGATCTGCTCATTGATATGATAGTACAGCCGCATCACGAGACTGGTATCATTCGCTGTAAACCCGTTTACCGTTTTACTGTTAGGGCCTCCTCTTACATTCAGCCCTTTAAAGAAAGCCAGCCAGGTAGGACTGGTGGTGACATCACCACTTTTGTCGCGTATCATGGTAAACAGTTGGTTACCCAGTTGATCGGACATATGTGCGGTGATGATTTTATCGATGCCAGGTCGTATTACCCCTTTGAAATTCCCTATAGGCGTGCTTTCTGTAGAAAAGTTACTGCTGTTGTACAGGTAGTAAAAGTTAGTAGCTGTTTGTATGGTAGAAGTCACCCGGTACACCTGTAACTCCTGTTCCTGGGTAGTGTCGCCGGAAACATAGCCGTTCTGATGCATGATCAGCACCATGGAATCGTACTTCGAGCCGTTAATCGGAATATCTACGGAGGTAGGCTGTGCAATCTGGAAAAAGGACTGGACAGTAGAAGTACCGAATAGCGGATCTGTTCTTTTACCAGCCAGCATTACTTCTGAGCCGGAGGTGGGCATAGAATCCTGCCGTATTGTTTTCATCTGTATAGAAAGCGTATCAGAAAGTACATTGTCTGTATTCTGGTTATTATCTACAATATTATTATAGGTAAACCCTGATTTCTGGCAGGATGAAATGGCAGCCACCAATAAAAGTGCCGGAAGATATCTGCGTATACTTCCATTTACACGCCTGAAAAATAAATGATACATGGTATTGTTCATGGTGCGCAATTTTAGACAGGATCAATACTTTCAGTTGCTTTAATATGCCAATGGCCAAAATTTATCGATGAATAACGAAATATATCCTTTATGCTGCCGGTAGGGCAGGAACAAGCATTTGCCGCCAAAGATTCCAACTGGTAGATGAAATAACGGTATCCGTCATCTAAAACAGCGGGAACAGCTATTTCCTGTTTGCCGGAATGCTTCGGCGGATAATTTTGGCAGCAGTAAAAAGAACATGCTAATGCGATATTTAAAAGGTTATAGTTTATTATTGATGGCTTCCCTGGCAGCCTGTTCGAAGAGTTCAAACACCACCACACTGGTAGGAAACTGGATTAAACGTTCCGAATTTGAAGGTGTTGCCAGAAATGCAGCTGCTTCTTTCGTAATTGATAATAAAGCCTATGTAGGAACCGGGTACGATGGACTTAACAGGTTGACAGATTTCTGGATGTACAATGTAGATCAGAATCAGTGGACGCAAATAACTACCCCTTTCACTGGCCCCGGTCGTAGTAACGCGGTAGGCATGGCTATAAGTGGAAAAGGCTATGTGGGTACAGGTACTGACGGATTAACCAAAATGAACGACTTCTACGAATACGACCCTGTTCAAAACAAATGGACTACCAAGAAACCTTTCCCCGGTACCGGCCGTTATGGTGCAGTGGCTTTCGGATTGAAGGATAAAGGTTACATCGCTACGGGTTATGATGGCAACTGGTTAAAGGATAACTGGGAGTACAGTCCTGCTACAGATACCTGGACACAGGCACAGAGCCTCAACAGTGGAAAAAGACAGGATGCTTCTGCTTTTGTGATCGGCAACAAGGCTTATGTATGTATGGGTACTGCCAATAACAGTGCGGTAACCGACTTCTATTCTTTCGATGGCGATTCCAAAACCTGGACTACCCTGAATTCCATTGCCAATGTGAGCGATGATAGCTTTGATGATTCCTACAACTTCGCAGGTAGTGGCGCTGCCTCTTTTGCGATGAAAGGTAAAGGTTATGTTGTTTCCGGTGTGAAAGGCGGTTTATCTGCAGCTACCTGGGAATATACGCCGGAAACTGATCGCTGGGTACAGAAAACAGACTTTGAAGGAGCTGCCCGTCAATATTCTACCGGATTTGCGGTGAAAGATCGTGGTTTCGTGGTACTCGGCGTAAGCAGTACCCTGCAACTCGATGATATGCGTGAATTTGATCCAACTGCAGAGTATAACAAAAATGACTAAGCGTAATATTATTATCGCTGCCGGTATTGCCGTGATAGCGTTGGCTTTTTTTGCCTGGAAATCCGGTCAGAATAAGATCACTCAAAAGAGTGATTCAGATATGCTGGCTGTAGTGGTGGAACCATTTGAAATAAATGGTGGATGGGGGTATAAAGTAAATGTAGATGGTCATACTTACATTTACCAGGACATGCTTCCAGGTGTAGCCGGACACCGTGTTTTTCGCACCAGGGAAAACGCCTTGCGGGTAGGAAATGTGGTAGCCGACAAGTTAACGCATCATAAAATTCCTGCTATGACACAACAGGAATTGATCAATATGAAGATTACCGAAGCGGAGTAAATTTATTCAGATATTCAACTGCTTTACTATCCTGATATTTAGTTCTGTTACACATGGTACCGGAATAAAGTATGCAGATGGTAAAGCAGTCTTATGTCTGTGATTTTAAGTAGATTTTAATTTCTTTATTAAATTTAACAATCCCTTATACTGGATTAACAAATTTTAACACAAGCCTAACCCTATCTGGTGTAAGTTTATCGCATCAAATAAAGTGATGCTAAATTTTAAACGGATACTCAAAAGTCGTCCCTTCCTCATTTCACTGCACGTCCTTGGATGGGCATGCTTTTTATTTTTCCCGTTTTTCATTTATCGGATTCAGATTTTACATACTGGTTTCTTTATCAAAGAATTGGTAGATAACCTGTTTCTTATCGGCATTTTTTATCTCAACATCTATGTGCTGATTCCCCGGTTTTTTAACGGGAAGAAGATTGCCGTATACCTTTGCAGCATCATTTTACTGATTGTTTTTATCACCGCACAACAGGCTACACTTAACTTCTACTTTTTTAAAAACTATGCGCATCGTCCAATGATGACTTTGCGCATGGATAGAAAATTTAACAATTCAGAAGTAACATCGTCGGGCTTTCCTCCGTTTCACCGTCGTCGTATGATGATAGAGGCGGAAGAACGCTCCAGAGCAGGGGCAATTCCTGTTGTGGCAGATGATGAAACGCATGTAGATACATTTGTCCATGCCACGGCGGCGGGATATCCGGGCATCCCTTTAATGGAACCGGATGCACCAACTATCCTGGAGTACCTCTTTTTCCCTGAAGTACTTCGCAGATCCGGTTTTTTTGCGCTCCTGATGTTATTCATGAGCGGATTTATAAAGATTGCACTCGAGTGGTTTAAAAGTGAAAAACAGCGGGAAGAGCTGAAAGTAGAGAAATTGAATGCGGAATTAAAATTTTTAAAGTCGCAGATTAATCCTCACTTCCTTTTTAACTGTCTAAATACTATTTACTCCCTGGCTCATAAACAGTCGGCGCAAACAGAACATGCCATTTTGAAACTGTCAACCATCATGCGGTACATGATTTATGAGTCCAATGAAGCCAGGGTATTGCTGTCACAGGAGTTGAAATACCTGCACGATTACATAGAAATACAACGATTACGGTTGCCAAAAGATATAGAGATCAACTACCAGCTGAATGGAGAAGCAGACACGTTGCAGATAGAGCCCATGTTGCTGGTCCCTTTTGTGGAAAACGCATTTAAACACGGCATCAGTTATACAGAAGATTCTTTTATAGATATAGATATAGCTACAACTGAAGATATGATCAGATTAACAGTCAAGAACAGTCACTTTAAAGAACGTGTTGCCGAACGGGGAGGAATAGGCCTGGATAATGTATTGAAACGCCTGGAGCTGCTCTATGAAAATGAGCATGAGATTAATATCAGGGAAACGGAGAACCAATTTATTGTTGATCTTAAAATTGTGTTGAAAAAATGATAAAGTGTATAGCAGTGGATGACGAGCCGCTGGCGCTGGAAATCATGGAAGATTATATCCGCAAGGTTCCGTTCCTGACCCTGGCGGGCAAATTCGAAAACGCGGCCACCGCGTTACGATTTATCCAGGATGAACCGGTAGACCTGGTATTCCTGGATATCAAAATGCCCGATATCACCGGCATTCAATTCCTCAAATCGCTTAAATACCCTCCCATGGTAGTTTTCACTACTGCCTACGGAGAGTATGCACTGGACGGCTTTAATCTTGATGTGGTAGATTACCTGTTGAAACCCGTACCATTTGAGCGTTTTCTCAAAGCAGCGGCCAAAGCCAGCGAAACATGGTCTGTCAGCCAACAGAAAAATGTAAGCGCCGGTAATACCGCCCTACCCATGGATGCTACCTGGGTAAATGACTACATCTTCATAAAAACAGAGTACAAGATCATCAAGATCAACCTGGAAGACATTCTTTTCATCGAAGCACTGAAAGACTATACGAAAATCTATACACATAATCTGCCCGTTCTTACACTGCGCAGCCTTAAATCATTCGAAACACGTTTGCCGGCCGACAAATTCATCCGGGTACACCGCTCTTACCTGGTATCTCTCAATAAAATAAACTGCGTAGAGAAAAATACCGTGATGATCGCCAACCAGTCTATCCCCATCTCCGATGGCTACAGAGACAGGTTTTATGATGTGATTAATAGAAATTCCTAATATATTTTCCGGATCCCGGACGACATAAACTGGTGAGTAGTACGATAATATTTCATTATCGTACTACTCACCGGTTATTTGGGGGGATAGTGTAAGTTTTAAGCATACAATTTAGTCAATCTATAAAGGAAGAATTCCACACATCTAAGGCTACCAGCTGCCCGAAAGCCTGCATCACGGATATTGTGGGCGGAATTTTATCTTCAACGTCGCTAAATACGCTTTTAAGATATAGTGCATAAGGAACCCCCATCATTATAGTCAGCATTACCTCTTCATTATGTAGTTTCCGTCCAGGCTATACTTAGCACCCGCTTAGTACATATAGTAGCCCTGCAGTATAGGTGGACTTGATGCGGGGATGACGTCCGGGTGTATAACGGGGATGAAATTGCATCAGAATACGGATGGAGGTGAGAACCGGCCATAGCAGGGCTGCTTCCCTACCAGGGGGGAGCTGCGGCAAAAGATGTACTATTGAAAGGAAGCAGGTATAAAGGGTTTATTGATCAAAATATCTCCGGGGGCAAGATCGCTTTATTCCAGTTGAATGACAGCTGGATATGCATGTGTATAGGTAAGGTTGGGAAGCAATATCTTCCGCTTTGGGTAAGTACGTTTATTAACATGCTTGGGTACCCGTGGGGCTGCCACTGCAATAATATCGGCTGCCATATATTGCCTGTTGCCCGATGGGCCGTCTTTGTACATCGCTCTTACCTGGAAAACGACTACCAGTGAACCCTCTCCGGGTACATCGAGTGAAACATTTGTTTCCTGGAAAGTGGAATCGGGGTCTATCATGAGCGTCACCGTTTCGCTACCTGCCACCTGACGGGATCTAAAATCAATACGGGTTGCGATTACTTTTACTTCCAGGGCAGCAATACCCTTATACCCTTCGATGGTTTGTGCGGGAATATTTAATATTCCGTTACGGAAAAGCCGGGGAACCACCGGAAAGAATCGATCTACCCCGGTATGCTGATTGAAGCGGAAGCCAGTCAGGGCCTCGTGATGATCGCCGGCAGCAATGAGTAGCTTGTTGAGCCGATTGATGTGGGCGCCGTCACAATGGATATCCAGGCTGCCGTAGAAAGCATGACGGATAAAAGCGCCTTTCCTGCTGGCGATGCCAAAGCGCCGGGATGCGCGGCGGGTAGCAGCCGTTTGCTGCACGCTTTCCGGCATGGAGCGCAAAAAGTAGTTGCCATTGCGCTTATACCCAATGAGATTGCCGAGTTTTCCCGTAAAAGAAATGACAGACATTTGTTTTGCCATGGGAGATTATTTTGATTACTATAAATATAACACAATCCGGGGAACCCGTTTTCGGGCCAGATGGAAGATTCGCTAAAGGGAGTGTATGGCGTATTGTATAATATTCAAAGATAATCCGATGGGAATTTGAGAATGGCTAATGCGAGTGTATGGGCATTTAGAGAAATATTAAAAAAGATATTCCCCCCGTTTTCAACTTGATCCATTATTTCCATTCATAAAATTCCAAAATCAAAAATCCCAAAATTTTCGGAACTTCGCTCTCTTTTTAAGACCACCATACCACCATTAATTATTATTCTTTTATCAAAAACCACCAACATTGGAAAGAATATATTTTGACAATGCAGCTACCACCTCGCTGGATCCAGCGGTTTTAGAAGCTATGCTGCCATTTATGACGGAAAAGTTCGGTAACCCATCCTCTATTTATTCTTACGGTAGAGAAACAAGGCTGGGAATCGAAAATGCACGTAAATCAGTAGCCAAAACACTGAATGCACACCCGGGAGAGATCTTTTTTACCTCCGGCGGTACGGAAAGCAGCAATACAGCCATTAATGCCGCTGTAAAGGACCTGGGCTGCAAACACATCATTTCTTCGCCTATTGAGCACCATGCGACCCTGCACACAGTAGAATACCTGCACCACCACGATGGTGTAGCCCTTTCTTTTGTGAATGTATTACCTACCGGCCATATCGATATGGACCACCTGCGCGAACTGCTGCAGCAATCCACGGAAAGATGCCTGGTAACCCTCATGCACGCCAATAACGAAATTGGTAACCTGCTGGATATACATGCGGTGGGTAACCTCTGCAAGGAATTTGACGCCATTTTCCACTCAGACACCGTACAAACAGTAGGTCACTATCCATTTGACCTGCGCAATACCCCCGTACACTTTATTACCGGTGCCGGACACAAGTTCCACGGTCCTAAGGGCGTAGGTATCCTTTATATTAATGAAAATGTAAAAATAACCCCGTTCATCCAGGGTGGTAGCCAGGAACGCAATATGCGCGCCGGTACTGAAAACCTCTATGGTATCATCGGGTTTGCCAAAGCACTGGAGATCGCTACTGCACAACATGAAGAACACAGCGCCCATATCAATGGCCTGCGTATGTACATGGCAGAACAACTGCAAAAACATATCCCGGAAGTAAGCTTCAATGGCGATTTGTATGGCCGCAGTCTGTATACCGTATTGAACGTGGCTTTCCCTAAGTCAGAAAAGAGTGAAATGATCCTGTTTAACATGGACATCAACGGCATCTGCGCCTCCGGCGGCAGTGCGTGTACCTCCGGCGCCAGTGCGGGGTCTCACGTCATTCGCGCCATCAATAGCAATCCTAATCTGATTGCGGTACGCTTCTCCTTCTGTAAAAATAACACCAAAGAAGAAGTAGATAAAGCAGTAGAAAAACTGAAAGAACTGATATAGCTTTTAGCTTTTAGCTATTAGCTTTTAGAAAAAAATGCAGCGAAGATGAAAGTATAATACTTTTTTTCTTCGCTGCATTTTTTTCTAAAAGCTAATAGCTAAAAGCTAATCGCTATATCAGTGCATAAATTCTTTGATGTCCTGCATGATCCGTTTGGCAATATTATCTGCTGTTGTTTCATTCTGGCTTTCTGCGTAAATACGGATAATAGGTTCGGTATTGGAAGTACGGAGATGTACCCAGTCCTTGTCGAACTCTATCTTCAGTCCATCTTCTGTATTTAAAGGCTGGTTTTTATACTTCACCTTAATTTTTTCGAAGATAGTTTTTACATCTACCCCTTTATCCAGCTCTATTTTATTTTTAGAGATGAAATAATCAGGATAGCTGTTACGCAGCGCTTTGATGCTCTTTTTACTGTGTGCCAGGTGGCTCAGGAAAAGGCCAATACCAATCAGCGCATCACGGCCGTAATGCAGGTCAGGAACAATGATACCACCATTGCCTTCTCCGCCGATTACTGCATTTGTATCTTTCATCTTCTTAACCACATTCACTTCACCCACCGCAGAAGGGGTATACTGCCCGCCATGCTTCAGGGTAACATCTTTCAGCGCCTGTGTGGAAGACATATTGGAAACGGTATTTCCTTTTCTTTTACTTAATACGTAATCTGCTACGGCTACCAGGGTGTATTCTTCACCGAACATGCTGCCATCTTCGCAAACAAAGCAAAGACGATCCACATCCGGGTCTACCGCGATGCCCAGGTCAGCATTGGATTTATTCACCTCATTGGACAGTGCTGTCAGGTTTTCCGCCAGTGGCTCAGGATTGTGACTGAATTTACCATTCACTTCCCCGAACAGTACTTCTACTTCTTCCACACCCAATGCTTTTAACAATGGTGGAACAAATAAAGCACCTGTAGAATTTACCGCGTCTACCACTATTTTGAAGTTACGCGCTTTGATGGCAGGCACATCCACCAATGGATAGTTCACCACCAGGTCTACGTGCTTCTGCAGGTAAGAATCATCTACCGTGTAGGTGCCGAGCTTATTCACATCCGCGAAATTAAAATCCTCACGTTCTGCAATGTTCAGCAGCTGAGTACCGTCATCTCCGGAAATAAATTCGCCTTTACTGTTCAGTAATTTCAGCGCATTCCATTCTTTCGGATTATGGCTGGCAGTAAGAATAATACCGCCCGCGGCATTTTCCATGGTAACGGCCAGCTCAACGGTAGGAGTGGTAGAAAGACCAAGGTCTACTACATCAAAACCCAGCCCGTTCAGGGTAGATACCACGAGGTTTTTTACCATTTCGCCGGAAATACGACCATCACGGCCTATTACCACCTTACGGTTTTCTGTTTCACGGCTCAGCCAGGTGCCGTATGCCGCTGTGAATTTTACCACATCTAATGGAGAAAGTCCCTCGCCGGGCTTACCGCCTATGGTTCCGCGTATGCCGGATATCGATTTGATCAGTGCCACAAGATTCTGTTTTTAAAGGAAGGCAAATATAAAAAAATCCATTCCAGAAATCCTAATTATGAATAGATGACGTAACATCACCCGCTGCTCACCCTATTTTTCAATTTTCCCCAGTCACTTTTCACTATATTTGCAGCTACGCTTTTAAAAAAACAGCTATACGTTACATGCAATACTCGTGGAAGAATATACCCCGGTATATTCGTTATGTGTTTGTTCAAACGCTTTACCTCTTCCTGCTGATGGTAATGTTCAGGGCTATATTTTACCTGTTCTTCTTCAAAACTACCATTACAGACCACGCAGCCATCGTGAAAGCCTGGAACCTGGGATTAAGGTTCGATCTCAGACTCGCCCTCTATTTAATGATTCCCATACTGCTGATAGCACTCATTACACGTAATGCCTTTTTTACGTCTAAGCCTATACGCCGCATCCACTTTATATATTTCTTTCTGATATACCTGCTGCTCACCCTCCTTTATATTCTTGACCTGGGACATTATGATTACCTGGGCCAGCGCCTGGACCCTTCTGTATTAAGGTTCCTGGCCAAAGGAGAACGCGCAGACAACGCCCGTATGGTGTGGCAGAGTTACCCGGTAGTAAGAGGTGCTCTCGGCATTTTTATTTTCATGTTCCTCGTATATCGCCTGCAAAAGGCCACCTGGAAAAGATTTGCCGCACAACCACTCATTTACCTGCGCAACTGGCCCTTTACCAGTTATGTAATTGGAATGGTATTGCTCTTTGCCGCCGGTTGCTATGGTAATATCGCCTATTTTCCACTGCGCTGGAGCCAGGCCATGTTTACCCGCGACAACGGGGTGACCAGCCTGGGACTTAACCCCATCCTGTATTTTGCTTCCAACTTCTCCGTAAAAGGAGATACTTTCAGTCCGGAGGCCACCAGGAAATATTACCCGGCAATCGCCAATTACCTGAAAGTAGATAACGCCAATGCAGATAGCCTCAACTACGTACGTACCGTTGCCGGCGATGCCTCCAGGCCTAAACTGAACGTAGTACTGGTGATGCTGGAATCTACCGGCGCCGCCGTAACCAGCATGTACGGTAATCCCATGCAGGCTACGCCCAACATGCAACGACTGGCAGATAGCGGTATTCTCTTTAAAAATTTTTATGTGCCTGCCATCAGTACGGCGAAAACCGTGTTTGGCGTACATACCGGCTTACCGGATATCACTTCCGTGAAAACAGCCAGCCGCCACCCTAAAATGCTGGATCAGCGTATTGTGATGGACCAGTTCAAAGGCTACGATAAATTGTACCTGCTGGGAGGAAATACCAACTGGGCCAACATCCGCGCAGTATTTACCAATAATGTGGAAGGGGTACGCATTTACGAAGAAGGTATGTATAAGTCGCCAAAAGCAGATGTGTGGGGTGTTTCCGACTATGACCTGATCACAGAAGCCAGCGGCATCTTTAAAGAAGACAATGATAAAAAGCAACCCTTTGTAGCCTTCCTGCAACTGGCAGATAATCACCCGCCCTATACCACTACCAGCGGCGCGGGCGATTTTAAAAAGCTGACGGAGAAAGACATCGACATGAATAAGTTCAAAAAGTCGGGCTTTGTATCTATCGATCAGTTCAATGCTTTAAGGTATGAAGACTATAATGTGGGACATCTCATTGATATGGCCCGCAAAGATGGTTACCTGGACAATACCATCTTCGTGTTTTTCGGTGATCATAACTGTGTACTCAATCCGTATAGCTTTATGCCGTTACCGGAATATGAACTGTCTACCGGTGGCGTGCATGTAACTGCATTTATGTACAGCCCCAAACACCTGGCGCCACAACAGATCACCATGCCAGGCAGTTTACTGGATATATATCCTACCATGGCTAAAATGGTAGGTATGCCATATAAAAATTATACATTGGGTGTAGACCTGTTCGACAGCACCCGGGTAGATAATAAATATGTTTTCATGACGTACCTGCGCAACCAGATGCCTTTTTATGCTGCACTGGGAGATCGTTACCTGTATGAAATAAATATGGTAAACGATTCCACCGCATTATACGATCTGAAAGGTGATCCGTTGAAGAATGTTCGCGCGCAGCAGCCGGATACAGCGAAAAGCCTCGATAATTTAACACGTGGCTTTTACGAAAGCACCCGATATTTGATGTTTAACAATAAAAAATAGCTGTTAGCTGTTAGCTGTTAGCTTTTAGGCAATGCAGCGAATGATTAACATAACACTATCTACGCTGCATTGCCTAAAAGCTAACAGCTAAAGGCTAAAAGCTAACAAATTATGGAAGTAGATAAACTTTGGTTTAAGGATTGGTTTAATTCTCCCTATTATCATTTGCTGTATAACAACCGCGATGATCGGGAGGCAGCTGCCTTCATTGATAAATTGCTGGCGTATCTGCAACCGGGAACCGGTGCAGAGATGCTGGATGTAGCCTGTGGAAGGGGACGACATGCCAAATACCTGGCTGATAAAGGCTATCATGTAACAGGAATTGATCTTTCTATTGAAAGTATCAATGCAGCTAAAAAACTGGAAAACGACCACCTGAGTTTTTTTCAACACGATATGCGCTTACCTTTTTGGGTAAACTATTTCGATGTGGTATTTAATTTTTTTACCAGCTTCGGTTACTTCGAATCTCAGCGTGATAATGACAATGCGCTGCGTACGCTGAAGAATGCACTGAAGCCTGGTGGCAAGCTGGTACTGGACTATCTGAATAGTAATTATGTAGCGGCCCACCTGGTGAACGATGAAGTGAAAGAGAAGGATAACGTAGTATTTGATATCCGCCGGGAACTGAAAGCGCATAAATTTATGAAGCAGATCAGTATCCTGGACAAAGAAAAAATGCGCCGCGCTACTTACACCGAAAGCGTGAATGCCTTCACCAGGCAGGATTTTGAGGCCATGTTTGCAAAGCAGGGACTTGAAATATTAGAAATATTCGGCGACTATCACTTTAACAGCTATGATGAGCAGCGTTCGCCACGACTGGTTATCGTCGCTACAAAATCATAGCCATGCTTGAGTCGATACTCCGTGAAGACCTCAGATTATTTTTTCATATTAACGGGCAATGGCATAATGCTGTGCTGGATGTTATCCTGCCTTTTGTACGGGAACCTTTTGTGTGGGCGCCTTTATACCTTTTCCTGGGTTTATTTGTGACCATTAACTATGGCTGGAAAGGGCTTTTCTGGATCCTTTTCTTTTTGGTTTGCTTTGGCCTGGCAGATCAAAGCAGCCTGTATCTGAAAGAGGCCATAGGAAGGGTGCGACCCTGCCGGGACCCTGTGGTATCGCACTACGCCCGTGTGTTGGTGGTATACTGCCCTATGAGCGGAAGTTTTACTTCTAACCATGCCGCGAATCATTTTGCGTTGGCTACATTTTGTTTCATAACTTTAAAATCAGCTTTTCGCCGGTTTGCCTGGTTGTTCTTTGCGTGGGCCGCTATTATTGGCTATGCACAGATATACGTAGGAGTGCACTATCCGCTGGATGTAGCCGGTGGTGCTTTACTGGGCATTTTAATCGGACTGCTCAGCGGAAGTTTCTTTCAACGCCGCATAAGACTGGAGTCTGAACTCACATCATGAACTGGAATTATCTGATATTAATACTGGCTGCTACAATTGTTGGTGGGTTGATACCCATGACAATAAAACGTATTCATGCCAATTTTTCTATTTACCTGCTGGCCTTTACCGGCGCCTTTCTTTTTGGGATTATCATCATGCACCTCCTGCCGGAAGTGTATCATGAACTGGGGCATCAGGCAGGACTGTATATTGTAGCAGGATTTTTTCTACAGGTATTCCTGCAGCAGTTGTCACACGGTATGGAGCACGGGCATACGCATGTGCCGCAGGAACACCATCACCATATTGCTGTAGCACCGCTGTTGCTGGGCCTTTCCATACATGCTTTCATGGAAGGGATTCCCCTGGGATTTAAGTATGATGATCATTCCGCACTACCTTCACTGATGGTGGGGGTGGCCGCACATAAAATACCGGAAGCATTAACACTGATTACCGTGATGATGCATGCACATAAGAAACGGGCGGATCTCTGGCGGATTCTGCTCGTATTTGCACTGGTAACACCGTTGGCCGCTATCCTGGCAGGATGGCTGGGCAGTCGTTTCGAAATTGTACAGCATTACCTTTTATACCTGGTAGCGCTGGTAGTAGGTGCATTTCTGCACATTTCCACTACTATTTTTTATGAAAGTGGTACAAAACATCATGAACTCAGCAGGAAAAAGGTCATGGCAATAGCACTAGGATTGCTTTTGGCATTTCTTACCCTGATATTTGAATAATTTTTTATTTTTAGGCTTTATATATGGAAGTCGTCATTATCCTCATCCTTATTTTATTGAATGGCCTGTTCTCGATGTCCGAGATAGCATTGGTCTCGGCCCGGAAGATCCGTTTGGAAAACCAGGCCAATAAAGGGGATGAAAAAGCAAAGGCAGCTTTAAAGCTGGCCAATAATCCGGACACTTTTCTTTCTACCGTGCAAATCGGTATTACCCTGATTGGCATTTTAACGGGTATTTATTCAGGCGAAAACATCAAGACTGATGTGATGGCCTGGCTCAATACATTCCCCGCTATACAGCCCTACAGCAGCGTGGTAGCTACTACCATCATTGTAGTGACTATTACTTATTTTTCTATGGTGCTGGGAGAACTGGTACCTAAACGTATAGGACTGGCGAAACCGGAGGCAATAGCCAAGAATATGGCAAAGCCGATGCAGATCCTTTCCTGGCTTACCTTTCCCTTTATCTGGTTATTGTCTGTTTCCACTACGTTGCTGGTGAAATTATTTAATCTCAAATCCGGCGATTCACATGTAACGGAAGAAGAGATCAAGGCAATTATCAACGAAGGCACCAACTCCGGTGCTATCGAAGAAACGGAACAGGAAATTATTGAACGCGTATTCCACCTGGGCGACCGTAACATCACCTCGCTCATGACTTACCGGAATGACATTACCTGGCTGGATATTAATGAGCCTGCCGGCGACTATCAGCGGAAAATTCATGACAGCCTCCATTCTGTATACCCTGTCTGCGATGGACAGATAGACAGTATCAAAGGACTGATCACCATAAAAGACCTGTACACCGTAGCCGGAAAATCGGTGCCATTGGCTGATATTATCCGCAAACCCCTGTTTGTACCGGAGAATAATACGGCTTACCAGGTGCTTGAAAAGTTTAAAGAAACGCATTTACACGCAGCCTTTATTGTGGATGAGTATGGTACATTCCTGGGGATGATCACCCTGAATGATATCCTCGAAGCCATTGTGGGAGATATGCCGGAAACTGCTGAAAGTGATGATTACGAGATGGTTCTGCGGGAAGACGGCACCTGGCTGGTAGATGCACAGATCCCGTTTTATGATTTCCTCGAAGAATTTGATAAAGAAGACTGGATGACAGAATTTGAGCAGGATTTTGATACGCTGGCCGGCTTCATCCTGCATCACCTGGAACATATTCCGCAAACCGGTGAAAAGTTCACCTGGCGCGACTTTACATTCGAAATAGTGGACATGGATGCACATCGTATAGACAAAGTATTGGTGACACCGCCAACACAGCATGTGGATGAATAAGTACTGACCCCAAAGCAAAATAAGTAATAATCGCATGCGTAATTACCCGTAATTCGTTTGGGACCGTTGTTATTTATTTGGATAAATCTAGCTTTATGCTAATTTTGAGCACTTTTTTACATATACAAATAATTTAATTTAAGATAAAATGGTTGCAATAGGAAGTAAGGCGCTGTCCCTGGATGAAGTGTACAGGGTCCTTTTGGGCGGAGAAGAGCTGACATTAGAAGCAGCAGCTCTGCAGCAGGTGGAAGCTAGTTTTTTATTCCTTGAGAAATTTTCGGCAAAGAAACTGATCTACGGCATCAATACCGGTTTTGGTCCTATGGCCCAATACCGCATCAGCGATGAAGATACCTTCCAGTTACAATATAACCTGATCCGCAGCCATAGCTCCGGTGCAGGCAAATGTATGTCACCATTACATACAAAATCCCTGATGATCGCACGTTTGAGCAGCTTTATGCAGGCGCATTCAGGCATCCATCCGGAAGTAGTACATCTTTTAAAAGATCTGATCAACAAAAACGTATATCCCTGTGTGTTTGAACACGGTGGCGTAGGCGCCAGCGGCGACCTGGTACAGCTGGCCCACCTGGCCCTTGTACTGATTGGCGAAGGAGAAGTATGGTACGAAGATAAATTTCAGCCTACGGCAGAAGTATTTGCCCGACTGAATCTCAAGCCTATAGGCATTCACGTAAGAGAAGGACTGGCCATCATCAATGGTACTTCCGCTATGACAGGCGTAGGACTGGTGAATCTTATCGAAGCCAAGAAACTCCTCGGATGGTCTGTGGTATTATCTGCCATGATCAACGAAATCGTAGAAGCATTTGACGACCACCTGTCTGCCGAACTGAATGCGGTGAAAAAGCATGAAGGACAGCAACAGATTGCGGCTAAAATGAGAGAAATACTGACAGGCAGCAAAATGGTCCGCCATCGCCCTGATCATCTCTATAAAGAACTGGAAGAAGAAATTTTTAAAGATAAAGTACAGGAATATTATTCCCTGCGCTGCGTACCACAAATCCTGGGCCCCGTATACGATACACTGGTACAGTCGGAGAAACTGGTGGTGCAGGAACTGAATTCAGTGAGCGATAACCCCGTAGTGGATCATCACCTGGAAAATGTTTTCCATGGCGGTAACTTCCATGGCGATTATGTCTCTCTGGAAATGGACAAAATAAAAATTGCCATTACCAAATTGTCTATGCTCGCAGAAAGACAATTAAACTATCTTCTGAACGATAAATTGAACCATAAATTCCCGCCGTTCATGAACCTCGGAAAACTTGGCTTCAATTTTGGAATGCAGGGCGTTCAGTTTACGGCTACATCTACTGTGGCGGAAAACCAGACGTTGTCATTCCCGATGTATGTACACAGCATTCCGAATAACAACGATAACCAGGATATTGTGAGCATGGGTTGTAATGCTGCTATCATGACGAGTAAAGTGATAGAAAATACTTTCCAGGTATTGGCTATACAGGTGATGACGATGTTGCAGGCGGTAGACTACCTGAATTGTCAGGATCGTTTGGCTGGTTTTTCTCATAAGGTATACCAGGAAGTAAGAGCAATATTTCCTAAATTTATTGAGGATAGCCCGCGTTACAAGGATCTTCAGAAAATTAAGGAATACCTGATAAAAAATGTGCCCGTAGAGTTTTAGTTCATATTAGATGAGCCATCATTTGTAATCCGAAATTTGTAATTCAATGAAGTGTGCATTAGTAACAGGAGGATCCAGAGGAATAGGAAGGGCAGTTTGTGTAAAAATGGCCGAAGCAGGTTATCATATACTCATCAACTACAAGGGGAATGAAGCAGCAGCACTGGAAACCCTGGAGGCGGTAAAAGCAAAAGGGAGTACGGGTGAACTGTTGCAGTTTAATGTGGGAGATGCCGCAGAAGTACAGCAGGTGCTGGGCGGATGGGTAGAAAATAATAAAGATCAGCAGATAGAAGTCCTGGTAAATAATGCCGGTATTCGCGAAGATTCCCTGATGTTCTGGATGAATGAAGCGCAATGGGGAAATGTATTGAATATCAGTTTGAATGGTTTTTTTAATGTGACGAAGCAGGTATTGAATAACATGTTATTAAAGCGTTACGGACGTATTATTAACATGGTGTCGTTGTCTGGTATCAAAGGGTTGCCTGGTCAGACAAATTATTCCGCTGCGAAAGCAGGGGTTATCGGTGCTACCAAAGCCCTGGCCCAGGAAGTAGCCAAGAGGGGCGTCACTGTAAATGCCATTGCACCCGGATTTATTAAAACAGATATGACAGCAGAACTCAATGAAAAAGAGCTGGCTGCGCAGGTGCCTATGAACCGCTTTGGTACACCGGAAGAAGTAGCGGAAGCAGTAGCTTTCCTCGCTTCCAAAGCAGCGGGTTATATCACAGGCGAAGTATTAAACATCAATGGAGGGTTGCACACCTGAATAGCGTTTAGCTATTAGCCATTAGCTGTTAGCTGTTAGGAAATGCAGCGAAGCGTATGTTATGCTAATTTCCGCTGCATTTCCTAACAGCTAACGGCTAAGCTAATGGCTAAATGCCGGATCAAAGCTAACCGCTAAAAGCTACGAGCTTATGAAAAGAGTAGTGATCACTGGAATGGGAATCTACTCTTGCATTGGAAAGGATATGCAGGAAGTAAGAGATTCATTGTATCAGGGTAAATCCGGTATTGTGCTGGACCCCGAGAGGAAAACTTTTGGTTACCGGTCAGGATTAACCGGCTATATAGAGAGACCCGAGCTCAAAGGGGTACTGGATCGCCGATCAAGGATCATGATGCCGGAACAGGCGGAGTTTGCCTATATGGCGACCAATGAAGCCCTGGCGCAGTCGGGCATTACACCCGAATATATTGACTCCACTCCCATAGGACTATTATACGGTAATGACAGTTCCGCAAAACCAGTGGTGGAAGCCAATGATGTAATGCGGGCAAAAAAAGATACCATGCTGGTGGGTTCCGGTTCTGTATTCCAGACCATGAACTCTACGGTGAACATGAACCTGGCCACTATTTTCAAACTCCGTGGTGTTAACTTTACTGTGAGCGCGGCCTGTGCCAGCGGTTCTCATGCTATCGGCATGGGATATATGTTTATCCGCAACGGGATGCAGGATGCCGTTATCTGCGGAGGGGCACAGGAAGTGAATCTGTATGCCATGGGCAACTTTGACGCTATTGGCGCCTTCTCTGTCAGGGAAAATGAACCTGCCCGTGCTTCCAGGCCTTTTGATCGTGATCGTGATGGACTGGTGCCCAGCGGTGGCGCGGCTACCGTGATACTGGAAAGCCTGGAGTCTGCTCAAAACAGAGGGGCTACCATTTTAGGGGAAGTGATGGGATATGGCTTTTCCTCCAATGGATCACATATCTCGAATCCTACAGTAGACGGGCCGGTACGTTCCCTGGAAATTGCCCTGAAAGATGCAGGGCTTCAACCCGGCGATATCGAATACATTAATGCACATGCTACTTCCACACTGGCAGGAGATGCCAGCGAAGCCAAAGCCCTGCATGAAGTATTCGGCGCTTCCAGACCTTATGTCAGCTCCACCAAATCCATGACCGGCCATGAATGCTGGATGGCGGGTGCCAGTGAAATTGTATACTCCATGATCATGATGAAACATGGGTTTATAGCACCCAATATTAACCTGGAAAATCCCGATGAGGATGCCGCCCGGTTAAATATAGTGAGCAGTACAATTAATAAAAATTTTAATATATTTTTGTCGAACTCTTTCGGTTTTGGAGGTACTAATTCCTCTCTTATTGTAAGGGGGTGGAACGGACAATAAATATTCTTAACTTTGACCCTTGGATCAGGATCGTTAGACCAACTAAGCTGCAATAAATAAATTTAAAAACGACCTATATCTGATTTCGCACTTTATGGACATTAGAGAAATAATAACTGTTACGAATAAGTTTCTGGTAGAGGAGTTTGAAGCAAACGCCGAATCAATTACACCTGAAGCAAATATGAAGTCCACACTGGATCTTGACAGTCTGGATTATATTGATATGGTGGTAGTGATAGAAGATAACTTCGGATTTAAAGTAAATCCTGAAGATTTCCAGGCTATCATCACCTTCCAGGATTTCTACGATTACGTAGCCACTCGTGTACAACAAAAAGAACTGGTATAATGCCTTCCTGGCAAGGAAAGTCAAAAGGGAGTAAGTTTGGATATAGTTGTTTTGTTTTCCTGCTTAATAATGGGGGAGTAATGCCGGCTTATCTGCTGCTAAGGTTCGTGGCTTTCTATTTTTTTGCATTCTCCTGGAGCTCCTCAAAACCTCTCTATCATTATTTCCGTACAAAAATAGGATACGGCAAGTGGCGTTCATTGCTTAGTCTGTATCGTAATTATCATGTGTTTGGTCAAACGCTGATCGATAAAGTAGTAGTGATGGCTGATATGTCCAATAAATTCACTTTTGAATTTGAGGGCGAACACCATTTGCGTGAAATGATTGCCGGTGGCAAGGGCGGTATTTTACTGAGTGCCCACCTGGGTAACTGGGAAGTAGCCGGACATTTGTTCAAACGCCTGCAAACCCGTATCAATATTGTCATGTTTGACGGGGAACACCAGCGTATCAAAGATTACCTGTCTGGCATTACCGGCGACCGTAACATGAATATTATTGTGATCAAAGACGACCTGTCACATATTTATGCCATTAATGAAGCCTTGAATAATAAGGAAATGGTATGTATGCACGCCGACCGTTTTCTGCCTGGTAATAAAACACTGACCACCTCCTTTTTGGGCCAGGATGCCCGATTTCCAATGGGCCCCTTTTTGTTGGCCGCTACTTTCCGGGTACCGGTTTCCGTAGTATTTGCCTTCAAAGAATCTTCCACACACTATCATTTCTATGCGACTGAACCCAAACTGTATCACGGGCGCCGCAATGAGGGAGTGGAAACTTCACTGAATGATTTTGTGCAACGCGTGGAAGAAAAAGTACACCGTTATCCGGTTCAATGGTTCAATTATTACGATTTTTGGGAATAATGCGTGTTTTTACTGTTCATAATTTCGTATAATTCTAGTTATTTCGTGTTTCATATTTAATAATAACTTGCGCAGATGTTTATTCATACAGATGATATAACCGCCTATATTCCTCAGCGTACGCCAATCGTCATGATTAGCGGTATTCTGGAGGTGAATGGTCCTGTAACCCGAACCGGCCTTCACATTGCAGCAGACAATATTTTTGTGGAGGATGGGGTTCTCACCGCCCCCGGTCTGATGGAAAACATTGCACAAACAGCAGCTGCCCGCATCGGGTATATTGCCAAACAGGAAAACAGCCCCGTTCCGTTAGGGTTTATTGGTGCTGTGAAAGACCTGGAAATACTGGAACTGCCTCCTGCAGGACAAATGATTGAAACCACCACGGAAATCGGCGGCGAAGTATTCAACGCCACCATGGTAACTGGTAAAGTGATGTTTGAAGGCCGCGTAATGGCACAATGCGAAATGAAAATCTTTATCAATCCCATAATATAGAATAATATGAACTGTAGAAAATTTATCGCACTACCATTGATGGTTTTAAGCATGTTCGCAATGGATGCCCATGCTCAGAAATTGAAAAATTTTTTAGAGAGCAAAGACTCTTCCTTCCTCTGGCTGGGCGTGGACTTTACCCAGGCTAAACTGATCGGTGATGCGGCGGCAAAAACAGATGCCATTGTAGATCATGAGTTTACTGCTCTTAACCAGGTAATTGTAAATGAACAGAAAAAATATGATGTGCCAGGCGCATTTCATCGTGAAAAGTACAATACCAGCATTACCCAGGTAAATAAGCATAACGAAGGCATTAATAAAGATGCCCTGTTGTCGGACGAGTCCTCTGACTTTGAACGCCTGAAACCGGAAGACATCACCAAAGTGGTGAAATCTTACGATTTTTCCGGCAGACATGGTATCGGTGTAATGATCGTCATGGAAGGCATGAGCAAAACAAGCAAAAGCGCCTCTATGTGGATCACCGTGATAGATATGGACCGTAAAAATGTACTGATGACAGAACGTTACATCGGTAAAGGCCAGAAATGGAGCTTCGCATGGCGTAACTATTGGCTGGCTACCATCAAAAGCGCACTGGGTGACTTTGATGATGACTACAATAAGCTGAAAACCAAATACGCAGATACCAAAGACATAGAAGATCCAAAACCAGTAGTGGCACCTGCAGAAAAGAAAGAAGGTAAAACCGGTGTAGCTACAAAAGAAACAAAGAAACCAGCAAAGAAGAAAGGATAAATCATGACACTCACAGCTTGCACGAACATACTAATACGATTTAATGAAGCAGATCCGCTGGGAATAGTATGGCACGGGCATTATGTGCAGTATTTTGAAGACGGCAGAGAAGCTTTTGGCGAAAAATACGGACTTCGTTACCTGGATATTTTTGAAAAAGGATACTCTGTTCCGGTAGTGAACATACAATGCGATTACAAACGCTCTTTACGCTATGGCGACAGGGTAGTAGTAGAAACAAAATATGTGGATGATCTTGCCGCCAAAATAAAATTTGAATATATTCTTACCAATCCGGCAACAGGTGAAATAGTAGCAAAAGGATCTTCTGTTCAGGTATTCCTGGATAAAGAAACATCCTCCCTGCAACTGTTAACACCTGCTTTTTTCAGTGAATGGAAAAAAACACACGGACTGGTATAACTAAGGGTGATATGCAACAGGTGTATGTAGTAGCAGATAATATTGTGGGGCCTTTGGGCGGTACTACCCGGGATAATTTTGACCAGGTTTTACTGGGCAACAGTGGCATAAGTTTGCAGGAAAATGCAGCTTATGCCGCTGCTCCGTTTTATGGTGCTATGATGGCGCCAGGTCAGCTGGATACATACACCGCTGCATACCACCTACATGGATACACGACATTTGAAAAACTGCTGGTGGCGTCTGTACAAAATGCCCTGCAACAAACAGGGATCACATTAACAGATAAACGTACCGGTTTTCTTATTTCCACTACCAAGGGAAATATAGAACTACTGGAGCAGCAGCCTGAAGGAGCCACCGTACCATTGGCAGATTTGCAGTTGTTTTCTTCTGCTAATAAAATAGCCATACATTTTAAGGCGGCCAACCAGCCAATGGTTATCAGCAGTGCCTGCATATCAGGACTGGTCGCTATTTTAACCGGTAAACGACTCATCGAGTCGGGTCGTTACGATCATGTAGTGGTTGCCGGAGCCGATGTGCTGACCCGCTTTGTATTGTCTGGATTTCAATCTTTTCAGGCAGTAAGTGCCGTTCCCTGTAAACCCTTCGATGCCAACCGTACCGGGGTAACATTGGGAGAAGGTGCTGCCACCGTTATTCTCAGCAGGGACAACAACAACGCCGCTTTTTCATTGGGCGCCGGTGCTATCAGCAACGATGCCAATCATATTTCAGGCCCATCCCGTACCGGTGAAGAGCTGGCAGCAGCCATGCAACTGGCTGTTAACGGTAGTGGACTCACCGCTGCCGATATCGGATTTGTATCCGCACATGGCACGGCTACACTGTATAATGATGAAATGGAAGCGAAAGCATTACACCACGCCGGTTTAAGCCAGGTGCCGGTAAACAGTCTCAAAGGATACTACGGCCACACCCTCGGTGCAGCCGGACTCATAGAGGCGATCATCAGCATGCAGGCCATGAAGGCCGGTGTAATATTGCCAACAAAAGGATATGAAAACTCCGGTGTTAGTATGCCGGTCAACGTTAATAATACCCTGCTGCACAAGCCATCTGCTCACTTCCTGAAAACAGTATCAGGTTTTGGCGGATGTAATGCAGCCATGGTCTTTAATCTTAACAGCTAAACAAGTTATTGTCGTGTTTAATAAAGAAACAAAAACAGCACTGGAAGCGAAAGAAGCTGCATTGCGTCTGGCATTTGCCCCTGTTGCTTTTCAGGCTACCAGGGCATTGCGCGATATGGGCATTTTAACTGCAGTAAGCAACAGCCGTTCTGCAGGCATCACCATTGAAGAAATAATGGAGCAAACAAAAATGTCCCGCTATGCAGTAAGAGTATTGCTGGAGGCAGGTTTAGGTATGGAACTCGTGATCGTAAATGATAAACGCTATACCCTCACCAAAACAGGCTACTTTATTTTACATGATCAGCTTACCCGTATTAACATGGACTTTTCCCAGGATATCTGCTATAAAGGCATGAATCACCTGCAGGAAAGCCTTACAGAAGGAAAGCCCGCCGGCTTGCGTGAACTGGKTCCCTGGGATACCATCTATCCCGGCCTGTCGCTACTGCCACCTGAAGTAGGTAAAAGCTGGTTCGACTTCGACCACTACTATTCTGATCTGGCTACCCCCGCCGCCCTGGATATTGTTTTTGAGAAACATCCAAAACGTCTTCTCGATATTGGTGGAAACACTGGTAAGTGGGCGCTGGCTTGCACTGCCAAAGATCCGGATGTGGAAGTAACCATTTTTGATTTACCGGGGCAGGCCGGACTGGCACAACAGAAAATGAAAGATGCCGGTGTAGAAAACCGCGTACATTTTCATATTGCCAATATCCTGCACGAGGAACTCCCTTTCCCTAAAGGCTTTGATGCCATCTGGATGAGCCAGTTCCTGGATTGTTTTTCTGAAGCTGAAATTGTGTCTATCCTGAAACGTTGCCGCGAAGCGCTCAACGAAGATGGTATTGTATATATACTGGAACCATTCTGGAATCGCCAGCAGTTTAAATCTGCCGCTTTCTGTCTGCAACAGACCTCCCTGTATTTCACAGCGATGGCCAACGGCAACAGCCAGATGTACCACACAGATGATTTCTTTCAATGTATTGAAGATGCCGGCTTAACGATTATCGAAGAAAATGATCAGATGGGCATGAACTATACATTGCTGAAATGTAAGAAGAAATAGAAATCCCAATTGTCACATAATCATCTATAATTCCCAAAATCGATCTCTTATGAAGACTGAGCAAGTTGATGTACTGGTAATAGGAGCAGGTCCGGCAGGAACGGTAGCAGCGTCTATTATTCACCAGGCAGGGTATAAAGTAAAGGTGGTGGAAAAGCAAAAGTTCCCCCGTTTTGTTATTGGCGAAAGCCTTTTGCCCCGCAGTATGGAAGCCCTGGAAGAAGCAGGGTTTATCGATGCCATCAAAGCAAAAGGTTTTCAGCAGAAATACGGTGCCAAGTTCGTGAAAGGCGATGCTACCTGTGATTTTACCTTCCAGGAGCAATACACTCCCGGCTGGACCTGGACCTGGCAGGTAACCCGTGCCGATTTTGATAAAACCCTCGCTGACACCGTAGAAAGTATGGGTGTTCCTGTATCATACGAAACAACGGTGACAGCTATACGTTTTAATGGGTCCGATTCTGTGACAACAGTGGAAGATAAAGATGGTAATCAATCTGAGATTGCTGCCCGGTTTATAGTAGATGGTAGCGGTTATGGCAGGGTAATTCCTAAATTGTTTAACCTGGAGAAGAACTCCAATCTGCAACCCCGTAAAGCATTGTTTGCCCATACGGTGGATGTTCGCCGCTCTATGGCGGATGAACCTAACCGTATTACTGCTGTTGTACATAAAAAGGGTGTCTGGATCTGGATCATTCCTTTTGCTACCGGGGTAACTTCCCTGGGATTTGTAGGAGATCCGGAGTTTTTTGAACAATATCCAGGCACAGATGAAGATAAATATCGCGCTTTACTGGAAGCAGAACCTTATACCAGAGAGCGTTTTCGCGATGTAGAACTGGTATTTGAACCACGGATTTTACAGTCCTGGTCTGCTACTACCGATAAGTTTTACGGTGATGGATTTGTGTTAACCGGAAATGTAACAGAATTTCTGGACCCGATTTTCTCTTCTGGCGTAACTTTGGCCTGCGTATCTGCTCAAACAGCGGCAAAGCTGGTGATCAGGAAACTGAAAGGAGAGGACGTAGACTGGGAAAAAGAGTACATGGAGCCAACCATGCAGGGAGTGAATACCTTCCGTTCTTATGTAATGGCCTGGTATGAAGGTACGCTGGATACCATTTTCTTTAAGAAAGATGCGGATCCGCTGATCAAAGGACAAATTTGTTCCGTACTGGCTGGTTATGTGTGGGATATGAATAATCCATTTGTCAAAAATCACGAGACCGCGCTTAAGCGCCTGGCCAGAACAATAGAATTAACAGAAAAGTTAAAAAGTAGTTCAGAAATTGAATAGTGAGTCGGCATATATTACAGGGAGTTGTATCATTCGTCATAACAAGGTGTATCTGAATGGTACATTGTTATGGGAGGCAGCGGAGGAGCTGGAAGTATCTGATTTTCTGCGGGCAGGTTACGACCGTTTTTCCGGTCAGTATCCTAAATTTCATAAGATGGATGCCCTCAGCAAGCTTGGCTGGCTGGCGGCGGAAGTATTGCTGAAAGATACAATGGTACATACCCTGCCACCGGAACAGGTAGGCATGGTATTATCAAACCGGAGTAGCAGTCTGGATACAGATTTGCGTTACTATGCCACCGTGAAGGATTTTGCCAGTCCGGCGTTGTTCGTATACACGCTCCCCAACATTGTAATGGGGGAGATATCGATCCGGCATGGTTTTAAAGGGGAGAATACTTTTTTTGTGTCAGATACTTTTGACACGGCACTGATGAGCACTTACCCGGCACAGCTGCTGGCAGAAACACCTTTAAAGGCTTGTATCTGTGGTTGGGTAGAAGTAATGGAACAACAGTATGAGGTAGCATTATTCCTCGTGGAAAATAAACGAACAGACAAAGCGCAGCCTTTAACAGCAGCGGCTTTGTCAGCGGTTTATCAACAAACAAATAGTTAATAACTTTAATCAAATTACAGTGGAAAAGTTGATGTCGGATCTGAAAGCGCAGATCATTGAACAATTGAATTTGCAGGAAGTAACCCCGGAGAGCATCGGCAGCGATCAGACGCTGTTTTCTAAAGATGGACTGGGGCTCGATTCTATCGATGCGCTGGAACTGATTGTATTGCTGCAACAGCATTATAATATCCGCATTGCCAATCCTGAAGAAGGACCAAAAATATTCCATTCTGTTCGTTCAATGGCAGAGTATATTACAGCAAATCAAACCGTAAAGGCATGAGTGAAAAGGTGTGGATAGCAGGTGGTGGGGTTATCAGCGGGATAGGCCTGAATGTAAAGGCCTGTTTGCAGTCGTTCCGGGATATGCAGCCGGGAATGGCTGCTATGCAGTATCTGCCTTCTGTTCATCGTAATACCTTTCCGGTGGCGGAAGTGAAGGCAGACAATGCCACACTTGCCGAGATGGCACGCATGCCGGAACATATCAGCAGAACAGCCCTGCTCAGCATGATTGCTGCCCGTGAGGCGTGGCAATCCAGTGGGCTGGGCGATATATCACAGTATCGCGTGGGTTTTGTTTCCGGCAACACCGTTGGTGGAATGGATAAAACGGAGGACTTTTTCCCGGAATTCCTCACAAACCCACGTGGTGGCCGCTTACACCAGGTATTGCACCATGAATGTGGTAGCATTACCGAATTGGTAGCAGATATGCTTGGCATCCGTCATCATGTGTCTACCATCAGCACTGCCTGTTCTTCCGGGGCCAATGCCCTGATGTACGGCTCCCGTCTGATCCGCAATAATATGGTGGATGTGGTGATTGCCGGCGGTACAGACGCGCTCACACGCTTTACATTGAATGGTTTTAATACACTCATGATCCTGGATCAGCAGCCATGCCGGCCTTTTGACGACACCCGCACCGGGCTCAATCTGGGGGAAGGCGCAGGCTATGTTATCCTGGTATCTGATAGTTTGGCTGCACAGCTGCAGCCATGGTGCCGTTTCAGCGGTTTTGCCAACGCCAATGATGCGTACCACCAAACAGCTTCTTCTCCCGATGGCACAGGCAACTACCTGGCTATGAAAGGTGCACTGGACAGGAGCGGACTGCAACCGCAACAAATAGGATATATCAATTTGCACGGCACCGGCACGCAAAATAATGACGTATCGGAAGGAATTGCCATCAACAGGCTCTTTGCGCCGCATTTTCCGGCCATGAGCTCTACCAAATCGTTCACTGGCCATACGCTGGGCGCCAGCGGTGGTATAGAAGCCGTTTTTTCTGCTTTGGCAGTAAAGGAAGGCATCCTCTATCCCAACGCACGCTTCGAACACCAGATGAAGGAAGTACCATTTGCACCCGTAACCGAATATTCAACCGGTCATGACCTGCAACATGTGATGTCTAATTCATTTGGTTTTGGTGGCAACTGTTCTAGTCTGATTTTTTCGAAGGCGTAGTTGGTGCGGTCAGGTAACTTGCATTCGCCAACGCCTGGATTTAGAGCCGAAAGCATAAAGTAAGTGCTTTCAGAACAATGTGAGCTATCCGCTAAACAAACAACGCAAGCTAACTGCTAGCAGCTAAATGCTAAAAGCTATATGAATATCTACATAAATGGCACTGGTTGTATATCTCCGCAGGAAACTGCGCAGGGAGGCTCTTTGCTGGCTACTCCCAGAGAATACGAACAGGTACGCCTGTCTACCGTAGATCCGGATTACAAGCAATGGATTGATGTAAAACAGATCCGCCGCATGAGCCGTGTGGTAAAAATGGGCGTAGGTGCGGCTCACCTGAGCCTGGAAGCTGCAGGCATTACCGCACCGGATGCGATCATCACCGGCACTGCCTATGGCTGCCTCGATGATACCGGTGTATTTTTAACTAAAATGGTGAATCAGCAGGAAGAAATGCTGACGCCCACCGCTTTTATACAAAGTACCCACAACACGGTAGCCGGACAGATTGCCCTGCTGCTGGGTTGTAACGGTTATAACAACACCTTCGTACACCGCGGTTTTTCCTTCGAAAATGCCCTGCTGGACGCGATCATGATATTGAAAGAAGGCTCTGCTCAGCATATACTGGCCGGTGGCGTTGATGAAATTACCAACTACAGCCATCAGCTCCTGTCGCGTTTTGGCATCTATAAAAAGACGCCTGTAAAAACGATGGAGCTGCTGAACAGCCCTGATAGCGGTACTATTGCCGGCGAAGGCGCCGCCTTTTTTACACTGGGCATCACCAAAGAACCCGGCACCGTAGCCGAGCTGTCTGGTGTCAGCACCCTGTACAAACCACTCTGGGAAGGAGAAGTGATAGGTCATATCATGAAATTCCTGGAAGATAATAACAGTACCCCTGCAGACATTGACCTGATCATCACCGGCAGAAATGGTGATATAGACCAGGATGCAATATATGAAGAAGTAGCTGCTGCCCTGTTCCCGGAACATGCAGAAGCCTGCTTTAAACACCTGTGTGGTGAATATCCCACTGCTGCCGGTTTCGGCGTATGGATGGCCAATGCAATCATCGCGGCGCAGGAAGTGCCCGAAGCAGCCGTGTTTTTTGGACGCGCACCCAAACAGATCAAAAAGGTTTTATTATATAATCATCATCAGGGAACACATCATTCGCTGGTATTACTAACCGCATGCTAAACAACAGAGTTGTAAATATCGTAGCCATTATAAGTCTCGGAGTACTGTTATTCCTGGACAAATACCTGGCGCTCGATATTCCTTTCTGGGCTTACGGTTTGCCGGTGCTTATCTTTCTGCCACTCACCATTCACGGCGCTATAAATATAGAAGCCAGTTTTTTTATGAAGGTGGTGTGCAAGGCTGATACGACCGAAAAAGTAGTGGCGCTTTCTTTTGATGATGGCCCACATGGAGAGTATACACCGGTAATACTGGATATACTGCAAAGAGAACAGGTGCCCGCCGCATTTTTTTGTATCGGGAAGAATATCTCCGGCAACGGGGACTTACTGAAACGCATATATGCAGATGGACATGTAATAGGGAACCACACCTATTCACATGATTTCTGGTTTGATATGAAACTATCGGGCAATATGCTCACCGATATGCAGCAGATGGACGCAGTAACGGTAAACGCCACAGGGCTTACGCCACGCCTGTTTCGCCCGCCATACGGTGTTACCAATCCTAACCTGGCAAGGGCAGTGAAAGCAGGTAATTATCTGCCGGTAGGCTGGAATATACGCTCACTGGATACAGTAGCCAAAGATGAAACAGCATTGTTGAACAGGATACTGGAACAGCTAAAACCAGGCGCCGTTATTTTATTACATGATACCTGTAAAATAACCGCCGATATATTACCACAACTGATCCAAGGCATCCGTCAACAAGGATATCAGTTGGAAAGGATCGATAAAATGTTAAAAGTGCGCGCATATGTGTAAATGGATTTTAATTTTGATGTGTGGGATCTTAAGTCTGCAAACGCAGGCGCAAACGGGCTTTAAGTCAGTGGCAGACATGACGCCGCTGAAACAGCAGTTTGCAAAAGCTGCACAAAACACACAAAGCATTCAATGCGATTTTGTACAGGAAAAAAACCTGAGTATGCTGTCGGATAAGATTGTATCCAAAGGCAAATTCTGGTTTAAAAAAGATAATAAAGTAAGAATGGAATACCTGCAGCCTTCTTATTACCTGCTGGTCATCAACGGAAAAGATATCCGGATAAAAGATGCTCAGAAGGAAAATAAAGTGTCAGGAAAAAGCAATAAGCTGTTTGAACAGATCAACAAAATTACGGTAGACTGTGTACGGGGCACCGTACTGGACAATGCCGACTTTACCACCAAAGCCACCGAAAATGCCCAGTATTACAAGCTGGAGCTGGAACCGGTGAACAAAGTGATGAAGGAATATTTTAAGTCGATCGTTCTGCTGGTAGATAAACAGGATTATTCCGTATCAAAAATTACGATGGCGGAGTTATCCGGCGATGATACCATTATCAGCTTTTTACATAAACAACTGAATACAAACATCCCGGATGCGGTATTTTCTGCTAAGTAGTATATTAGGCATTGCCTTGCTGACGGGAGGTTGCAGATCTGTGTATAAAGGGTTACAACCGGCAACTGGTGACGTGAATTGCATCCGTCAGTTCAGTCCGCAGTTTAATGCGACCCTCTATAGTACGCAGGTAGATATTTTAAAGCATCACCTCAGCGGGCTCCTGTTTTTTAAGCAAATGCCAGACAGCAGTATCCGCGTAGTGTTTGCAAATGAAATGGGTTTTAAGTTCTTTGATTTTGAATTTGATAAACAGGGCAACTTTACCAAACACTATCTGCTGGCCAAAATGGATAAAAAAGCAGTGGTAAAAACCCTGCGCCAGGATTTTGCACTGGTATTGCTGCACCCGGATTTACATGCAGCACATGTTGCTACGGATAGCCATTACCGTTATGTGGTAGTGCCTACTGAAAAAGGCAACAACTATTACATTACAGATACCGCCTGTACGCAGCTGGTACGCATAGAAAAATCCTCGCGGCGCAAACCGGCGGTAACCGTATGGATGCAGCACTATAACAATGGCGTGCCGGATACGATTAATATCCGTCATGAACATTTCAAATTTAATATCTCTTTACAGAAGGTCGAGAAATAACAAAACAAACCATAATAATCACAGTACATGTTAGCAGGTAATTTTTATACAGTAACAGCACATGCAGAAGAACCGGGACAAGTAACCGTCACGATTGAACTGAATGCGGCGCATCCCATCTTTCAGGGCCACTTTCCGGAGCAGCCGGTAGTGCCGGGTGTATGCATGATGCAAACTATTACAGAAGTACTGGAAGGTGCCGTGAAACAGAAAGTGTCGATGAAGAAAGCCAGCCAGATGAAATTTCTGCAAATGATTGATCCGGTGAAACAACCATTGGTAGATGTTACTGTAAACTACAAAGTGGACGAAGCAGGATGGAAAGTGAATGCTACATTGAAACGGGAAGACAAAACATTTATGAAGTTCCAGGGTATATTTAATTAAGTGACAAACCAGCCTACACATAACGCAACATTTGAACGTCACCGCGCAGCGGTGTTGATCCCTACGTATAATAACGCCGGCACACTCGGCGCCGTATTGTCTGATGCACTGGAATATACCAATCATGTCATTGTAGTAAACGATGGTGCTACCGATGAAACGCTGGCAGTACTGGAACAGTTTCCTTCCCTGCAACTGGTATCGTATAGTCCTAACCGTGGTAAAGGTATTGCCCTGCGCCGCGGATTTGCGTACGCTATGAAGCAAGGGTATGATTACGTGATCACCATGGATGCAGACGGGCAGCATTTTGCCACCGACCTGCCTGCCATGCTGCAACAGATAGAGGAACGCCCTGGTGCACTGATCATTGGCGCACGTAACCTGCACCAGGAAAATATGCCGGGAAAAAGTACTTCCGCCAATAAGGTATCTAATTTCTGGTTCAACGTGACCACCGGTTTAAAAGGGCCGGATACACAATCCGGTTATCGCCTGTATCCCCTATACCGCATGGGGAACATGCATTATTTCTGTACTAAATACGAATTCGAAATTGAAGTGCTGGTGCGCAGCGCCTGGAAAGGTATTACTGTAGACTGGACACCGGTAAAAGTATATTATCCGCCACCGGAAGAGCGGGTATCGCATTTCCGTCCTGTTCCCGATGTAACGCGGATCACCATATTGAATATCATATTGGTACTGACGACTTTTCTGTATATCAAGCCACGCGACTTCGTCCGTTTCCTGCTGAAGAAGGAGAACTGGAAAAAGATGTGGAGAGAAGAAGTACTGAAAGCGGATGAATCTAATATGCGAAAAGCAATAGCGATTGGGTTTGGTGTATTTATGGGCATCGTGCCTATCTGGGGTTTTCAGCTGCTGGTAGCTATTTTGGTATCTATTAAACTGAAACTGAATAAGGCGCTGGTGCTACTCTCTGCACATATCAGTACACCTCCATTGACGCCGTTTGTACTTTTCGCGAGCTTCCTGGTCGGCAAGTTCTGGGTGGGACAAACTGCCAGTGACCTGATATTTAAAGATGGTTTTAACTTCGACACAATTAAAGATAACATGCTACAGTACGTGTATGGCAGCATTACGCTGGCAGTACTGGGAGGACTGTTAGTGTGGGCAGTGAGTTTGGGGATGTTGACAATATTTAGAAAAGAGAAAAAAAATGGGTAGCTTTTTTGTAGCGATATATAACTTTTTTGAAAAGCACAAAGGCTGGCTGTGGACTTGTACCATTGCCAGCTTTCTGTTGGTGGGATATTTTGCTGCACAAATAAAACTGGAGGAGGATATCACAAAAATTTTACCGCAGGACAAGAAACTGGACAAGCTGCAACAGGTGTTCCAGGACTCGCGTTTTGCGGATAAACTGATTGTTACCATCTCTCAAAAAGACACTACACAAGAAGCGCAACCAGATAGTTTAACGGCATACGCAGCAGAACTGGCTTCCAACGCGGGTGCGCAACTATCTCCTTACATCCGGCAAATACAATCACAGGCAGAAGATTCCATGGTTATGGGATTGATGCAGGTCATTCAACAACACCTGCCGATCTTCCTGGAAGAAAAAGACTATGCGAAAGTAGATAGCCTGCTGGAAACAGTACAGCTCCAAAAAACACTGCAATACGATTATAATACGCTGATATCACCAGCAGGACTGGTATTGAAGAAAATGATCCAGGCCGACCCGGTGGGTATTTCCTGGATAGGGGTGAAGAAATTGCAGCATCTGCAATATGATGATCAGTTTGAATTATACGATAACTATGTGATCACGAAAGATCACAAACATGTGCTGATCTTTATTACTCCGGCTAATCCGCCGGGCGCCACCAGAATCAATGCACAATTCCTGAAGGGACTCGATAATATAAAAGATAGCATTGATCAGCGTTACCCGGGAGTAGCAGCATCGTATTTTGGCGGTACTGCGGTATCTGTAGGTAATGCTACACAATTAAGACAGGACACTTTTCTCACACAGGGCATTACCGTTGTTTTGCTGGTAGTGCTGATAGGGCTGTTTTTCCGGAAAAAACGTTCCCCCGTGCTCGTGATGCTGCCGGTAATTTTTGGTGGCCTGTTTTCACTGGCATGGATATACGTTTTGAAAGGCCACATCTCTGTAATGGCCATGGGAGCCGGCGCAGTGGTATTAGGTATTGCGGTGAATTATTCCCTGCATGTGTTTAATCACTTCCGACATTCGCAGGATATCCGTGAAGTGATCAACGATCTGGCTACCCCAATGACGTTGGGCAGTTTTACAACGGTGGGTGGTTTCTTATGTCTGCAGTTTGTACATTCTCCCATGCTCCGCGATGTGGGCTTGTTTGCCGCTCTCAGCTTGGTGGGGGCCGCTTTATTTTCCCTGATATTTCTGCCACACTGGATCGTTATCGGACATAAACCGCAAACGATACATACGCATAAAGAGAACTGGCTGGATAAATTATCTGCCTATAAGCCTGAAAAAAATAAATACCTGGTAGGTGCTATCTTCCTGCTCACCATTGTATTTTTTTATACGGCCCGCAACGTATCTTTTGAAAGTGATATGATGCGCATGAACTACATGACGCCACGACTGAAAGCAGCGGAAACACAACTGAACGCAGTGAACTCCTATATCGCACAATCGGTGTACGTAGTATCAGATGGGCATGACCTGGAAAGTGCGCTTGAAAACGGGGAGCAGCTGATGCCGGTGGTAGAACAGCTACAGGCAAAAGGCATTGTGAAAAAGTATGCCGGCGTGCAGGCGTTACTGTTATCTAACAAGGAACAGCAAACGCGTATTGATCGCTGGAATAAATATTGGACAGCAGACAAAAAGCAGCAGGTATTGGCCTACCTGCGAAGTAAGGGCAGTACGCTGGGTTTCAGTGCAGCCGCTTTTAATCCCTTTGAGGGCATGCTGAGTAAGGAGTTTCAGCCTTTATCACCCGATGCGCTGAAAGTGTTGCGGAGCGGCAATCTTGGCGATTTCATTATACAAAAAAACAACACTACTTCACTGGTCACCCTGCTGAAAGTAGATCCAGCCCATAAACAGGCGGTATACGATGCTTTGGAGAGCTTACCCGGTACTACGGTGCTGGATAAACAATATGCCGCTAATCGCCTGGTGGAAGTCATCAAAGATGAATTCAACAGTATTGCCTGGATGACTTCCCTGCTCGTATTTTTTGCGCTGTTGTTGTCTTATGGTCGTATTGAGCTGGCACTGATCACCTTTATTCCAATGGCCGTAAGCTGGATATGGATATTGGGTATCATGGGCTTGTTTGGCATCAAGTTTAATATTGTAAACATCATCCTTTCTACTTTTATTTTTGGTTTGGGAGATGACTACAGCATCTTTATGATGGATGGGCTGTTACAGGAATACAGAACAGGCAAGAAAACCCTGTCTTCTTTCAAATCATCGATATTCCTGTCTGCTATTACAACCGTACTGGGTTTAGGCGTGCTGATCTTCGCGCAGCATCCTTCCCTGAAATCTATTGCACTTATTTCCATTATCGGTATCGGTACTGTGGTGCTGATTTCGCAGGTGATGATACCTTTCCTTTTTAACTGGCTGATCACTAACCGGGTGCGTAAAGGCTATGCACCATGGACATTGAAGGGATGGACACTCTCTGTATTTTCTTTTATCTACTTTACTACTGGCTGCCTGCTATTGACGGTGATCGGCACAGTATTGATCCGCCTGAATCCCTTTAATAAAGAAAAAGGCAAAGTATTATATCATCATATTCTTTCTGCCTATACCCATAGTGTATTGTATATTATGGGCAATTTGAAGAAGCGTATTATTAATCCCGGTAATGAGCAACTGGAAAAACCGGCAGTGATTATCAGTAATCACCAGTCTTTCCTGGACATACTTGTTTCTACCATGTTGCATCCAAAAGTAATTCTGCTGACCAATCAATGGGTGTGGCGCTCACCGGTTTTTGGCGCCGTGGTGCGGTTGGCGGATTATTACCCGGTTGCAGATGGAGCAGAAGGGGCCATCGAAAAATTACGTGAACGGGTAAATCAGGGATATTCAATTGTGGTATATCCGGAAGGCACCCGCTCACCCGACCCGACTATCAAGCGTTTCCACAAGGGCGCCTTTTATATTGCAGAGCAACTGGGGCTGGATATATTACCCATGGTTATTCACGGTACCGCCTATACGATGAGTAAGGGGGACTTCCTGCTGAAAGATGGTACGGTAACAGTAAAATACCTGCCGCGCATTACTCCGCAAGATACTGCCTGGGGTGAAGGCTACAGCGCACGTACAAAATCTATCAGCCGCTATTTCAAGCAACAGTATGAATTGCTGCGGGCAGAAACAGAAGTACCTAAATATTTCAGGGAGCAGCTGAAGTATAACTTTATTTATAAGGGGCCGGTGCTGGAGTGGTATATGCGGATAAAAACAAAGATGGAAAATAACTACGAGTTATTCCATGAGTTATTGCCGAAGCAGGGACGTATACTGGATATTGGCTGTGGATATGGATTTATGGATTATATGCTGACCTGGGCAGCACCGGGGAGGAACATCACCGGTATTGATTATGATGAAGATAAAATAGCTACGGCAGCATATTGTTATACAAAGCCCGCGCAACTGCAATTCATTCATGGTGATATTGCCGCTACGCCTTTTGAATTTTATGATGCTTTTATTTTAAGTGATATACTGCATTACCTGTCTTCAGATGAACAGGAAACGTTGTTGCAGCAGTGTATTGAGAGACTGACACCAGATGGGGTGATCATTATACGTGACGGCGATTGTGATATGGCGAAAAGGCACGAGGGTACCAGGTTTACGGAGTTTATGTCTACAAAGGTAATTGGGTTTAATAAAACGAAGAGCAAGCGACTGTCGTTTTTTTCGGCGGCACATGTGCGTAGTCTGGTCAACAAATATGGTGCGATAGCGGAGGAAATAGATAACACCCGGTACACCTCTAATGTAATATTTGTGATTAAAAAACTTCCCCAGGAAAACTATGCACAGCTATGATGTCATCATTATAGGCAGTGGCCTTGGAGGCCTTGTATGTGGCGCTATCCTCAGCCGGAACGGGTATCGTGTATGCATCTACGAAAAAAACCGGCAAACGGGTGGTTGTCTGCAAACATATTCCCGTGAAAAAGTCATCTTCGATTCCGGTGTACATTATATCGGCGGACTGGCCCCCGGAGAAAATCTCTATAAAGTATTCAAATATCTTGGCATCTACGATAAGCTCCGGCTGAAACGCATGGATATGGATGGTTTCGACCATATCAGCTTTGCCGGCGATGATAAAGTATACCGGTTAGCACAGGGAGAAGAAAATTTTATCCGCACCCTGCTGGCCGATTTCCCGGAAGAAGAAGCTGCCTTGCGCGCTTACTGTGATAAGATCAGCGAAGTATGCAGCAAATTTCCGCTGTACAATTTACGTACCGGCGACTATGAAGAAAAACGTAGTGTACTTAATTTGAACACCGCCGATTATCTACGCAGCATTACCAATAATGAAAAGCTGCAGCAGGTGCTGGCAGGAAACAACCTGTTATATGCAGGTGTGGAAGAGAAAACACCTTTCTACGTACATGCGTTGGTGTTAAACAGTTATATGAAAAGTTCCTGGAAATGTGTGGATGGCGGTTCCCAGATAGGGAAATTACTCTGTCAGCAGATCCGGGAAAATGGAGGCGATATCATCCGCAATATGGCCGTTACGGCCATACAGGGGGAAGGTGATCATGTAGATCATATTGTGCTGCAGGATGGTTCCAGGGCGCAGGCCACGCATTACATCTCTAACCTGCATCCGGCCCAGACAATGGCCATTACCCACAGTGATACATTGCGAAGCGCCTATCGCAACCGCATACAAGGCCTGGAGAATTCCGTGGGTGCTTTTGTACTCAATGTGGTGTTAAAGCCGGGGACTTTTAAATACCTGAACTATAATCATTATTACCATGCCACCAGCAACGCCTGGGCGGGTATTGATTACCAGCCGGAAGCATGGCCACAAACCTACGCGATGTATGTATCTGCCAGTTCCCGGCATGAAACGTATGCCGATTGTTTATCCGTGATGACCTACATGCGCTATGACGAAATGCAACCCTGGCAGCACACCTTTAATACGGTATTGCAGGCAGGTAGCAGGGGCGCCGATTACGAGGCCTTTAAGGAACAAAAAGCCAACCAGTTGATGGATTGTGTAGCACGGCAATTTCCCGGATTCCGCGACTGTGTGCAGTCTTATTATGTGGCCACGCCTTTATCTTATCGGGATTATATCGGTACCAGCGATGGCAGCATGTACGGGATAGCAAAAGATAGTGCAGATCCGCTACGGACCATGGTTTCGGCCCGTACCAAACTATCCAATTTGTATCTTACCGGTCAAAATCTGAACTTGCACGGAATTTTAGGGGTAACTATCAGCAGTGTCATCACCTCAGCAGAATTGCTGGGAATGGATTTCCTGGTGGAAGAAATTAATCAGTCAATACATTCATAACAGTGGAAAAAAAGAAACGAAGCGGCTGGAGAAGACTTGGACGCATACTCTTATACATTATCGGTGTTTTTTTATTACTCTTCATCGGACTGGCTGTTTACCTGGTAGTGGTGAGCAGAGTGAAGCCGCCTGTTATTGCCGATCAGCGCGCATTACAATTACAACGCACACAGATCGACAGCACCTGCTATACTTTAGGTAACAACTGGTTCCGCAAAAGCAACAGTGGTTTGTATGAAATGTACGTGGAAGGCGCCCCGTTTGAAAGAGGCGTGATCAACGGTAAACTCTCCGGAGAATTGATCCGTCGCCAGGAAGATGTATTTGTGGCGCAGTTCAGTAAAATGGTACCGTCTACTTTCTATCTGCATTTCCTCAAATATTTTATTGGCTGGTTTAACCGCAATCTGCCGGATCATGTACCGGAAGAATTTAAAGAAGAAATCTATGGAGAATCTTTCTCTGCTTCCCCTAACTACGATTATATAGGAACTAACTATGCCCGGTTAATGAATTATCATGCCGCGCATGATATCGGACATGCCCTGCAAGGCATGATGCTGGTGGGTTGTACCTCCTTTGGTACCTGGAATGATCAATCCGCCGACGGCAATCTGATCATTGGCAGGAACTTCGATTTTTATATGGGAGATGATTTTGCAGCAGATAAGATGGTGGTATTCTATCGCCCTGAAAAAGGCCATAACTTTATGTTTGTGTCCTGGGGTGGTTTTACAGGAGTGGTATCCGGTATGAATGATAAAGGTTTGACCGTTACCATTAATGCTGCCAAAACTTCCGTACCTACTGCTGCAGCTACGCCCGTATCACTGGTTGCCAGGGAAATTCTGCAGTATGCAAAAAATATCCAGGAGGCATGGGACATTGCAAAGAAACGGAAGATGTTTGTATCAGAATCTTTCCTGATAGGTTCTGCAGAAGATAATAAAGCGGTGATTATCGAAAAAACACCGGAAGGCATGGATATGTATACATCCGGTAAAAACTTTATTACCTGTACCAATCACTTCCAGGGCGATTCATTGGGTAGTCTTACTTCCAATAAATTACAGATCAGAGAAAGTGCCTCTGAATACCGCTATGAGCGTCTCAGAGAACTGATGAAAGAGAAAGGACCTAATACTGTACAAAAAACAGTGAGCATCCTGCGTGACCGCGGTGGCCTGCACAATGCAGATATTGGACTGGGTAATGAAAAGGCCATCAATCAGTTAATAGCCCATCACTCCATTGTATTTGAGCCTAAAAAAGGCATGGTATGGGTATCTACTTCACCCTGGCAGGAGGGGCAGTTTGTAGCCTACGATCTCAATAAGATCTTTGCTATGCACGGTCTTACTTCGGATCATGAAGTATACGACAGCGCACAGAACATTGCTGCTGACAGCTTCCTGGTATCAAAAGATTATCTTGCTTTTAATACCTACCGTAAACTGAGAGACCAGATCAGGGAAGGAGCAACAGTAGATATCAAAGCATTGATTGCGGCTAACCCGGCATATTATCACACCTATGTGCTGGCAGGGGATTACGAATATAAGCGCAAAGCATATGCTATTGCAAAACAATATTATGAAACAGGCTTAACGAAAGTAATTGCTACCAAAGGAGAAGAAGATCATATCCGTAAGCAACTGGCACTTTGTAACAGTAAACTAACAGCTAACCGCTAAAAGCTAACAGCAATATGATCATTGGTATTGGGACAGACATTGTGGAAGTACCGCGCATAGCTGCAAAGCTGGCGAAGGGAGATGGATTCCGGAACCTGGTATTTACTCCTTTTGAAATCAGTTATTGCGAAAAGCAGACAAATCCGGCAGAAAGTTTTGCGGCCCGCTTCGCTGCCAAGGAAGCAGTACTCAAAGCATTTGGTACCGGCTGGGGAAATGGTGGCATCAATTTCGATGAAATTGAGGTCCGCAATGATGAAGCGGGAAAGCCGGAGATTTTTTTAATAGGTAACGGAGCAAACAGATATACCTTGCTGGGCATAAAAAAAATATGGGTTTCTTTATCTCATGAAAAAAGTGCCGCTATTGCAATGGTTATTATAGAAGGATAAATTTAGGAGAAATGTACATACCAGATATTGAACTACAGTCGAAAGCAGCCATCAGGGCTTACCAGGAAAAGGAAGTAATGCGCCTGCTGGGCTACCTGAGGGAGTTTTCACCTTTCTATAAATCATGGTTTAAAAAACATGGTATTGCCGCCGACCAGGTTCAGTCGCTGGAAGCATTCTCCCTGATTCCTCCTGTCTCCAAAGAAGATTTACAGGAACATAACTGGGAATTTTTGTGTGTAGATAAAAGTAATATCGCCGAATACACCACTACTTCCGGTACCCTGGGCCGGCCAGTTATTGTGGCGTTAACAGAAAAAGACCTGCAACGTTTAAGCTACAACGAATACATTTCTTTTTGTTGTGCCGATGGTACCAGCAGTGATATCTACCAACTCATGCTCACGCTGGATCGTCAGTTTATGGCCGGCATGGCCTATTACAACGGCATCCGTAAACTGGGCGCCGGTGTATTGCGCGTAGGCCCCGGTGTACCGAGCATGCAATGGGAAAACATACAACGCATAAAACCTACTACCATCGTAGGGGTGCCTTCTTTTATCGTTAAATTGATTGCTTACGCAAAAGAGCATCAGATAGATATTAACCAGACCTCTGTAAAGAAAGCAGTATGTATTGGTGAAAACATCCGTAACACAGATTTTTCATTGAATGTATTGGGCAAAAAGATTACAGAGCAGTGGGATATCAAATTATATTCTACCTATGCCTCTACTGAAATGCAGACGGCCTTTACAGAGTGCGCCGCAGGCCAGGGAGGCCATCATCATCCGGAATTGCTTTATGTAGAGTTACTGGATGAAAATAATCAGCCGGTTGCCCCGGGCGAAGAAGGAGAGGTGACCATTACCACGCTTGGCGTGGAAGGCATGCCCCTGCTACGTTACAAAACCGGTGATATCTGTCAGTACCATTACGATGTATGCAGTTGCGGCAGACACACGTTAAGGTTATCTCCCGTAATAGGTCGTAAAAAACAGATGATTAAATACAAAGGCACTACCCTGTATCCGCCTGCACTGTTTGATCTGCTGAATGATATGGAAGATGTGAAAGAATTTGTGGTAGAAGTATTCTCCAATGAACTCGGTACTGATGAGATTCTTTTGCACCTCTGGCCCAGAGAAGAATCCGAAGAAATGGACCGCAAGATAAAATCATATCTGCAGGCAAAATTGCGTGTAATACCGCAGGTTAGGTATACCAGTCAGCAGGATATTATGCGGATGCAGTTTCCGGAGAACAGCCGTAAACCGGTGAAGTTTGTGGATAACAGGAATTAGGAATTACGTATACTTCATATAGGTACACTTATTTATATTGGACCTTAGGGATACTATGAACAACTATTTTGAGGATTTAATTACAGGAATCAAACATGTTGCAGAATAAACTCTGCGTCAATTTTTAATTTGTGATAAATTTTCTTCAGAAAATCTACATCCGGATCTCTTTTGCCATTCAGTATTTGAGAGAATTTGGCTTCACCTATATCCAGCATTGTAGCCATTTCTTTTTGCTTGAGTTTCATCTCAAACATTTTCAATTCTATCATCCCGCTGAGTGTAGTAGGCTTAGGTAATGGGTAGCGGGAGTCTTCAAAACGCTCTGCCGCTGCAGAAAGCTGTTGCAATTCTTTCAATTCTGTCTGGTTCAGATTTGAATCTCCTTTTTTCATAAGGATATGTATACGCTGCATAGCAGCCGTATAATCTTTTTCTGTAGAAATGGAAAGGCCGGTTAACTTCTTCATAATATCGTTTTTTCAGTATGCACACATCACCCATGCGCAGATTGGGCCTGTCTTTAAAGGGAGTCAGGTTTTACCTTGTCATATTCTTTATGGGTACCTATAAATCTGATATATACTGTTCGGACACGAAAGATAATTCTTGCTATTAGTCTGTATTTATTTCCACCTATATCAAATACGTATAAGTCTTTGCCTATATAATCTACCGTATTGAAGCTTTCCTTTACATCAGAGAATTTAGACCATTCGGCTAATTTACTGTTATAATACCAGTACAATAAAGGGTCAACAGCATCTGGATGTATAATGGAAAACTCATTGATTGCAGCTTTCGAAATGATCACCATGACAAGAGTTTACACTCCAAAGGTAATTTTAAAATTTCAAAAAATGAAATTAAATTTCAAAAAATGAAATTATTTTATTTCGATTTCAGGAGATGATTTTACTCAAAACCCCATCACCGCCACATCCTTCGGATTATCCAGCTTTACACTCTTCCTTTCTCCCCGCACCAGCACATGAATCATATTCGTTTGCGTAGAATGTCTTTCGTACAACAAGTCGTTCTTCACCTGCACTTTCTTAGGTACAGGTACGTTTTCCGCTTCCAGGAAGCTCCACACCGCATCTTCTTCTATTTTATACCCGATAAACTTCAAGGGAATGTTTTTCCCATCCAGGGTAACCGCCAGGTGCTGTGCTAAATATGCGGCGATGTAGCCCTCTACCTGCTTGCGGTTGGCGGGATGCGTAATATCAAAGGATGTTTTATACTGTGCTTTGAGCGTATTTTCCAGGTCATCTGCGAAAATGCGGCAGCTTACCTGCAGCTCCTTTTTATCGGCATTATGGGAAATCTCCGTTACACTGGCATAGAAAGGGTGCAGTGCTGTCAACCATAAAGTCATCCACCATTTACATAATAATAAACCCACTGGACTAATATTTTTTTTAAAATTAACTTTTACGCTTTATACTTACCAAAATTATAGAAAGCAGTGCACAATGGATGAGTTGTATTTTCAGTTAGGGTGGCAACATATTATAAATTGGGATGCTTATGATCATATTCTCTTTGTAATAGCGTTGAGTGCCATTTACCTGCTGCGTGATTGGAGAAAAGTGCTGGTGTTGGTGACGGCTTTTACAGTTGGGCATTCTATTACCCTGGCATTGAGTGTATTACATATTATCCGTATACCCGGCCCGCTGGTGGAATTCCTGATACCTGTCACCATTTGTGTGACGGCCATCTCCAATATCCTGCGACGGGAAGAAGAGCCGCAGAAATTACAGCTGAACTATTTTTACGCACTGTTTTTCGGATTAATTCACGGATTGGGGTTTTCCAATTATCTGAAAAGTTTGCTGGGCAGCCAGGCAAATATTGTTCAGCCACTCCTGGGATTCAATTTAGGGCTGGAATTCGGGCAGATTCTCATCGTGATGAGTATATTGCTTATATCAACCGGAATCGTGAAAATTGGGCATATTAAACGCCGCGACTGGAATATGTTCCTGTCGTCTGCTACATTTGGAATTGCTTTTTTAATGGTTATACAAGGCGTGAGAGCGCTGTTTTTTTAATACTGTTTATGAGAAAATATCTTTACCTCGCCGGGGTACTGTGCGGCAGCGTATGCGCGTTGCAGGCGCAGAACAACCCGGGATCCAACCATGGCAACCGTTTTGAACAGCTAGGCACTATGCTGCAAACGCCTAACATGTACCGTTCTGCTTCCGGCGCTCCCGGGCCTAAATACTGGCAACAACGCGCCGATTACGAAATAGAGGCACAACTGGACGATGCAAAGCAAAAGCTGACCGGCGCAGAAACGATTACCTACTTCAACAATTCTCCCGACCCGCTCACCTATCTCTGGTTACAGCTCGATGAGAATGAACACGACCCCAACAGCGATAATCAGCAGTTTAACGAAAGCCGCATGTCAGATAAAATGACCCTGGCTACGTTGAACAGCCTGTTGCCTTCCACTAAAGACCTCGGTGTGAAGATCGTGAAGCTCACTGATGCAAATGGTACGGCACTGCCTTATACGGTTAACCAGACCATGATGCGCATTGACCTGCCTAAACCATTGATGCCGGGCGAGAAATACCGCTTCAAAGTATCCTGGTGGTATAACATCTCTGATCGTATGACCGTAGGTGGCCGCGGTGGGTATGAATATTTTGCGGAAGATAAAAATTACCTGTATACCATTACCCAGTGGTATCCACGCTTAGCTGTGTATTCCGATTTTCAGGGCTGGCAAAACAAACAGTTTACGGGAAGAGGAGAGTTTGCACTCGCCTTCGGTAATTTTCGTGTACGCATGACAGTGCCCGCCGACCACGTGGTCGGCGCCACCGGTGAATGTCAGAACTACAAGGAAGTGCTGACACCGGCGCAATACCAGCGCTGGCAGCAGGCACAAACCAGTAAAGAACCTGTGGAAGTTGTCACCCTTGATGAAGCAAAGAAAGCGATGCAGGGCAACGCAGCGAATACCAAGACATGGGTATACGAAGCACAGAATGTACGCGACTTTGCACTGGTATCTTCCCGCCGCATTGTATGGGATGCGCTGGCTACCAATGTAGAAGGCAACAAGGTAATGGCCATGTCGTACTATGGTCCCGAAGCGTACCCGCTTTATCGCCGTTATTCTTCCAAAGTAGTGGCACATACGGTAAAATCCTATTCTAAACATACTATTCCTTACCCTTACCCGGTGGCTATTTCAGTAGAAGCGACCAGTGGGATGGAATACCCGATGATTTGTTTCAACTACGGCCGTGCTGATAAAGACGGTACCTATTCTGAAGCCACCAAAAACGGTATGATAGGCGTTATCACCCACGAAGTAGGGCATAACTTCTTCCCCATGATTGTGAACTCTGACGAAAGACAGTGGACCTGGATGGACGAAGGGCTGAATACTTTCTGCCAGTTTATGGCAGAACAGGAGTGGGACAGCAATTTCCCCTCCGGCCGTGGACCTGCGCATAAGATTGTGGATTATATGAAGATGCCAAAAGATCAGCTGGAGCCGATTATGACAAACTCCGAAAATATTGTGCAGTTTGGACCTAATGCCTACGCTAAACCGGCTACAGCATTGAACATTCTCCGGGAAACAGTCATGGGTCGCGATCTGTTTGATTTCGCTTTCCGCGAATATGCACGCCGCTGGGCGTTCAAACATCCTACACCGGCAGACTTTTTCCGCACCATGGAAGATGCTTCTGCAGTTGATCTGGACTGGTTTTGGCGCGGATGGTTTTTTGGTACTGAGCCGGTAGACATCTCCCTGGACAGCGTTAAATGGTACAGGATGGATGGCAAAGATCCTAATGAAACAGCGAAAGCAGCACAAGCAGCCTATGATAAAGGTATGGATCATGTAGCCAGACAGAAAAACAAGGCTGCTGGTGTGAAATATGCCGTAGATCAGGATACGAGTTTGCAGGACTTCTACAGCAAATGGAACCGCTTTGAGGTAAGCCCCGAAGATAAAGCTGCCTATAGCCAGTTTTACAACGGATTAAGCCGTGAAGAGAAAGCACTGTATGATAGTAAGAAAAACTTCTACCAACTCAGTTTCTCCAATAAAGGAGGCCTCGTGATGCCACTGATCATTGAGTGGACCTTTACCGATGGCACCAAAGAAACAGACCGGATCTCTGCCTATATCTGGCGCAAAGATGAAAATGAAGTTACCAAGGTATTTGCGAAAGATAAGCAGGTGGTAGCTGTAAAAATCGATCCATTGCGCGAAACCGCAGATATCGATGAAAGCAATAACAGCTGGCCCCGTGAAGCCACTCCGTCTAAATTTGAGCTGTTTAAGGCAGCCGGAGCAGTACGCGGCGCCTCTACCGGTGACAACCCGATGAAGAAAGCAAATTCGAAATAATCAGGTGATTTTATATTTTGTGGCGGCTATCATCTCGTATGATAGCCGCCTTATTTTTTAAAACGCCTTTTTAAAAGCCTAAGTTATGAACCGACTAGCCAGTCTTTTGCTATTGATATGCCTGGCGCAAACAGCCAGGGCCGCGGATGTAGATACTGTCAGTATCCGCAGCGATAAAATGCACCGCGCTTACAAATGTGTGGTGATCACCCCTTCTTCCTACAAAAGCGGCACCCAACGCTATCCCGTAGTGTATCTCCTGCACGGTGCCTACGGCGATTATTCAGACTGGGTAAAGAAGGTACCCATCGTGAAAGAATTGGCCGATGCCTACCAGTGTATGATCGTATGCCCCGATGGAGCCGTGACCAGTTGGTATTTCGATAGCCCGGTAGACAGCTCCATGCGCTTTGAAACCTATGTGTCCAAAGAAATTCCTGCCTATATAGACCAGCACTATCAGACTTTACCTGAACCTGCGCATCGGGCTATTGTCGGCCTGAGCATGGGCGGACATGGCGCTTTGTTCCTGGCCATCCGTCATTCAGATGTATTTGGCGCCGCTGGTAGTATAAGTGGTGGCGTAGATATCCGCCCTTTCCCTAAAAACTGGGACCTGGCCAAACGCCTGGGCCCTCCCGGAACAGATGGTGCCAACTGGACCGACTATACAGTTATTAAGCAGATAGATAACCTGAAACCTGGTACCTTATCCCTGATCATTGATTGCGGGGTGAAAGACTTTTTTATTGATGTAAACCGGGATCTGCATAAAAAATTATTGCTGGCAGGTATCGATCACGACTATACGGAGCGTCCAGGGGAACATAACTGGGCATACTGGAGCAATGCCATCAAGTACCAGCTGCTGTTCTTTCACCAGTTTTTTCAGTAAATACTTTACACAGGAAAGCCGGTCCTTAACAGGACCGGCTCTTTACTTTGTCCAATTCTTATGAAAAATTAAATATTTGTTCTCTCTAAAAAAAAGTCCGTCAGCAGGAATACCAACGGCTATTATTTGAATGTGACCTATGTTGATTGAATGCTAAGCGAAATATGTAAAGAACCGCGAAGTTTTTATATAATGCCGGTCCTCAACAGGACCGGCCTTTTTTATGCACGCGATTCAAAATAAAAAGTTGAATAATATCACGGTTTATCCCACCAGAGACGGGTACCGGCATTGTCAAGCCCACCGAGCAATGTCACTGCTTTATCCACTTCCGCTTTGTTGGAAGTATACTCTGTATTCGGGAATGGTAATCTTCTGATCTGGATGGTGGTACTCACCAGGCCATTACTGTAGTTGTTTACCACGGTGAATAATTTAGGATATCCTGTTCTGCGGAATTCAGACCATGCTTCCTGTCCTTCGGGGAACACGGAAATCCATTTCTGTGTGATAATACGTTCCAGCTTTTTGTCAAAGGTTGCTGCGTCATCCCACTTAATAGTAATATCGGTAGTAGCAGGTGCATTGTTAACAGCAAACTGCGGATCTACGTAGGCAATAGGCTTGCTGGTATTATCATTCAGGTAGTTGGAAATGCTGGCAGCATCTGCATCCCATTGTGCCAATGAGATACCCACTCCTTTTTCATACAGTTGCTGGGGTGTTCCACCAGTGTTTTTCCAGCCTCTTAAAGCTGCTTCTGCACGGAGGAAAAATACTTCTGCAGATACCATCAGCTGTATAGGTGTGTTGTTACGGAAAGTTTTAGTTTCTCTAACCGCAGGAACGGAATAACCAGTGTAACCAGGTTTTGCAGTAATAGTACTACCAATACGGATACCTTTATATGTGTTAGGATAACTAACAGAGTGGTCAAAGTATTTTGGAAGACGCGGATCTTTATAACCAACGAGGAAGGATTCCATAGATGCGCTCATGGAACAATCTGTCCAGGAGGTGACAATGGTGAACAACGGGTGTCTCAGACCAAAGCCGGAAACCTGCACGTTATCTTTGTTGATTTCCATTACGCCTCCGTTAGCAGGGTCCAGTGCTTTTTCACCTTCCGCCTGTGCACGGGCAGCATCCACTTTTACAATGCGCAGCGCCAAACGTAAACGTAAGGAGTTGGCAAACTTAATCCATTGCTTGTAATCACCGGCATACACCATATCAAACTTACCGAACGGCGTTAAGCCAGGATGTGCAGCTACGAAAGCTTTCAGTGTAGTATTAGCGGTGTCCAGCTCTTTAAAGAAACGATCGTATATCACAGATTGTGCATCATAAGAGGAAGTAGTACCACCACTACCATAACTGCTGTATGGAATAGGGCCATAAACATCCGTTACCCGGTGCATGGCTTCTACTTTCAGGATCAGCGCTACTGCCCAGAAATCAGGCGCAATGGTTTGTGCTCCTCTGCGTTTGATTTCATTAATAGGCGCCATCACGTTGTTATAAGCCAGGTTGAAAGTGGAGTTATTCCAGCCATCAATCATCTTGTACGACAGGTTACTCTGGTTTCCCTGGAAATCATGGGGAGGGGTGAGGTAGCCGGAGTAAGCATCCGCATTCAGATTTTGTTGTAGCTGATAATCTGCGGTGGTGTTACCAAAGTTGAAATAGATAGAAGACTGAATCTGCGGAAAGAATCCACCGATAAAGTTGAAATCTGCTTTCAGGTCGTCTTCACCTAACCCGGTTTTATCGGTATTATATTCCTCGAATTTTTTTGTACAGGCACTCATGGCCAGTATGCCTGCCGCAAGCGCGATAGCAGTTAACGGTTTGTATAGTTTGAATCTGATCTTTTTCATCTGCTTTGATTTAAAGGTGAACATCATTAAAATCCAACATTCAGGCTAAAGCCATAACTACGGTTAGCAGGCATACTGAAAATGTCTACACCAGAAAGACCGTTACCGGTAGACATGGTGATTTCAGGATCATATGGCGCCTTTTTGGTAATGTACCAGAGGTTTCTGCCAATCAGGGTCATACGGATGCTTTTCACGAAGCCATGTCCAAGTGCGCTGGATGGGATCGTGTAAGCAAGCGATGCTTCACGTAATCTTACAACAGTGCCATCATACATGTACTCGCCGGTTACACCATCACGTCCGCCTATTACACCATACCAGGTGGCGGCATCAATTTTGGTTACTTCTTTTTTAGTTTCTGTATTGATACCGTTGATGGTTACACCACCATTTTTACGCGCATCGCCGGTTTCAGCAGATACACCGTATTTATCCAGCAGCGCTTGTGTCAGTGACATTACTTTACCACCAAATTTGCCATCTACCAGGAAGTTCAGGCTGAAGTTTTTGTAGCTAAGGTTGTTGCTCCATCCACCCTGCCATTTAGGAGTAGGGTTACCTATCAGCACGTTGTCGGAAGTAACCACTGGTTTGCCATCGGCGCCAATCTGTACACGGCCCTGATCATCACGCACCAATGTTTTACCATAGATGTCGCCATAAGAACTTCCTTTTGACAGGATTAAAGCATAGTTGTTAGAGTTGGGAGGAGTGAGTACAAACTGATCAATGTTTGGCGCCAGTTCTATCACTTTGTTTTTATTCTGAGAGTAGTTGATAGTGGTATTCCAGTTGAAATCTTTGGATTTAATCACATTGTAACCTAACATCAATTCCACACCTGAGTTCTGGATATCTCCTGCATTGATGAAGCGGAAGCTGTAACCGGTTCCTGGTGGTACGGCAATCTGGAAGTATTGATTTTTGGTGTTGGTTTTATAGTAAGTGAAATCAAAGCTTAATCTGTTCTGGAGGAAACGCCATTCTGTACCTAATTCAAATGATTTTGTTCTTTCTGGTTTCAGGTCAGTGAATGGTGCCTGGTTGTTGAACACGAAGGTTCCGCCTACAGCACCTAACCTGTTTCTTGGGTTAGTTACATATACTGGAACAGAGTTACCTACATCAGCAAAGGAAACACGCAACTTACCATAGCTTACCGGTTCTGGTAAGTTCAGCAGCTGATGTACCATCAATGAAGCACCTACAGAAGGGTAGAAATAAGATCCATTTGGTGTGAATGCCAGTTTGGAAGACCAGTCGTTACGACCGGAGAAGTCCAGGAATACGAGGTCTTTAAATGACAGGTTCACGTTACCAAATACCGCCTGTAATTGTTCGTGATTTTCTGGTGCGGTGAGAATTAAACTACCTGGCGTCATGTTTTGCAATGCAAAGAAATTGGCTACATACAGATCACCGTTGAAAGAATCACCGAGTGTACCTTTGGTACGGACATCGCTGATACTGGTACCTAAGAGGGCATTCAGTTTAAACTGACCAAAAGATTTATTCAGGTTTACGATGAAGTCACCATACATCTGTGTAGTAGTGAGTTCGCTGGTGATGTAACGGCCATTAGGACCAGATAATACACCCTGTGTACCTGCGTAAATTTTTCCATCATAGTTATCAGTGGTGCGGTCTATATTACCACGTGCCTGTACATATAACCAGTCAGCAACATCATACTTGCCGGAGAGGCTGGCCAATGTTCTGTTACGTTTAGCTTCGCTGCCATTTCTGTTAACGATCCAATATGGATTTTGCTGCAAATCCTCATCAAAAGGCCAGTTTTGCAGATCAATCTGACGGTCTTTATCAAATTTGGTATAGTTTGTTTTGTAAGGCGACATATCTACACCTCTTGGGAACAGGTACAAACCGGTCAGCGGGTTAAAGTATAAACCGTTTACAGGGCCGTTGTCCAAAGATTGAGTGACGATATTCACATTACCATCCAGTGTTAATTTATCATTCAGAAATTTGCCGGTTTCTCTGAAAGTAAAGTTATTACGTTTCAGGTCATTGCCTGGCATTACGCCCTGTGCAGTAGTATTGGCGTAGGAAATGAAAGTTTGTGCTTTTTCTGTACCACCGGAGAAGTTGATAGAGTTGATCCAGGTATTACCCGTGCGATAGAAATCACCGATATTATCATGCGCATTGGTAATGTCTTTACCCCAGCTCTGTGTAGATCCTGGTTCAGTAGGACCATATGAATTCTGCAGTTTCGGAGTATAAGCAACTTTATCCAGGGTGATGCCGCTGGAAAATTCTACTTTGGAATTACCTGCTTTACCTTTTTTAGTGGTAATGAGGATAACACCATTGGCGGCCTGGCTACCATATAACGCGGATGCGGAAGCACCTTTTAATACAGAGATACTTTCGATATCATCCGGGTTAAGGTTGGAGATACCATCACCACCATCACGACCAGGAGAGTAGGTAATGTTACCATCACCACCCCAGGTACTGTTAGGTTGTTGTGTGGTATAGTTGGTCATTGGAATACCATCTATTACATACAACGGTTGGTTGGAACCCTGTGCGGATTTGCTACCACGGAGGGTTACTTTTACGGAACCACCTACGCCGGAACTGCTCTTGCTGATGTTGATACCAGGAGCTTTACCATTGAGGGAGTTCATTACGTTCGCATCTTTAATCGTGCTGATTTCTTCGTTGCCGATGCGCTGTGTGGAGTAAGTGAGTGATTTGGCCGCTTTCTTTACACCGAGTGCGGTTACTACCAGTTCATTTAATCCTTTAACGTTGTCATTGAGTCTTACATTCACAGATTGGCTGTTACCTACTGTTACTTCGGTAGGTTCAAATCCGATAGAGGTGAATACCAATACATCACCTGATTTTGCGGCAAGGTGATAGGCACCCTGGTTATTTGTCTGAGTACCTTTGGTGGTTCCTTTTATTTGTACGGAAACACCAGGAAGTAAAGTTCCTTTGGCATCCTTTACGGTGCCGCCGATTTCTTTTTCCTGATAAGCGCTACGGAATGAAGATGTGGGCGACCAGGAATTGCCGGCTGCCTTCACATATGCACTGTCTGCTAATATGGAAGTGAGCGCCAGACCGGTCATAGCACACACTTTCATAAGGCGTAGGTTTTTTTTCATACTTGCCTTTTTTTTGGTTAATAAATGGGATTTGTATTGTTGAATTAAACTGACCATTTTTAATAGCGTGCATTTGTTAGAAAATACGGAGCCGTTAGCATGGCGCGCACCATCCTTCGGGTCCTGATATTATACTTGTTTTACTGTTGGCTACCTGTCTATAGGGGCGTGCAAAGCCTCATTGCTCATGGCAATGTGTAATCCGGGTTGAGTCGCAGCAGTATATTGTTATGTGTTTTCCTTACATGAAATGTTGTTTTTATAACGTCCTATTTTTACAGGCAGCATAGCTAATGAGCGCTGAAATGTTGCGCTACAGGAAAGGAGTCGTGTGTACGTATAAATAGTACTATCGGGTTTTCAAAAATTCTTAACTTTTTTTTAATTCTTAGCGAAGGTCCCACCAGAGCGGCGTTCCACCATTGTCTACACCTTTTAATGTGCGTACGGCACGGGCTACTGCCTGAGGATTCGTGTTCAACTCCCGTTGTGGCATGGGTAAGCGGCGGATGAATTTCTCTGAAGAGATAGTACCATTACTATTATTGATCACTACCGGAAATAATTTAGGATAGCCGGTGCGGCGAAATTCGCTCCAGGCTTCCTGTCCTTCCGGAAACATGGCAATCCATTTCTGGGTGATGATGCGCTCCAGCTTTGTTTGTACATTGTCGCCCTCATTCCATTTAATGGTGATAGTGCTTAAATGTCTGTCGCCGGCAGGTACATTGTTATCTGCATTTTGTGGATCAATATAGGGCCTGGGCTTGTCCACATCATTATTCATATAGTCGTTAACGTTACTTATATTGTATTGTTTGAAAGAAGCGGTAATACCAGCTGAATAGTTCGCTGAGGCTGTACCCGCGCCCTTCCAGCCATACAATGCTGCTTCCGCCTTCAGGAAATATGCTTCGGCCGTTGTCATGAATTGTATTTTACTTTCAAATCTGACAAGCGGAGAAAATCCGCTGTATTCTTCTTTTGCGGAGATTTTAATACCATTACGGATACCATGGTATACATTTACACCATCATCGGTAGGTACAAAATAATGGGATAGGCGCGGATCTTTATAACCTGTAAGAATGGATTCCATCGGTGCACTCATTCGTAAATCTGCCCACGTATAACACATAATATTCAGTGGGTGCGTAACCGGCGAAATATTCACCGCAAAATTATCCTCCGGTGCAGATTGCAGTAAGCCCAAAGGATGACTAAGGGCAGCTTCTCCTTCTTCTTTGGCCTTTTGGGGGTCTACACCTGAAATACGTATGGCCAGCCGCAAACGCAGGGTGTTGGCAAATTTTACCCACTGGGTATAATCGCCTTTATATACGAGGTCAAATGCCTGAATGCGTTGTGGTGCTCCTCTTTTAATATAAGCAGTGAGTGTGTCTATACCTTGTGCTAAATCTTTGAAAAAAGCATAGTAGGCTTGTTGCTGAGAGTCGTATTCTATCCCCATTTCTCCGTTGGTTTCACCATAATGGGTATAAATAATTGGCCCGTAAATATCACTGAGGCGATGCATGGCTTCTACTTTGATGATCTGGGCCCAGGCATAAAAATCAGTGAAGGTATCCTTGGATTTCATCTGTGCAAAGTCGCAGGTCTTCATCACACGATCGTAGGTAACTACCCAGGGATTATTATTCCAGTAATACAACAATCCGTAATTAGTGTTATTAACATTCCCTTCAAATGGAGTAGGGGCCATCATATAACCGGAAAATACGTCTGCATTCAGGTTCTGTTGCAGTTGTGCGGTAGGAGGGTCGTTGTAAATGAGCAGGTTTAACTGCGCCTGCGATAAAGGTTCCCCCATCAGCCGGAAGTCGGCTTTTAGTTCATCCTCATCAAAATCGTAGGGATTTTTGTTAATCTCAGCAAACTTCTTCGTACAGGCACTTGCCAGCAAAACAGCCAATAGGGCAAATAATGTGGTGATTTTCCAGTTTTTCATTTGTGAGTATTTTTAAATTCCTAATCTCAGGTTGATGCCCATGCTGCGCACAGGTGGTAATCCGAATACATCTACGCCCTGCAAACCATTGCCGGTGCCCATAGATACTTCCGGATCAAATGGTGCATGTAATTCAAAAAAGAACAGGTTCCGGCCAATGATACCCATGCGCATATTGCGGATCCATTTCCACTTTAAAGGAATGCGATAGCTCAGGCTCAATTCCCGTAAACGGATATTGGTGGCACTGTACATATACATTTCCCCGATACCTGCTCTGCTGCCAATGGTAGTGTAATAAGTTTGCGCGTCAATTTTCCCGGTATAAGGACTTCCGTCTTTATTAACTGCCTTAATGCTTACCCCTCCGTTATCCCTTGCCAGGGCGCTTGTTTCACTTACGCCATACCAATCTAAAACTGCCTGGGTTACACTCATTACTTTTCCGCCAAAACGGCCATCTATCAGAAAGCTCAGATTTAAATTTTTATAGTCTATGCTGTTATTCCATCCCAGTGTAAAATCCGGATTGGGATTCCCTACTTTTTTAAATGCATTACGCGTTTGTAATTTGCCCGCAGCGTCCAGCATATAAGCCCCCTTTTCATTCTGCACCAGCTCTTTGTTGGAGTAAATATCTCCCCAAGAACCACCTTCCATGATAAAGGAGCCGAACATATTTACACCAAAATCAGTCAGCACGAACATGCTGCTGGTGTCTGCTCCAATGATCCGGGAATTGGTAAGCGATACGATCTTATTTTTGTTGGTCGCAAAATTAATCGTGCTGGTCCAGGAAAGATCTTTATTACGTATAGGCATTAAAGTTAGTGTTGCTTCCAATCCCTGGTTCTGTATATTACCCATGTTCAGATAATAGGTGTTATACTTGATACCCAGCGGGGCCGGCACTTCCATGTATTGTTTGTAGTTATTATTTTTGTAGAAAGTAATATCTGCGGTAATCCTGTTTTTGAACAGATGTGTTTCCAGTCCTATCTCAAAGGCACGGTTATCTTCCGGCTCCAGGGAAAGACCCGGATAAAGGATCCGCTGATTAAGCATTACCCGGCTCACACCGGCAATGGTTTGCAAAGAAAACTGCGCCGGCCGGGAAGAATAAGCGGCAATGTCGTTGCCTACACGCGCATAGGAAATCCGTGAGCGCAGAAAATCTATGGGCGCCGGCATTTTAAACATATCGCTCCATACAGCAGAGAGGCCAGCAGAATAATAAAAATATCCTTTATCCATCGTAGAGGTGAAAGCAAAAGTGCTGGACCAATCGTTTCGGCCTGTGAGATCCAGGAAGAGGAAATTTTTAAATCCCATCTGCACATTGGCAAACAGGGCCTGCAGTTGCTTCTGATCTACACTGTGCTGCGCATCCATAGAATTGCCCGTAATATTGGATACGGAGAATTTATTCGGATAAATCAGGCCGGGATCAGCATTGGGATTGGAGCCATTGAAAGTACGTTCATGTGCTTTGGTATCTGTAATACTGGCGCCGATATTGCCTGCCAGGTTCAACCACTTATTGATTTTCTTGCTGGCATTCACCATCAGGTCTCCATAGAGCTGGGTATTAAATTCTCTTTCCAGTGTATAGCGTCCGTTGGAGCCGGCCAGCACGATCTGTGTGCCGGCATACGCTTCCAGCTCATACTGATCCAGTGATTTATCAAAGTTGGCGCGTCCTTTCACCGCTAACCAGTCGTTGAGCTGCCAGGTAAGCGACAAAGTAGCCAATCCCCGGTATCGGGTGTCCAGTCGCAGGTTACGCAGCAATGCCCACATCGGGTTTTGCTGATCATCCTGCCCTATCCATCCTTTATCATTCCGGATGTCCCACCAGTTCTGCATATACAGGCTACGGCTGGCATCGTAATATTCGAAGTTGTTTTTATAATAACTAAAATCCTGTCCCCGTGGAAAAGTATACAGCCCGGAAATAGGACTGTAGTATAATCCGGACGACAACCGGTTCTCTGTATTTTGTGCAGTAAAAGAAACGTTGGCGTCCATTACCAGTTTTTCATTCAGCAGTTTTAATGTTTCGCGCAGGTTGACAGTATGTCTGTTGAATTTATTGGTAGGCAATATGCCTTTATTGGTGGTGTTGGCGTAGGAAAAATAACTTTGTGCTGTTTCGGTGCCGCCACTGAAGGCGATGGTATTGGTCCAGGTGGATCCGGTATTATAGAAATTTTTTACATGGTCAGGAGCCTGTATGGGCTTACCCCAACTGCCGAGGGAGCCGGGTTGCGGCTTACCTACCCGGTCGATCCCGGGAGGATCTGTTTGTCCGTAACGGTATTGTAAAGAAGGAAGGAGAGAAGGCGTTTCCCTGGTATAATCAGAGGAAACATCAATTTTACTTTTGCCGGGTTTACCTTTTTTGGTAGTAATGAGGATCACGCCATTCGCGGCCTGACTGCCATAGAGTGCCGCTGCGGAAGCGCCTTTCAGGATGCTGATGCTTTCAATATCATCGGGATTGATATTGGAAATACCGTCTCCGCCATCCCGGCCGCCGGCACCGGTAATATTGTGTGATTGTCCCCAGACATCTGTTGGTTGGGAAGGCGTGTAATTAGCATAAGGTACTCCATCTACAATATAGAGTGGCTGATTTTCCCGGGTAGATTTATTGCCACGTAAAACCACCCTTACGGATCCTCCAATACCGGAAGCACTGCGGGTAATAGTAGCGCCGGCTGTTTTCCCGTTTAAACAGTTAATCACATTGGCGTCTTTCACCAGTTGCAGATCGTCTCCATCCAGTTGTTGTGTGGCGTAAGGAAGTTCTTTGGCTTTTTTCTGCAGGCCCAGCGCAGTTACAACCAACTCGTTCAGTGCTTTCACGTTTTCCTGCATACGTACATTGATGTCATCTTCTGTACCTACCAGTACTTCGCGGTTTAAAAAACCTACGCTACTAAACACAAGCATATCGCCGGTGCTGGCTTTTAGTGTAAAACCAGCATCGGCGTTTGTTTGGGTCCCTTTATTAGTATGTTTAATCTGTATGGTTACTCCCGGGAGCGGCGTGCCTTTATTGTCGCGTACTATTCCTTTGATGTCCCTTTCGAGTGATACATGATTTAGCAGATCTACAGTGGGTGAGGGTCCGGTGTCACTTGCTGCGCCTACAATGATTTTGTTATTGATTCGGGTAAACTTTAATCCTGACTGAGTTGACATTAACGCGAGCACCTCATCGATGGGTGTTTTGTTGCAGTTTAAGGTGATCTTTTTCTTCAGGTTAAGATCAGTCTTGTCGTAGTGAAAGTTTAGCCCTGTTTTTACCGAAATTTCGGTCATTACATCTTCCAGGTTTTTGTTTTTTACCTGGATGGTGACAACAGTCGGTGGCGGGTCGGGTGTTTGCGTGATAGCGCTAGTCGTAGTGTTCAAGCTCCCCGCCAACAATAGCGTCAGCATCAACCCCATGGATACAAACCATTTCACGGGGCATGGCCTTACCCTCATATGGACTAGTTTTTGTTTTGCAGATAAACGGTGTCGTTTTTAATGGTATAGGAAAGTGATTTAGCCAGGCTGATGATGTCCATTACTTCTTTCAGGTTCTCATTTTTGAAAGATCCATTGTAATTCCATTCTTTTTTGTTGCTTTCATTCATAACGGTAACACCATAACGATTTTCTATTCCTGTTACTACTTCATTATAAGGAGCATCTTTAAATACCAGGTAGCCTTGTTTCCAACCGGTAATTTCTTCTGGTTTATTGAAAATGGTTTTTATGAGACTGAGTGAAACCCGGTCATAGCTGATCTGTTCGCTGGGAAGCAGGATCAGTGAGCTTGTTTTAGCCGTATTGTTATTTAATTGGTCAACTTTTACTTTACCACTTACCAGGGCTACAACTACTTTATGCTCGCTGGCATAGGCCCTGATATTGAAAGAAGTACCTAAAGCGGTGGTAGCCAGTTCGCCGGCATTCACCACGAAGCGTTTGCGCGGGTCGGCGGCTACGTTAAAGAAGGCTTCACCTTCTTCCAGGAAAATAGTCCGGCTGCTATCACTGAAATGTTCGGGATAGCGCACTTTGCTACCCGCATTGAGTTCCATGGTACTGCCGTCTTCCAGTGTAATACTTTCCCTATGTCCTTTGATGGTAGCGATTTCAACGAATCCGTTTCTGATCACGCGGTTGGCGTGGTTAACAGCCATTGGTGCGGGTATTTGGCCGGTGGCCTGCTGATGTTCTTTTGATGACTGGTTAAACCAGAAAAGGCCGGCTGCAAGCAATACGGCTGCTGCTGCCGCTGCATACCAATAGCGGGCATTCATCCGGCGTACCGGTGTGGCAGGCGTAATGTGCAGGTTCAATTGCCCTTTTATCTGATCAAGTTCCCGGTCAAGCTCTTTTTCTTCTATGTAGGTGGACTGATGACGATTGATATTCTCAAACCATTGATCTACAATAGCCGCTTCCTCCGGTGAGCAACTCCCCTGATTATATCGCTCCAGCAATATTTTTATCTGTTCTGTGTCCACCTTGTTGGCGTTTTATGCGTTCTTAAGTCGTAATAACGTGGAAAAGGTACCATTGCTCCTCGCTTTTTTTTCCTGGTTAATCGTTTTTGCACTGGTACCGGCATCAAGCCGATGACTATATAAAGAAATATACGAGTAGCAAAATGATGATAAGGTCTGTTCTTGCGTAGTTGGCCCTTAATATTTTCAATGCTTTGGTAATCTGGTTTTTAACTGTTTGTTGAGACAGACCTAAATGCGTGGATATCTGTTCTACGGTCAGATTCTCAAAGCGGCTGAGCATAAAGATTTCTTTCATGCGCTCCGGTAAATGATTGATCGCTTCGAACAGTTCCTGTGTTCTGGCCTTATTATCCACTGTTTCCGTAATTGAATGCGGCTGCGCATCGAAATGCTCAATCAGCTGCTGCAGGTATTTGCGGTAGGTGGCGTTTTTACGGTAAATGTCTATGATTTTGTGGCGGGCTACCTGGTACAGATAGGCCTTCAATGATTCTTTCAGAATCAAAGATTGGCGCTTTTCCCATAAGGAAATAAAGAGCTCCTGCAGTACATCTTTGCTGATCTCTGCCGCATCCAGTTTGCTGTGTATAAATAAATACAATGGCTTACTATAGCGGTCGTAGATGGCATTGAAGGCAGCGCAATCATCGCTTTTAAGCAGCGATACTAACTGGTTATCGGAAAAACTGCTGTACATCGAATTACAGTAGTAATTAAGCGTTTTGGTTGATAATTACTGGAAATGAATGTAAGAAGAAAATTTTGATATTTTCATATTTGGTTACTTGCTTTTTAAAATAACTAAATAACCAAATAATAAAATAATTATATTTTTATCATGCTTCTTTCAGACGCAGTTCATTTTTATATTCTTTTGGTGTTTTACCTACTATTTCCTTGAAGAAACGATTGAAATTGGAGAGATTCTTAAATCCGCAGGAATAAGCGATTTCAGCGATGGACCAGTCTTCTTCTGTCAAACGCTTACAGGCATGGCCTATGCGTACTTCATTCAAAAACTGTACAAAGGACTTTTTAGTGCGGTTCTTAAAAAAGCGACAAAAAGATTGTGGTGACAGATTAGTAATACTGGCCACATCCTGCAGGGATATTTCCTTGGAGAAATTATTCATTACATATTTGAAAACTTCATCAATCTTATGGTTATCCTTTACATTATAAGCATGTGAATAACCCGTGCTGGCCAGGTAATAGCAGTCACGTGTTTCTGATAATGTTTTTAGGATGTGCAACAGGGAAATAATCCTGTCCAGCCCTTCTTTCCTTGGCAGCGCCAGTATTTCCGGCTTCAGCTGCTCATGGGTGGCACCGGTAATTTTCATGCCCCGCTGGGCACGATGGAAAAGCTCACTGAGCGCCTTTGTTTCCGGCAATCCATAAAATTTCTCGCCGAAAATATCTTTAGGGAAATAGATCACTACAGACCTGGCTTTCAGGTTGTCATCTCCCTTATAATATTCTTCTTCATTATACCACACATGTGGTATATGCGGTCCAAGAAACACCATGTCGCCTTCTTCAAAGCTCTCGATGCTATCCCCCACTATTCTCTTCCCGTGGCTTTCCGTAACATATACCAACTCACATTCCGGATGGAAATGGAAAGGTGTATTAAAATAAGGATCACTTCTCTCTATAATGGTGATCTGGTTATCGGCAAAAGCCCCAACTTTAATAAGGATGGGTTTCATTCATGTATTAATTTAAGCTACTATATTACTGTGGCAGTCCTATACTTTATTACCATAACCATTATTCCCACCAGGTGGAACCTTATGTGTGCAGGTGAGCAGTATTGAGATCGTCCTATGAATGATGCCAAATTAATAAAAAGTGGTTAAAAAAATATCATTCTCCCCAAAATAACCAATTTATGTGATAGAAAACTGACATGGTCGCTTTGAATAAGTTTTCAGTACTTCCTTGGAATAATTAACACAACAACGTAATTTCCAAGTTCATTTTGTAAATTACGTCAGGCTAAATCGATGTAGCATTTTTTTCTATGAAAGGGATCTCTATTAAAGATATTGCAAAACAAGCCGGTGTATCTCCTACAACGGTATCTTTTGTACTCAACGGAAAAGCAAAGGAGAAAAGAATCAGTGAACAGGTGAGCAAAAAAATACAGAAAATTGCTACCCGGCTGAAGTATAAGCCTAACCAGCTTGCCCGTGGCCTGCGCACAGGAAAAACAAAAACCATCGGTCTCATTGTGGAAGATATCGCCAACAACTTCTTTGCCTCACTGGCCAAAGTCGTGGAAGACGAGGCCGACAAATACGGCTACAAAGTTCTCTACGGCAGCACAGAAGATAATACAGAGAAAGCAAAAGGCTTGCTGGAAGTACTCAAATACAGGCAGGTAGATGGTTACATCATCACACCCACCAAAAACCTTGACAAGGAAATAGAACTGCTGCAAACGGCCGCCAAGCCAATTGTACTCATGGACCGCTACTTCCCGCATGTAAGCAGCCATTATGTAGTACTCGACAACTTCAAAGGCGCTTACGATGCTACTGCTCACCTGGTGAAACAAGGTTATAAAAAAATTGCCATCGTTACCATCGCCTCAGAGCAAACACAAATGAAAGACCGCCTGGATGGATTTACAGCCGCACTCAAAGACAATAAAATTCCTTTTAATAAATCATTGGTGAAACGCCTGCCATTTGACCTGGACAGGGAAAGCTTTAACAATGAAATAAAAAAATTCCTGACTTCGGTAAAAGATATCGACGCCGTTTTTTTTGCTACCAACTACCTGGGTATTTCCGGTATCGAAAGTATTCGCTCCCTGGGATGGAAGATCGGTAAGGAAATAGGCCTGATAGGATTTGATGATCATGATCTTTTCCGTCTCCACAGCCCGTCTATCACGTGTGTATCGCAACCCATAGCCGCCATCGGCAAACATATTGTAGAAGTACTGATGAATGAATTAAATCATCCTTCTGCTTCGCCACAACAAATTGTATTGGCACCGGAACTGATCGTCAGAGAATCTTCTTCACTCACGTAATCATCTCTTTTTATATTTTATTCTTAACGCCGGCATCACGCCGGCGTTTTTTATGTTTGACCGGCAACACTTTTTTACTTCACAGTGTTAATAATATTATTACCAAAACAATCTAACTACCAAATGACCATGTAGAATTATCTATTCATCTATCTACACCGGGTGGTGATGACACCCCTGCCAATCAGAAAGGGTTGCCCAACGGGTATGATAATTCCTCTGATCCCGTGTATGGAATTGGTTCTACAGGAGATGCCAACATCGCGCACTATTCGCAGCCTAAGCAAATTATTGCGTAGCCCAATTCTCCCAATATCTTCATCACCTTTTCAGAAGTGCAGTTGATGAAGGCGGAAGCAGCAGCCGGGGGCTGGATTGCAGGCGACCCGGTACAGTTCTTTATTAATGGTGTGAAATCCGGTATCTGGCAATGGGGCTTATACTCCAGCAGCATTGTATACAATGATGTTGCAGCAACGGCTTATGTTACTGCACAATCTTTAGCCGTAGCATCCGGTAGTTTGGCGGCTAAGCTGGACGCGATCAACACCCAATATTACATCACTACCTTCCTGAATGAGTATGAAGCGTATGCTAACTGGCGCCGCAGTGGTTATCCGGTATTCACACCTGTGAATTATAAAAACAATGAAACCAACGGGCAAATTCCGCGGAGATTACGTTACCCACGTAGTGATTATGATGTGAACAGAACGAATATAGAAGCGGCAAATGCGGTTCAGGAACATGATGTTTTTATGACGCTGGTATGGTGGGATAAGCCATGAAAAATGCTGTTGAGCGCATTTAAAATCAAAAACACTTTTAGTTATTAATAATAAAGAAGTGGCTATCTCATTTGAGAGATAACCACCTTTTTATGCTGAAATTAGACGTAAATCCTTTACAGGTAAGAGATGTATTGGGGGCTTGCTGTTTTTCGCCAGATTGTTTGGCTGAGGAGTTTCGCATTTGTTTATACGGAATCGATTCGATAAATGTATTCGTTACGTTTATTTTAAGGCATTTTTAACAGTGTGACTTATTACGGATTGTGATGCTATTTTGATAGCTAAGAATAGTATTTTCTCTTTCTTAACGAGCTGTTAACTGAAAATAAAAAAATTGTTAAATCTTTTTTGCACTTCTCATAATTATCCCTAAGTTTGAAACCATTATTCTGACGGGTATGATAAACTTGGTGTGAAAAAGAAAAGTGAAAGAGATAMACCAGTTTTTTTTTAAGGTAGCATGCTAAAACGTTTTACCACTAATATGATGTCAAAATAACAATTAATGCCAATGGAGTAATTCCATTTTTTATTTAAGGACGGAAATCACGTATTTATCAAAAGGATACCTGTGCAATGCAGGTAACTATGATAGCGGAACCTCTGTGTCTTTTGCTTATGTGTCTGATTCACTTGTTATAATTCACTAAACCAAAAGGAAGCTATGCGAAGATCACTTCTTCTCACCACGTTGCTTTTCTTATGCTGCTGTATCACTGCGTGGGCGCAGGATAAGAAAACTTTTACGGGAGCCGTAAAAGATGCACAAGGAACGCCTTTGCCAGGCGTAACTGTAAAAGAGAAAAACGCCTCCAACGGTGCTACCACAGGCGCCGATGGAACATTCAAAATCCAGGTAGCACCTACTGCTACACTCGTTTTTTCCTATATCGGATTTATCAACCAGGAAGTAGCTGTTAATGGACAGTCTACCGTAAACATTGTATTAAAAGAAGACAACAAGAATCTGAACGAAGTGGTGGTAACCGCTATGGGTATTAAGAGAGAAGCCAAAGCATTGGGTTACTCTGTTAGTACTGTAACTTCCAAAGAAATCACTGAAAGTGGAAGCACTAACTTCGCTTCTGCATTGTATGGTAAAGCCGCCGGTGTGAAAATCGTTTCTGCTCCAGGTGGTGCCGCCAGTGGTGTTTCCGTGCAAGTGAGAGGTGTATCCTCCGTGGGCTTAAGTACACAGCCACTGTATGTAGTGGACGGTGTGCCTTTGAGAAACTTTAACGATCCTACTACTAACACTTTCGGCACCAGCAATTCAAGAATTGAGGGAAATGGTATCCTGGACATCAATCCGGAAGACATCGAAACAATGACGATCTTAAAAGGTGCGAGTGCTTCCGCCCTATACGGTTCTGAAGCCACTAACGGTGTGGTGGTAATAACCACAAAGAAAGGTGTAAAAGGTAGTGGTTTGAATGTGGATGTTAACTACGTTTATAACCAGGAGAAATTGGCCTTTTCACCAGATTATCAGAATGAATACGGTCCAGGTTATGACCCCGCCACCAATCTGCAGGTAGGTGCCACTTCTGACGGCTGGATCAAAGATGCAGATGGAGCCATGCACCCTTATTACAGAGCGTACGATCAGTTCGGACCTAAGTTTGATGGTCGTGATGTGAAATACTGGGATGGTACTACCCGCAAATATGAAGCACAGAAAAACAACTACAAGGATTTCTTCCAGAATGGTTACAACTCTGCTGCAAACGTGGCGATTTCCAACGCCAGCGATAAGGGTAGTTTCCGCTTTTCTTACAGTCGTGTAGATTATAAGAGTATCATGCCGGGAAGTAATCTTTATAAAAATAACTTCAACTTCAACGGTACTTTAAAACTGAGCGACAAAGTAAGTGTGGACCTGGTGTCTACCTATAACAACAGTTTCGTTCATAACCGTGCAAATGTGATGAGCAACATATTCGGTTCCTTCGATGGCTTCTTCAGCCGTTTCGATGATATGAATACGTTCTTCAATAAATACCAGACAAGTAACGGTTACAAATACGTAGCCGCGGACAATACACAATACGATCAGGACCAGAAAATGGCCTACCGTTTCCGCGCTACCAACCTGATGGATTATCTGTGGAATAACCTCCGTAACAGATATGATGAAACTCAGAACAGGTTCATTAACAGCGCCACACTGAATGTAAGTCTGCTGAATAGTCTGCGTTTCAGAGGCCGTGTAGGTGGTGATTTCACTAATGTGACTATCACTGATCAACAGTACAATACCAAGCCGGTTGTATACGGATATACTGGTCAGTATGCGTTGACTACCCGTAATAACAATTCGTTTTATGGCGATGCGATGTTGATCTATAACCCTAAAGTGACGAAGGATTTAGATGTATCGTTCACTGCTGGTGTTACCGGTCGTAAACAGAAATACAAAAATCAGTATACACAAACCAAAGGTGGGTTAATGGATGAAAACTGGTTCAGTTTAGTGAACTCAGCAGATCCTATATATGCAACAGGTATCCGTGCAGAACAGATTGATGCAGCTGGTTTTGGTATGGTAAATCTGGCTTATAAAGGCTTTCTGTTCCTCGAAGGAACCGGTCGTTATGAGTCTACCTCTACTTTGCCGGTAAAGAATAACAAATACTTCTATCCTTCTGTTAATGCTGGCTTCCTGCTGTCTGAAGTTGTGAAGCTGCCTTCTTTTGTTGATTATGCCAAGTTCAGGGCTTCCTACGGTCTGGTAGGTAACCATCCGAACATGTACCAGTCCAACGTAGCATACAATCCTTACACCGTTACCATCAGTAAGAACAATATTCCTTACCAGCAAACGAATCCTAATGCTTTTGGTAATGAAGACCTGAGGTCTGAAAAGAAAAGAGAAGCAGAGATTGGTTTCGAAGCCCGGTTCCTGAAAAATAAAATTGGCGTAGACTTTAGCTACTACAACAATAAAATCGTTGATCAAATTTTATTCATGAGTACACCGGCATCCGCAGGTGCTACCTCTCAGATGATGAATGCGGGAGATTTGAGTAACTATGGTTACGAAGCAGCAATTAACGCTACTCCCATTACCACTAAAGACTTCCGTTGGAGTACCCGTTTTAACTTTGCTATAAACAAGAATAAGCTGTCTGCATTGAGAGATGGTCAGACTACCTTGACGATGCAGAGTTATGACGGTGGTTATCTGCTGCTGCAATCTAATGTAGGTGACCCATTGGGTAATATTTATGTACACCCACGCGATAAAGATGCCAACGGTAACTACCTGGTAAATGCGGATGGTATCTATACTGCTAATACCAAAGAATGGGAATTAGCAGGTAACATTATGCCTAAAATTGTAGGTGGTTTCTCCAACTCCGTAAGTTATAAAAATTTTACGCTTGACTTTACAATGGATTACCGCTTAGGTGGTGACCTGGTATCTATTCCTTACTATTACCAGATCGGCGCAGGTATGTTTAACAGTACCCTGCAATACAGGGATGCAGCACATGGTGGTCTTGGTTATGATGCCGTGGACTATGCCAGTGGTAACCTGGTGGCAAACCCGAACGGTGCACATCACGATGGTGTGATCCTGCCTGGTGTAACTGCGGACGGTAAAAAGAATGAGAAGATAATTACTGCTGCACAATATTACATGAATCAGTACGATTGGCAAACCAACGGTTTGTATGAAAATGCCGTAATGAAAAACAGCTATATCAAGCTGCGTGAGGTAACCCTTACGTATAACATGCCTAAACGCATAGTTGAGAAAATGCATTTCCAGGGTCTGCAGTTGTCACTAATAGGCAGAAACCTTTTCTACATATGGAAAACATTACCAAAAGGTTTAGACCCGGAAGTAGCAGTAGGTTCTCAGTGGTTTAGTCAGGGTATTGATGGTGGTACTGCAGGACCAACAAGAAGCCTTGGGGCCAGCCTGCGTGCCCGTTTCTAGTGGATACTGATTTGTAAACGAACTTAACAGCTTAAAATGAAACGTTTTTTAATAAATACTTCTCTGCTCGTTCTACTGGTCGCTACATTCAGTGCCTGTAGGAAACAAATCGCAGATAACTACCCGAATCCGGAGCTAACTACCACCGGTTCTATGAGCAAACTGCTCAGCGGTATGTACATCAACAAGCGTATGCGTCCATCTTATTGGGATTACGCTACGTTCATATTGCCTACGACCGCCGCTTTTGCACAAACAACTGCGCTTTCTCCATCCATTAAAATGTATATTCCTTCTCCAACTTATACGGAGAATCGCTGGATAGATTTTTATGCAGGTGGTAAAAGTGATGATAATGATCTGAACTATGTTGGCCCTGGTATCATGGCTAACTACCGGGAGATGGAGACAACTTTCAGTAAATTAACGCCAGCGCAACAAGCAGATCAACTGGTTTTCCTGAACTGCGCTAAAGTAGTGTTGTATGATCAGGCAGCACAAATGGTAGACCTGTGGGGAGATATTCCTTTCACCAAAGCTGGGTCTCTGAATACTGACCGTGTTGTAATACCTGCGCCTTTTGACAATGCAGCTGCGATCTACGATACGCTGATCACCGGACTGAACAACCTGAACAATTATTTTGAAACCGCCGCTGTTTCTGTTGAAATCCAGGCTAGTTTGACGAAAGCTGATTTCATGCTGAACGGTAGCCTGCCAGCCTGGAGACGTTACGTTAACTCTCTGCGTCTGCGCCTGTTAATGCATACTTCTTATGTGAAAGAAGCCAGCGCAAAAGCTGCAGTAACTACTATGTTGAGTAATCCTGCGAAGTATCCCCTGATCAGCGATAATACTCAAAATGTGCTAATCAAAATGAGTTCGCCTACTTTGAAAAGTGATCTCCAGAGCGCTTTGACAGGTAGCCCATTTGCACCTGCATTTCTGCTGGATACTGTGATGGCTACTAACAGCGATCCACGTACCGATGTATACTGGGATGCCGGTAAGCTTCATGGTATGAAGGGGTTCCCTTCTAACGGTACTGCCAACGATTATGAGAAGTTAGGTTATGCTACCTACGATACAGCTACTTTCTTTAATAACTATAATGTACCAGGTGTAATATTAACCGCCTCTGAAGTAAGTTTCCTGAAAGCAGAAGCAGGTGAAAGATGGGGTATTGGTGCTCCACAAACTGATTATGAAAATGGTATCACACAATCAGTAGGTTTTTACTACAGTATTAACCAGTCTGCTGTATTCAGCTCAGGTACCTGGCCAATATTGCCTACGCCATCCGGTACTGCTATCAGTAGTTTCATTGCTAAGCCAGCTATTGCCTACACAGGTACTACCCAGCAGAAACTGGCGAAGATCTGGACACAGAAATGGGTGAACTTTTTCATTCTGCAGGCAGGTGAAGCATGGACGGAAGTAAGACGTACAGGCTATCCTGTATTGCCTTTCGCCACAGGTACAGCTTCTGGTTCGACTGTTGCACCACAGCGTTTACTGTATCCGTCTACAGAGCAGATTTACAATCCTACCAATTATGCTCAGGTAGCCGGAAAAGATAAAGCAGATATCAAGATCTTCTGGGACGTGCGTTAAGCCCTGTTATCAGTCATCTTGTTACAATAAAAAAACGTCCCGGATTTTCCGGGACGTTTTTTTATGATCCTATAGAAAGATATTACCCAATCATATTCTTAATCTCACTCAGCTTCAGCAAGGCCTCCACTGGTGTTAACCGGTTAATGTCCACAGTTTCCAGCTTTTCACGAATTTCCTTGAAAGTATCACTATGCGCATCAAATATATTCAGCTGTAATTTCTGCGAAGGCGTATTGAGTTGTTTTACATTTTTCTGTAAAGGTGCGTCAATATGTTTTTCTTCCAGGTTCGCCAATACTTCGTTGGCACGGTTGATCAACTCAGGCGGCATCCCTGCCATGCGGGCCACGTGAATACCAAAGCTGTGGCGGCTTCCACCTGGTGCCAGTTTACGCAGGAAAATAATTTTATTGCCGGACTCCATATTGGTGATATGGAAGTTCTTCACCCGGCCATGTTTATTTTCCAGTTCATTCAACTCATGATAGTGGGTAGCAAACAGTGTTTTAGGGCGATGCTCCGTCATATCGTGGAGGTATTCCACAATGCTCCAGGCAATGGAAATACCATCGTAGGTGCTGGTTCCACGGCCTATTTCATCAAGTATTACCAGGCTACGCGCGGTGATGCTGTTGATGATGCTGGCGGTTTCGTTCATTTCCACCATGAAGGTAGATTCTCCTCCACTCAGGTTGTCAGACGCGCCTACGCGGGTAAATATTTTATCCGTCAGGCCAATGTCTGCACTGGTGGCTGGTACAAAACTGCCCATATGTGCCATCAGGGTGATGAGGGCTGTTTGTCGTAACAGGGCGGATTTACCACTCATGTTGGGACCGGTAAGGATAATGATCTGCTGGTTTTCTTTATCTAACTGCAGGTCATTGGATACATATGTTTCACCGGCAGGCAGTCCTCTTTCTATCACCGGATGCCGTCCTTCTTTGATCAGGAGGTCAAAGCCATCGGTGATGTTGGGGCGACGGTATTTATATTGTACTGCATTCTGCGCAAAACATAAGAGGCAGTCAATTCTGGCAAATACCTGCGCATCTTCCTGTACCGGTTGAATAAATGCCTGCAGTGCCAGGACGAGTTCTTCAAACAGCCTGCTTTCGAGTACCTGTATTTTATCTTCTGCCCCTACAATCTTTTCTTCGTATTCTTTCAGTTCGGGGGTAATATATCGTTCGGCGTTGGCGAGCGTTTGTTTACGCATCCAGCGATCCGGTACTTTGTTTTTATGCGTGTTGGTTACTTCCAGGTAGTAGCCAAAAACGTTGTTGAAGGCTATTTTCAGGGAAGGGATGCCGGTAGCTTCTGATTCTTTTTGTTGTATCTGCAGGAGATAGTCTTTGCCTTTGTTGGCGATGTTGCGTAGTTCGTCCAGTTCAGCATTTACGCCTTCTTTAATACAGCCGCCTTTGTTTACCAGTACCGGCGGGTTCTCCATGATTTCATTGAGAATACGGTCCAGCAGGGGAGTGCAGGGATCCAGTTTTTCGTTCAGGCGTTTCAGGTAGTCGCTGCTGCTATCAGCGAGGAGTGCCTGTACGGCCTGTACCTGTTGCAGGGAGCGGGCCAGCTGCATCACTTCGCGTGGATTTATTTTTCGCAGAGGTATTTTGGATACCAATCTCTCCAGGTCGCCGGTTTGTTTCAGGTGATGTACCAGTGATTTGGAAAGATCTGTTTCTTTGATGAGGTATTCTACGGTATCCAGTCTTTCGTTGATTCCTTTGATATCGCGGAGCGGGAATACCATCCAGCGTTTGAGTAACCGTGCGCCCATAGGCGTTACGGTGTTATCCAGTACTTTTAGTAGGGTATGACCGTTTTCCACACTGCTGTTCAGCAGTTCCAGGTTACGCACAGTGAAGCGGTCCATCCAGAGGAAGTCTTCCTGGCTGATACGTTGCATGCGGGTAATATGCTGGAGGTGGGGGTGTTCGGTATCTTTCAGGTAGTGGAGAGTAGCACCGGCAGCGATGATAGCGGCTGGTAGTCCTTCTACACCATAACCTTTCAGGGAATGTGTTTCAAAATGTTTGAGCAGTATTTCTTCTGCATAGGTGGTGGTAAAGATCCACTCATCCATGGTGTAGGTATAGAAGCGGGTGCCGAAAGTAGCTTTAAAATGTTTCTGCTGCTGTTTGGCGAACAGTACTTCTGCGGGGCGGAAGCTTTGCAGGAGTTTATCCACATATTCTATACTGCCTTCTGCGATAAAAAATTCGCCGGTAGAGATGTCCAGGAAAGATACGCCGGTGGTATCTGCTCCAAAATGTACGGCTGCCAGGAAGTTGTTGCTTGAATTTTCCAGGAGTTTATCATTGATCGCTACGCCGGGAGTCACCATTTCGGTAACACCACGTTTCACAATGCCTTTTACTGTTTTGGGATCTTCCAGCTGATCGCATACGGCTACCCGGTAGCCGGCTTTTACCAGTTTATGCAGATAAGTATCTAACGAATGGTGTGGAAATCCTGCCAGGTCTACATAAGAAGCGGAGCCATTGGCTCTCTTGGTTAATACGATGCCCAGTACCCGGGCGGCTATAACTGCATCCTCATTAAACGTTTCATAAAAATCGCCAACACGGAACAACAGTACGGCATCAGGGTATTTATCCTTGATGGCTTTATGTTGTTGCATGAGCGGTGTTTCTTCCGTTTTACTTTTTGCCATGGCGCAAATATATAAAACTCATCCCATCCTATTATCTTTGCAGGTGATGAGAAAATTAAGCATGGATGAACTGGGCCGTAAAACGGTGGCTGAGTTTAAGGCGGCCAATAAAACGCCTATCGTACTGGTACTCGATAATATACGCAGCATGCACAATGTGGGCTCCGTATTCCGTACCGCAGATGCTTTTTTGGTGCAAGGCATCATTCTTTGTGGATATACGCCGGTACCTCCACACCGGGATATCAACAAAACAGCGCTGGGTGCCACTGAAACGGTGGAATGGCAGTATTTTGATACCACGGTGAATGCGGTAGAAGAGCTGAAAGCAGCTGGTTACAAAGTGATGGCCATAGAACAGGCGGTGAACAGTCACATGCTGGATAGTTTCCAGCCTCCGGCGGATCAGCCACTGGCGCTGGTTTTTGGTAATGAAGTGAGCGGAGTAGACGGCGAAGTGATGAAAATAGTGGACGGCTGTATCGAAATTCCTCAGTTGGGTATGAAACATTCTTTGAATATTTCGGTGACGACGGGTATTGTGGTTTGGGATATCTTTGTAAAGCTGTTAGCTATTAGCCGTTAGCTTTTAGTTATCAGAAAGCAGTAATTATTATTAATAAGCAGCTATTAGCAGTTTAACACTAAAAGCTAATGGCTAAAACCTAAAAGCTAGTATGATTTCTACGGTTAACAAATACTTGTCGCTGGTAAAGTTCAGTCATACCATCTTTGCCATGCCTTTTGCCCTCACCGGCTTTTTCATGGCCACTACCAAAGGTGGTGGTAGCTTTAGCTGGGCTACATTTGGCCTGGTGATATTATGTATGGTGTTTGCGCGCAGCGCCGCCATGGCGTTCAATCGCTGGCTGGATGTGGATATTGATAAGCTCAACCCACGCACGGCGAAAAGAGAGATACCAGCAGGTATCATTTCTCCCAAAAATGCCCTGTTTTTTATTATTGCCAATGTTGTTTTATTTATTGTAACTACCTGGTTTATCAACCGTGTCTGCTTTTTCTTATCACCGGTAGCTTTACTGGTGGTACTGGGATATAGCTATACCAAGCGTTTTACGGCCCTGTGTCACCTGGTATTGGGTGTTGGATTGTCGTTGGCGCCAATAGGTGCCTACCTGGCTGTAACGGGCGAATTTGCCCTGTTGCCGGTACTGGTATCTTTCCTGGTACTGTGCTGGGTGTCAGGTTTCGATATTATCTATTCCCTGCAGGATGAAGACTTTGATAAGTCACAGCAATTGAACTCTATTCCGGCGTGGCTGGGGCTTTCCGGAGCGCTGCGTTTTTCGGAATTATTACATGTGGTGGCGGCAGCGTTGGTGGTGACTATCGGGTTAACCGGCCATTTTCACTGGCTGTTCTGGATAGGTGCTGCTGTATTTGTAATAATGCTGGTATCGCAACACCTGCTGGTAAAACCGGATGATCTCAGCAAAGTCAATATTATGTTCATGACCACCAATGGTATTGCCAGCGTGGTATTTGCCGTATTTGCCATTGCCGATATGCTCATTTTTATATAAACCCGGCGGATCGCTTAGATCTCCGCTGCATTTACTAAAAGCTAAAAGCTAACATCTAAAAGCTCATTCATGGCCCGTTTAATGGCAATAGATTACGGAAAAAAAAGAACCGGACTGGCCGTAACAGATCCCTTGCAGTTGATTGCCAGTGGGCTTACCACCGTTGCTACGCATGAACTGATTCCTTTTCTCAAAAAATACTTAGCTGCAGAACCTGTGGAAACGATTGTCATCGGCGAACCTAAAAACCTGGATGGGAATGCTACCCATGCTACGCCACTGGTGATAGAGTGTATCAGGATCCTTAAAAAGAACTTCCCTGATATTCCGATAGTGAAAGTAGATGAGCGGTTTACGTCAAAAATGGCATTTCAGACAATGATAGACAGCGGTCTGAAGAAAAAAGACCGCCAGAACAAAGCCCTGGTGGACGAAATCAGTGCTACTATTATATTGCAGGAGTATCTTCGGAATAAAACATAGTAAAAAATAAATATAACAACCATCATCAGGCAATCCCGGCGCCAGACAGAATTCTAAAATGTCTATCTTTGCGGATTAAACCAAGTATTTGAACATGATTTTGCCAATAGTAGCTTACGGGCACCCGGTTTTGAGGAAAGTAGCGGAAGATATCACACCAGAGTATCCTAACCTGAAAGAATTAATTGCCAATATGTGGGATACCATGTATGGTTCAAATGGCGTGGGCATTGCAGCTCCGCAGGTAAATAAAGCCATTCGCCTGTTTGTAATTGATAGCGAACAGATTATTCATAACCTGGAAGAAGACGAGAAAAACGACTATCCCGGCGATACTGGCGTGAAAGGTGTATTTATCAATGCACATATCGTGGAAACAGGAGGAAAAGACTGGGCGTATAACGAAGGCTGCCTGAGCATTCCTAAAGTACGGGAAGATGTAAACCGCGCAGAAACCGTTACCTTGAGCTACGTAGACGAAAACTTCACACCACATGAAAGAACATTCACTGGTGTTACCGCCCGGGTAATCCTGCACGAATACGATCATATAGACGGGGTTTTATTTATCGATCACCTGAAGCCATTAAAGCGCAGGATGCTGAAGAGTAAGCTGGATGACATCACCAAAGGCAAAATCCGGGTAGATTACAAAATGAGCTTCCCTAAATAGGAAATAATTTTGTAATGTAAAGAAAACCTGTTATTTTGGTATCGTAAAGTATAACATCCATATCCTCAAACTTGGGAGCGACCTTAACATACACTGAAGTTGAATTGATTCAGGGCCTTTTGGCCAGGGATGAGAAAATATTTACTTATTTGTATGACCATTACTCACCGGCACTCTATGGTGTAGCCCTCAAAGTAGTAGGAGAAGAAGCCGCAGCAGGAGATGTTTTACAGGAAGTCTTTGTAAAAATCTGGCGCAATATTGATCGTTACGATGCCTCAAAAGGACGTTTATTCACCTGGATGTTGAATATTACGCGCAACACAGCAATCGACAGTCTTCGCTCAAAAAATCACAAACTGGAACAACGGGTACAGGATGTAAACAGTGTATCACTGATGTATGAACCGCAACTGGCGGTGCATTTGTCGGTAGACCATCTCGGCCTCACAAAGGTGATTGAACGTCTGCAAAAAGATCAACGCATTATTATAGACATGGCTTATTTCAAGGGACATACCCAGGAAGAAATAGCCAGGTCCCTTGAAATACCATTGGGTACCGTGAAAACGCGTATGCGCAATGCTATTATACAATTGAGAACACTCTTAAAACAATTGTAACTTTACAAAATAGTGGATGTACAACGCTACATATCATCCGGAATTCTTGAAAGCTACGTATTCGGTATGTTACCGGAAACGGAGCAGAATGAGGTGGAAACGGTCGTGCTACAATACCCTGATGTAAAAGCTGCAGTAGATTCGCTGCAACTGGACAAAGAAAGGTTTGTACAACTATACGCTGTTCCTCCACCCGCTGGAATTAAGGAGCGCCTGACAGAAATTATTCGTCAGGAAAATACGCAGGAAGGTAACGACCGGCTGCCTGAGGAGCTACGTGTGCCCCTTTCTGACATTGCTCCCGCAAAAAAGAACGGTAAACAGGTAATAGCGAAGGAAACACCAGTGAAAAAGCTACCCGCCGTAAAAAACTCTTCTGACCGCATCTGGAAATATGCCACCGCCGCCATTGTAATTCTGTTACTGGGCAGTGTGATCATGAATTTCTTTTTCTTCCAGAAATCCACCGACTATAAAAGCCGTTATAAATCATTAATAGCCACCAAGGAAAAACTGGAGGCAGACAAAGAACACCAGGCACTTACGAGTTTAAAAGAAACAAATCCTCTTCCAAAAGATCCGGATCCACTCACTAATCCTGATTTTAAATGGACCAGGATGCAAGGTGGTGGCGAATTTGCTGGTAAATCCATTTCCGTTGGCTGGAATGCACGTACACAAGCCGTTTACCTGCAGGCACAACTCATGCCCCTGCCTCCTTCAGGTAAGCAGTTTCAGTTATGGGCCATCGTGAATAAAAAGCTGGTAGATGCAGGCGTTTTTGATACAGGCGCCAACGTATCCCAGCAATTGCAACAAATGAAAGCTATTGCCGTAGCCCAGGGTTTTGCAGTTACATTGGAAAGAAAAGGCGGCAGTCCGGAGCCATCCATGGACCAGGTATGCATGTCTGCCAAAATAGCCAGATAAAAAAACGAGTGATTATTTAAGAATCTGTTTACCACTAGAAATCATTATATTGCTTAGATAATAAGCCCCGTTAATTAAGACACAAGTACAATAACTATTGAAAGATATCCTTGAAAGCTGAAGTCATGAAGATGAAGTTCCGTTATGTCATGTGCAGCACTCAGTTTCAATATTAAACACCCATAAAATTATATCCAATCTGTTTTGGAATACGCTCCTACATATACAGAAGCTGAACTGGTACAGGGCTTAAGAGCCCGTGACCAGAAGGTTTTTAGTTATTTATATGATCACTATTCGCCGGCTTTATATGGTGTGATCGTAAAAGTGCTGAACGATAACAGTTCTGCAGGGGACGTGTTGCAGGAGGTATTTCTTAAAATCTGGCGTCATCTCGACCGCTACGATGAGGAAAAAGGACGTCTTTTTACCTGGATGCTGAATATTGCGCGTAATACTGCCATAGATATTCTCCGCTCCAAATCTCATAAGCTGGAACAAAAAATCCAAAATATAACGGATGCCGTACATTCAGTCAACGGACCATTATCCGTTCATCCATCTACCGACTACATAGGTTTTTCCCGGATCCTGGAAAAGCTAACCAAAGAACAGCGTACCCTTATAGATTTAGCATATTATAAAGGCTGTACTCAGGAGGAAATCTCCCGGGTATTGGAGATCCCATTGGGTACAGTGAAAACAAGAATGCGCAATGCAATCATTCAGTTAAGAAATATTTTAAACAAGTAAATTTTTATAGCAATAGTGGACTCACAACACTTCATATCGTCCGGAATTATTGAGCTTTATATGGCAGGCATAGCTACCGAAGAAGAGGTACGCGAGCTGGAAGCTGCTATGGCACAATATCCGGCTGTGGCAGCACAGGTAGAAGCCTACCGCCGCAGTATGGAGGCGTATATCGAGATGCAGGGGATAGATCCGGAACCGGATATCAAAACAAGTTTATTCTCTAAAATCAATAATGAACCCAATTTGCAGGAGGGTGAGCCTGTACCCGATCAAGAACTGCAACAACCAAAAGTAGTGTCCATGCAAGAAACTAAAAGCCTATCCTGGAAATGGATTGCCACCGCCGCTGCCGTGCTGCTGATCGGCAGTCTAGTCCTAAACTATGTGTTCTTTAACCGGTACAAAGAATTCAGAGAGTACAAAGACAAATATCAGTCTTTACTCGTATCTCAGAACTCCATTTTGTCAAAGAGCAATCTTTACAAAACCCGTTTAGAACAAATGCAGGAATCTATGGAAATTATCCAGGATCCTAAAGTATTGAAAGTGCCGATGCCAGGTACCAAAGCGTTCCCTGAAGCATTAGCCACCGTATTCTGGAACCCGTCAAGCCAGCAGGTGTATCTGAAAGTTAATAAACTGCCAGAACCAACCGCTGACAAACAGTATCAACTCTGGGCTATCGTAGATGGTAAACCAGTTGATATGGGCGTGTTCGAAATGGGTGATACGGCCAGCCTCCTCCAGAAAATGAAAGTAACCGGCAAAGCACAAATGTTTGCCATTACCCTGGAGAAAAAAGGTGGTGCGCTGTCGCCAACTATGGAACAAATGTACGTGGCCGGGAAAATCCCTGGTTGATTGAAGAGCTGAAAGCGTAAAGCATAAAGCTATTATAGCGAAGATTTAAGCGATATTATAGAAATATAACCGCTTTTATCCTCGCTATAATAGCTTTTTGCTTTATGCTTTACGCTTTCAGCTTTTTTATTAAATTGCAGCCATGTCACATTTATGGAAAAGTATAGGCGGAACCGTGGTGCTCTGTCTGTTAACCTACTTACAACTTACAGCTCAGGACACTGCCCGGTATAAAGGAATGACGGTTAATCTGGATGAAGTAATTGTTGCTGCAAAACGTATAGGCTTCGACGTTAATAGTTTTATTAAAAGGGTGGAAGATGACACCACCTTTTATCGTGCATTCAAAAATTTACATATTGTAGGTTTCGATGCCGTAAACGATATACAAATCCTGGATAAAAAGGCCGCCATACAGGCATCCCTGTACAATGAAACCCACCAGGACGTAAAAGGGAAATGCATGACCATGAAGGTGGCCAATGAAAAAATAACCGGCGACTTCTACACCCGCAAAGGCAATTACAATTATTACACCGCAGAATTATATGCTAATCTGTTTTTTACCAAAGGCACTATTTGTGTAGATGATGCCGGCGAAGCACCGGAACGCTCTAACGGGAGCCTGGCCAGGCACAAAGCCCAGTTGAAACAACTGATCTTTAATCCCGGAAAACCTATCCGTGGTGTACCTATCGTAGGACAAAAAGTAGCTATCTTCAGCAATGAAGTGATGCGCTTTTATGACTTCTCTATCTCCGCAGAAAATTATGTAGATGGCACCCCTTGCTATGTGTTTACTGCCAAAGCAAAACCCGGCCTGAGTCGTATTGATAGAGCCGATGTGGTAATTGATGAGCTGATCACCTGGTTTAACAAAGATAATTTTGAAATTGTAGGCCGTAAATATGCCCTCTCCTATAAAACAATGCTGTTTGACTTTAATGTGAAGATGAACGTGCAGATGACCAAATTTAACGGACTACTCATACCTTCACTGGTTACCTATAATGGTACCTGGAATGTGCCTTTCAAAAAAAGAGAAACCGCCATTTTCGTAGCGAAATTTGTAAATTTTACTGCTGCACAGTAACTAATTAATCAGCGTGATCGTCCCGGACTTATGCACCGGTATTCTTGTGTCTACCTCTTTATAATCTACTACCCACACATAGGTAGCTACATCCGCCATTTTGCCATTTACACGCCCTGTCCAGCCCACCTGCGGATCGGTGGTGTAAAACACCCGTTCGCCCCAGCGATTGTAAATACTTATGGTATAATCGTATATGGGACACCGGTAGACCGGCCGGAAATAATCATTCCTGCCATCACCGTTAGGCGTGAAGGCGGTTGGGAAAAATAACTGACAAGCACAGTCGTGGTACCGGACTACAATGGAATCGGCAGTTTTACCGCAGCTATTATAAGCTACAATGGCGTACAAACCAGGCTGTGTAACAGTGTACATAGGCGTGCTGGTACTGTCCTGCCATTTGTAAATACCGCCGCCGGCGCCGGTAGCGCGTAACTGGTATACTTCATTTCTGCAGAGCAGCGTATCCGGACCAAGGTTCACCCGTAGGGTATCTTCATATGATACGGAGATACTATCGAAAGATTCGCACCTGCCTATTTTGGCATGCACATAATAGTAGCCCGGTTTGGTAACATAATAGGTGGCCTGATCGGATCCATCCTGCCAGAGATAGGTGCCATTACCGAAATCCGCTGTCAGCACAAGGAAATTGCCTTTGCAGATAGTGGTGTCATTACCCAGGTTCAGTTTCTTGAGCCGGTTATAATTAATGAAAATAGTATCGACAACGCTACAGATATGATTGATTTCCACCAGTGCCCAAAGATTGGTGGTGTTATTAATCGTTACTGCCGGTGTGGTTGCGCCGGTACTCCATTCCCATTTGGTGGCTTCCGGAATATTGGGTGCTATCCTGATAGATTCACCCGGACAAAGCAGGGTATCCGCTCCTAACGAAAAAGGATAGGGCGTACCGGTAAAGGTAATGGTGATATCGTCTGAAATCGGGGCGCAACCTTTCGGAAACACATCTACATGATAGGTGCCTGATGTTGTTACCTCCTGTGTAGGCTCTGTATTACCAGTGTTCCATTTATATGTGCAGTTCTGCGCTGTAGCATCCAGTGCAATATGTTCTCCGGTACATAAAATAAGATCCTTGCCCAGATCTATTTTTGGAATAGGAGTATAAAAAACATTCACAGAATCCGGGTTAGGACATCCGTTGATGGATACTTTATAGGTTTTAGAGGTATCTACGAGGATGCTGCTACCGGTGGAACTGTCCTGCCAGAGATACCTAGCGCCGGGTATTACCGGGGCATTCAGCGTCATGGTGGAGCCTTCGCACAAAGTGACATCCTGTGGACCGAGATCAAAAAAAACAGGTGTTACAATCGTTATTTGTTGGATGGTAGTATCAGGTATCCCTCTGCGCCAGGCCACCAGCGTGTCTGTATAAGTACCAATATTATGGTAGATATGGAACGCGCGCATGGTTTTGGAAGAATCCTTATCAGCGGATAATGGATCTCCGAAAAACCACTTTACAGAATCAATGCCTGCAGGGGTGATTATCTGGAAGAAGGAAGTATCATTCACACAGGTAGATGATACCGTAAACGGTGTTTTGCCTTGTGCGGCGGTGCTGTTGGTAAACAGGCAGCATACCAGTAAAACCGGTAAAAGATATAGGATGCGAAAGGATCTTGGTAATTGGCTTCTCATGCAATGACATGGTAATTGCTGCTAAGATAGCTTAAAGTATGTAGAATATTTATAATAATAACAATGAATTATCTGATTTCTTTGTTAAGTAAAGTGCTAAGTGTATGAAACTAAAAGGCGTCAGATGGTTTATCAACCGCTCTGACGCCTTTTAAATAACAATTATATCATTACACTTCATCGTCTTTCAGCGGTCTCGCTGAAATATATCTTTTCCATTTTTCCAGTACGGAGGTAAAGTCGGAAGGTAAAGCACTTTCGAAATACATCTGCTCGCGGGTGCGGGGATGTATGAAGCCCAGCTGTTGTGCATGCAGGGCGTGACGAGGCATGATTTCAAAACAGTTTTCTACAAACTGTTTGTACTTGGTGTATACCGTTCCTTTTACAATCCGGTTACCACCATAGGTTTCATCGTTAAAGAGCGAGTGACCTATATGTTGCATATGTACACGGATCTGGTGGGTACGGCCGGTTTCCAGTCTGCATTCCACCATCGTTACATAATTAAAGCGTTCCAGTACGCGGTAGTGGGTGATGGCTTCTTTACCATATTCCCCATCAGGATATGCATCCATGATTTTACGTAACCGTTGGTGGCGGCCTACGTGGGCTACTACGGTTCCTTCATCTTCTTCAAAATCGCCCCAAACCAGTGCAATGTAGCGGCGATGCACGGTGTGATCAAAAAATTGTTTCGCCAGGTCGTTCATCGCTTTGGGAGATTTGGCGATGACCAGCAAGCCACTGGTATTTTTGTCGATACGGTGTACCAGTCCAAACCGGGGTATTTCCGGTTCTGTTACCTGGGTTTTATCGCCCAGATACCAGGATAATCCATTTACCAGTGTACCATCGCGGTTACCGCAGCCGGGATGTACTACCAGGCCGGCAGGTTTGTCGATGATCATGATATCCTCATCTTCAAATACAATATTCAGTGGTAACTCCTGTGGGATAATGTCCGTATTCTCCGGGTTCCGGTTAGAAAACACAACAATCTTGTCCAATGGTTTGATCTTGTAATTTGCTTTAACGGGTTTATCGTTCACAATTACCATTTCACCATCGAGGGCTTGTTGTATCTTATTGCGGGTGGCGCCTTCTATGCGGGCCGTGAGGAATTTATCAATACGCAGTGGCTCCTGACCTTTGTCCACCACCATATTGATTTTCTCATATAGTTCCTCGCTGCCATCACCATTATCCAGCTCATCTTCCAGTTCCAGCAATTCTTCAGCCATTAATATAATTTTTTGCAAAGGTAAAGTTTAGTTGCCAGTTTAGCAGCCATCTGTGCAAATGTTCCGTATCACGGCGATTTGGCGTACCTTTGCGCAGCTGAAAAGACCAATAATGACCATGGAAAAAGTAAAGCAACAGATTGTAGTAAAAGACCTCGGCGTAATAGCATACCAGGCAGCCTGGGATTACCAGGAACAGTTGTTGAAGGAAAATGTGCAGTTGAAGTCCCATGTGGCCGATCAGTCACCCAAGCCTACTACTAATTACCTGTTGTTTTGCGAACATCCTCCGGTATATACTATTGGCAAAAGCGGACATATGGAAAACCTGCTGATCTCTGAAAAGGAGCTGCAGGAGCAGGGGATAGGCTTTGTACCTACCAACCGCGGCGGAGATATTACCTTTCATGGGCCTGGTCAGGTAGTTGGCTATCCGATTATGGACCTGGAGAATTTTTTTACCGACATCGGCAAATACCTGCGCTTTCTGGAAGAAGTCATCATTCGCACCCTGGCGGATTACGGTGTAACCGGCGACCGCTCCAAAGGAGAAACCGGTGTATGGCTTGATCCCCACGATAAAGAAAAGGCCCGTAAGATATGCGCTATGGGCGTGCGTTGCAGCCGCTGGGTAACCATGCACGGCTTCGCTTTGAATGTAAATACCCTTATGGATTATTTTAATAATATCATCGCGTGTGGGATAGCAGATAAGAAGGTGGCTTCACTCGACAAAGAGCTGGGCCGGGAGGTAAGTATGGAAGAAGTGAAAGCAAGACTGAGCAAGCACTTCGGAGAAGTGTTTGAGGCAGAGATGGTGTAACATAACAATATAAAAATGAAGGCCCGTATGGTATTCCATACGGGCCTTCATTTTTATGCCAGTACGGCAAATTAATTACATTTTATAGTTCAGCGGAATAAACAGGTTCCACTTCTCTTTCAGTTTACCTTCTTCAAATATTTCAAAGTTAAACCAGCCTGCATGCAGGAAAATGGCTTTCTCCAAAATAAGGAAGGGAGCTTTGATACGATCTATGTCAAAAAGAAAGGCGCCGTTGGATTCGTAAAACTTAACGGAGTATTTCTTTTGCAGGGCATCCGGCAGTTTGATGTTGATGTTGCCATCGGCAGTAGTATAAATATAGTTAGATGGGTGCCACAGCACTCTTTCCGGTTCTTTGTTTTCCTGCTCTTTGCCTCTCAGACCTTTGGCGGCATCTTTAATATCAGCATACTGCAGTTTCTGATCAGCACGGATGGTGCTGTCGGACAATGCCAGTACGGTTTTGCTATACATAAACCGGCCATTGGTGAATAAAATGAACAAACGATAATAGTTACTGCCAGGTAAAGGCTTGTTGTCCAGGTAAGCATTCCTTGTTTGAGTAGGATAGCTGGCGTAGCCAATGGTATTGAAGTTCAGTACGCTGTCGAGCGACCGTTGTATACCAATTTCTTTTACCTGTGTAAAGCCGGATATCCAGTCCAGCTGTATTTTGCCGGTTTTAATGGAGGCCGCGAAGTTAGGGAGTACCGGTGGAACATACTCCTGTTCCTGGGCCTGTCCTGTAAATGCGGTCAATAAAAATATTCCAATAACAAAAGTTATACGCACTAATTGCTTCATACTGATTATTCCGTGAGGCGCTTTAAGTTGGCAAAAATACACTACCGTTCAAATATAATGAACAGTTTTTAAAAGGATAGAACGCCGGGTGATAGGGAAAGATTGCCTTGCAGTCCACCGGTATGTATTAATAATACTTTGCTGTTGTCCGGAAAGTAGCCCTGCTGGACCAAATCACGGAAAGCCATGACAAGTTTACCCGTATAAATTATATCAGTAGGAATGCCGGTGTCTGCATAAAAAGTATTGATAAAATCTATAAGTGCAGGTGATTTCTTCGCATATCCTCCACCGTGATAGTCATGTAATAGCTCCCAATGCGCGGTAGTACCGGGGTGTAGCAGGTCGCTGACTTCTTTTTCCAGGTATTGTGCCCCTTTTAATACCGGGATACCAATTACCTGCTGATGTGGCAATGCACTGTTGATGAGGCCAGCAAGGGTAGTACCGGTGCCTGCTGCACAGAGGATATGTGTGAAATCAGTAGTGGGGAAGATGGGAAGAATTTCTTCGCAGCCTCTGGCACCCAGAGCGTTATGACCGCCTTCGGGAACTACATGGTAGTCCGGATAAAAGGTTTCCCATAGCTCTTTTGCTTTGCCATTGCGATAATCTTCCCGGCTAACGAAAATCAACCCCATGCCGTTATCGTCTGCTGTTTGAAGTGTGTGGTTCAGTTGGGGATAATGTTCTTCTCCCCGAATAATCCCCACACAGGGTAGTCCTGCTTCCTTACAAGCCAATGCAGTGGCAGCAATATGATTGGAATAAGCGCMGCCATAAGTGAGCAAACCGTTGTTTCCATGGGAGATGGCCGTTGTTATATTTTCTTTCAGCTTAAACCATTTATTCCCTGATACTTCCGGATGAATCTTATCCAAACGCAGCATGGCTGCCTGGATACGATCCGGCAGCCATGTGGTATGAATTGCTTCTAAAGTAATATTATCGTAAGTGAGCATTGTCAATTGTCTGAGTTGCGAAGGTCAGACAAACTTCACTTAATCATTCGTTAAAAATCCTCCCTGTCCTCTGTACAGCTTTACGGCCTTATCCAGCTTCACTTTCAGCACGGTGATGTATTTATCCTGTCCTTGTTCCGGTACATCTATAAATACGAGTCCGGGTACCGGGCTCCAGGAAATTTTACCAACTACTTTGTGGGTCAGCTGTTGTCCGCTGCCTAACATCGTAATGCTTTCAATTTTATTGGTGAGCCCTTTCACCATTACCTGGCCGCTGGTTTTGGCGGGCAGGAACAGGTAGAGGGTGCTGGAATCTTTAGAGAGGGTAGTTGGACCATAGAAGTGGCCCTGCGGAATACCGGCGTTGGTATTGAACACTGCTTCTCCGTTGCGTTGGTTCCAGGCGCCCAGTTCTTTCAACATTGTTACTTCTTCTGCAGGGATCGTACCATCGGCTTTAGGGCCTATGTCCAGCAGGAGGTTACCGCCATTGCTGACAGCATCTACGAAGATGGTAATGATTTCGAAAGGTGTTTTCCAGTTGTTGTCCTGTGGCTGCCATCCCCAATTGTTGTTGATGGTCATGCAAAGTTCCCACCAGTGGTACTTTGGACGGGATACCGGAAAATTCTGTTCTGGTGTTTCATAATCTCCATAACCTTGTAAACGCCCGTTGATGATGGTTTTGGGGTTATGGGTGGTGAGCATGTTACGCATTTTGGGAGCTTCCCATTCTTCGGGAGAGTGTTCCCAGTCGCCGTCAAACCACCACAGGTCCGGGTTGAACTTGGTCATCACCTCAGCCATTTGTCCTTCGTAGTACTTCAGGAAGCGCTGCCATCTTTCAGGCTGGGCCTTGATATCGTAGCGGTTACTGTCTTTCAGGAACTGCGGATAATCGTTATGACTCCAGTCGATCAGGGAAAAATAGGCACCACATTTGATACTATCGCGCCGCAATGCAGCGTAGAAGGGCGTGAGCACGTCTCTTTTAGCGGGAGTACTGTTAGCAACATCCAGTTTGCTGTATTTGCTATCCCACAAAGCCACGCCATCGTGGTGTTTGGTGGTCATTACTGCATAACGGGCGCCGGATGCTTTGATCAGATCGGCCCAGGCTTGTGGATCGTAATTACTTGCAGTAAAGCCTTTCAGCTGCTGCATGTAGTCAGGATAAGATATTTTTTTGTTGTGGAATGACCAGGATTCATCGATTCCGTTGACTGAATAAATGCCCCAGTGGATAAATATGCCCAGTTTGGCATCGGCAAACCATTGCATTTTTTCTTTAATCTCTTCCGGATTTGTTTTCTGTTGCGCATTGGCAGTAGTTAGAAGCTGCATGGCAAAGGCTCCCAGCACTAGTAATCTCTTCATTGTTCGGTTTAATTAATCTTTAAAAAAGGTGTTCTCCACAAAAAGAAAGTGTGAAAATAGTTTTAATGATTAAATTTAACGCCGATATTTTTAGGTAAATAATTGACAATTATAAAACTAATATCAAAAAAATGCAACCGACTTTATTGATTTTGGCGGCCGGTATGGCCAGTCGATATGGCAGTTTAAAGCAGATCCAGGAATTTGGCCCCAGCGGAGAAACTATCATAGACTACTCTATTTACGACGCTATCAGCGCCGGTTTTGGAAAAATAGTGTTCATCATCCGCGAAAATTTTGCAGCTGATTTCAAAGAAATCTTTGAACCTAAGCTCAAAGGCCGCGTGGCTGTTGATTATGTATACCAGGAGATGGATGCATTTGTAGGTGACCATGCGGTTCCTGCCGACAGGACCAAGCCATGGGGCACCGCGCATGCTGTCCTTTGCGCGAAAAACGCTATCAATGAACCATTTGCGGTAATTAATGCAGATGATTTCTATGGTACCGATGCTTTCGTTAAAATGGCTGCTTTCCTGAATAATGAATGCAAGCCGGACGTATACAGCGTGGTAGGCTATGAACTGGGCAAAACGATCAGTGAGCACGGTTCTGTTTCCCGCGGCGTATGCGAAGTGAGTGGTGGCAATCTTGCTGCTATCAACGAAAGAACAAAAATATACCCGGAAAGCGGTCAGATCGTTTATGAAGAAGCAGACGGCAGCAAACATCCGCTGGCTGCAGATACCCCGGTATCCATGAACTTCTGGGGATTTCATCCGAGTGTATTTGAACTGAGCCAGGGCCTATTCAACGAATTCCTGGATAAAAACCTCAGCAACCCTAAATCGGAATTCTTTATTACGATCGTTGCTGACGAATTTACCCGCCGGAATATAGGCCAGGTAAAAGTAATACCTACCAGCGCTAAATGGTTTGGTGTAACTTACAAAGAAGATGCACCAGGAGTGCAGGCCAGCTTATCGGCGCTGGTTGAGAATGGAGAATATCCAGACAATTTATGGAAATAAAACCCAACACGAAGATCCTTCAGGCTTTTGGACTTGAGCCTGAAGGATTAAATGTCCGAAAATTTGGATCAGGACACATCAACAACACTTTTTTGCTCGAAAAAAAGCAGGACGGCAGTAGATACGTTTTACAAAAAATCAATGTAAACGTATTTAAGGAACCAGATGTTATCGCCGCCAACCAAAGAATGGCAGCAGATTACCTGGCAGTTCATCATCCCGGCTATCTGTTTATTACGCCGATCCCCACGGTTAATGGGGAAGAGCTCTTTGTAATTGACAACGAATACTGGAGAATGATCCCTTTTATTGCGGATTCCGTAACGGTAGATCAGGCCGACAACCCAAAGCAGGCGTTTGAAGCAGCCAAACAGTTTGGCCGCCTCGCCAGTTACCTTTCGGGAATTGACCTGAAGCCGTTTAAAGCTTCTATTCCAAACTTTCACAACCTTACCCTACGGTACAGCGCCTTCCAGGATGCCATCCGTACTGCTAAGGAAGACAGGAAAGCTGAAGCAGAAGAGATGATTGAAGAATTCCTCCGCTATTCTGACATCGCTGTAACGTATGAACAACTGAAAACGAATCCCGAATTCAGGGACCATCTGATGCACCACGATACCAAAATCAATAACGTATTGCTCAACAAGGATACTTATGAAGGTATATGTGTTTGCGACCTGGATACCCTGATGCCCGGAAAAATCATCTCAGATCTTGGTGACATGGTACGCACTTATGTTTGCCCGGTTTCTGAAGAAGAAAGAGATTTCAGCCAGATCGTTATCCGCGAAGAATACTACGAAGCCCTGATGCAGGGGTACCTCGCAGAGATAGGCGGTACTTTAACAAAAGTAGAAAAAGAACAACTGTTCTTTGCCGGGAAGTTCATGATCTATATGCAGGGTATCAGGTTCCTCACCGACTACTTAAACGGTGATGTATACTACCCAATCAAGTATCCGACACACAATTACGACCGCGCCCAAAACCAATTGGTACTATTACAGCGGCTCATGGAAAAAGAAACGGTGCTGCAGGGAATCATTGACAAATGCCTGCACGTCAGCGTAACAAGTGAACAGTAAATGAAATCATTTTTAGAACGTGAACAGTAAGTGAAATGAAATCATTTTATCCCGGTGCTTCCTGCACCGGGATTTTTTTTGCCCCCAATTTACCCCCTGCTTTCTGAAAACAGGGCCCAAAATCCCCCTTATCCGCGTCTTTTGTACACAAAATCAGCAGATTAATTTATAACGATATATTGATTTGTTTAGAAAACACACAACTATCGACCTCTTTTTTTAAATATTTTCAAAAACGCTTAATGTGATTAATTTTTCACGAAATATTGGGGAGGTTATTGTTTTTTATTTTTTTCACGAATACTTTTGTAGAAACACTAAAGAAAATAAGACCTCCCATGTGGGTAAATAAAGACAACATAAAACTTAATCACATCGTACCTCAGCTCAACTGGGCTATCACGAAGGTCGTGATTATCGTCGTTGTCATTATTAGCCACCAGTATGGAGGATAGGTAAACGTGCATATAATCACAAAATATAACGCCTTCCTCCGCAAAGAGGAAGGCTTTTTTTTGGACTGTATATTCCCTTGTATAATTTCAATTTTATGTATAGCTATTACAACGACAACACCTTTCTTTACATCAACGGTGAGTACACCAAGGCAAACGCAGCTACAACAGACCTGTATGGCCAGTCACTCCACTACGGTTATGCAGTATTTGAAGGCATCCGCGCCTACAAAACCGCTAACGGTGAAGTGAAAATCTTTAAAGCGAAAGAACACTTCGATCGCCTGAAGCGCTCCTGTGAGCTCATCCACATCCCGTACAAGTTTGATAACGAAGAGCTGATCGCTGCTTGTTATAAAATACTGGAGATGAACAACATGGAAGAAGCTTACATCAGACCACTGGTTTTCTGTCCGCCTAACATGACCCTGAAAGCCGCTGCAGAATCACAAATCCTGATCTGCGCATGGGAATGGGGAGCTTACCTGGGAGAAAAACTGTTGCGCGTAATGACTTCCTCTTACGAACGACCCAATCCCAAAGCCTTCAAAATTGAATCCAAGTCGGCCGGCCTCTACGTAAACTCCATACTGGCCTCGCAGGAAGCAAAAGAAAAAGGCTACGATGAAGCACTTCTCCTCGATATGAATGGCTACGTTGCAGAAGGCCCCGGTGCTAACATCTTCTTCGAAAAAGACGGCAAAATATATACTCCTCCCGCCGGTAACATCCTCCCAGGCATCACCCGCGCCACTGTTATCGAGCTTTGCCAGGAACTGAATATCCCACTGGAAGAAAAATTATTTACCATTCCTGAACTCAAAGAAGCCGAAGGTGCTTTCTTCTGTGGTACCGCTGCAGAACTGATTGGCCTCGACTCCCTGGATGGCCAGTCTTTCAGCAAACCATGGGCACAGTCACTGGGTAAAGTGCTCCAACAGGCCTACAAAGCCAGAGTATTGGGAAAAGTATTTCAACGCGAAGCGCAGTTGGCGTAAAGCGTAAAGCAGAAAGCAAAAAGCTATGGAAGCGGACGCCTTTAGCGACTGTGCTAACAAATAATGGCAAAAGGCCTTCAGACTACACAATAGCTTTCTGCTTTCTGCCTTCAGCTTTCACTCTTGAAGGTTGTAAATCGAAAAACTTACAATCCTTTACTGTAAAGGATATGAAGACTCAAAAGACAGATTTGAAGACCGGTTTATTGGAAATTGTTGGTTTGAATATGAGGACGCTACCGGGTAATTTGTGGAGAAGTTTTAAAATAGGGTTACTATAAACAGCAGTAACCCCGGTAATAACTAAAAGCAATGGAATTAAATAAGTATAGCAAAACGATCACACAAGACCCTACACAACCAGCTGCCCAGGCTCAGTTGTACGGAATTGGTTTAACAGAGGAAGACCTGAAAAAAGCACAGGTGGGCATCGTCAGCATGGGCTATGATGGTAACACCTGCAATATGCACCTGAATGACCTGGCTCAGGACGTGAAAAAAGGCGTCTGGGCAAATGATCTGGTAGGACTTATTTTTCATACCATCGGGGTCAGTGACGGTATGAGCAATGGTACTCCAGGTATGCGTTATTCCCTCGTTAGCCGTGATCTGATTGCAGATTCCATTGAAACTGTTGCAGGCGCGCAGTATTACGACGCGCTGATCACCGTTCCAGGCTGCGATAAAAATATGCCCGGTTCCCTGATGGCTATGGGTCGCCTTAACCGCCCTTCTATCATGGTGTACGGCGGAACCATCGCTCCCGGAAAATACAAAGGCCAGGATCTCAACATCATCTCAGCATTTGAAGCTTTAGGTCAGAAAATGGCCGGCAAGCTGGATGAAGGCGATTTCAAAGGCATCGTACAAAATTCCTGCCCCGGTGCAGGTGCCTGTGGTGGCATGTATACCGCTAATACCATGTCTTCCGCTATCGAAGCACTCGGTATGAGCCTGCCCTACAGCTCATCCAACCCCGCGTTGAGCAAGGATAAAAAGGAAGAATGCCTCGCTGCAGGCCAATACATCCGCCTGCTCCTCGAAAGAGATATTAAGCCAAGAGACATCATGACGAAAGAGGCATTCGAAAATGCGCTCACCATTATCATGGCTTTAGGTGGCAGCACCAACGCTGTACTGCATTTCATTGCTATCGCAAAATCAGTAGGCGTTTCCGTTAGACTGGAAGATTTTCAGCGCATCAGCGACAAAACACCGCTGATCGCCGACCTTAAACCAAGTGGTAAATACCTGATGGAAGACCTGCACAACATTGGCGGCGTTCCACTGGTAATGAAATACCTCCTGAAGAAAGGATATATACACGGCCACTGCATGACCGTAACTGGTAAAACAATCGCCGAAAACCTGGAAAACGTGGCAGATATAGATTTCAGCACCCAGGACATTATCGTTCCGCTGGAAAAACCACTGAAACCAACTGCACACATACAAATCCTCTACGGTAATCTCGCTACAGAAGGTTCCGTTGCTAAAATCACCGGCAAAGAAGGCGAGCGCTTCAGAGGCCCTGCCCGCGTATTTGACGGCGAATTTGAACTGATTGCCGGTATCACCTCCGGTAAAGTGAAAGAAGGAGATGTGGTGGTGATCCGCCAGGTAGGCCCTAAAGGTGCACCTGGTATGCCGGAAATGCTGAAACCTACCAGCGCCATCATGGGCGTGGGATTAGGCAAAAGCGTGGCACTGATCACCGATGGCCGCTTCTCCGGTGGTACCCACGGATTTGTAGTAGGACATATTACCCCCGAAGCTTTTGAAGGTGGTAACATTGCCCTCGTAAAAGACAACGACATCATCGAAATAGATGCAACAAAGAATTTTATCAATGTGGAAGTAAGTGAGGAAGAACTGGCAGCCCGCAGGGCACAGTGGATACAACCCGCATTGAAAGCATCCAATGGAATCTTATTTAAGTACGCAAAACTTGTTAAAAATGCAACAGAAGGATGTGTTACCGATGAAGCCTGAGATAGCAGATAAGCAATTAACTGTTAAACCTGTGATTACAGGCTCCGAAGCAGTGATCCGCGCCCTCGTAGAAGAAGGTGTAGACACTATTTTCGGTTATCCCGGCGGGGCGATCATGCCTATTTATGATGCCCTCTACGATTTTCAGGATCAGGTTCGTCATATACTCGTCCGTCATGAACAGGGTGCTACACACGCCGCTCAGGGATATGCACGCAGTTCCGGCAAGGTAGGAGTGGCATTTGCTACTTCAGGTCCTGGCGCTACCAACCTGGTAACAGGTTTGGCAGATGCATACATGGACAGTACCCCAATGGTATGCATAACCGGCCAGGTAGCCGCTGCCCTGTTAGGTACCGATGCTTTCCAGGAAACAGATGTGATTGGTATTACCATGCCTATCACTAAATGGAATATTCAGGTAACCCGCGCAGAAGATATTCCAGGCGCTATGGCCAAAGCATTTTATATTGCCCGTAGCGGCCGTCCAGGCCCGGTACTGGTAGATATCACCAAAAATGCCCAATTCGGCGAGTTCGAATATGAATACAAAAAATGCGATTATATCCGCAGCTACCGCCCCGTTCCTGAATTAAATCCGGAAGCAGTAGCCGCTGCAGCAGCACTGATCAATAACGCGAAAAAACCATTCATTCTTTGCGGTCACGGTGTATTATTATCCGGCGCCGAAAAAGAACTGATTGCACTGGCTGAAAAAGCACAGATTCCTATGGGGATTACACTGCTCGGCCTTTCTGCTGTACCGGTAGATCACCCGCTGTATGTAGGTTTACTGGGTATGCACGGTAACTACGGTCCTAATATGCTCACCGGCGAAGCCGATGTGATTATTGCAGTTGGGATGCGCTTCGATGACCGTGTAACCGGTGATGTGGAAAGCTATGTACCCAACGCCAAAGTGATTCATATCGAAATCGATGCCGCTGAGATACATAAAATCATTAAAGCGGACGTACCCGTACACGCAGATGCTAAAGAAGCCCTGACGGCATTGATACAACAGGTAAACCCTGCTGAACATGCGGCCTGGCTGGAAGAATTCCGCGCCGCTGATAAAAAGGAATATGATAAAGTACAGCATGCAGAACTGTATCCGCAGGAAGGTGAACTGAAGATGGCAGAAGTAATCCGCCTTATTTCAGAAAAAACCAAAGGCGAAGCAGTATTGGTAACAGATGTAGGTCAGCACCAGATGGTGGCTTCCCGCTATTACCGTTTCAAAAATCCTAATACCAATATCACTTCCGGTGGTATGGGTACTATGGGCTTTTCACTGCCGGCTGCTATGGGCGCCAAAACAGGCACCCCCGAAAAAGAAGTAGTAGCGATCATCGGTGATGGTTGCTTCCAGATGACCCTGCAGGAACTGGCCACTATTCACCAGTCACAGATCGGTGTGAAAATAGTGATCCTGAATAACAATTTCCTTGGCATGGTAAGACAATGGCAGCAACTGTTCTTCGACAAACGCTATTCCTCTACTGAAATGGTCAATCCCGACTTTGTACAGGTTGCCAAAGGATTTTATATCCCCGGCAAAAAAGTAACTGCAAGGGAAGATATATCCGCCTGCATTGACGAAATGCTGGCTCACCAGGGCGCTTATCTGCTGGAAGTAGTGGTGGAAAAAGAAGACAACGTATTCCCCATGGTGCCTGCCGGCGCTCCTGTCAACACCATCCGGCTCGAGTAGCATTGCAGGAAGGATTCATATTGATCATTTGTAATTCACAACAGGTATATGCAAAAAGAATATACAGTAACGGTATATACGGAAGATCGTATAGGTATAACCAACCGTATCACCATTATATTTACCCGCAGGGGCATCAATATCACCAGCTTAACAACGGCTGAAACGGAGATCCCCGGCGTATATAAGTTCATCATAACGGTGATGTCTACACGTGAAAAGCTGGATAAAGTGGTAGGCCAGATAGAAAGACTCATCGAAATACACCGCGCCTTTGTACACGAGGAAGAAGAAGTCGTTTACCAGGAACTGGCGCTGTACAAGATTTCTACCAAGTCATTACACACCGGTGATGTAGAAAGACTGATCCGCGAAAATAATGCGCGTATTCTGACGATCACCGCTGATTATTTTGTCATTGAAAAAACAGGCCACCAGCAGGAACTCACAGATTTCATTAAGAAACTGGAACCATACGGCCTGATCGAGTATTCAAAGAGCGGTAGGGTAGCCATCGTAAAATGGAGCCGCCGTTTCCACGAACACCTGAAAGAACTGCAGGAACAAGACGCAGAAAACAGTCTTTAGCTTTTTAGCATTTAGCCATTAGCAGTTAGCTTTTAACAAGCATGCTAAAAGCTAACTGCTAATGACTAAAAGCTATCAAATTATAAATCATTATTCATTCAAATCAATCCTCAGCTAATAGCTAACTGCTAATAGCTAACAGCTAAAAAAAACTACACATGGCAACCATCAATTTTGGAGGGGTACTCGAACAAGTAGTAACCAGAGAAGAATTCCCTATGGAAAAAGCAAGGGAAGTGCTGAAGAACGAAGTGATTGCAGTAATTGGTTACGGCGTACAAGGTCCCGGCCAGGCACTGAACCTGAAAGACAATGGCTTTAACGTTATTGTAGGTCAACGTAAAAATTCTAAAACCTGGGATAAAGCAGTAGCTGATGGCTGGGTTCCTGGTGAAACTTTATTCGATATCGAAGAAGCTGCTCAGAAAGGTACTATTCTTCAGTTCCTGTTGTCTGATGCCGGACAAATCACCCTGTGGCCTACTTTAAAGCAACACCTGACTCCTGGTAAAGCATTATACTTTTCCCATGGATTTGGTATCACGTATAAAGAACAAACCGGTATTATTCCTCCGGCTGATGTAGACGTTATCCTGGTAGCACCTAAAGGCTCCGGTACTTCTCTCCGTCGCCTGTTCCTGGCTGGTCAGGGTCTGAACTCCAGCTACGCTATCTTCCAGGATGCTACCGGCCGCGCTAAAGAACGCGTTGTAGCACTGGGTATCGGCGTTGGTTCCGGTTACCTGTTCGAAACAGATTTCAAAAAAGAAGTATTCTCCGATCTGACCGGCGAACGTGGTTCACTGATGGGTTGTATCCAGGGTATCTTCGCTGCTCAGTACGAAACACTGCGTAAGAATGGTCACTCACCTTCTGAAGCTTTCAACGAAACAGTAGAAGAACTGACACAATCCCTGATGCCACTGGTAGCAGAAAACGGTATGGACTGGATGTATGCTAACTGCTCTACTACTGCTCAGCGCGGTGCGCTCGACTGGTGGAAGAAGTTTAAAACTGCTACCCAGCCAGTATTCGATGAACTGTACGCCAGTGTTGCTGCAGGTAAAGAAGCTGCCCGTTCTATCGCATCCAACAGTACACCTGATTATCGCGAAAAACTGAACGAAGAACTGAAAGAACTGCGCGAAAGCGAAATGTGGCAGGCAGGTGCGGCTGTACGTAAGCTGCGTCCTAACAACGCGTAATAGCAACTATTATAAATTACAATGGCAAAGCATTTTCGAATTATTGAAATTATTGGTGCTGGTATTTAGTACAGAAGAAAAATATTCTTGCTGTTTACTAAGTACGGTTCCATGATTTCGATAGCCCCGGAAATGCTTTGCCATTTGTATTAATTACATTTTATGTCTGAAGTAATGAGTAGTGTCAATTCCCTGAATATCCTCGATGCTGCAGTGAAGCTGAAGCCAGTGATCACACGCACGCCGCTGATGTATAGTGCCAATCTTTCCCGGCGCTATAACTGTGATGTATATCTGAAAAGAGAGGACATGCAGATTGTACGCTCTTATAAATTGAGAGGCGCCTATAACCTGATCAGTAGCCTGCACGGGGATATTCTGGCCAAAGGCGTTACCTGCGCCAGCGCCGGAAATCATGCCCAGGGCTTCGCTTACGCCTGTAAAGCCATGAACATTAAAGGCGTGGTATTCATGCCTGTCATTACACCGAAACAAAAAGTTAACCAGGTAAATATGTTCGGCGGCGATAATATAGAAATCCGCCTCGTAGGTGATACTTTTGATGATTGCTCTGCGGAAGCCCAGGCTTTCACAAAAGCAAATGGTATGACCTTCATTCCACCATTCGATAATCCAAAAATTATAGAAGGACAAGGTACCGTTGCAGTGGAAATACTTGAAGATCAGTCAGCGATCGACTACCTCTTTGTACCCGTTGGTGGCGGCGGTTTGGCTGCCGGCTTAGGCACTTACTTTAAAACCTATAGTCCCAAAACCCACATCATTGGTGTAGAACCGGAAGGCGCTCCCTCCATGCTCCGGGCGCTGGAAAACGGAGCACCCATTACCCTCGATGAAATTGAACGCTTTGTAGATGGTGCTGCTGTAAAAAGGGTAGGTACCCTCAACTATGAAATCTGCAAAGATGTACTGGAAAGAATGCACCTGGTTCCGGAAGGTAAAGTATGCTCTACTATCCTCCGGTTATATAATGAAGATGCAATAGTGGTGGAACCCGCCGGCGCTTTATCCATTGCAGCACTGGACGATTTTGCAGAAGAGATAAAAGGCAAAAAAGTAGTATGCGTGATCAGCGGCAGCAACAACGATATTGACCGCATGCAGGAAATAAAAGAACGCTCCCTCCTCTACGAAGGATTAAAGCACTATTTTATTGTACGCTTTGCACAGCGCCCCGGCGCACTGAAAGAGTTTTTGAATCATATCCTCGGCCCCACCGATGATATCACCCGCTTTGAATACATACAAAAACATAATAAAGAAATCGGCCCCGCCCTGGTAGGTATAGAACTCAAGTACCGCGAGGATTACGACAAGCTCATGGCCAATTTCAAAAAGTATAATTTTCAGGTTACTGAACTGAATAAGGATGACAGCTTATTTGGGTATCTGGTGTAATAATATAGCTCCTGTAAAACCGGGGGCTATTTTATTTTAGCTGTAGTTACGGGCATATCCAGCAATTCACAGTCCTCAATTTTAAGATCCCATATCTGCCCCCGGCAGTACCCCTTTATTAACAAGGGATTGCCCTTTACCAGGAACACTTCTTTATGATTCGACGGGAAGCATTTAATGGCATGAAACCCGTCATTGCTCCTCAGGAGCAGATATACGGTTCCCATTGGATCCAGACCGGTACCAATATAGGTTCCCGTGACATAAACTGTTTTATTACTATACTTTTCATTGACTTCAGGATCATTGGAAAGATAGAGTTTTTGTAATGCCATGGCACTGATCGGATATTGAAGGCATCTGCCGATACCGGTATCTTCCGGAGAAGTATCCAGCATGATGTTGGAGGAGTCGCTTCGGGACACATTGTCTGGTTGATGAATAAAATACCAGGCCATTACTCCTGCTACGAGGAGCAGTAATAAACCGACTGTAACAGTTATCAGACGACTGGACCTGCGATAGGTATTGGAGGTAATCTTCGTCATCATTTGAGGTTTTGGGATATAGCAGTTGTAAAGGTATCGACAAAATTGTATGACAGGCTTTGCTTAACGAATGTATAACAAAAAAGACCCGTTATGGTTCAACCATAACGGGTCTTTTTACTATTAGTATACCCTACCAACCTCGGCAGGGTTATTTTAAACTCGCGATATCAATCACAAACCGGTATTTCACATCTCCTTTCAACATGCGCTCATAAGCCGTATTGATTTCATTGATATTGATCACTTCCACATCACTGKTAATATTATGCTCCGCACAATAGTCCAGCATCTCCTGTGTTTCACGGATACCACCAATCAATGACCCCGCAATACTACGGCGACCCATGATCAGGTTGAAAGCCGGTACTATAGATGGTTCCGGAGGAACACCCAGGCAGATCATCACTCCATCCAGGTTCAACAAATTCAGATAGGTAGTATAATCATGCGGTGCAGAAATAGTGTTGATAATAAAATCAAATTTGCTCCGCAATTGTTTCACCTGCTCTTTATCGGTCATCAGTGCAAAATGATGAGCACCGAGTCTTTTGGCATCTGCTTCTTTGGAAGGAGAAGTACTTAACATAGTCACCTCTGCACCCATAGATGCTGCCAGCTTTACCGCCATATGCCCCAAACCGCCCAAACCTACTACCGCTACTTTATGACCTTTGCCAACTTTCCAGTGACGCAGGGGAGAATAAGTAGTGATGCCAGCGCATAATAATGGTGCTACACCTTCCAGTGGTAATTTATCAGAAACCTTCAGGGTATATTTCTCATCTGTTACAATATGCGTAGAGTAGCCGCCGTAAGTATGTGTTTTACGATCCATCTCATACCCATTGTAAGTACTGGCGCCGCCGGTTACACAGTATTGTTCTTCACCTGCTTTGCAGGGATCACATTCGCGGCAGGAGTCTACAAAACAACCAATACCAGCCAGATCTCCTACTTTGAAACGGGTAACATGATCACCTACTTTGGTAATTCGGCCTACTATTTCATGGCCGGGCACCATTGGGTAAATGGAATTGCCCCATTCATTTCTTACCTGGTGTATATCGGAATGGCATACACCGCAATATAAAATTTCAATCTGTACATCATGCGGACCGGGTTCTCTGCGCTCAAAGTTCCATGGACCCAGCGGTGAAGCAGCATCCTGCACAGCGTAAGCTTTTGTTGCAATCATGGTGTAAAATTTTAGGCCCCGAAGCTACGTAATTTGTGCAATTCGGGATAAGTTCACCTCCGCACTCCCGTCTTTTTACCTTTTTTTCAATAACTTATACTGTAAATCCCCTCATCGCATCTTTTACTTTTGATATAAAATAATAGAATCATGGAGCTCAATTTAAAAGGAAAGGTCGCCATTGTTACAGGTGGCAGTAAAGGTATAGGCAAAGGCATTGCTGCGGCTTTACTGAAGGAAGGCGCTATTGTGGTGATTACCGCCCGCAATGCAGATGAACTGGAAGACACTGCCGCCATGTTCCGCTTACAGGGTAATGAGGTATTGGCAATAGTAGCGGATATGGCAAAAGAAGCTGACTTGCAACGTCTTGTCACCACTACGATACAGCAATACGGACATATAGACATACTAGTAAATAATGCAGGAGGTATAGATGCTTTTGGTCCGTTGGAAACCATTACAATGGATCAATGGCGACGTATTTTTGAAGTGAATTTCTTTGGCCAGGTAGCGCTCACCAACCTGGTAATCCCTCATCTGAAAAAACAAGGTGGTGGACGTATCATCAATATCTCCTCCGAAAATGCAGAGCAGCCCGATCCTAACATGGGCCACTACAATGCCACCAAAGCTGCACTGAATAATTATTCCAAAACCCTGTCGCAGAATTATGGTAAGGATAATATACTGGTGAACACCGTTTCTCCGGCATTCATTAAAACACCTTTGGTAGATGATATGCTGGAAGGCATCTCCAAAGAAAAAGGTATTTCTATCGCGGATGCTGCTAAACAGTTCCTGAAAGAAAACCGGCCTTACCAGGTGCTGGGACGGGTAGGATTGCCGGAAGAAACCGGCGGTATCGTGGCTTTTCTGGCCTCAGATCATGCCGCCTTTATCACAGGTGCCGTATTCCGGGTGGATGGTGGATCTGTAGGAACAGTGTAAATTACAGGTATGCTCAGCTATTGGGAAAAACAAAGTCTTTTGCAATACGACTATATCATCATCGGCAGTGGTATAGTAGGCTTGTCTGCTGCCGTCAGTCTGAAGGAAAAGGCGCCGCAAAGCCGCGTCATGGTGCTGGAAAGGGAAGTGCTGCCTACCGGTGCCAGCACAAAAAATGCAGGCTTTGTCTGTATTGGAAGTCTCACCGAAATCCTGGCTGATCTGCAAACCATGCCGGTGGCAGCGGTACTGAACCTGGTAAACCTTCGGCTGTCTGGTCTGCGTTTACTTCGGAAGCGTTTGGGAGATGACCGTATCGGATATCGTGAAAATGGCAGTTTTGAACTCATCGGCTCCCGGGAGGAATGGGCGCTACAGCAACTTCCCGAAGTCAATAAAATACTCGGTGACCTGTTCGGTGAACAGCCTGCCTTTACACGAACAGATGAAAAGCTGGCAGCTTTTGGCTTTGAGCGGCAATACATCAAAGCGCTTATCCGTAATAATTTCGAAGGCGAACTGCATACCGGCAAAATGATGCGTGCCCTGATAGATACGGCTATCGCCTGTGGTGTGGAAATTAAAACAGGATGCACCGTGAGCAGCATCGAAGATTTTCATACAGGGGTGAACGTTATTGTGCCCAATCATACTTTGAAAGAAGACATTATATTCACCGCCCATAAAGTACTGATCTGTACCAACGCTTTTACCCGGCAGTTGCTACCGGAGGAAGAGGTGGTGCCAGGCAGGGGACAGGTACTGATCACCGCGCCTGTGAAGGATTTGCCGTTTAAAGGCATCTTTCACCTGGAAGAAGGGTATTACTATTTCCGGGAGCTGGATGGCCGGGTATTGCTGGGCGGCGGCCGGCAGCTGGACTTTACCGGCGAAACCACCACCGAATTTCATTTCAACGATCGTATACAGCATGAGCTGGAAGTGTTACTGCATACTATCATCCTGCCCGGCCGAGAGGTAACGATCGCCGACCGGTGGACGGGTATCATGGCCTTCGGCAAAACCAAACAACCTTTGGTGAAAACACATACAAAGAATGTCATCATGGGAGTGCGCATGGGAGGAATGGGCGTAGCCATCGGATCTATGATCGGAGAGCAGATTGCAGTGATGGCGCTGAACAGTTAGATCCTGATAGAACTACTGATCTGAAACGCTCATAGCTAAAAGCTGTCTCCTATCCCAAACACCAGACTATAATCCGACTTCGAAAATATTTTCGTCGACGGCCCTCCCAAATAACAGGGTAACAGTAAATGACAGGCTAACGGCTAATAGCTAAAAGCTAACAGCTAAAAAAAAGCTTGGTTCCCGAATATCTCTTTTCTATATTTAAATTTTATTTCCACGCTATCAGGCATTCAGTTGACCATTCCCACCTCATAAAGGAAAGGAAATCAAGCTGAAAGAATATTTATTATAGTGTTCACAGGTACCTTTTGTGTAAGTAAAGGGTATTAATTGTTTCTTTTTTTATAAACGAGCTATGACAAGTAATTTAAATTAATAGTTTTATCACCCGGAGAACCGCGGCAGCTGTCGCGGTTTTACTTTTCGCGTTAAAAAAAAACTTTGTAAGCGTATTTTATACATTTATTATGTATATTGATTCGCTAAATTTTTTATAACCACGTTTGAACGTTATGCAAACAAAATCCTTACACATCTTTGATTACCTGGTATTCCTGGTATATTTTGTAATAGTGGCAGGCTATGGCTACTATATTTATCGCCGGAAGAAGAAGGCGACCACGGATTCGAAAGACTTTTTCCTCGCGGAAGGATCTCTTACCTGGTGGGCAATTGGTGCCTCCCTGATCGCTTCCAACATTTCTGCGGAACAATTTATCGGGATGTCCGGAAATGGTTTCAGTATAGGATTAGCCATTTCTACTTATGAATGGATGGCTGCCGCCACGCTGATTGTGGTAGCGGTATTTTTCCTGCCCATTTATCTGAAGAACAAGATCTATACGATGCCCCAGTTCCTGGAGCGGAGGTATAATCAAACCGTAAGTACCATTATGGCCGTGTTCTGGCTGTTGTTGTATGTGGTGGTAAACCTTACGTCTATCCTGTACCTTGGTGCATTGGCGGTATCCACTATTTCTGGTATTAACTTTTATGTCTGTATGGTGGCACTGGCCTTCTTTGCCATCCTGATTACACTGGGAGGCATGAAGGTGATTGGTTATACGGATGTAATACAGGTGTTCTTCCTGATCCTGGGCGGTCTGGCTACTACTTACCTCGCTTTACAACTGGTATCCGAGCATTTTGGTACAACAGGTGTATTGAAAGGCTTCTCCCTGATGACCCAACATGCCAGCGAACATTTCCACATGATCCTGCACAAGGAAAACCCCAAGTACCTGGATCTGCCCGGATTGAGCGTATTGATTGGTGGTATGTGGATTGTGAACCTGAACTACTGGGGTTGTAACCAGTATATCACGCAACGTGCACTGGGCGCGGATCTGAAAACCGCACGCAGTGGTTTACTGTTTGCTGGTTTCCTGAAATTGCTGATGCCTGTGATCGTGGTATTACCTGGTATCGCGGCTTATGTGCTGTACTCTCAGAACCATGGCGATTTTGCGCAGTCCATGATGAAAGGAGGCTCGCTGAATGCAGATAATGCTTACCCGGTATTGTTGAACCTCCTGCCTGTTGGGCTGAAAGGTCTGGCATTTGCTGCACTCACAGCGGCGGTAGTAGCTTCTCTGGCAGGTAAAGCCAATAGTATTTCTACCATTTTCTCTTTGGATATTTATAAGAAGATATATAACAAAGAGGCCGATGAGAAGAAGATTGTAAGCGTAGGGCGTTTGGTAGTGATAGTGACTATGATCATTGCGATCGTGATTTCCAACTTCCTCGGTATTGATAAAAAAGGAGGCTTCCAGTTTATCCAGGAATACACCGGTTTTGTGTCCCCGGGGGTATTTGCCATGTTCGCCCTCGGATTTTTCTGGAAACGTACTACTTCCAGCGCGGCGATGTTTGCGATGATTGGTGGTTTACTGCTCTCTTTCTTCCTGAAATTTATGCCGGCATGGGTCAACCTGGAGCCTTTGCACCAGATTGGTTTCTCCGCATTAAATCCGGACAGCGGCTTATGGGAAATGGCTTTCATTGACCGTATGGGCCTTGTGTTTGTGGTATGTGTAATTGGTATGGTGATCATTACCCTGAGTGATAAAGCCAGCGCTAATAATCCAAAGGGTCTGGCGATCGACAGCAGCATGTTCAAACCCAATATGGGCTTCACTGTTGGCGCATTGCTCATTATAGGTATACTGATCGCGTTGTATACTGTGTTCTGGTAATAGAAACATTTTGTTATTTTGTTACCGGTCATTTCCCGGTTCTGAGCAGTTAATCGGAACCGGGAAATATACCGGTCTTATATTGATGATCGCTAATTCTTCACGTTATGTACTTTATTGGATACGATATCGGGTCCTCATCTATCAAGGCAGCCTTGCTCAATGCCGATACCGGCGTTTGCGTAGCTACTGCTACCTGTCCTGAAAAAGAGATGGCCATTGATGTGCCTCACCTAAGCTGGGCCGAACAGAACCCGGATAGCTGGTGGCAGGAAATCATTAATGCCACAGGGATTTTGCTAAATCGATTTACAGTAGCTCCGGAACAGATCAAAGGAATAGGCATTGCCTATCAGATGCATGGGCTGGTATGTGTGGATAAAAACCAGCAGGTATTAAGACCCGCTATTATCTGGTGCGACAGCCGTGCCGTAGACATCGGCAACGCTGCTTTTAAAGCGCTGGGAGAGCAATATTGTTTGTCACACCTGCTGAACTCGCCCGGCAACTTCACCGCCTCCAAACTGCGCTGGATCCAGGAAAACGAACCACATATCTATGAGCGCATTCATAAAGTAATGTTGCCCGGCGATTTCATTGCCATGAAATTAACCGGTGATGCCTGCACCACTATTTCCGGTCTATCTGAAGGCACCTTCTGGGATTTCGCGGAAAATAGTGTATCCAAAGCATTACTGAAACATTATAATATTGACGAAAACCTGTTGTCCGCCTTGGTACCCACTTTTGGTGTGCAGGGACAATTAACTGCTGCTGCTGCCGCCACGTTAAAACTGGTACCAGGCACACCAGTCACCTATCGTGCCGGTGATCAGCCTAACAATGCTTTCTCTCTCAATGTACTGCAACCCGGTGAAGCTGCTACTACCGCAGGTACTTCAGGCGTGGTATATGCTGTGCATGACAAAAATAGTTTTGATCAGCAGAGCCGTGTTAATGCGTTTGTACATGTTAATAACGATGACGCACATACGAGAAACGGTGTGCTCATGTGTTTGAACGGTACAGGTATTGCCAACAGCTGGCTGAAAAATATGGTTGGGGATATCACCTATCCCGAAATGAATGCCCTGGCTGCGCAGGCGCCTATTGGCGCGGACGGTCTGCAGGTATTTCCTTTCGGCAACGGCGCCGAACGAATCCTGGAAAACAGGAGTATAGGCGCTACCGTTAGTCACCTGAATTTCAATCGCCACCAACGCTCGCATATGATGCGTGCAGTACAGGAAGGTATTGTATTCGGGCTCAACTACGGCATGGATATCATGGCGGAAATGGACCTGAACATTCACCGGGTAAGGGCAGGACATGCCAACATGTTCCTCAGCCCCCTGTTCCGGGAAGCATTTGCCAATACCGCCAATGTTGTCATAGAATTATATAATACAGACGGCGCTCAGGGCGCTGCCCGCGGAGCCGCGGTAGGAGCAGGCTATGTAAGTACTAAAGATGCTTTCCGCGGCATGGAATGCCTGTCTGTAATAGAACCGGATGCAGCCCTGCAATCACAATACCGTGATGTATACGGCAACTGGCTAAACGGACTGCGTACTTTGATGCATTAACGGAAACATATAAGTCAAGCATTTTAAAAAACCACACTAGTTATGAGTATTACATTAGGAAACACCGAGTATTTTAAAGGAATTGGTAAAATACAGTTTGAAGGAGTACAGTCAGATAATCCACTTGCCTATAAATGGTATGATGAAAACCGCATCATTGCCGGCAAATCCATGAAGGAACTGTTCCGCTTCGCAGTATCTTACTGGCATACCTTCTGTGGTACCGGTGGAGATCCATTCGGTCCGGGTACTAAAAACTTCCCCTGGCTGGCATCAGCTGATGCAAATCAGAGCGCGAAAGATAAGATGGACGCAGCTTTTGAGTTCATCACCAAAATGGGTCTTCCTTACTATTGCTTCCACGATGTGGATCTGGTAGATGAAGGCGCTAACGTAGCAGAATACGAAAGCCGTATGCAGCAGATCGTTGCTTACGCAAAACAAAAACAACAGGCCAGCGGCGTAAAACTGCTGTGGGGAACCGCTAATGTATTCAGCAATCCACGCTACATGAATGGTGCTGCTACCAACCCCGACTTTGCTGTACTGGCATACGCAGGTACACAGGTGAAAAACTCCCTCGATGCTACTATCGCATTGGGTGGTGAAAACTATGTATTCTGGGGTGGTCGCGAAGGCTATATGACTCTGCTGAATACAGACATGAAACGCGAACAGGAACACCTGGGCCGTTTCCTCGGTATGGCCCGCGATTACGCGCGTGCACAGGGTTTTAAAGGTACTTTCTTCATTGAACCTAAACCTTGCGAACCTACCAAACACCAGTACGATTATGACGCAGCTACGGTAATAGGTTTCCTCCGTCAATATGGCCTGGATAAAGATTTCAAATTAAACCTCGAAGTAAACCACGCAACACTGGCAGGACATACCTTCCAACACGAATTACAGGTAGCCGTAGATGCAGGCATGCTGGGTAGCATCGACGCCAACCGCGGTGATGCACAGAATGGCTGGGATACAGACCAGTTCCCAACCAACCTCAATGACCTCATCGAAAGTATGCTCGTTATCCTGGAAGCAGGTGGATTTGCAGGTGGTGGCGTTAACTTCGATGCTAAAACACGTCGTAACTCTACTGATCTGGAAGACATCTTCCACGCACACATCGGCGGTATCGATACTTTCGCAAGAGCTGCGATCGTTGCAGAAAAAGTGCTGACAGCCACCCCATATAAAAAATTCCGTCACGATCGCTACGATTCTTTCAACAGCGGTAAAGGCCAGGAATTTGAAGCCGGTAAACTGACATTGGAAGACCTCCGCAATTTTGCAGCTGCAAATGGAGAGCCTAAACAAACCAGCGGTAAACAGGAATGGCTGGAAAATCTGATCAACGCCAGCATCTGATGATGTGGTAAATAATATAACAGCAAGCATCTGTCCTTACAGGACAGATGCTTGCTTGTTTATAAACCATCTGCTTGTTCGTTTAATCCCTTCATCTCAGTAAAATTTTTATTATTTTGTCTGGAATTCAAAATATTGAACAATGAAATTTGGCATCCATTCTTTTAAAGAAGCAGGATTTGATATCATCGCACTACAGGATCTGACAACAGGAACACAGGTGGAAATCATCCCTGCCTACGGCGCACTGCTGCACGCATTTAAGGTAACGCGTCAACAGGAAACCCTCAACCTGATCGACAGTTATAAAGATCTGTCTGACCTGGAAGCAAATCTTCGCATCAGCTTCAAAAGTGTAAAATTGAGTCCTTATGCTTGCCGCATTAAGGATGCACAATATACCTGGGAAGGAACTTCCTATAGCATTCAGAAAACGCTTGCTCCTGGCAACGCCATCCACGGCCTATTATACGATGCGCCTTTTACTATTACCGCACAACAGGCAGATGATCAACAGGCAACGGTTACCCTGACACATCATTTCAAGCAAACAGATGATGCAGGATATCCTTTTGCTTACGATTGCATCGCTACGTTTACACTGCGCGCCAATAATGACCTGCAGATGAATACCACCATCATCAATCAGAGCAGCAGTACAATTCCGGTAATGGATGGTTGGCATCCCTACTTCAGCACCGGTACACATATAGATGAACTGGAACTTACTTTTGCTTCTAAACAAATAGTAGAGTTCAACGAAAAACTATTGCCTACCGGTAATCTCCTGCCATATACAGAATTTGTTGCAGGCAAGTCGCTGAAAGGGGTAGAACTCGATAATTCCTTTATACTGGACCAAAGCAAGGCACAACCGCTGGCCACAATCCACGATCCGAAGAAAAATATCAACATCACATTTTATCCTGGCAACAATTACCCGATACTGCAAATATATATTCCACCTCACCGTACCAGTATCGCAGTGGAGAACCTCAGCGGCGCGCCGGATGCCTTTAACAACGGGCTTGGACTGGTTCAGCTGGCTGCGGGTGAAAGTCGTGTTTTTGATACCCGTATCCAGGTATCCTTGTAAACTCGTCTGGTGGATGGCATAGTTGTTGGCTTTCCCTCCTTTGTAAGTAACCAGATTATATCACCATATAAATTGAAAAATTATGGACAAGTTACAGATCAAAGGAAAGTGGAATGAACTCAAAGGTACCCTCAAACAGAAGTATGCAGATTTAACCGATGATGACCTGTTATATGAAGAAGGTCAGGAAGATAAGTTGATCGGAAAACTCCAGCAGAAATTGGGTAAAAGCCGTGAAGAAGTGATCAGTTTACTGAAATCAGCCTGATTGGTATATATCCTGAAATGCAATTACAACAATCCTTCTGCCAGCGGCAGAAGGATTTTGTTTTTTAACACCGGGGCATTTCCTTTAATTTGTAACTTCAAATAAGGATATGAACAATGTCAATATTGATCTGTTTGTAAGGAGAGGAAAGGATTMAACAGTTAAATTTATTATACTCTATATGAAGGTTTTATTACGCATCATAGCATTGGGCTGTATTTTCAGTATGGCATTTGCTTCCCTGGTGAACGCACAGGTGACGGTTACAGGGATGATTTCGGACAGCAATAAACTGGTGCTACCCTATGCCACTGTCAGCAACCTGAACTCCGGCAAACGTTCGCTCTCCGATCAGGGCGGATACTACAAAATAACCGGTAACCGCAATGATCGCATCGTCATCACATTTGTAGGCTATGTTCCGGATACGGTGATCGTGACCCAAACAATGGGTACCCAAACGACTAATGTAATCCTGGTATCTGCCGGTAAATTTCTGAAAGGGGTGGAAGTTACTTCTCAGTATTCACCCTACCAGATAGATTCTATAGAAAGACGCAACCAGTACGGTTATATTCTCGATAAGCCCAACCAGCAACTGGCGGGCGGTAGCACACCACAGGGGGCCGGTATCGTCATCAGCCCTATCACCCGCTTCTCTAAAAAAGAAAAACAAAAACGGCAGTTTAAGACAAATTATGAGAAGATGGAAAAAGAAAAGTACATCGACTCCCGCTTTACACCAATACTGGTAAATAAAGTAACGGGTCTTACCGGCGACTCCCTTCAGTTATTTATGCGGGATAATTATCCTGATTATAATACCATGCGTACTATTGGAAACAACGATCTGCTTTACTGGATAACAGATAAGTACAAAGCGTGGATAGCGAAACAGCATTAAGCTTTTAGCCATTAGCTTTTAGCAAAAAATGCAGCGCAGATCATATCTACGCTGCATTTTTTGCTAAAAGCTAATGGTTAAAAGCTGTTTCAATTATAGACCTTCACCATATATACAAAGTCTTCGAGTTTCTTAATCTGATCTACCCTGTTGATCCCGTCCAGGTGGCTTTTATGACTCCAGTCTTTCCTGGTCTGCTTGTCTTTCGGCATTTCATCCAGCAGGTGTTTGAGATGGGCAGACTTTACTGCAAAGGCAATACCGTCGGAGGTCGTTTGTTTGCCGGTAACGATACCTACTACATCGCCTTTGCTGTCGAGCAGGGGCGCGCCGCTGTTACCGGGATTCACCGGAATGGATACCTGATAAGCAGTAGTGTCGCCGTTAAATCCTGTTTTGGCGCTGATATAACCTTTGCCATAAACAATTTCATCGCGGGGGAAGCCCATAGTAAATACTTCTTCACCAAGTCTGACATTCTGTGGTTTCAAAGCGTAGGGCAGTGGTTGACTTTTAAAAGTGGAGTCAGCTATCTTTAATATAGCCAGGTCACTGGAAATATCTTCAAATATGCTCACTGCTTTAAAAGCTTCTCCTTTATTATTTTGAACATATACAGAGTCGGCGCCGGCTACTACATGATAGTTGGTAACGATATAACCATTGCCGGATACCGCGAAACCAGTACCACCATAGGTGCCTGGGTTTAACGGTGCTTTGCTTTTACTGTTCATATCATTAATGAGTGCATTCTGGGAGCGTTGAATATTATTCAGCACTCGTCTTACATCTTCATATTGAGCAGTAGATTTATTCCTGGCTACATTCTGTATTACCGCGATGGTAGACAGAGAGGTGACCAGAGCAATACAGGCGGCAGCTGCCAGGTTGGTGATGGTTCTGCGGCGGATAGACAATCTTTTTGCAGCCTGGTTTCCTTCCTGCGCTTGTTTGCGGAGAGTAGGCATATCCAGTTGCTGATGTATCTTTTCCAGTTTGGCCTGTAAGTTTTGTCTTTGCCCGTAATTGCCCAGGTGCTGCAGAAACAACTGATGTTCTTCTACTTGTCGGTTAATCAATGGGTTAGTACGGCGTAACTCATCGAAAGCAGTTTTTTCCTGTTCGCTCATTTCCCCTTCCAGGTAACGCTCAATTTCACGTAATAAGATCATATCTTCTTTCATGGCTGCTTTCTTCTTATAATGGTGTATTGTACTGATCAAAAAATAACTTCTTCAAACGCATCAGGCACTTATATTTCTGGTTCTTGGCGTTTTCAGCGTTGGTGTATCCAAACTTCTCTGCTATTTCCTGCATCGATTTCTTGTGCAGGTAATAATCTTCGAGGATGGTCTGGCAGGGCTGACCAATACTGCTCATTGCCCCTTCCATGATCCTGAATTCCTGATCCCTGGCATAATGTTCTTCCAGTTCCTCTGTGGCAGGAATAACTTCTTCCAGCTCAGGGGTTAAGGCGTATAGTCCGTAAGTGCGTTGAACTTTCTTAAGCCACAGGTGGCGGCAAACCGAATAAAGGAAGGTTTTGAGCCTGCTGCTGAGCGTAAAATCATTGTTTTGCACCTTTTCATATAAGACTATAATAGCCTCCTGGAACACATCTTTGGCATCATCTTCTGAACCGTTGTGCTGAAGGATCATTCTCAAAACCACTGGAAAATTTTCTGAATAGATGATTTCCAATGACTTATCTTCACCTTTTGCCAGTCCCAGCAATAATTCCCTATCTCTTGTTATGTCTTGATTTTGCTTCACTCTTAATACAGTTATTAGGCATTTGGTAACCCAAAGTACCGAAAAAAAATATTTTTAAAAGTTTGGGTTACCTTTTAGGTGATCCCGGTATAAAGGTTAAATCATTCAAAAAACAACTTAAATAATTGTATCATGAAGAACGTAATTAAAATCGGTTTCCTGGCTCTGTCTTTCGGTATTTTCGCAGTTGCTTGCGGTGGTGGTGCCACAAAAACTGAAGGTGATTCTACAGCTACTGCTGCTAGCAATGTTATCGATTCAGCTGCAAAAACTGCAACCACTGCTGTTGATTCAGTAGCTACTGCTGCTAAAGCAACCGTTGATTCTGCTGCTAAAACTATCGATTCAGCTGCTGCAAAACACTAATTTAACTTTAGGTTTTATAAATAACCGTCCCGGCTTGGCCAGGACGGTTTTTTTGTGCCCGGTAGATTTAAAGATCACGTTTTCTTGAAAGTTATTCAATAAATGCCCTTTATTATTAAAAAAAGTATATTTTTTGATATTACCCCTTGGATAATTAAAATCGTGCCGTATTTTTGTCCTACACTCAAAAGGATTACAATAATTACATGAAACAACAAACGACTTTTGGATTTTTTGGCTTTTATTATTTCTGGTACCAGAAATAGGAAGGTCGTTTGTGTAAAATAAAAGATACTACAAAAGGGCCTTCCGGTAAATCGGAAGGCCTTTTTTAATAACATTAATAAACAGTAGGTATATGTTACAGCCAGCTTTAGGCAATTCTTTTTTTTATTACTTCTCTTACTTCTTTTATGCGAAGAAGCAGGGGACTCGTTTGCAATAATATACTTACAACATAAAGTACTACGCAAAAGGGTCCCAACTAGGGGCCCTTTCTGTTTTTAATAGCTAGTTGCTGTAGCAACTATAAATAAATAAAATCAATCACATACACATGAAAATTGCCATACAGGGGTTTGAAGGATGTTTTCACCAGGTAGCTGCCCAGGGATATTTCGGAAAAAATGTCGAAATAGAATGCTGTGCCTCCTTTTCAGAACTGGTTAAGAAAGCAAAACAGCAACCCGATGTGGATGCAGGTATCATGGCCATCGAAAACTCTATTGCTGGCAGCATTTTACCCAACTATAGCCTCATCAAAAATTCAGGCCTGCATATTACCGGTGAAATCTACCTACAGATTAATCAGCACCTGATGGTATTACCGGGTCAAACAATGGAAGACCTCCGGGAAGTACATTCCCACCCGATGGCATTATTACAGTGTATGGACTTCCTGGAAAAATACCCACACATCAAACTGGTAGAAACAGAAGATACCGCCCTTAGCGCCAAACACGTAAGACAGAAGAAACTGAAAAGCACCGGCGCCATTGCAGGTAAACTGGCGGCAGAAATCTTCGAGCTGGATATCATCGCTCCTAATATTCATACAAACAAAAATAACTATACCCGTTTCCTGGCTGTATCCCGCATACCAATGGCTACACCGGAAGATGCCAACAAAGCTTCGGTATATTTTCAGACCAGTCACGACAGAGGAAGCCTGGCCAAAGTACTGACCCAGATCGCAGTAGCAGGTATTAATCTCTCTAAACTGCAATCCTTTCCTATCCCGGCAAAAGAATGGAACTATTATTTCCACGCCGATATGGAATTTGATAACGCCGCTCATTTTGAAAAAGCATTGTCTAAAATAGAGCCGCTCACCGAACACCTCACAGTACTTGGTATTTATAAAAAAGGGAAAACACATTAATCAGTTTTATGCAGATACAGGTTGCTAAAAGATTACAAGGCACAGAAGAATACTACTTCTCCAAAAAACTCAGGGAAATAGAGGAAATGAACCAAACAGGTACAAAGGTGATCAACCTGGGCATCGGTAGCCCGGATTTACCTCCTCATCCTTCTGTGGTGGCTGCATTAAACGAAAATGCTGCTTTGCCAAATACCCATAACTATCAGGGCTATAAAGGTATTCCTGCCTTGCGTAAAGCAATGGCGGAATGGTATCAGCGCTATTATAACGTAACCCTGAATCCGGATACAGAAGTGTTGCCACTGATAGGTTCCAAGGAAGGGATTATGCATATCTGCATGACTTATCTGCAGGAAGGAGATGAAGCACTGATTCCTAACCCGGGTTATCCAACCTACCGGTCTGCGGTAAACCTGAGTGGTGCCACGGTAGTAGATTACGACCTGACAGCAGAAAACAGCTGGTTGCCGGATCTGGATGCCCTGGCAAAAAAAGACCTGAGCCGTGTAAAACTGATGTGGGTAAACTATCCGCATATGCCTACCGGTGCCAAGGTAAATAAAGAGTTTGCCGCTAAGCTGATCACTTTTGCAAAGCAACATAACATCCTCATCTGCCACGATAATCCATACAGTTTCATTTTAAATGAACAACCGGAAAGTCTGCTGCAGTTTGAAGACGCAAAAGATGTGGTACTGGAACTGAACTCTCTCAGCAAATCTTCCAACATGGCAGGCTGGCGTATAGGCATGCTCGTTGGTAAGGCAGAATGGATTGCAGAAGTACTACGCTTTAAAAGCAATATGGATTCCGGTATGTTCCAGCCTATGCAAATGGCTGCAGTAAAGGCTTTACAGCTGGGGAAAGACTGGTACGATGATCTGAATAAAATATACCGTGCACGCCGCGAAAAAGTATTTCAACTACTGGATCTGCTGCATTGCACCTATGATAAAAACCAGGTAGGAATGTTCGTATGGGCAAAAATACCTGTGACTAACGAAAATGGTTATACGCTGACTGATGAAATACTGCAAAAAGCCCGTGTATTCATTACACCCGGAGGAATATTCGGTAGTAACGGTAACGGCTATATCAGGGTAAGTCTTTGCCAGGATGAAAAAGTTTTCCAGGAAGCGATAGAACGCATCAAAACAAACATACAATGATCGTAACAATAATAGGTACCGGATTAATAGGTGGCTCACTTGCCATCACGCTGAAAGAAAAAGGCGTGGCGGAGCGGATCATCGGCGTAGATCAGAACCAGGAACACCTGCAGCGTGCCCTGGATCTGAACATCATCGATGAGGGGGCTACTCTGGAAGAAGCGATGCTTCGCTCCGACCTGGTAGTACTGGCCATTCCTGTGGACGCAGTACTGCAGGCGTTGCCCGGTATTATGGACAAAGCACGCCCCGGCCAGGTAATTATGGATGTAGGTTCTACGAAAGAAAAAATATTGCAACTCGTTGCCGGTCATCCCCACAGAGGTCGCTTCGTAGCTGCCCATCCGATGGCCGGCACCGAGTATTCCGGTCCCGATGCTGCCGTACGCAATCTTTTCGTACACAAAACCATGGTATTATGTGACGTGAAAAACAGCGATGAAGATGCCCTGGAAGTAGTGGAAAACATGGTAGACCAACTGCAGATGCGTACTGTATATATGAATGCGGAAGAGCATGATCTGCACACGGCCTATGTATCACATATTTCTCACATCACCTCTTTTGCGCTGGCACTCACCGTGCTGAAAAAAGAAAAGGAATCAGGCCGCATTTTCGAACTGGCCAGCGGTGGTTTTGAATCTACCGTGCGCCTTGCGAAAAGCTCTCCTGATATGTGGGTACCCATCTTCAAGCATAATCGCAACAATGTGCTGGACGTACTGGAAGAACATATCAACCAGCTACAGCAAATGAAAACATTGCTCGAAACAGAAGACTACGATACCTTTTATAAACTGATTCAAAAATCCAATAAAATCAGGAAGATCCTGAAATAATTTAATTCTGATAATCTACTTAACTTCAATACTATGGTACAGACAATGGAACAGATATTATCTAAAACCAAATTCTCCGATCCGTCTTCCGATAAAAAGCCGTTGATCATTTCCGGACCCTGCAGTGCAGAAACCGAAGAGCAGGTATTAGCCACCGCACTGGCCCTGCAAAAAACAGGTAAAGTAGACGTGTTACGCGCTGGTATCTGGAAACCACGTACCCGTCCCGGTTCTTTCGAAGGTATCGGTACCAAAGGTCTCGCATGGTTGCAGAAAGCCCGTGAAATCACCGGTTTACCACTGGCAGTGGAAGTAGCTACTGCTAAACAGGTAGAAGATGCGCTGCATTTTGGTGTAGATATTCTGTGGGTAGGTGCACGTACTACAGTAAACCCTTTCTCCGTACAGGAAGTAGCTGATGCGCTGAGAGGTGTGGATACTACCGTGTTAATTAAGAATCCTATCAATCCTGATCTGGAACTGTGGATCGGTGCCGTAGAAAGAATTCAGAAAGCTGGTATCAACAAAGTTGGTTTAATCCACCGTGGTTTCTCCAGCTATGGCAATACCCAATACCGTAATGCACCGATGTGGCACCTGGCTATTGAGCTGAAACGCCGTATGCCTGAACTGCCAATGATCTGCGATCCTTCTCACATCTCCGGCCGCCGCGATATCTTACAGGAAGTTTCTCAGGAAGCAATTGACCTGGATTACGATGGTCTGATGCTGGAAACACACGTAGATCCGGACAACGCATGGAGCGATGCAAAACAACAGATCACACCGGAAAAACTGGCGGACCTGCTGGATGGTATCGTTTGGAGAAGAGAACATACCGATAAAAAAGACTTCAACTCTGCCCTGGAAAAACTGCGTGCGCAAATCAACCAGGTAGATGATGAAATTATGCTGTTGCTCGGCAACCGTATGAAAATTGCAGAAAAGATCGGTACCTACAAGAAAGAAAATAATATCACCATCCTGCAAACAAACCGCTGGAATGAAATCCTGGATCGCAACATCGCGAAAGGTGAGAAACTGGGCCTGACAAAAGAATTCATCCTGAAATATTTCGATGCAGTTCACCTGGAATCTATCAATCGCCAGAACAAAGTGATGAACGAAGAAAAATAGCGAACCAGCTGTTAGCCATTAGCTTTTAGCTTTTAGTAAATGCAGCGAAGATTAACATATTGCAGTCTTCGCTGCATTTACTAAAAGCTAAAAGCTAATGGCTAACAGCTATCAAAATGCCGATCTTCTTTTTTTCTAACAGCTAAAAGCTAAAAGCTAAATGCTAGTAAAACAGACCCACCAGTTTGAACAACAGGAAACTACCTATTTTTTAGGAGAAAGCCTGCTGCAGCTGGGCAATCATGTAGACCGTAACAGGGCAGTACTGGTAATAGATGAAAATGTAGAACGACATCACGGTCATCATCTGCACGACTGGAAAAAAATTGTGGTACCGGCAGGAGAGGAGATGAAAAACATGGCTACCGTTGAAACAATCATTGATGGTTTGACGGCACATGAGGCCGATCGCAAAACCACCCTGGTGGGTATTGGCGGCGGTATGATCACAGATGTAGCCGGGTTTGCAGCCAGCATTTATATGCGCGGTATTCCCTTTGGATTTGTACCCACTACTTTGCTGGCCCAGGTAGATGCTTCTATTGGTGGCAAAAATGGAGTGAGTCATGGTAAACATAAAAATCTGCTCGGCATTATCCGCCAGCCGCAGTTTATTTTGTTCGACTATACTTTACCACTCACCATGCCGGCAGAAGAATGGCATAACGGCTTTGCAGAGATCATTAAATACGCCTGCATCATGGATGCAGAACTGTTTGATTTCCTCGAAAAGAACCGGGAAAAAGCATTGTCGCGTGATGTGGCTATACTGGAATACCTGGTGGAAAAATCTGTTGCAGCAAAAACAAAAGTAGTACTGGAAGATGAACTCGAAACCGGCCCACGCCGCTGGCTTAACTTCGGTCATACCCTCGGACATGCAGTGGAAAAGCTGGAACATATTGCACACGGTAAAGCAGTGGCAATAGGGATGGTAGCAGCTGCCCGTTTTTCTGAGAAGCTGATGAATTATCCCACGGAACAAACTATCCGTCTTATAAAACTGATCAGTGACTACCAGTTGCCGGTGGTTTTTACTTCCGATAAAGAAGCCGTGTTCGACATCTTTAAACTGGATAAAAAAAGGGAGAAAGACGTCATACATTTTGTATTACTGGAGCAGACAGGCAAGGCTACCACCATGCCCATACCCATTGCAGAACTGAAGTTGTTACTGCAGGAGTTGTAAAATTTTTTCTAATCAATTTAAAGGCGGACGAAATATACATATGCAAGTTACTGTATCACCAGCCAGCATTACCGGCACTGTTACGGCGAATCCTTCCAAAAGCGCTATGCAACGCGCTGTAGCAGCAGCTTTGCTGGCAAAAGGAACTACCATTATCCGTAATCCGGGTCTCAGTAATGACTGCCTGGCAGCACTGGAAGTAGCCGAAAATCTGGGCGCTAAAATCAAACGGGAACACGATTATTTTGAAATCACCAGCAATGGTGTAGCGCCGTTTTATGATGAAATCAACTGCGGTGAATCCGGTTTAGGTATTCGTATGTTTACCCCCATCGCGGCCTTGTCATCCCTGCCTATTACGATCGAAGGGCATGGTAGCTTAACTACCCGCCCTATGGATTTCTTCGAACAGGTATTGCCACAGCTGGATGTGAAATGTACTACACAAGGCGGTAAACTGCCTCTGCACATACAGGGCCCTTTACAACCTAAAAATATTACCATCGATGGTTCACTCAGCTCACAGTTCCTCACCGGCCTGCTCATGGCTTATGGTGCTGCTGCGGAAGATGTAACCATCACAGTAACAGATCTGAAGAGTAAACCATACATTGCGTTAACCCTGCAACTGATGGCACACTTTGGTGTACAGGTGGAAGAAAAGAATTTTGAAACGTTCCATTTTGGAAAGAAGCAGGCCTATAAAGCCTGCGATTATACAGTGGAAGGCGACTGGAGCGGCGCCGCATTCCTGCTGGTGGCAGCGGCGGTAGCTGGTAAAGCAGAAGTGCAGCATTTGAATGTTGCCTCCGCACAGTCAGATAAAGCGATACTGGAAGCATTGGAAAAAGCAGGTGCACAGATGATGTCCGGCGTTTTCACAGTGAACATAGAAAAAGGTGGACTGAACGCATTTGAAATAGACGCAACAGATTGTCCGGACCTGTTCCCGCCACTGGTGGCATTGGCTGCTAACTGTAACGGTACTACGAAAATTAAAGGCGTAAGCCGCCTTGCACATAAAGAAAGTGATCGTGGTTTAACACTGCAGGCTGAATTTGGCAAGATGGGTATTAAGATAGATCTGCAGGGCGATATCATGTTGGTACACGGTGGTACCGGTATCAAGGGAGCATCCGTACATTCACATAACGACCACCGCATTGCGATGGCCTGTGCAGTAGCCGCACTCACTGCAGATGGCCCGGTAGTGATCGACAATGCAGAGGCGATCAATAAATCCTATCCGGAATTTTATGATCACCTGGCGCTGTTAGGGGGTAAGGTAGCGGTAACCGTATAGCTTTAGCCGTTAGCGTTTAGCATCTCTCTAAAAGCTAACAGCAAAAGGTGTTTTTTCACTTTAAATTATCAGCGTGTGAACAGTTTTGGCAGATTATTCAGGGTAAATGTTTTTGGAGAATCGCATGGCGCCAGTGTTGGCGTAAATATAGATGGCATACCCGCAGGTTTGCCATTAAAGCAGGAAGACTTCCTGGCAGACCTGGAACGCCGTAAAGGTGGCTCCAGAGGTACTACCCCCCGCAAGGAGGAAGACCTGCCCTTCATCAAATCCGGTGTATTCAACGATCATACTACCGGCGCACCCGTGACTATTCTCTTTGAAAATAATAATACCCGCAGCGCAGATTACGACAAACTGCGGGAATTCCCACGCCCGGGGCATGCCGACTTTGTGGCAACCGAAAAATTCGGTGGCTTCGAAGACTTCCGCGGTGGCGGACATTTCAGCGGAAGGCTCACCCTCAACCTGGTTGCCGCCGGCGTGATTGCAAAGAAAATTTTAGGTAACGATATACAGGTAAATGCTACCATCACAGAAGTAGGTGGTTATGCCAACCCGGAAGAAGGTCTGGAAGCAGCCATCGCTGCGAAAGACTCTGTAGGCGGTATTGTGGAATGTGTGGTAAATGGCTTGCCTATCGGATTGGGAGAACCTTTCTTTGACTCCCTGGAATCAGCATTGGCGCATGCCGTATTTGCTATTCCTGCTATCAAAGGTATTGAGTTTGGCGCCGGCTTTGCTGCCGCAAAAATGAAAGGACTGGAACACAACGATGCCATTATTGATAAAACGGGTAAAACCGCTACTAATCATGCAGGTGGTATTGTTGGCGGTATCAGCAATGGTAATCCGCTGGTATTTCGTATAGCCGTTAAGCCTACCTCCAGCACCCCTAAAGAACAACAAACACTGAACATAAAAAGTGGGGAAGTGGAAACTTTCAGCGTAAAAGGCCGCCATGACCTGTGCATCGCGCTCCGCGTACCAGTGGTACTGGAAGCTGTAACCGCCATGGTGTTGGCAGATTTTATGCTGCTGGAACAACACAGACCACGCGTATGGAAAGGATAGTGATGGTATAAGTTATAAAAAGGAATGGCCGGAAATATTTCCGGCCATTCCTTTTTATAACTTATAAAGTTTACTGTTCTATTGCCAGTAATTCTACATCAAAGACCAGTGTGCTTCCGGGGCCGATTTTTGGACCAGCACCGCGGTCGCCGTACGCCAGCTCAGAAGGGATGAAAAGACGCCATTTAGAGCCTACAGGCATTAATTGCAATGCTTCTGTCCAGCCTTTGATTACACCACCTACCGGGAAGGAGATAGGTTGACCTCTGTCTACAGAGCTATCGAACACAGTACCATCAATTAAAGTACCGTGATAATGTGTTTTTACTTTGTCGTTAATAGTTGGTTTAGGACCATCACCTGCTTTCAGGATCTGGTACTGTAAGCCATCAGGCAGTGTTACTACGCCTGGTTTTACTTTGTTCTCCGCCAGGAATTTAAGTCCCGCTTCGCGGTTTTTTGCAGATTTGTCAGATTTTAACTGCTGCAGATAATTACTTATGCTCATATCACATTGTTCTTTTGATAGTAATAATGTTTGATTCTTCAGTGCATCCTGTATGCCTTTGGCTAATATAGCGGTATTAACATTATCCAGTCCTTGTGCTTTCAGATTTTCAGCGATGCTGGCCCCTATACCATAGCTCACCGAATCCAGACGTGTTTTCAATACCGATGCTTTAACGGCGCTTTTCACGGCAGTTTTGGCGACAGGCTTCTTAGGTGTAGGTTTGGTTTGGCTGAAACCTTGTACAGACAAGCATCCCAGCGCACCGATGAACAGGTATTTTTTGTACATAAAAGAATTGTTGTCAGAAATATTATTTAAAATAAGGGTTTTATTGATGCCTGCAAGTTAATCAATAAAATATTTCACCGGGCAAGGCTTTTACAGCGTTGAGCTTTTAGCTTTTAGCAAATGCAGCGAAGACCAACATATAATGATCTTCGCTGCATTTGCTAAAAGCTAAAAAGCTAACGGCTAAAAGCTATTTCACTATCGGCAGTATCACACTTGACGGATGCTGTGCATCGTGGTAAATGCGGATGGTTGCCTTTTTAAAATCTTTATCAGTGGCTTTATAAATATCCATGAATTGCTGTGGATTGCGATCCACCAGTGGGAACCAGCTGCTTTGTACCTGGATCATCATGCGGTGTCCCTTCCCAAAAGTATGGGCTACATCCGGCAAAGTAAATTTCACCGTAGCAGGTTGGTTAGGCACAAATGCTTCCGGATTTTCCAGGCTGTTACGGAATTTGCCTCTCATGATTTCTGCACGCACCAGCATCTGGTAGCCTCCCATAGGGTAGGTAGCAGATGGTACGCGGCGATGTTCGCTGCTGGCATCTTCTTCATATTTAAAATCATTGGGAAACACATCAATCACTTTTACGATGAAGTCGGCATCTGTAGTGCTGGTACTGGCAATGAGATCGGCTACCACCGGACCTGCCAGGGTGATATCATTGTTCAGTACATCACTTTCAAATACAGCTACATCCGGTCTGCGGGCAGCAAAGCGCTGATCATCCGTCATGTAGTTAATGGTGCGGTTAAAATGCACATCTTCTGTATAGGGAACAGGTTTAGCCGGATCACTTACGTATTCGCTGAAACTATTGCTGACAGATGGTTTGGTGAAAGCAAGCTTGCCATCTTCCTGCAGGTAAACAGGTTGTTCTTCTACATTGGCCGGCGGCCATTTAGGGAGTTGTTTCCATTTGTTTTCGCCGGTAAAAAAGATGGTAGCTTCTGCAATACCAGCGGCTTGTCCTTTACCTTTCAGGTAATAGTTGAAGAAAGGAATCTCGATGTTGTTGGCGTAATACTCAGAAGTATTGCTGCCAAAGCGCACATTACCCAGGTGGGTACCATCAGTAGAACCCCACTGACCATGATACCACGGCCCCATAACGAGGCGGTTGTTGGTACCGGGACTTTTCTCTTCTATTGCTTTATAGGTATTCCAGGCGCCGAAGCAATCTTCTGCATCAAATAAACCACCTACTATCAGCATAGCAGGCTTTACGTTTTGCAGGAAGTTACGCACGTTACGCGCTTTCCACCAGGCATCGTAAGTAGGGTGAGCATACATCTCGTGCCAGAAGGCTACACTGTCGCCGATGATTTTGGCGAAGTTAGGCAGTGCACCGGTTTCCAGGTAATATTTGTAGTTGTCGTGTGTATAGTAGCTGATACCTTTAGGTCCTACAGTTGTTGGTTTTGGATGCGGCTGATCAAAAACGGTGTAGAAAGAAAAGGCGTCAGCAATAAAGAATGCACCGTTGTGGTGGAAATCATCTCCTATAAACCAATCTGTAACAGGCGCCTGCGGGCTTACTGCTTTCAGTGCAGGATGACCGCTCAGTGCAGCCATGGTAGAGTAGAAGCCGGGATAGGAAGTGCCGAGTACGCCTACATTACCGTTGTTACCGCTAATATTTTTTACCAGCCAGTCAATGGTATCATAAGTGTCGCTGGCTTCATCAATTTCTTTCTTCCCTTTTTTAGCAGGATTAAAAGGACGCACGTTTACAAACTGTCCCTCGCTCATCCAGGTACCTCTGACATCCTGTGTTACTATAATATAACCCTCTTTCAGGTAGGTATTAAAGTGGTTTTTGTAATAAGGACGAAAGTCGTTTTCGCCATAAGGCGCGCAGGAATACGGCGTGCGCGTCATTAAGATGGGGTGTTTTTCCGATTGATCTTTTGGTAAGTAAACGGAGGTAAACAATTTAACCCCATCCCGCATTGGGATATATAATTCTTTTTTGGTGTAGTGCTCATACATCCAGAGGGAGTCCTGGTTAACGGCTTTACACGCAATGGGTAACAGGAACAGCGTGGCGCAGGCCAGCAGCAGCCATTTTCTCATAAACAGTTTATTTAAGATTTAGATCGTGTCTAAAGTAACAAAAAAATGTGGATAGCCAGGCAGGTATATGGGGAACGGTTATTGACCCAGTTTTTCCCTTTCTTTTTTAGGAAGACTGGCCACTACCAGGTTGTAAGAATTTTTAATCCATTGCAACAGGAGTTTATTGGCAATGCCGGAATGTACGTCCACGGTATTCCAGTGCTTTTTATTCATGTGATAGCCTGGAATTACGCCTTCATAGCGCTCGCGCAGCTCTATGGCTTCTTCCGGATCACATTTCAGGTTAATGGAGTGGAAGTCGGATAGTCCACTGAGGGCAAACACTTTGCCGCTTACTTTATACACAAGGGTTTCATCTCCAAAAGGGAATTCTTCGGTTACACCGGGAAGAGAAAGGCAATATTCCTGAAATTGAGCGAGGGTCATGGGTGATAATGATTTACTGATTTTTGTAGTCAGATGTTGACCACAAAAATCAGTAAATTTTTGGAATTATAGTATACTGAGGATCATTTGCCGCGCTATGCCTGATAGGTGTCAGCAGATATTTACTGTCGTAGGTGAATGTGATGCTGTCTATATAATGCAGATGCTTCGCTTTACGGAAAGGATAATTGTATTGTAATGATGAATAACTACTTCGGTAGTTTAACAAGGCCGTAAGTAATTTTAAAAACCCCGCTGTTACCCTGGAAAGTGCTTTCCTGTACAATGTCTGTTCCGGCTACAGTGGTGGAGGTAACGGTTTGATTTTCGCCGTTTCTACCAGCAGCCGTCACTTTAGTGAGGTTGTTCTGACTGAGCAGCGATGCCTGCATATCAGACAGGTCCAGCGCCAGTATCGGATTTTTGGAAACATAACCATACAGCGGATTGATGAGCTTCCCGTATTCCATTACGTACCTGAAATCGTCGGATGAGCTACCGCCACTATAGTAATAAACATCGTTGAAAGTAGTGATGTTATTACCGGTGTATCCCCATTCCGTGTAATTCACGATTTTGGCGGTGCCGGAACGAAGGGTATCTTTTGTATTAAATAACGCCAGCCTGTTATTTGCATCCAGCTTGAGCGTAGTGGTATCCCGGCCAACAGCTTCTCCGGTGAGTTCGGCATAGGAGACACTGTAAATAATCACCTTTTCCGGTTTCCATCCGATAGAATCGGTTGATTTCAGGTACATATTGGCCTGACGGTAATTCTGGTAATTGACAGAACGAAGCAGACGGCCGTCGGAATCATAGGTGTAGATGCTTTTTTGTCTGTAGGCTTTATCATCTTCATCATAGATCCAGTTTTCAGCAATCTGGTTGTTCGCATAAATGAAGCTGTCTACAGGCGTACCGGTGAAGTAAATGGTTTTTACCTGGTAGGTATCTGCTGTTTTTTCAGGAGCAGGAGCATCATCTTTTTTGCTACAGGAGGCGAGGGCCAGGAGTGTGGCTGCTGCTATACATTTCACGGCAGCTGTGTTTTTTAACGTAAACATGCGATATAGGATTTTAGGAAAGACAGTTGTGTTATTTAGCTTATCATGTATCAACCAGTACCTCCTATTATAAGAAAATCAGCCGGTAGCGGCTGATTTTCTTATCGTGAAGCCGGCTATGTTGGTATTATAACGTGACCGGATATACGATAATAACAGGGAAAATTATTTCTTATTGATACTAATGATCACACGGGAATAACGGGCATACGTAATTTCTACTTCCTGTCCGGCACGATATCCTTCCAGTGCACCACGCATCCAGTAAAACAAGCGTTTTTTCCTGTTTTCCAGCAGGATCATAATATTGGTCTGCGAGTCATTGTTTTCCAGGTAAACAGCTTCCATTGGCGCATTCAGCGTACCTTTCTGTAATGCAGAAAGATCCTTTTTAATGGCCCAGTAACGAATATCTGTTACTTTAATCAGTGCAAATATCAGTGCTATCACAAAGCATAACAGCCATACCCAGAACCAAAGGTTTTTGAACGACAGGAGCGAATCATCTGCATCACCCAGGTTGTTGTGGGTATACAAATAAATTTGCGGGATAACAGCTGCGATCAATAATAACCCAAAACCTATAAGGATAAATTTGATCAACTGTTGTTTGTTTCTCTTCAGCGCATCCTGTAATAAAAAGTGTTCCTCAGTTGTAATAAAGGTGTAGTCAGACATAGTTGTTAGATGGTTTTTCAGTAGGCTAATATATAGATAAACAATTAATTAATTAATATTATATATATAATTTTTTATTTAGTGGTTATCATTTTGCTTGTTTGTGGCGGTTTTGGGATAATATGTGTTAAAATATTATTACATATTTTGTAAGATGAACATATGAGGGGCAAAATACCTCCCCGGGTTTATTAACGTATTTATAATTATGCAGGTGGCTTCGAGTGAAAATAGTTTTCTAATTTGCGACCCATTATAACCCATCATCTGTTATTCTTCCCCATTTATTAGCTGTTAATCATAAAATAATAATTGTGAAAAGGATTTTTTTATTTGCCGCTGCCCTGCTATTGATCAGCATTCATAACTATGCACAGGATACGGCCCAACTAACGGTAGAAGGACGGAAAAACAGCGCTACGCAGCAAACCAAGCCTTATGTGATCATGATTTCCATTGATGGATTCCGATATGATTATGCAGAAAAATATAAAGCAGATCAGCTGTTGCAATTATCAGGCGCAGGGGTACGGGCTACCGCCATGCAACCCTCTTTTCCATCACTGACTTTTCCCAATCATTATTCACTGGCTACCGGGTTATATCCCGCACATCATGGCCTGGTAGATAATCTCTTTTATGATCGTAAGCGTGATGCCGTATACAAGGTGGGTAACCGCGATGCCGTGGAAGACGGTACCTGGTACAATGGTGTGCCATTATGGGTGCTGGCAGAAAAACAACAAATGATCAGCGCCAGCTATTTCTGGGTAGGCTCTGAAAGCGCCATACAAAATGTAAGACCCACTTATTACTTCAGATACCAGGAAAAGACAGGCATCGACCAACGCATTCAGCAAGTGGTTAACTGGCTGCAGCTGCCGGAAGATCAACGCCCACACCTGATCACCTTTTACTTCCCGGAAGTAGATCATATGGGACATAGATATGGTCCGGACACCGACAGCGTTGGCAGCGCCGTGCAATTAGTAGATGCAGCCATCGGTAAAATGGTGGCCGCCGTCAACAAACTCCAGTTGCCGGTAAATTATATCGTGGTGTCTGATCACGGTATGATGGCGGTAGATACCGTAAATACCATACAACTACCTGTAGTACCGGAACTGCAGCCCATGAAAATAATGCCCGGCAATGAAAAGGTGATGCTGTATGGTAAAAATGAACAGGAGATAAAAGCCGCCTATGACTATCTTAAAACACATGAAAATCATTATACCGCTTACCTGAAAAATGAAACACCGGAAAGATGGCACTACGGACAGGAAGATGTGTATAACCGTATCGGTGATATTATTCTGCTGGCAGAAGCCAACTATGCATTCGGTATGTCCGGCAAAAAAATGCATATCGGACACCATGGCTATGATAATAATCTCACCAATATGAACGCGGTATTCATGGCCTGGGGCCCCGCTTTTAAATCCAATACCCGCATCGCTACGTTTGAAAACGTACATGTGTATCCGTTAGTAGCGAAAATATTAAGCCTGGATATTACACAACCGATTGATGGCAGGATGGAAGTACTGGAACCTATCTTGAAATAATGAGTACGCGAAAAAATAAGTAGTCGTGATATCTTTATAAAATGCTAAAAGCAAATTATTTAAAATCTGCATTTACCCGGAATGGCGAAGAAGGGCCTTTTACCCGCCTGATGAATAGCCCCGTGCAATTAGCGGCCATCCTGACACTATATAAGATCGAACTGCGGGAAAATGAAGAGGCATTGCTTTGGTATCAGGAGGAAAATCGCTACCTGATGGTGACAAACCAACAATTGATTTTTCGAAACAACTTCACCAACAATGAGCAGGTCATATTGGATTTGACGCAGATTAATGGGGTTAACTATGTAATAAAGGAACAGGAGGTAGTCAAGCCCCCCTTTAATATGACAGTATTTGCTATCACTGATTTCGCAGGTAACAGGCATCTGCTCAAGGTAGAAGCGTATAACCCCGCTTTTGGAGGTATTTATAAGCTATTAGATGCTGCTATCCGAAAGAATTGGGCGCGCGCAAAGTAGACAGTATCATATTGTAAGAATACCGGCTTTTTTACCAGAATAATTTTCATAAAAAAGGGTTGACCAACCGGTCAACCCTTCGTTATTTTAAGCCAGCCTGCTTACGCAGTCACTTCCTCATATGCACTTGCAGGTTCGCAGGTACAGATCAGGTTCCTGTCGCCGAACGTATTGTTGATACGGCTTACAGAAGGCCAGAATTTATTTGCTTTCACATATTCCAGCGGGAATGCTGCCTGCTGGCGGCTGTATGGACGGGTCCATTCGTCAGCAGTGATTACCTGTTGTGTATGCGGCGCATTTTTCAATACGTTGTTTTGTTTGTCGGAAGTACCCTGCTCTACTGCAGCAATCTCAGCACGGATAGACAACATGGCATCGCAGAAGCGATCCAGTTCTCCTTTGTCCTCACTTTCAGTAGGCTCAATCATGATGGTGCCCGGAACCGGGAAACTCATGGTCGGTGCGTGGAATCCATAGTCCATCAAACGCTTGGCCACATCTTCCGCTTCAATACCAGCAGATGCTTTAAACGGACGAAGATCTACGATGAACTCATGCGCACAGGTGCCATTAACACCAGTATACAAAATCTCATATGCTTTTTCCAGTCTTGCCTTCATATAGTTGGCGTTCAGGATAGCATATTCAGAAGCTAATTTCACACCTTTGAATCCAAGCATACGGATATATGCGTAGGAAATCAGCAGGATGCTCGCAGAGCCAAACGGAGCTGCAGATACTGCATTGGAAGGTTTGCCATCATTCAGCGTAACGTGACCAGGCAGGAATGGCGTCAGGTGTTTTGCCACGCAGATTGGGCCCATGCCGGGACCGCCGCCACCATGAGGGATAGCGAAGGTTTTATGCAGATTCAGGTGACACACATCCGCACCAATCAGACCAGGAGCCGTTAAACCTACCTGTGCATTCATATTGGCACCGTCCATATATACCTGTCCGCCATGTTCGTGAATAGTCGCACAAATTTCTTTCACACTTTCTTCATATACACCGTAGGTAGATGGATAAGTGATCATGATACCGGCCAGGTCATTGCTATAGGTAGCTGCCTTTGCCTTCAGATCTTCTACATCGATATAACCATTTTCCAGTGCTTTTACGATCACTACCTTGTAGCCTGCCATTACTGCAGACGCAGGATTGGTACCGTGTGCACTGATAGGAATCAGCATGATATTACGGTGGCCCTGACCTCTGCTCTTCTGGTATTCACGGATAACGAGTAAGCCGGCATATTCACCCTGCGCACCACTGTTAGGTTGCAGACTGCATGCGTCAAAACCGGTAATCTTGCTCAGGTATTCACCCAGTTCAGTCGCCATCTGTAAATAGCCACCTACCTGGTTAGTTGGTGCAAAAGGATGCATTTTGCTCCAGTGTGCCCAGCTCAATGGAATCATCTCAGTAGCTGCATTCAGTTTCATGGTGCAGGAACCCAGGGAGATCATGGAAGTATTCAGGGAAAGATCCTTGTTTTCCAGCATCTTCAGGTAACGCATCATTAATGATTCGCTGTGATGATTGTTAAACACCGGGTGCAACAGGTAAGAAGAAGTACGCTGTAAGTTAGCAGCAATACCGGTAGTTCCGTTAGAAACTGCGGCAGCATCTGTTTTACCAGCGCCAAACACCTGCAGGATATCATTCACATCTTCAATAGTCGTCGTTTCATCCAGAGATATACCTACATTACCATTAGCGAAATAACGGAAGTTGATACCCGCTGCTTCAGCAGCTGATTTTATATCAGCGCCTTCTATTACGATAGTATCAAAGAAGTTATCAGCTACGAGTTTCAGCCCTTTCGCTTTCAGCTTGCCAGCCAGTGTATTGGTCAGCAGGGAAATGCGGGTAGCAATATTTTTCAATCCTTCCGGACCATGATATACCGCATACATAGCGGCCATGTTAGCCAGCAATGCCTGTGCAGTACAGATGTTGGAAGTTGCTTTTTCACGTTTGATATGTTGTTCACGTGTCTGCAGTGCCATACGCAATGCACGACCACCGTTTGCATCAATACTCACGCCAATGATACGACCGGGGATAGAACGTTTGAAATCGTCCTTCACCGCAAAAAATGCTGCGTGCGGACCGCCAAAGCCCAACGGAACACCGAAGCGCTGTGCAGAACCAAAGGCCGCATCAGCACCCATTTCGCCCGGAGAGGTCAGCAGGGTCAATGCCAGCAGGTCTGTTGCCACACCTACAAATGCACCTACTGCATGCACGCCGTCTATGAATGCACGGTAATCAGCAGTAGCTCCTACGTTATCAGGATACTGGATCAGCGCACCAAAATAAGATTCATCGAAAGAAGCTGTTTTGTAGTCGCCTACTACCACTTCAATCAGCAGCGGTGTAGCGCGGGTATAAATTACATCCAGCGTTTGCGGATATACGTTATTGTCTACAAAAAACTTAGGCCTGGTTACATGATCATGATCCTTGTTCAACGCATTGAAGAACATGGTCATCGCTTCAGCTGCCGCTGTAGCTTCATCCAGCAGGGAGGCATTGGCAATTGGCAGCCCTGTCAGATCACATACCATCGTCTGGTAGTTCAGCAGGCTTTCCAGTCTGCCCTGAGAAATCTCAGCCTGATACGGGGTGTACTGTGTATACCATCCTGGATTTTCAAATACATTACGCAGAATAACGCTCGGCGTAATTGTATCGAAGTAACCCTGTCCGATATAGTTACGGTATACCTTGTTTTTCAGTGAAACTTCCTTCAGGTGACGGAGATAATCACTTTCACTCATCGCTGCAGGAATAGCCAGTGGCTGTTGCATACGGATGGCGCCCGGAACTGTTTTGCTGATCAGCTGGTCCAGGTTGGAGGCCCCGATGGTTTCGAGCATCTGGTTGGTCTCCCCTTCATTCGGCCCTATGTGACGGTGCACGAATTCATTTTGTTGAATATCAAAAAGATTCATGATGTAAGCAGGTAATTTGAAATAGAATGCGCAAAGCTATGCAGATTTTAAGCAACGGCCAAACAATCAACACTGGCGGGGGAAAACAGTGATAAATGATAGATAGTTAAACTACGTTTATGTCATGATTTTGTCCATCTACTAATTACCTATCTTTGCATCAAATGAGCAAAATATTAGAAGACTGGGAACAGAAAGCCCAGGATAAGCAAAAGGCTAACAAACAGTTCCTCGCGAAACTGCAAACCCGTCGCGGTAAAGGGGTGGAGAAGCTGTTGCCAGATCTCCACGAGGAAGCATTCAGTAAAATTGACTGCCTCCAATGTGGCAATTGCTGTAAAACCATCAGCCCCCGCTTCAAAGGCCCTGATATCAGGCGCATTTCAAAGCACCTGGGTATGAAGGAAGGCGACTTTATAGAAACTTACCTCCGACTGGATAAGGATGAGGACTATGTGGTGAAATTCACGCCCTGCCCATTCCTTGGAGCAGATAACTACTGCGGCATCTACGATGTACGCCCGGGCGACTGCGCCAACTATCCCTACACAGATAGCTACGACTTCTTCAAACGTCCGAAAATTACGTATGAAAACAGCACTACCTGCCCCGCCGTTTATTATGTACTGGAAAAGTTGAAAGAGTCCATGAAATTATAGGAAGCTTTTAGCTATTAGCAGTTAGCAGTTAGCAAATGCAGCGAAGACCAACACAATATCATCTTCGCTGCATTTGCTAACAGCTAATAGCTAACAGCTACGCTTTCAAATCCAGCTTACGCATAGCCGGCGAAATAACATAAGTTGTAATGACTACCCCCAGTGTAACACAACCTCCAAATACTACCGAAGGCACCAACCCAATCGCTCTGGCCATAAAGCCACTCTCAAAAGCTCCCAGCTCATTGGATGAACCCACAAACATAGAACTAACGGAAGCTACCCGCCCACGCATATCATCAGGGGTTTTTAACTGCAGAATGGTTTGACGGATAATGACACTGATACCATCCAGGGCACCACTGATCAGCAAGGCAAATATCGATAGGTAAAAACTGGTGGAAAGGCCAAAAAGTATAATCGTTAAACCAAAGCCGAAAACCGCTGCCAGCAACTTAATACCAGGTTTGTAGACCAATGGCTTATGTGCCAGGATAAACATGGTTACCAGGGCGCCCACTGCGGGTGCAGAGCGTAGCAGGCCATAGCCAAGGGAACCCACATGCAGTACATCCGTGGCAAATGCCGGCAACATCGCTACTGCGCCACCAAATAATACGGCAAACATGTCCAGTGCCATCGCATTCAATACCACCTTGGTTTTCCATACAAAACGCATCCCTTCGGTCAGCCCGGTCACAAAGCTTTCTCCCTTCGACTTATAGTAAATGGGCTTGGGCTTTATTTTAATTAAACTGTATAACGGCGCAAGGAATATAAACACTACCAGTAACATTGACCAGTGTACCCCAAACCAGTGAATAAATAGTCCACCCAGCGCTGGCCCCATTACACCACCTATCTGCCATGCGGAGCTGCTCCACGTAGAGGCGTTGGCGTATAATTCCCGCGGTACGAGCAACGACATTAAAGTAAAGTTAGAAGGACTGGTAAAGGCGCGTACAACGCCGCCCATAAATACCAGCAGATAGATCAGGTTGAGCACCCAGTGTGTGGAAATACCCACTACTGCACGATCCCAGGTAAGCAGGAACAATCCTGAGCTGATAAAAATATAGGCAATCACACATTTAAGCAACATGCCCCTTTTCTCCCGCTTGTCTACCATATGCCCCGCGAAAGGCGATAGCAACACTGCCGGTATCACTTCAGACAAACCAATCAATCCAAGTGAGAAAGGGTCTTTAGAGATTTCATATACTTTCCATTCGATGATGGCAAACTGCATCGCCAGTGCAAATACAAGCGCAAAGCGGATAACAAGGTAGTAATTGAATTCCGTAAAGCGTAGCGAAGCGTATGGGTCGTTCTTTTTCGGTGCCGTTGTGTCCAACCTGATGTGTTTTTTGCGAAGATACAAAATAGCATTTAGCCATTAGCTTTTAGCTGTTAGCTGTTAGCAAATGCAGCGAAGACCAACACAATATCATCTCCGCTGCATTTGCTAACAGCTAACAGCTAAAAGCTAATGGCTAAAAGCTTTATATTTAGTCTGCATAAATACCGCAGCACTATGAAACTATATTCCATGATTTTCCGGGCCTTATTACCGGTAGTGTTCCTGCAGGTCGCCTGCGCGGGCAGCGACGCCAAAAAAGAGATGGCGCCACCGGTCCGTAAAGCGAAGCTGCAGCTGGTGACAGATGGGTTTATATCTCCCGTAAACATGGCAGTACCTGGTGATGGCTCCGGCAGGTTGTTTTTTTGTCAGAAAGAAGGGAAAGTATGGATCGTACAGCAAAACAGGCAATTACCCACTCCTTTCCTGGATGTTAGCAGTGATATGATCTCCGTGAATCCCGGCTATGATGAAAGAGGGTTGCTGGGAATGGCTTTCCATCCCGATTTCAGAAGAAACCATAAATTTTATGTGTACTACAGCGCCCCCACAACAAAGAAAGGATTCAATCATACCAGCCGGCTGGTAGAATTTACGGTGGCTGCCGGCAACCCCAATATTGCTGATCGGTCCAGCCGCAGGGTATTGCTGGAAGTAGATGAACCAGAATCCAATCATAATGGTGGTCAGCTGCAGTTTGGCCCGGACGGTTACCTGTATATAGGTTTGGGTGATGGCGGTGGTGGTGGAGATAAACATGGTACTATGGGTAATGGACAGGATCTTACTACCTTACTCGGCAAAATATTAAGAATAAATGTCGATGGCACACCCTATAAAGTGCCTGCAGATAATCCCTTTATAAACCAGCCCGGCGCCAGGCCTGAAATATGGGCATATGGTCTCCGCAACCCATGGCGCTTTTCCTTCGACAGGAAGAGCAAAATGCTGTTTACTGGAGATGTTGGACAAGATAAGTATGAAGAGGTGGACATCATCATAAAAGGAGGCAACTACGGCTGGCGCATCATGGAAGGCTTTCATGATTACCAGGTGTCTGCCGGCACCGATAAATCACAGTTGATAGCCCCTATCCACGAATACAGCCACGATCTGGGGATAAGTATCACCGGTGGATACGTGTACCGCGGCAGCGCAATCCCTTCACTGCAGGGACTATACGTTTTTGGGGACTACAACGGGAAAGCCTTTGTACTGGAGTCAAAAGGGAATAAATGGGAACGAGACACCCTGCAATTGTCTGGCTTGCCTGCCGATAACATGCAGATACTCAGCTGGGGAGAGGATGAACAGGGCGAACTTTATGTACTCACCAGCACCTCCGGCAGGGATGGTTTCAAAGGAGCGGTCTACAAACTGGTGAAAGATTAGCCCTATTCAACATTCCGCATACTTTAACCGTTATCTAACCGGATGCCTTACAAACGTGCAGCGTGGCGGTTATGTGGCCGTTTTCAGCCGCATATCTCTCCCAGCACCCGTTTGGCCCAATTTTTTGTTAAAAGGAAATAAATTGCACGACCAACGGGTGATTTTATTTTATATTTGATTTGACAACGTTTACGTTCAATTGAGATACATATGAGACTGAAAGTGATTATACCGGTTGTGCTACTTAGCATCTCCGCAGGCGTGTTAGCTTTTAATAAGCTGGGACATAACGAAGATCCTCCTGGACGTTATGAGGTGATCATGAACCTGGTGGGGCAGATGCTGAAAGAAGGGCATTATCAACCCAAACCCATAGACGATAAATTCTCCACCGAAGTTTTTGATAAATACCTGCGTAGCCTGGACACGGAAAAGAAATTTTTCCTGAAAACAGATGTGGACAAATTATTACCATTATCCACCCACATTGACGATGAGCTGAAAGGTGCACCGATCGACTGTTTCCGCAGCATCAACACCCTCATCAAACAACGTGTGGCGGAAGCAGCAGCTATTTATCCGGAAATACTTTCCAAACCATTCGACTTTACCGTGGATGAGAAAGTAACATTAGATCCTGATAAAGTAGACTACCCTGCAGACGAAAATGCACGTAAGGAAGCCTGGCGCAAAGTGTTAAAATACCGCACGCTGGAAAAGCTGACTGACCTGCAGGAAATGCGCGAAAAAGATAAAGGGAAAGACAGCGTAAAAGTTAAAACCGACACCGAACTGGAAGCAGAAGCCCGTGTGAAAGTAAAACAACTGTACGACCGCTATTTTGAGCGTTTGAAAAACAGACAAAATGATAATGATCGCTTCAATCTTTATGTAAACGCGATCACTACTACCATGGATCCGCATACCGACTACTTCCCGCCTGATGAAAAACGCGCGTTCGAAGAACAGATGGCTGGTAAATTCTTTGGTATTGGTGCTCAGCTGAAAGAAGAAGGCGATAAGATCAGAGTCATCAGCATCGTAACAGGTAGCCCAAGCTGGAAACAGGGACAATTAAAAGCCAACGATGTAATCCAGAAAGTTGCCCAGGGAACCAGCGAATCAGTAGACATTACCGGTTACCCGGTAGAAGACGCCGTGAAACTGATCCGTGGTAAAAAAGGCAGCCCGGTTAGATTAACCGTAAGAAGCGTGGACGGTACTACAAAAGAAATTACCATCGTCCGTGATGAAATTGTAACAGAGGAAACTTTCGCGAAATCTGCCATCATCAACGGACAACATAAAATAGGATATATCTACCTCCCTGAGTTTTATGCTGACTTCAACGATCGTAATGGCGCCCGCAGTGCGGAAGACGTGGCGAAGGAAGTAGCCAAACTGAAAGCAGAGAAAGTAGAAGGCATTATCCTGGATCTCCGCTTCAACGGCGGTGGTTCCCTGCAGGACGTAGTACAAATGGCTGGCCTGTTTATTCCGGAAGGTCCGGTAGTACAGGTTCGCTCCAGAGGTGGTGACGCCGTAGTGTTACGCGATCGTGATAAAAATGTACAGTATGATGGCCCGCTGGCGATCATGGTAAATGAATACAGCGCTTCGGCTTCTGAAATCATGGCCGCTGCCATGCAGGATTACAAACGCGCCGTGATCATCGGTAGCACCCAAACCTTTGGTAAAGGTACCGTACAACGCCTCTTTAACCTGGATGATTTCTATCCTGTAAAAGATGGTGGTAGCCTCGGTGCCCTGAAACTGACGCAGCAGAAATTCTATCGTGCAAACGGTGGTTCTACCCAGCTGAAAGGTGTTGCCTCAGATATCGTATTACCAGATCCATATTATGAAGTAGCAGAACGTAAAGATTCAGATGCACTCGCTTATGATGAAATACCCCGCGCTGCTTTCACTGCCTGGTATAACCCGGTAAATACGGAATCACTGAAAAAGAATAGCGAAAAGAGAATGGCTTCCAGCCCGGCGTTCAAACTGCTCAACGAAAACCTGAGCACCCTGAAGAAACTGGAAAAACAGGAAACTTATTCACTGAACTTACTGACGTATAAAACAGAGCAAAAGTCTAACACCGCTGCCCTGAAAAAATATGATGCCGTAAATGATAAAGTGAAGGAATTAAGTATCATCAATATCAAATCTGATATCGAAAAATTTGGCGGAGATTCATCCAAAATCGCCCGTAACAAGGATTGGATCAAGATCAGAACCAAAGATATTTACCTCGATGAAGCAGTGAATGTAATGAATGATCTCATTGTACAGTCATTGCCTAAAATGCAGCGTAAGAATCAGTAAGCGCCTATAAGATCGCCTCCGGCGATTGTCTTTGAGCAGGATTAAACTGATTTAATTGAGTTTTGTTATAAAGATTTGGGGAGATAGAAACGGATTATTTCGTTTCTATCTCCCCAAATTATTTAACGGCAGATTTGATAAGGAACTACAGATCAGGTTGAAAAGCTGTGGAACATCTTTTTTCAATATGCTCTAAATGCCCAAACACTCCTGTTTGTTATTCTCAAATCCCTGCTACACTATCTTTGAATATTATACAATACGCCATACACTCCCTTTAGCTAATCTTCCATCTGTCCCGAAAACACGTTCCCCGAATTATGTTATATTTATAGTAATCAAAATAATCTCCCATGGCAAAACAAATGTCTATCATTTCTTTTACGGGAAAACTCGGGAATCTCATAGGGTATAAGCGCAATGGTAACTACTTCCTGCGCAGCATGCCCCAAAGCGTGCAGCAAACGGCTGCTACCCGCGGCGCATCCCGTCGCTTTGGCATCGCCAGCAGGAAAGGTGCTTTTATCCGTCATGCTTTTTATCCCCACCTGGATATTCACTGTGACGGCGGCCACATCAATCGGCTCAACAAGCTACTCATTGCTGCCGGCGATCATCACGCCGCCATCACAGGCTTCCGCTTCAATCAGCATACCGGCGTAGATCGATTCTTTCCGGTGGCTCCCCGGCTTTTCCGTAACGGAATATTAAATATTCCCGCACAAACCATCGAAGGGTATAAGGGTATTGCTGCCCTGGAAGTAAAAGTTATCGCCACGCGTATTGATTTTAGATCCCGTCAGGTGACCGGTAGCGAAACGGTTACGCTAATGATCGCCCCCGATACCACTTTTCAGGAAACAAATGTTTCGCTGGATGTACCCGGAGAAGGTTCACTGGTAGCGGTTTTCCAGGTAAGAGCGATGTACAAGGATGGCCCATCGGGCAACAGGCAATACATGGCCGCCGATATTATTGCGGTGGCAGCACCACAGGTCCCCAAACATGCTCATAAACGCAGGTACCCAAAGCGGAAGGTATTGCTACCCAACCTTACCTATACGTACGCAAATCCAGCCGTCATTCAACTGGAATAAAGCGATCCTTGCCTCCCGGAGATATTTTGATAAATAATCCCTTTATACCTGCTTCCTTTCAATAGTCGATCTCTTTCCTCAGCTACAGCCAGACACTGAAGCAGCCCTGCTATGGCCACTTCTGACCTCCATCCGTCTGCTGATGCAATTTCATCGGGGTTATACATCCGAAACTCACCCCCGCATCAAGTCCACCTCTCCTGCAGGGCTTCTGTAGGTACTTAGCGGGTCCTAAGCATAGCCTCGACGGAGCCTACATCATCACAATACACTTATCCTTTATAGATGGACTAAACTTTATGCTTAAAATTTACACTATCCCCCAGGGTTTCAACTTGATCCGGGACTACACAAAAAGATTAGGGGAGATAAAAGCATCCTCCGCTTTTATCTCCCCTAATCTTTATAACAAAACTTAATTAAATCATTTTAATCCTGCTCAAAGACAATCGCCGAAGGCGATCCCCTCCACTATTTCTCTTTCTCCACTATTTCCAGCGCTTTCTTCACCATTGGATCTTCTGCGTTGATTGTTTCATAAAACCCTTCTGTTCTGTACAGTTGACGGGCCAGCATCGCTTTAAGACGGGTACGGATCTCCGTTTCATCACGGGTACTTATATGATCCAGTCCGGGAACACTGTCTTTTTTAGCATATACTTTGAAATCGCTGATCACTTCATTGCCAAGCTGGAAGTTTTTGGCAAAGGCAGCGGCATCTTTATACGGTGTAAATACATCTTTGTGAGTTGTATAATACTGGTAAGCAAAGTTGCTGAACGTATTGCGGGTATAAATAGCAGTGAGGGTAGGCGAGAAGCGGGAAGTATCGAACGGAATAAAAATATCCGGTGTAATACCACCACCACCGTATACGCGGCGGCCAGCGGCCGTTTTATAAGGAACGGTATCTGTGATTTTGATACTGTCTTTGTTCACCAGTTCTCCGTGATGGTAGCGTTCTGCAATATCATCATCATAGTCGTCATGTCCTTTGCCGTATGGTTTCTGAATACTTCTGCCGGAAGGAATATAATAACGGGCAACGGTGAGACGCAGCGCGCCGCCATTGTCAAGATCATATTGTTCCTGTACCAGTCCTTTACCAAAAGTACGGCGACCTATAATCGTACCACGATCCCAGTCCTGTACGGCGCCGGCAAGAATTTCACTGGCAGAGGCGGAACCTTCATCGGTGAGCACTGCGAGTGCACCCCTTTCAAACATGCCGGGGCGTTTGGTTTTGTAGTCGGTCCGTGGGAAGTCTTTACCCTTGGTGTATACAATCAGTTTCTGATCTTCCAGCAGTTCATCCGCTATGCGGGTGGCTGCATCGAGGTAGCCGCCGGGGTTTTGTCTCAGGTCAATGATCAGTTTCTTCATGCCTTGTTTATTCAGTGCTACGATGGCTTTCATAAACTCATCATAGGTGGTGGCAGAAAACTTACTGATTTTGATATATCCTACTTCCGGTGCTGCCATGTAGCTGGCATCCACGCTATATAAAGGAATAACACCTCTTTTAATAGGGACCTTTATTTGTTTTTGTTGTCTTAATATCAGGGTATTTACCACTGAACCGGCAGGGCCGCGCAGTAATTTGCGGATTTTGTCCGGGGTAACGCTGTTACCGGCTACCAGGCTGTCGTTGACCTTCAGGATTTTATCGCCGGTTTGTACGCCTGCGTTTTCAGACGGGCCGCCACTCAGTACACTCACTACGTTTACGGTATCCGCGGTGATATTGAATTCTACGCCGATGCCTTCAAAATTGCCTTCCATATCTTCATTCACCCGTTGCAGTTCTGCGGGGGGAATATAAATGGAGTGGGGATCCAGATGGGCCAGTACACCTTCTATGGCTTCCTGTTGTAAATCATCTGTATTGAGAGAATCTACATATTTCGCTTTGATCAGGTCCATTACTTCCTGTAAGGGCCCTCTATTGGGTTTATTGAAAAACACAGTGGCTCCTCCGTTGTTCGATCCAGGCATTTTATGACCGAGGAACATTCCCAGGGCTAATACAACTGCAAAGAGAAGAGGTAAAAAAACATTCAACTTCCTGTTAGACATAATCAGATTATTATCCCGCTATTTATATGACCAATCTTTATCCATGTAGTATTAGCACCTGGCGGAAAGCAATCTGCCGCATACATGTATCATCATCATTTAAAGTTAAGGGGAGCTATTTGTTTATATGAAACCCTTTTGTTTAAATTGTGACAAAAATAGCATAAATCAGGTGCAAACTTTTAGGATTCTTTAATTTCATAAATTACCGGATATGGGTGCTGGAATAAAGTTGATAGCAGACAGCGGATCTACAAAGACCGAATGGGGCGTGCTGGGCGCGGATCAGCCACTTATTTTGAAAACACAGGGTGTAAGTCCCTACTTTCAATCTGCAGAACAGATAAAAGCGATCCTGGACACAGAGCTGGCGCCACAGCTGCCTGCCGGCAGCCATGTTACCGCCGTGTACTTTTATGGAACGGGTCTGTCACAGCCTAAAAATCTGAAACTGGTATCTGATGCTATAAAAGCAGTATGGCCCGATGCCGAGGCAGATGTGCAACATGACCTGATGGGAGCGGCCCGCTCACTCTGCGGCCACCAGGAAGGAGTAGCGAGTATTTTGGGCACCGGTTCCAATTCCTGTTATTATAATGGAAAAGAGATTGTGAAGAATAATCCGGGCCTGGGTTATATTTTGGGAGATGAGGGCAGTGGCGCTTACCTGGGCCGTAAGGTGCTGCAGTATTACCTTTATAATAGTTTTGATGACGACCTGCTCGCCCGTTTTGATTATAAGTACCATACCACTAAGGACGAAATACTGGAAAACGTATACCGGAAACCGTTAGCAAACCGCTATCTGGCTGGGTTTGCAGAGTTCCTGTCGGAAAACCGTGAACATTTCATGATCCAGAATATCCTGGAAGACGGCCTGAACGACTTCTTCTTTAACCACATTTATAAATACCGCGAAAGCTGGACAACCGCCCTGCACTTCACTGGTGGCATTGCCTGGCATTTCCGCGATATCCTTACTGAGCTGTGCGAACTCTATGAACTGCCCATGGGCAAAGTGTTGCGGACTCCCATGGACGGCTTACTGGAATTTCATCGTTAATCATTTTCAACAGATAAATATGTCATTTATAAAAGTAACGGAACAGGTATCTCACTATAATCATCTGGAAAAGATGAGTGTAACGGAGTTGCTCGTTGATATGAACAAGGAAGATCAAACGGTGCCGTTGGCCGTTGCAAAAGCGATTCCGCAAATAGAAAAACTGGTTGCCGCCGTGGCAGATAAAATGCTTGCAGGTGGACGGCTATTTTATATAGGAGCTGGTACCAGTGGCCGTTTGGGGGTAGTAGATGCCTCTGAGTGCCCGCCTACGTTTGGAGTGCCACAGGGATTGGTAGTAGGATTGATTGCCGGTGGTGATACGGCTATACGTAAAGCTGTGGAGTTTGCAGAAGATGACCGTAAACAGGGATGGGTAGATTTGCAGGCACATGATATAACAGATAAAGATGTGGTAGTAGGTATCGCTGCCAGCGGTACCACGCCTTATGTAATAGGGGCACTGGATGAGTGTCGCCGTCATGGTATTGTTACCGGCAGCATTAGCTGCAATCCCGATACGCCGGTATCTGCTGCCGCCGATTTCCCGGTGGAGGTAGTGGTAGGCCCGGAGTTTGTTACCGGCAGCACCCGGCTGAAAAGTGGCACTGCGCAGAAGCTGGTGCTGAACATGCTCTCTACCGCGGTAATGATACAGTTGGGGAGGGTAGAAGATAATAAAATGGTGAATATGCAACTCAGCAACGAGAAGCTGGTGGACCGCGGCGTGAAAATGCTGATGGAACAGTTGTCACTTACCGACTATCAACAGGCCCAGGAACTATTGCTGAAAGCGGGCAGCGTAAAAAAAGCAGTAGACGATTTTGTGAAAAAATGATTTAACCAGACCTTTGCATCATCGATAAACCAGGTATGCATAACATAGAGCCATATTACAACTGGCGGCACTTATACACCGCAGAAGAAGATGAGTATTCTCCTTTTTATGGAAGGGAATATAGTGAATTCGAATATTCCAATTCGGTATATAACTATTATATACATCCACAATGGGATGAATTTGGTTCACGCAACTTATACATGAAAATCCTGTTTACGGACTACCAGTTCAATTTTGCCATTATAGAATTATTGGGAGAATGGAATGATGCTATAGACAATGATATCATGACGATGAAACGAAATATCATCGATACACTCATCGCACAGGGCATCACTAAATTTATTCTCATCACCGAAAATGTCATGAACTTCCATTCTTCAGACGATTGCTATTATGAAGAGTGGTGGGAAGATATCCGCGATGATGGCGGCTGGATCGTTAGTCTGAATATGCCGGTACAAACACGCGAAGAGTTTGAAAGATCACGTTTGCACTATTATGTTCACCTGTTAGATGATGATAAATGGCGAACATATCAGCCTTTGCATCTGTTTAACATGGTGGATAACATCATGCTGAAGCGTTTAGAATAATATTAATTTTCATTACAAAATGAAAGATATCATGCGTGAATGCCTGATAACCATGCCTTAATATATTTAACCGGCAGTTTATGCATTGTGAAACCTGATAAATATCATTTTTTTTTATTTTTCCTGCGTTAAATTTGCCCGACATTTCAATCATCTTTTTATACTAGGAAGCTTAGATTTTTACTTATGAAGTGGTCACAGTTCTTTAATACCTCTATCGGTAAGAAGTTATTGGTAGGTGCTACCGGCTTGTTTCTTTGCAGTTTTGTTATCGTACATCTGGCAGGTAATTTCCAGCTGTTGTACAACGATGAAGGCAAAGCCTTTAACGCATATGCTGCGTTTATGGGACACAACAGCCTGATTCAGTTTATAGCCTGGGGGCTGAAAATTGTGATCGTACTGCACGCATTCATTGCGCTGCAGCTCACATTCAGCAACAGAGCAGCCCGTCCGGTGAAATACGCCGTTAATCCGGGTAACCAGACATCTTCCTGGTTCAGCCGTCAGATGGCCATCATGGGAAGCATTCTCCTTATCTTCATCGTCATCCACCTGGTTAACTTCTGGGGACGGTTTCACTATGGTGAAATGCCTACCCGCACTTATGAAGGCAGCATTGAACCACTGAAAGATCTGTATGCTGTATCTTATGACACTTTCAAAAATGGCTGGCTGGTTGCATTGTATGTAATCGGTATGATCGGTTTATCCTTCCACCTGATCCATGGCTTTAAAAGCGCCTGTCAGACCTTTGGTTTAAATCATAAAAAATACAACGGTTTAATCAGCTTTATTGGTGTTTGGCTGTTTGGAATAGCAATCCCTATTGGTTTTGCTATCATACCCGTTTATATTTATTTCAAATAATTCTGTAAAGTAAGGATATATGTTTGACGCAAAAATTCCTGCCGGACCATTAAATTCCAAATGGGAAGACTACAAAGGACATTGTAAATTGGTGAACCCTGCCAATAAGCGCAATCTGGAAGTGATCATCATTGGTACCGGTTTGGCCGGCGCTTCCGCAGCGGCTTCATTAGGTGAGTTGGGATATAAAGTAAAAGCATTCTGCTTTCAGGATAGTCCACGCCGCGCACACAGTATTGCTGCCCAGGGTGGTATCAATGCGGCAAAAAATTATCAGAATGATGGTGACTCTGTTTTCCGTTTATTCTACGACACAGTAAAAGGTGGTGACTACCGCGCCCGCGAAGCCAACGTACATCGTCTGGCAGAAGTGAGCGGTAATATTATAGATCAATGCGTGGCACAGGGTGTTCCCTTTGCACGTGAATACGGTGGCCTGTTAAGTAACCGCTCTTTCGGTGGTACACAGGTACAACGTACTTTTTATGCCGCAGGTCAAACCGGCCAGCAGCTGCTGCTCGGTGCATACTCTGCACTGGAGCGCCAGGTAGCATTGGGCAACGTGAAGATGTACAATCGCCACGAAATGCTGGACATCGTGAAAATTGATGGTAAAGCGCGTGGTATCATTGCACGTGATCTGGTGACCGGTGAACTGGAGCGTCACTTCGGTCATGCGGTACTGATCTGCAGTGGTGGTTATGGTAATGTATTCTACCTGTCTACCAACGCCATGGGATCTAACGTAACGGCAGCATGGAAAGCCACCAAAAGCGGTGCTTACTTCGCTAACCCATGCTTCACACAGATCCACCCTACCTGTATCCCGGTTTCCGGCGATCACCAGTCTAAACTGACCCTCATGTCAGAATCACTGCGTAATGATGGTCGTATCTGGGTTCCTAAAAAACAAAACGATACCCGTAAAGCCAGCGATATTCCGGAAGAAGAAAGGGATTATTACCTGGAAAGAAGATATCCTGCCTTCGGTAACCTCGTTCCGCGTGACGTGGCTTCCCGTGCAGCAAAAGAAAGATGTGATGCCGGTTATGGTGTAGGTACTTCCAAACAGGCGGTATACCTCGACTTCGCCGCAGCTATTGAACGTTATGGCAGCATCGAAGTAGGTAAACGCCAGATGGGCAACGTCTCTAAAGAAGAAATCATTAAACTGGGTAAAGAAGTAGTAGCCGAGAAATATGGTAACCTGTTCGACATGTATGCCAAAATCACCGGTGAAAATCCTTACGAATTACCAATGCGTATTTATCCTGCAGTACACTACACCATGGGTGGACTCTGGGTGGATTACGAACTGGGTACTACCGTTCCGGGTTTATATTCCCTGGGAGAAGCTAACTTCTCTGATCACGGTGCTAACCGCCTCGGCGCATCTGCACTGATGCAGGGGCTGGCAGATGGTTACTTCGTGATTCCTTACACTGTGGGTAACTACCTGGCAGATGAAATCCGTACCAAGGCGATCCCTACAGATCACCCTGCATTTGTGGAAGCAGAAAATAAAGTAAAAGCAACGATCAATAAATTCATGACGATCAAGGGCACCAAATCCGTTGATTTCTTCCACAAAAGACTCGGTAAGATCATGTGGGATAAATGCGGTATGGCGCGTAATGAAAAAGGTCTGAGAGAAGCGATCGAAGAAATCAAAGCGTTGCGTGCAGAATTCTGGAGTAACGTACGTGTTCCCGGTGAAGCAAATGAATTTAACCCTGAGCTGGAGAAAGCAGGTCGTGTGGCCGACTTCCTGGAACTGGGCGAATTGATGTGTCTCGATGCACTGGACCGCCGCGAATCCTGTGGTGGTCACTTCCGCGAAGAATCACAAACCGATGAAGGGGAAGCACAACGTGATGACGTGAATTTCAGCTATGTATCTGCATGGGAATACAAAGGCGAAGGCCAGTACGAACTGCACAAGGAACCGCTGGAATTCGTAGAATGTAAACCTACTCAACGTAGCTACAAATAATGGTTATTGGCCGGCTGTTTAACAGTTGACCAGGATTATAAATCAAATAATTGTCCAAGGTATATGGAACATTATAACATGAACCTCACATTAAAAGTGTGGAGGCAGAAGAACAAAAATGCTCAGGGTAACTTTGAAACATTACAGGCTAAAAACATTTCTTCTGAAATGTCTTTCCTGGAAATGTTTGATGTGGTGAATGAAGAGCTGATCAACGAAGGCAAAGAACCAGTAGCATTTGATCACGATTGCCGTGAAGGTATTTGTGGTGCATGCTCCATGCATATCAATGGCCGTGCTCACGGTCCATGGGATGGAACCACTACCTGCCAGTTGCACATGCGCGCTTTTAAAGATGGCGATACCATCACGGTAGAACCATGGAGAGCAGGTGCATTCCCGGTAGTAAAAGACCTGACGGTTGACAGATCTGCTTTTGACCGTATCATTGAAGCTGGTGGTTATATCTCTGTGAATACAGGTAACGCACAGGACGCCAACTGTTTACCGGTAGATAAAACCAAAGCAGATCTCGCATTTGCTGCGGCAGCCTGTATCGGTTGTGGCGCCTGCGTAGCGGCTTGTAAAAACTCCTCTGCGATGCTGTTTGTATCTGCGAAAGTATCCCAGCTGGCATTGCTGCCACAGGGCCATCCTGAAAAACAATCCCGTGCTCTCAACATGGTGGCACAAATGGATAAGGAAGGTTTTGGTAGCTGTACCAACACCGGCGCCTGCGAAGCAGAATGTCCAAAAGAAATTTCTCTCACCAATATCGCTCGTCTTAACAGGGAGTTTATCGGTGCAGGTTTTTCTTCTGAGAAATAACAACGTTTGTTTTACTCAGGATTATACTGATTTTCGGGACTATATTTTATTTAAAAGCGAAGATGAAGGTGGAGTTATCCACTTTTGTCTTCGCTTTTTTCATCTTCCTGCACCAAAAAAAATCCGGGAAATCAGCTGAATCAGTATCATCCTGGACAAGACATATATCCACCCTCCGCTCATCCCAGGAAATTCATCTTTCTAAATTTTTTTACTATCATGTGTTTTTTCCACGCAACCTGTTTTAAATAACAATATATGTCAGAACAATCACGCAGAAAGTTTATCAAACACATCGGCAGCACGGCAGCGCTGCTGGGAATTGGCCAGCTGGCGGCCATGGCAAAAGAGTCCGAACATGTGCAGTTGTTGCAGCCCGAAAAAAGAATTTCTCCCAACGATAAAATACGCATTGCCTGCGTAGGCATGGGAATCATGGGATTTGGGGATGTGGAAACCGCAGTGAAAGTACCCGGTGTAGAATTCGTTGGCGCCGCCGACCTGTATGATGGCCACCTCGCCCGTGTAAAAGATGTATTTGGTCCTCAGGTATATACCACCCGCGATTACCGCGAACTACTGAAAAGAAAAGATATAGATGCTATCATTGTAGCTACGCCGGATCACTGGCATGATACTATTGCCATTGCAGCCATGGAGGCTGGTAAGGCAGTATACTGCGAAAAACCAATGGTCCAGCAGGTAGAAGAAGGACATAAAGTAATTGCTGCGCAAAAGCGTACGAAAGCTGTTTTCCAGGTGGGCAGTCAGCGCGTGAGCAGCATTGCATTAGCGGAGGCCCGTAAACGTTACCAGGCCGGCGAAATAGGCCAGCTCAACGTGGTAGAAGCCAGGATGGATCGCCATAGCGCATTGGGTGCCTGGCAGTATTCCATTCCGCCGGATGCTTCTCCTGCTACCATCGACTTTGATACTTTCCTGAAAGACACGGCCAAATTACCTTTTGATCCGGTACGCTTCTTCCGCTGGCGCAACTACCAGGCCTATGGCACCGGCATCCCCGGCGATCTCTTCGTACACCTCATCTCCGGTCTGCACTTCATCACCGGATCACTTGGCCCTACTACCATCTATGCCAGCGGCAACCTGGTACAATGGAAAGATGGCCGCGATGTACCTGATACCGTAGTCGCTATTTTCGACTACCCCGAAACAAAAGAACATCCTTCTTTCCAGATGACACTGCGCGTTAACTTTGCAGATGGCAGTGGTGGAGGCGAATATACCCGCCTCATTGGTACGGAAGGTGTGCTGGAACTGGGCTGGAACGATTTTAAAATAAAGAAACATAAACTGCCTGAAGCGCCCGGCTATGGCGGTTGGGATACTTACAATACTTTTACGAAAGCACAACAGGCTGCCTACGTAAAGGAGTATAACGCCAAATACCCGGCAGATAAAAGAAACGCGATAGAAACATCCAGCGCTTACGCAGCCCCTAAAGGCTATGACGACAGACTGGAACATTTCACCAACTTCTTTGAATCTATGCGCACCGGCAAAGCGGTAGTGGAAGACGCCGTATTTGGTCTTCGGGCCGCAGGACCCGCATTGCTCACCAATGAGAGTTATTTTAGTAAGAAACTGGTACATTGGGATCCGGTGAACATGAAAATAGTGTAAAGAGAATTCGTAATTTGTAGACCTGTTTACATTTACCATACTATTTAAAACTATCTCCTATGTTTAAGAACTTCCAGGGTAATATTTTGTTGCTTTTGGGAACGGTCCTTTTGTCTTGTAATGAAAAGAAGAATACTATGAATGATCAGGCTGATATTAAACCCCCTGTGGCAGAAAAGATAGCTAAAGAACTCAGTATCCACGGTGATAAGCGCATCGACAATTATTACTGGATGAATGACCGCGAGAACCCCAAAGTGCTGGCATGGCTCAACGCGGAAAATGCTTACCTGGACACTATCCTGTCGCCGGAGAAAAAACTGCGGGAAAAGCTTTTTGAAGAGATGAAGTCACGCATCAAAGAAACAGATATGAGCGTGCCCTATCTGAAAAACGGCTACTATTATTATACCCGTTTTGAAGCAGGCAAAGAATACCCGGTATACTGCCGTAAAAAAGGCAGCCTGGAAGCTGCTGAACAGGTAATACTCAATGTAAACGACCTGGCTGCAGGACATCCATATTGCCATGTAGGCGGTATGAGTGTGAGCCCGGATGCCACGTTGCTGGCCTACGGAATAGATACGGTAAGCCGCAGGCGTTATACCATTCATATCAAGAACCTGGAAACAAACGAGGTACTCACCGATGTCATCCCGGAAACAACGGCAGCCAGCACCTGGGCCAGTGATAATAAAACCTTGTTTTATACCCGCAAAGATACCGTTACGCTTCGTGGCGACCGGATCATGCGGCATACGCTGGGAACCGCGGCAGACAAAGAAGTGTATCACGAAGCAGATGAAACCTTTGATGTCAGCGTGTCAAAAACCAAATCAGGAAAGTATATCGTTATCAACAGCGAAAGTACATTGTCGTCTGAAAGCCGTATCCTCGATGCCGCCAAACCAAACGATGCATTCCGTGTATTTCAGCCCCGCGAAAAAGAAATGCTCTATAGCATCGATCATCGCGATGATAAATTTTATATCGTTACCAACTGGGATGCACTCAACTTCCGCTTGATGGAATCCCCGCTGGATAAGACTTCCCGGCAGAACTGGAAAGAGCTGATCCCCAATCGTCCGGATGTATTACTGGAGGGCCTTCAGCTATTTAAGGACTTCACCGTATTGGAAGAAAGAAAAGGGGGCTTAACGCTGATCCGGGTGATCAATGATAAAACGCATACGGATAAATACCTGCCTTTTTCGGAAGCAGCCTATACTGCTTCTGTAGGTAATAATCCGGAAATGGATAGTAAAGAGTTGCGGTATAACTATACTTCCATGATTACGCCCAATTCTGTGTATGACTATAACCTGGAAACAGGTAAAAGCGAATTGAAGCGGCAGCAGGAAGTGTTGGGTGGTTATGATCCCAAAGACTATGCTACCGAAAGACTCTTTGCTACTGCAACAGATGGCACTAAGATTCCGGTGTCTATAGTGTACAGGAAAACATTTGAGAAAAACGGGAAAGGTCCGCTGCTGTTATACGGTTACGGTTCCTATGGTAATAGCATGGATGCTACTTTCGACTCCGGCCTGTTAAGCTTGCTGGACCGTGGTTTCGCCTTTGCGATCGCGCATATTCGTGGTGGCCAGGAAATGGGCCGGCAATGGTATGAAGATGGTAAGATGTTTAAAAAGAAAAACACTTTCACAGACTTCATCGCCTGCGCGCATTACCTGATAGAACAGCACTATACTGACAGCGCGCACTTGTATGCCATGGGAGGCAGCGCTGGTGGCCTGCTGATGGGTGCAGTAGCGAATATGCAGCCGCAGTTATTTCACGGTATAGTGGCGCAGGTGCCTTTTGTAGATGTGGTTACTACCATGCTGGATGAAACCATTCCATTAACGACCGGTGAGTTCGATGAATGGGGCAATCCAAAAAATAAGGATTCATACGATTATATGAAGTCGTATTCCCCTTACGATAATGTAACGGCTAAAGCTTATCCGAATATGCTGGTTACTACCGGCTTGCACGACTCACAGGTGCAATACTGGGAACCAGCAAAATGGGTGGCCAAATTGAGAGAGCTGAAAACAGATCACAACTTATTACTGCTGCATACCAATATGGAAGCCGGCCATGGCGGTGCTTCCGGACGGTTCAAAGCCTTGCATGAAGTGGCATTGGATTATGCCTTTCTGCTAAAGCTGGAAGGGAAATAAGAAGAAGTATATAAAAAGGAAAGGCCGGAACTAATTCCGGCCTTTCCTTTTTATAGCGATGTTAATATTACTTTGTCAACATCTTTTTAGACGTAACTGTTTTCCCGAAAAATATCTCCGCCATCCTGTCAAAAATAGCCGGATCATCTGTGGTATAAAATTGTTGTTGCTGTTGTTTACTCAGCCTGCTTTCCATTTCAGGATGACGCTTCAGATAGTCTTTCAGGCTATATGCGACAATTTTACCCTGAGATAGCAGCGTAATACCACCGGGTAAAAACTGTTTGATTTTTTTCATCAGCAGGGGATAGTGGGTACAACCCAATACCAGTGTATCTATATCTGCAGATTCCGACAATATTTTCTCCAGGTATTCTTTCACAAAATAATCCGCGCCATCACTTTCGTGTTCATTGTTTTCGATCAGGGGCACCCACATCGGGCAGGCCAGCTGATGGGTTTTTACGTGCGGAAAAAATTTATGAATTTCCAGAGGATAAGATTCAGAAGATACCGTACCGTTGGTAGCAAGAATCCCTACTTCCCCGGTTTGCGTGATGGTGCCTACCATTTCAGAGGTTGGACGTATAACGCCCAGCACCCTGTTATCCGGTGCTATCAGGGGAAGATCTTTTTGCTGGATAGTGCGGAGTGCTTTTGCCGAGGCGGTATTGCAGGCAATAATCACCAGCGGGCAGCCCAGGTCAAATAATTTTTGTACACATTCCAGCGTATAGGCGTGAATGGTATCAAAGCCGCGATTGCCATAAGGTGCGCGGGCATTATCTCCCAGGTAGATATAGTCGTATGCCGGGAGTTCTCTTACGATTTCTTTCAGTACTGTTAATCCGCCGTAGCCGGAGTCAAACACGCCAATAGGACCCATGATTATTCACTGTCTTTTTGCATCAGGCCGGAGCCTGTTAAGTCATAAATTTTTTGAATTTCATGCAGTACGCCTTCAAAGTCTATTTCCAGGTCTTTCAGCATACCGTTTTTCAGATCGTATACCCAGCCGTGAACCGTTGGATAACCTTTCTCTACATAAGATTTTTGTACGGCGGCAGTTTTGATGACGTTAATACATTGTTCCTGGGTATTGAGCTCAACCAGGCGATTATAGCGTGTATGCTCATCCGTTATAGCATTTAATTCATCCATATGAAGACGGTAAACATCGCGGATGTTGCGCAGCCAGGGATTCAGAATACCGAGGTCTTTGGCCTGCATGGCGGATTTCACACCACCGCAGTTGTAATGTCCGCAAACAATGATATGTTTTACTTCCAGGTGTACCACTGCGTAGTTGATCACGCCCATTACGTTGAGATCGGTATTGGGTACAAGATTAGCAATATTACGGTGAACAAATACTTCTCCTGCTTCCAGTCCCATGATTTCATTAGTGGGAACACGACTGTCGCTGCAACCAATATACAGATAGGCTGGTTTCTGTGAATCCGCCATCTTGTCGAAAAACTCCGCATCTGTGGCCAATTTGGAAGCTACCCAAACCTTGTTGTTCTCAAATATCTGGTTATATGCTGTCATCCTGTATTAATTTTTATGCGCTAAAGATACGCATAGAAAGTATATACTCCTGATCGGTAGGTATTATGAAATGATGGAGAAGGTATCCCGCAACTGTTTCCTTTGGGCAGGATCTGTGGCTGGTATCTTCTCCAGTTATTGATTGTGAGGTAATATTATCTGCTTAAGGAGTAATGAATATATAAAAAGCTATTGCAATGGCGATTGTGCATGTTGTTTTGTTATCATGTGAAGATCCTTATCTGCTTGGAAAGCCCGCATAAAATCTGTACCTTTGCAGCTTCAAAATTTACATAGCCAGCATGATCAGTGTTAAAAACGTAACGCTCTCTTTTGGTAAGAGAGTATTGTTTGACGAAGTAAACCTCAATTTCACAAAAGGGAACTGTTATGGTGTGATTGGGGCCAATGGAGCAGGGAAGTCTACTTTTCTGAAGATATTGTCCGGTGAAATAGAACCGAATAAAGGTACTGTGGAAATCACTCCGGGTGAGCGCATGAGCGTTCTCTCGCAGAATCACTTTGGATTTGATGAGGTTACAGTACTGAATGCCGTATTAATGGGTAATAGCAAGCTTTGGAAAATAGCGCAGGAAAGAGACGCTATTTATGCCAAAGAAGATTTTACCGAAGAAGATGGTATGCGTGCCGGTGAACTGGAAGCAGAATATGGTGAAATGGGTGGTTATACCGCAGAAAGTGATGCAGGCGTGCTGTTGAGCGATCTGGGTGTAAAAGAAGAAGTACACGGTTCACTGATGAAAGATATTGCCGGTAGTCTGAAGGTGCGTGTTTTGCTGGCACAGGCCCTGTTCGGTAATCCGGACATCCTGTTGCTGGATGAGCCTACGAATGACCTGGATGTGGAAACAATTGGCTGGCTGGAAAACTTCCTGGCTGACTATCAGAATATCGTGATTGTTGTATCGCATGATCGTCACTTCCTCGATGCCGTATGTACGCATGTGGCGGATGTGGATCGTGCCAAGATCCAGATCTTCAGTGGTAACTATACCTTCTGGTACGAATCATCCCAGTTGATGGCCCGTCAGATTTCTGATAAGAACAAGAAAATGGAAGATAAGCGTAAAGACCTCATGGACTTTATCGCCCGATTCAGTGCCAACGCCTCCAAAAGTAAACAGGCTACTTCCCGTAAGAAAGCTTTGGAAAAACTGGTGGTGGAAGATATTCAGCCTTCCAACCGTAAGTATCCGGGTATCATCTTCAAGCAACAGCGTGAAGTAGGTAACCAGATCCTGAACGTAGAAAAGCTGGAGAAACTGGTAGATGGTCGCAAACTCTTTACAGATGTAACCTTCTCTGTTAACAAGGGAGATAAGATTGCTTTCCTGTCTAAAGATCACCTGGCCCTCACTACTTTCTTCCAGGTAATCAACAACGAAGCGCAGGCAGACAGCGGTAAATTTGAGTGGGGTACCACTGTTACCAGTGCTTACCTGCCCAATGATAATGCCGAGTTCTTTACCAATAAAGACCTGAACCTGATGGATTGGTTACGCCAGTATGTACCACCACACGTTACAGATGTGGATGAGCCATTCCTGCGTGGTTTCCTGGGTAAAATGTTATTTGGTGGAGATGAAATTATGAAGAAAACTTCCGTATTGAGCGGTGGTGAAAAAGTACGTTGCATGACCAGCCGTATGATGCTGCAGGATCCTAACGTACTGGTACTCGATGAGCCTACCAACCACCTGGATCTGGAGTCTATCCAGTCTTTCAACGAAAGCATGATCAACTATAAAGGCGTGGTTTTATTCACCACACATGACCATACCTTTATGCAATCAGTAGCTACCCGTATCATTGAGCTGACACCTAAAGGCATCATCGATCGACTGATGACCTTTGATGAGTATCTGGCAGATGAGCGTGTGAAGACTTTGCGTGAAGAAATGTACGGTAACGCAGTACTGGCATAATAAAAGCATAAAGCGAAAAGCATAAAGCAAAAAGCTATTAAAGCGAATGATCAAGGCGAATATTATCCCGCTTTTTTCATTCGCTTTAATAGCTTTTTGCTTTATGCCTTTCGCTTTATGCTCTTTACAAATATTCCTCTATTACCTTGAGTTTATTTTTATCAAGTGGCTTGGTGATGTAAGCCATCAATTCCGGTGTATGCTGTACTTTTTGCATATCCCTTACGTCCACGGAGGAGGAGCACATGATAATCGGAATTGTATTTTTGAGAGATGTTTTTAACCCTCTGTATGCTTCAATAAAATCCCATCCGTTCATCCGCTGCATATTCATATCAAGAATAATAAGAGAGGGCAATGTAGGCTGAGGATCACTTGAAAGCTGTTCCAGTGCTTCTTCTGCGCAAAGGAAAGAGGTAACTACCAGGTGATTGCTTTGCTGCCCCAACATTTTTTTGATAATGAAATGAAAAATTTCATCATCATCTACAACGTACACTATTTTACTCATGTCTTCCATGCTTCGGTTTTAATTGGGCTTCTTATCTTATCCGTTAAATAACAAAAGGGCACACCCCAAAGACGATAGTTTAAGGGAAGAATCGCATTGCATTGATACCGTTTTACCGCAAAATAAGACCAGTGACTCCAGGTATAACAAGCTACTGAAATCAGTCATCCATTACTGTAAACGCGGGTTTAATCGGGCATTATAATTTGCCTGTCACATTCTTCTTCTCAAGCATTGGTCTGGGAACACAGTGGCCTCCGGCTATCTTTAATTGTGGTAGCAAAGAACGTTAATTTAATTTTATTTTTATATATATCTTTTTGTCAATAACTAATCATTAACAAATTAGATAAGTGAAAAAAACACCAAAAAAGAGCTTAAAGCTGAGGGCGAAAAGCAAAAAGCTATTAAAGCGAATGACCTGAGCAAAGGAATAATATCCGCTCAGGTCATTCGCTTTAATAGCTTTTTGCTTTTCGCTTTTTGCTCTATGCCTTAAAACAATCCTCCTTTTTTCAAGGTCACTTTTCCCTGGCCAATTTTAAAGCCATTGTGATAGATCTCTACTGCATAATCGCCTGGTTTGAAATCAGAATTCTGTTTCCAGTCCATGCTGATAGTTTGTTTCTGACCAGTTACATAAGCCACTGTTTTCTTGGCAGTATATAACTTTTCAGTACCATCTTCCAGTGTAAAACGACCGGAACCCAGTGCTTCTACTGCTAATGGCGCACCATCAGGAGCGGTGATCGCAACAAAAATTTCTTTGTCGCCGGTTGGAGCAATACGGTTATCATCCAGATCAAAGGTTACACGCATCATATCTGCACGTTTCGCTTTGCTGGTTTCTACCTCTTTGCCGTTGTGCTTAACACGGATAGGTAGCAGCTTGATATTAGAAGCATGCAATACAGAACCCAGGTCTACTTTTTTATTCAGACTGTCTTTAACAGTAGACACAGAGTCGCGTTCTTTACGCGCTACATCCCTTTCTCCTGCCAGCACAATTTTTTCACCTTCCAGGCGCTCAATTGTTTGCTGGTAGCCTTCGATATTGGTTTTCAGTTGCTCAATCAAACGGCGGGCTTCTGCCAGCTGTGCCTGTGTAGCATTTTTGTTAGTCAGGATACTGGAGATCCTGGCTTTCATATCCTGTATTTCCTTATCTTTTGTTTTAACAAGACTATCCATCCGGGTGTTCTGTGAAATCAGATCATCCAAACGGGCATTGGCTGCATTATATTCCTGTTGTAAGGCGTCACGTGAAGAAGAGATAGAATCTATCTGTGTGTTTTTTTGTACGATCTGATCGCTGGTTTTGTTCTTATCGTATAACATATATATCCACGTGCCGGCTAATGCTGCGATTAAAATACCGTAAATTAGACCGTTGCGGCTACGTGGTTTTTCTGGTCCGGGTGAGCCCGGCGCAGGGGTGTTAAATGTGTTCTCCGTCATAGTTGTGAGTTTTATGTTTATTGTTATATGGTTAAAAATTGTTATTCAAAAGTACTTATAATATTCTTATTTTATAACAGATATAAAACAGTTTTCCAATCGTGCTTCCAAATATTGCGTTAGATCAATTATTACTGTTGGACATAGAAACAACCCCGGCTGCTCCAGCCTTGGAGCAATTATCTGATGATATGCAACAGCTCTGGCGGGACAAAATTGCAAAAACTGCGCCAGTTTCCGGAAATGAGGATTCGGCATACGCTGACAGGGCTGGCATCTACGCCGAATTCGGCAAAATCGTGTGCATTTCCGCGGGCTTCTTCAGCCTGGAAAATAACCGTTATACTTTACGGCTGAAATCGTTTTATAATGATGATGAATCAGTTGTGCTATCTGGTTTTTTAGAATTAATTAATAAGTTCTATGCGAAACACCCCCGGTTTCAGTTCGCCGGACATAACATTAAAGAATTTGATATTCCTTTTATTTGCAGGAGGTCTGTTATCCATCAATTATCTTTGCCGCAGCCTTTACAGCTGCATGGCTTCAAACCCTGGGAAATTCCCATGCTGGACACCCTGCATCTGTGGCGTTTCGGGGACTTTAAACATTATATCTCCCTGAAACTGCTGACGGCTGTTATGGGCATTGACACACCTAAAGACGATATAGACGGCAGCATGGTAGCCAAAGTATACTGGGAACAGAAAGACCTGGAACGCATTGCCGCCTATTGCCAGAAAGATGTGCTGGCTGTGGCACAGCTGCTGTTGAAGTTTAAACGTGTGCCGGCACTCAAAGAAGAAGATATAATTATCGTAAAATAAAAGCACCTGCTAAAAGCTAAATGCTGATAGGGGGACTGCCAAAAGTTAAAGCAATGGATTACCAGGATATCATCAGGGATTGGAAACAACAGAAATTTAAATCGCTATACTGGCTGGAAGGAGAGGAAGACTTTTTTATTGACCAGGTGACCAGTTACGCGGAACATGAACTGCTGCCGGAATCTGAAAGAGGATTCAACCTTACCGTATTATACGGAAAAGATACCGACTGGAGCACCGTAATCAATGCCTGCCGTCGCTACCCGATGTTTGCAGAAAGACAGGTGGTACTGCTCAAAGAAGCACAGGCTATGCGTGACCTGCTCAAACTGGAAACCTATATCGATAACCCATTGTCTTCTACCGTTTTTGTAGTAGCACACAAACAGGGCAAAATCGATGGCCGGAGTAAAATGGCCAAACTTATTAAAGACAAAGGCGTACTCCTGTCTACCAAAAAATTATATGATAACCAGCTGCCTGCCTGGGTAGAATCCTATGTGAGCAGCCGGGGGCTGGCGATTTCCCAAAAAGCTGCCATCCTGCTGGTAGATCATATCGGGAATGACCTGTCCCGTATTGCCAACGAAATAGATAAGCTGCTGGTCAACCTGCCCGCTCAGAAAAAGATCGATGAAGGTGATATTGAAAAGTATGTAGGGATCAGTAAAGAATATAACGTATTTGAATTACAGAATGCCCTCGGGCAAAAGAATACCGCCAGGGTATTTAAGATCATCAGCTACTTTGCGGCCAACCCTAAAGCCGCGCCTATGCAAATGACCCTGCCCGCTCTCTATAATTTTTTCGCCAAAGTAAACCTCATTTTCAGCGTGAAAGGAGCTGAGAAGGATGTTGCAGCTGCATTAGGTGTACATCCCTTCTTTGTAAAGGACTATATGAGTGCCGCCAGACAATACGGGCCTGAAGGCACCGAGAAAGCGATCCTGCTATTACATCAATACAATCTGCGGAGTATAGGCATTAACGATAGTGGAGCAGAAGATGGAGAATTAATGAAAGAACTGATGTACAAGGTCATGCATTAATACATTATTATTGCATTATAATTATTCCCTATGCAACGCCTCTATGCTGTACTGAAATGTATTTTAGCCTTTTTCTGCGTGCTGTTCAGTGTTATAATAGTTTTCGCTATCGGTAAAACAGCATTTTTCACGGACTATTTTGAAAAAATGGACAGTCTGGCCAAAAAGATAGCCGGAGCCTTCGTTTTATTAACTTTTTTGTGGCTTGCCTTTATCCTGTGCCGGTTTGGCTATCGCCTGTTTATACGAGTGAAAGCCTCCGGGAATCTGCAACGTAAAACAAGCGTGTCGCTGTGGGAAGGAATAATACGGACTATCGTATGTTCCTCGTTAGGCGCCATACTGATGCTTAGTTTTCTCTTTAGACTGGGAACAGATCCTGCTGTATTTTATCGTACAGGGGAGCATATGCTTACGTCTTCAGTTGTGGTTGACTTCTGGATGGCGATGACGCTTAGCAGCATAAGTGGCTTCCTCCTGCTGAGGGCAGGTTACAGGATGTTGAACCAGGTGAAGAAAATAGTGGATGCGGAGGGGACAAGGATTTAGACTTCTTTCGCCAATATCTCTTTCGCCTGTGCGGAATCCTTATCCATCTGCACTATCAATGCATCTACATTATCAAACTTCAGATTGGAACGGATATACTCCACAAAGTATACGGTCAGTTCCTGTCCGTAAAGATCTTCATTAAAATCAAAGAGATGTACTTCGAGGCGGAGATCTGTGCCGTTGAAAGTGGGACGGAAGCCTATGCTCATTACTGCCGGTAGCAGATCCGTATGGCCATTGAGTCCAACACGAACCGCATAAATGCCTTCTGCCGGAATCAGTTTTCTTTCATCGCTTAAATGCAGATTAGCAGTGGGGTAGCCCAGCTGACGGCCCATTTTGTCGCCATGCACTACGGTGCCGGTTAAAAAATAAGTATAGCCGAGTAATTCGTTGGCCAGGCTGCAGCCGCCTTCCTGCAGGCTTTTCCGGATTTTGGTAGAACTTACCGTGAGGTCATGTACTACCTGCTGCGGAATTTCTATGAGCTTAAACCCATATTGCTGTTGCTCTGCTTCCAGCAGTTCCAGTCCGCCTTCCCTATTATGGCCAAAACGATGATCATAGCCAATGATAATGGTATGTGGCTTGAAACGTGCAACCAGGAAGTCTTCCAGGTAGCCGCGGGCAGGCATTTCAGAAAATGCTTTGGTAAAAGGCACCACTACGAGGTGGTCAATACCGGCAAGTTCCAGTAAAGCTATCTTTTCGGGTAAGGTGGTGAGTAGTCTGATGTTATTGGGGCTGGGTAACAATACCTCCCGTGGATGCGGGTCAAAGGTAACGATCACGGTTTCCCCGCCACAATCAATGGCAGCCTGCTCCAGTTGCTGGATAATGAAGCTATGGCCTGCATGTACTCCATCGAAAGTGCCTATTGTGATAACAGCATTTCGGAATTCCGGTAAGTGGTCTAAGTCCCTGTGAACCTTCATATAATTCAATACTATCAAAAACGCCGTGCAAATCTAACACATTCGGCGTGCATTCTGCATGGAATCTGTTACTTTTGCAGCCTGAAGAGCATCTTTAGTTACTTTATTTTTTATTTACATATTTATTTATTTCCCGGTGGATAATAATATTTACGCCAAGCGCGGTGTTTCAGCAGGCAAGGAAGATGTGCATAATGCCATTAAAAACATTGACAAGGGTCTTTTCCCTAAAGCATTCTGCAAAATAGTACCCGATATTTTAGGGGGCGATGATGCATATTGTAATATTATGCACGCAGATGGTGCCGGCACCAAATCATCCCTGGCTTACATTTATTGGAAAGAAACCGGTGATCTGGGCGTATGGAGAGGCATCGCCCAGGATGCTATCATCATGAACATGGACGACCTGCTTTGTGTAGGCGCTACCGATAATATCCTGCTGTCTTCCACCATTGGCCGTAACAAACAGTTGCTGCCAGGTGAAGTAATAGCTGCCATCATTAATGGCACCGAAGAAATTCTTGCAGAACTGCGTAATCATGGCATCAGCATCTATTCCACCGGTGGAGAAACCGCCGATGTAGGAGACCTGGTACGTACCATCATCGTGGATTCTACCGTTACCTGCCGCATGAAACGCGCAGACGTTATTTCCAACGATCGTATTCAGGCAGGAGATGTAGTGGTAGGTCTGGCTTCGTACGGACAGGCTACCTATGAATCTGAATACAATGGTGGCATGGGCAGCAATGGTCTGACCAGCGCCCGTCATGATGTATTCAACAAAGCCATTGCGGAAAAATATCCGGAGAGCTTTGATCCCAACATTCCTTTTGAACTGGTATTCAGCGGTAAAAAATCACTGACAGATAAAATAGATATTGAAGGCTTTGGTGCAGTAGATGCAGGTAAACTGGTATTATCTCCCACCCGTACCTATGCACCCGTAATCAAAAAAGTACTGGAGCAATTCCGTCCGCAAATACACGGTATGGTACATTGCAGCGGTGGCGCACAAACCAAAGTGCTGCATTTTATTGAGAAACTCCATGTGATCAAAGATAACCTGTTCCCGGTACCTCCTTTGTTCAGCCTGATCCAGGAACAATCCGGTACGCCGTGGAAAGAAATGTACCAGGTGTTTAACATGGGACACAGAATGGAATTGTATGTGCCGGCAGAAATTGCAGCAGATATCATCGCCATTTCCAAAAGCTTTAACATCGATGCACAGATAATAGGTAGGGTAGAAGCGGCAGAAGAGAAGAAAGTGACCGTGATTGCGCCGGCTGGCACGTTTGTGTATTAATAAAATTGTTTTATACATAGCATCCCGTTTCGCTTCATAACGAAACGGGATTGTTTATTTTGTCACCTAATAGAATTTAATCGGAAGCCTAAACTCAACTTTTACCGGTTTCCCTTGCTGTGTAGCTGGCTTCCATGGCTTCATCCCGGAGACCACCCGGCTTGCTTCTTCTTCCAGGCCATATCCGAGACTATCTAATGCCTTTACAGCAGTGACCTGCCCAGTAGTATCCAGTATAAAACTAACCATGACCGTACCACTTTTACGCGCTTTCCGGGCGGCTTCAGGGTAACGTATGTTATCGGAAATATACGCAGCCAGCGCTTTAACACCACCGGGATAGACAGGGACTGTTTCCACAAATACAAATCCATCTTCATAAAAGGTACTATCTCCATTTACGCGGACGGGACGTATGTTACTGTCCACAACGATTGGTTTCCAGGGAGAAAGATTATGGGAAACGGGTGTGTGGGCAGCGATTGCAGCCAGGAGCACAACCGGGATCAGATATTTGAATGGCATTGGAATAAATATATTTGCCTGCAAATGTTATATTTTAAAAAGAAAAGCAGGAGATAATTTTATGATTTTTGTTTTGGAAGAATAAATCTGATGGGAATGTTAAACAGTACATCAACAGGCTTACTACCTATTCTGGCTGGTTTCCATTTAGGCATGTTGCATATTACTCTTATAGCTTCGGCTTCCATGCCATATCCTTTGTAAGGTCCGAGTGGATGAACTTCCCGGATAACGCCATCTTTGCTCACGGTAAATTGTACAAAGATGGTTCCACTTACTTTTCCTTTCAATGCAGCCGCAGGATATTTTATGTTTTTTTTCAGGTAGTTGATAAGGGCTTCTTCTCCGCCGGGAAAGCTGGGCCATGCTTCCGTAAAACCACAATAGAATCCGTCTTCGATATCAGCGTTAGCTTTCGCATCTGCTGTTTTCACAAGTACTTTTTTAGAGGTATCTGCCGGGAAAACTGTGAGTGCGGTTAGTAAGCAGGAAAGGAGAAGCATAACAAAACTTTTTATATAGACGCCCCCACGACTATAATCCACAAAAAAGTCCCGGTAAAAACCGGGACCTCCATGATTGTTGATTGTTTTATAAGCGTTATTGCTGTAAACTGAATCGTATCGGCAAATTGAACTGCACATTTACTGCGCGGCCATTCTGTTTGCCGGCCTTCCATTTAGGCATATCTTTCGCTACTCTGATGGCTTCTTCTTCCAGGCCACCGCCTTTGAGGGCTCCTACTGTTTTAACATCAGTGATGGTGCCGTCATTTCTTACCTGGAATTGTACAAACACAGTACCTTGAGTATTGGCTTTTTGCGCCGCTGCCGGATAGACAATATTTTTAGAAAGGTATTTAACGAGGGCTTCTTCTCCGCCCGGGAAAGCAGGTGGTTGTTCTACAAAGGTGAAGACTGCCTCACTGGGGGCCGGGGCTACTACCGCATCACCTTCGTCAAGGACAAAGCGAATCGGCAGATTAAACTGTACCGCTACATTTTTCTTGTTTTGCTGACCCGGTATCCATTTAGGCATACCCTTTACTACCCGGATAGCTTCTTCTTCAAGACCACCGCCGCGTTCTGCGCCTATAGTTTTTGGCTGTTTAATGGTACCATCTTTATCTACTATAAACTGAACGAACACGGTGCCTTTAATGCCATTTTCCTGGGCAACTTTCGGGTAGCGGATGTTACGCGACAGGTATCTGGACAGGGAATCTTCACCACCTTTAAACATGGGAGGTTGATCTACAAAGGTAAATATCACATCGGCGTCTGGTTTAATCATTTTGGGCTTTCTGGTGGTATCACCCGGTGTGGTGGTGACGGCGGCTTCCGGACGAGGAGTAAAGGTGGTGTTGGCAGTGGTGGTAAGCACCCGAATGGCGGATGGATGCTTATCAACCACAAAAGCCAGTGAACAAAAAATGAATGCGGCCAGCGGCAGTACGAGTATACGTCTGAGATAACTGAACCTGGGCGTGTGGAATTGTGTGAGCATAAGGATTCTTCGTTTTATTGGCGGATGGAAAAAATCGTTGGTGAAGCTGAATTGCTTGCTTTGAAAGGCCATCTGAAGAATGGTTTGGGCATAACCCGCCACTTCTTCTCCGGCGGCTTTTTTGTCGGCGAGGAATTCATGTACGAGCGCCAGTTCGTGTTTGATCAGATGAAAGAAGGGATTGATCCAGCAAACAGCGGTGACGATTTCCATGAATAGTTTATCCGTGCTATGTTTTTCGTGGAGGTGTACGAGTTCATGTTTCAGGATCTGTTGTCCTTCCTGGCTGTTCAGCGAAGTATTTGGATCCCAGAATATATATGTAAAGAAGGAAAAGGGGGCTTTAATGTCATCGTTTTTTACAAAACGGTAGGGTGGTACCTGTTGCACCTGGCTGCTGCGGATTAGTTTTTTGATCTTAAAGAGGCTCACCAGTATACGGGTCATCAATAGTGCGATGATCAGCATATATGCCAGGTTAATCAGCGTTCCTGAGCTGATCACAGGACTGGCCACCACCGGCATTACTGATTCCCGGAGGGTGATAATGCGGTTGGTGTAGGAGAGCACCGTGGAAGGTTCAGGCGTTTGCCCTGGCAAAGGTATTTTTAACAGGGGCGTGAGCAGGGACACGATGGTAATCAGTACCAGGTAATAGCGGTTCCATTGATGGAAGCGGTTATTGCGCAATGCTATATAATAATATGCATATAGTACAGCAGAGCATACGATTACTTTGGCCAGGTAGGTGAGCAACACTGTCATTGTTTTGGTTTTTGCGCGTCTTTAATCTTTTGTACCAGTTTTTCTAATTCAGAGATGCTTAATTCCTTTTCTTTCACAAAAAAAGATACCATGTTACTAAAAGAGCCATCGAAATATCCTTTTACGATATTGTTGACGGTTTTATGGCTATAGGCATCTTTGGTAACCAGGGCAAAATATTGGTGGGATTTGCCGTAGGCTTTATAATCCACAAAGCCTTTTTCTATCAGAATTTTGATGAGGGTAGATACCGTGTTATAATGTGGTTTGGGTTCCGGCATCACTTCTATCATATCTTTCACAAATGCAGGACCTGTTTCCCATAGTGCCTGCATGATCTGCTCTTCGGCTTTGGTAAGCTGTTTCATATGTTTGTTTTAATCTCTGATTCTAAGGTATAACTAATTGTTTAGTTTTACAACTATTTTTTTAGTTGTAAAGAGATGAACACCGGAGAGGATATTTGATATATTATCACAACGAGTTATTTTTTAATTAGTTATTTTTGTTCGTAACTGATCGTAAAAAATAGAAAGGACATGACGCCTGAACAACCTATCATACAATTAACTAATGCCAGCATATACCAGGGGCAATCCTTGATTTTATCTGATGTGAATATCACGGTGAATAAGGGAGAATTCGTTTATCTCATTGGGAAAACCGGTACTGGTAAATCCAGTCTCTTAAAGACGTTGTATGGTGATTTGCCTTTAAACGATGGTACAGGTCAGGTAGTTGGTTTTGACCTGAAGAAGATGGATTGGAAAAAAGTGCCGTATCTTCGCCGGAATCTGGGTGTGGTGTTCCAGGATTTTCAGTTATTAACAGACCGCAATGTGCATGATAATCTGAAATTTGCGTTACGGGCTACCGGCTGGCAGGATCCAAAGGAGATGGAGAACAAGATTTCGGACGTATTGGATAAAGTGGGATTGGGAACCAAAGGTTTTAAAATGCCTTATGAGCTTTCAGGTGGAGAGCAGCAGCGTGTGGATATTGCCCGTGCTATGCTGAATTCGCCCAAGCTGATCCTCGCAGATGAGCCAACAGGTAACCTGGATCCGGAAACCTCCGATGGTATTATGCAGTTGTTATTCCGTATTTGCCGGGAGGGAACTGCCATCGTAATGGCCACACACGATTATATAGTATTACAAAAATTCCCGTCAAGAGTACTGCGTACGGAAAACGGGTATGTAACAGATAATGCCGCAGTAAATTTTTCTTCTTAGGAGTTGTTGAAGAAGAAATATTTACAGATGGTCATTATCACTCATTTATTATTAATTTCCTGTTAATTGGTAATTCCTATTTTTTAAATTACCTTTGCACCGGAAAAATAGCGACAAAAAACATTATTATTACTTATTATTTTTAAAGATGTCTTACTTAACTGTTGAAAAGAAAGCCAATATTTTTAAGGAATTTGGTGGAAGCGAAAAAAATACAGGCTCTTCGGAAGCACAAATTGCACTGCTGACTGAGCGTATCAACAGCATTTCCGGTCACCTGAAACAAAACAAAAAAGATTTTTCTACCCACCGTGGTTTGATGAAGATGGTTGGCCAGAGAAAGCGTTTGCTTTCCTATTTATCTAAAACCAACCTCACAGGCTACCGTGCCCTCATCGAGAAGTTAGGTATCAGAAAATAACCATGACTTATTTATAGCGCTATTCCCAACTTTTTAGGTTGGGAATAGTTTTTTTGTATGTATACCTTTTGTTATCCTTTAGCGATCAAAAAAGGATAACTTTATATTTAATCCTCACTTTATTATGAATCTGACACCTATTTCAGTGAAGTTCGATATAGGAGACGGTCGTATGGTGACCATCGAAACTGGCAAGTTGGCCCGTCAGGCTGACGGTGCTGTTACGGTGCGTTTAGGGAATGCCATTTTGCTGGCCACTGTGGTAGCAAATAAGGAACCCAAACCAGGCCAGTCGTTCTTCCCCCTTACAGTTGATTACCAGGAAAAATTTGCTTCTGCCGGTCGTATACCCGGTTCCTTTTTCAAACGTGAAGGCCGGTTGTCTGATTCAGAGGTACTCATTTCCCGTCTGATTGACCGCGCTCTGCGTCCCCTGTTCCCCGATAACTACTTATGCGAAGTACAGGTATTAGTTTCCCTGATTTCTTCCGATCCTGAAGTAATGCCTGATGCACTGGCTTGTTTGGCTGCATCTGCTGCACTGGCCGTTTCTGACGTGCCTATCCAGGAAATTATTTCTGAAGCCCGTGTTGCCCGTATCGATGGCAAATACGTTATCAACCCTAACCGTACTGAGCTGGCTAAAGCTGATATGGACTTCATCATTGGTGCTACTGACAAGAACATCATGATGGTGGAAGGTGAAAGTAAAGAGTGCCAGGAAGAAGACCTGATCCTCGCTATCGAGGCAGCCCACGCTGCTATCAAGGTGCAGGTGAAGGCGCAGGAGCAACTGCGTGATCTGAAAGGTGTAACCGGTAAACGTGAATATACCCAGCCTCACCAGAATGAAGAACTGAAAGCAAAAATAGCAGCTTTTGCTACTCAAAAAATATACACAGTGGCTAAGTCAGCTTCTGCCAAGCACGATCGCAGCGATGCGTTTGCAGCTATCGGCGTGGAACTGAAAGAGCACCTGGGCGAATTGCCGGAAGAAGATCAACCGCTGGTAAAAGAATACCTGCATGATCTGGAAAAAGAAGTGATCCGCAACATGATCCTGGACGAATCCGTTCGTCTGGATGGTCGTGCACTGGATCAGGTTCGTCCGCTGGCAATGGAAACAGATATCCTGCCTTCCCCGCACGGTTCTGCCCTGTTTACTCGTGGCGAAACACAGTCCCTGACTACTGTTACCCTCGGTACACCGGAAGATGAACTGCTGGTAGAAAGTGCAGCTGTTTCCAATTACTCCAAATTCATTCTGCATTACAATTTCCCTCCATTCTCTACAGGTGAAGTGAAAATGATGCGCGGCCCTGGTCGTCGTGAAGTTGGACATGGTAACCTGGCGATGCGCTCCCTGAAGCAAATGATGCCGGGCAGTGACTACGCTTACACCGTGAGAGTAGTTTCTGATATCCTCGAATCTAACGGTTCTTCCTCCATGGCTACCGTATGTGCTGGTTCACTGGCACTGATGGACGCTGGTGTGCCTTTGCCTAAACACGTATCTGGTGTGGCAATGGGCCTTATCTCCCGCGCTTCCGATGGTAAATGGGCGGTATTAACCGATATCCTTGGTGATGAAGATCACCTGGGTGATATGGACTTCAAAGTAACCGGTACCCGTGATGGTATTGTGGGTATACAGATGGACATTAAAGTAGATGGTTTAAGCATGGACGTTATGCGCTCCGCTCTGGCTCAGGCTAAGAAAGGTCGCTTACACATCGTGGAAGCCATGTACGAAGCATTCCCTGCTGCACGTCCTGAACCTAAACCACATGCGCCACGCATGGAAAAGATTATCATCGACCGTGAATTTATCGGCGCTGTAATCGGACCCGGTGGTAAAATTATACAGGAGATTCAACGCGAAACCGGTACTACTATCAACATCGAAGAAGTTGGTGAAACCGGTGAAGTTAGCATCTTCTCTGCTCAGAAAGAAAGCCTCGATAAAGCAGTTGCATGGGTAAAAGGAATCATTGCTATACCTGAAGTAGGTGAAGTATATGAGTCCGTTGTTAAATCCATCATGCCTTATGGTGCTTTTGTTGAGTTCATGCCAGGTAAACAAGGCTTACTCCACATCTCTGAAGTTTCCTGGAAACGCCTGGAAACAATGGAAGGTGTGCTGACAGAAGGCGAAAAAGTGAAAGTGAAGCTGACTGGTACTGATCCTAAAACCGGTAAGTTTAAGCTGAGCCGCAAAGTGCTTATGCCTAAACCAGAAGGTTATGTAGAAAGACCAGAACGCGAGGAGCGCGGCGAACGTGATTTCCGTGACGACAGACGTGGCGGAGATGACAGACGTGGTGGTGGCGACAGACGCGGTCCCCGTGACGACAGACGTGGCGGTGATGACAGACGCGGTGGTGGCGGAGACAGACGTGATTTCAATCGCGATGGCAACCGTGGCGGCGGAGATTACAACTCCCGTCCGGAAAAACCACAGGAGCCTACCTTTGATGCCGAATAGGCGCTGTTATAGCTAGCAGATAACTGGAATTAAATACGAAGAAAAGCAGTCTCTACGGAGGCTGCTTTTTTAGCTTCAGGTAGTGCCAGCTTAGCTTAAAAAAAGCAGGGAAGATGAAATCATGATTTCATCTTCCCTGCTTTTTTATTCCGTTAGCAAAAACTGTGTAAAATTTCCATTTTTGCTCCATTTTTTGCTTTTATCCAGATATTAGCGATGGAATGACCCAAAAATTCCGTTTTCGGCATATACCCCTCTTAATCCGATTTATTCCTGGTAATTGCCTGAAACTTCCGTTTTTTAGTGTTTTTCCAGATTGGCTGTTAGCTAATTTGCGCTTACCGCTTTGTTAGCTGCTCTACCCGGAAGGTGCTTTCACGGAAAATCTCCCGGCCGCTGTTTAATCGGAACACCCGGTAGTTATTACCATCAATTGGCTCCGCAATCATTTTATAGGCAGGTTGCAACGCTTTGGTGCTTCTGTCGATCACTCTCACGGTTCCTGTTGCCAGCAGATCCGGTAGTATTTCTTCTACGTATGGTAACATGATGCCACCGTCTTCGGCCCATAACATGTTCATTCTGCCCGTACTATAGCTGAAGTCCTTGTTGGTGGTATCTTCCAGGTAGCAATAAGCTTTACGGAAGTGATTACCCATATCAATGGCATTCAGGCGGGTAAACTGCACACTGTTGAACACTTTGTTGCTGTATTTGGCGTTACGGAGCGTGGTGTCCATACTTACCATATAATCACGGAGATTGCTCCGTTCGAAGATCAGTGTTACATTCTCGGTTTGATACACAATAGAGTCGATGATCGGTTCTACGGGTTGTCTTACTTTGATAACCTGGGCCATTCCGGATATGGACAACGCCACGCCGGCCAGCAGGAGGAATAGTGCTTTCATAGGATATTTAATATTATTTATTAATCAAATATAATACTATTCATATTAATACGTATAAAGAGAGTCTCTGCGTCAGTCGGATATAGGTAAGCCATCTATAAATTATCGTTATATCAGCCGATTAGCGACTTGTTAACCGCTGAAAGCTAGCAGCTAATGGCTATCTTTGTCCTCTATGTCTTACATTGCTATTACGATGCGTGCAGGTGCAGAGCAGTCTGACCTGTTGATTGCGCAATTATCTGTGTTGAATTATGAGGGATTTGAAGAGCAAACGGATGCCCTCATCGCTTACATTCCGGAAACCGATTTTGATGAAGCAGCGTTGCAGGAAGTCCTGCAGCCTCAGGGAGTTACCTATACAAAAGAAACTATTTTACCTGCTAACTGGAATGCGTTGTGGGAGAGTAATTTTGAGCCTGTGCAGGTAGATGATTTTTGCGGAATCCGGGCGGATTTTCATCCTCCTTTTGACCCAAAACCGGCCTATGAAATTGTGATTACACCTAAAATGGCCTTTGGTACGGGGCATCATGCCACTACTTCTTCTATGATAAAGCTGATGAAAGACATCGGTTTTGTGGGTAAAAAAGTATTTGATTTTGGCACCGGTACCGGTATACTGGCTATTCTGGCTGAAATGATGGGAGCGGCCACAGCAGATGCTATTGACTATGATGAATGGGCAGTAAACAATACGCTGGAGAATATCACCGCTAACCAGGTGAGTAAAGTAAAAGTATGGCAGGCGGATCGGCTTGATGCCATTACCGAAAAATATGATATATTGCTGGCGAATATCAACTGTAACATCTTATTACAATTTATGGGGGATATGCACGGCCTGATTCAACCTGGAGGCAAATTACTGCTAAGTGGCATCTTACCTACCGATGAAGAAAATATTGTCGCCGCCGCTGTTTTACAGGGATTTGTAAAGGAAAAGAGGATCGAGAAGGATAACTGGCTCGCCCTGCAATTTGAAGTACCTGTACCATAATAGAGTAAAAGTTACATATAAAAAGTGTTGATAATCCAACTTTTGTGTTATAATCTTTTCTAATATTGTCTCTATTTTAACACAGAATTTGTTATCTTAGCATTCCTAACTTGTAGTGATGGTAGAAATTTTATTGCTTATTTGTGCTTATCTGATCGGATCTGTTCCCACAGCTGTCTGGGTAAGTAAAGGCGTTTTCGGTATGGATATCAGGGAGTATGGTAGCGGCAATGCCGGTGCTACCAATACTTTTAGGGTACTGGGTCCTAAGGCCGGTACTTTTGTAATGGTAGTTGACATGCTGAAAGGCGTGTTAGCAGTGCGTTTAGCTTACCTGGCCCCTTATTACCAGGACCATGCTAATCTCACGCAGCTGGTGAATCTTCAGATAGGCCTTGGCCTGGCTGCTGTAGTAGGTCATATTTTCCCTATCTGGGCAAATTTTAAAGGAGGTAAAGGTATTGCCACCCTGTTTGGCCTGGTACTGGCTATTCAGCCACTGGTTGCTTTATGCTGCGTAGGTGTTTTCTTAATGATCCTGTTTTTAACAAGATATGTATCTCTCAGTTCCATTATTGCCAGCATCGCATTTCCGATACTGATCCTTTATATTTTTAATGAGCCTGAGATATTTTATCGCATCTTCGCTATAGCTGTGGCGCTGATGGTGGTATTAACCCATCAGAAAAACATTACACGATTGTTGAAAGGAGTAGAGAGTAAAGTGCCGTTATTTAAGAATAAAAAGGACAAAAACTAGTTATAGTTATATAGTAAAAGCATGAAGCAGGAAGCGATGGCCAATAAAATGTGCATGCTTTTTGCTTTGTGCTTTTTGCGTTTAACGCAATTTAAATTAATGCTCCCATGAAAAAGTATGTCTTATTCTTTACTGCCAGCCTTACATTAGGCGCCTGTTCGCGCGTTCCTATTACTGGCCGCAGTCAGCTGAACCTCCTTCCTGAAAGTACTATGCAGTCAATGGCGCTGCAGGAGTATCAGAGTTTTTTATCGTCCAATAAGGTGGTGGCTCAAACAACCAGTAAAGATGCTGAAATGGTAAAAAGAGTGGGGCAGCGCATTGCCGCTGCTGTTACCAGGTACATGACCCAAAATAATATGGGTAGCGAGGTAGCCAGTTATAAATGGGAGTTTAACCTCGTAGATAATAAAGAAGTGAATGCCTGGTGCATGCCAGGTGGTAAAGTAGTAGTATATACCGGCCTGCTGCCCGTTACACAAAATGAAACGGCACTGGCCTGCGTAATGGGACATGAAATAGCGCATGCTATTGCCCGTCATGGTAACGAGCGTATGAGCCAGGGACTGGTAGTGCAGGGAATTCAGGTTGCAGGTGCTGTGGCACTGAATAAAAATCCCACTGCTGTAAACCTGTTTAATCAGGCGTTTGGTGTAGGTGGTAATATGGGCATGCTGGCGTTTTCCCGTGCCAATGAACTGGAAGCCGATCACCTGGGTGTTATATTTATGGCGATGGCCGGATACAATCCACAGGAATCCATTCCTTTCTGGACACGTATGGCAAATATGAGCAAGGGACAAAAGCCACCTGAGTTTCTGAGTACGCACCCCAGCGATGCTACCCGTGTACAGAAATTGCAGCAGCTGATGCCGGAAGCAATGAAGTATTATACACCGGGAAAAGTGTAAAGTATAAAGGATAAAGCAAAAAGCTATTGAGGCGAATGATTAGAGCGGAAAGTATTCGCTTTATTCATTCGCCTCAATAGCTTTTTGCTTTATCCTTTATCCTTTGTGCCTTATGCTTTCTCCGTAATAATATCTATTACTTTTTTATTCTTCTGTACTTTCATTTTCTCTGGTACATGCGCCAGGATTTCTTTCTTGAAAGCCTCTATCAGCGCTTGTTTTATAAAGTGGCGGTGGGTAACGAGACTGATTTCCCGTACTGGTTCCGGCGCCTTAAAGTAGCGTACCATGTTCAGTTGCCTGGTAGTAAGATCCTGTAAGGACAGCTCTGGTAAAATGGTATATCCTTCGTTGAGGTCCACCATTCTTTTCAGGGTTTCCACACTACCTGTATTGTATTCCAGGTTTTTGTTATCGCCCATGGTGAATTTATCTTTACAGATGTTCAGCACCTGGTTGCGCATACAATGTCCTTCATTCAGCAGCCATACATCTTTGATGTCCAGCTCTTCTGCTTTCACTATTTTCTTCTCGTATAAAGCATTGCTTTTGGCAGTGTATACCACAAAGGATTCGTAGAACAGCGGATGTTCTTCCAGGTGAGGGTTATGCAAGGGAGTGGCCAGTAAACCACAATCCAGCAGTTCCTGTTTCAGCTGTTGCATAATCTGTTCAGTCGGGTATTCCCATATTTCCAGTTTTACCTTCGGATATTTTTTCATGAACCCGGTGAGAATGCGGGGCAGCAGATAGGGAGCCAGTGTAGGGATAATGCCTACTTTCAGGTTGCCCTGTACTTCTTTTTTCTGGTCTGCAATGATTTCCCGGATGCGGGCATTTTCCTTGATAATAATCCTTGCTTGTGCTACCACGGAAATACCTATTTCAGTAGGGACTACCGGTAATTTGCTACGATCAAACAATTTAATGCCTAATTCATCCTCCAGTTTTTGTATCTGCATGCTTAGCGTTGGCTGGGTCACAAAGCATTTCTCTGCTGCCATGATAAAACTTCTGTAAGTATCTACCGCAACAATATACTCCAATTGAACTGTCGTCATTTTCCTCTAAATTGATCCCACGAAGGTATCAATAAAATCTATAGGAAGGGGAAAAGAATTACGGATTTGTGAGAAGACATCCTATAGGGCATCTTCTTACAAATCCGTAACATATTACCGGTATTATCCCGGATGCTAGAATATTCTGTATCTGTACTTGATCTTTTCTGTATTGCTATACAGTTCACGGATATTGATAGAGGCTTGAATTTCGCCCACTGCTTCTGTTTTCAGGTTTCTGAATTCAGCTTGTTTAGTGTCAATAATGCTCTTATCTGCCAGTCCGTTATCCTGGGCAATCTTCAGGGAGTTATTTACTTTGGTGTAGTAAGAATCCAGCAAAGTGAAATACTCATTATAAAGATTTTCGAATCTTTTGGTTTGCAGTACCAGGTCTTCCAGTTGGTTGTTGACTTCTTTCAGGGAAGAATTTTCACGCAGCAGGGATTCATAATCTATCCGCTTGCCTTTTGAATATTTTTCTTCCAGTTTATTGAAATAATCCACCACTTTTTCTTTTCTGAAATCAATGAAATATTCGTTCATTGTCTGGCTCAGGCTCTGATTGCCCTTTTGAGGGGCGGGAAACTTCATGGAAGTGGCTGTGAAGGACAGATGATCAAATAAGTTGTCCTGCAGGAGACTTAACTGATCTTTATTAAAGTTGAGGCCATATTCGAATTTCTGGTTGGCATCATTTAATGCGGTGTAATACACTACATATTTGTTCAGCTCTTTTTCGAAATCCTGTAATGACTTCTGATTAATCTGTTTGTTATTTACGCTCACACTGTGCAGGAAGTTCATCACTGAATTGGCAATGGCCAGTGGTGGTGTGAGGGAAGTAAAGCTTTGGAAAATAGGGCTGTTGATAATTGACTTGGTAGACTCTACGATTTTAGAATTCTTCTCGCTTTTATCCCCTTTATTTTTAAGAATGATTTTTTCTACCAGCTCAACAATGCGATCGCTCAGTGAAAACCCGAGAGCTTTACTTTCGGGGTTATTCAGTGAAGTGATGAATACATCCAGGTTGTTGGTAGTGGTGCGGGACTTGAGATCAATTATTTTTTTGTTAAGCAGGTAATAAGTTTCGCTGGCATTGATAATATTATTTTTGATCAGGTCATATTTGGTCATATTATCGAAGTCCTTTCCCTGCAGCAATGCCTGTATGGCATTGGAATTTTGCTTGTCATTATCCGTGATCCGCTGTACTTCTTCCAATAGCTTACGGATAGTGGTATCCTGAGTTTTGATAACTGGAGCAACGGTTCCTTTCAGTTCCGGATCCTGTGCATACACCGTTTGAAAAGTAAAAAGTAAAACAAGAGGTGCTGGTATAAATTTAATCCATCCTGTAGTGAAGAATCTTTGGGCCAGGTGTACTAACGGTAATGACTCATCGGGCTTGGCAGTCAAGCGTTTATCATGCTTCATTTCCGTTGGTAGGTGTTTTAACATGTTGTTTTTGCTTTTTGTTAACAAAAATTTAAGAAAATATGATGCCAAAAACATCATCAGGCAAAGATAAATAATTAATAACAGTTAAAATTAAATCATGATAGGTGGTGAAATAATGCTTTTCCATATATATTTTGAATTATCGGCAGGTGACTTACCTTTGCGTCCAAATTTGATCCACTTTCATGCTTAATAACAAAAAGATTGTGGTTGTATTACCGGCCTACAACGCAGCGCTTACGCTGGAAAAAACATTCCGGGAGATCCCTTTTGAAATCGTTGATGACGTGGTACTGGTGGACGATGCCAGTAAGGATGATACCCTGGAAGTTGGGAAACAACTGGGTATTAAACACCTGATCCGTCATGATAACAACAAAGGGTATGGCGGTAACCAGAAATCCTGTTATAATAAGGCGCTTGAGTTAGGCGCTGATATAGTAGTGATGCTGCATCCCGACTATCAATATACACCTAAGCTCATTATAGCGATGTGCAGTATCATTGCCAATGATGTGTATCCGGTGGTGTTCGGCTCCAGGATCCTTGGCAAAGGCGCACTGAAGGGTGGGATGCCTATGTATAAGTACATATTTAATCGTTTCTTAACATTGACACAAAATATCCTGATTGGTCAGAAACTGAGTGAATACCATACCGGCTACCGGACATTTTCTGCGGAAGTGCTACGTGATATCAACTATATGGCTGATAATGACGATTTTGTTTTCGATAATGAAATGGTTTCGCAGATATTTATGAAAGGATACGATATTGCAGAAGTAACCTGTCCTACCAAATATTTTGACGAAGCCTCCAGTATTAATTTCAAGCGCAGTGCCATTTACGGCCTGGGTGTATTGAGAGTATCCCTGCAGCATCGTTTGCATATGTGGGGCATGATGAAAGGAAAGATCTATTAAATTAATATAGCCAGTGGGTTTAGCGCAACAGTATAATTTAGCCGGGAAATACCTCAGATATTATTTCACTTCAGGCAATCGCCACGATGTACATTCACCTTTTGTGTATGCATTGATAGAAGATGTATTGCTGGATAAAAAGCAGCATGCAGCTTTTGGAGAAATAGAACAGTTGCGCAAACAACTACTGCAAAGTAATGAAACGCTACAGGTCACCGACCTGGGAGCAGGCTCACTGATATCAGCCGGTAATGAACGTCGGGTACGGGATATTACCCGTTACGCGGCAAAGCAGCCTAAATTCGGGCAGTTATTCTACCGGCTGATACAATACCTCCAGCCTGGTCGTATCCTGGAATTGGGGACTTCTATGGGCCTTTCTACCGCATATATGGCCAAAGCGGCTCCGCATGCCAAAATATTTACGATTGAAGGCTGCCCTAACATAGCGGCCCGTGCAGCTAAGAATTTTGAAGCCCTTCATATTAAGAACATTGAGCAGGTAACCGGTAATTTTGATACTGTTTTACCCGATGTATTAAAGCAGATGCAGCTGCCTGACTGGGTATACATAGACGGTAATCACCGTAAAGAGCCTACACTGGCTTATTTTGAGCAGTGCCTGCAGTTTGCAGATGAGTATTCCGTTTTTATTTTTGATGATATCCACTGGACACCTGATATGGAAGCCGCCTGGCACACTATACAGGAGCATCCGCAGGTTACAATGACTATCGACCTGTTTTTCATAGGGTTGGTGTTTTTCCGGAAAGATTTTAAGATCAAACAGCATTTCACACTGAAATACTGATTTTCCGGTAGTATATTGGGTATAAACTTCCCGATATGCGTTATATGAAAATCTTTCTCCTGAGCTGCCTGCTGACAACCGGTATGATAGCAGCTGCACAGGATCTTCCGCAGTATACTTATCAATCGTTTAGCCGTAAAGGTGATACCCTCCGTTATCGTTTGCTGTTGCCGGCCAACTATGACGCGCATAAAAAATATCCCCTGATTATTTTTTTACATGGAGCAGGGGAACGAGGTGCTGATAATAATGCCCAGCTACTGCATGGCGGTGATATGTTCCTGCGCGACAGCATCCGCACCAACTACCCCGCTTTCGTACTCTTTCCGCAATGTCCGCCTAATCAAACCTGGGCGCCCATGAAATTTGACCGCGACAGCACCGGGAAAATCATCCGTGGCGATTTTCCACTGAATGAGGGCCCCACGCCACCTACGGCCTTACTTAATCCTTTACTGGACAGCCTGCTGGCCAGCGGAAAAATTGACACCAAACGCGTTTACATAGGTGGCCTGTCCCTGGGTGGTATGGGTACTTTTTATATGATCAGCACAAGGCCTAAATTATTTGCGGCCGCCTTTCCTATTTGTGGTGCAGGCAATGTAGCAGAAGCGGGCCGGTTTGCTAAAAAAGTACCGGTTTGGATATTCCATGGTGGCGAAGATAAAGTGGTGCCTGTGGATGCTTCCAGAGCATATGATGCCAAACTGAAAGCACTGGGTGCAGAAGAAAAGTATACCGAATATCCCGGCGTAGGACATAATAGTTGGGATAATGCTTTTGTAGAACCAGGATTAATGACCTGGTTGTTTGAACATAAAAAGAAATAGCAATAGAGAACAGAGCAGCGAGTTGTTGTCTTACCCAGAGTTATACTGATTTTGATGATTTTTCTTCTGATCTTGATTTTAAGAAATCAAAAAAATCAGTATAACTCTGGGTAAGACAAAATCCGCTGCATTACCCACCCCCTAGTGCTCGATATAATGATACCATCCCCTGGTATACACTCCGGCGGGTAGTCACCAACGCCAGTTCCGCTTCCAGTACACTTTTTTGAGCCGTAATGACTTCCAGGTAATTGGCATAACCAGTAGTAAATAATACATTGGCAGTAGCTACTGCTTCCTGCAATACAAATACCTCTTTGCTTTTCAGCGTAAATGCCCGCTGCTGGTTTTCCACTTTGTTCAACGCAGAAGCTATTTCCTGGTAGCCATTTACAATGGCCTGCTGATAATCGTAGAAAGCGGTAAATGCAGTAGCTGTACTGATATTGTATTGTGCTTTTATCTGTTTTTTATTGAAGACAGGCGCCATTAGGCTGCCTGCAGCACCCCAGGCGATGGAAGCCGGTGACTGGAACAATAGCCCCGCTTTAAAGGCATTGAAACCTACATAAGGCGTAATAGTTAATGAAGGCAGGAAGGCTGCCCGTGCTGCTTTTACATCTGCTTTGGCGGCCAGTAATTCCAGTTCTGCCCGCTGTACATCCGGGCGTTGCAGCAGTAAACTGGCGGGGATACCATTTTTTATGGTGCCCGGTAAGGCCTGCCCATCCTTTACAGTAGTGCGTACAATCGTTTGTGGTAGTCTGCCCAGGAGTGCATTGAGCTGGTTTTCGAGCGAAGCAATTTCCTGTTTTACGCCAAATTCCAGTGCCTGTGTGCTCAGCAGCTGTGCGGTAAACTGTTGTACCGCCAGCTCTGTGGCGCGACCGCCGGCTTTTTGAATATGCACGGTGGCCACGGCTGTTTCCTGTAGTTTGATGTTGCGTTGTATAATCGCCAGTTCATTATCCATGGCGGTGAGTTCGTAATAAAAGCCGGTAACACCAGCCACTATCTGCGTCATTAACAGCCGGCGTCCCTGCTCACTGCCAAGAAAGCGGGCATAGGCGGCCTGCCGCTGGCTTTTTAATTTACCCCAGAGGTCTATTTCCCAGCTGCTTCTCAGGCCCGCAAAATACTCCGGTGTAGGACCGGGGATCCGCTGATCCTTGCTGATATTGGGCGATAGGTTGGTGTCGTAGTTACCCACCCCGTTCAGCGTATAGTCTGCATATTTATCCACGCCGGCAGATAAAGCTACATTCAGCGTTGGCAGCCAGGCATTTTTAGCCATCATCAGGTTGGACTGCGCAGCGGTTACCCGCTGTGCAGCGGATAACAAATCGAAATTATTATGCAGGGCAGTATCAATGAGTATACGCAAATACGGATCATTGAATACCTGGGTAAAGTTGCCCAGTGACAGCGTATCACTGTTATTGCCGGAACTAACAGGTACGCTTATACGTTCCGGAAGTGATAATTCTTTTTGTGTGCTGCAGGCCATTGCAGTAGTGGCCAGACAGGCGTATAATGTATACTGATAAATGCGTTTATTCATTGGTGTAAGCTTTTAGTTCTACAGATTTTTTGGGGATCATGGAGGCAAACAGCACATATAATCCAGGTATGATTAATACCCCGAAAATGGTTCCGATCAGCATACCGCCCGCGGCGGCAGTGCCAATGGAACGGTTACCCATGGCACCTGCACCGGAGGCAATACATAACGGAATTAGTCCGGCAATGAATGCGAAGGAGGTCATGAGAATAGGCCGCAACCTGGATACTGCGCCCTCTTTGGCAGCCGCCAGCACTGTTGCTCCATGTTTATTTTTCAGGATCGCAAATTCTACGATGAGGATCGCATTTTTCCCCAACAATCCTATCAGCATCACCAGGGCTACCTGTGCGTAGATATTATTTTCCAGTCCCAGTAACTTCAGGGACAGGAAGGCGCCGAAAATACCTGCCGGTAGCGACAACAGGACCGGCAGCGGGAGGAGGAAGCTTTCATATTGGGCTGCCAGCAACAGGTACACAAACACCAACACAATTATGAAAATGTAGATAGCCTGGTTACCGGATAAAATCTGTTCTCTCGTCATACCACTCCACTCATAGCTATAACCCCTGGGTAATTCTTTGGCAGCTACTTCCTGTACCGTTGCAATTGCCTGACTGCTGCTGAAGCCTGGCTTAGCATCTCCATTGATCATGGCAGCGGTATACATATTATAGCGGGTTAGTTGTTCCGGTCCGTATACGCGTTCCAGCTTCACGAAGTCGGAATAGGATACCATTTCGCCCCGGTCGTTTTTAACATGCAGGCGCAATAGATCATCTGGCTTGGTGCGGTAATGCGGATCTGCCTGTACCATCACTTTATACATTTGCCCGAAGCGGATAAAATTGGAGGCGTAAAAGCTACCCATCAATGTCTGCAGGTTGCTCATCGCGTTTTCTATGCTCACGCCTTTTTTTGCGGCCATGGCCTGATCCACATGAATGAGGTATTGAGGAAATTCTGCGTCAAAGCTGGTGAAGGCACTGCCTATCTCCGGTCTTTTTTTCAGGGCATCAATGAACTGATTGGTGATTTGAGCCGTTTGCCGCAAGTCGCCACTGCCGCTCTTATCCAGTAGCCGCAATTCAAAGCCGCTGGAGTTACCAAACCCGGGAACAGTAGGTGGCGGGAAGAATTCAATGCTGGCATCTGCAATGCCGGCGGTTAGTTTTTGCAGTTGCTCGATGATATCCTGCACGGATGCTTTTCTCAGATCCCAGGGCTTGAGATTTACCATGCCCATACCGTAGGAGGCACCAGCTACTTCATTCACGAGGCTGTACCCTGCCAGGGTAGATACGGATTCTACTTCGCCCAGCTGTGCGGCAATGGCTTGTACCCGGTGGAGTACTTCTTCCGTACGCTCCACGGTAGCACCCGGTGGTGTGGTCACATTCACGTAGATCATGCCCTGATCTTCTGTAGGAATAAAGCCGGAAGGCAGTATGGCATTAACGCCCCAGGTAGCAGCAAAAAAGAATACCAGTGCGGTCAGCGTAATAAGTCTTCTGCCGGCGATAAAGCTGATCAGCTTTGAATATTTGTTTTCTGTTGCATTGTAACCTTTGTTGAAGCCATTAAAGAAACGTTGTAACAAATTCTTTTTACGGGGCTGGCCATGTGTATCCTTCAGCATAATAGCACAGAGTGCAGGCGTTAACGTTACTGCGTTGATACCGGAAATCACAATGGAAATAGCCAGTGTCAACGAAAACTGACGATAGAATACACCCACTGGACCGGATAAAAATGCTACTGGAATAAATACAGCCGACATCACCAGCGTTATGGCTACCAGGGCACCGCTGATCTCTTTCATGGCTGCCAGGGTAGCTTCCATAGGAGGGAGATGTTCCTCGCTCATTTTTACGTGAACGGCTTCTACCACTACGATGGCATTATCTACCACAATACCAATGGCCAGTACCAGCGCAAAGAGGGTCAGCAGGTTAATGGAAAAGCCCATCATCTGCATAAATGCCAGCGTACCTATCAGTGCCACGGGTACCGCCAGTGCCGGAATGAGCGTGGAACGGAAATCCTGCAGGAAAATAAATACCACGATGAACACCAGCAGGAATGCCTCAAACAGGGTGCGTACTACTTCATGAATAGACGCATCGAGGAATCGGGATACGTCATAGTTGAAATTGAAGGTCATGCCGGGAGGGAAGGAGGTGTTTTTCATCTCTTCCATCTTCGACTTCACGTTATTGATAACTTCGCGGGCATTGGAGCCTGGACGCTGTTTGAGCATGATAGATGCAGAAGGCTTACCATCTGTTTTTGATACCATGCTATATGTGAGGGAGCCGAATTCCACATCGGCTACATCTTTCAGGTGGAGAACGGAGCCGTCTTGTCCTGCGCGTAATACGATCTGTTGGTATTGTTCCGGTTCGAAAAACTTGCCGGTATAGCGCAATACATATTGCAGCATCAGTGGATTTTTATCGGAGCTTTCACCTGTTTTACCAGGAGCGGCTTCAATATTCTGTTTGCGGATGGCCTGGATCACCTCTTCAGCGGATACGTTGTAAGCCAGCATGCGATCGGGTTTTAGCCATATACGCATCGCATATTCTTTGGCGCCCATAATTTCTGCACGGCCTACTCCATCAATACGCTTCAGTTCCTGGAGTACGTTGATATCTGCAAAGTTGTAGATGAATTGCTCGTTCAGGGTGGTGTCTTCGCTCATCACATTGAGGTAGAGCAACATACTATTCACCTCTTTTTCTGTGGTCACACCGGCTTTGATCACTTCTTCCGGCAGTTCATCAATAATGGTGGCTACACGGTTTTGGACGTTTACCGCGGCCTGATCGGGATCTGTGCCTACCTGGAAAAATACCTGGATAACAGTGATCCCATCGTTGGAGGATACGGACGACATATACGTCATACCTGGTACACCGTTGATAGCTCTTTCTAATGGTGTGGATACGGCTTTGGCAGATACTTCTGCATTGGCGCCGGTATATTTAGCCGTTACCGTTACAGAAGGCGGCACGATATCCGGAAACTGTGTAACGGGTAGCGTGAATAGGGCCAGCAAGCCTACCAGTGTGATAATAAGTGATATAACCAGTGATAGCACTGGCCGTTTTATAAAAGTTTCAAACATTGGTTTCTTGATTTCAGCTGAAAAGCCGGGTGATTATAAACTCAGTAAACTATCCATGGGCAGACTGCGTGGTGAAATTTCGATTCCATCACGGATGTTGCGCACGCCTTCACATACAATTCGTTCGCCGGGTTGCAATCCGGATTTAACGATGTAGAAATGTGCGAAGCGTGCGGCCGGAATAAAGTTTTTCATCTTCACTTTATTCGCTGCATCTACTACAAATACGTAGTTTTTGTCCTGCATTTCGAATACTGCTTTTTGGGGAATAATCACTGCGCTGTCCATTTCAGTGGTCAGTCTTACTTTGCCGCTGGCGCCATGTTTGAGTAGTTTGGAAGGATTGGGGAAGCGTGCCCGGAATGCGATGGAGCCTGTGTTTTCTTCGAATTCGCCTTCTATGGTTTCTATTTGTCCGGTATGATGATAGTCAGTACCATCTGCCAGTACCAGGGCTACCTGCCGGTAACTGTTGTCGCCCCTGGCGATGGCTTTATTGTATTGGAGGTATTCTGTTTCTGATACGTTGAAGTAAGCGTATATTTCACGTGTATCCGACACCGTAGTCAAAAGAGATCCTTCGCTGATCAGACTGCCTTTCTTTAGAGGGATACGGTCTATGATGCCATCAAATGGTGCACGGATGCTGGTGTAAGATAAATGCATTTCCGCGTTGGCAGCAGCGGAGCGTGCTTCTTCAATTTTGGCTTGTGCTGCCGCCAGCTTTGCATGGGCTACTTCGAGTTCAGAAGCGGCCACTACTTTTTTATCTACCAGCATCGTAACACGGTCGAGTTCCAGGGCAGCGGCTTTGCTTTCCGCTACCATGCTGCTGAGGATGGCTTTGGCTTTGGCCAGTTCTGCCCGGTATTCTGCATCACTGATGCCAAAAAGTAACTGCCCTTTTTTTACTTCCTGGCCCTCATCAATGTATATTTTATCAAGAAATCCGTTTACCCGTGCACGTATTTCCACATTTTGTACGGCTTGTATGTCTGTTACATAAGAGCGGTGCAGGATGGTATCTTTTGTAACCAGTACCGTTACTGGCAATGTTTTTAATTCGGCATTATCGGTACTTTCTCCTTTGGTGGCACATCCGGCCATGAAAAGAGCGATCAGTGATGTAAAGATCCCTGTATATTGACGCATAGCAATAAGATATTGATCCCGGTTTGTCCGGAATAAGTGAATACAATACAGTAAGATGCTATTCCGCTATGGTAGCAGAAAGGGTAGGCATCTTCCTAAAAAAAATTACAAACGAAAATGCTGCTGTACTCAGAAAGGGGTAAACCGGAAGAGGAAAGAATAGTATGCCGGCCGGAAGGATTTCTGCCGCTCGTATTCTCCGGTTTTATTAACAGGAATATAAATGCTGTGTGCAGTATTATCTGCATCGAGGTATACAATACGTGTAGCGGTACTTACCTGTGGTGCAGTAGCGGAAAGATACCAGCGGGTTTTGCGGCGATGTTTGGTGATATGCCAAACATCTGCTCCTTCATCATCTGCTTCCAGGTGCACCGGAATGTTATGAACGAGATTTTGCAGTTTGTTTGCCTGCGCCTGTTGTATACTGATATTATGCAGCGAAAAATGGCGATGTGCTGCAAACACAGGCAGAGTACCGGTTGCCAGCTGTAAGCACAGCAGGAAACAGACCATTGTCCAGCGTTTTAATATGTGTATACGTTCGTGCATTAAACCGTAAAATTAATCGTTTTAGATTTATTTGCCTGTTAGTTTATTGTAAAGGAAATATTTTTGGATGACCGGTAAAAAATAAAAGGCCGTCTCTTGTAGAGAGACAGCCTTTTCCACTCAGCACAGGATTGAATTGTTAACTATTTGATTGCCTGCATGGCAGATTTAGCAGCAGCTATTGTTTTGTCCAGGTCTTCCGTGGTGAGTGCATTACTCATAAACCAGCTTTCGAAGGCGGAAGGCGGCAGATATACGCCACGTTCCAGCATAGCATGGAAGAAACGTTTAAATAATTCATTGTTGGCAGCTGAGGCAGCGGAGAAATCCACGATGGGGTATTCTGTGAAATGTGCACTCAGCATAGATCCCATCTGATTGATGCTGTGTACAACACCTGCAGCACCAAATGCTTCTTTTAATCCGTTTACGAGGTAGCTGGCTTTTTCTTCCAGTTGCTGGTAAATAACAGGATTGTCGTTGAGTGTTTGAAGCAGTGTATATCCGGCAATCATGGCGATAGGGTTACCGCTTAAAGTACCTGCCTGGTATACCTTTCCGGCCGGGGCCAGATTTTCCATGATTTCTTTCGGACCTGCTACGGCTCCTACCGGCATACCGGCGCCAATGATTTTTCCGAAGGTCACCAGGTCGGCTTTGATGCCCAGTAATTCCTGTGCACCACCACGTGCCAGCCTGAAGCCGGTCATCACTTCATCAAAGATGAGGAGTATATTATTTTCATCGCAGATCTTGCGCAGTCCGTCCAGGAATCCCGGTTGTGGCAGAATACAGCCCATGTTACCTGCTACCGGTTCTATAATGATGGCGCAGATATCGGCGCCATGTTCTGCTACAAGCTGTTCTACCGCAGGTAAATTATTATAGGGAGCAGTGAGTGTATCCTGTGCTACGGTGGCTGTTACACCGGGAACAGATTGTATACCCAGGGTAGCTACACCACTGCCGGCGCTTACCAGGAATGCATCTGCGTGACCATGGTAGCAACCGTCAAATTTGATAAACTTGTTACGGCCGGTATAGCCTCTGGCCAGTCTCAGCGCTGTCATACAGGCTTCGGTGCCGGAGTTCACCATGCGCACCATATCAATATTAGGCACCATAGATACGATCAGTTCTGCGATCTTTATTTCCAGTTCAGTGGGTGCACCAAAAGAGGTGGAGTAAGTGGCATATTCCTGTATGGCTTTTATCACCGGTTCATAAGCATGACCGAGGATCATCGGGCCCCAGGAATTGATATAATCAATATACTGATTGCCATCTACATCGTACATGTAGGCGCCCTTTGCGCGTTCCATAAATACGGGTGTGCCGCCTACACTTTTAAATGCTCGTACGGGAGAGTTAACACCGCCGGGAATTACCTGCTTTGCTTTCCCGAATAACATTTCACTTTTGCTGTACATCTGTTGGTGGTTTATTATTTTACGCAATATAGGGAATTATGCAGTCAGCAGTTTTACGGCATCTTTTGCAAAGTAAGTTGCAATCAGATCCGCGCCCGCACGTTTCATGCTGGTCATGCTTTCCAGGATCGCTTTATTTTCATCGAGCCATCCTCTTTCTGCTGCTGCTTTAATCATCGCATATTCACCACTTACATGATACGCACTAACGGGAACGGTAGTACGATCTTTAATGATGCGCATGATATCAAGATAAGCCATCGCTGGTTTTACCATTACAATGTCGGCGCCTTCTTCAATATCCATCAGTGTTTCCTTGATGGCTTCGCGGGAATTGGCGTAATCCATCTGGTATGTTTTTTTATCGCCGAAGCCGGGGGCGGAATCCAGCGCATCACGGAATGGGCCATAAAAGCAGGAAGCATATTTGGCGCTGTAAGCCATGATACCTGTTTTATCGAAACCATTTTCTTCCAGGATGTTACGGATGGCGAGAATGCGGCCGTCCATCATATCGCTGGGGGCTACAAAGTCAGCACCTGCCTGTGCATGGCTCAGGCTCATACGAGCCAGTACTTCTACGGTAGGATCGTTTACAATTTCAGTACCATCCACAATACCATCATGGCCGTAGGAGGAGTAAGGATCCAGTGCCACATCCGTCATCACAATCATGTCGGGGATGGCATTTTTGATACCACGGATAGCACGTTGCATTAACCCATCCGGATTAACGGCTTCTGTTCCTTTGTTATCTTTTACACTATCCAGCGCTTTTACAAACAGCAATACACTTTTAATACCCAGGCTCCAGAGTTCTTTGGCTTCCTTAATGGTAAGGTCCAGTGAATACCTGAAATAACCTGGCATAGAGCTGATCTCTTCCTTCACATTTTCTCCTTCGGTAACAAATAACGGCGCGATGAAATCGCTGGGCCTTACAATTGTTTCCGCTACCATTGCACGAATGGCGGGAGATACTCTTAAAATTCTGTTTCTTCTGATCATCTTTATAAAAATTTTATTGTTTTTATATAGTGGGCTTTATCCAGTCGCGTGGTTTTAAAAACTCCTGCAGTTGCGCTTCAGGGCTGCCGGGTGTGGTATGAAAGTCATACTCCCAGCGGGCTACCGGCGGCAGGCTCATCAAAATCGACTCGGTGCGGCCATTGGTTTTTAAGCCAAAAAGTGTTCCTCTGTCGTGAATGAGATTGAACTCTACATAACGGCCACGTCTATACGCCTGCCAGCTTCTGTGCGCTTCTGTATATGGGAGGTTCTTAGTTTTTTCCACAATGGGGATGTAGGCATCCAGGAAAGCGTTACCGTTGGCTTTGGAGAAGGCCAGCCGTTCTTCAGCAGTGGTGTTTCCATCGGGACGCAGGTAATCGAAAAATATGCCACCTATACCACGTGCTTCGTTGTTACGATGTTTATTGATAAAATATTCATCGCAGTGTTTTTTATATTTTGGATAGAGGTCTGCACCAAAAGGATCACAGGCATTTTTGAACGTCTGGTGAAAATGAATACCATCTTCTTCGGCGAGGTAATAGGGCGTAAGATCGGCGCCACCACCAAACCAGCTGTCTTTCAAAGTTCCGTCCTGCTCATATAGTTCAAAGTAGCGGAAATTGGCATGTACTGTAGGCACAAAGGGATTCAGCGGATGAATCACCAGGGAGATGCCGCAGGCCATAAACTGGCTGTTGGTAACACCAAACTGTTGTGCCATGGCTTCGGGTAATTCACCGTGTACGATAGAGGTGCTTACGCCACCTTTTTCAAATACGTTACCGTTAGCGATTACACGTGATTTACCACCACCACCACCGGGGCGTTCCCACTGGTCTTCGCGGAAGGTAGCTTTACCATCTGCTTTTTCCAATGCGGCGCAGATATCGTCCTGCAGGCCGTGTATGAATGCGATGAAGTCGTTTTTAATGCTCATGGTAAATTATCCGTGTGCTTTAACTGTTTCTACAAATGCTCTGGCATGATCTACGGGTACATTTGGTAAAATGCCATGACCGAGGTTAGCAATGTAACGTTGTCTGCCAAATCCTTTCAGCATTTCTTTCACGGCTTTTTCAATTTCCGGAATTGGTGCCAGTAATTTAGCCGGATCAAAATTGCCTTGCAGGGTGATGTTGCTGCCGGCAAACTGACGCGCCAGTTCGGGCTTAATGCACCAGTCTATGCCCAGGCCATGAGCGCCGGTAGCGGCCATATCTTCAAGGGCAAACCAGGCGCCTTTGGCAAATACGATAGTAGGACAAACATCCTTCATCGCTGCCACTATCTGGCGGATATATTGTAAAGAGAAGATCTCAAAATCCTGCGGGCTGAGCAAACCACCCCATGAGTCAAATACCTGTACGGTATCTGCGCCGGCGGCTACCTGTGCTTTCAGGTAAGCGATGGTAGTATTGGTGATCATTTGCAACAGCTGATGTGCTACAGCAGGCTGCTGGTAGCAGAATGCTTTTGCTTCATCAAAAGTTTTGGAGCCTTTACCCTGTACCATGTAGCAGAGTAAAGTCCAGGGAGCGCCACCAAAGCCAATCAACGGCACACGGCCATCGAGTGTTTTTTTGGTGAGGGCCAGTGCTTCAAATACGTAGTGCAATCTTTCCTGAACATCGGGAACGCATAAACGTTGAAGGTCCTGCGCGGTTTTAATTGGGGCAGGCAGTAAAGGGCCTACTTTTTCTACCAGCTGTACTTCCATGCCCATGGCTTGCGGAACTACAAGGATATCAGAAAAAATAATCGCAGCATCTACACCTACCTGGTCTACCGGCATGACTGTTATTTCTGTTGCCAGTTCCGGATTTTCGCAGCGTTCGAAAAAAGTATATTTATCACGCAGTTTAATATAATCCGGGAGATAGCGACCAGCCTGGCGCATCATCCATACGGGCGTGCGGGAAACAGTTTCACCTTTAAGGGCCTTCAGCAATAAGTCGTTCTTCAATGCGCTCATTCGTAGCAGTTAATGTTGTTAAAATAAAATATAGCTGTTTGCACCATAGCATCTTCGCTGATGTCGGTGCTCATTATAATCTTGTTGTCTGTGTATTCTCTCAGTTCGGTGGCCGTTGTTCTGCCGATGGCGAAACAAACGGTTTTGCTATGCAGTCTGTTGGCAGACAGGTAACTTTTTACTGCGCTGGGGCTGAAAAAAAGTATGCCATCATAATCTTCTGCAGTAACCGTCGGTGACGGTATATTTTCGTAGATAACATATTCGTTAACCCTGATTCCAGCTTGTTTTAATCCGGCAGGTAATTCATCCCGCCGCTGATTGCCGCAATAGAAATTTACTTCCGTGATGTTTCCCAGTGCAATGATAGCGGTGGCGAGTTCACTTCCGTAGGATGACGATGCCAGTATGTTGCAATCCGGAAATACCTCCATGGCTTTTTGCAGCGTTTTGCCGGAGATACAGCAGATATTGGCATTCCTGGTACTGAAAAAAGTATGGAGACCATTATTTCTGAAGCCGTTTATGCTGAAATAGTGTTGTTCCAATACTTTTACAGCGTTGGCGCTTGTAAAAACAGAGACGTGGGGTGGCTGGAAAATATCAGATGTACTGCTATTGTTCCAGCCTGGAGTACTTCCTTTCAATGCGGGAAGTGTGATTGGTTTTATCTGGATAAAATCTTTTACTTCTAGGAGAATACCACTTTCACCAGCCACAGCAATAGAGCTGTCTGTTAAATGCCTGGTGCTTAATATGCGGTATTTATCATTTTGCATTTCTGATCTGTGCTACGATTTCAGCGCCACCCTGCGCCATAATCTCTTCCGCTGCGTCCTGGCCCAGGTGTTGTGCCTGTGTCAGTGGTACTTCGCGGGAGGTGCTGAAAAAGCCGGTCCCGTCGAGGCTGCAAAGTTCGCCGTTGAAATGTACGGTATTGTTTTGTATATAAGCGTATGCGCTGATAGGGGTAGTGCAACCGCCCATCAGGGTACGTAAAAATTCGCGTTCTATATGTGTGGCCAGGGCTGTTTCTTCGTGATTGAAAGCAGCGCATGCTTCCAGGCAGAAGGTATCGTCTTCTCTGCATACGGCTACTACCGCGCCTTGTGCCGGGGCTGGCAGCATCCAATCGAGATCGATGGAAGTAGCAGGGCGTACATTAATTCTTTCCAGGCCTGCCACTGCGAAGATGGCGCCGTCCCAGTTTTCGTTGGCCAGTTTCTGTAAGCGGGTGTTTACATTGCCGCGCAGATTGTGCAGCTGATGTTGTGGATATTTGCGGAGCCACTGTGCTTTGCGGCGTACACTGCTGGTGGCAATGTTGGCAACATAGTCAGGTTGTTCCAGGAAATCCGTATTTGTTTTATATACCAGCAAATCTTTTACGGGGCCGCGTTTGAGTATGGCGGCGTGTACGATTTGTTTAGGTAGTTGTGTGGGAACATCTTTGAAGGAATGAACGGCAATGTCTATACGATTATTGAGCAGTGCCAGGTCCAGACTTTTTGTGAAGATGCCTTGTACGCCTATTTCGTAAAGAGGGGTGACCAGGTCAATATCGCCTTCGCTTTTGATGGGTACCAGTTCGGTGCGGTAGCCTTGTGCGGTGAGCAGATCATTTACCTGGTTTGCCTGCCACAAGGCCAGCTGACTTTCTCTTGTACCTATCCTGATAACTTTCTCCATTTTTTTATTCCTGGTTAACTCCGGTCTCAAAAATATCGTTGATCATAGCAATGTACTGGTCACTCTTATCGGTTTCCTTACGTACTTTACCTGCCATGAGATTAATCATTTTCTGTATGATGCGGGAGGATACCAGCTCTATATCTTCTATTTTGTAGTGGCCTCCGTTTTTCTGCTGCATTATTTCGCGGGTATGTATTTCATGCAGTTTATCTTTTACTGCTTTCAATACCACTGCGTGCTTGCGCATTTTATACCAGTAGAGGAATTCCTCCATGTGTTCATCGATGATAGCAATGGCTTTTGGTACTTCACCCAGTCTGTTCTGCAGCGTTTCGTCCTGCACCTTGGAAAGTTCATCTACATTCACCAGGGTGATATGGGAAAGCTCTCCTACAGCAGATTCTACGTTAAATGGAATAGAAAGATCCACAATCAGTTTGGGAGATGATGTTTGCAGATGATGAGCCAATACCGTTGGCTGTGGCGCATTAGAGGCTACCAGTATTACATCCGCCTGTTGCATTTCGCTGACCATATTTTCGTAGGGTGCGTATTTCAATCCATGCTGATCTGCAAAATCTGCGGCCACCTGCATGGTGCGGTTAATGAGTGTCACTTCTTTTACACCAAGGTATTCGATCATGTTTTTGCAGGTGTTGCGACCTATTTTGCCAACACCCAGCAGCACAATCTTTTTATCTTTTACATCAGGACAAATGCGTTCCAGCATCCTTACGGTGGCGAATGCCACAGATACGGTGCCTTTGCTGAGACCTGTTTCTGTTTTAATGAGTTTGGAAACCTGTAATACGCTGTTCACTAATCTTTCCAGGAAACTACCCAGGCATTGGTGTGCCTTGGCAAACTTCGTGGCGTTGCGTATCTGACCTATGATTTCATAATCGCCGAGGATTTGGGAGTCCAGACCTGTACCTACCTGGTATAAATGCCTGATGGCATCTTCTCCTGACTTGATATAGGCTAATTCTTCCAGTTGGCTTCTGTCGCCGTTTGATTCCCTGCATAGCAAGTCTATCAGCTGCCCGGGATTGGCTGCAAATCCGTATACCTCCGTTCTGTTACAAGTGGATAGTACAAATAGATCGTCTAGTTGTACTGCCCTGGCATGCTCCAGGAGTTGTTGATACTGAGCCGGATTGATGGCGTATAATCCCCTGATAGCAGCGTCTGTTTTCTTATAGTTGATCCCAACAATATGAAAATTTGCTATTTCTTTTGAATGACTGACCTGCATGTTCTTGTATAAGCTTCCGGTTGCAAAAGTACTTTCATACGTCCCAAACAAACGGGTTTAGGCTGTCATTAGTGTGTCATTTCTACTACTGGTAATCAGCACCAGCAAAAAATGATTTTTATCAGCTTTTTTTCTTTACAATAGGATGACACGATGGCGCTAAAAGCTGAAAGCATAAAGCAGAAAGCACCTGTAGCGAAGATAAGCGGGATTTTTGGATATCCGCTACAGTCTTATGTGGGCAGCTTTTTGCTTTCCGCTTTTTGCTTTCTGCTTTTTCCTTAGCTTTGCTGCAATTTATAAGAAATGGTATCGAAATCTGATGTTGGAATAGTATTGATGAACCTTGGATCGCCTGATTCTACAGCCGTACCGGATGTAAAGCGTTATCTGAATGAGTTCCTGATGGACAAGCGTGTGATAGATTATCCATGGTTGTTTCGTAAGATATTAATCGAGGGTATCATCGTTCCAAAGCGCGCGGAGCAATCTGCCAAAGCTTATGCATCTATCTGGTGGGAAGAAGGATCCCCGTTGGTGGCACTTACCAGGCAATTACAGATGGCTGTGCAGAACGATATGGAAATTCCGGTGGAAATAGCTATGCGCTATGGTAACCCCAGTCCGGAAGTGGCTTACAACAACCTGTTGAAGCAAAATCCTGATCTGAAAGAAGTCGTACTGTTTCCGTTGTATCCGCATTATGCGATGTCTTCTTATGAAACAGCCGTAGAATATGCGCAGGAGATCTACCGGAAAAAGAAGTATAAATTCAAATTGTCCATCGTTCCGCCGTTTTATGATGAGCCGGACTATATCAATGCATTAACAGAAAGTATGCGTCCATACCTGCAACAGGAATATGATTACGTACTTTTCAGTTATCATGGTTTACCGGAAAGACATATGCGTAAAGCAGATCCTACCGGCGCCCATTGTATGAAAGTGAATGATTGTTGTCATGTTAAATCAGCTTCACATCCTTTCTGTTACCGTCACCAGATTACCGTTACCACGGAACTGGTAGCGGAGCAACTGGGATTACCCCGTGAAAAATGGGGGATTTCTTTCCAGTCGCGACTGGGACGTGAAGAATGGTTGAAGCCTTATACGGCTGGTTTGCTGGAAACGTTGCCTGCAGAGGGAAAGAAAAAGCTGTTGATTGTATGTCCGGCTTTTGTATCTGATTGCCTGGAAACATTGGAAGAGATAGCGGTAGAAGGAAAGCATTCTTTCCTGAATAGTGGTGGTGAAACATTTACCATGATCCCCTGCCTGAATATCCATCCGATGTGGGTAAAAGCAGTGGTGAAATATTGTACGGAGATCATAGCACAAGAACAAGTAGTCTAACCTTTCCATATGTCTGAACAACCCGTATTGATTATCGGCGCCGGCATTGCCGGGCTGAGTATTGCGTATGAACTACAAAAGCAACAGGTGCCCTACCTGGTGCTGGAAGCATCCAGTCATACGGGTGGCGTAATGCAATCTTTCCGGGAGAATGATTTTGAGCTGGATGCTGGCGCTAATACCATCGCCGCCTCACCGGAAATATTAACGTTCTTCCGGGAACTGGGTCTGGAAGCAGATATACTGGAGGCTACCGCCGCCAGTAAACATCGTTTCCTTGTCAGAAACAATCAATTACATGGCGTTTCTCCACATCCTTTCAAAATCATGGCTTCGGCTTATCTGAGCCGTGGCAGTAAATGGCGTTTGTTTACCGAAAGTTTCCGGAAGTCCTCACCTGTATCAGCAGAGGAAACGGTAACTGATTTTGTTACCAGGAGATTTAATAAAGAGATAGCAGATTACGTATTTGATCCAGTATTATCGGGCATCTATGCCGGTAATCCTGATCGGATGAGTATGGCCGAAGTATTACCTGCATTGCCAAGATGGGAGCAGGAATACGGAAGTGTTACCAAAGGGCTGATGAAGAATAAAGCGGCTATGAGCGGCAGAAAGATCATCAGTTTCAAAGGAGGTAACCAGGTACTCACCAATCGTTTGGAGCAATTGCTGCAAACGCCGGTACGCTTTAATTGTAAAGTAACCGGTATCAGTGAAGCAGGCAGCGGGTATATGGTCAGTACCGTAGAAAACGGTGTCTCTGCCAGCTTTGCGGCTACCAGGGTAGTGGTGACCAGCCCTGCTTACTGTACTGCAGAAACGATTGTTTCCCTGGATCCTGCCACTGCGGCATTGCTGCGAGGCATCCCTTATCCGCGTATGGGGGTATTGCACCTGGGTTTTGATGCGGCAGCGCTGCCACAACCGCTGGATGGTTTTGGGTTCCTGGTACCACATGCAGAAAATATGCATTTCCTGGGAGCTATCTGCAACTCCGCGATTTTTCCGGAGAAAGCTCCGGCAGGAAAAATACTGTTTACGGTGTTTATGGGCGGGGCCAGACAGGAGCACCTGTTTGATCAACTGGATGCTGCAACATGGCAACAACGTGTAGTGGAGGAGATTACTTCGTTGCTGCATTTATCTTCACCACCGGTGATGCAGCGGTTCAGTACCTGGGAAAAGGCCATTCCACAACTGAATGTAGGGCATGTTAAGTTGCGTAGTGGGGTAGCAGATTTTGAAAAAAAATATCCTGGTCTATATATCCGCGGGAATTACCTGCAAGGCGTGGCTATCCCGGCTTTATTGCAATATGCCGCTACTTTCGCCGCTTCACTGAAGAAAAATTAATCAGAAAAATAGTTCGTTGTTGCCGTTTTTTCTTTAAATTCCATTATAAATTTCCACCAGATGATTGCAGGGATTTTAAAGGAAAAAAACGGTGAAACCAGGGTATCTCTTGTCCCTGAGGTAGTAAAACAACTGCAGCAAATGTCGGTGACCGTGTGGGTGGAGCAGGGAGCCGGCGATAATGCCTTCTATAACGATGACGCCTATATGCAGGCAGGAGCATTGGTTAAAACAGCGGCAGATATTCTTTCCGGAGCAGACATTATTTTTACGCTGCAGCCTCCATCACGGGAGCTGGCAGATCAGATTCCCGCCGGTAAAATCATTGCCGGGATCTTACAACCACTGTACCGTGTAAACGAGGTAGAGTACTGGGCTTCCAGAAATATTACCGCTTTCAGTTTAGATACGATTCCCCGCACTACCCGTGCGCAGGTGATGGACGTACTCAGCTCTCAGGCCAATATTGCCGGCTATAAGGCAGTATTGCTCGCAGCGTATAGCTATTCACGTTATTTTCCCATGTTGATGACGGCAGCAGGAAGCATTGCTCCTGCCAAAGTACTGATACTGGGTGCAGGTGTGGCCGGATTGCAGGCGATTGCCACTGCCCGCCGCCTCGGGGCAGTAGTGGAAGTGTTTGATACCAGGCCGGCAGTAAAAGAAGAAGTGATAAGTCTGGGTGCAAAATTCGTAGAGGTGGAAGGTGCTGCAGATGCCTCCTCAGCCGGTGGTTATGCGGTAGAACAAAGCGAAACTTACAAACAACAGCAACAACAACGTATTGCAGAAAGTATTGCCAAAGCAGATATCGTGATTACGACTGCGCAGATTCCAGGTAAGGCAGCACCTATACTCATCAGCAATGAAATGCTGGACCGTATGCGTGCCGGCGCTGTAATTGTAGATCTGGCAGCAGCTACCGGTGGCAATACCACTGTTACTAAAAACAATGAAACCGTGCATTATAAAGGGGTTACCATCATAGGAGACTCTAATCTGCCAGCGACCATGCCAGCTGATGCCAGCAAGTTGTATGCAAAAAATGTATTCAATTTCCTGAAATTGATTCTCACCAAAGAAGGAGCCCTGCACCTGGATTTCGGGGACGATATTGTAAAGGGCGCCTGTATCACACATAACGGAGAAATTGTGAATGAGCGTGTGAAAAGCATGATGCAGCCTGCTTAGTAGTTAGGAATGTAAAAACACCCGTTAAACATGGAATATATTCTCACTTTTCTTCACCAGCATATTGACCTGATTTATATCGTAATCCTATCCATTTTTTTGGGGGTGGAAGTGATTTCAAGAGTGCCGTCTGTGCTCCATACACCCCTGATGAGTGGAGCCAATGCTATCCACGGTGTGGTGATAATAGGTGCTATCATTGTGATGGGGAAGGCAGAGTCAGATAACTACCTGGCACTGATCATCGGGTTCCTGGCAGTGATACTGGGCACAGTCAATGTTGTGGGCGGCTTTGTGGTGACAGACCGTATGCTGGAAATGTTCAAAGGAAAAAAGAAATAGAAAACCGAACCAGCTGTTAGCCATTAGCTTTTAGCTTTTAGTAAATGCAGCGAAGAATAACATAACATTCCCTTCGCTGCATTTACTAAAAGCTAAAAGCTAATGGCTAACAGCTAAAGCACTACTCAATATGGGATCCAGCATTTTATCAATTATCTACTTGATCGGCTCTGTTACTTTTATCCTTGGACTAAAGATGTTAAGTAAACCAGATACTGCCCGTAAAGGCAATCTGATAGCGGCTGCCGGCATGTCACTCGCCATTGTAGGCACTATTTTTCTCTATAGAGTGAACGAGGTTCCCCTGCACAATTATGGTTGGATATTTACCGGGCTGCTGATAGGTGGAATCATCGGTGTATTATCGGCCAAAAAAGTGAAGATGACGGCGATGCCGGAAATGGTGAGTATGTTTAATGGCATGGGGGGCGCTTGTGCGGCGTTGATTTCCATTGTAGAGTTTAACCACCTTCATGCGCTGATAAAGAATTTATATGCACCTGTTACAGATGATCATTTGATGCTGCAGTTATTGGAGTCATCTGCTTCAAAAGGAACAGTGGTGATCATTTTACTGAGTCTGGTGATTGGTGCGGTCTCCTGTGCAGGCAGTATTGTGGCATGGGGAAAGCTGACCGGAAAAATAAAAGATTTCTCCTTCCAGGGGCAGCACCTGCTGAACCTGGGCGTACTGGTATTAATTGTGGGATTGTCGGTGTGGTTGCTGCTGGTATTCGCTGTTTCACCGGGTACTGGTCTCCTTATTTTCTATCTTATTTTCCTGCTGGCATTGTTCTACGGAGTACTTTTTGTGCTTCCGATCGGCGGAGCAGATATGCCGGTAGTTATCTCCCTGTTAAACTCCTTTACGGGTGTAGCCGCCGCCTGTGGTGGATTTTTATATGCTAATCCGGTGATGCTGACAGGTGGAATATTGGTAGGTTCTGCCGGTACTATTCTCACCATCCTGATGTGTAAGGCCATGAACCGCTCGCTTAAAAATGTGCTGATAGGTTCCTTTGGTGGCGGTGCTGTGGCATCGGCTGCCGGGGGCAAAGACCAGGGAAGTTATAAGGAAATCAGTTTAAGTGATGCTGCTGTAGTACTGGCATATGCCAATAAAGTGATTATCGTACCAGGATATGGATTAGCCGTAGCGCAGGCCCAGCATGCTTGTCATGAGTTAGAGAAGTTGCTGGAAGAAAAAGGGGTAGTGGTAAAATATGCCATTCATCCTGTAGCAGGCCGTATGCCAGGGCATATGAATGTGTTGCTGGCAGAGGCGGATGTACCTTATGAAAAATTGCTGGAGATGGAAGATGCCAACGCTGAATTTCCAACTACTGATGCGGTATTGATCTTAGGCGCCAATGATGTGGTCAACCCTGCTGCCAAAAATGATCCTGCCAGTCCCATTTACGGTATGCCTATACTGGAAGTGGAAAATGCCAAGGTGGTGATTGTGAACAAGCGCAGTATGAAGCCGGGATATGCCGGTATAGAAAATGATCTTTTCTTCCAACCTAAAACCTCTATGCTGTTTGGCGATGCGAAGAAAGTGCTGCAGGAGCTGCTGACAGCGATTAAAGAGGTATAATGCAGCGAATATTGTCTTTGCCATGATTATACTGATTATGATGATTATCTGATTATATTTTGATTTATGAGATTTAAATAGAAAAATCATCTAAATCAGTATAATCCTGATAAAGACAAAATCTGCATTTTCATTATTTTTGCGGAAAAAATTCCTTTGTCCAGTCATTTACCAGCGGCACTGCTTGATTCGTTAGCAGGACTTCCGGGTTATAACCGGGAAACATTTGAACGAGTACATGCTGCCGCAGAAAAAATTACTTCCCTGCGGTTGAATCCTACTAAAATTAAATCGCCGGAGAAAGCACAGCAGGTGCTTCAATCCTTATCTGCTGCTGGTGTAAGCAAAGTACCCTGGAATAGTGAGGGATACTATTTACCGGCAAGACCTTCCTTTACTTTTGATCCTTTTTTTCATGCAGGTGCTTATTACGTGCAGGAAGCATCGTCAATGTTCCTGGAACAAGCGGTGTGTGCCACAGTAGATTTATCCGCTCCGCTGAAAGTCCTGGATCTGTGTGCGGCGCCGGGTGGAAAATCTACCTTGCTGCAGTCGCTGATTAGCCCTGACAGCTTATTGGTGGCCAATGAAGTAATAAAAGTGCGCGCTGCATTACTGGCAGATAATCTTACTAAATGGGGGGCTTCCAACGTAGTGGTGAGCAACAATGATCCCCGTGATTTTTCCAGGCTGCCTGGTTATTTTGACCTGGTGGTGGTGGATGCGCCCTGTTCCGGTTCGGGTTTGTTTCGCCGGGATCCGGAACTGGTGTCAGAATGGTCACCTGAAAATGTAACCCTCTGCAGCCAGCGGCAACAGCGGATTCTGGCAGATGTGTTACCTGCGGTGAAAGAAGATGGTATTGTTATTTATTCCACCTGTTCTTTTTCGGCAGAAGAAGATGAAGCGATCCTGGATTGGCTGGCAGACCATTTTGAGCTGGAAAATATTACGATACCGTTGGAAGAGCAATGGGGAATTGTACCAACGGTAACGCATAAACGAAATTGTACCGGATATCGTTTTTATCCGGACCGGCTGAAAGGAGAAGGTTTTTTTATTGCCTGTTTCCGTAAGCGTAGCGGCGGCGCTGTCCGCAGACCCAAAGAGCAGAAACGGGTGGCGCTCACAGCGCGGCAACGGGATGTGATTACTCCCTGGTTAAATATTCCGCCATCTTATCAATACTTCCTGCATCAGGACGAAGTATTGATATTACCACCTTTATTGGCGGTGGAAATGCCATTGTTGCAGCAACAATTGTATATTCGCAAAGCGGGCGTAAAAGCAGGACAGCCGGGACAGAAAGAATTGATTCCTGATCATCAGCTGGCAGCGAGTATGCTGGTATCTGACGATCTGCCGGCAGTTTCGCTGAATTTACAGCAGGCATTACAATATCTTCGCAAGGAAGATCCGGGTGTAACCACCGGGGTGCGGGGCTGGTCGCTGGTAAAGTATGAGGGAATGAATCTGGGCTGGGCTAAATTTTTACCAAACCGAATGAACAATTATTACCCCAAGGAATTGCGCATCCTGAAAGAAATTACCGGGGTGTAAAGAATAGGGGAGTGCGATCTGTACCAACTTTGAAATGCGCTGCCAACGGCTATTTGCTGAGTATGTAGTGTAGTAGCCGTTTATGCCGGTTACCACAACAAAAGGAGGGATTTTTCGTTTGGTTTATTAAATAAAATTGTCAATTTTAACGCATATATTCGTTGCCCGAAATAGCAAATAAAAAATCCAGATTTTTTGGTGCTGCAATGGTATAATTAGGTTGTCGTCGGGTATCTTATACGAGAGCAAAAATATCCGGAGCAGCAGGCAGATCATCAATCATAAACAGAGTTAGTATGGTAAAATCGATTCTATCAATCGTCTTGTTTGGTTTTAGTGCAGGAGCGGTGCAGGCGCAGGACACGCTGCAGGTACAAGGTACCTCACCCGCCCTTTACATATCCCATGTTGTTAAGAAAGGAGAAAATTTTTATAGCCTCAGCCGTGCATACGGTTTGCCGCCAAAGGAAATAGCCGCTGCGAATAAAGTGACTATGGAACAGGGATTGCAACTGGGACATAACCTGCATATTCCGCTCACCGCTGCCAACTTCTCACAGAAGGCAGATGCGGCAGGTAAACCCGTATATCATAAAGTAACTGACAAAGAAACTTTATACCGGGTAAGTGTGAATTACAACAAAGTTCCTCTGGATAACATCCGTCAATGGAATAGTTTTTCAGGTGATGGGTTGAAAAAAGATAGCTACGTGATCATCGGCTTTATGAAAGCTGGTGGTGCCGGGGGCGAAGCGGCTCCTAAAGTGGAGAAAGTGAAAGCGAAAGAAAAAGAAAAAGTGGCCCCGGTACCAGAACCTGTGGAAACAGCCGTAGCAGCACCACCCACACCTGCTCCGGTGAAAGAAACTGTTAAGAAAGAAACAGCACCTGCTCCCGAAGTAGCAGAAACACCTGCACCCGCTCCGGTTAAACCGGCAGCGGCCAACAGCAGTGCTGATTTTGAACAACTGTATGAGCAACAAACCAACAATGGTAAAAAAGCCGGCTCTGAAAAAGGCCCCGGTACCTGGTTTAAGAGCAATGCCGTTGGTAAATATTATGCTTTGCATAACACGGCTCCCCGTGGTACCATCATCAAAGTAACCAATCCGCTGAATGGTAAATCAGTATATGCAAAAGTACTGGACGTAATTCCGCAGATGAAATCCAATGCAGGCCTGATTATCAAGTTGAGCGACAGTGCCATGCAGGCTCTGGGAAGTAATGAATCCCGCTTTTATTGTGAGCTGAATTACGAAAACTAAGGTAACTATTACATAAAAAAGGAGCGGAGATGCTGTATTATACACATCTCCGCTCCTTTTTAGTGTCCGGCCAAGGCTAGGCACTAAACCGGTATCCCCGCAGGAAGGCCTCAATATCCATTTTTTTCTTGCCTTCCAGCTGTATTTCGTCCAGGTACAAATAGCCATCGGGCGCAGCAATTTTCACATAGGTTTTCTGATCTGTATCAAAGTCCCCGGGTGCTTTTGAAGGGGGGGTATGCTCTTTGTGAGCTTTGTATATTTTCAGGTTTTTCCCCTGGAAAGTAGTCCAGGCAGCAGGATAAGGACTCAATCCTCTTACATGATTGTAGATGTTGTCAAGAGGTTGCTGCCAGTTAATCTGGCAGGTTTCTTTGAATATCTTGGGTGCATGTTTTATTTCTGCAGCAGGAATATTCGCCTGAGGTGTTCCGGTGGCGTTGCCGACAGCAATGGCCTGCACTGTTTTAAGCAGGAGGGTGGCACCTGTATGCATCAGTGCATCATGCAATTCTCCGGCAGTTTCATCTTCCCGGATAGCTACTTTATCACTGAACAGGATATCACCGGTATCTATTTCATGTTGTAATTTAAACGTAGTAACGCCGGATTCTTTTTCGCCATTAATGATGGCCCAGTTAATAGGCGCAGCCCCGCGGTAGTTAGGCAACAGGGACGCATGTACGTTGATAGTACCTTCCGGTGGCATATTCCACACCATTTCCGGCAGCATCCGAAAAGCTACAACCACCTGCAGATCTGCTTTTAAAGCGGTTAATGCCGCAATGAAATCAGGGTTTTTCAGTTTTTCCGGTTGTAATACATGTAATCCTTTGCTGACAGCATATTGTTTCACTGCACTTTCCTGCAGCTGCAAGCCGCGGCCAGCCGGTTTATCCGGTGCCGTAATCACGCCAACAATGTTGAAGCCATTTTGCACCAAAATATCCAGAGACGCCACTGCAAAATCAGGCGTACCCATAAAAATAATACGGAGATCTTTACTCATAGGATGCAAAAATAATGAGGATTGTTTAGCTTTTAGCCATTAGCTTTTAGCTTTTAGCAAAATGCAGCGGAGATTAACATATAACATGTTCTTCGCTGCATTTTGCTAAAAGCTAAAAGCTAATGGCTAAAAGCTAATACAGCAGATACTTCGCGCGGATCACTTTAAATTTTGCTAATCCTGGTTCCCAGCTTTTGCGGATATCTGCCTCAGAAACGCCTTTTACGATCTGTTGCTGCAGCGTTGTATTACCCGCTACTTTGCTGAAGAATGGGATAAAGAATTTGTCTTTATCAGGGAATATCCGATAGGCATCCATCAGCCATTTCAATTCAATTTTACGGCCTTTATGGGGTACTGTTTCTGGTACATTGCTCAGGTCATAACCATAGCACAGCTGGTCTTTCAACACCGGGCTGGGATTGGAAGCACTGGCACGCGGGGTAAATGAAAAGCCCTGTTTGGGAAACAGTGGTGATCCATATACCTGGAAAGGCTTGTCGGTACCACGTCCCAGACTGAGTACGGTTCCTTCAAAAAAGCAGGTCGAAGAGTACAGATTGATGGCGGCCATATTGGGCAAATTGGGAGAGGGTTTGATGGGCACGCGGTAGAAGGTCTGATGGCTATAGTTTTCGCAGGGGATCACTTTAATATCACACTGTACACCTTTGCTGAGCCAGCGTTCTCCATTCAGCATGCGGGCATATTCACCAACAGTCATTCCATGTACAATCGGAATGGGCTGCATACCTATAAAGGAACGGTAAGCGGTATCGAGGATGGGGCCGTCAACATAGTCCCCATTGGGATTGGGACGGTCCAGGATGATGAGCGTTTTTTTATTTTCAGCAGCAGATTCCATGAGTTCCTGCAGGGAAGAAATGTAGGTGAAGAAGCGGGTACCTACATCCTGTATATCAAAGATGAGGATGTCTATATCTTTCAGGTCCGCTGCAGTGGCTTTGCGGTGCTGTCCGTATAGCGACACAATGGGAATACCGGTAGCCGAGTCAATACTGTTGGCCACTTTCTCACCATGACCAGCATTGCCTCTGAAACCATGTTCCGGGCTGAAAATCTTTTGAATTTTTATGTGGAGCTTCAGCAGAGAGTCCACCAGGTGCGTTTTTTCAATAGTCGCGGTTTGGTTCACCATCATGGCTACCCGCTTATTTTTCAATAGCGGCAAATACCGGGAAGTCTGTGTGGCGCCTGGCAATACAAGGTCCGCATATTGAGCGGAGGTTTCAAAAAAGCACCCCGCCAGGAGGATGCAAATAAGTAGTATACGGTTCATACCGTTAAGATACGGCAAAGCTTTATTGGCTGCATCAAAAAGCGCGGATTATAGCAGCTTTTTGTATCTTGCGCGTAATTATTAACACTAAACAATTAATTTTTATGCAAGCTGTTAAAAACGGGGATACAGTGAAGGTGCATTACCATGGCCGTTTAACGAACGGAACTACCTTTGATTCTTCTGAAGGTAGACCGCCGCTCGAATTCAAGGTAGGTGCCGGTATGGTTATCAAAGGATTTGAGAATGGTGTGCTGGACATGAAAGTGGGCGACAAGAAAACCATTCATATCCCTGTTGATCAGGCATATGGTCCCAAAAGCGAAGAAATGATCATGGATTTTCCAAAAGAAAATATCCCGGCTGATCTGAATCCTGAAGTAGGCATGGAATTGCAGATGAGCAATCCCCAGGGCCAGGTATTCCAGGTGAAAGTAGCTGCTATCGGTGAAGAGTTCATTACCCTGGATGCTAACCACGCCCTGGCTGGTGAAGATCTGGTTTTTGACCTGGAACTGGTAGAAATCGTATAATATTTAGGGATTTTTGATCTCCGGATGTAGTGATCAACCGCATCCGGATATTCGGAAATCCCTAAATAATTGTTATCCCAATGAGTCGTTTGTTATTATTTATTTCTCCCCATGCACCACTAATGGCCTTCTCCCAATGGTGTTTCCGGTGCCTCAAAGGCTGATTTCATATCACGTAAACAATCTGCACAAAGACAACCACTAAACTTTTGCTGGATGAAGTATCGCTCTTCTTCCGATAAGGTTACATCCTGACATTGGCAGCGTAGAATAGTACCTACACGGCATTCGAAGCTGCGCTGACATCGCGGACAGGTTACTGTTTCATGATATGCCATGCATAAAAGTAGCCATTTTTTTGCATGAAAGCATTTAGCCGTTAGCTTTTAGCTTTTAGCAAATGCAGTGAAGATCATGATATGTTAATCTCCGCTGCATTTGCTAAAAGCTAATGGCTAAAAGCTAACCGCTAACTGCTGTATCCTTGCATTCTTTGCGGCCGTCACCATATTACGAAGCGCAGCTTCGGTTTCCGCCCATTTACGGGTTTTAAGTCCGCAGTCCGGATTTACCCAGATATTGCGGGCTGGCAACAGCTGTGCTGCTTTATGTAGCAATACTTCCATTTCGGCCACTGTGGGTACTCTGGGAGAATGAATATCATATACGCCGGGTCCCGTTTCATTGGGATACCGGAAATGTGCAAATGCTTCCAGCAGCTCCATTTGTGAGCGGGATGTTTCTATTGTGATCACATCCGCATCCATGGCGGCGATATGTTCAATAATATCATTGAATTCCGCATAGCACATATGGGTGTGGATCTGGGTGGCATCATCTACTGTGCATACAGCAAGACGGAAGGCTTTTACTGCCTGTTCCAGGTATTCTGCACGCTGGGATTTGCGGAGTGGCAAGCCTTCACGCAGGGCAGGTTCATCTACCTGTATTACGGTGATACCCGCATCTTCCAGGTCTTTTACCTCATCGCGGATCGCCAGTGCCAGCTGGAAAGCCGTTTGCATGCGGGGTTGATCATTGCGCACAAATGACCACTGTAAGATAGTAATGGGGCCGGTAAGCATGCCTTTCACCGGTTTGCTGGTGAGTGATTGTGCATAGCGGCTCCAGGCTACGGTCATGGGTTCCGGACGTTGTACATCTCCGAAAATTACCGGTGGTTTTACACAACGGGTACCATAACTCTGCACCCAGCCGTTTTGTGTAAATACAAATCCATCGAGTTGTTCGCCGAAATATTCCACCATGTCATTCCGCTCAAACTCGCCATGTACCAGCACATCGAGACCAAGATTCTCCTGGCGGTAAATGGTTTCGGTAATGGCATTGCGGATATCTGCATTGTATGTTTCCTGCGTAATAATTCCTTTTTTGAGGTCTGCGCGCAGCTGTCTTATTTCCGTGGTTTGCGGGAAGGAGCCAATAGTGGTGGTAGGAAACAACGGCAGCTGTAAAACACTGTGCTGTAATACCTGTCGGTGCGGGAAAATGCTGTGGCGCTGGGTATCTGCAGTCGTAATCTGTTTTATCCTGGCTTTTACTTCCGGAAGATGTATGCTACTGGCCGTTTTACGGCTGTTCATTACTTTTTCGTTGTCGGCCAGCAAGGTGTCATCACCGGCGGCGATTTGCTGCAGCGCTATTACTTCGGTTACTTTTTGTTTCGCAAAAGCCATCCATTGTTTTACCTCGGAGTTCAGTGCTGTTTCATCTTCCAGGTTATAGGGAACATGGAGCAGAGAGCAGGAAGTACCGAGCAGGAGGCGGTCTTCACCAATTTTGGCAATTGCTTTTTTAATGAGATCCAGGGAAACAACATAGTCATTTTTCCAGATATTACGGCCATCTACCACACCGAGGGACAGCAGTTTATCTTCCGGTAAAGCAGATAATATGGCATCCAGTTGTTCCGGAGCCCGCACCAGGTCGATATGCAGCGCCTGTACCGGCAGCTGCAGGGCCAGCGCAGTATTATCTTCCAGACCACCGAAATAAGTGGTCAGCAATATTTTTGCCGCAGGCAATGCCTGTCTGATAGATGAATAGGCCGTATGATAAAGCTCTCTGAGAGCGGGTTCGAGGTCTGTTACCAGCGATGGTTCATCGAGTTGAATCCATTCTGCGCCTGCCTCCTGTAAAGCAGCAAGTAGTTGAATGTATGCCGGCAGTAACTTCTCCAGCAACTGCGTATAGCCTACACCGGCGTCTTTTATTTTACCACTTAAGATAAAGGTAACAGGCCCGATCAGTACCGGTTTGGTAGTAATACCCAGACTGAGTGCTTCTTTGAATTCCTGCACGCATTTGGGATGATGCAGTGCATATTGTTGACTGGCTTCAAATTCCGGCACCATGTAATGATAATTGGTATCGAACCATTTGGTCATTTCCAGGGCGGTGATATCAAAATTATTTTTCTGGTAACCCCTTGCCATGGCGAAGTACAGCTCTGGGCAGGTAGGGTTGGCAAATGTTTGTTGGAGGGCCCGGAAGCGGGATGGTATCACGCCCAGTGTTACACACATGTCCAGTACCTGGTCGTAATAAGAAAAGTCGTTGGATGGTATCAGGTCTATACCGGCTTCCTGCAGCAATGTCCAGTTTTCTTTTCGTAGCTGCCTTGCCGTTAGTTCAAGTCTTTCCAGTGAAATTTTTCCGGCCCAATAGTTTTCGCAGGCTTTTTTCAGTTCCCGCTGGCTGCCTATTCTGGGGTAGCCAGGAATGTTGGTAAGCATATATAGGATGTGTTTTATTCTTCACAAACCTATTATTATTGATCATTTGTTCGATCATTTGCATGAAATTCAGTTTTTTGTCTTAAAAAATAAGATAAAAAAAGAATAATTTACTTTTGGAGATATTGTGAGAGGTGGTAAAACAGAATAATCTACGGCAGGGGTGTATAGGTGATTTTCCTTAGGTTTGCAATATGTTTACAAATTACTCATATACGGTTGACAAACGCTTCATGCGTTATGTGCAAATAGATACGCAATCAGATCCGATGAGCAGCAGTTTTCCGACAACGGAAAAGCAGAAGGATCTGTCCCGCCTGCTGGTAAAGGAATTGCAGGAAATGGGCATTACGGATGCAGAGCTGGACGAGTATGGTTATGTTTATGCAACGATCCCCGCAAATACGGACAAAAAAGTACCGGTGATTTGTTTCTGTTCTCACGTAGATACTTCTTCAGACAGTAGTGGTACAGGCGTAAAGCCCATTGTACACCAGCAATATGATGGTGGTGACATTGCTTTGCCGGACGATGAAACTGTGGTGATCAGTGCAAAAGAACATCCTTACCTGGCCAGTAAAAAGGGCGATGACATCATTACTGCCAGCGGCACCACCTTGCTGGGAGCAGATGATAAAGCCGGAGTGGCAGAAATCATGGATGCGGCCAATTACCTGATGACACACCCGGAAGTAAAGCACGGTGCTATCCGCATCCTGTTTACCCCGGATGAAGAAGTGGGTCGTGGTGTGGAAAAAGTGAATATGCAAAAGCTGGCAGCAGATTTTGGTTATACCATGGATGGTGGAGAACTGGGTTCCCTGGAAGATGAGAACTTTTCTGCCGATGGCGCCAGGATTACCGTGTATGGCGTAAGTGCGCATCCCGGTGCGGCGAAGGATAAGCTGATCAGTGCTATTAAAATAGCCGGTGAAATCGTAGATGCGTTACCGAAAGACGGCCTTTCCCCTGAAACGACAGATGACCGCGAAGGTTTTATTCACCCGGTTCGTATACAGGGTACGGTAGAGAAAACGGAAATAGATTTTATTATCCGTGATTTTGACACCGCTCACCTGGAAGCGCATGAAACTTACCTGCGCCGTATTATGGACAAAGTACTGGATAAACACTATGGTGCAAAAGCTACTTTGAAAGTAACGGAGCAATATCGTAATATGAAAGAAGTGCTGGTGAAACACCCGGAAGTAACTGCCCATGCCGCAGAGGCCATACGCCGTGCAGGCGTACAGCCGCTGAGAATGAGCATTCGCGGTGGTACAGATGGTTCCCGGCTTTCTTTTATGGGATTACCCTGCCCGAATATTTTTACAGGGGAGATGGCCTTACATAGCAAGCATGAATATGTGAGCATACAGGATATGCGGAAAGCGGTGCAGACAATTGTATATCTGGCACAGGTTTGGGAAGAGAAGGCATAAATTATGCGGAAAACTTTCGCAAATATTTTCTTACTTTAACCGTTTATAGTAGTGTTCTACTTATGCACCCGTTAAAATATAGTTCATGTTGTTAGGTTTTATTACATTATTACAGGATTCTTTATTACGTCCCAAAGCAGATACTGTGGCACAGGGCATATCCGCTACCGCTGAGGCCACACCACAGATCCACCTGATAGACATGCTGATGAAAGGCGGTGTCCTGATGATTCCATTAGGTATCCTGTCGCTGATCGCAGTATATGTGTTTGTGGAAAGGGCCATCACTATTGCAAAAGCCGGGACACTGCCTGATAACTTTATGCCAATGATCCGTGATCAGATCACCACTGGTAATATGCAGTCAGCGCGTTCATTGGCCAAAAATACTGCTGGTCCCATTGCACGTATGATTGAAAAAGGGATTCAGCGTATAGGCAAGCCTATCGACAATATTGAGAAATCCATGGAAAATGTGGGTAAACTGGAAATCTACCGGATGGAAAAGAACCTGGTGATCCTGTCTATTATTGCAGGAATTGCACCAATGTTCGGGTTTCTTGGTACGATTGCGGGTATGATCCAAACCTTTTTCAACATCTCTATTACGTCAGATATTACACTGGGCACCATTGCCGGTGGTATCTATGTAAAGATGATCACCTCTGCATCCGGGTTAATTATCGGTATCGTAGCCTTCATTGGTTATAGCTACCTGAATGCACAGATTGATAAGGTAGTAAATAAGATGGAAGGCGCTTCAGCTGAATTCATCGATATTTTGCAGGAACCCACCCGCTAAAACAAAAGATCATGAATTTACGCAGGCGAAATAAGAGACAGGTGGAAATGCACAACTCTGCACTGAATGACATCCTGTTCATTCTGCTGTTGTTCTTCCTTATTGTTTCCACACTGGCTAATCCGAATGTTATTAAGCTGTTGTTGCCCAAAGCCAAGAGCAACACCAAATCCAAGCAAACAGTAGTAGTAAGTATTAATGAAAAACGCGAGTTTTTTGTAGGTACCAACAAAGTACCGTTTGATCGTCTGAAACAAGCCCTGGCTCCATCTATCGGCAATGAGAAGATAGAGCCTACGATTGTAATCAATGCCGAGAAATCAGTTCCCGTAGAAGATGTGGTGAATGTGATGGAAGTGGCCAGAGAAATGGGGGCTAAGGTGGTATTGGCGACAGCACATAAATAGCGGTTTAGCTTTTAGCCATTAGCTTTTAGCTTTTAGTAAAAATGCAGCGGAGATGAACATATCTGATGTTCTCCGCTGCATTTTTACTAAAAGCTAAAAGCTAATGGCTAACCGCTCCCTTCACCATCCTGTCTTTCCCGAACATATCCTGTTTCAGGACCACGTCTTTGAATCCCAGTTCTTCCATGAGGGTCACCACTTCTTTACCCAATGCTTCATTGATTTCAAAGTAAAGCGCTCCGCCAGGGAGTAGTTTACTTTTTGCCATCACAGAAATATGGCGGTAAAATAACAGGGCATCGTTGTCAGGAACAAAAAGGGCCAGGGAGGGCTCAAAGCCCCAAACCAGCTCCTGCATTGTTTTTTGCTCGCTTTGTGTAATATAGGGCGGATTGCTGACGATCATATCAAATTCAGGTAATGTGGCCAGCTGCGAGGGATCCAGTGCATCCAGCAGCATAAAGTTAACATCCAGTCTTTGACGGGAGGCGTTGCTGCGGGCTACTTCCAGGGCGCCTTCACTTACATCTATTGCAGACACCTGTGCGTCAGGCAATGATTTTTTCAGGGCCAGGGGAATACATCCGCTGCCCGTGCCCACGTCCAGCAGGTGCAGGCGATGGCGGTGTGCCGCATCCTGTACCATCCATTCTACCAGCTCTTCGGTTTCCGGGCGGGGGATGAGCACATTTTTATTTACCAGGAGTTCCATGCCGTAGAACCAGCTACTACCAGTAATGTATTGCACCGGCTCGTGGCGCTGCAGTGCTTCAATGGCTGCTTTTAGTCGTTGATTCTGATCGGGGGAGAGGATTTTTGTTTTGTGAACAATGCGATCCAGTTTACTCATGCCCGTTAGGTATTCCATGATAATGTGCGCTATATTGGCGGCTTCCCGCTCCTCATATAGTTCACTGATGGCACCAGTAATATAGGTAAAGGCCGTTTGTATAGTCAATATAAATAGTTTAAGGAATATAACCGGAAAAATGCAAACCTGGGGGAGCGGCATTTTCCACTGGCTAAAAACGATACATTTGCAAAAATATTACATCGCTGGCGATTATGAATAGCACGTTCAATGAATTTTTTATGCAGCGCTGCCTGGAGCTGGCCGCTATGGGAGCAGGTCAGGTAGCGCCTAATCCAATGGTAGGAGCTGTACTGGTTCACCAGGGGCGCATCATAGGAGAGGGCTATCACCGGCAGTACGGGCAGGCCCATGCAGAGGTGAATTGCGTTAACAGCGTTGCCGCAGAAGATCAGTCATTGATCCCGCTGGCAACCATGTACGTAAGCCTGGAGCCTTGCGCCCATCATGGCAAAACGCCGCCCTGCGCCGATTTGATTGTATCCCGGGGAATTAAAGAAGTGGTGATTGGCTGCATAGATACGTTTTCTGCCGTAGCAGGTAAAGGCATTGAGAAGCTGAAAAAAGCAGGGATAACTGTGCATACAGGCATGCTGGAGGCAGAATGCCGGTATATCAACCGCCGTTTTTTTACTTTTCATGAAAAGAAACGCCCCTATATTGTACTGAAGTGGGCGCAGGCCAGCAATGGCATCATGGCCGCTGCAGGTGGAGCACCCGTAAAAATATCCAATTCTTACAGCGACCGGCTGGTGCATAAATGGCGCAGTGGGGAGATGGGCATCCTGGTAGGTACCCGAACAGCTATCCTGGATAATCCCAGGCTGAATAACCGGCTGTGGACCGGCAAAGATCCTGTTCGCCTCATCATCGACCGGGAAGGGAAAGTTCCGCGCTCCCACCATGTATGGGATGGTAGCATTCCTACCATATTTATCACAGGCAGCAGGGCAGAAACCCACGGGTTGACGGAAATCATGGAGTTGGATTTTACCGATATGCTGCCCGCCTTACTGAAACAGCTACACAAGCGGCATATTCAGAGCGTTTTGGTAGAAGGTGGTCCTCATCTGTTGCAGCAGTTTATCGCAGCCGGGTTATGGGATGAGGCCCGCATTATAACAGGTACGGTTACACTGGCAGATGGACTGGCAGCACCAGTGCTCACCCGGGCAATAAGTGTAGATACGATGCAGGTGAACGGCGACCGTATTGATTTTTATAATCCTGCGTAGTTTTCAGGTGCGCATTTTAAATGATATTGATGGAGGTTTATTTTACAATTGATAAAACAGCTGTAGCAGAGTTCAAGGACAGGGGCAGCAAATTTCTGGCATATGCCTTTCCTGTCAAAACCCCGGAAGAGGTAAAAGAAGCCCTCGGAGAAGTGAAAAAGGAACACCCCAAAGCTACACACCACTGTTATGCTTATCGCCTGGGTACCGCTGGTCTCCAGTTTCGTGCCAGTGATGACGGTGAGCCATCCGGATCAGCCGGAAAGCCTATCCTGGGGCAAATAGACAGCAAACAGATTACGGATGTACTCATTGTAGTAGTACGTTATTTCGGTGGCAGTCTCCTGGGTGTACCCGGACTTATTAACGCTTATAAAATGAGCGCTGCAATGGTATTACAACTGATCCCGGTTATCCAGAAAAATATAGAAGCAAAATATCATCTCAGCTTTGATTACACCATCATGAATGATGTGATGATGGTGGTAAAACAAAACAACTGCACCGTGTTATCCCAGGATTTGCAGTTATTTTGTGAGATGGAAATAGGGGTGCCTAAATCCGGCGAAGAGCTGTGCCTCCTGCGTTTGAAAGATATTTACGGACTGGATATAAAAAAGCATAAAGCATAAAGCATAAAGCATAAAGCATAAAGCATAAAGCATAAAGCATAAAGCATAAAGCTTAAAGCATAAAGCATAAAGCATAAAGCTATCAGAGCAAATGATCAGTGCGATTTTGCAATTAATTATTCGCGCTGATCATTTGCTCTGATAGCTTTWTGCTTTCCGCTTTATGCCTTCTGCCTTCTGCCTAAAAGATAGGAATCCATACTTATCAGGATCATCTTACGAATATTTACCTATCCCCATCTCCTGTGCAATATTTTTCCACGTTTACATAAAATTGACCCCGTTTTATGTATTTTTTCTTAAATTTAATTTTGTTAACTAACGATTTTAATTAGCCCGTTTTTAGTTTTTATAACAGTATCCGTCCGTTTTATTCAGGATACATACAGGACCATATTAATATTAAAAGCCCCCTTGTTTATGTTACATACCATAACAACCGTATCTATCGCCGACAAGCAATTTAAACAATTCCATTCCCTGCGCCTGGAGCAACAATTACAGGGGCATCATCATTTTGAGCTGAAGATCGGCTACGACTGGCTGCAGGAATTGGGTCCCGGCATCGTATCTGCCACCAAAGCTTTCCTGGGAAAAGAAGTGAGTATCACGATCCAGGCCTATGAGGCATTACAGCATTATGATCCGCTGATCTTTAATGGTATTGTGATGTCTGTCAGCTCCGGTAAGGAAAGCGATGGCACACATGGCTTTTGCGTGATCCGCGGATATAGTCCCACGATATTGCTGAATAATGACCCACATGTACAAGCCTTCGAGAACCAGGACCTGGCTACGATTGTGAATACCGCTCTGAAAGCCTGTGGTCCTTACATTTCGCGTCCATTGGTAGACCCGGCTACGACTACTTCTCTGAAATATATTGTGCAGTATAAAGAAACATCTTTTGACTTTCTGCACCGGATGTCGGAGCGTTTTGGCGAATGGTTTTTTTATAACGGACAGCAGGTTGTTTTTGGAAAATATCAACCAAGAGAAATATCATTGGTACACCTGGTAGACTTGATGAGCTTCGACCTGGAAATGAAGGTGCAGCCTAATAATCAGCACCTGAACGGATATGACTACCGCAGTAATAAGGTAGTGGATAATTCCACTTCTGCGCAGCCGGCAGGAAAAGTAAATGATTATACACAACATGTACAGGGGTTAAGTGAGAAGTTATACAGTAATCCTTCTCTGTATAAAATGACACACGCTTTTACCAGCAATGCAAAAGCAGAACTGGATACGCTGGTGACCCGGCAGAAGAAAGGCCGTATGGCGGCGATGGTGCAGCTGAAAGGCAGCAGCAGACATACTTCCCTGCGGGTAGGAGATCATATTGCCATCCAGGAAAATGTATATGCGAAAGATGATCATGGTAAATTCATGATCTGGGGTCTGACGCATCATGTTACCGGCAACGGTGATTACTATAATGAGTTTGAAGGTATTCCAGCAGATGCTGCCGCACCACCGGTGAACCTGGAAAATATGCCTTTCTCCGAAGCACAAAGTGCCACCGTGGTAGACAACCATGATCCTAAAGACCTGGGCCGCGTAAGGGCCCGCTTTAAATGGCAGCAACAGGGAATGACGCCCTGGATGCGGGTGGTATCTCCTCATGGCGGTGGTAGTAAAGGCATGTATATGGTGCCGGAAAAAGGAGAGGAAATAGTCGTGGACTTCGAAGGTGGCAACCCGGAACTGCCTTTTGTGCTGGGTACCACTTATAACGGAGAAGGCAAGTCGGGCTTCGGTACTGCAGCCAATGATATGAAAGCTATCCGTACCCGTAGTGGCATTTCCATCTTATTGAATGATGCCGATGGCAGCGTTACAATTACGGACCCTGGTGGTAACCGCATTTTTATGGATGGCAAGGAAAGTATTGCCATTTCTTCCAAAACAAAAATGGATATTTCTTCCAAAGAAATTCAAATCAGCGCAGAAAAATTCACCATTGCAGCATCAGACTCAGGTACTTTGACGGCAACGAAAGGAATTTATATGGAAGGAAAGGAATCAGTTGTTGTAAAAGGAAAAGATACCCTGTTTAAAGGGGATAGTTCCATTACTATGCTGACGAAGGAGTTCCTGGCCAAAGGCAGTACCACTGCAAATATTGCAGGTGATTCTGTTACCGTCAACGCCAAGAAAGATGTGTCGGTGAGTTGTACTGCCGACCTGGTAGTATCCGGCGGACTAGTGAAAATAAATTCCTGATTCCTTAATGTTAACTTATGACGACCTCACCATCCATTGGGCAGGAATTCTATAAAGTAAGAGACGCCTGGGCCGTTGCTGATCAGCAAAAACACTGGAAGCTGGCTATCTGGCTGGTACAATATGCAGATGTAGATATTATTGATAAATTCCTGGAAATTGAACGGACTGCTGTAGGTGTTTTCAAAGAGATTTTTTTTCGTTTTGATGCGCCCTGGAACGGGGATCATGAAGCCTGGGAGAAAGCATTGTGGGAGGAATATATCAGCTGGTTTGAGCCGGTACCCGATTCGAAGTATGATATTTACGGCGCATTAAAAAAGGACAGATTGCTGAAACAGGATTATCAGCCAGACATGACACTAGCACCATGTGTGCAGAGTGTATGGAAAGAATTACTTCGTTTTAAATCTTATATCACTGGTCTGGAAAATATCGGCTGTTGCATTTATTTTCCTATGCTGAGACCGGATAGTCCGGATGCCGGCGACTGGTACGCCGATGTACTGAAGAAAGGTCTGCCGGATGGCATTCGTCTGGTTACCATTGACATTGCAACCAACCCCAGGATTACGCTTTCCCAAAAAATATTAGCTGAACAGGTAACATTGTTGCAGCCACAGCTGGATATGGTGGCCGCGATAAAAAACGATATGGACAAAGGTGGCGGCAATTCTGATACTGTCAGCATCGATGCACGTTTCCGTAAACAGATCCGTAAAGTAATGGACTGCACCACGCAGCAGGATACAGGCGTCCTGGATAATGAAATAACTGTGTTGCTTTCCCTGTGTAAAAAGATGGGTGGTACCACACATGCCGTAGCTGGTTTGGTGATAACGGCCCAGGCTTATTTTATGATCCGGGAACCCAATAAAAGTGCTGTTTATGCAGATAAAGCCATCTTACAATCCAGGCAGCTCATGGATGCCAACGATCCGGCGGGGTATCCCACCTGGAAGTCATGCGTCATGATAAAAGCAGCCATATTGGTAGGCAAAAAGAAACGTAAACAGGCGATCGCATTGTATGAGGAGCTGGCACATGAAGCGGCGGATAAAGGAGATGCTTTCATGATCATGGAAGGCTACCGGCTTTGTGGTCACTTGTATTATGAACTGAGTCAACTGAATATTGCGTTTGAGAATCTTTTGCTTTCCCTTACCGGTGGCAGCTACCTGGAGCTGGAAGTAAGGCGTCAGTCTACTTTCCTGCACGCCGCCAGCATGGCGGTTCACCTTTGTGAAAAAATCAGAGGACCGGAAGATCTGAAAATATTACAGGACCATTTACAGGAATTACTAGGTGATGACTGGGCCACCCTGCTTCAATCTGAAGGCATGGATAAGGCCACTGTAAGACGTAAGTCCTCTCTTTTTGAATTTAACTAAATAGCCCACTCCCCACAGGGATCAAAGAATATTACTATGGCTGCAGAAAATAAAGGCTTCGGTGCATTGTTTGCAGAAAAGAAAAACTCGCTGGACCATATACAAAAAGGAATGGCGAGCGTTTTGCCCTCCTTCCCGGGCATGCCCGCCGCAAAGTATTTTGACCTGGGCATAGGAATCGATTTTCATGATTCCGTATTTCCTCCTTCTCCCTTGTTACCAGTACCTCATATAGGAATGGTATTCGATATCATGGGCGCTATTATGGCGGCCATAGCCAGTGTGGTGCCACCGCCCCCCGAACCGCCGGAACCGGAAGAAGGGAAAGAACCAGCGCCTCAACCGTTTTCCCTGGCGGCTACCGCACAAATGCTGGTACATGCTTTAAGTCCTTCTGTAAAGGTACACAACCAATGGATCGCTAATGCCGGCACTACCATTTTTCATTTGCCTGCATTCATTGCACATCTGCCTTTTCCTATCATAAAGCCTAAAGCGGCCTCGGAAATGTGGATGGGTAGTTCTACTGTGCTGGCAGATGGTGGACCTTTTTCTACACAGTTTCATCCAGCGCTTTCCTGTAACCTGGTGGGACTGCCATCACCCCCCCGTCTTAATAAAAAGAGTTCCGCCTTTGCATTGATGGCCCCCACTTCTGTGTTGCTCATTATGACTTCTGCCGGCAAACCTGTGCTGGTAGGTGGACCGCCAACGATAGACCTGTTTCAGCTAATGTTTAAACTTGGCTTGAAAGGCTTGTCAAAAGCAGCAGGTAAGATATTGCAAAAGGTGATTGATAAGATAGAAAGCCGCTTCCCCCGGCTGGCAGCCATTCTGCAGGACTTCAAATGCAAACATTTTGGTGAGCCGGTAGATGCAGCCAGCGGAAGAGTATTTTCTTCCAACATAGATTTTGAATTGTCCGGGCCCATTCCATTGGTATGGGAACGTACCTATTATAGTGATGCAGCCGTAAAAGGCCCATTGGGTTATAACTGGCATCACAACTATAATATGCATGTGTACGATCTTCAAAACGGCTATTTCAGCATACGACTGCGGGATGGTCGCGAAACCGTGATGCCGGTATTGGCAACGGGAGGTAGTTATTATAACAGGGGGGAAAAGCTATGGTGGCATCGTGATAACAGTGGTTATTACCTGGAGGACATTGCCAAGCAAACTTACAGGTTTGCATCCAAACCTGCGCCGGACGGAAGTTACCAGCTTTCTGAAATAAGGAGTGTAGCCGGATTTTGTATCCTGTTCCGTTATAACGGTAACGGCTATCTGCAACAGATCATTGACAGCAGCAACCGGTTGTTGCTGGTCACCACAGATGAGCAGGGACGCATTGAAAGAATTCATACCAGCAATGGTGCAGATATCATCAACCTCGTACGCTATACGTATGATGAAGATGGTAATTTAAGCAGTACTACCAATGCGCTGGATGTAAGTAAATACTTTTTTTACAAGGGGCATTTATTAGTGCAGTTAACAAATCAGAGCGGCCTGAATTTTTACTGGGAGTATGATGGTTCAGGAGAAGATGCCCGCTGCATACACACCTGGGGCGATGGTGGTGTGTTGGAGTATCATACATCTTATGAAGTAGGGAAAACCACTGCTACCAATAGCCTCGGACACAGCACGGAGTATTATTTTGATGAACAGCATCTCATCTATAAAATTATTGATGGCAACGGTGGCGTCACTATGCAGCAGTATAACAGCTACCAGGAGCTGGAGGTGGTAGTGGATCCGGTGGGGAATACAACTAAAAACAGCTACGATGAATTTGGCAGAATAGAGAAAGAAGTAAATGGCAACGGGGAGGCGACCTTGTTTTCGTATGATGAGGAGCAACGGCTGATTGCAGTTAAAAGTCCGGGTGGCCGGCGGTTGCGATGGAGCTATAATGAACAGGGATTGCTGGAGAAGAAAACCTTTGTGAATGGCAATACATTGCAGTATGAGTATAGCGGGGGAGATGTGGTCAGGATTGTTCACAGTAGTGGCCGCGCATTTGACCTGGCGTATGACTCGCAGCATAATCTCTGTCAACTGACCACACCGGAAGGCTCACAACTACATTGGCAATATGATGACCTGGGACGACTGGTAAAAGAAACCAGCGCTACCGGTTACTGGTATACCTATCAGTATGACGCGGCCGGAAATACTATTCAGATAGCAGAGGCAGATAGCAATGTCAATACCTTCAGCTATGATGCAGCCGATAATCTGATTAGTGCTAAGGATGGGCAACGGGAAGTGAATTTTACCTATGGTCCGTTGGGTATATTAACGGGAAGAAGTCAGCATGGCGTAAATGTTCGCTTCAACTATGATGCGGAGCTGCAGTTGCGTAGCATTGCCAATGAAGGAGGCGAGATGTACCGGTTGGAGCCGGATGCGACAGGAAAGACCATTCATGAATGGGGCTTTGATGGCATACAACGGAGGTATGAGCGGGACGAAGCAGGGCGTATTAAAAAAATAATTCGTCCTGGCAACCGCAGTACAATGTATGATTATGATAGTGTAGGTCGGGTAGTCCGTGAAGAATACCATGACGGTACTACTGCAGCCTATGGCTATGATAAGGATGGTTTGCTGACAGGGGCTTTTAATGAAGACGGCGAGATTGCCCTGCAACGGGATGCTTATGGTCGCGTGACCAGTGAAATACAGGGAGCGAATGAGGTGACGCATGAATACGATGAAGCGGGAGACCATTGTTTCACAGGTAGTAGTCTTGGTGCTGCTGTTAGTCTGCAATACAGCGTGGCGGGGTTTGTGGAAAAAATGAAAGCATCGAATGGCATATCGGATAACTGGACGGCGGCCTGGGAGCGTAATCACAGCGGACAGGAATTGCAGCGGATGCTGGTCGGTGGGGTGAATGTGCAAACACAGCGGGATAAACAGGGGCGGGTTATACGGCGATCTATTGGTGTAGATAATACAGAGCAGAGCCGCATTCGTTACGAATGGGGTCAGTCGATGCAGGTACGCCGTATCATTAATGAATTGTCTGGAGTACAGACACAATTTGCCTACGATGAGTTTGATAACCTGGTGAGTGCTACCTATGCCCAGCCTGGCGATGTTGCTGCTATCGTTTACCGGATACCGGATAAATTAGGTAACCTGTTCCGTACACCGGCGCGGAAAGATCGGGTATATGGCAAAGGTGGCCGGTTGCTGGAGTGTCCGGATTACTACTATCATTATGATGTAGAAGGCAATCTGGTGTTTAAAGAATTTAAGAATAATCATCACACTACAGCAGAAGATAAAAAGGCATATGCCAACGCCGCGGGGATAACACTCAAAGGCAGCCGAACCGGTTGGATCTACGAATGGAAAGGGAATGGTTTGTTACACCGTGTGATTGCACCTGCGGGAGGCGAAATAGTATTTAGTTATGACCCGTTAGGGCGACGTATTGCCAAAGTCAATAAACGTAAACAAACAGTAACGCGCTGGTTGTGGGATGGGCATGTTCCTTTGCATGAATGGCAATATAAGGGTGATTATCCACCCTATTTAGCAGCAACCACCAATGGCGACCTGCAGGAAGAAAGGGTGCCGGTGGAAGACCTGGTTACCTGGATCTTTGAGAAAGATTCATTTGTGCCCTGTGCAAAAATTGTCGGAAGCGATTCATACAGTATTATTTCGGATCATCTGGGTACGCCTACCCATGCTTATGATGCTTTCGGCGGTAAGGTGTGGGAGCGTGAGCTGGATTGCTATGGAAAAACGAGACAACTATACGGGGATAAAACATTTTGTAATTATCTTTATCAGGGGCAGTATGAAGATGAGGAAACAGGGCTGGCGTATAATAGGTTTAGGTATTATGATAGTGAGAGTGGATGCTACATCTCTCAAGATCCAATCGGGTTATTAGGAGGTAATAAAACTTTATATTCATATGTAGAGGATACCAATTCATATGTTGATGTTTTGGGCTTAGGGCCAATACCTCAGGGCTTTAGTAGTTATGGTCAGTTCAGGCAATTCTCTCAAGCCACACAAGCAGCTTTAACACGTGCAGGATATCCACGGACTATGCCAGTTATGCAAGGTAGTGCGGTAACAGGAGTTCAACATGGAACAGGAAAACCTTTTGGTCCCCATAGTGATTATGACATCGCTTTAGTAAATAAAGATTTGCATCAAAAAGCGGTTGGATTAGGCTTAGGAAAAGATGGGAAAAAGATTCTAATTGACGGCACTCCGGAAGGCTTGCACATTGCAGACCAATTAGGTATAACAGACGCAAGAAGCAAGCTTTCATCAATGGCAGGAAGAGATGTGAATTTTGCCATTTATCCAGACATGGAATCAGCAAAGGCAAAAGGGGAATCTATGCATATGCCTGTAAAATGTGCAGGGTAGAGACAATCTAAAATGCTGTCTAATGTAATAAGCTGGATGACTTTTTTAGTTGATACATATAATTAAACATTAGTATAAATAGGTATAATGAATAAAATAATTTCCTTGACATTTGCAGCGAACTACAATACTATAAATGAGCTACTAAACTATATAAGTAATCTATTACAAATAGCCTTCGAAGAAAGAGATAGTTCTTATTCAGGGAGTTACCAGAAGGCAAATTTTGATAACGGAACTATTATGGTTTATCCCAATTTTAATGAAGTAGAAAACGAGTGGAAATATGAGAGCTACAAAGAGTATAAATATTTAATTGGAATAAGGATTGAAAAAGGTAAAAAGATAGAAAGAGAAGAAAAGGGGAAGTTTTTTGAAGATGTTTTTTCTCAAGAAGGATTTATACTCACCTTCAGGAAAGAGATGCCTACAAATAGTTAATGTACCTTACTATAAGGTATTTAAAGAGCATTGGCGTTTATTTATGCTAKAATTCAATATTGATAAATTTATTCATTCGGGTAGTTTTTTTGATAAAGAAGGGAAAAAAGTTGGTATAGATTGGCTCAAAGAAAACAGCGATAGTGTTTTTGGAGAGGAGGTACCTATGTATTACTTCTACCTGGAAGATTTTACAGTTTCTTTTGTATATGATACTTTCTCAAATCAAATAACAGCCGAGCAGATAGAAATGCCACGTCCGGCTGTATTAACGGAATTGGCTAATTATACTGACTTTGTTACAAAATATGATGCAGAAATAGTGGCGATCTATGGGGATGAAGAAGAAACGGTCGTATTTATGCAGAGTGGTGTAAATGTTTATTTCAATAAGGAAGAAGACGCCCAACTGTTGACTAAAATAACATCACAAAGCGATGCTTCCAGGAACCTGGCCATCAGCATTTTGGATAAAATCAGATAGCGATTGATACCTGTATAGAGAAAGCATTTCGTCTTAAGTGCTATGTTGAGGAGGCCATTAATACAATACGTTATGAAACTGGCAGAAGCAATGAACACCTACAATGTAGCGTTGTTCATGATTACTCAGAAAGGGTATAACGTAACAGCCACGTTGAGCGATGATAAAGAAGATGTGATTGGCTGGAGAGCTAAAAAGAATGAGCATGAAATTTCTGCCTTTACCCCGCTTTCTCTATTGTCGCTGGTGGCTATAGAGGAAGAATACGGAGAAGGATGGAAAGCAGTTGATCACGGAAATTTATATGATAAAATACTGGACGAAATTGATTAAACATCTAAAGTAATAGATGCTTTCATGCTGCTTCTTGTATTAAGTGTGAACAGCAATAAATAATGAATTAACCAGTCATCACAATGGCATCAGAAGAAGATATACGCTTATCAAAAGAATTAATTACCGGGTTTATTGCAGCCATGAATAAATGGAAAGTAGTGTTGCTGTAGTATAACGGAAACGAATACACTATTAGCGGGTAGTATATGCAACTAAATCAGTGCATATACTACCCGTTGTTTATTATCTGCTGAATCTTTCACTTACGACCAGGTCTTTGCTACCTGCAGTATATTTATAAAATCCTTCTCCGCTTTTCACGCCTAAATAGCCTGCGGTTACCATGTTCACAAGCAGTGGGCAGGGAGCATATTTAGGATTGCCAAACCCATCATGCAGCACCTGCAGGATGGAAAGACAAACATCCAGTCCTATGAAATCGGCCAGTTGCAATGGTCCCATTGGGTGAGCCATCCCCAGTTTCATGACAGTATCAATTTCTGCAACTTCAGCTACGCCTTCAAACAGGGAGCAGATCGCTTCGTTGATCATGGGCATCAGAATGCGGTTAGCAATAAAGCCGGGATAGTCATTTACCACGCAGGGAACTTTCTCCAGTTTTTCAGAGAGCGCCACAATGGTGTTGGTCACGTCTTTATCGGTAGCATAGCCATTGATGATCTCTACCAGTTTCATGACTGGTACGGGATTCATAAAGTGCATGCCTATTACTTTAGCAGGGCGTTTAGTGGCTGCTGCAATTTTTGTAATAGAAATCGAGGAGGTGTTGGTGGCCAGGATCGCGTCGGCAGGGGCATGTTGATCCAGGTCCTGGAATATTTTCAGCTTCAGCGAAATATTTTCGGTAGCTGCTTCCACTACCAGGGAAACGTCTTTTACGCCGGCAGCGAGATCTGTTTGCAGGGAGATGTTGCCAATCGTTTGAGTTTTAACGGCTTCCGTAATAGTTCCCTTGGTCACCTGCCTGTCGAGGTTCCGGGTAATGGTTTGTAGTGCCTTATCAAGTGCCGGGGCAGAAACATCTATTAAAGTAACGGCATAGCCGTGTTGAGCAAAGACATGCGCAATACCATTTCCCATGGTACCAGCGCCGATTACCGCAATTTTTTGCATGGTGTAGTGATTTGTCAGAATTGAATAAGCCACTAATTTAAAGAATTACCCGTTACGAACTAGTTGCTGTAACTATCGTCTTTCCTTTTAAAGTCGCCTCGCTTCCAGGCCTGAATAAATTGTGCCCATGCCAGCGGGTTAAAGATGTTCTGTGGTGGCGGCTGACCTGCATAGTAGAGGCTCTGTGCCTGTTTGTTGAGGTATTGGTTTACGCCTTCACGTCCATCAACAGGGGTGTAGCGGGCCATGGCACGGAGCCTGGCGTTGTTGGTATTTTTTCGTGCCACCTCATAGGCATCATCGGGGATGTCCATATTAGCGAAGGCACGTTCAAATTCTTCTTTTGAGAGATAGGGCTTGATGATGGTGACCGGCAGATAGGTGGTATCTTCTACCATCAGCTGTATCAGGGAGAAACTGTTTCCTTTGATATCTGGCGGTACCCGGTAGTTTTTATGCTTAAAGCCTACTGCGCTGAATGACAGGGTATCACCTTTAAACACTACAATGGAGAATATACCGGATCTGTTGGAGATGGTACCTCTGCCCTGACCTCTTACCAGTACGCTTACTGCAGGGATGGCCCGGAGGCTGTCTGCTGTCATGGTAATACCTGAAATCTGAATGACGCTGTCTCTGAATTCCGCAATCTGTGCTTTCAATAGGAAAGGAGACAAAAGGAAAACAATTATGAGTGACAGTATGTAGGATCTTTTCTGATGCATGCCGGCCCTAAGATATAAAAATTTAATTACGTGTTTCCATGCAGTTGATCAGCTGCCCAGAGAAATTGTAAATTAAATCCCAATTGGGTTAACTTTGCTGTCTGGATTCAAAATTAACAACAATTTATGATCACGAAAGAGCAGGTTTTAAAGGCCCTGAGCAACGTAGAGGAGCCAGATCTGGGGAAAGATCTCGTTACGCTGAACATGGTAAAAGATATAGAGATTGACGGCAACAAAGTAAAATTTACAGTCATACTTACCACGCCGGCATGTCCGTTAAAGGACCTGATCCGGAATGCCTGTGTGAATGCTATTCACATGATAGTGAGCAGGGATGCGGAAGTGGAAGTAGTGATGACCGCCAATGTGAGTACCAAAAGAACAAGCGGACAAGGTGTACTGTCTAATGTGAAGAATATTATAGTGGTGGCTTCCGGTAAAGGAGGCGTGGGTAAATCCACTGTGGCGGCCAATCTGGCCCTGGCATTGGGTAGAGATGGTGCTAAAGTGGGGTTGATGGACGCTGATATTTACGGTCCTTCCGTTCCTATCATGTTCGGTGTACGTGGAGAAAGGCCACTGATGGTGAATGTAGACGGTAAAGGCATGATTCAGCCGATTGAGAAATTCGGTATCAAGGTAATGTCTATTGGTTTGCTGATCGATGAAAGACAAGCAGTTGTGTGGCGTGGCCCCATGGCCAGCAGTGCATTAAAACAATTTATTACCGATGTATACTGGGATGAACTGGATTACCTGGTTATCGATATGCCTCCTGGTACCGGTGATATTCACCTGACCCTGGTACAAACCGTACCTGTTACCGGTGCGGTGATTGTTACCACTCCGCAGGATGTAGCCCTGGCAGATGCTAAAAAAGGAATTTCCATGTTCCAGGGATCGCAGATTAATGTGCCAATCATTGGTTTAGTGGAAAATATGGCCTATTTCACGCCAGCTGAGTTGCCGGATAACAAATATTATATTTTCGGTAAAGAAGGTGGTAAACGCCTGGCAGAAGAACTGGAAATACCTTTCCTGGGACAGATACCATTGGTACAAAGCATCCGCGAAGGTGGTGATGCTGGTGTACCTGCTATGGCCGGGGATGAGAAAATTATCCGTAAAGCATTCCTGGATGTTGCAGGTGCCGCTGCCCGTAGTATCGCCATGCGTAATGCCAATATAGCACCTACCAAGATTGTTGATATTATCGTATAAAGAACTACTAATTACAAATTACGAACAACGTTTTGCCATCCGCAAGGCTGTTGTTCGTAATTAGTAATTAGTAATTTGTAATTCTTTCTTCAGATGTATACTCCAAAACTCACCAGGGAAACCAACTGGGATACTATTGCTGCTTTTATCAAAGAAAATGGTTTTGGTTTGCTGATTAATGTGGATGATGCCAGTGTACCACACGCCACTCATATTCCCATGACGCTGGTAGAAAAAACACCCGGAAATTTTGTGTTACATGGACACATTGCCAGGATTAATCCGCAATGGGAGTATTTCAGCAAGGGCGATACATTGGCTGTTTTTTCCGGACATCATGCCTATATTTCCTCTTCCTGGTATGAAAAAGAGAAAATCCCCACCTGGAACTACATGGCCGTGCATATTCACGGACAGATCAGGATACAGGAAGAGGCGGAAGTAATTGCTGCACTGGGTTCCCTGATGGATCACTATGAAGCCGCATCTGCCTGCCCGGTGCATATTACAGATATTGATGATAAAACAATCGGGAATAATGTAAAGGCGATTGTTGGATTTGAACTTACTGTGAGAGACGTGAATGCCAACTATAAGCTCAGCCAGAATAAAAAAGATACGGATTATTACAGCGTAATTGCCCATTTGCGGGCGTTGGGGGATGAAAATTCCCTGCGTGTGGCTGCAGAAATGGAAGCCCGCCGGGCAGCAGAAAAATAGAAGAATTATTTTATTTTTTGTTGATGCGCGTATTCGCAAAAAGGAATATCTTTAATTTATCTTCCTCATAAAAATTATGTTGGTAAACCACAACTACCACAGTGAATATTTAGAGTTGTTTTCAATTACAGGTAATCATAATATGTTTAAAGAAGCGTCAATACTTAAGTTTTACTTAACTTTGCGCCCCAAATTAACCGACTATGAATCGACAGGAATTGGTGAATCTGATTAAGGAAAAGCAGTCATACCTCTGTGTAGGGCTGGATACAGACATACAAAAGATTCCAAAACACCTGCTTTCTCATGCAGATCCGGTGTTTGCCTTTAACAAGGCGATTATTGATGCTACCAAAGATCTTTGTGTAGCCTACAAGATTAATACGGCCTTTTACGAAAGTATGGGAATCCGTGGCTGGGAAAGTTTACAACGTACTGTAGAGTATATTCCTGCCGGTATATTTACGATTGCTGATGCCAAACGTGGTGATATAGGCAATACATCTACCCAGTATGCCAAAACATTTTTCGAAACCTATAAGTTCGACTCCGTTACCGTGGCGCCTTATATGGGAAAAGACAGCGTGGAACCTTTCCTGCAGTTTTCTGAAAAATGGGCCATCCTGCTTGGACTCACTTCCAATGAAGGCAGCCAGGATTTTCAGATGCAACAGATAGGCGATGAATTCCTGTTTGAAAAAGTGCTGAAAGCTGGCGTGGAATGGGGTACACCTGACAACCTGATGTTTGTTGTAGGCGCTACACAATCTACCCAATTGGGATATATCCGTAAACTGGTTCCAGATCATTTCTTCCTGGTGCCGGGCGTAGGTGCACAGGGAGGCAGTCTGGAAGAAATTTCCACACAGGCCATGAATAAAGATTGCGGGTTACTGGTAAATGCCAGCCGTGCCATTATTTATGCCGGTAATGGAGAAGATTTCGCAACAGATGCCAGAAATGTGGCCATCAAATATCAACAGGAAATGGCAGGATACCTGAATAAGATTGCGGCGACAGTATAAAGCATTAAGAATTTCAAATTACGGATTTGTAGGTAGTTGATAAATGTGAAATCATCTTCACTTATATCTACTCACAAATCCGTAATTCGTAATTTGAAATTCGTAATTCATTACTTAAACACCGCGTTCTTTACTGTCCACCACGGCTTTACATCGAATACCAGTCTGCCTGCCACCACTGCAGGATCCCTGTTAACCAGAGATACTACTTCAAGACTGTCTTTACAATTCATAATTAAAATACCGCGCAGATCTTCATCGTTTCCAAAAGGGCCTGCCACAATAATTTTGCCGGCATCGGCCAGTTGGTGGATGTTAGCGAGATGATCACATTGTATTTTTGCTGCAACCGCGGTATCCTGGTCGCGCCTGGAGCCTTTCCGTAAAAAGACCATCCAGTACCTTTTTAATTCAGGGGTAGCGCCTGATTTGACTTTTGGGGGTAGCACCCTGAGTGCAACAGATTGTAATGGTGTGGGGTGAAATGATAACATCACAATGACTAAGAATCCCAATAGCAAAAGCGCAGGTATAACTTTGCTTGCCATAGCTCTCTAATTTGATTGAAAGGTACTAACTTGTCTCGAATTAACGCGTTTATAACAGCGAAGATTTTGCAGGATACTGCATTATTTATGCAGCCACTATAGCCCCTGACAGCATTTTTTCATTACACCTGCCTGCTTCCCGCAACTCCGTAATTCGTAATTTCTTATATTGGGTATTAAACCTGTAGTTAATGCAACAAGATCTGTTTCAGTCACCCGATTACTTTGCCGTAGATGCTTTGCTGAAAGAAGAACACCTGTTGACCCGTGATGCGGTCAGACAATGGGTGAAGAAAGAAATATCGCCTATTATTGAAGACTATTGCCAGCGGGCCACTTTCCCCACGCAAATTATAGATGGACTCGGAGAACTGGGCTGTTTTGGTCCTACCATTCCAGCAGAATATGGAGGAGGAGGAATGGACCACATCTCCTATGGACTCATGATGCAGGAGCTGGAGCGCGGCGACAGTGGTATCCGTTCTACCGCTTCGGTGCAGGGATCACTGGTGATGTATCCTATTTTTACTTTTGGCAGTGAAGCACAGAAACGAAAATATCTTCCTAAACTGGCTACAGGATCATTCATGGGCTGCTTTGGACTCACCGAACCTGACCATGGCTCCAATCCGGCCGGTATGATCACCAACTTCACGAGCGATGGCGATCATGTAATACTGAATGGCGCCAAAATGTGGATATCCAATGCCCCCTTTGCAGACATCGCAGTAGTATGGGCAAAAGATGAAGCCGGTGTTATCCGCGGCATTATTGTGGAAAGAGGCATGGAAGGATTTACCACACCTGAAACCAAAGGAAAGTGGAGCTTGCGTGCCAGTGCCACCGGTGAGCTGGTTTTTGATAACGTAAGAATACCTAAAGAGAATATACTGCCTGATGCCAAAGGATTAAAAGGGCCATTATCCTGCCTTTCTTCCGCCCGTTATGGCATTGCCTGGGGAGCGATAGGAGCGGCAATGGATTGTTACGATACGGCCCTCCGCTATGCGAAAGAACGCGTCCAGTTCGGTCGCCCCATCGGCGGTTTCCAGCTGACACAGAAAAAGCTGGCAGAAATGATCACTGAAATCACCAAAGCACAGTTGCTCAACTGGCGCCTGGGGGTATTGAAAAATGAAGGCAAAGCTACTCCCGCACAAATTTCCATGGCTAAACGCAATTCCTGCGAAGTTGCGGCCAATATTGCCCGCAACGCCCGCACCATTTTAGGCGGTATGGGCATTACCGGTGAATTTTCTGTGATGCGGCATATGATGAACCTGGAAAGCGTGATGACCTACGAAGGCACACATGAAATACATTTACTGATAACCGGTATGGATGTAACCGGATTTGAGGCATTTAAATAGCTTTTAGCTATTAGCACTTAGCTTTTAGAAATGCAGCGATGAGCAGGCGCTTGCAGCTATGCTGAAATGGAGATAACTTAGCGCCAACAGTTGAATTAAGAATGAACAAATTATTATTTGCAGGTATCCTGCTATGGGCTACTGCGGCTAAAGCGCAGCAGGAGCCTGTTTTGAAACTGGTGGCCTGTGAAGGCAAAGCACAAGGCACCTATTACATTGTGAAATATTTGTCTGCAGATACAACTTCGCTGCAACCGCGTATAGATTCTATCTTCCGCGTGATTGATCAATCACTTTCTTTGTATAAGCCAGGTTCTGTCATTAATCGTTTCAATGAAACCGGTCGGGTACAAATGGATGAACATATGCAGGCGGTTATAAAAAAAGCCCTGTTTACCAATAAAGCCACGGAAGGTCTGTTTGATGTCACCGTTAAACCACTGGTGTACCTGTGGGGATTCGGGGTAACCAAACCATCCTTCAAAGGTGTGCCACCACCGGATAGTATCAAAGCAGCGATGTCGTATATAGGTTCGCGTTATCTCCACGTAAAAGGAAATGAGCTGTATACTACAAAAAAAGGGGTGCAGATAGATTGTAATGGTATTGCGCAGGGATATACCGTAGATGTACTGGGTAATTTTCTGGCTGCGCAGGGCATAAATAATTACCTGGTAGATGTGGGTGGGGAGCTGTGCGCAAAAGGCCACAATCATCAGCATAAAGTCTGGAGTGTGGGAATAGAAAGACCATCGCCAGGTGATACCACTTATGAGCCCGTGCAGGGCCTGGTGCGGCTTCCGGATAAAGGCATTGCTACCAGTGGTAATTACCGCCGCTTTTTTGATCAGGGACGTACCCGTTTTGCACATACTATTCATCCGTTAACAGGGGTGGCATTGCACAATAATATTATCAGTGTAACGGTGATTGCAAAAGATTGTTTTACGGCAGACGCATTTGATAATCCGCTTATCTTAATGGGGGTAGAAAAGGGCCTGGCTTACATTGCAGCACATGCGGAGTACGGGCTGGAGGCTATTTACATCTATAAAGATAAAGAGGGCACTATTAAAGAGGCGTTTAGCAAAGGCTTTCAACAATACATGGAATTCTGAAAAAAAATATCCCATCCGCTGGTTTAACGGATGGGATCCACTCTCACTTTTCTTTCTTAGAATATGGACAAAAGTGAGTCTTAGTTCAAATGGAACTTCAACCCAATATTTCCCTGGAGGGTATTGTAGCTGGTAATGTCGCCATATTTATACGGTGCATAATTGTAGCGCACATTAGCATTAAACATTACTGGTGAAGCCTTGCCAAAAGGAACGTTGATGCCTATTTCGGGGCTTACGAGAAACTGCCAGCTGTTATTCTTTTCAACAAACTCACCCCAATATTTTTCATAATTCATATTTGCTGTACCTACACCTACTGTTGCGTATGGGATGACTGCTGATTCGGGTTTGGTAAATGCATAACTCACGGTGGCCTGAATAGGAATCACCTGGAGTGTACGTGTTTGTACAGCGGATACATCACCTTGTTTATCCGGATAAACTGCACGTGGGAGCTTCTGATAAAAGTCCTGGAATCCGGAACGGAGACCCACAGACCATTGATCATTCAGCATATATTGTAATCCTGCACTCCAGCCACGGAAGCTGGTTTTATCGGTATAATCTTTCAGTGAGCCAAATGGCTGTGCGATGGAATAGTTGATATCCACTGATAATGGTGGACGAACCTGTGCAGATACTGTCTGCGCTGCAAAACATCCTGCAAAAATCAATATCCAGTTTCTAATCTTTTTCATCTTCCTGTCAATTTAAAAGTTCAAGTCAACATTATTTTTTACTCAGGTAAGTGGACTGGGCAAATGATGCCTGTACCATGGGGTCAATATTTCCGGTAGTCCATACGCCTGATCCGCGCCACAGTGCATTCCATACAGCTGTCAGCTTGTTTCCTTTCGGATTTTTCAGGTCGAAAAGATCGATCGCCACTTGTTTTTCATTTACCTGGTATACGGTGTAGTAAGAAGGCCAATACCAGCCACCACCGGGATATCCCCAGTAACCTGGATCCCAGTAGCCACCACCGCCCCACCATCCCGGATTCCAGGAGATGTTGGTATAGGAATTATCTATACGGGTGAGATTTACTGCCAGATCTGGTTTGGCCGCTTTGTTTACCAGTGTATATCCTCGTTGTTGCATCGCAGCGGTAACAGAGGCGATCAGTTTTTTATCATAGTCCGTCAATGCTTTTTTAGCGGTATCCGCGCTACGCGTTAATACAGCTACCGAATCTACTATGCTGAATGTTGAATAAGATGTGAAATTTGCGGTGCTATCGTGATTCGTAATGTAGATCCTTGACTCTTCATTAGTCATATCTTTCAAAGGATCTTTACGACAGCTGCTGAATGAAACCATCGCTACCACTGCGGCAGCGGCACTGAATAAAAACAAAGTTTTTTTCATGTCCTAGCGTATTAATTTAAAAAATAATTTCCTTACAGGCTAACAATGATGAACCAAAACAGGTTGGTATTCCTGACAATCATGTTTTCCGTGTTTCCTCTCTCTTGAACGGATTAGATAGTTGATTGTTACAGAAAGTTTAGCTGTGGAGTGTTAAGGAAATCTTAAAGTAAAAGAAGGGTTAACAGATTCAATTATTAACGAAGTGGATTAAATAATAATAGATCTATTTTCTAATTCAATTTTTAATTGATGTGGATTTTCGAATAAAATACTGTCGATACCAAACGCTCTTGCAGCAATCACATTTCTTTCATTGTCATCAATGAATAACGCGTTGGCAGCAGCTACCTGGTACCTGTTTAATAACAGCTGATAGAAGGCAGCGGCGGGCTTACGCATTTTTTCACGACCAGATACCACCACGCCATCAAACCAATGAAGGGAAGGATACATAGCCTGCGCTATAGGAAATGTTTCATCAGACCAATTGGTGAGCGCATATAATTTATATTGTCCGCTTTCTTTCAATTGCTGTAATATATTTTTGGTGCCTTCAATTTCTCCGGCCAGCATTTCGGACCATCTGCCGTAGTAGGCGCGGATGTTTTCTTCGTGGTGTGGAAAGCTGGCTACGAGCAAGTCAGTACCTGCAGCGAGTGTTCTGCCTTCATCCTGTGCTTCATTCCAGTCGGATGTGCAAACATCGCGCAGAAATATTTCCATTTCTTCTTCAGAAGAAAAAAGTTTACGATACAGATGCCTGGGATTCCAATCAATTAATACTGCTCCCAGGTCAAAAATAATGGTATTGATAGATGACTGCATAGGCGTATATAAATAAAAAAATAAAAATTAATCCAGTATTTCATCCGCTGCATCCTCCAGCAGTTGCAGGTCTACCGAGTCGCTGCCGGCAATGCCTTCAATTGATCCTCTGATATGTGCTGCGTTCAGTAATACTTTCTCGAGTTGTTTTTCGCGTGATTTCCAGAGTTTTTCCATGGCATCCCGTTCCCGTTGTATMGATAATTTCATGGACATGAATCCTTCACGGATGGCTTTCCATTGTTCTGCAAACTCTCCACCGGTAAGGTATTCGTAGAGCATATGCATTTTATCGCCTTTGTTTTCCTGGGTGCGGAGCTTACTGGAAATTTTTATGATACCATCGCGCAACACATAGGCCAGTGCTTTTACTTCCGCGAAAGTACAGATCCAGATACCATCTTTTTCACCGAAGCGTTCCATGTCTTTAGGCATGGTTTGGGTAACGAGAATGGCTACATCAACACCCTGGCTACGCATATCTGCTTTGAGTTTTTCTACCCAGTCTTTAATAAATTCTTTGGTGCGTTTGCTTTCGTAAATGATCCGGCCGCATTCCTGTCCGAACTGGTTGCGGATCAATTGTACGCAATCGGCGCCGCGTACGCCTTTTCCTACCGGGGTGACTTCATCAAATGGAAAATTGGCGCGCAGCATTTCTTCCAGCACGAGTTCCTGCGCTTCTCCCTGCAACTGCGTAGAACCCTGTTCAACCCTGCGTTTCATCTCTTCTGCCAGTCGGCGTTGGTCTTCCAGCTGTTTTTCCAGCTCTTTTAAACGCATCTGGTGTTCTGTATCCCGGAGACTGTTCCGCTCAGATTCTTCTTTACGTATTTTATCCGCCAGCTCAGAACGGGCTTCCAGTAATTTCTTTTGCAGGTTAATTTCCAGTTCCTGTTCTTTGGTATTCAGTTCCTGTTCTTTGCGCAGAAACTCCAGTTCCTGTTTACGGGCTTCCCTGAGCTTTTCTTCCTGCTCCTGGTTAGCTTCTCTTAACACCGCCATCTGGTTGCCCAGGTCGGCAGTAATGGATTTGCGCAGTTCTTCTTCCATCGTTTCCTGGAGTTGTTTTTTCTCCGCCAGGACACGTTTATTCACTTCTTCTTCCTGTTGTTGTTTCAGTGTTTCTATTTGACGGCGTTCCAGTGCCATCTTGTTTTTTTCGGATAGGAGCGTATCTTTCTCGTCCTGGAGAGACTTGAGGCGGCGGCGCCATTCATCTTCCATTTTACTCCTCATTTCTTTTTCGATATCCGCTGCAAAGGCATCCTCCATGACAAACTGGTGCTTGCAACTGGGACAGGTGATTGATGTTCCCATAGTATTCAGTAAAAAAATTAAGTAAAGATAGGGGATTGGTTGCCTTAATAAAAAAAGGAAGGAGTTTCCTCATCCTTCCTTATTTATCAACGTTAGTAGAAACAAACAACAGGTAAAGGGTTTTCGGGGAGAGTAATACGGTTGGGGTGTGCATGTAAATTGGAAATTTATTGTTAGGTGGGTGTTAAGGCGGGGTTAGGTAATTGTTAAGGATGGGTATAAATGAAAAAAGACCTGCTGATTCAGCAAGTCTTTTTTGTGTGCGAAGGAGGAGATTCGAACTCCCAAGCCCTTTCAGGCACTACCACCTCAAAGTAGCGCGTCTACCAATTTCGCCACCTTCGCATCTGGTAGAATGGGGTGCAAAAATAATGGCTTTTTTAAAATAAGCAAATTTATTTATTCATATTTTGCTGAAACGGGTCATTATTTTCGCAGTACGATCCTGAAAGTGGTCCCTTTGTTGATTTCAGACGACCTTACATAGAGCCTGCCGCGGTGGTATTCTTCTATGATCCTTTTGGCCAGGGAAAGTCCAAGGCCCCATCCCCGCTTTTTGGTGCTGAATCCGGGTTTGAACACTTTTTCGAAGCTCATTTTAGGAATCCCTTTTCCGGAATCCGCCACGTCTACCGTGATAAAAGTAGGGTGGTTTTCTATCGTAATATCGATCTTCCCTTTGCCTTCCATGGCGTCTAAAGCATTTTTTAATAAGTTTTCCACAACCCAGTCAAAAAGCGGGGGAGAGATCATCGCGGGCAGCTCTTCTTCTGCACTATGCACGGTTAATTGTACTTTTTGTGGTGCTCTTTTACGGATATAGCTGGTCATATTCCGGATCTGCTCTACGATGTCTTTTTCTTCCAGTTTGGGGATGCTTCCTATTTTCGAAAAGCGATCCGTGATAAGTTTCAGGCGGTCTACGTCTTTCGATAGCTCCGTTACCAGGGTGCTGTTGGCTTCATTTTCCCGGAGAATTTCCAGCCAGGCTTCCATGGAGGATAGTGGCGTACCGAGTTGGTGGGCCGTTTCTTTGGCCAGTCCCACCCATACCTGGTTTTGGGTGGCACGGTTGGTACTGGATAAGGCAAAAAGCACGATGGCGATAAAAAGGGTGACTACTATGAGTTGTATGTAGGGATAGTAGCGGATTTGCCGGAGAATAAGCGAGTCGCCGTAATAGATGTAATTATATTTTTTTTGCCTGGCATCTACCTCCATGATAAATGGGGGGTGTTGTTTTTTAAAGGCCAGCAGTTCATCGGGGAGATACCTGGGATCCTGCATAATGCGCATGGAGTCGAGGTTTCGGCTATCCATTATTTTTCCATCCTCATTGGTCTGTATCAGGGGGATGGTGGTGTTGTTGGTCACAATGCTGATGGCCAGATTGAGGTTGGCATCAGTATCCGCCCGCAGCAATTCGCGGTTGGCTTCCACCCAGATAGCTACTTTTTTCCGTTCTTCTTCCTGGATATTCTTTGATAAATTACTTACAAACCATATAGTGGTCCCAATGATGAGCACTGCTATGGAGGCCAGTACAAACTTCCACCCGATATACTGTTTAAACATACTTCTAATTTAAGCCATATTTGGCTTGTCTGATTCTGTAATGATTAGCAAATATTAAAATCCTTTGTTGCATATTTGCATCTCAAAAATAATTGTTCACGCTAAACGTAATATCAGTTGCCCGTATTGCCATCAGTAGCAGTTGTTATTTTAAATTGGAACGGAAAATCTTTCCTGGAGAAGTTCCTGCCGTCTGTTTGCCGTTCTACTTATGGCAACCTGCAGCTGGTGCTGGCAGATAATGCCTCATCGGACGACAGTGTGGCTTTTGTGGCGCAACATTACCCGCAGATCCGGATTATCCGTAATGCGAGCAATGACGGTTTTGCCGGCGGTTATAATGATGCCTTACAGCAGGTAGAAGCAGATATTTATGTGTTGCTGAACCAGGACGTGGAAGTGGAAGCCGGCTGGATAGAGCCGGTGGTGGCATTAATGCAGCAAGATCCCCGTATTGCTGCCTGTCAGCCTAAAATGAGGGCTTATCTGCAGCCGGATGAGTTTGAGTATGCCGGTGCAGCCGGAGGCTGGATGGATATCCTGGGTTATACCTTTTGCCGGGGACGTATCCTGTATACTACGGAAAAGGACCTGGGACAGTATAATGATGTGCAGGATGTTTTCTGGGCTACTGGAGCGGCGTTGTTTATACGTTCGGCCTGTTTTCACCAGGTAAATGGTTTTGATCGCGATTTTTTTGCACATATGGAAGAAGTGGACCTTTGCTGGCGCTTACAGCGGGCAGGGTACCGTATTTGTTATTGCCCTGACTCCACAGTGTTTCATGTGGGAGGGGGAAGTTTGCCCCAGGGAAATCCCCGTAAGCTGTATCTGAACTTCCGGAATAACCTGATGATGTTGTGGAAAAACCTGCATAGTGAAGATCGGTGGATTGTGCTGGTACAACGTTTTTTCCTGGATATCCTGGCAGGTGTTAAAAGCCTGGTAGCGGGTAAACCTAAAGATATGGCTGCTATTTACCGTGCTTATAAGGATTACTACCGCTGGCGCCGTAAATATGTGAGAAAGGATGATTTGCCGGAAATGAAGCTGATGAAAATGAAGGGCGTGTTTCATGGCATCATGATCTGGAGGTATTATTTTTTAAAACATAAGAAATTCTCCGAGTTGATTTAGCAGGCAAAAGTTTTCGTTACCGGCCAAATAACTTCGAAAATTTCAAAATATTATGTAGGTTTGCACCGGAAATAAACTGATTATGGAACAGAATACAGTAGAAAATAAATACGATATTACCTTAGATAAGGTTTCCCGCTCCCGCTGGTTATTTTACGTGCAGTTGTTTTGCCTGGTGGCCTTTATCCTGGGGCTTAGCTACGGTCTTTATGCACATAGATATGCCGGAAAACCTGAAGTAAAAGTACAGGGAAGCTCGCTGTATAATCCAAAATATAAGTAAGCAACGGCTTTAACATAATTATCCAGGCCTCCTCCGGTTTTTCCGGGGGAGGTTTTTTTTATGCCCCATCTTTCCCTTTTGCGTAAATGAAATTCCGGATCCGAGCAGCGAAAATGACTTTTTACAGGGATTTTTGTATCTCGGGAATAATAGCTACCCACGGTATTGATCTATGTTTAAACGGACGGATAAATTAAAAAAGAAGCAACATAAGTCGCTTTTCAGGATAGCAGTGGAAAAGTTGCACCTCTGGTTAGGCCTGGGAGCTGGGATGATAGTGCTGATTGTAAGTATTACAGGATGTTTGTTTGTTTTCCAGAAAGAAGTGAACGATATCTATTACCGTAAACAACTAATTGTTACCCCCGAAGCACATGGCGTACGTCCATTAAGCGAGCTGAAGAAAGCAGCAGAAGCCGCACTGGGGCCCGATAAGCCGATCAGCAATATTACTACCTATACTGCCCCTGATCAGGCGTGGGAATTTATGACCTACAAAGGAAATGATACCGCGCTGACCTATTTCGGTTCAATGGAATACTATGAATCTGCCATGGTGAACCCTTATACGGGACAGGTTACGGGCATCATTGATTATAAGCACAATTTCTTTTCTGTTGTAAAAGCTATTCACTGGAGTTTACTGTTAAATAATGCAATCGGGCAGCCGATTGTAGGTTGGAGCGTTTTCATTTTTGTGATCCTGCTGATCACCGGATTGATCATGTGGTGGCCTAAAAAGTGGACTAAAGGCAATCGTGATAAGAGCTTTAAAATTAAGTGGAAAGCTGGTTTTAAAAGGGTGAACTACGACCTGCACAATGTGCTGGGCTTTTATGCCCTCATCCTTGCGCTGGTGCTGGCACTGACGGGTATGGTGTGGGCATTTACCTGGTTTGAGGCTACGGTGTATGTGGTGGCTTCCCGCAGCATTATGCCTCCTGACAGATCATTGCACGAGTCGGTAAAAGGAACAGCATCATTGACTGGCGACCCGTTGGACCTCGCTTTTGAGAAAGCGTTGCCTATCCTGAAAGGCAACGACCGCGTTTTCATTTATCCTGCAAGTGGTGAAAAAGGCGTGAATGTAATTGGTGGCTATAAAGGAAAGGAAACGTACTATGGATCCGATCAGCTACAGTTTGATCAATACAGCGCAAAGCTGCTGGGCAGGCGTAACGATGCACATAAGAATGCGGGTGAGCGGTTAATAGAAATGAACTATGATATTCATGTGGGTGCTATTGGTGGCATAGCAGGAAAGATTATTGCATTTATTGTCAGCTTAATATGCGCCTCCTTGCCTGTAACGGGTTTCCTGGTATGGTGGGGTAAGCGGAAAAAATCTAAAAAGAAGCCTTTAATCATTCGTCGTGTAGCGGTAACGGACACAATGTAAATAAAAAGTATTACTAATTTTTCTCTTGAAATGCTTTACAGATCTGTGTTTCAGTAAGTTGATGCATATATCCGTGCAAATTTTTTTTAGAAAAGTTTGAAAAAAAATTTTGTGTTTTCAGTCCGTTTCCTATCTTTGCAATCCCAACAAAAACGCCACAGGGCAAAGCAAACGAAAGAATGCACATTGAAGGGAGAAGTTCTTAAAATAACGAAGTTTTTAATACCTGCGAAAGTAGCTCATTTGGTAGAGCACGACCTTGCCAAGGTCGGGGTGGCCGGTTCGAGCCCGGTCTTTCGCTCCAGATACTTGTTGGGGATAACAAGTAACGCATGAAGCTCATCGCTAATGTGAAACCAATCCCGAAGTTCTTAATACATCTGCGAAAGTAGCTCATTTGGTAGAGCACGACCTTGCCAAGGTCGGGGTGGCCGGTTCGAGCCCGGTCTTTCGCTCTTTTAAGCCTGACTGATTATTTCAGTCAGGCTTTTTTTATGCCCCCACGAATGCTACAGATCTAAGCCTGGCAGCTGCCCTAAAGACTGCTTCATGGATATCGATGCTATGCTTAGCACCCGCTTAGCACCTATAGAAGTACTGCAGGGGAGGTGGACTTGATGCGGGGATAACGTGGACTTGATGTGGGGATGACGTGGACTTAATGCGGGGATGACGTGGACTTGATGCGGGGATGAAGTTCCGATGGATAACCCCGATGAAATTGCATCAGAAGATGGATGGAGGTCAGAATTGGCCATAGCAACGCTGCTATGGCCAGGTTGTAACCGCTTTAATAATCTCCGCTGGCGCCGCCACCACCACCGGTGCCACCACCAAAATCCATATCCGGCGTATGTGTACCAGGTACATAAGTTTGGGCAATGATCAGTGATTCCAGTTTTAGTTTATCGGCTAGGGAAGGCTCATCTGCTTCTACATAAGTAAAGCCGTGACGGGGTACCTGCAGGTAGCGTATCAGTGCCCATGCACCGAACGTTAATACCAGGCCACCAACCACCATCGCGGTTTCCAGCGGCATTACACTGTGATAATACCGGATGGTAAATACAATGGCTGCTAAGAGGATCATCCCGGTGCGTAACAGGATAGCGTCTTTTTTACGGATGCCAAGATAGAGGTATATGAAAGGTATAACGGTCGTGTATATCCAGAAGAACAAAGCGCCGGGTATAGACTGTCCATCCTGTAGTTGCAGGTCAAACATGGCGTTGCTGACTTCTCTTACTACAAAGTAATTGCCAGCCAGGTAAAGCGTGAGTAAAGCGAGTACCGATATCACCGTTAAACAATGTTTGTAGTGCCGGAAAGCCACCTGTTTCATCCATCTTCTTACTATAAAATAAACGGCCAGCGAAAGGGCCATTACTACAAAAGGAGTGACAGTTTTAGCAACAGGCCCCAGTTTGATCAGCAGACTGAAAATAAGCCCAAGGAATGCCAGGAAGGCGGCTCCTGCCATCACCATATCAGCAAAACGTAAGGTGGCCAATAGCGTTACTATAAAAGTAACCAGGCACCAGGTAGTCATGGAAACGTGGTCAAAGTCGTAAGCAACCAAACTACTGATCAGCAATAACACAGTGCCCCATAGCAACGCATCATCTACACCGGCACGGAATAATTTTTTTTCACGAATGAATAATTCCAGTGCTACATAACAGGCTAGTCCGGCGAAAATACAGAGGCCCGCAAATCCTTTCTCATTGCGTAGTACGTCGAGCGTCATTAAAGTCAGTAGTCCGAGTGAAAAACAAACGATAATAGTAGTGAGTATAAACAGCCCGATCTTGATGATGGGGTTAGGTGTATAAAAATTTACGGGATGTGCTGCCTCAATGGCTTTATAAGTAGCCACGTCAATACAATCCTTTCTCAGCGCTATTTCCGCTTCTTCTTTTATTTCCAGGTTGTCGAGTGTGTTGGAATTATACGCGAGCATTTTTAATTTTTTTGTTGAGGTTAATCAATAGCAGGATAACGCCGATAGCAGAGCCGATCACATAGAAAAATCCCAGGTACAGCCCCCCGATATCCGGCGCCTTGAAAAGCACCCGGAAGAATACAATCGTGAACCCGAGATAAAGATATAAGACGGTGATCAGAACAAAGTAAAAAGAGCGTTCCCGGAATGCCTGCAGGTAGATGTAAGTGCCTATGCCAGCCATAAAGAGGAACCATAAGAAGTGAGCGTCATCAAACATGCATATCCCAGCTATGCAGGAAATAAAAATAATATGCGCGCCGAAGTTTTGATAGGTAAAGGCGAAATGTTTCTTTAGATTTTTCCAGGTAGATAGCATGGCCAGTAGCAACAGGATCACGCCTAATAATGTGCCGGTGTAAATGAGTTGTTGGCTGCTGAAATCATTGGCAGATAGTAACTGAAATGGTGTGACAGCAATGCCCATCCAGGCAGCCAGATTGGTGATAGCCATGGACAGCACACCCAGGTGATCAAAGTAATAAGCGCTGATGGCAAGTACTGCCAATGGAATAAAAGTAGCGAGTCCGTAGGCGGTACCGAAAGCGGTATATTGAAACTGCAGGTACCCGATAAAAGTAACGAACGTGAGACAACCTAACAGTAACGCATAATCGAAAAAGGTATTCGGAGACTTTACCTGCTGCCATGAAAAGGGCAGTTTTTGCCGGATACAATAACTGAAACAACCAGCGCAAATCACACCTATGATCAGCAGTATTACCTGGTGGCCAATGGTGTCAATATTTTTATAGATCAGTATACCTAAACCGCCGCTCAGGAGTAATACGCCGAGATACAGGAGGGTTTTGATTTCCCAGTGMAGGGAAAATAAACGATGCTCTTCTGCTGTTTTTACGGATGCCAGGGAGTTGTCATTTATCAACCCCTCCTTGTGGAGTTTTTCAAATACTTTTACGTTCATAGACGGAATTAAAGAACTGGAAATTAACAATCATTATAGCATGCAATATACAATATCAACGCGCAAAAGTATATATTGGATGTTTGCCGACATGGTTGTTTATTAAAATAAGAAATATGAAGTTATATCAACCGGAGTTATTATCGCAGTTAACGAGTGAGCTGGGCGAAGGCGCCTGCTGGTGGCCGGAAAGAAAGAGCTGGTGTTGGGTAGATATACTCGGACATGTTATTTACATGAGAGATGAAAACGGGCACCAGCAAGCTTTTGATGTGGGTACCCATGTCACTACACTGGTACCGGTGACCGGGCAGAATGCCTTAGTAGCGGGAGTGAAAGATGGTATTGCCTTTTTTTCTCCGGAGCAGGGATTGGGTAAACTGCTGACAGTACTGGATGAAAGAGATAATATGCGATGTAATGATGGTAAGTGCGATCCGGCCGGAAGACTGTGGATAGGTACCATGCAGATGCCGGCCGAAGAAGGCACCGGGACATTGTATTGTATCACGGGCAAAGCGGCGCCGGTAGTGAAGTTGGAAGGCGTTACTATTTCCAACGGGTTGGTGTGGAGAGGAGATAAGATGTACTATAATGATACGCATACAGGTACAGTGCAGGAATTCAGTTATGACGAAACCACGGGTGCTATTGCCTTTACGCGGGTAGCGATTCGTATTCCTGAAGTGCTGGGAGATCCGGATGGTATGGCGATGGATAGCAACGGCATGTTATGGATTGCTCAGTGGGGTGGTTCGGGTGTGTATTGCTGGAATCCTGAAACGGGAGAGTTGTTGGGTAAGGTAGAAGTGCCTGCGCCGCATGTTTCTTCCTGTGCTTTTGGAGGTGCTGATATGGATGAAATGCTGATTACGACCGCCCGGGAGCATATGACAGCGGAACAAATAAGAGAATATCCCCTTAGTGGTAGTGTGTTTCACGTAAGACTTCCCGTTAAAGGCTTGCCTGTCAGCTACTTTAAGTATTAGTTATTTTTACATATTAATGTTTCACGGTTTTCTACTAAAATATTAGTATATTTGCAGACGGAATGAGCTTTTTCAGGGTATTTTAATACCAATCATGCTATCTTATATCAACTTCCCTTTTGCATAAGATACTTTCCCTTTAGTACGCTACCGCTAGAAACATCGTGTAAAAAATAATTATGATCATGAAGGATTTTAAAATTATTGACAACAAGGAAGCCAGGCAGTTTGAAGCGCATATCGCTGGACAAATGGCTAAAGTAATTTACGAAAGAAATGGAAGCCGTATTTTCCTGACTGGTGCAGAAGTGCCTCCGGTGTTGGAAAAGCAGGGTGTATTACCAATGATGCTGGGAAAAGTAATGGAGGAGATTTCTGCACAGAATATCCGTATGGTACCTTCCAGCAAAAAAGTGGCAGAATTTGTACGTAGCAATCCGCAGTGGAAAACATTGCTGGCGCACGGTTTACACATATAGTTCTTTACATGTTACATTTGACATTTAGTTATTTAATTATTTGCCGGTAGTAAACATATTGCAGAATATAAGAATGGCGGAAGAGACGACAAACATTTATACCAGTCAAATAACTAAATAACTAAATACCCAAATGCCCTCTTACTTGATGCCCATCTTCACTTTCACAGCCGGCATCAAATCATCGGCTTCTGCGGATACCAATACCGCATCTCTGGAGTTATCAATCACCAGCGTGTAGCCTTTTTCGTTAGCCACCGCCTTCAAAATCTTTTTAGCTTTATCTAATATAGGAGTAAGTAATTCCTGTTCCCTGGTGGACATGGTTTGCTCTGACATTTGTTTATACTGCTGTAAATTAGCCTGCATACTTTTAATCTCAGCTACCTTTACTTCCTGCATGGCAGGTGTGAGTTTGTTTTGAATACTGTCGAACTCCGTTACCTTTTTGGTATACTCTGCCAGCAGTTGTTGCCCATCCTGATTTAATTTTTCCTGCAATACATTTAATGTATCAGTGGCCTGTTTGCTCTCAGGCATTAAACCAATCATTTGTTGAAAATTAATATAACCCGTTTTAGATTGGGCAAAAAGAACAGTGCTTCCTAACAGCAGCAGGCAAAGTGTACAGATAAATTTCATCGGGATAATTTTCACAATATTAGTGGTCCAGTTGTGAAATATTCTTTAAGATGAATATAATGTATTGTTAAAGTGACTAGAAAAGTTAACGCATTTCCGGGGCTGTAAACCGGTCGCTATATCCCCTTTCCCTTGCCGTTGGTGGAAGCATCACGGGCTGTATCGCTACTTTTAGTTTCCTTTTTACCTTTTGGGAGATGGATACCTGATAGTTAGCGCCTCATATAATAACCTTTATAATATTGCATATTTAACAGATAACCAATTAGATATGAAATTGTACGCTGCTTTCATCCCAAAAAGGATGTTTCCACAAGGAAATTTTGCATCACGGCGTAGGGGTAAGATCTCCTCAAGGTGTCGTATAATAAATCAGTTCAATTGGCAGAAGGAATTATATTTGACGTTAGATATCAAACCCTAAGCATGGAATTTAGAAGTCCGGGTACTGCAGTACCGGAGATTGAAACCTCATTAACATTTGAACAGGTTTTTAAAACACATTTTAAAGGCTTGCATTCCTATGCCTGTACCTTGTTAAAAGACGAAATAATGGGGGAGGAAATGGTGCAGAACGTCTTTTGTAAACTGTGGGAGAAATCCGGCGATATAAAAATAAAGCAATCCATTTCAGGATACCTTTACCGGGCAGTATACCATGAATGCATAAACTACCTGCGACATCAAAAAGTAAAAGCTACCCACCAGGCACATACTAAATACCAGATGAACAACGATCAAAGCGCCGGAAACGCTTCCGGTAAAGTAATGTTACGGGAGCTGGAAGAGAAGCTGGAACTGGCTTTACAGGCATTGCCAGAGAAGTGCCGTACTGTTTTTCAGTTGAGCCGGTTTGAAGAATTAAAATACCAGGAAATAGCAGATCGCCTGGATATCTCTATAAAAACTGTGGAAAACCAGATGGGCAAAGCTTTGCGCTTATTACGACTCAACCTGGTAGATTTTCTACCCTTGTTATTAATTTTGCTCCACCTGTAAAAGTGCATAAGTGAAAAAACAATCCGATCATATAAACGATGACCTCCTGGTAAAATATCTGCTGGATATTACCACTCCTATGGAGAAAGCAGCAGTGGCTGAATGGCTGACGGAAAAAGAGGAGCACCAACGTTATTTTGAACATTTCCGCCTCATATGGACGGAAAGTAAGAAACTTGCTGCCGTTAGTACGGTCAATGAAAATGATGCCTGGAGCCGCTTTCAGCAACGGGTAGGCACCAACGAAAATACTGCACGTATTGTACAACTGGATACCAGCGTAAACTGGAAACCGTTACTGCGTATTGCTGCCGTACTTATTGTACTTCTGGGCGCCGCAGGATTCTGGTACCTGTCTAAAACAAATGGGCAACCCATGATCGTGAGCTCTGGTCAACAAATAAAAAGTGAAACCTTGCCCGATGGTTCACAGGTAACACTTAACAAACAGTCTACCATTGAGTATGCCGCTTCCTTTAAAAAAGAACGGAGTGTAAAGCTGGAAGGAGAAGCATTTTTTAATGTGGCACAGGATCCCGGAAAACCATTCATATTAAAGGTAAACGATGTAACCGTAAGAGTATTGGGTACTTCTTTCAATGTAAAAAGTGTAAATGGTAAAACAGAAGTGATCGTAGAAACGGGCGCCGTGGAAGTAAGCAAAAACAGCAACAGCGTGCAGCTGAAACAACATGAGAAAGCAGTTGTAACCAGCGACCAGTCGGCCCCCAGCAAACAAAGTAATAACGATGAGCTGTATAGCTATTACCGCACACAAACCTTTGTATGTAATAATACACCGTTGTGGAAACTGGTAGAGATCCTGAATGAAGCATATGGTGTGAACATTGTTATTGCGGATAATAATAAACGTGATTTGCAGATTAATTCTACCTTTACGAACAGTTCGCTGGATAGTACTTTACAAGTAATCGGGCTTACTTATGAGATTGAAGTGGAGAAAAAAGGATCACAAATCATATTGAAATAATAGCCTTCGTACTGTATGTTACTATCTAAGCAATTGCTGACCTTATTTTTAGGATGTATTTTCTCCATGTCTGTTGCCGCACAAAATCTGTTGAACAAAACAGTGAGCATAGAAGCAAGGCAGCGGCCACTTTCAGAGGTGCTTACTTCGATCAGCAAACAAGGCGGTTTTTATTTCTCCTATTTAACTACGATGCTTCCGCAAGATAGTCTGGTAAGCATCTCGCAAAAGAATAAAAGTGTAAAACAGATACTGGATATGTTGCTCTCCGATTACCAGTATAAAGAATCGGGGAATTATATTATTCTGCTAAAAAAATCTTCAGGACAATCGCAGGTATATTATCTGATCAGCGGGGTCGTCACGGATAAAAAAACAGGGCAGCGGCTACCCAATGCCAGTGTCTATGAACGACAGCAACTCATTTCTACATTAACAAACAACGACGGTTATTTCAGGCTGCGGTTAAAGGATAAATATCCTACCGCAGCCATCAGCGTTAGTAAGGACCTGTATGCAGATACTTCTTTGTTCCTTACTACGGGCTATGATCAGGAAGTAGCGGTGAGTATTTCACCTACTACCTATCAGTTGAAAACGGTAGATATTACCGGGCATTCACGGGTAGAAAAAACATGGTTTGCTAAAATATTCTTATCCTCCCGTCAGAAATTAACCAGCTTGAATATTGGGGCCTTCCTGGCAGATAAGCCGTACCAGGTATCGCTTACACCTGGATTAGGTACGCATGGCCGTATGAGTGGACAGGTAGTGAATAAATTTTCCGTGAACGTGTTGGGTGGTTATACTGCCGGTGTGGATGGAGTGGAAATAGGTACCGCATTCAACATTGTGAAAAATGATATGAAGGATGTGCAGATAGCAGGTTTGGTGAATGTGGTAGGTGGAAAAACAAGAGGTGTACAATTAGCGGGTTTCCATAACAATGTGCTGGATTCCATGATTGGTTTGCAGGTATCCGGTTTCAGTAATATAACAGAAGGCAGTCTGCAGGGCGTGCAGATTACCGGTGCTGTTGGCCAGGTGTATGGTAACATGAATGGTGCGCAAATACAGGGCCTGGCAGGTGTTACACGTGGTAATACTATTGGCTGGCAGGTGTCTGGTGCATTAAATTATACGAAGGGTAATGTCGACGGACTGCAACTGAGTGGTATTGCCAATTACAGCCAAAAAGATGCGAACGGGGTGCAGTTGGCAGGCGCCGGCAATATTAGCCGGGGCACCATGAAAGGCGTGCAGATATCCGGCATTTTTAATTATGCGCGGCAGATGGATGGGGTGCAGATAGGCCTGGTGAATATTGCGGATAGCGTGAATGGTTATAGCATCGGCATCATTAACATTGTACGCCGGGGATATAAAAAAGTGGTATTGTTTACCACAGACGTGTTGCCTTACAATATCGCCTGGAAGGCTGGCCGTAGTGAGTTATACAGTATTTTGCTGGGAGGTTTTGGTACCGGTGAAAACAATAATGCCTGGTCTATCGGATATGGTATTGGAAAAAATATTCCTCTAAATAAAGTACTTTCTCTTGCAACGGAAGCCACTGCACAAAACACCTGGCAGGGTAGCTGGAATCATAATACCCAGATATACCGGCTGCAACCTTCACTGAATGTAAAGCTCAGCAAACGCATTTCTTTATTTGCGGGACCTGCACTGTCTATTGCTGTAGCCGACGACGAGAATAAAATAGATCCCACACGTCACTACATTAATTTCGGTGAACATTATCCTTCTTTTAATATGGGAGGTTCCGCCAAGGGCTGGCTGGGCTGGCAGGCAGGTATCAGTCTTTTTTAATTTTTCATTTATTGCATAGGGGTAGATGTTCCTCAACGTGTCGTTATACTATACGAAATAATTACACAACATGAGAACATTTAACTTCAGCAACCGGATCGTTATAATTGTAGCTTCAATTTTATCCCTCGCCAGCACTGCGTTTGCGCAGACACCACTTACAAGTCCCGCACATATAGGATTCGTTTATCCGTTGAGCAGTAATGGTAAAAATGCGGCGGCTTATACGAACCATTTTTCATTAAATATTATTGCAGGTTTATCCAAAGCAGAAACTGGTGCGGCGATTGCCGGTATCTCCAATATCATCAAAGACAGCGCTACCGGCGTGCAGATCGCAGGCTTCTCTAATCATATTGGCCGCACTTCCCGCAGTGTACAGCTGGCAGGATTTATGAACCAGGTAAAGCATGATGCCAATGGAGCGCAGGTAGCCGCATTCCTGAATCTGGATGGTAGCCTGAAAGGCTTTCAGGCAGCCGGTTTTGCGAATATTGTATCCAAAGATGTGGACGGCACACAGTTAGGCGGTTTCATGAATATGGCCCGCAATAACTCAGAGGCGCAGATCTCTGGTTTCACGAATATTACCAACAAAGGAAATATACAGGTAACTGGTTTTATGAATAAAGCAGATGATGTACATGTACAGGTAGCCGGGTTCCTGAACGTAGCTAAGAAAGTAAAAGGTGTGCAGGTGGGTTTCATCAATATTGCAGATAGCAACGAGTGTCCTATCGGGGCAATTAACATTATAAAAGGCGGAGAAAAACAGGTGAGTGTGAGCATAGATGAAACGACGACTATCATGGCGGCTTTTAAGTCTGGTGGCCGGATCTTGTATGGCATCCTGGGTGCCGGGTATAATGCTAAAAACAGTACTTCTTTATATGCTCTGCAGGCAGGTATTGGTGCACATCTGCCTTTGCTCTCACATTTCAGAATTAATACGGAAGCTACCGCTACGTTCATGACAGCTTTTAAAGGAGGTGAGTTTCATCGTCAAACATTAGGGATTTATCCAGCTTATCGTTTTGGCAGCAGAGTGGAAGTATTTGCGGGGCCTACGTTTAACTATGTTGAAAGTAAACACGGACTGGGAGTAGACCTGGTGAATCATTATATCTGGTCTGAAGATGTTAGGAATAACCGTTTTAACGGTGCTTACATCGGTGCAGCAGGTGGTGTACAGGTAAGGTTATAAGCGGATATTGTCTTTGGGCAGGATTAATATAATCCTGCCCAAAGACAAAAAAACCGTCCAACTATTTAGTGATTTTATATTTCAGAATATTTCCTTCCAACATCGCCGGTGTAATTACATCTCCCTTATTATCTACTATAAAGTCGGCCGGGCCGGCAATCAATACCTGGTTTGATGTGTTTACTTTTCCACTTGCCAGATCCAACTCCAGCAGCACTCCTTTCTTTTCAAATGCTACCCAATCGGATATGATCAGTTTCGTGTTATGCTGCGTGAGGGCAATGCCATCATAGTAACCCAGGCGGTTTGTCAATGGCACAAACACTTTCGTTGTTGCTGCCATATCAATATAACCGATTTGTCCGTCTGGTTTTCCCGCGTCACCAAATCCACATACGTATAACCGTTTCCGTTTGCTATCATATACAAGCCCGTTAGTGCCTCTTACCGGCGTTGTATAAAGCAGTTCTTCCGCACGGGGATGATTGTCCAGGTGTACGAGGAAAAGCTTGTTTACATCTGTTGCAGAAGCGATCAGCGTTGAATCATTGATCGCTACTATGTCATTTAAAAAGTTGGTAGCCGGCGCCACATCTATATTAAAACGTAGCGTACCATCTTTGAGGTCATAGCCTTTTATTTTGTCTATATCTGCTACAAAGAGTTGGTGGTGCAACAGGAAGGCTCCTTTGGGAGCATCCAGTCCCTTGGCAAAGATACTGCTGTGGCCTTGCTGATCCATTTTAAAGATACTGCCGTTTCCATCTTTTCTGGTAGGGTCGCCGCCTTCGCCAACATCCGCGATATAAAAGCTTTTGCCATCTGTAGCCACGCTTTCAGGAGCATGCATAAATGAGGTACTGTTGAGTTGTTGTTGTGCAAAGGTGTGGCCGCCTGTAAGTAAGGCGGCAGCTATCAGCCCTGCCATGGTGATACTTTTCATAGTTTGATTTTATTTTAGCAAAGGTATAGGCAGCAGGGGCAGGCGGGTAACAGGAATCGTTCAAAAAATAGCACTTTTGGTTCGTTGTGCATTTTTAGGGGTGGTACCGTATAGTAGCCTGTATTGTTTGATAAAGTAAGACACATTTTCAAAGCCGCACTCGTCCGCAATTTCATTGACATTTTTTCGGGTCTGCAACAACAGTTGCCGGGCATGTTTCAATCGTTCCTCATTTATCCACTTTTTGGGTGGTGCATTATACAACCTGGAGAACTCCCGTTTAAAGCCGGAGAGACTTAATCCGCACATTTTTGCATATTCTTCCAGGGTAAAGGGTTGCAACAGGTTGTGGCGAATGGTGAGGATAATGCTTTCTGCACTGCTGTCGAACATATGAAACAGGAAGGACAACACGCTCTGCTGATGTGCCCCTGATAGCAGTAATAATAATACTTCACGGATCTTCAGTTCCAGCAGTTTGTCGGTATTGTTATTGGGGTGCTGGAGGTAATCCAGTATGCTATTGCGTACCTGCAGTACTTCCGGGGAGCAGTGGATAACCATGGGGGCGGAGGGAATGCGGTGACGTACATGGTCGGCAGCATTGAATCCTGCATCTTCACTGATAAAGGAGCGCAGCAGTGCGTCATCCGTACAAAGCATGAGCGACTGGTAGTCGCTGTCATCTGTAGTGAAATCGGTCATGAAATAGGCGCCCCGTTTCAGGAGAATAAGGTCGCCCGAATGGGCCACGATATCTTCTTCGCCGAGGTGAATATGTTTCACTCCTTTGAGCAAAAATACCAGGGTGTTTTCTGTGAGGAAGCCTTCTTCTTTGTCGTGTTTGTCCATAAGCCTGAACCAGGCCACCACGGACCTGCCGGCGTGGTGTAACCTTACAGTGGGAATGCCTTCAAATGCCTTCGGGTAACGTTGTAACATACCGTGAAATTACGGATTACGGTTCAGTTTTCTTTTATGGCATTGTATTTGGTTATTTCTGAGAAAAGAGTCTCATATGAAAACATGGTTTTACCTTCCGCTGCTACTGTTGGTGTTCGTTTTTTCGGGGTGCACCAAAACAACAAATGAGGTAGTGATTCCGAATAAAACAATATTACAACCAGTAAATCCCAATGACTGGGGATTTGATGCTGTTAACCAGCTTTACTTTTATTCAGTGCCGGTTCCGGAGCTCAATAACGTAAATCAGTCAGATGGGGTAATCGTATCTATAGGCAGATATGCAGCCAACAGCAGTGCCGACCCGCAATCATTTGAGTTGTTACCACAGGTATACGGTGGTCAGTCTTACTTCGTGATTCACAATGGAAATGCTGTAGAAGTAGATATCAAGGGTGTTAACGGTGCTGCCAGTCAGAAACCAACTACCAAAGTATGGATTAAAATTGTATTGGTACCTTCAGAAATACAGCCATAGGCTTTACCATTTCTCAACATATATATACAAGGCCTCCGTGAAAACGGGGGCCTTTTTTTATTTATGTTTGCATCAAATGCTCATTTATGAGCAAAGAACCTGCGTACAACCAGGACTTTTTTTAAAAGGCTTTTTTCCGGCAGCCGTAACAATAACATAACTACCACTCCTCACAGTTAGTTGTGAGTAGCTGTAGATTTTTATTATTTTCCGCCTTTCACGTGAATCCCATTTATCAGTGTAGATGAAAAAATTAATCATTAATGGATAACAGAAGAGATTTTATTAAAAAGGCAGCGTTGCTATCCGGGGCTGCCGGAGTATTCAGTGCCCTGCCAGCTTCCATTCAGCGGGCTATGGCCATAGATCCCAAGCCTGGTACTACCTTCCTGGATGCGGAGCACATTGTGATCCTGATGCAGGAAAACCGTTCTTTTGACCACTGTTATGGCTCTTTGCGGGGCGTGCGTGGTTACAATGATCCACGTGCGATTCAACTGCCCAACAAAAACCTGGTCTGGCTGCAAAGCAACGCCAAAGGCGAAACGTATGCACCTTTCCGTTTGAATCTGAAAGATACCAAAGCCACCTGGATGAGCAGTTTGCCGCATTCCTGGGGCAACCAGGTAGATGCCCGTAACCATGGTAAATATGATAAATGGCTGCTGGTGAAACAATCCGGTAACAAGGATTGGTCGCCTATGCCACTCACGCTGGGGTATTACAACCGGGAAGATATTCCTTTCTATTATTCACTGGCAGATGCTTTCACCGTATGTGACCAGAATTTCTGTTCTTCCCTGACAGGTACCACGCCTAACCGGCTTTATCTGTGGACGGGTACCTTGCGGGACGAACAAAAGGCTTCCTCCAAAGCCAACGTATGGAATGAAGATGTGGACTACGGACGGGAAGCCCATTGGACCAGTTTCCCTGAGCGATTGGAAGATAACGGCGTTTCCTGGAAAATATACCAGAATGAAATCAGTGCAGCCGGATTAGAAGGCGAGAAAGATGGGATGCTGGCCAACTTCACCGATAACCCGATAGAATGGTTTGCAGCCTTTAACGTACGTTTTGCTGCAGGGCATATTGGCTACCTGCAAAGGAGAATCAAAGAACTCCCTGCGGAAATAACTGACCTGGAAGCAGTATTGGCAGCCACTTCCACCGCCAACGAAAAAACAAAGGTGCAAAAGAAGCTGGAGCAGCGTAAAGCAGAGCTGGAGAAAACCAAAAGTGATGCAGAAAAGTTCACGGCCGCTAATTTTGCGAAACTGCCACAGCGTGCGCAGAACCTCCACAAAAAAGCATTTACCACTAATATAAGCGACCCTGATTATCATGAGCTGGAAACGCTGACCTACAAAGACGGGGATACCGAAAGAACAGTGCAGGTGCCTAAAGGTGATATCCTGCATCAGTTCAGAACAGATGTAAATGAGGGCAAACTGCCTACTGTATCCTGGCTGGTGGCGCCGGGAGAGTTTTCAGACCACCCGGGTTCGCCGTGGTATGGCGCCTGGTATGTATCTGAAGTACTGGACATATTAACCCGTAAGGAAGAGGTATGGAAGAACACTATTTTCATTCTTTGTTATGATGAAAATGATGGTTACTTCGACCACGTGCCTCCGTTTACGGCACCACATAAACCAGGTACAGGAAAGGTTTCCGAAGGAATTGATACTGGTCTTGAATACGTAACGAAGGAAGAAGAACAGGCGAAGCCATACCTGGGTGCGGATGAAATCCGTGAAAGCCCGATAGGATTGGGATACCGGGTACCGCTGGTGATAGCATCTCCGTGGAGCAGAGGTGGGTATGTGAACTCACAGGTATGTGATCATACTTCCATTATACGGTTGATGGAAAATTTCCTGCGGCATAAAACGGGTAAGGATATTAAGGAAACGAATATCTCTGAGTGGCGTCGTACGGTATGCAGTGATTTAACCTCTGTATTCCGGCCGTTTAACGGAGAAAAAGTGACGGTACCTTTCCCGGAAAGGAACGAGTTTATAGAAATGGTGTACAACGCAAAATTCAAGAAGCTGCCGGATGGATTTAAGCTGCTGACAGCGGATGAAATTGCGAAGATCAATACAGATCCTGCCGGATCAGAATGGATGGCTCACCAGGAGAAAGGGGTGCGTATTTCGAATGCACTACCCTATGAGTTGTATGTAGGCGGTAAGCTGAGTGCAGATAAAAAATCCTTTGAGATCAGTTTTGAGGCAGGTAACAAAGTATTTGGTAAACAGGCGGCGGGTGCACCTTTTAACGTGTATGCTCCCGGTAAATATCTGCAGGAAGATACACAGGCGCTGGAACCGGTAAGAACCTGGTCCTATGCGGTGAAGCCGGCAGATAAGCTGAAAGATACCTGGCCTTTGGCTTCCTTTGAAGATGCGCATTATCACTTAAGGGTATATGGTCCTAACGGATTTTACCGTGAATTTGCCGGAGATGCCAATGATCCTCAGATAGAGGTACAGTGCAGCTATCAGGGTAGTTTGACCAATAGGAGGAAGCTCACCGGCAACGTGGAACTGAAGCTGATCAATCATGGTAGCGGGACGGCCAATATCGCTATCAATGATCTGGGTTACCATAAAGGGGAGTTGAAAAAAGCAGTGGCTGCCCGCACTACTGCCACACTGGTGATAGATTTATCTAAAAGCCATGGTTGGTACGACTTTTCAGTGAAGGTGGCAGGTAGCGGTTCTTTTGAACAGCGGTATGCCGGAAGAGTAGAAACAGGCAAAGAAAGTTTCAGTGACCCGGTAATGGGAAGAGTTTAATACCAGAAGAATTGAGAATAGAAAGCCGCTCTCCATTAGGGGGAGCGGCTTTTTTATGAATAGATGTTTGAACTAAATTATCGCTTTTTTGTTATTTGTTTTTTTGTATATTGACTATTGGGTTAATGATCCCGTTTGCCTCGTATTACCTCAACCAATTAATCATATTTAAATCATCCAAAATCGGTCCTTTATGAAACGTATTCACTGTCACCTGCCTTACCTTTTCTTATTAGCTGCTATTCTGGCTTTTGCCGCATGTTCTAAAGATGGTTCCGCCGGTCCTGCCGGACCTGCTGGCCCTGCTGGTCCCGCTGGTCCTGGTGGCCCTGCCGGAGGGAAAGGCGATCCCGGTACCGCCAATGTTATTTATTCCGATTGGCTGGATGTTGCTTTTGATACGCTGAAAGATAATTCCGGTGCGGTTGTTGGATTCGGAGGAGATATTGATGCGCCAAAGGTTACTGCAGATATTATATCAAAGGGACTCGTGTATGTGTATGTAAATCTTAGTACACTGGCAGATCCCACAGTAGTGTCTATCCCCTATGTGGACGGGCAGGTATACCTTAATTATGCGCTGCTGACCGGGGATATTTCTATCAATTCAAATCTCAAATTATCTACCAGGCTTAATGCTGCCAACGCAAAGGTTTTTCAATACCGTTATATCCTGATTCCAGGCGGAGTGGCTGCACGTAGCAGCAGTGTGGTAGACTGGAAGAACTATAAATCTGTACAAAAATACCTGGGTCTGAAAGATTAATACCATAATATCACAACGATGGAAAAGTCCTCCTGCCGGTGGCCGGGGGACTTTTTGTTGCAGTATATGCACAGTTTGTTCCCGGGCAGCCACGTACTACAGGCGCTACAACTGCCATCAGAGGGGCTATAGCAACCGGCTTTCCTTTTGATATATACATCATATGAAAAGGCTACTACTGGTTGCATTGTTTGCATACATTATCCTGAATGGTTGCGGCTCCCCCTCCGCTCCGGTCAACTCCAATAGCAAAAGCGATATAAGTCCCCGCAATACCGGGATTACGCGGGAGAATGCGTACAACGACCTGTTCCTTGATAGTGCTGCGGTAGAGAAATTTATTGCAGCGCAAAAGCTGGATGATACTATTGCTACGCGGTTGCGTAGTTTTTATAATGCCCGCAATTTTGAATTTGCCTGGCTCGACAGCCGGGGACCAGTAGAACAGGCGGCGGCTTTCCGTAGCTTATATAATTATAGTAAAGACAGTACCAGCAACAAAGCCCTGGACAGGCGCCTGGATGCCTTAATGGACGAGGATAGCCTGGAAGTCAGCGCTACCGATCCCCAGATGGTCAATACTGAATTGCAGCTTACCTGGCGACTGATTAATTACTTCCAGGAAAGGAAAGGCAGTATTGCGCAGCTGGAGCACATGGTGCCGGTACAACGTTATCCAGTAATGGTATTGGCTGATTCCATGCTGCAAACCAACGACAAAATGTTTCCAGCTGTAGCTGTTATGAAAGGGCCGCTCAAAGCCTATAGGGAGTATGTCAGCAAAGGCGGCTGGCAGCCAGTGCCCGCTGTGAAAAAGGGATTAAAGACAGGCCAGTCTTCTCCCGAAATAATACCCATAAAGAAACGACTTTTCATCACCGGAGAGCTTAAAAATAATGATAGCAGCGAGGTATTTACTCCCGAGCTGGAAGCTGCCGTAAACAGCTTTCGCAGCAGTAATGGCTATACGCAAAATGGTGTGTTGAATGATACTGTGACGAATGCACTGAACATACCGGCAGAAGAGCGTTTGCAGCAGTTGCTGGTAAATATGGAACGCATGAAATGGATGCCGGAAACACCTGCCGGAAAGTTAATACTGGTGAATATACCGGCTTTTGTACTGCATGCAACAGACGGCTCAAAGCACCTGTTTGATATGGATATTGTGGTAGGAAAAGAAGGGCATAGCACTACTATGTTTTCGGGCGTGCTGAACCAGGTGGTATTTAGTCCTTACTGGAATATTCCCCGCAGCATAGTGAGAAAGGAAATACTGCCTGCTATCGGGCGGAATAAGAGATACCTGGCTTCCAAACATATGGAGGTGACCGGAACGGCGAACGGGCTACCCGTAATACGGCAATTACCCGGGGCACATAATGCGCTTGGAAAGGTAAAATTCCTGTTCCCCAACAGTTATAACATTTACTTCCACGATACGCCCGAAAAGGGCCTTTTTAACCGGGATAACCGTGCTTACAGCCATGGCTGTATAAGATTGAAAGCTCCGGTGAAAATGGCGCAGTTTGTACTGGAGAACTCACCTCAATGGACCAACGAAAAAATTGATAGCGCCATGAATAGTGGTAAGGAGAAATTTGTGGCGGTAAAAGATCCGGTGCCCGTGATCATTACTTACTTTACCGCCTGGAGTGATAATGGGATGTTACATTTCGCATCCGATGTATATGGACACGATATTATTTTCAGAAAGAAATTGTTTCAATAAATCAGGAGGCGGTACTGTCTCTGCCCAGGATTTTTGTGTGGGCGGAATAGTATTTATCCGGACTGTATAAAAACAGGCAGGTGCCGTTTCTGATGCGTTCAATTACTTTACGGTGAACGTTTTCCGGAATGGCGGGGCATCCCAGGCTGCGGCCTATGTAGCCCTGGATTTTTCCGAGGCTTTCATTTACATAGTTCGCACTGTGCATAACAATACCTCTGCTGAGCGCGTTGTCGTTGATGCCGGCTTCTTCTCCTTCCAAACGGAGGGAGTAACCATGTTCGCCGGTATAGGTATCGCCGGTGATATAAAAGCCCAGACTGCTTTTGAAGCTGTTCATCTGGTTAGAAAAAGTACTGGCAATGTCTTTACCGGAATTTCTGCCATGAGATACCAGGGTGTTGAAAAGTAATAGCTTGTTTTTGAGATCTATTACGAATAAACGCTTTTTGGTACTGGGCAGGGAAAAGTCGATAATGGAAATCACGTCCGGATTTTTTATCCGTCCGGTTTCTTCCAGGTGCTGATACCCTCTTAATGCCTTTTCAAAAGCCTCCCTTGACAGACCTGCAGAATCCAGTCTCATATTATCGTATAGACTTTCCTGTTTGGAAGAATCTGTCTTGATAACAGCAACAGCCGGTTCATGAGCTGCGGTGGTATTTTCTGCTGTAGTAAGGGTAGTAATCAGAAATGCAAATAGGCCAATGGTAAGAGTAAAAATTAACGGTTTAACTAATCGCTTCAATTTCATGTTCACGCCGTAGTATTTTAGTTGGTTATAAAAATGGCATAGGCAGCGAAGATAACGATTATTGCAGTGAAAAAGGGTGCTGAATGCCCGTCAGAGGCCGCTGTAGGAGTATTTTTAACAGGTTGTTCACATACATGGAAAATGTATATAAGTGGCAAACATCTGTTAATGAATGGACAATTTCGGCATAACACGCTACGCTGGGGGATTTATCTTTGAAGTATTGTTTCGTAAGAAGAGAAAACTGCCATAAAAAAAGGGGTCGGTTTCCGTTACCGGCCCTTTATTATTTGCCCCAATATCTTTAATTTTTCATAAAAATTAAGTCATGCCTGAATTACCCGACTTGCAGGCTTTTCGCCATAACCTGGAAAAAGCGTTGCTGCATAAAAAATTAAAGTCACTGACGGTTAAGAATGCAAAGAAATTGCACACCACACCGGAAGCACTGCAATCGGCCCTGGAAGGTCAAACGCTGGAGCATATACTCAGGGTGGGAAAAGAATTACATTTTGTATTTAAGAATGGTCATGTATTAGGTATGCATTTAATGCTCCATGGCAAATTATATCTCTTCCAGAAGAAAAATGAAGAGAAATACACCATTGTAGAATTATTATTTGGAGATGGCACAGGCCTGGCCCTGACGGATTTCCAGGGCGCCGCCAACGTTTTCCTTGATCCGGAAGCGAAGACCGCGCCGGATGCGTTAGCCAAAGAGTTTAACGAAAGCTACCTGGAAACACAGTTAGGGAAGAAAAAAATCACCATAAAGAAATACCTGCTGGATCAGCACAATGTATTGGGTATAGGTAATGCTTATGCGGATGATATTTTGTGGGACGCAAAGATTTCTCCTTTTTCTGTTTGCAATAAAATTCCTGCTGCACAGATAAAGGTATTGCTGAAATCTATTAAGAAAATTCTGCAGGAAGCGKAAAAGAAAATATTGAAGAGTAAGCCTGATATCATTAACGGAGAAGTGAGGGATTTTATGCTGGTGCATAATTCCAAACTAACTGAGAGCCCCGGTGGTGCAGAGATTAAGAAGGATATTGGTGGTGGCCGGAAAACGTATTATACGGATGAACAGGTGTTGTTTGAATAAACCTGTAAGTAAGCATAGGAAACCCGGCATCGTTCGAGACGATGCCGGGTTTTTCTTAAAGACAGGCGATGTGGTTTTATGTTGTCAACACTACTTCAGTAGTGTTTTTTTCTTTAGGTTCGTATATACCTGCTGCGATTTTTTCCACAAATGCTTTCGGGAAAAATTTAGGCAGCCAGGCATTCAGTTTGTTGGTGAAGCCGGGGATGATTTCTGCTTTTCCTTTAAAAAGCCCATCTACCGCAATTTTAGCTACGCTCTCCGGCGTCATGTTAAACCTGTTGGCTACGTTGCGGGTATAGTCGCCCATACGGGCTCTGTTCACAAAATCGGTATCAGTACTGCCAGGGCTCAGGGCGCTGACAGAGATAGGGGAATGCCTTAATTCATGCCTTAATCCACGTGTAAACGAGAGCGCAAAAGCTTTCGTGGCCGCATAGATATTCAGGTAAGGCACCGTTTGATAAGCAGTGGTACTGACAAGATTCAGCAGGTATGCTTTCGGAAATTTCCGCAGTACCGGTATATAGGCGTACGATAAACCCACCTGCGCTTTGATGTTTACATCAATAATATTGAATTGTTCTGCCAGGGACAGTTCTTCAAATGCTCCATTGATGCCATAACCGGCGTTGTTCACTACTACAGAAAGTACATCATGATAGGTACTGCTCCAGGTGGTCACCTTCAGTAATGCATCGGGTTGTGATAAATCCTGATGCAACGTATGTGCGTGTACGTGATACTGAGCAGATAATTCTTCTGCAGTGGTGGCCAGTGTTTCAGCGTCTATATCTACCAGCAGCAAATGATAATTTCTTTCTGCGAGTTGTGCAGCAATGGCTTTTCCTATTCCTTTGGCTGCGCCGGTTATTAATGCGTATGACATACTTGTTATTTTTTTAGAGAGATGGTGAGTTTACTTCAGCGAGACTTTCTGTTCTGGCTTTTACATTCACCCACTGCGGTCTGCCACCGTAGAGGTGTTGTTTGAGATGTGCCAGCTTATGATAGAAAGGAGTAGGGCTATTGGCCGTTTTAGGCTGATAGGCGCCGGTAATGATCGGAATATACATCACTCTTCTGCGGCTCTTTTCGCCGGTGTAGGGTGATTGTTGTACGCGGTGCCAGAGGCGGCCATCATGTACGGTCAGATCTCCTGCTTCAATGTCAAAGCCTACTTCTTTTTCATCAGGATTGTTGTCTATGAAATATTTTTTTCTGAATAATAGTTTCAGTAATCCCTGCTCATGTGTGCCGGGGAGTACGCGCAGACCGCCGTTGTTGAGCGGGCAATCATCGAGGTGAATGCCCACATTCAGCATCGGGAGAATGCGTGATCCGAGGAACAGATCCCGTGGACTGTCTGTATGCCAGCCCAGTTGCTTAAACTGGCTCTCTGCGGCATTTACATAATGGTTGATGACCAAACCATCTTTTTCATTTTCACCAATCCTGCCGGCATAGGAGCCCAGTAAAGTGGTGAGTGATTGCAGCCTTTTGTCTTTTAATAATTCGCGTAAAGCGTTGCTGTAGTGCGATGCAAAGGCAATACGTTGTATAAGGGGGCTGCCATCCACATCAGTACCGAATTTCAAAGGTATACCATTGACTTTCTGGATGTTGTTGCGGATCAGTAATTCCTGTACCTGTTGGACTTCCGTATGGATATGCGTTAAGGCAGATTTGTCCAGGAAGTTTTTAAACTGGATGATGCCATATTTTTGGAAGTATGCGAGATGCGCATCTGTTACCCCCTCGTCGAGGCGGAATAATGGTTGGTTGTTCGTTTTCATGACGAAGTACTTTTTGCTGACAGTGATAAAACAGTTGTTGAAATAGAAAATGCTATAGCGGCAATTGGTGGGGTGACCGCAGGCAGGAGTGGGGAATTAACAACAACAATAGGAAGCTGCTACATTTTGATGTTTGGCTGTTGCACGTATCTGGTGCGGATGTCGATATTGATGATCTGTGTTCATGGTGAATATGAGTTTTTATTAGTCTACCATTCTTGTAGACAAATATAGGGATATCATTTTATTTACAAAAAATATTTTTTCCTGTCCGGTAGCATACGGATGTTAATAGTTTGATAACCTGCTGACAAACAGGTGGGAAAGTCTCTTTGAGATGGAGAATGGATACGGGATTTCCGGTAATTTATATTTTGGTCAGTAGTTGTTCATAATCGCCATTGGTGTCAATGTCCACTGCACCTTGTGGAAAATCGATGGCAGCCACTTGTTCGGGATGTTGCAGTAATATTTTTTTGGCGCCTTCCTGTCCGTTCAATGCGAGGAGCTGGGGGAAAAGTGATTTATCGAACAGGGCAGGGGTGCCAATGGTATTACCGTAAGAGCAGGCTACTATAGCTTTGCCGGAAGTAGTTTTCAGTGCATACATTTCTTCCAGGAGTGGCGTGGTAATGAATGGCTGATCGCAGAGCAGTAATAAAGCGCTGTTCACATCTGGTGAAAGGTGGAGCAGATGCTGCAGGCCTGTTTTGATGGAGCCGCCCATACCGGTGGGCCAGCCTGGGTTTACCACTGTGTTTACTTTTTCATCGATCAGTTGTTGTTTGATCTGTGTGGCGAAAGCGCCGAGTACTACTACCACGGGCATATTGCCTGATTGTCTGGCAGTGTGTACTACATTTTGTAACAGGCTTTTATTCTGAAAGGGCAATTGTTGTTTGGGAGTACCCAGTCTTTTTGAGGCGCCTGCGGCCAGGATGATGATACCGGTTGTTTCCATTATAGTTGTTGTTGAAGGATGATTTGTTGTTCACGTGGGTGGATGGTGGTTGTTTTTTCCCGCAGTGAGGTGGCTGCTGCTGCGGACAATACGGATTTTATTTCGCTGATAACAGATAATGCTATTTCTTCGGCTGTTTCTGCGCCGAGGTCAAGTCCTGCAGGTCCGTGTATGCGTGCACGTTGTTGCCTGGAAATAGGAATACCATTTTCAGACAGTTCCTCCAGCATGCGTTGTAATTTCTTAGCGGGCCCTAATACGCCGATATATGGTAATGGCAATGGCAGTAGTTGTGCCAGCAGTGCCAGATCGTAATTGTAGTTATGCGTCATAAGTACTACGGCGGTATGCTGGTCGGTAGCTACCTGTGCAAGAGCCTGTGCCGGTTTGGCCGTAAGTAGTTGTGTAGCCTCCGGGAAGCGGGTGGCAGTGGCGTATCCCGGGCGTCCGTCCACAACAATGGTATGCCATCCCAGCAGGCTGGCCATTTTCACGAGTGGGATTACATCATTGCCGGCGCCGGCTATCAGTAATTGAGGTGCCGGTGGCAGGTAGGCGGTATGTGCCGTATAGTCGTTGCCGGTAGAGAGGTATGTTTTTGTGAAAGTGGTTTGTGTCTGGAGTGCCAGGTGTGCATCGGCGGTGATGGCATTTTGCAGGTGGCAGTCCGGGATGTGGTGCTGCATTTGTCCGCTGGCCGTGAGTACCAGGCAGGTACCGGGTTGTGGCGCTTTGCGGTTATGCAGGGTAAAAATGGTGACAAGTACTGCGGGTGTACGATGACTGGTTACTTCCTGTAACAGCGCTACCGGGTTACGTGGATCGTTGGTGTTCACGGGTTCCAGGAGTATATGTATGATGCCATTGCATCCCAGCCCTACGCCCAGCTTAGCATCGTCTTCATCATTGGTATCGTAGGTCACCAGCATGGGTTGTTGCTGTAGCATGACCAGTTGTGCCTTACGCAGGGCATCTCCTTCCAGGCATCCACCGCTGATGGCGCCGGTGAGGAGACCGTTTTCCGTTACCAGCATGCGTGCGCCGGGTTGCCGGTAGGCAGAGCCTTCCACATGCACTACCGTGGCCAGTGCTGTTTTGAGTCCCTGCCGACAGGCAGTATGGTACGCTTTCACAATATCTTCCAGTTCTTTCATGTAGTCAATTTAATGCACTAAACAGATGCTGCTGTATTCAATACCTTATCAGGTGTAATGGGCAAATCGCGTACGCGTTTACCGGTAGCATTGAATACAGCATTGGAAACGGCGGCGGCAAAGCCTATCAGCGCTATTTCGCCCATGCCTTTGGAGCCCATGGGATTAATGTAAGGATCTTTTTTATTGATGAAATATACATCTGTGGGTGGCGTGTCTGCATTGACGGCTACGTGGTAATCTGCAAAGTTATTGTTTACAAATCTTCCGAAGCGGTGATCGAGTATAGCCTCTTCCGTTAGTGCCATTCCTATGCCGCCAACAACGCCGCCAATCATCTGGCTGCGTGCGGTTTTGGCATTAACGATGGTGCCTGCATCGGCTACGCTTACAATGTGTTGAATACGTACTACGCCGGTATCCGGATGTACATGTACTTTGGCGAAGTGTACAGAAAAAGAATACATGGAGTATTTTTTTCTTTCCGGACCTCCCTGTGAGGTCGTCATTACTTTTACTTCGGGTAGCTGCTGTTGTTGTAAGAGTGCTCCGTAACTGATTTTTGTTTCCTGGTTGGGAGTCATCAGTTGTCCATCTTCATAAATAACCGTTTCCGGTGTAGCTGTTTTAAAAGCGGGTATATTACTGATGGCGATGGTAGCCAGTTGCTGCTGTAACGCTTTACAGGCATCTGATACCGCACTGCCTACAGTAGATACGGTAGAAGAACCTCCTTGTTCAGGTGCAAAAGGATAGATCGACTCTCCCAGCATGAACTTTATTTTTTCCGGTGCAATACCGGTAACATCTGCGGCAATTTGTACCATGGCAGTGGCGGTGCCAGGGCCAATATCGCTGGCGGCGCTTTGCAATATCAGGGAGCCATCTGCTTTCAGTGTAGCCGACACCGTGGCCTTACCACGGTAGGCACCGAAGGTGCCGCTGCTCATGCCATAGCCTACCAGCATCCCATTTTCTTCCATGCTGCGGGGCTGTGGGTTCCTGGCGGACCATCCTATTTTTTCTGCACCCAGTGCATATGCTTCTTTCAAATACTTACTGGAAAACGGAAGATTTCTTTCCGGATCGGTATCTGCGTGGTTGAGGATTCTCAGTTGCAGTGGATCCATTTTCAGTTTATATGCCAGTTCATCGATACCCGATTCCAGGGCAAAGGCGCCTGTAGCTTCACCGGGGCCGCGCATCCATACCGGCGTGCTCATATTGAGTGCTACCAGCTGGTATTTCGTATTCACGTTCGGACAGGCGTACATGAATTTGCTCATGGATACAATGCCTTCTGTGAAGTCTTCGTAGGGAGAGGTGATGGCTACTGCTTCGTGTGTGATGCCGGTCAGTTTACCTTCGGCGGTAGCGCCCAGACTTAATTTCTGGGTAGCATTAGGGCGGTAGCCTACCAGCGTAAACATCTGGTCGCGGGTGATCACCAGTTTTACCGGCTTACGTATTTTTTTAGCGGCGAGTATGGTAGCTACTTCCAGTGGCCATATGCGGAGGGCCATTCCAAAACCGCCGCCTACAAATTGCGAATGCACTGTGATGTTTTGTTCCGGTATCTGGAACAGGTCTTTGATGGTTTCCTGAACACTTTTTACGCCCTGTGTTTTGGCGTAGAGTGTCAGCGTGTCTGGTGTTGTCCAGTGAGCAATGATGCCTGCCAGCTCCATTGGATTATGTACTTCCAGTGGAATGGTATATTCAGCGCTGTGTGTGACTGCTGCTTTTTCCCAGGCATTGGCTTCTCCGCGGAGATAGTCTTTCATATGACTGTTCTGAAAGGCTTTGCCGATGCTGGCATTCATGTCGGTATAATGTGTTTCCTGGTTGTATTGTACGTCTACCAGTGTGGCTGCATATACGGCACGTTCCAGGGTATTGGCCACTATAATGGCTACAGGTTGTCCATTGGAGTAGATACGATCGTCTTTGAATATCTGCAGCCCATTTTTTTCGCCGGGTTTGGATTGCTGATAGCCTGCTACTCTGGGAGCATTGAGGTGAGATACAACATCCGCCACACCGGGAGCGCGCAGGGCTTTGGTGGTGTTAATACTTCTGATGGTACCGTGACTGATAGGGCTGCATACCAGTGCAGCGTACAGCAAATCATCGACGTGATAGTCTGCGAAATATTTTGCACCGCCGGTTACTTTCAGGCGGCCATCTACACGGTCCATGGACTGTCCTGTTTGTTGTTTTTTCATACGGTGGCTGCTTTTTGTAATGCGGTTTGAATGCTGTTGAGTGCCAGTGCTGGTTTAAACATATTATGTTTATACGCTTTGGCGGATTGCATAGCGATGTTGGCGGCTATACGAAAATTTTCTGCGGTAGGTGCTTTGCCGGTGAGTGCTTTTTCTGCATCGGGCAAGCGCCAGGGTTTATGTGCCACACCACCCATTGCGAGACGGGCGCCCTGAATAACACCATCGCGGATATCCAGTGCAGCAGCTACAGATACCAGTGCAAATGCGTAGGAAGCGCGGTCGCGTACTTTCAGGTAGTATATATTTTTAGTGAATGCATTAGGTGGAATTTCTATGGCGGTAATCAGTTCTCCTTTATCGAGATTATTATCCAGTTGTGGCGTATTGCCGGGCAGCCGGTGGAAGTCGGCGAACGGAATGCGGCGGTTGCCTTTAGGGCCGGTTACCAGCACCGTTGCATCCAGTGCGGCCAGGGCCACACACATATCGCTGGGGTGTACAGCGATACAACTGTCGCTTGCGCCAAAGATGGCGTGCATGCGGTTGATGCCGCCAATAGCGCCGCAGCCGCTGTTAGGACTACGTTTGTTGCAGGGCATGGTGGTATCGTAGAAATAGGAACAGCGGGTACGCTGCATCATATTACCACCCACGGTAGCCATATTGCGGAGCTGCTGTGAGGCACCTGCCAGCAGGGCCTGGGATAGCAGCGGATGGTGCATTTTTACGAGTTCATGCGCGGCCAGATCGCTGTTGAGCACCAGGGAGCCTATATGCAGGGTACCTTCATTTAGTTGAATATCTTTTAGTGGCAGGCGGTTAATGTCTACCAGTTTATCCGGTATGACTACACCGCTTTTCATCAGGTCCAGCAGGTTGGTACCGCCGGCAATGAAGCGGGCGTTGTCTTTGGCAACAGCGTCAATAGCGGCTTTCAGGTTGGCGGGCCTTACATAGGAGAATTGGTTCATACTGTTTTCCCTCCTTTTTTTACATCGGTGATGGCATTTACAATATTGTCGTATGCGCCACAGCGGCAGATATTGCCACTCATGAATTCACGTATTTCTTCCGGGGAGCCTGCATGCCCTTCACGTATACAGGCTACTGCCGACATGATCTGACCGGGTGTACAATAACCGCATTGGAAGCCGTCGTGTTTAATGAAAGCTTCCTGTACGGGATGCAGCTGATCGCCATTGGCCAGTCCTTCGATAGTGGTGATTTGTTTTCCTTCCTGCATTACTGCAAGGGTAAGGCAGGCGTTAATGCGGTGGCCGTTTACATGTACCGTACAGGCGCCACATTGTCCGTGATCACAGCCTTTTTTGGTACCGGTCATCCCCAGTTGTTCCCGCAGAAGGTCCAGCAAGGTGGTGCGGGGTTCCACAGACAGCTGCATTTTTTTTCCATTTATTTCCATACTCACGGGCATCTTTTCAAAGATACCTGCAATGGTTTCATCGTGTTGAGCCGCTTTCATCACCAATGGTGGAGTGAGCGCCAATGCCATCATTGCGGAGGACTGCTTCAGAAAGTCACGGCGTGCTTCCTGTTTATCCTTTTTGTGAGAGGAGGGTTGTTGGTCGTTTTCAGCAGACATTTTGCATCAGTATTTTTCACTAATAAGGTAGGGAAAAATATTGGTATTTTGATATAGCGGGATTGTTTTAATTAATCCTGTTTTATCCCGGATGAGCACCATTACCGGCAGCAGTGGTTGCTTATTTTTGTAAACAGCAACTAACTATTTATGCGAACTATCTTATTACTGGCGGTACTCTGGATGAGCAGTCCGGCATGCGCCCAAAAAAAAGAAGTTACCATGGCCGAAAATAATATTTTAAAAGCAGCGGCAGACAATGATACTGCTGCTATTCAACGGGCATTATCCAACCCGGCATTACTGGAAACGAGAGATGCAGAAGGACGCACACCGTTGATGGTGGCGACTTATCAGCATCATGCGGCGGCTGCACAGGTAATGATTACAGCAGGAGCAAATGTAAATGCGCAGGATAAAATGCTGAATTCTCCTTTCCTGTATGCTGGTGCAGAAGGATATGCGGATATTTTGAAAATGTATATGTCTGCCGGCGCGGATTACAAAGTGTATAATCGTTACGGCGGTTCTGCATTGATACCCGCATGTGAGCGTGGCCATATTGAGGTGATTGCACTTTTACTGGCAGATAAAAATTTCCCGGTGAATCATATTAACCGCCTGGGCTGGACTGCATTGCTGGAAGCGGTGATATTAGGTTCCGGAGGAGCAACACATCAGCAGGTGGTGAAGATGCTGATAGCTGCCGGCGCAGATCTGAACGTTGGAGATAAGGACGGTGTTACGGCACTACAGCATGCAAAGAGCAGGGGGTATAAAGCCATTGTGGATATGTTGGTGCAGGCTGGTGCGAAGTAAGGTGCGATTTATTTATACCCGGTACTTTTTGCCGGCATGCTGTATTTCAAAATCTTTTATCTGTTGTTGTAAAACACGTTTTTGTGTAAGATATGTTTTGAGATCCATTCCGGTTACTTTCGCTTTTTCCAGTTGCGTGAGGGCGCGATGCATCTCCTGGTAAGCTGTTCTCAACTGATAGGTTTCAGACGCACGGAATGCCAGCACATCCGGTGCTTCGCGGATAACTTCCAATGGGTATCCTTTTTGTGACCAGGTAGAAAAGCTGTTGCCTATAACTTTCATACTACCGGTATCCAGTGCTCCGTAGCCGGTGAGGTATACTTTTTCATCGCTGTCATTGCAGTGCAGGAGAATGGCTTGTCCGCCACTGTCATCGCCAATACTGATATATGCAGGGAGGTAATGTTGTACCTGGTAGGTAATGTTACGTTCTAACAGGCTGTCGGTGCCGTAAAGTGCCAGGAGGTCATTTATAAGGAGATCTCCCGGCAGCTGTTCCTGTAACAGGAAATTACGATAAGCACCCGGTAATATTATGCCGAGTGCTTCTTCTATATCTCTGATATTATTGTTCATTACCTTTCAGATGAGCGAGCCATTGCTGTGCAAATTCGTTGCCCGGATCCAGCTGGAGCAGTTTTTCGAAGGACGCGATGGATGCAGGGACTTGTTCCATATGATAAAAGAGTACTGCACGGTTCAAATGTACATACGGATTTTCAGGTGCAATAGCGAGCGCCTGATCATACGTCGCGAGGGCCAGGTCGTATTGTTCGAGCAACATCAGGATAGAGCCTTTATTCATCAGCAGACCCGGCTCGCCAGGCGACTGTTCCAGTCCTTTGTCAGCGTATTGTAGTCCAAGTTGGAGGCGGTTGAAAATGTGTTGTCGGGTAGCTTCATCCGCGCCTTGTTCTTCTATCTGACTGATGGCTTCATTGGCTTCCTGCAGAATTTGTACAACCTGTTGTTCATACCAGGCAGCGCTTTTTTCTACATTTTCTGTAAATGGAATGGCTTCGAGATCGATGGCTTCTTCCGGTTCAGCGGTTGCTTTCATTTTGTCGGCCGCCGGCGCATACCACCACTGGCAGAATTTACCCAATTCACCGCCTACAGGCAGTTCATCGGCTGGAGGCAGGCCTTCTTCTTTGATGGCATCATTGGCGATGATTAAATCCTGGATGGCTTCCAATGCTTTGTAGTGAATGGTTTCGCCTTCCTGTTCCGCCTGCATTACCATGTATGGAATGAGCTGATACCAGAGGGCGAGCAGGTCTTTGTCTTTTTGCTCGCCGGCAATTTCCGCAATTTCATGCGCCATAGAAAAGGTATCCATGGCAACAGGAGCTTCCGCATCTTCGCCGGTAATGGTGCCATTGGCTACCAGGTTGGCCCAGAGTGCAGATCCTGCATCACAATATAAAATATACGTTTTGGAGGGGAAGTCATAATTGGCGTAGCCGGTAACCGGGTTGCTTTCTTCGTCCCATACTTCCGTTGGCTGCTGGTAGATAAAGCTGAATTTCTGGCTGGCGGCCAGTGCATCAAACCATGCCTGATGGGCCGTATATGCCGGATGGGCGCTAACAGGAAAGGTGTATACGAAATGATGTTTGATTAACAGATCCATTACCCTGAAATGGGTAAAGCCAGTGTCAAACTGGTTTTGTAATTTATACAGATTGTAAAAGAGGCTCCTGCGATCCAGTCCTTCTTCCTGACTTTTGTCCAGACAATAAACGGATAGCTCCACCAGTGATTCTACTTCATGCATCGCCATATGTAACTMGCTTTTTTGCGAAATTACGAATTAGGAATTACGAATTACGGATTTGTGGGTAGATCAGGGTGTTTACTATATCCCCACAAATCCGTAATCCGTAATTCTTTACTTCAGCAATACATTTTTCACATACTTATAACTGGTCGTTACACTCTGGAATGGATCGATGGTAATTTTATCCTGTTCTACAAACAGGTGTTTCACGCCGGCGAGTTTCGCCTGGGCAAATATTTTGCGGAAGTCGATGCTGCCGGTACCTACTTCAGCAAAGGTGACACCGGAGAGTAGTTCCATGGAAGTTTTGTTTTCTGTGCCGGTGGCAGTAAGACTGGCAGTATTGTTTTTATCCATGTCTTTTACGTGCCATGCTACAAATCTGCCGGGTGCTTCTTTAAAAAGTGTGATAGGATCGCGGCCTGATTTCACGGCCCAGAAAAGGTCGAGTTCAAAGGAAACGAGGGCCGGATCAGTTTCTTTCAACATAATATCGTAGCCGGTGCTGTCTGTATCTGCCAGTTTTTTAAACTCCCAGTAGTGGTTGTGATAACCGATATGCAGGTTTGATTTTTTACATATTTCACCGGCTTTATTCAGTTGTGCTGCCATGAATTTGTAATCATCTGCCACCAGTTTTTTATCCCAGAGGGAGAGGGGCAATACCGGTACGATGAAGTATTGCTGACCGAGTGCTGCTGCCAGTTCTATTTGCGGCTGCAGTGCGTCCGCGTTGCCATTGCCGCGGGTCAGGTAATCGTTTAGCTGATAGTGTCCGCTGGGCGTATTGAGGTGGTATTGTTTTAAGAGGGCACTGAGTGCTTTGGGTTTTAATCCCCAGAATTCGCCTTTGTCGCCCGCGCCCTGGTAACCATAAAAAGTTTCTACTTCATTGTAGCCGATGCCGGCTACTTTGGCGAGCGTGCCTTTGACGTCTTTGCCCAGCTCCTCACGGAGGGTATATAGTTGTAAGCCTATTTTTTTGGGAAGGGCTTTATTGCCTGTCATGGCAAAGATGCTGCCGGGTAACATCATGCCAGCTGCCATGAGACCTGTTTGCTGAATGAATGAACGTCTTGAAGTATGCATGCGGGTGTTGTTTTTTAACGTGGATAAAATGTATAACTACTGAAGTAGTTATGCACAGCAATTTAATAAAACGATTTTAACTTGTTGACATTTTTTAAAAAGAGAATGCCGTGCTACTACTTTTTTGCAAAAAACGGCTGGAATAGCATCATCTTTCTAACGTAACCGCGTATACGTGTATAACCATTATTTTATCTGTATGCTTTATCAGTGGCGGTTTTTGTAACATATGTACTGCGTCATGACAGCAGCCTTTTTCGTTTATATAAATTTTGAAAAGATGTGGGTTTAATTAATTAAATTGTTAGTAGTTACTTATCCAAAACCGCGTCCAAATGAGTTTTTTTTTCAGCAATGTAAGTCAGGCAGAAGAAGGCGCCAGGAAGAAATCTAAAGTAAGGGAATGGATAGAGGCAGCTCTTTTTGCGGTGGTTGCTGCTACTCTCATCCGCACTTTCATTTTCGAAGCTTTTGTGATCCCCAGTGCTTCGATGGAGAAAACCCTGCTGGTGAATGACTTTATTTTTGTCAGCAAAATCAGTTATGGTCCAAGAATCCCTAATACGCCGCTGGCATGGCCATTTACGCACCATACGCTTCCGTTTACGAAAAATATACAACCTTTTACCACAGCTATAGAATGGCCATACAAAAGACTGCCTGGTTTCAGCAGTGTAAAGCGGAATGATGTGATTGTATTCAATTACCCCTGCGGTGATAGTGTGCTGAAGAACCTGGCGGGGGAAGATGAGGATTACTATTCCATGTACCGGTCGCTCGGAGATGAATATATCCGCAAAAATTATCCGCCGATAATTACCCGGCCTGTGGATAAACGAGAGAACTGGATTAAACGATGTGTGGCTATCAGTGGCGATAGCTTGCAGATCATTGATGGCATCGTATATATMAATGGTCAGCCGGGTAAAGTACCTCTTCATTTTGAGGCCCGGTATTTTGTAACAATGCCTGATCATAAGCCTATAGACAGTCAACTGTTGGATCAGCTGGAATCAGATCATATTTCCAGGCCTACGGTAGATTCTACCATGTTTATTTATAATCTTAGTAGTGCTAATGTAGATACACTTCGTGCCAGGGGGGCTATTGTGAAACGTAAAACGTACGATGCATTCGGTGACTCCAGGGTATTTCCTTTTGATGTGAAACATTATGAATGGAACGAAGATTGTTTTGGCCCGCTATACATTCCCCAAAAAGGAGCAACAGTAAAACTGGATACCCTTACACTACCTTTCTATCAGCGTATTATTGATACCTATGAGCATAATACCCTGAGAAGAGATGGGGACAAAATTTATATCAATGGGCAGGAAACCACTACCTATACTTTTAAGATGAATTATTACTGGATGATGGGAGATAACAGGAATGAATCTACGGATTCCCGCTTCTGGGGCTTTGTTCCGGAAGATCATATAGTAGGAAAAGCATGGATTATCTGGTTAAGCTATCATAAGAACCGTATCAGGTGGGGGCGGTTGTTTTCTTCGATAAAGTAAAGCGGCATTTTTCTTACTCTCTGCTCCGGGGAATAAGAAAAATGCCGCAGTGTATTATTTAGTGTTTGCTGTCTTTTCTCTTACTTCCTGCAGTAGCTGATCCAGTGCCGCTCTGTCCAGCAGTTTACCTTTTACTACAAGTGCATTAATTTTCTGTGTGTTGTGGATATCCGCTACCGGGTTGGCATCCAGCAACAGGATATCTGCTTTTTTACCAGCGGCAATAGCGCCGTAATTGGTTTTGTGCAGGTAAGCCGGTGAATTGATGACAGATGCCTGTAATGCCTGCAATGGTGTAAGACCAAATTTTACCATCAGCGCTAATTCCTGGTGTAAGCCGATGCCCGGGAAATCAAATGAATTGAGGTATCCGGCATCTGTTCCCGCCATTATTTTCACACCTGCTTTTTGTAACAGGGGAAGAATAGAAGAAGATGTTTCGTAGATCATTTTGCGGCGTACAATAGCAGCGCTATCGTCTGATGTGGCTCTTTTTACACGCCATTGGTAGGTACGTTGCAATCCTTTACCGATGTATTGCAGATATGGATCGCTTGCGTGGTTGTCCTGATCAAAATAAGCCATTACATTTCCCAGGGTGAGTGTGGGAGTAAGGTACATACCCTTTTCCGCCATATAGCGATACGTTTTCATCGCAGCAGCGGTGTCGAAATGCTGCAGGATGTACTTATTGATATCTGCGCCTTTTATTTCGCCGCTGGCGATGCCGCGGGATAAAGCTGCGTCGTCTTTTACACCAGATTTCCATGCATAAGTGAGGTGTTCTACAGAGCTGAGGCCGGCGTCAGCTACCTGTTTCATGGTGAGTACATACGGAACATGACCGGAGATCGCCATGCCTCTTTTTCTGGCTTCGCGTAATGCTTCCAGGTAGATCTCCGGTTTAATCGTGTTCTCTGTAATTTTTATGAAATCTACTTTCAGTTTTTGGAGGGAATCGAGGGCCTGTTGTAGCTCTGTGGAAGTGCCTATTTCCAGGTCGCCCAGCCATATGGACTTATAGCCTTCCAGTTTTGGGCCGGAAGTAAAGATGGTAGGACCTTGTAGCTGTCCTTTGTTTATCTGATCGCGCCATTGTAATACATCCGGGCTGATGTCTGCAGCACAGTCGCGGATGGTAGTAATGCCGTTAGCGAGATACAAAGGCAGGAAGTTTTTATTTTCTTCGCTCAGGGTGTCGCCGCCGCCGAAGTGCATGTGCATATCCCATAATCCGGGCATGGCGTATTTTCCGCTGCCGTCCACTGTTTGGGTGGCTTTGTATTGTTTCGCCAGTTGGTTATCCATCACTTGTATGATGCTGTCGTTGCGCACTGCGATGGCCTGGTTGGCAGTGATTTTGCCAGTTTTTATATCAATGATGCGAACGGACTTAATCAGCAGGTCCGCCTTTTTTTGCTGGCTGAATGTAGTGATACCACAGAGAATCGCCAGAGAAGAGAGCCAGATTTTTTTCATCTCCTAAAGGTACCCCGTCCTCCTGGCGGGAAATGGTACTGATTATAAGAAAGCGGGTACTTTTTATAACTGACGGCGAAAATCCAATGGCGTGAGTGTGGTATATTTTTTAAAGAAGCGGGAGAAGTAAGAGGTGTCATTAAAGCCCAGGGCGTAGGCCGCTTCCTTTACATCCATATCAGTGAGTGTGAGCATCCGTTTGGCTTCCAGCAGCAGGCGTTCACGAATATATTCCCCGGCGGTTTTGCCGGATTCTTTTTTGCATACCTGGTTCAGGTAGCTGGCAGTGACGTGCAGCTGGGCGGCATAGTAGCTTACTTCATGATATTGTGCATAATGTTTTTCCAGCAGGAGGAGAAAGCGGTTGATGAGATGATTGGAGGCAGCCGCTACTTCTTCCGGGTGTGTGGCAGCATACCAGCGTTGCAGCAACAGTAACACAATCTGCAGCCGGTGCTGTATGATATTGGCCGCGGTTTCTTTTTCCATGAGTTGTAACTCATGGATCAGCTGTTCGTATTGTCCGGTATCCAGTTTGAGTACCGGCACGGCAGCAGGGGTAAAGAATGGCCACAGCGGACCTTTTTGTAACATGAATGCGGCAGAAAACATCACCTGGTAGCCGGCCGTGTTTTTGGACATATGCCATTGGTGTGCCTGGCCGGGGGCGAGAAAGAAAACAGTCCGGTTGCTGACCTTATAATCTTCAAAATCAATCGTATGTGTGCCGCTGCCCTGGCTGATCATCATCAACATAAAAAAATCATGTTTATGTGCCTCGGGTATGACAGGCATATTTAAAGGCGCATGATGTACGATTTTGAAGTCTTCCTTTTTGTAGGGAAGATTAAAGATTTTTTCAATACCGAAGGTGGGCAGCGACATGTGGCGAAATTACGAATTAAGGGATATGAATTCGTAATTTTGCGCCATGCCGGTGTTACACAACTCAGATTATAAAGCGCCTTTTTTATTACAGAATCGTCATATGCTGACGATTTATCCTTCGTTGTTTCGTAGTGTTAAACCCGCTGCTTATCGCCGGGAGCGGATTGTTACGCCTGATAATGACTTCCTGGATCTGGATTTCAGTGAGCGGGGAAATAAAAGCATTGTGGTGATTTTGCATGGCCTCGAAGGGAATTCCACCCGCAAGTATGTGTTTGGGATGGTACATATTTTCAATAACGCCGGATTTGATACCGTGTCCATGAATTTCCGGGGCTGCAGCGGAGAGCCTAACAGGAATCTTCGTTTTTATCATAGTGGAGAAACGGATGATCTCCATGCTGTGATCACCTACCTGGTATCGCTGAAAAAATATACGGCCATACACCTGGTAGGTTTTTCACTTGGAGGGAATGTTACGTTGAAGTACCTGGGAGAGCAGGGAGAGGATGCGGTGGGGGTGATTAAGTCGGCGGTAGCTATATCGGTGCCCTGTGATCTGAAGAGTGGGTCTGCTGAGCTGGAGAAAAAGCATAACATCATATATATGCAACGGTTTATCCGGGACCTGGGTCATAAGTTGCGGTTAAAAGAGCAGCAATTCCCGGGCAGCATCAGCCTTGACCGCTATGGGGAGGTGAAGTCCTTCCGGCAGTTTGATGATCGCTATACGGCGCCTATGCATGGCTTTAAAGATGCGTTGACCTATTGGGAGCAATGCAGCTCCCGTTCTTACCTGCATAACATTCGTATTCCTGCCCTGGTCATCAATGCGCAGGATGACCCATTTCTGGGCAAAGAATGCTATCCATACGAGATAGCTGCTGATAGTCAGTATGTTTACCTGGAAACGCCACATCAGGGTGGACATGTAGGTTTTGTAAGATTCGGGGAGGACTTTTACTGGTCTGAGAAAAGAGCGTTGGCGTTTATGCAGGAAGCGTAGCAGGGACCTTTAATCTCCTGCTATAGTGTTATTGGTATTATTCCTGCTTTTTTATAATTTACATCCGAACGGTGTGCATCATTTAAAAATTGTTATACTCAATGGAGCGAATGCCATCAGAAGAGGAAGTGTTGTTGAGGATGATAGGAGGCGATGAATTGGCTTTTTCCAGTATTTACCGGCACTACCATTCTTCACTCTATATCTACCTGTTACGCTTTTGCAAAGTGCCTTCCCTGGCGGAGGACCTTGTTCATGATGTATTTCTGAAGGTTTGGGAAATCAGGGCACGTATTAACCCACAGCTCTCTTTCAGTGGTTATCTTTACCGGATTGCCCGCAACCATGTTTTCAAAACCATTGCCAAATTATCAACTGATGAGCAGATGCGGGAGCAATTGTTTCTGCAGCTGGTGCATCAGGATGCTGGATTAACAGACCTGGCTGTGAGAGCGCGGGAATACGACCGTCTTTTCCAGGAAGCATTGAGTCAGATGACCAGTCAGCGTTTGAATGTATTCCGTCTTTGCCGGCAGGAAGGTAAAACATATGATGAAGCCGCTGCCATATTGGGTATCTCCCGTGATACTGTCAAAAAACATATGGTGCTCAGTATGCGGTTTATACAGGATTATATTTTCCGTCATGGGGATATCCTGGTGGCGGTATTGCTGATCACTACCGTTATTTAAAAAAATATTTTTCCCCAGGGGTACCCTCTTTCTTTATTTCCGGATATTATATACAGGACTTGTGTTTAAATGGTCCTGCATCATTATAATGAATCAACCGGAAGACTACCAGGAAGCATTACTGAAAAAATATCTTGACGGGCAATGCAGCCCGGAGGAGATGGCCACTTTGTATAGCTGGCTGCTTTCTTCGGATACGCATAAGCCGCTGCTGGCAGTGATGCAACAGGATTTCGAACGTATCATGAAAGCGCAGCCTGCAGTGCCGGAGGAATTAAGTAACCGCATTGAAGCCAGGTTACTGGAATCTATCGGTCGGGAAAAGGTAGTTCAGATGAAAGTTTCCCAGCGGTGGAAATGGGGTGTTGCTGCTGCTGTTGCGGTATTACTCGTAACGGGAGTTACTGTGTTTTATAATTTACCCAAGGCTGTAAAGGCGCCGGTATTGGCCTTAAAAGTAGCCGATGTGCAACCGGGTACCAACAAGGCGGTGCTTACATTGGCAGATGGATCAGTAGTAACATTAGACAGTGCAGGTAACCAGGTAATACAACAGGGAGGAACCAAGGTGGAACAGAAGAATGGAGAGCTGCAATATGCAACAGCCGGCAATAATGCTTCCATTGGCTATAACATGCTGAAAGTGCCACGTGGTGGTCAGTTTACCATTGTGTTGCCAGATGGTACACAGGTATGGCTGAATTCAGCTTCGAGCTTACGCTATCCCACTGCTTTTACCGGTAATAACCGTACAGTGGAAATGCAGGGGCAGGGTTATTTTGAAGTGAAGAAAAATGCCAAACAGCCTTTTGTCGTAAAAGTGAATAGCATGGAAGTGCAGGTATTAGGTACGGGCTTCGATATTATGGCGTATGATGATGAAGAGGAATTGAGAACAACGCTGGTGAGTGGCGCGGTAAAAGTGAAACAGGGGGCAGTGGAAAAATACCTGAAGCCCGGACAGCAAGCGGCTATTGATAACAGCACCGGTGTAATGTCTGTCCGTAATGCAGATGTACAGGAAGTGGTGGCATGGAAAACCGGATTTTTTGAATTCGATAATGCCAATATAAATGTCATTTTGCGGCAGTTAGCCCGTTGGTATGATATAGACGTAGATACTAAAATAGTGGATAAACGATTGTTTGGAGGTAGGATCAACAGGAATCTGCCATTGTCAGAAATGCTGTCATTGCTGGAGAGCAGTGGCGCCAGGTTTAATCTGGAAGGAAGAAAATTAACCGTTATAAGATAATTGCTTGAAAATTGCTGCTTCCACGTTGCGGCAACCACGTATAAAAAGTAGAAACTGATAAATTTTTAAACAAGATGGCAACAACCGAGACAAGCTAGTCAGGGAACGTATGCCCAAAAAAAACCGGAAGTGCTCGCAACACTGCCGGTATGAGTCTGGGCATCCCTTGAAAATCAATCCCTTAATCGAAGAACTATTTTACAAGAATTCCCAAACACTACAAAAGTATGCAATTAAACTTATGTGGTATAATTTCCTGTACCCGGAAATTACTATCAACCAAAATGTTCTGCGTTATGAAAATGACCGCCTTTTTGCTACTCACAGCTTGCCTGCATATCAGCGCAAAAGGATTGTCGCAGCAGATCACCCTCTCGGAAAAGAATGCACCACTAAAGAAAGTGCTGAAAGAAGTAGCCCGACAGGCGGGTGTTTCCGTGGTGTATGATGAGGCTTTACTGTCTTCTTTCGCTAATGTCAATGTAGACGTTACCAATGTATCCGTAAAGGAGGCGTTGGAYATCTGTTTGAGGAATAAGCCATTGGCTTATGTGGTGGAAGGAAACCGTATTACCCTGGTGAATGTATTCCCGGAGAAGGGCGCGGCAGATTCCAGCATCACGGTTACCGGAAGAATCGTAAACGAAGCAGGTGATCCCATTCCGGGAGCAACCATACGGATACAAAATTCCGGTAGTGGTACCGCGGCAGATGGGGAAGGAAAATTTAGTCTGAGAGTACCTAACAGCAGGGTGTTCCTGCTGATATCCTTTATTGGCTACGACAGTAAAACGGTGGCTGTTGCTACCGGTCCAATGCGGATACAATTAAAACCGGCTAACACGGCGCTTACAGAAACCGTAGTAGTAGGTTATGGTATCCAGAAAAAGAGTGTGGTGACCGGCGCTATTTCCAGTGTGCGCGCTGCGGACATCGAGTCGCAGCCAGTTACCCGTATTGAGCAGGTATTACAGGGCCGTACATCCGGTTTAACGGTAGCTGCCAGCTCCGGACAACCAGGATCTGCTTCTTCTGTACGTGTGAGGGGGATTACCTCTTTCAATAATAACAATCCATTGTGGGTAATAGATGGAGTAGTGGTAGACAATGGTGGCATCAGTTACCTGAACCAATATGACATAGAATCTGTAGAAGTATTGAAAGATGCCGCTTCCCAGGCTATTTATGGTGCACGTGCTGCCGCGGGTGTCATCCTGGTGACTACCAAAAAAGGGAAGGCAGGTAAAATATCTGTTAGCTATAACGGTTATTTAGGTACTTCCGCTCCTGCACGCAAACTGAAACTACTGGATGCTACCCAATATGCTACTTTAAGAAATGAAACAGCAGCCAATGATGGTAAACCTTTACCATTTGCCAACCCTTCTTCTTATGGAAAGGGCACCGACTGGCAGGCGGAAATCTTCAACAACAATGCGATCCGTCAGAACCACGAACTGAGCATCAGCGGAGGCAGTGATAAATCCACTTTTTATACCTCTTTCGGATACCTGAAACAGAATGGTGTGATTGCCTCCGAGATCTCCAAATACGAACGCGTTAACTTCCGTTTGAATTCTATACATAAAATTACACCATGGCTTACCTGGGGTGAAAACGTAGGTTATTCTTACGAGAAAAATATCGGCATTGGTAACACCAATAATGAGTTTGGCGGTCCGCTGAGTTCTGCTATCAACCTGGATCCGATCACCAAGGCGGTGATTACTGATCCCGCGGAATCATCCACTGGTGAATACCTGCAGAAGGGCGCCCGCAAAAATGCGGCAGGCCAGTTTTATGGTATTTCCAGCTCTGTAACACAGGAGATTGCAAATCCACTGGCATATATCAGTACACACCTGGGCAATTATAACTGGTCACATAACGTGGTAGGTAATACTTTCCTGGAAATGGAACCTGTTAAAGGACTAAAATTCCGTTCCACACTTGGGGCCAAAATTTCTTTCTGGGGTGATGAAACGTTTACGCCGATTTACTATTACAACAGCGTCTCTAAAGGCACACGTACTTCCTTTAACCGTGGTCAGCACCAAAGCTATGCATGGAACCTGGAAAATACAGTATCCTATACACGTAGTTTCAATAAGCATAATATTACTTTACTGGCTGGTCAGGGTGCTTATATGGATAATCGTTTGAAAGAAACCAACGTATTATTCTATGATATTCCTGCGGAAACTTTTGAGCAGGCATCGCTTAATTTCAAATCAGCTGCCGCCAATCGTATCTCTGATGGTAAGGAAAATGTGGATCACAAAGTATCTTCCCTTTTCGGACGTATCAACTATAACTATGGAGAAAAATACCTGGTAGAAGGTATTCTGCGCCGGGATGGTTCTACCCGTTTTGGACCGAATCATAAATATGGTATTTTCCCTTCCTATTCATTGGGATGGGTAGCTTCAAAAGAAAGCTTCTGGCCTGAAAATAAAGTAGTGGAATTCCTGAAATTCCGCGGTGGCCATGGTACCGTAGGGAGTGATGATATTGATGATGGAGCTTATGAATCCACTATCGGTAGCGGCAGAAACTATAATTTCGGATTAAACAATTTCAATGTAGGGTACAGTCCTAATGCACCCGCCAACCCTAACCTGAAATGGGAATCTACCACTCAGACGAACGTTGGTTTTGAAGCAACCTTGTTACGCAATTTTACTATCGCCTTCGACTGGTACAGCAAGAAAACAAAAGACATCCTGATGAAGCCCCGTCTTCCTTTATTTACCGGTGCTATTGCCAACTCTGCTGCCAATGTGGGAAGTATGACTAATAATGGTGTTGAGCTGGAACTGGGTTATCATGCCAAAATTGGTGAGGTAGAGTTTTCTGCCAATGGTAATGCATCTTATATGAAAAATAAGGTGACTTTCCTGGGTGACGGTGTAGAAAAGTTAGATGGTAAAGATGTGAATTTCCAGAACATGCCTGGTATTGTAAGAACGCAGGTAGGACAAGCCTTTAACTCATTCTATGGTTTTGAGTCACTGGGTATTTTCCAGGATCAGAAATCAATAGATGAGTACACTAACAAGGCTGGTCAGAAAATACAGCCAAATGCGAAACCCGGAGATTTTCAGTGGGCTGATCGTGATGGAGATGGATTGATCAGTGACAATGACCGCACTTTTATTGGTAATCCAACGCCAAGCTGGACGTATGGTTTGACCATCAGCGCTGCCTACAAGGGCTTTGATATAGTAGCATTCGGTCAGGGCGCTTCTGGTAATAAAATCTTCCAGGGATTACGCCGCCTGGACATTCCAAATGCCAACTGGTCTACCAAAGCGCTGGAGCGCTGGACACCAGAGAATCACTCTACTACTTATCCAAGGCTGACACAAACAGATGCTAACAACAACTACAACAGGTTATCTTCTTTCTACCTGGAAGATGGTGGTTACTTCAGACTTAAAACGATACAGATAGGATATTCTCTGCCATCTACCGTAGTTAAAAGAATTGGTTTACAGAAAATACGTGTATACATAATGAGTGAAAACCTGTTGACGATCACCAAGTATACCGGTTACGATCCTGAAATTGGTGGCACCGATGCGTTGAGTGTTGACCGTGGTGTATACCCACAGGCACGTTCCTTTATGGGTGGTTTGAATGTTACTTTCTGATAACTTTAAAGCTGATTAAAAATGAAAAGAAAAAACTTAAAATATATAGTAGCTATTACAGCAGGTTTGCAGTTGATGGGTGGCTGTAGTGATAAATTTGTAACCGTTGCTCCGAAAGGTAATTTCCTGGAGAGCAGCTACTATCAGAACCAGCAGGAAGCCTTTAATGGACTGGTAGCCATCTACGATATGGTAGGATACCAGGCCGGCAACTATACCAATAAAACAGGCGCCATGGATGCCGCTTCTGATGATCACTGGACAGGTGGTGGCGGTCCGGCCGATATCAATGTATTCCAGGTAATGACCCGCTTAAGCATGTTAACACCTCTTACAGGACCGCAGGAAGAGCTGTGGAAAAAAGGCTTTTCCGGCGTTAACCGTGCAAATGTGTTATTAGCCAAGTTGCCTAATGTGCCGATGGATGATAACCTGAAGAAGAGATATGCAGCGGAAGCGAAAGTATTGCGGGCACATTTCTATTTCGACCTGGTTCGTTTATTCAAGAGTGTACCGCTGATGACGAAACCGCTTACACCGGAAGAAGTAAAAACCGTTACCCAGGCAACTCCTGAAGATGTGTATAAACAAATTGAACAGGATTTGAAAGATGGTATTGCTGAAACCAACCTGCCGGATGTTCCCCCACGCGTTTCAGAAGGTGGGCGCATGGGTAAAGGTATTGCACATGCTTTGCTGGGTAAGGTGTATTTATATGAAAAGAAATGGACAGAAGCGGCTGCTGAATTTAAAGAAGTGAATGGAGAAACACCCGGACAGCCCAGCGGTAAATATGGCTATAACCTGGTAGCGAATTTTGCCGACCTCTGGAAGTCAGACGATGCCTTCAAATTTAACACGGAATCTATCTTCGAAGTATCTTATACTTCTACTTCCGGTGGTAACTGGACAGACGGCGTGGCGAAGACCGATGGTAACATGCTGAATATTCTTTGTGGTCCACGTAGTCTTACACCTACACCCGCCACTAATGAAGTATCCCAGTATGTAGCTGGTTGGGGCTTTTTGATCGTCTCCAAAGAACTGGAGGCAGTGATGAAAGGTGATCCGCGCTATGCCGCTACTATCTTAAATATGAAAGAGCTGGTGGATGCAAAAAAAGCTACGTATTCTCCCAGCTTTGATGACACCGGTTTCTTCCTGAATAAATTTGTTGGCCGTACTGCCAATATTTCAAAAGGTGGTGGTAACATGGAGTTGAACTTTCCTCAGAATCTGTATGAGATCCGTTTGGCGGATACTTACCTGATGGAAGCAGAAGCCCGCGTGAAAGCTGGAGAAGGCAGCGGTGCCGGTACACGTGCTTACCAGTTGCTGAATGCCGTGCGTGCCCGTGTAGGTCTGACTGCTATAGATGCCACTTATGATAATATTTTTAAAGAAAGACGCCTGGAACTGGCAGGAGAAGGACACCGTTTCTTTGACCTCGTGAGAAGCGGTCAGGCAGCAGCAGTGCTGAATGCTATTCCTAACAGAACCTTTAAGGCAGGAAAAAATGAAATATTGCCTATTCCTTACCTGGAACTGGAAAATACAAAACTGAAGCAAACTCCTGAGTGGGGCGGACAATAACCCCGCCGGTATTCCCGGATTTTGAGAATTCCTGTTGTAGTTATTTTATTTCTTGCCAGACAAAATAACAACAACAGGAATTTTCGGAATTCGGGATTACTTTTGTCCATTAACAATTCCTTTTTGCTATGAAGAGAACCAGTCAGCTTTTGTGTTGCCTCGCCCTGGCGGCAGGCATTTCCACCACTGTTAAAAGCCAGCAGAAAAAATCAAATGAGATCAGTTACTGGTTAACTTCTCCCGAAAAATCAATAGCCCTGCAGCAACAACCCAATACGCTGCCCTTTACCGCTACAGACAAAGGTATTGCTACCATTGTAGTAGAAGAAGCAAAAAAATTTCAGCAGATAGATGGTTTTGGTTTTACCCTCACCGGCGGCAGCGCTACCCTGATTAACCAACTGCCGGCAGCACAGCAAAAAGCATTGTTGCAGGAACTCTTCCTGACAAAAGGTAATGGCATTGGTATCAGCTATCTCCGCCTCAGCATCGGCGCCTCCGACCTGAGTGCTTCTGTATTTACCTATGATGATATGCCTGACGGGGAAACAGATCCGGAACTACAGCATTTCAATCTCAACGAAGAAAAAAAAGACCTGATCCCGGTGTTACAAAAAATTGTGGCATTGAATCCGGCTATTAAAATATTAGGTTCTCCCTGGACGCCTCCGGCCTGGATGAAAACCAATAACTCCTTTATCGGCGGTAGTTTGAAGCCGGAGTGTTATGCTGCCTATGCGCAGTATTTTGTGAAGTATGTAAGGGAGATGAAAGCTGCTGGTATCACCATTGATGCCATCACCATTCAGAATGAACCGCTGCATCCAAAAAATAATCCCAGCATGCTGATGCTGGCGCCAGAGCAGGCCGTATTTATTAAAGACCATCTGGGACCCGCTTTTAAAAAGGGAGGTATAAAAACAAAGATCATACTGTATGATCATAACTGCGATAAACCGGAGTACCCTATCAGTATATTAAAAGATCCTGCTGCTTATCCTTTTATAGATGGCGCAGCCTTTCATTTGTATGGTGGCACCATTGACGCACTGAGCACGGTGCATGAGCAATTTCCTGCAAAGAACCTGTACTTCACGGAGCAATGGTCGGACGGCAAAGGCAGCTATGCCAATGAACTGAAAAATAATACGGGTAAACTCATTATCGGTGCTACCCGCAACTGGAGTCGTAATGTACTGCAGTGGAATCTGGCAGCGGATGCCCAGTGGAATCCTCATACAGATAAAGGTGGTTGTTCCCAGTGCCTGGGAGGTATCACCATTGATGGCAATGCGGTGTCGCGTAATTCCTCCTACTATGTAATAGGCCATGCGTCTAAGTTTGTGCCGGCAGGTGCAGTAAGGATTGCTTCCAATATTCCCGGTAAACTGGATAATGTGGCGTTTAGAACGCCTGCAGGTAAGAAAGTACTGATTGTTGTCAACAACGAAACAACGCCACAAACTTTCCAGATTAAAGTAAATAATAAACTGGCCACCGCTTCTCTGAATAGTGGAGAGGTAGCGACTTATGTTTGGTAAAAGACAGTAAAATAATTTATGAAGAAGATATTTTTAACAGGCGCCTGCCTGCTTGCCATAGCCGGCAGCGGATACAGTCAGCAGAAAAAAGTAACGGTGATTACCACCGCAGAAAATACTGACCTTCGGCTAACGCAAACGGCTACACTTGAATTTACCAACATGCCGCAGCCGCTGGAAACAGAGCCCTGCGTGTTTGTAGATGCCAGGAAAAGCTTTCAGACTTTTATCGGTATTGGCGGCGCCCTCACGGATGCTTCGGCGGAAACATATGCCAAGCTGTCTAAAGCAAAACAGCAGGAGTTGCTGAAAGCATATTATGATATTCACAACGGTATCGGATATACGTTTTCAAGAACAAATATACAGAGTTGTGATTTTTCCAGCAGTACCTATAGCTATACTGCAGAAAACGATTCGGCATTGAAAACCTTCAATGTAGACCACGACAAACAATACCGCATTCCTTTTATCAAGGCAGCCATCGCCGCCGCCGGCGGGAAGCTCCCGTTATTTGTAAGCCCCTGGAGTCCTCCTGCATGGATGAAAGACAATAACAATGTATTGCAGGGAGGCCATTTGTTAAAATCATTTTACCAGGCATGGGCCAATCACTATGTGAAGTTTATCAAAGCATACGAAGCATTGGGTATCCCGGTATGGGGACTTTCTGTACAGAATGAACCAATGGCCAAACAGAAATGGGAGTCCTGTATTTATACCGCAGAAGAAGAGCGTGATTTCATCAAAGGTTACCTGGGACCCACCTTAAAAAAGGCGGGTATGGGCAACAAAAAGCTCATCGCCTGGGATCATAATCGCGACCTGATGTATCAACGTGCCAGTACACTGTTGCATGATCCTGCAGCTGCCAAATATATCTGGGGCATCGGTTACCATTGGTATGAAACCTGGACGGGGAGTGAAATGCAATTCCAGAATGAGCGCCTGGTACACGAAGCTTTTCCTGACAAACCCCTGGTGTTTACAGAGGGCTGTATAGAAAAATTTGACATGGCCAAAGTGCATGATTGGTTTATAGGAGAGAAATATGGCGCTTCGCTGATAGGAGATTTTAACGCCGGCACCGTAGCCTGGACAGACTGGAACATCCTCCTGGATGAACATGGGGGCCCTAATCACGTGGGTAATTTCTGCTTTGCACCCGTGCATGCCGACACCCAAAAAGGAGAATTGATTTATACCAACGCATATTATTACCTCGGACATTTTTCTAAATTCATTCGTCCGGGTGCTAAGCGGGTGGCGAGTTCTTCCAGCCGTTCCATGCTGCAAACCACCGCTTTTGTGAATACAGATGGCAAACTGGCGGTAGTGGTGATGAATACTACCGATAAAGAAATTCCTTTCCATTTGTGGATAGCAGGGAAGGCGGCAGCTACCAAGAGCTTACCGCATTCCATCAGCACATTGATCGTACAATAAATCATATTTTTAGCGGAAGACGGCGGCATCCTGGTGGAGGATGTCGCCTTTTTTTTATGCGGTAATGATTTTTTCACATATCATGACACTGGTTTAACATGCAGGTACAACGTTCCTAAAGGTTGTATATATTGCCTTACACGCTCGTTATGATCAGCACCTGGCAGGAGAATATGGCATTGAACAATGATAGTAATGCTTCCGAGGCATTATGCCTGCATTTGATGCCCGGCTTGTCTAAATTCGCCTACTCCTTTTTAAAAGATTCCCTGCCCCGGATAAAAATAAAAATCTCACACAAACGGTTTCATGGAAATAAACGATTTCATTTATGGGTATTGAAAGGAGAAAGTTTTTAAGAAATATTGGATTAACCATGGCTGGTGCACTGGCCGTGCGTCTGCCGGTAGTAGGCAACGCCATATGGGCTAATCCTCATTACCTGCTCACTACCCGTCAGCCAGATGCAGCGTGGATCGCTTCTTTGTATGAACGCGGCACCGTTACCACTTATCTCAAAAGCAAAAATGAACTGCAATATATTGGGATGCCTGTAGGCGGTATTATGTGCGGTACCCTGTACCTGGGTGGTGACGGGCGTTTGTGGCTATGGGATATTTTCAATAAAAACCAGGAAGGCATAGAACCTAAGGTGGTAGACTATGGCGTGAATGTATTGGATGGTGGAAAAAAAGTTCGTTCCCGTGATGGCGCCTGTTATATTGCGCCTTCAAAAAATATCCGTCCGCTGGATCAGGGATTTGCGTTGCAGCTGACGGACGATCATAAAACCATTATCCGGAAATTTGACGAGGAGAGCTGGCCGGAGATCAGCTTTGAAGCTACCTACCCGATGGCCACTATCCGGTATACAGATCCTGCGCTTCCTGTGGAAATAGTGTTGGAAGCCTTTTCTCCTTTTATTCCGCTGAATGAAGATGATTCCGGTTTACCGGTCACCATCTTATCTTACAAAATTATCAACAAGGGTACTACGCCGGTAACTGCTACCATACTTGGTTGGCTGGAAAATAAAGCGGCCATTTACAGCGCGGGTGATGCACATGAGCGGGTAAATACTGTCGTAAATCAGCCGGGCTGGCAGGGGGTGCATGCCACGGTGCGGGTGAAAACGGGGAGCAATGAGGAGTTCAGCAAAAAGTATGATTATGGTAATCTTTGCCTGGCCGCTTTTGGTACACAGGTAATGGTGAATCCCATGATACAGGCCGGTGAATTATCAGCTGCTGATTTTAGGCTCATGTCTGCCAAACAGGCGATAAAACCAGTATCAGACAAGCTAACCGGCGGTATTGCTGTTCAGAATAAAATACTACCTGGTAAGACTATACGAAATGATTTTGCCATTAGCTGGTATACACCTAACCTGTATTTTAATGGTATACAGGGAGAAGGCCGATATTATACCAACCAGTTTACCGATGCCGTAGCAGTGATGAACTATGTGCAGAAAAATTATGCGCGCTTAAGCCGTGAAAGCCGCTTGTGGAAAGATACCTGGTATGATGCCACCTTACCGTGGTGGTTTATGGAGCGTACTTTTCTGAACATCTCCACGTTGGCCACTACCACCGCTCATCGTTTCCGCTCCGGCCGTTTTTATGCCTGGGAAGGAGTAGGGACCTGTGAAGGTACCTGCACACACGTATGGCAGTATGCGCAGGCAGTAGGCCGTATTTTCCCGGCGTTGGAAAGAGATACCCGGCACCGTGTAGATCTGGGCATCGGGCAAATGCCGGATGGAGGCATTCTTTTCAGAGGAGAAGCAGAGAAGCGCCCGGCTATTGATGGACAGGCAGGTGCGGTGTTACGGATTTACCGGGAGCATCAGATGAGTAAAGACAATAGCTTCCTGCAACATAACTGGACCAATATTAAAAAGGCGACGCTGTTCATTATTCACCAGGACCGCAATGGTGATGGTATGGAGGATACGCCGATGGAAAATACACTGGATGCCGTTTGGGATGGAGAAATTGCCTGGATAGTAGGATTGTGTATTGCTGCTGTAAAAGCCGCTGCACTGATGGCTGCCGAAGTAAATGATACTGCCTTTGCAACTATCTGTAACGACTATACGGAAAAGGGGCGAAGGAATATGGAAACGCAGTTGTTCAACGGCGAATACTTTATCCATCAGCCGGATAAGGTGAAGGGGCGTTCTGTGATTGGATCTTACAATACCTGTCACATAGACCAGGTATATGGCCAGAGCTGGGCATTCCAGGTAGGCATGGACCGGGTGATAGATAAAGAGAAAACATTGTCGGCTTTAAAGGCTTTGTATAAATATAATTACAAGCAGGATGTAGGGCCATATATCGTAGCACATCCGGGCGGCAGGCCTTATGCATTGGCCGGAGAAGGAGGCATGATCCTGAATACCAATCCCCGTAATGAACAATATCCTTTCGGTGTGAAAGATGCGTGGCAGCTCGGATATTTCAATGAATGTATGACAGGATTTGAACACCAGGTAGCTTCGCATATGATGGCAGAAGGTATGACCGACGAAGCACTCACGCTGACGCGTGCGGTGCACGACCGTTATCATGCGTTTAAGCGGAATCCATTTAATGAAATAGAGTGCAGTGATCACTATGCACGTGCTATGGCCAGCTACGGTACCTTCATTACGGCTACTGGTTTTCAATACCACGGTCCCAGGGGATATATTGCTTTTGCACCTGCATTAAACAAAGACGATTTCAAATCGCCGTTTGTGACTGCAGAAGGTTGGGGCACATATACGCAAAAGGGTGGGCACCATATGTTGCAGTTGAAGTACGGCAGCCTGTCCCTGCAAACGCTGCGCTTTGTACATAGTGGTGTAAAACTGGTGACTATTGCCGGTCAGAAAGCCCCGGCGGTCTTCACCGAAGCCAACGGTTTTGTTACCCTGCAACTACCTGCACCGCTGCGTATAAAAGCAGGACAATCTCTTAAAATTACAATTGTATAACAGATGAAATCATATTTTCAGATAGCCGTTGCCGTAATATACCTGTTTTCCTGTAAACCGGAGAATAAGCCATTAGCTGCCAGCGGAGCACAAGCCTGGCAATCGCAGCTGGATAGCCTGCTGCCGCTGCTGGGACACCGCAACTGGGTTATTATTGCTGACAAGGCATTTCCCCTGCAGTCTGCTCCCGGCATGGTGTATATCAATACCGATGCTACGGTGCCCGAAGTGGCCAGCTATACCATCCAACAACTGAATAAAGGAACGCATGTAAGCCCGATACTTTATCTGGATAAGGAGTTGTCATTTGTGCCGGGCACCGGAGGTTACCGGGATACGTTGCAGGGAATTTTTAAGGGACAGTCGGTACAGACGTTGTTACATGATTCCGTTTTTGCAAAGATGGATAAAACAGCCGGCTTGTTTAAAGTGGTGGTGTTGAAAACAAATACAACGGTTGCCTACTCTTCTGTGTTTATTAACCTCGATTGTAAATACTGGAGCGCCGCAAAAGAGCAACAGCTCCGGGAGGTGATGAAAGAAAAGTAAAATTATCCTAACTTCCGCGTATAAATTAATACAAATGGCGGAGTTAAAATTGTTCATGTTGCTGCTGGGATGTACGCCGGAAGGGCGACATACAGAGCAACATGATGTATTCTTTGGGATTGGCAATCAATTGAGAGATCTTATTCCTGATATGCTGGCCTTCTGGCCGGAAGCAAAAGGTAAACTACATATTGACGGCTGGAGAGAAGTGAATGTGGTAGATGGACATCAGATCCGGGTGGTAGAAAAGCCTGCTGAGGTTAATCAGGACATGCAATTGTTTTTTTTGAACCTGGGTGGTTACAAACCAAATGAAATGGAAGAGTTTCATTATAAAATCCTCAGCGTACAAAAAGACATTGGCGCTGCTATCAGGGCTTCCAAAGAAACCACCTTTTTTAAGCATACTACTTTTGGAACAGCTACTTCCCATGTAGATGATAAATATGGGGTAGATGTGGACGATGTGCACACAGTGAAAGATATTTTCCCGGCACATCTGAAAGAAAAGTATACGTTGGAGATAAGCTCTGCTGCAGCTGTTGCTGCGGATGAACTTCACCTGGGATATTTTCAGTTGAGTAAGATATGAATGAATCATTACGCATAGCCTGGGAACAATATCAGCATCTCTATGAAGAGATCAGCGTACCCGCCCGCACCATTCTGCTGGAAGAAGGGAAGGTGGCGCGTTATGCTTATTACATTGTAGAAGGTGGTGTACGTGTTTGGTTCAATAATAAAGGCAAGGATACTTCTTTCCAGTTCTTTTTTGAAGGGGAAGGAGTATCCTCCATTGAAAGCTTTCGTTCCGGTCAGCCCAGTATGTTTACAATAGAAACACTGTCCCCGTCAAAGTTGCTCAAAATAGCAAAGGACGATTTTACCACGATTGTAAACAGTATTCCCGGGTTTAAAGCGGAGCTGGAAGAAGTTATTTTCCAGCGCCTGTTGCATTATAGCAAGTTGTTTGTTTCCCAGATCAGGGACACGCCTCAGGAAAGATATGAGGCCCTTCTTAAAGAGCAGCCCGGTATTATACAGCGGGTGCCATTGCAGTATATCGCCTCCTTCCTGGGTATCACGCCGGTTTCTCTCAGCCGTATCCGGAATAAGCTCCAGAAATAATTTCTTAACAATTGTAAAGTGATCCTGTTTTTTGGAGGCTGACCTTTGGCTTATCAAAAAACAGATATCACTATGAACGGAGCAATAGTAGCCAAAGCAGGACAGGTTCCTCAATATACATTCTTCCCCGATCCGGTACCGGGTAACCATGAACAGATAGTAAAGGTGAAAGCGGCAGCTATACATCCCATTGTAAAAGCGATTGCGGCGGGGCAACATTATTCAGCGGGAGGCGATCAGCCTTTTGTGGCAGGTGTGGATGGCACCGGGGTGCTGGAAGATGGTACCCGTGTGTATTTCGGCGGTTTGCGCAAGCCTTATGGCACCATGGCGGAATATGGTGTAGCGGATAAAAACTGGTGTGTGTCTTTACCTGATGGCATCAGCGACAGTATGGCTGCGGCCATTTTTAATCCGGCGATGTCTTCCTGGCTGGCATTAAGTCACCGTGGGCAATTACAACCCGGTGAAACAGTGCTTATCCTGGGCGCTACTGGCGCAGCAGGTAAGCTGGCCGTGCAAATCGCCAAAGAACTGGGCGCAGGTAAAGTCATTGCCGCAGGCCGTAATAAGGCCGTTTTAGCGCAGTTGCCGGCGTTAGGAGCAGATGAGTGTATTGCATTGGATCAATCGCCGGAAGACCTTATAAAAGCTTTTGCCGCCCAGTCATATGATGTGGTGATTGATTACCTCTGGGGTGCGCCTGTGAGCGCACTGATCACTGCCATCACAGGTAAGGAGTTGATGAAAGAAGCGCCGCGTACCCGCCTGATACAGGTAGGTGCTATGGCTGGCAGTCATATTTCTCTTCCGGCAGCAGCATTGCGGAGTTCCAGGCTGGAAATACTGGGTAGTGGTGGTGGTAGTGTAGCGCCGGAGGCTATCTTTAAAGCGTTCCCGGAAGTCATGAAGCGTGCTGCTGCCGGTAAGCTGGAAATAGATCTGATAGAAATGCCCCTGCGCGAAGTGGCAGCTGCCTGGAACCTGGAAACAACCAATGGCAGCAGGATCGTGTTGCTGCCGTGAGAAAACCGGTAAACATCTTACCATGACCGCCTGTCATTAAGCATTTGAAGGGTTGGTAGCGTTTTTATACTTTCGGACAAAACCAACCAATCATTAAACGAATGAAAAGAATCCTCCTCATCTGCCTGGGAACAGTGGCTGTTTCCGGCGCATTTGCACAAAAGAAGGCGACCATCACAGGTAAGGTACCTGCTGCCTTTGATAATGAATACATCTTTCTCTTTAAAGCTGCAGGCAACGGGTATAAGCCATTAGATTCCGCCCTGGTGGAAAAAGGCGCCTTTAAGCTGACTTACGAAGTAGCAGATACCGCCGAAGCTATGCTGAGCATCCGTCTGAAAGATGATAAAACAAAGAGCGGTAACCGCGCATTGTTTATCACGCCAACGGACAACATGAAGTTCACGCTGAAAAATGCAGGGACACAGAATCTGCTGGATGGCGCTGAAATTAAAGGCTCAGCTTTTACCAAACAACAGGATGAGCTGAATGCTACCACCGTCACCCAAACCAAAAGCATGGACTCCCTGCGTGCTATTGCGCAGCATATGATGATGACGGAACCAAGAGATACCACGGGTTACTACAACATGAGCATGGCTTTCAGAAAGCTGATGGAAGAACAGGAGTCTCTGCAGGAAAAATTTATGCTGGCGCATCCTGATTATTATGTGAGTCTTGTTACCCTGCGTAAAAAAATGGGTGGTCGTGTAATGGATGTAGAAGGTACCCAAAAGGTATTTGATAAATTTCCGCTGGTACTGCGTCAATCCACTTTAGGATTGAAAGCGGAAGCATTGCTGAAAGCATCGGCTACACTGGCTGTGAACCAGGTAGCTCCTGATTTTTCTGCTGCCACACCGGATGGCAAAACGATGAAGCTTTCTGACCTGCGTGGTAAATATGTGTTGCTCGATTTCTGGGCGAGCTGGTGTGGTCCTTGCCGCGCTGAAAATCCAAACGTGGTAAAAGCGTATAACCGCTTCAAGGATAAAAACTTTGACATCCTGGGAGTGTCGCTCGATAGAACCGGCGATCAGGCGAAATGGACGGCTGCTATTGAAAAGGATGGTCTTGCCTGGCATCATGTAAGCGATCTGAAATGGTGGGACAGTGCAGTGGCTAAACTTTATATGATCAATTCTATTCCACAGAATTTCCTGCTCGATCCGCAAGGTCGCATTGTTGCGATGAACCTGCGTGGAGAAGCATTGGAAGAAGCACTGGAAAAAGTAATACATTAAGTAATAATCTATCATATTTATCCATTTCCGGCATGGTATATGCGTTGTGTCAAGTCGAAATTTTTATTCGGTGAAATGGATGACAATGGACCACCCGTTCCGGTTTCCCGGGACGGGTTTTTTTATATGATTTATTTTGTTACTTTTAATACGTGTTATATTGACATTTAATTAATTCCACGTATGAAGTATATTCACTGGTTATTATTAATGGCGTCTGTAATTCTGGGCGCCTGCCACTCCAACCATCAAACAGCGACCACCGTACCACTAACGGAAGCGCAGCTACGCTTACCTGAAAATGCCGTCCGTGGCCTTAAAACCAGGGATGGACTGGAAACGACCCTGTTCGCCAGCGAGCCGGCCATCATGAATCCTACAAATATGGACATTGATGAAAAAGGAAGGGTGTGGATAACAGAGGCCTATAACTACCGTAATGAACTAAACCCCGGACATCCTTACAAAAAGGAAGGCGACCGCATCATGATACTGGAAGACCTGGACGGCGACGGCAAGGCCGACACCGCCAAAGTTTTTTACCAGGATACCTGCATTAATGCTGCACTGGGAATCTGTGTACTTGGTAATCGGGTGATTGTATCCTGCAGCCCGAACGTTTTCATTTTCACAGATACAGATGGTGATGATAAAGCCGATAAGAAAGAACTGCTGTTTCGCGGTATCGGTGGAATACAGCACGACCATGCCATCCATGCGTTTACGTTTGGACCGGACGGAAAGCTGTATTTCAATTTTGGAAATGCCGGTGATAGCATACTTGATAAGAATGGGGCAGTGATAAAAGATGTGGATGGGAACCTGATTGCCAACAAAGGCAAACCATACCGGCAGGGTATGATCTTTCGCTGCAACATAGATGGCAGCGAGCTGGAAGTAATGGCGCATAACTTCCGCAACAACTATGAAGTAGCAGTAGATGCTTTTGGTAATATGTGGCAGAGTGATAATGATGATGATGGCAACCGGGGCGTTCGTATTAATTATATTCTCGAACATGGCAACTATGGATATACGGATGAGATGACCGGCGCAGGCTGGTCATCCCGCCGTATGAATATGGAAGATTCTATTCCTTACCGGCACTGGCATCTCAACGATCCGGGTGTAGTTCCTAATTTATTGCAAACGGGTTCCGGATCACCTACCGGTATGGTGGTGTATGAAGGAGAACTGCTGCCGGCCCTGTTCCGTAACCAGATGATCCATGGAGAGCCGGGGCATAATGTGGTGAGATCTTACCCTGTTAAAAAGAACGGTGCCGGCTATACGGCTACTATAGAGAATATACTGGAAAGCGGGGCAGATCAATGGTTTCGTCCTTCTGATGTTTGCGTAGCACCGGATGGTTCCCTCTTTGTGGCCGACTGGTACGATCCGGGAGTAGGTGGGCACCAGGTGGCCGACCTGGACCGTGGCCGTGTATTTCGTATAGCCCCGGCCGGTAGCCCGTATAAAATAAAGCCACCGGTGATCAATAGTGCTGCCAGCGCTGTCGAGGCATTGAAGAATCCTAACGGTAGTACCCGATACCTGGCCTGGACAAAACTTCGCAGTATGGGTGCTGCTGCAGAAAAGGAATTGCAGTCGCTGTATAGTAGCAATAATCCCCGCTACCGGGCACGTGCGCTTTGGTTACTAAGCAAGTTGCCTAACGGTGCCGGATATATTAAAACGGCGTTGAAGGATAAAGACGAAGATATCCGTATCGCTGCGATACGGGCCGCAAAGGAGAGTGGTGTCAGCTATGGCAATATGCTGGTAACAGATACCTCTGCAGCTGTGCGCCGGCAGGCATTGCTGGCCATGTACCATAGCCATGAGGCAGATATGCCGGATAACTGGGCCTTGCTGGCTGCACAGTATAATGGAAAAGACCGCTGGTACCTGGAAGCCCTGGGCATTGGCGCAGATGGCAACTGGGAAGCCTGTTTCAACGCATGGAGGAAGCTGCCAGCTAATACCAGGCATCCGTATGCCGACCATGACATCATTTGGCGGGCAAGAACACCCGCCGCATTACCTTTGTTAGCCGCACTGATCCAGGAACCAGGTAACGATGCCCGGCTGGATAAACGTTATTTCCGTGCGTTCGATTTTTATCCCGCAGCAGAAAGTACCCCGGTGTTATTAAGTCTGCTTAAAGACGATCCGAAGCACTACTGGATAAACGCACTTGCCCTGATGCAACTGGATGCGGCGGCGCTTCCAAAAACGCCGGCGATGACAGCTTTGCTGCACAACAGTCTGACTGTATTCAAAGGCGAGATGGAATACGTGGACCTGGTGCTTAAGTATCACCTCCGTGATCAGAACGAAACGTTACTGCAAATGGTACTCGATACGCACAGGGATGATCTGCAGGGCTATAGTATGAAAACACTACTGCAAAGCGGCGGTCAACCATTGGTGATCAAAACCCTTCAGCAGTCCGATTCCGCCACCGCATTTACATTGGTAGCTGCGCTTGGCAAAGCGCAGGACCGAAGTAACCGGGAACTGTTGTCGGTGCTGATGCGAAACAAAGTATATACTTTACCGTTAAGACAACTGGCTACGCGCAACCTGGGCCGCGGTTGGGATGGATACGCCGATTTGTGGAACATGGTAGCCAATAAATCTTTGCCGGCCGACCTGGATACCGTGGCAAAGGCAGTACTCACACACGCATGGCGACAGGATATCAAAGCCAAGGCCGTAGCTTATTATGAGCCTGCGGCCACGCACCACGACCTGCCAACCGTAGATAAATTGGTCACCAGGAAGGGGGATATCTCCGGAGGAAAAAAAGTATTTGCCAGCTATTGCGCTACCTGCCACATAGCAGGTAATACCGGTGTAAACTTTGGCCCGGCGCTTTCTGAAATAGGCAGTAAGCTCACCAAAAGTGCTATCTACGATGCCATTATCCAACCGGATGCTGGTATTAGCTTTGGGTTTGAAGGATATTTTTTTAAGTTGAAAGATGGATCACAGGTATTGGGTTATGTGGCCAGTGAAACCAAAGAAGAAGTAGATGTGCGAACAGCAGGAGGGCAGGGAGTGAAACTAAAGAAGAATGACATCGTGTCCAGGAAGGCATATGAACATTCCCTGATGCCTACAGGCTTAGCTACGGCTATGTCGCAGCAGGAGCTGGTAGACCTGGTGGAATACCTGGCCGCGCTGAAAAAGTAGTCCATCACTTTTTTAGTAAGTTTGTGTTGTTATTTTAAATAGGGCATCATGGCATTGTCAGCAACACATCCGTTAATTTCTGAAGGCTTTTTTATCGCAGCGATCACTGCCAGCGGCAGGGCGGATATTGCCAAAGACAATGAAATGCTCTGGATCTATGAGGGAAGTGGATCGGTGCAGATTGCCGGTACCACTTTCCCGGTAACACCCGGTAGTTTATTGCTGATAGGGAAAGGGCAACCCTGGCATACCGCTAAACAGCCTGCGCTGAAAGCTATTCACCTGGTTTTCGGGGATTGCTTCTGGGACAAAACACCAGTGAGCGCACGCAATTGTAAAGCTACGCTGTATGGAAATATTGAAGCGCATCAACACTTTACGCCGGCCGGCGAGGAGGGAGAGAATATTTATCACCTGCTCCGGGATATGCTGCTGGAATATCAAACGCCGGACTATTCCAATAAAGCAGATGTACTGGCTGCTTACCTGAAAATACTGATCATTAAAATCGCCAATATTGATGCTGCATTATCTGCGGACACCAACAATCATCACTACAAAATATACCAGCAGTTTATAGCACTGTTACAGGATGATGCTCATCATACCCATCATGTAAATATATTTGCACAGCAACTGCATATTTCGCCCCGTAAGCTGATGGATATATGCCAGTTATATAGCAATAAAACGCCCAAGATGCTGATCAGTGAACAGTTAACAGCTACGGCTAAACGTTTACTGCAGTTTTCCACAACGCCGGTAAAAGAAATTGCTTTTCAGCTTAATTTTTCCACACCATACCAATTTAGTAATTTCTTCAAAAAACAAACTACGATGGCTCCCCAGGAGTTCAGAAGCCGGTTTGTACAAATTGGTATGTGATTCACCGCTTTTGGTATTCCCTACGGATAGCCATGCGCCTACATTTGCAGTATAAAAGCAAATGATATGTGTAAAACAACCTTAACAACAATAGCGGGTGTAAGAATTCCGGACAGTAAGCTGGCTGTGCAGGCAACAGAATTATTATGCGAGCATGGCAATGAATTCCTGTATAATCACTCGCTCCGTGTTTTTATTTTTTCCGTATTAAACGGGCAGCGTGCCGGGTTAAAATTTGATCCGGAGTTACTGTATATCAGTGCTGCTTTCCATGACCTGGGACTCACACCACATTACAGCAGCCCGGATAGAAGATTTGAAGTAGATGGCGCCAATGCTGCCCGTGATTTTCTGCAGAGTAATGATGTACCGCCTGCTGCCGTGCAACTGGTATGGGATACCATAGCATTGCATACGACTATTGGTATTGCGGAATACAAAGAGCCGGAAGTAGCATTGATGTATAGTGGTGTTGGTTTGGATGTAATGGGAGAAGGATATGAACACTTGTCTGATGAGCATAGAACTGCTATCCTGGCGGCTTTCCCGCGTACTGATTTTAAGAAGAAAATTATCCCGGCTTTTTTCAGTGGTTTCGAACACAAAACAGATACTACTTTTGGTAATATCAAAGCAGATGTTTGTGCATATATGATCCCTGGATTTAAAAGTAAAAATTTCTGCGACTGCATACTGCATTCGCGTTGGAGTGAATAGCGATCTTGCCGCGTCAGCACTGCTGCCGCGGTTTTTTTAACGTTCCAGTATGGCTACTACGCCCATACCACCAGCGGTACAGATAGATACGAGTGCGCGTCCGCTGCCGCGTTCCTGCAGTATTTTAGCCGTTTGTGCCAGTATCCGGGTACCGGTGGCCGCAAAGGGATGCCCGATGGCAACGCTGCCTCCTTTGGTATTGAGCTTACTGCGATCTATGCTGCCCAGGGGCGTATCCCAGCCCAGCTTTTTGCAGTAGGCGGCATCTTCCCAGGCTTTGAGGGTGCAAAGCACTTGTCCGCAGAAGGCTTCATGGATTTCATATACATCAAAGTCCTGTAGCTTTAAGTGATTGCGTTTCAGCATGCGGGCTACGGCGTAAGTGGGTGCCATCAGCAGTCCTTCTCCATTTACATAATCTACGGCAGCAGTTTCGGCATCTACCAGGTGCGCCAGTACCGGCCAGTTTTGTTGCTGGGCATGTTCCTCTGAGGCCAGCAGTAAAGCAGAAGCACCATCGGTATAGAGGGTACTGTTGCCTGCAGTGAGGGTGCCGTTGCCGCTGAAGTCAAATGCAGGTTTCAGGGCGGCCAGCTTTTCAGGAGTCGTATCTGCGCGTATAATCGTATCTTTTTTTACGCCTTTGTATTCAATCACGAGGTCATTGAAAAAGCCATCTGCATAAGCTTTGGCGGCATTCATATGACTCTGGTAGGCGAGTGCATCCTGTGCTTCCCGGGTAATGCCCCATTCCTTCACCATTTTTTCGGTGTGTTGTCCCATAGACATGCCTGTTCTGGGTTCTACGATAGATGGATATACCGGAGTCAGGTCTTTGAACCGGATGGAGGCCAATACTTTCAGGCGCTCACCCAGTGTTTTGGCGCTGCGCAGGGCTACCAGTTTCCAGGCCAGCTGCTGCTGGAATTGCAGTGGGATGTCGCTGTTGGTATCGCTGCCTCCACTGATGCCGGTGTCTATTTGTCCGCAGGCAATGCGGAGACCCAGTTGTATGGTGGCATCCAGGCTGGTGCCGCAGGCCCTTTGTAAATTATAAGCGGGGGTATGAGGATCCAGTTTAGTGCCTAATACGCATTCTCTCGCAAAGTTCCATTCTGTGGAGCGGTTCAGCAAAGCGCCGAGGGCTACCTCCCCCAGTCGTTTTCCTGACAGCTGAAAGCGGTCTGTCAGCGCGTTTAAACAGGTAGTCAACATTTCCTGGTTGCTGATATGATTGTATTCTTTAAAGGACTTAACGAAAGGGATGCGTAGTCCGCCGATGATAGCGACCTTTTTCATAGTGAAGCGCTTTAGCTAAAGTTAATGAATCTGTAGTAAGCCAACAATCACTCCCGGTATTTGTTTATGGGATGAAAATTAATCCGATGAAACTCTTTCCTGCCCCTGGCCGGAAAACGGTCCTGGCAGTAATTACCAGGGTGGGGCTTATAGTGAGTAAATGTGATTAACGGGATTTGGTACTGGTTTGCCTTCAAAAGCAGCGATCACATTTTGGGCTGCTATCCGCGACATCGCGTTCCTTGTTTCAAGTGTAGCGGAGCCTATATGTGGCAACACCGCTACGGTTGGCATGTTCAGCAAAGGATTATCTGCTTTCATGGGTTCAGGATTGGTTACATCCAGTCCTGCGCCCCATATCTGTCCTTGCTGTAATGCCGCCAGCAGATCTGTTTCATTATGAATACCACCCCGTGCTGCGTTGATAAAAATAGCGCTGGGTTTCATTTTACTGAAGGCATCCTTATTGAATTTTTCTTTTGTTTCCTCCGTAAGTGAGGTATGTACACTGATCACATCACTTTGTTGCAGCAGTTCATCGAATGAAACAAAAGTAGCATCCAGTTCTTTTTCTGCAGCCTCATTACGGTGACGGTTGCAGTAAATTATTTTCATGTCAAATGCAGCACGGCAGCGTTTAGCCATGACCGTTCCGATGTTACCCAGTCCCCATATTCCCAGTGTTTTCCCTTCTATGTCAATACCCAGGTTAGCCGTAGGACTGGAGAATCCCCATTCTCCTTTTATAATTCTCTTATGTTGATAGAAGGCTTTACGTGCTACCGACAGCATTAATAAAAAGGCGGTGTCGGCAGTGGCATTACTCAACACACCGGGTGTGTTGGTAATCTGTAATCCCAGCTCGGTAGCGGCTTTTACGTCTACATTATCATAACCCACGGATAACAGACTGATAACTTTTAAATGCCGGCATTGTTCCATAAAAGGACGGTCTATTTTTCTGCCACCGGCAAAAAATAACGCATCATTTTCATTACATTTTACGATCATTTCTTCCAGGGTAAGCTCTCTCTGTTCTGTCCACTGTGTAACGGTGATGCCTGCACGCTGCATGAGTAGCAGTCCTTCTTCCGGAATAACCCTTGTTGTAAATACCTTCATATAATATTTTCTTTTTGAGATCTCTGATTAATTATTGCCGGCGCGCACTGTTGCCGGCACTTTAATGTGTTGTTTCGGGAAATGTATATTTCGTTTCCATAATTTCCATATTTCAAACCATAGTACGGAAGCGGCTCCAATACCGGCACATACCAGTAATTGAGGTAGTTGCAATGCCGTTATGCTGAAGAAATTTGCCACTGGCGAAATATATAGCATGGCTGCCAGCAACAACAGTGTAATAGCAATAACGCCTACCATTAATTTATTATGGTTACGCATGCTGTGTATAAAGGAATAATAGAAAGAACGGTTAACCAGGGTAAGAAAAATATTGGCAAGTACCAGCGTAGTGAATACCATACTGCGGGTGGCTGTTTCGCTATACCCCTGTGAAATACTCCACTGATAAGCGCCCAGCACCCCTGCTGTAATCAGCAGGCCCTGTAGGATGCTGATATTCATTTCACGGAAAGTGAGAAAGGTTTGGGTAATAGGACGGGGTGGTTGCAGCATCGCATTTTCTTCCATGGGTTCATTTTCATATACAATAGAACAGGTAGGTCCCATAATAACTTCCAGGAAAATAACATGTACCGGTGTGAATATATTTGGATATATCCAGCCCAGGAATAATGGGAGCGACACGGTGAGTATAATCGGAATATGAATGGAGATGATGTATTGGACGGCCTTTTTGATATTAGTGTATATTCTCCGGCCAATACCAATGGCATCTACCATGCCGCTGAGGTCATCATTAACGAGGATCAATGCCGCGGCTTGTTTGGCAATCTCTGTGCCTTTTTTACCCATGGCAATACCAATATGTGCTGCTTTCAGTGCGGGGCCATCGTTTACGCCATCACCTGTCATGGCCACTACCTCATTATCTGCTTTGAGTGCATTGATAGCGGCCAGTTTGGCTTCGGGAAACATGCGGGTAAAAATGTTGACAGATTGCAAAGTTTGCTGCATCTGTGTATTATCCATCTGCATCAGCGTATCGCCGTTGATGGCTTTGTCGGCATGCGCCATACCAGCCTGTTGTGCGATGGCGCAGGTAGTTACAGCGTTATCGCCGGTGATGATTTTTACCGCAATGCCCGCCTGGTAAAATTTGCTGAATACCTCTCCGATATTGGCTTTGGGAGGATCATAAAAAGCCAGCAAGCCTACAAAGGTAAACGGCAATTCCTGTTGTGCAAGGGGATAATTGTTGCCGGAAAAATCGGCCGTAGCCACACCTAATACGCGGTAGCCTTTTTGCGCCAGTGCATCTGCCTGTTCGCTGACCTGTTTTTTTGTTATTTCCGGGAGATGTGAAACTGCTATGATAGCTTCCGGGGCTCCTTTTGCGGCAACGATACGCTGGCCGGCTTCGTTCTCATAAATATGCGTCATCATAGGCGGTTTGCCTTCTAACGGATATTCATGTACGATTTTGTAGTGCGTGCGCTCGTCTGCTGTTGTCATCTTTTCGTATAGTCCATGCAGTGTTTTCTCCATCGGATCAAAAGGGACTGGTTCACTGGCCCACATGGCCATGGTAACCACATCTGCCGGTAGATTCTCTGCTTCATACAACGTATGATCTGCCCCACGATAGATGGCGGGCAGGCTCATTTTGTTTTCCGTGATAGTGCCTGTTTTATCTGTGCAGATGATGGTGGCACTCCCTAATGCCTCTACGGTACGAATCTTTTTTACAATAATGCCGATTTGCATGAGTCGTCTGGAACCCAGTGCCATAAAGGTGGTAAAGGCCACCGGTATTTCTTCCGGTAAAATAGACATGGCCAGTGTTAATCCCTTCAGAAGACTGTCGGTTAAGCTGTCGCTGCGGATATAGTTAAATAGCCATACAGCCAGGAAAACGACCACACCGGCGATGGCCATCCATTTCACAAATTGCTGGATCTGTAATTGCAGGAGTGTAGGTTCTTCTTTAATATGGAGGATCGCTTCTCCCAACTGACCGATTTTTGTTTGGGAGCCAACCTGCTTTACTTCGCAGATAGCGAGACCAGAAACAACAACAGTGCCGCTGTATACACGATTATCCTCCGCGTCTGACTGTTTGAAAACTGCATATGCCTCGCCAGTCAGCGCTGACTCATTAACTGAGAAGTCGTTGCTGTGTACAATCACTCCATCGGCATTGACGGTATTGCCTTCGGATACCAGCATCATGTCGCCGGTGACTATTTCACTGGTAGGAATACTTTTTAATATGCCGTTACGGATTACCTTACTCAGAGGCTCATTCATTTTTTCCAACGCATCCAGTGCTTTGCGGCTGCGACTGTCCTGGTAAAAAGAGATGCCGGATACCAGTGCTATGGCAGCCAGCATAAAATAGGCCTCCCCAAGTTCGCCCATAATAAAATAAATAGCAGTGACGGCAATGAGGAGCATGAGCATAGGTTCTGCCAGGATTTCCTTTAACAGGAGCAGGAGCGGATTGCTGTCAGGAGAAGGAGGAGTGTTGCTGCCGTACTTTTGTCTGGAGGCAGCCACCTCCATGTCGTCCAAACCTTTAATGTGCTCCGGTAGATTAGTCTGTCCTGCCATGTGAGTAGTTTTGGTGAATAGTGCCTCACTAAATTTACGAATTATGTAATTGATCATTACATTTACCTTCTTTATAATACTAACAGTGAAACAAATGAAAAGTACAAAATTGCTGGCAGGGCTACTCCTATGCCTGTCTTCGACTGTGTTTGCACAGGACTTTCCTGCTGTACAGCAGCTGGCGCAACGCCGGGTTCCGTGGCTGGCAAAATCGCTGGTGTTAAAAAGTATAGCAGCAGAGCATAACAAGGATATATTTGAAATTACCACCCCGGGCAAAGAAGTGCGCATTGCAGCCTCCAGTGCGAGTGCTGCTGCCGCCGGACTGAACTGGTACCTGAAGTATTACTGTCACCGTTCTATGTCGCATATGGGAGATAATCTTGCTCCCGTATCTCCGCTGCCTGCTGTAAAAGCACCCGTACATATCAATACTGCCTATGATTACCGTTATGCTCTGAACTATTGCACGATCAGCTATACGATGAGTTATTACAGCTGGAAGGACTGGGAGCATGAGCTGGACTGGATGGCACTCAATGGAGTGAACGTGATGCTGGCTACCATGGGTACCGAAGCAGTATGGCAGCATACCCTGGAGCGCCTGGGCTACAGCGCTGAGGAAGCCCGCCGTTTTGTAGCAGGGCCGGGCTTTACCGCCTGGTGGCTCATGGGCAACCTCGAAGGATGGGGTGGTCCGGTTACACAGCAGATGATAGATCAGCAGACCGCGCTGGAAAAGCAAATACTGGCACGTATGAAAGGATTGGGCATTGCCCCGGTGCTCCAGGGCTTTTACGGGATGGTACCAGTGAATCTGAAAGAGAAAATGTCTGTTAAAGTAGTAGAGCAGGGTAAGTGGGCTGGTGGCTTCCAGCGCCCGGATTTCCTGATCCCGGGCGACAGTAACTTCACGAACATTGCCGGCATCTACTATGAAGAGCTTAAAAAATTATATGGTAGTGACATCCGCTTTTTTGCAGGAGATCCTTTTCATGAAGGAGGCATCAGCAAAGGGGTAGATGTAACAGCAGCAGCCGGCATTATTCAGCGAACCATGCAACAACATTTTCCGGGTAGTACCTGGGTGTTGCAGGGCTGGCAGGCCAATCCTTCCGGAACCTTATTAGCTGGTCTTGATAAGTCTAAAGTGCTGGTACAGGAACTTTTTGGTGAAAATACTGCCAACTGGGAAACACGTAAAGGATATGAAGGCACCCCCTTTATCTGGTGCAGTGTGAATAACTTCGGCGAAAAGGCGGGACTGTATGGTAAGCTGCAGCGCTTTGCTGATGAAACATGGCGTGCTGCACATAGTCCCTATGGACCCTTGTTTAAAGGTGTAGGCATTATGCCGGAAGGGATCCACAATAACCCGGTTATCTACGACCTGATACTGGAACTCGCCTGGCATCCGGAGAAAGTGGAAGTAACAGACTGGATAAAATCATATGTACGTTACCGTTATGGTACCGATAATGCGCAGATCCAGGCAGCCTGGCAGGGATTAGTGGCTACTGCTTACAGCAGCTTTCCACAATACCAGGAAGGACCCAACGAATCTGTTTTCTGTGCACGTCCTACTTTGAAAGATGTGCCGGTATCTTCCTGGGGCACGCGTAAACGTAATTATGATACTAAAGTCTTTGCAGCCGCAGTAGCCACTTTTATGAAGGCGGCTCCCGCCATGAAGAATAACACTACCTATGAAATTGATGCGATCGATTTTCAACGGCAGGTGAATGCAAATCGTGGTGAAGAGATTTATGCCAACATGGTGGCAGCTTTCGGGAAAAAAGATCTTGCTGCTTTTAAGCAAACTTCCGGCAGCTTTTTGTCGCTCATGCAGCAGCAGGATTTATTACTCAGCGGCAACAAACATTTCCGCCTGGATACCTGGGTGAATGCCGCACAAAGCCTGGGGCAAACACCGGCGGAGAAAGCGCTGCTAATAAAGAATGCTAAAATCCAGATCACTTACTGGGGACCGGATAATCCGGCCACAGAATTGCATGAATATGCCAATAAGGAATGGGGTGGCTTAATGCGCAGCTTTTACCTGCCACGCTGGAAGATGTATATCGCTGCCCTTACAGATCAGTTGCAGGGTAAAGATATCCCGGCGCCTGACTTCTTCCCCTGGGAGCAAAAATGGACAGCGCAATAAATGGTGCCGGCGCCCTTGTTCGTTTATGAACAATAGCTATACTGAAAATGGACAGGGCGCCTCCTCTTTCGATATGTAAATAATTGATTATCAAAGGTGCCGGATTCCGGCACCTTTTTTATTTATGGTAGGCAAATCCTTATGCAATGTTCAGGAGCTATTGTAAAATCGCGTTCAGAAGTCTGATAAAGAATAGATTTACCTCATTCGTTAACATCGGTGGTTTGGCGATCAGCCTGACCAGCTTCCTGATCATTTTACTTTACCTGAATTATGAACTGAGTTACGATCAGTGGGATCCGTCGCTGCAACAGGTGTACCGGGTATCCCAACAGTCGTCCGGCAATTTCGCAAACAATCCGGCGCCAGCGCCACTGGCTCCTTTATTGCAGCAGCATATGCCGGAAATAACGGCGTATACACGTATTCAACCTTCCGGTGGTTATGAGCTGCTGATTAGTTATGGAACTAAAAAATTATATCAGAAAGATGTGGTGATGGCCGATAGCGGCTTTCTGCAGGTATTTCCCTATCAGCTGCTGGCAGGCAATGCCGCTACTGCATTCCGGGAGCCGGCATCCGCCCTTATTTCTAGGGAGGTAAGTCATAAGTTGTTTGGTGATGCAGATCCGATCGGTAAGGTGATACAGATCTTCAATAAGATGCCTTTCACTGTTACAGGCGTAATAGCCATACCTGAAGGCCCATCCCATCTGCATGCGGCGATGATTCTCCGCAACGCAATGACAGCGGACGTGGAAAGCTCCTGGGCCAATATTTCCTATATTTCGTATGTGCGTTTGGGTAAGCCCATGGCAACCGCGGCACTGGAAGATAAAGTGAATCGTACTTTTTATGATCACCATGAAAAAACGGGCAATCTGAGTTATGCCGCTTTTTTGCAAGCCGGACATACTCCTACACTGCTGACAGATGCGGTGAAGGATATTCATAATTTTCCGCGTTTTGGCAAAAGCCCCTTTAAAACTACCATGATCCTCTTCCTGCTGGCAGGTTTGCTGCTCCTGAGCGGTGCGTTGAACTCCAGTAACCTGTCGCTCGTGAAAACATTGCAGCGCTCACGGGAAGTGGGCGTACGAAAGGTACTGGGTTCCAGCCGTAAACAAATGCTGGGACAATTCCTGCTGGAGGTATCTTTGCAATGCGGTATCAGCTTGCTATTGGCAACTGGCTTATGTCTTATCATGTTGCCTGTATTTAACCAAACGTTCGACCTGTCGTTATCTTTCTTCCGGCAAATACAATCCTACACAATGTTATGGCAATGCGCTGCTGCTTTGGTAGCGATTGTACTGATATCCGGTTTATATCCAGCTGTGGTATTTGCCCGTCAGGGTGCGGTGAATGTACTCAAGGGCAATTTTAGTATGGGGGCGGGCAACAAGCGGTTTAGTCATTCATTGATTGTTGTACAGTTTGCCGTATCAGTGTTTTTTATCATCGCCGTGCTGGTAATGGCACATCAGATGGATTTTATGAAACACCGGGATATTGGTTTTAATCCTGAGCAAGTAGTGCAGATAGAAGCGAATCAACAAACCCGTGAAAATGATTTCGGACAAACCCGCGCGAAGCTGTTACGGATTCCGGGAGTGGAAACCGTTTCCAAAACAACCGCTCTTCCCGGCAATCAAAATGTTGATACCTCTTCTACAGAGTTCCGGTATGGTGGTGAGCATAAATCCCTGACTTCTGTGCGCGTGAGCAGTGACTTTTTTCTTACCCTGGGCATACAGGTGTTAATGGGAAGGACATTTAGTGACGATCATCCGGAAGACCAGGACAATACCGCCATTATCAATGAGTCGGCCGCCAGAACGCTGGGCGTGAAGTTGCCGGTGGGTTCCCGGATCAGCTTTGCCGCCTGCGATAGTGTGCCTTATGAAATAGTAGGCGTAGTAAAAGATTTCCAGGTGCAGGGATTCGACAGTTATATCCGTCCTACTTTGTATAGCATCTCCAATGCACACTGTACTTATCAGTCGGGAGGTGCATTACTGGTGAAAGTAAACACCGCTAACCTGGATAAGACCCTGGGGGCTATCAATAAACTATGGGAAACAGTAGAACCGGGGTTCCCCTTGCGCTACTCTTTCCTGGATGATAATTTCCAGCAGTTATACAGTAGCTATAACAGGGTGCGTTATATCATTTACGTGTTTACAGTGATTTCTATTTTTATTTCTGTGATGGGCTTACTGGCGTTAACGGTGTATATCACAGAGCAGCGCACCAGGGAAATCGGTATCCGCAAAGTATTGGGGGCGAGTGTGGGCAGTATTGTGACTTTGCTGTCAAAAGATTTCCTCATACTGGTGATCCTGTCTGCGATCATTGCCACGCCGGTGGCCTGGTACTTACTGGAGCGCTGGCTGCAGGATTTCGCTTACCATGTACAAATCAGTTGGATATTGTTTGCGGTGGCAACTGCCGGCGCACTGTTGATCGCCTTTGTTACCGTGGGTTTACAGGCGCTGAAGGCCGCCAGCGCTAATCCGGTTCACAGTTTAAGAGCGGATTGATTTTTCCGGGAATGCTAAACAGAAAATGTGCGGGTGTGTTAATTATAGTTAAACAACAGGTGCCTGCTTGTCAAGCGGCACAGAGATTGTGAGATTGTTTTTTATCACATCATCTGTCACAAATCTAACTGTCAGCATTTCATATGGAGGAATCAGCGAGTGGGAACCGTTTTATTGCCTATATCACCGCAAATAGGTGGATGGCCATCGCCATCGCTTTCATCCTCTTATTAAGATTTTCTTTTATTGGCGTAATGGGCGCTATGCCTCAGGATGCCTATTACTATTTTTACGGACAGCATTTCGCACTTTCGTATTTTGATCATCCTCCGGCTATCGCCTGGATTTTAAGGGCATTTACAGACCTGTTTGGCCGGCATGTGTTTGTGATCAAGCTGGCCGACACCCTGGTAACCATTGGTACATTGCTGGCCTTTTACCGGCTATCGCGCTGCTTCCTGTCCCTGCCAAGGGCCTGGAATGGCTTGTTGCTGTTATCTGCCACACTGATGGTGACTATCTTGTCACTGGTATCAACGCCGGATGTACCATTGTTGTTTTTCTGGTCTCTTTCCCTGATCGCTATTTACCGGGCAGTATTTGAAGAACGCAAGGGCTATTGGATATGGGCTGGTATTGCGATGGGAATGGCCTTCGATAGTAAGTATACAGCTATTTTTCTGCCAGCCGGTGCCGTGTTGTACTTATTGTTGTCCGGGCAGCATCGCCGGTATTTATGGTCCCCCTGGTTTTTTGCCAGCATCCTGTTTTTCTGCATCACTATTTTACCGGTAGTCATCTGGAATGTGGATAACAACTTTGCCTCTTTCCGCTTCCAGTCGTCCGAAAGGGTGGGAGGAGTGGAGTTTCATCCACTGGACTTTTTCGGTGTGATTGGGCACCAGGCGGCTATCCTGCTGCCGGTATTACTTGTTGCCCTGTTTTACTATTGCTATAAGTTGGTGCGTAAATACAAGTGGCATATTACCCGTATTCCGGCGCGGCAACTGTTTCTCTTATGTTTCTTTTTGCCCGTTTTTGCCATTTTCCTGGTGATATCTCCTATATACTGGGTAAAGATCAACTGGATGATGCCGGCTTATATCACTGGTATTATCTGGATCAGCACCTGGATTACCTTTAAATATGTGCGTTGGCAATGGATCTGCTCATTGGTTGTTCACGGGGTGTTGGCGGCAGAAATCATTTTTTATCCGGTACCCATTCACTCTGATGATACCATGATAGGTTGGGGAGGGCTGGGCACTGGCGTAAAAAGCCTGGCAGCGGAGTATCCGGATGATTTTATTTTTTCTGCCGATGATTACAAAACCAGTGCAATGCTGAATTTATACCTGGGGCACATGGTGTATTCCAGGAATATTATCGGAGAAAATGCCTTGCAGTTTGATTTTATAGGAACAGATATGAATGCCCTTAAAGGAAGAAATGCCCTTTTTATTAACTCACTCACCGACGTGAACGATGCTGTAGATGAGCTCGCATTTATAAAAAAACTATCTCCCTTCTTCAGCTCTGTTAAGCAGCTGTCTCCTATTGTAGTAAAGCAACATGGCCGTGTAGTAAGGAAGTTCCTGGTATTCCGGTGTATGGATTATCATCCGCCGTTATCGAAAGACTGATCATGGTCATCTCAAAAAATGATCACCGTCAACAGCTATGCTAATGCCCGTCATTGTTCAGTAATGTAAACAGCAATAGTTTTACAGCAGCAATTGGACATCCACCTGGATTCCTTAGCGTAAACAAATAATGAATGACGGAGATGTGTTGTTGAAAGGTATCACCGTTTCACTGGCGGTGATACTCTTTATCTGCACTAAAAAAAATGCAAATCATGTTCAGCGGATTAACGCCTACTTCCCGGCAACGCAAATTTTGCGAAGGTTTTCTATTTTTCCCTATCAAGCATTTACGCAAGTACGGGAATTTTATTTTCAGACAATACGACCGGCATTCGGGTGTAAAAACGTTGCTGGACATGAAATTAAGGGCATTGGACTTTAACACGGGGCATGCGGAAGATATCGATGACTATATTACGCATCGTGCTATACCGCAGGCAGCACAGGTACTGGCCAGAATGGAGGATTTTTATACGAAGATGCAGGAGGCGGCCGCTATTACTGCGGGAACGTTACAGGATTTTAACGACCTGTTTATTCATTATTACCGCGAAGTAACGGTATACCACAGTGTGGTATTACGTAACCTGAAAGAAGAGCTGAAACCGGTGCTGAAGCCTAAGAAAGGAGATGTGTTTACAGAGATGGGCTATGATCATATCAGCAAAGTATATAAGCTGGTAAAGGAGTTTGTTTTACAGAGCAAAACAATTGTGCATTTGCTGGAAGATGTGGTGGAGAAAGAATATAGTTTTCCACAAGGCCCGCAGGGACAACTGATAGCGCTGCAGGCAGATATCAGGCAGATGTATTTTATTCAGAAAAACCTTTGTCAGCTACTGAAAAGATGGGAGACCGACAAGAATTTGCACGGACTTCAAACCTATTACAACTAGCATTTAAACCATGTCGCACGAACTGCAGCATGATCCACCCTGTCTTGAGTACCAGGAGGTTTGCAAGACATGGATCAGGATCCTGAAAACCTTAAGAGAAGATAATGCTTCGCTGATAAACCGGTTAGCCGCAGCGTTAAAGGAAACTGCGCGCCGTTCATTTGTAGAGGAAGCAGAGGAGTTTCAGTTGGCCATGCTGGCCCGCGAAGAGTCGATGGTGTTATTGCGGCATGAAATAGGAGAACAACTGGCCTGGCTGGAAAAGCAGCCTGCCAATGTAGCCGCACCGCATTTCTTTTCTGTGTTGAAAAATGATGTGCATGGAATGATGCAGGAACATGAAAAAGTGAAAGTGGCTTTCCTGATATTTATAGCTGCAGAAAAAGTATAAAGTCAATTAATCATTTCCATCAGTTTTTTGATAGACAGTGCCGCTATCTGTCCTTCTTTCAAAGCAATCAATCTTTCGTCCCTGAAATCGCCCAACGTGCGTATGAGGGATTCTTTGGCTACTCCGGCTACTGCCGCCAGGTTTTCACGGCTGATATCTATCGTAAAATTTTTACTCCCCGCTGTATTGTATTTCCTATCCAGCATAATTAATGCTTCCGCTACTTTTTTACGCAGAGAATTATAAGCAAGACCAATCAGTTGTTGTTCCTTTTCTGCCATTTCCCTGGACAATAACCGGATGAATTTCCCCAGTACTTCCGGATTGCTGCTGATCAGCTGTTGGAAATCCTGATGGGGGATAACCGCCAGCAGGGTATCTTCCATGGCTTCTGCATTTTCCTGGTAGTTGCCCCCTTCCAGTAACGTATTGTAACCCAGGAAATCGCCTTCGTTGTATAAGCCTATAATGAGTTCTTTGCCATCATCGTTCCGTTTGTATGTTTTCACTTTGCCGTGCAGCAGGTAGTATAAATATTCCGGGCGGTTGCCGGCGGCATAAATGCTTTGTTTCTTTTTATAATGATTGGTGTTACGGTCTTCTTTCAACAGTGACAGATGATCAGCGCCTTTGCTGGCAGAGAGCAGTATGTTCAGTCCCTGCAGCCCGGTGGCAGAGTTATGTTTTATTTCTGCACATCTTTTCAGCCGGCTTTCAATAGCACTTAACAGTTCTGTGCCTTCAAAGGGCTTAGTGATATAATCATCTGCGCCCATTTCCATTCCTTTTCGTATATCTGTTCTTTCTGCTTTGGCGGTCAGGAAGATAAAGGGAGTAGTTTGCAATGCTTTGTTTTTATGGAGCATATGTAATACGCCATATCCATCCAGCACCGGCATCATAATATCACATACAATCAGGTCGGGGAGGTGCTCCAGGGCCATGGATACGCCTTCTTTTCCATTGGTCGCAGTGAGTACCTTGTAATTAGCCAATTCCAGAATTTCCGCCACATTTTCACAGATAGCAGGATTATCTTCTATCAGCAGTATTTTTTCCATGGTCATTGGTTTTGGGGAAAAGGAAGGGAGACGAGAAACTCTGTACCTTTTTCAGGCGCGCTGTTACAAGACACGGTACCGTTCATGAGTTCTGCGTATTTGGCTACGATATGCAAGCCGAGCCCTGTACCCTGGATGTTGGCCACATGCTGGCTGCGGAAGAATCGCTCAAACAGGTGTTGGCGGTCTTCAGTGGAAATGCCTATGCCCTTATCTTTTACAGACAGCTGGAACATGGCATCGCTGCATTGGGTACGGATTGAAATGATCGCTCCTTCCGGGGAAAACTTGATGGCATTGGATACGAGATTCATAACAATATGTTTAAGTAGCGTAGGATCCAGGAAGGCTTGTGGTGCGCCGTGGTGGGCATAGTAAATATTCTGCTGGGGCTTTTTGAGGCCGTCCATTTCGCCTAGAATGTTGCCGATATGTTTGGCCGTATCAAAGGTGCTGTGCCTGACTTGTATTTTTCCTTCTTCTATTTTGCCTACAGACAGGAAGTCGTTGAGGATATCTGTCAGCATATTTACGGAAGAAATGATCCGCTGAATATGCTTGCTGCGCTTCGTTACATCATCCGGGCCTTCGTATTTGGATACGAGGTATATGGAAGAAAGGATGGCACTAAGTGGTGTCCGGAATTCATGAGAGGCGAGCGACACAAATCTTGATTTCAGTTCGTTGAGTTCTCTTTCTTTTTCCAGTGAAATACGGAGTTCTGATTCTGCCTCTTTTATACGGGAAAGATCAATGGCGATGCCTATATAGCCGGTAATATCGTTGGCATCGCGGATGGCAGATACGGTGAGTGAAACGGGCAGGGAGCTGCCATCTTTCCGGATGTAGAGCCATTCATATTCGTTGAGTAAATTTAGCCTGGCTTTGATGGTGAGTGTTTCCATACCGGGTTCTACCGGTTGCTGCAGTTGCCTGGAAAATTCTTCTGCCCGGAGGGCAACTTCATCCTGGTCATGCAGCATGAGCGGGGTGCATACATCTATGACTTCACTGGCTTTGTAACCGAGTATTCTTTCTGCGGCAGGATTGAACCATTTAATAAAGCCATCGGTGTTAATGACGATGATCATGGCGCCGGCGTTGGTCCACAAGCTGTTAAGGAAGCTGTTCATCCTTTGCAGGGTGCCATCTTTGATGGCGGCTTCTTTTTTTTGCTGGTCGAGTTGTTGCCGGGTTTGTTCGGATATTTTCCGGTCGGAGATATCCATGATGTAAATGATAGTTAGTATTCCTTCCGGTGTGGTATGTTCGCCGTGGCTGGTCTCTACGGGGAATCTGCTGCCATCTTTTCGCAGCGCGATATGTTCTTTTTCATCACAGGGCATCAGGAGGTTCACCTGTTGTCCGGTAATTTCTTCTTTCGTGTAGCCGAACTGGTTAAGAAGGAAGGGGTTAGCCATCAGTATGGTGCTGTTGCTATCGGCTACCAGGATGCCAACGGTGGCATGATTAAAGAGAACTTCGAAACCTATGTAATTATTTTGAGTCGTGTTAATCATACCCGTATTGACCCTTTACTTCGGTGCAATATAAATTTAATGATTCCCGGTGGAATAAATTACGGGTGATTGAAAATAGAATGTTATTATTTTATAGAATTAATAATATATCCGTATTTAATATGTATAGCGGCGCCTGTCACTTCTGATTAATAGGTGTTTCTATGATGAGGAACTCGGATTTTTCTGCACACTGCAGTGATACTTCACCTGTTTCCCATAACCCGATCGCATCTCGTTCCTGCAGTACCTGGTCCTGTACTCTTAGCCCGCCGGCAATGGAAAAAATGAACAGGCATTTATTCAGCGGGTTGAAGGTATAAGTAAGCTGGTGAGGTTGCTCATAATAGCCGAGTGATAATTTCGCATTCTGATTGATCCAGCAATGCTGCATTCCTTCTTCACCGGATACGATGGTGACCAGTTTGTTCTTCCTGTTTTCTTTAGGGAAGCTGCGTTGCTGATAGCGGGGCGCAATATTTTGTTGTTTGGGCGCAATCCAGATCTGTAAAAAGTTAACTTCTTCCATACCAATATTATATTCTTCATGTCGTAGTCCGCTGCCGGCGCTCATGATCTGTACTGCAGGCCCTTCTATTTCAGTAATGTATCCCATGGTATCTTTATGGTTCATTTTTCCTTTCAGCAGTACCGAAATAATTTCCATATTCACATGTGGATGTATACCGAAGCCTTTACCTGCCTGTACAAAGTCATCGTTAAAAGCGATCAGCGATCCGAATGCGCTGCGCATAGGGTGGTAGTAATCGCTGAAGCTGAAGAAGAAGTTGCTTTTCAGCCAGCCAATGTCTTTAATACCTCTTTCGCTTGCGGGGAAGTGTTGCAGTTTCATATAATAAGGAACAGTAGGAAGTTTAAAATTGTTTGAAATCAGGATGAACTAAGTTAATATCAAATTTCCGCATCTCGTAAATATGTTTCCCGAACTCGTAAAGAATAATTTTCATAAGCCCTTACTTTTGCCCGACAATTCAGATAAGCTTCGTGATGATGGTGCTGGAAGAGAAAGCATTCCGTAAGGAACTGACGGGAGAGGCTCTGGAGAAAGAGATAGCAGTGACTTTGCAGCAGTTTGCAACAAAAACGGAGTTGAGTTTACAACGATAAACGAGTGGATAAGAAAAGCACCGCAGCCATTCCTGGCTGCGGCTTTTTTATGCCTTTATTTCGTGAAGCTGTTATATCTTCCGATCATAGTATCGAGTGAGTTATTCAGGCTTTCCAGCTGGCTTTCTGTCATCGTGCCTTTTTCTTTGGCATCGCGCATCATCCTTTTGGCCATCAGCAGGAATTCATGGTAGCTATCGCAGAACGATTTATAGGAAGAACCTTTGCTTTCTTTTTCTGCATTTGCCAGATTGAGGGCTGCATGCGCTGCCTGATCCTTTTCCAGGCCATCATAGGCTGTTTGTGCAGCTGCACTTATTTTGCTGTAATCCTCCCCGCCTTCTTCCAGCAGATTAATATAATTACGAACTGCCTGCATATCTGCTTTCATGGCGATGATGTAATCTTTCAGCGGGCTATCTTTCAGGATAATCACCTCACTGGCATCAGCTACTTCATTTACTCTTTTCATCAGTACTACTTTCTGATCAAAGAATACCTGCGCATCGTTGCGGATAGAATCTGCCAGGGCAAGTCCTTTTGCGCCTTTGTCATCTTTAAAGTCCTGTGCTTTCAGGTAATCATCCAGTTTGGCATAGGTCGCTTTTATTTTGTCGAAGGAGCTGATGAAGCCGGCTACTTTTTCTTTAAAGAAAGCCTGGTCTGCTTTGTTTAAAGCATCTACGGGTTTGTCTACCGTGATTTTGCTGTGGTTAAAAGCAGGTATCATGATAGGTTTAATGACACTGCCCAGGAAAACCGGATTGCTCTTTCCTTTTAATATTTCTTCCACACGGTCTGCATTTTTCACAAGGCGGACTACATAGTCAGAATTTTTGTTAGAGAGGTCAACGATCAGGTTAGTGTATTCAATGACCTGGTTTGCAGCGGCAGCTGGTTTTTCATCATAGGCTGTGTTGCTACCTGATTTCCCGGTGTTATCACATGACATAGCAGTGGCCATCAGCATGAAGCCAAGGGGAATGTACAGAATGGATTTTTTCATGATACTAAGGTGTTTAAATTCGGATTAGGCAATTGCACAATTGGGTGCAGGGGTAATTTCCGGGGCAAAGATATTTTTTCAGGTAAACAAAACAAAAGAAATGTAAGGTGCACAAACTACTTAAATGAGTTATATGCCATCACTGTAATAACCGGTAATTTTAATGCGGCAAATCAACTGCATGTTTTCAGAACCAGGTATTATTTACGGAATGCTGTGCTGCTGGCTGTTTTTATCTTTTTCTGTTAAGGTAGAAGCGCAACATATACCATTCAGCAACCCTTCCCTCGAAGGTCGTCCTGGTAAGGGGATATTGCCTGTTTCCTGGCATGTTGTTTTTGGTACGCCGGATACGCAGCCCGGTGTTTTTGAGATAAAGCTGGCGCCGGCAGCTGGCAATAGCTATGTGGGGATGCATAGCGGTAAAGGGTTCCTGGAAGGTATCGGACAGGAACTGCCGCAAGCATTGCAGGCAAATGTGGATTATGTGTTGAGCCTTGACCTGGCCTACACCCCTTATTATCTTTATCCGGCCTGCTATGGTAACCTGGCGATTTATGGTGGTAATACTCCGGGAGATACCGCAGCGCTGTTATGGTCATCGGGTAATTTTACGCATGAAACCTGGCAACGCTACGATGCCGTATTTCATGCTGCTGCCTCATATCGTTATATTTCCCTGGTAGCGTATCCCACTGCACCATGTAACAAAAGTCAGTATGGGATTGCTTTACTACTGGATAATTTGTCCGCAATAGATCGTTTGGTGTTACCTGTGTTGCAGGCATCTGTGAAACCCTGTAGCTGCGGAGCCGTCAATGATGGAAGTATTACGCTGCATGTAAGCGGTGGGGTACCTCCTTTTCAGTATAGGTTGGATAATGGGAGATGGCAACCGGATAGTGTATTTCCCGGATTGGCAGCCGGGCCGCATACTGCTGAAATACAGGATAGTCATCATTTTACAGCAGCAGTAGCCGCCGCAGTAGCATCGCCCTGGAAAAACTGCCTGGTGGTCATGCCTACAGCATTTACACCTAATCATGACGGACAGAATGATGTTTTCCGCCCCAAAGTATATGATGCGATACACGACTACCGGTTACGGGTATATGATAGGTGGGGAAAACTGATATTTATGAGTCAGTCTCCTGAGGTGGGATGGGATGGTAGTTTTAAAGGAATACCAGCGGATGTGCAGGCTTACGTATACGTATGTACGTATACAGATAGTTCGCAACAGTCGCACATGTTAAAAGGAAGTGTAATGTTGTTGCGTTGATATTTATAATGGAAAAGTGACTGTAAAAACGGAACCATTTAACCCGCTGCTGACAGTGATCTCCCCGTTGTTAGCCGTTACAAATGATTTTACGATGGCCAGTCCGAGCCCGGTGCCTTCTCTGCCACCTACATTTCCCGCGCGGAAAAACGGGGTGAACAAAAATCGTATATCCTTTTCCGGTATACCAATACCGCAGTCTTTTACTTTGATACGTAATTGATCTTTTCTATAATGAAGACTGAGTAATGGACCGGGGCCGGAAGAATATTTGAAGGCATTGCTGATAAGGTTGGTGAGGATGCCGGCAAGATGGCTCCTGTCTATACGAAGAGGTCGCGGACTACCAGAGACTTTTATCCGTAACTGACGCTTATCACTGCGTTTGTGAAAGTATTGTTGCTTTATCATTTTAGCGAAGCTGCATACATCTGTTTCTTCTGGTTGGGTGACAGGATTGCCTGCCACCATACTACCAGTGGTGAGTATGTCATCCACCATGTTGCGGAGTACAATGATTTCTTCTTTGATACGGGAAATATTCCGTTCATAAAAAGGTAACATTAATTCATCCAGTTGCATTTTTGTTTCGAGTAATTCAATAGAAGAAGAAATGGCGATGATCGGTGTTTTAAATTCATGTGTTGCCATGGAAATATATTCCGATCTCATTTCCAGTAAAGATTTTTCTCTGACTGCATGCCTGCTAGCGTTGTTTAGCATACGTTGGTTTTTGGTTGAATAGAAAATAAGGTTTCGTATTTCGATAGTATCGGCGGGCGGGATAAATATGGTTATATATGCAATATACGAAAGTTTTTAAAGAATACATTATATTATTAATAATGTATTTATAAATTAACCTATAAGCMTTTGTGGTATGTGGTTTGGCTAAATACTTTTTGGTTTTTTATAAAAATGTTATTCTGAATAAAGTGATACTATCACAAAAAAATATAAATATATAAATAATTATAAAGTGTTTTATACTTTAGAATGTTTGTATTAATAATGTATAAATAATTAATAAATAGATAGATATATTTTTGTGCTATCTGCCTATTCTTTTTCCTGTTATATTTACTATAAGATTATTTTATTGTACCATATCAACCAAGAACCTAACCCCCCTTTAGTGTATGATTAACATAGGAATCATTGAAGACAATCATTTTCTATTAAACAACTATCGTGAGTTTCTGGAAGATTTCCAKGAGTGCAAAGTTGTATTCGCCTGCAAGTCTATAGAGGAGTTTATTTCCCTGCCGGTGATTTATCCGGATGTAAAAGTAATCCTGTTGGATATTACTTTACCTGGTATGTCAGGCATTGATGGCATATCAGAGGTAAAGCGACTTTATCCGGAAACGAAAGTGATTGTGTTGTCCGGACATGATGGCAAGCAGTATATTATTGAAGCCATTAAAAAAGGCGCCAGCGGTTATATTATCAAGACAAGCCGGTTAAGTGATATTTACCAGTCTATCATGGATACAATACAAAGTGGCGCTACCTTATCACCCAAAGCAGCGCATCTGCTGATCACTCATCTGAATAAAGATCCGCTGGAAAGCATTAAGGATAAGCTTACCCGCAGGGAGTATGAATTGGTGGAGTTACTGAAAGAAGGTTACTCATATAAGGAAATGGCGCAGCAGTTGTTTGTTACCGTGTTCACTGTGAACCAACACCTGAAAAAAGTGTATCAGAAGCTGAATGTATCCACCAAATCGGAATTGATTTCAAAAATCTGGTCAAATAATTTATTCTCTCTCGTCCTTTTTAGCACAATCAATAATTTTTCTTCAGATTTTAATTTATCAGATATGTTCACTGCTTTTACGGACTGCTTACTTTAATGAGTAGTAAGATACCGTGTAATAAAGCAATTTATACTGTAGTAAGTAATTGAATCCAAGTGCGAACCAGCGTAATATTGTAGGGAGATATAAAGAGTGTGTAAGTGATGATGTAAAATGCCATATATGATATTGAAAACCTGCTTAACCTGGATGGGATTGGGATTGCTATGCTTAAATTGTTTGTTTACTTCCTGCGTGTCAACAAAAAATGCTGTTTATTTCAGTGATGTAAAAGACACCATATTATCACCAGTTGATGGCAATTTTGAGCCCCGGATACAAAAGAATGATATACTGCAAATCAATGTAAGCAGTCTTAATCCGGAGGATGTAATCATCTACAATGTGTCCAACATGACCTCCGCTGCTGGTGCAGGAGGAGCCAACGCCGGTGCAGGCGCAATGTTGGGAGGCTTCCTGGTAGATGAACAGGGATATATTCAGTATCCGGTATTAGGGCCTATAAAAGTAGCCGGCCTTTCAAAAAAGGCGCTCACTGTAAATCTCCACGATCAATTGATAGAACGTAAACTGCTGGTAGATCCGGTCGTCAATATACGGTTCCTTAATTACCGGGTAACGATTCTCGGAGAGGTCAGTAAACCAACGGTTGTAAATGTTACCAACGAAAAAATATCAGTACTGGAAGCGTTGGGAATGGCAGGTGATATAACGGTGTTTGGTAAACGGAATAATATATTGTTAATCCGGGAAGTAGATGGGGAGCGGATTATACGGCGCCTGGACCTGAATGATAAACGTATCCTGAATTCTCCTTACTACTTTCTGCAATCAAATGATATTCTTTATGTGGAACCCAGTAAATCAAAAATAGCAACTGCAGACAGGTCCCGGCAAATACTGCCCATTGTTCTTAGTAGTCTGTCATTGCTCGTTATTATCCTGGACCGTTTAGTCATTAATAAGTAGTGTATGCAAAAAGTAAACGGACATAAAACGCAACAAAGTGAAACGCCATTGAGCATACTTACGCTCATCCGTTCCCGCTATCTGCCTTACTGGCCGCTGTTTGCAGCTGCTGTTGTTGCTGCACTGGGAGGTGCTTTCCTTTATCTCCGCTATGCTACACCGTTATATAAAATTTCTGGTGTGCTGTTGGTACAGGAATCATCTAACGGTCTTGGCGCCAGCGATATGCTACAATCACTCGATTTGCTGGGCGGTGCTAAAACCGTCATGGAAAATGAAATTGAAATACTGAAATCACGCACACTAACGAAAGCGGTTATACGAAACCTTAACCTCTATGGTGAAGTGATTGAGAAAGGGAAAATAAGAGATGTAGTACTATATAAAGACAGCCCGCTTAAATTCGTTTTCCTGGAACCCGATGCCATACAAATGGCCGCAACAGGTATGTGGCCATTTACTTACCATGCAACAGAAAAAAGTGTAGTTATAGACGGTAAGCGTTATCCGGTGGGAGATACGGTACAAACAAGATGGGGCAAATTAGTTATACAGTCGCAGGGCCGGCATACAGATACTGCGGCGAGTTACACCTTGCACCTCATGACGGAAAAACAATGGATGCAGCTCCTGCTGGGCACCATGAAAATTATGCCTGCTGCCAAAGCCGGCAGCGTAGTGGATCTGGAATATACAGATGCTGCCCCTGAACGCGGAGAAGCGATTGTAAATGAATTGATCAGCGTATATAACAAGGCGGCAGTAGAAGATAAAAACAGAACCTCCGCCAACACCATGAGTTTTGTGGAAGAACGCCTGCGCATTGTGAGTACGGAACTGGGACAAGCAGAAACACAGGTGGAACATTTTAAAACTAAGGAAGGTATTGTGGACATCAGCGAGCAGAGTAAACTGTTCCTCGCCAGTGTACAGGAAAATGATCGTAAAATCAGCGAAGCTAATATGCAGTTGTCTGTACTGGATGCGATTGAAAAATATGTGAACAGTCAAAACCCTGGAGGTAATATAGTGCCCGGTACCATTGGTCTCTCTGACCCGGTATTGCTGGAGCTGGTAACGAAGTTATCAGAAACAGAATTGCAGCTGGACCGGCTTCGTAAAACTACCGGTGAAAACAGCCCGCTACTGGCCAGTTTAAATCGTCAGTGCGACCGGTTAAAGCCGGCTATTATGGAGAATATTGGTAGTCTGCGTGCTAACCTGCAGGCAGGTATGGTGAGACTACAGGCAGAGAATAGCCGTAACATGGGCATTATCCGCAGTGTACCAGGTAAGGAGAAAGCCTTGCTGGAAGTAAGCCGGCAACAGGTGATTAAAAATAACATCTACACTTTTCTGTTGGAGAAGCGGGAAGAAACAGCCCTGGCTTATGCCGCGGCCGTATCAGATAGCCGGGTAGTGGATGCTGCTGAATCAGCGGCCTATCCTTTCAGTCCGCAGAAACCGATGGTACTAGCCATTTCTGTGCTGGGTGCGATGGCCCTCGTAGCAGGATTTGTTTCAGTGAAAGATATGATGAACCGGGAGGTAATGTTCAGGGCAGATATTGAAAAAGTAACTACGGCGCCCATCGCTGCTGAAATTATGCACCACGATGGAAAGGATCCGGTGGTGATGAGTAATAACAGCAGAACCGCAGTGGCAGAACAGTTCAGGGCCTTGAGAACTTCTTTGTCCTATATAGGTTTGAATGGAGATCGTAAAACTTTGTTGATTACTTCCTCTATTTCCGGTGAAGGAAAAAGTTTTGTATCCCTGAACCTGGCCATGAGCCTTTCTCTTGCTAAAAAGAAAGTAGCACTGCTGGAGTTTGATTTGCGGAAACCCATGATCAGCAAAATGCTGGGCATGCGCGTAGACCCGGGCATTAGCAACTACCTGGTAGGAAAAGCATCTCTGCAGGAGATACTGCAAAAGGTAGGAGACAATGAGTTTTTGTATCTCCTGTCTGCCGGTATTATGCCACCTAATCCCAGCGAACTTATTCTGAATGGTCAGCTGGAACACCTGCTCCAGCAACTGAAAGAACGTTTTGATTATATCATCATTGACTCTGCTCCCGTGGGTTTGGTGACAGACGCCAGGTTAATTGCACCCTTCTGTGATGCCACCCTGTATGTGGTGCGGCATCAGCGAACCCCCAAGCACTACCTGAAACTGGTAGAAGAGTTGTATCAGAACAGGGAACTGGGGAAACTGAATATTGTATTTAATGGAATAAAACGACAAGGTGTAGCGGGCTACGGGTATGGATCCGGATACGGTGATATTAACGGATACGGCTACACGGAAGTAGTAAAGAAACCAGGCTTGTTCAGGCGCACTACAAAGTAACGGCGACTGTAAATTATATATCGATACCACCATATCTTATAAATATAACGGGCGTAGCTATGCCCGGTCCTGCCCTTATAAATTCTACAAAACTATCCGATAACCTAAAAACCGGCTCCTATGTTTAATGAACAACCATTGGCCTGGTATGCGGTGTATACCCGGGCCAAATGCGAAAAGAAAGTAGCGGACCTGTTCGCGCGTAAAAAAGTGGAACACTACCATCCTGTTAAAGAGTTGGTACGTGCGCGTAAAATCGTGCAGGAATCATTGTTCCCCTCTTATGTATTTGTACATATTCCTGAAAGCAGAAGTTGGGTGGTCCGTGAAACAGATAATGTGGTCAACTTTGTATACTGGCTGGGCCAACCAGCGGTAATACCTGACCATGAAATTTCATTGATCCGGCACTTTCTGAGGGACTATGAAGATGTATCTGTGGCGCAGGTACCGATACTTGGCGAAGGAGAGCAACGCGCATCTTCCGGCGGTAAAATTATAGCCATCAGCAGAAACCGGGTGAAAGTAGAATTGACCAGTTTGGGGTGCATACTGGAGGCCACCGTTCCTTCCAGAGAGATCACCGTCATTGCTGGCAGTAAAATCGTGAACGGACATCATTACTGATAAAATAACCAACCTTATTTATGATGCAGCATATTATTCTTTGCGGCGGCTCCGGCACGCGGTTATGGCCTTTGTCTAACCAGCAAACGCCCAAACAGTTATTAACCCTGTTCGATGGCTATAGTCTCCTGCAACTGGCCTTCCAGCGTAATCGTTTTGCCTGCAGCAAAGTAGTGGCTATCGTAAATGAGCAGCAGGCAGCTATTGTTACCGAACAACTGGAACAGGCAGGAGCAGCGGCGCCGGTATGCATCGCGGAACCAGTAGGCCGCAATACAGCCGCAGCCATCGCATTGGCTGCTTTTACCGCTGATCCCGACACCATTTTGCTGATCACTCCCGCTGACCACCTCATCGGTACGCCGGACAGATACGCCATGGCTATTGAAACGGCAGGCATCCTGGCAGCGGGCAATCATATTGTGACTATCGGCCTGGTACCAACTTATCCGGAAACGGGATTTGGTTATATCAGCTATTCCGGTCATGATGTACTGCACTTTGTAGAAAAGCCGGATCGTCCCGTTGCAGAGGCCATGCTGGCTGCCGGTGGCTTTCTGTGGAACAGTGGCATCTTTTGCTGCAAGGCCCGCATTATGCTGCAGGAATTACAACAACATGCGCCTGCTATTTATGAAGCTGCTGCCATCGCCGCAGCAGAATGGAAAAGTACTGGCGCATTGTCAAGAGAAACCATGGAAGCCATTCCATCAGACAGCATCGACTACGCCGTACTGGAAAAAAGCAGCATCGTAAAAGTGGTGCCCACTAAAATGGACTGGAGTGATGTGGGTAGCTATGAAGCCCTGGCAGATGCACTCTCTCATCATTATCAATACCGTAATCACCAGGCAGTATTTATTGAAAGTGATCCGAAAAAAAATATGGTCATCGGAAAAGATAAACTGGTAGCACTGGTAGGAGTAGAGAATATGGTGGTGGTCAATACTGCCAGCGCGTTGCTGATCATGCAACGGGGCCGTGGACAGGATATCAAGCAATTGCATAAATGGGTGAAAGAAAACCGCCCGGAATTACTATAAACACCAACACAAATAATGAATAAATATGGAAGCAAATGATCCGATATATATAGCCGGACACCGTGGTATGGTGGGCGGCGCCATCAAAAGGAGACTGGAAACACTGGGCTATCATAACATCATTACCCGTAATTCCGGAAGTCTCGATTTACGCAAACAGGCGGAAGTAGATGATTTTTTTGCGGCAGAAAAGCCGGCATATGTATTCCTCGCAGCGGCCAAAGTAGGCGGTATTCATGCAAATAATATTTACCGGGCGGAGTTCCTATATGATAACCTGATGATCGCCTCCAATGTGATACATGCTGCCTGGAAATACGGAGTAACTAAACTACAGTTCCTGGGTAGTTCGTGTATCTATCCCCGTATGGCGCCGCAACCTATCAAAGAAAGTTTTTTACTGACAGGCCTGCTGGAACAAACCAATGAACCTTATGCTATCGCTAAAATTGCCGGMATCAAATTATGTGAGGCTTACCGCGATCAGTATGGTTGCAACTTCATCAGTGTGATGCCTACAAACCTCTTTGGCATTGGTGATAACTATCATCCCGAAAATGCACATGTGTTGCCTGCGCTGATCCGCCGGTTTCATGAAGCAAAAGTAAATAACAAACCATCAGTAACGGTGTGGGGAACGGGTACGCCTAAACGGGAATTTCTTTTCGCGGATGATCTGGCGGATGCCTGCGTGTACCTTATGCAACACTATAATGAAAAGGAGCCGGTGAATATTGGTAAAGGAGAAGACCTGACGATAAAGCAACTGGCAGAATATATCAAAGAAGTGGTATGCTATGAAGGAGAGCTCCTTTTTGATGCTTCCAAACCGGATGGTACGCCCCGTAAACTAATGGATGTATCCCGGCTGCATCGGTTGGGATGGAAACATAGTATCAGTCTGAAAGAAGGTCTGGTGATGGCTTACAGAGATTTCCTGCAGCAGGATCAGTTCAAATTACAATCTTAAATACGATAGGTATGAAAGTAGTGATCGTAGGTACAGGATATGTTGGTTTGGTAACCGGCGCCTGTCTGGCAGAAGTAGGAACAGAAGTGATTTGTGTAGATGTGGATGCTGCTAAAATTGCCCGTTTACAAAACGGTGTGCTGCCTATTTATGAGCCCGGATTACAGGAGATCGTGATGCGCAATCAGCAAAGCGGTCGATTGTCTTTTACCACCAGCCTGGCTACTGCATTGCCGGGGGCAGCAGTGGTATTTATTGCGGTAGGCACGCCGCCGGGAGAAGATGGCAGTGCTGATTTGCAGTATGTACTGCAGGTGGCCCATCAGGTAGGCGCATTGATGCAGGATTACCTGGTGGTAGTCACAAAAAGTACGGTGCCGGTAGGTACTGCTGCCAGGGTGAATCGTGCGGTAAAGGAAAGTCTCTCTGCCCGGCAGCTGATCCTGGATTATGATGTAGCATCTAATCCGGAATTTTTGAAAGAAGGAGCAGCTGTAAATGATTTCCTGAAACCTGATCGTATAGTCATTGGCGTTAATACCACCCAGGCCCGTCAAACGCTGGAGCAATTGTACCGCCCTTTCCTGTTGAATGGTCATCCTATTTTATTTATGGACATCGCCTCTGCGGAGATGACCAAATACGCTGCCAATGCTATGCTGGCTACGCGGATTTCCTATATGAATGATATCGCCAATTTATGCGGACTGGTAGGCGCTGATATCAACCAGGTGCGCAAGGGTATTGGCAGCGATCCACGCATCGGTAAACACTTTCTTTATCCGGGCATGGGATACGGTGGTTCCTGTTTCCCGAAAGATGTAAAAGCCCTGATGCAAACGGGCCGGGAATATGGTTATCAGCTGCGTATCCTGGATGCGGTAGAGGCGGTGAATGAAGACCAGAAAAAAGTCATCTTCCATAAAGTGCTGCGTCACTTTGACGGCGACATCAAAGATAAAAAGTTCGCCCTATGGGGTTTGTCGTTCAAGCCTAATACTGATGATATGAGGGAAGCACCTTCTCTGGTGCTGATCCGCCATCTGCTGGATGCGGGCGCTGTTGTGAGTGTGTATGATCCCGTAGCGATGGAAGAAGCATTGCCTTACCTTGGCAACAGTGTCACCTTTGCGGATGATATGTATGCCGCTGCAGAAAATGCGGCAGCTATCCTGCTCGTAACAGAATGGAATGCTTTCCGGATGCCCGACTGGAAACGCCTGCATGGTCTGATGGCAACGCCGTTGCTTTTTGACGGCAGAAATATTTATGACGATGTACAATTAGTCAAACAGGGATTCACCTATTACGGTATTGGCAATGCCGCAGCTTCGGCAGTCAATGCATTGATGCAATAACAAATTATTTCTTTTACCACTAAAATATCGATCGTATGAAAGTAGCCCTGATAACAGGTATTACCGGCCAGGATGGCGCTTATCTGGCAGAATTACTGCTGGAAAAGGGATATATGGTACATGGAGTTAAACGTCGTGCCTCTTTAATCAATACAGAACGGATTGACCACTTGTACCAGGACACCCACAGTGAAAATGTGCGCTTCCGGTTACACTATGGCGATATGACAGACAGTACTAACCTGATACGCATTATACAGGAAACACAGCCAGACGAAATCTACAACCTGGCGGCCATGAGCCATGTGCGTGTGAGCTTTGATACACCTGAGTATACCGCCAATGCAGATGGTATCGGCACGTTGCGGTTACTGGAAGCCCTGCGCATCCTGAAGCTGGAAAAGAAAACCCGCATCTATCAGGCCAGCACCTCTGAATTATATGGACTGGTGCAGGAAGTACCGCAGCGGGAAACAACGCCTTTCTATCCCCGCAGTCCTTATGCGGTAGCCAAATTATACGCCTACTGGATTACGGTCAACTACCGGGAAGCCTACGGCATGTTTGCCTGCAATGGTATCCTGTTTAACCACGAAAGTCCGTTACGCGGAGAAACCTTTGTGACCCGTAAAATCACCAGGGGCGCCGCTGCTATCGCTTTGGGTCTCCAGGAGAAATTATACCTCGGCAACCTGGATGCACAGCGCGACTGGGGACATGCCAAAGATTATGTGGAAGCAATGTGGCGTATCCTGCAACAGGAACAACCAGATGATTATGTAATTGCTACCGGCATCACCACTACCGTGCGTGAGTTTGTACGCATGGCGTTTGCGGAACTGGGCATCACGGTTACGTTCCAGGGAAATGGCGTAGAAGAAATTGGCGTAATTACTGCCTGCTCCAACGAAGTGTATGCGTTGCCGATAGGAAAGGAAGTAGTGGCAATAGATCCGAGATATTTCCGTCCTACGGAAGTAGAATTGCTCATAGGAGATCCTACCAAATCAAAGACGGTATTAGGATGGGAGCCTGCTTATGATTTACCGGCACTGGTAAAAGAAATGATGGCCAGTGATGTGGAATTATTTGCCAAAAAAGAAGTAACACAACTGGAACACTTAATCGGATAATATACTAAAGATGCAGGTAGCAAACAGGGTGATATTGAATACAGGCGCGCTCTACGGACGGATGCTTATTACCGTTTTTATTTCGTTATACGCCACCCGGCTGGTATTAAACCTGCTGGGAGCGGCGGATTATGGCTTGTTTAACCTGATCAGCGGGGTGATTGCCATGTTATCATTTCTGAACATTGCCATGACCATCAGCACACAACGGTATATGTCTTTTCACCTGGGCACAAAAGATCATCACAAGCTAAAGCTGGTATTCAATTCCAGTGTGTTGCTGCATTTTATACTGGGGCTGGCACTGGTGTTGTTGTTTGAAGTAGCCGGCAGCTACCTGTTTGATCATGTGTTGAACTTTCCTGCATCGCGTACTACTGCTGCTAAACTCATTTTTCAGTTCATGGTAGTCAGTGCTTTCTTTACCATTATTTCTGTGCCCTTTGATGCTACATTGATTGCGCAGGAAAACATGGTGATGGTAGCCATCCTTGGAATTGTGGAAGCGCTGGGTAAACTACTGATTGCCGTGATGCTGCAATATACCGCCTACGACAAGCTGATTGTATACGGTGGATTGACAGCGCTGCTAACCGTACTACTGCTGCTTTTTAAGCAGGTATACTGCGCCATGAAGTATGAAGAAAGCCGGATCAGGGTCCGTAGTTATTTCGACCGGCATTTATTGAAAGAAATGTTTGCCTATGCCGGCTGGAATATGTTTGGTGCGGGCAGCGTAGTAGCCCGTAACCAGGGGCTTGCTTTATTACTCAACGTATTTTTTGGAACCATCGTGAATGCCGCCTATGGTATTGCCAACCAGGTAAATGCACAACTGAGTTATTTTTCTGTGACCATGCTGAGGGCATTGAATCCGCAGATCATTAAAAGTGAAGGCAGTGGCGACAGGGCGCGGATGCTACGCCTCGCCATGATTGCCAGTAAATTTTCCTTTTACCTGCTAAGCTTTTTTGCCATCCCCATGATGATAGAAATGCCTTTTGTGCTGCAATGCTGGCTCAAGCAAGTACCTGCCTACACAGTCATGATGTGTCGCTTAATTATTATCGCCACACTCATCAACCAATTATCTGCCGGCATACAGGTCGCTGTGCAATCTGTCGGGAAAATTAAAAAGTACCAGGTAGTAGTAAGTACCATGGTGCTGCTCAATTTACCTATTGCCTGGTTATTACTGAAAGTGGGTTATCCGGTGTCGGCTGTGTTAATCAGCGCCATCGGCATAGAGGTGGTGAGTGGCATTTACCGCATGATCGCTGCTAAAAATATTACGGGCTTGTCACCGGCCATATTTACCAAACAGGTGATCGTAAAGGCAATCATCCCGGTGGTTTTATCGATAGCACTGGCCGGTGTGCCACAGTTGCTGATGCCGGAGGGCTTTATACGGTTAGGCATTACAACTCTGACCGGTATGCTATCTATGGGCTTATGGATTCGATTGATAGGACTAACACCCGATGAAACAGCTAAGATGGAACAGCTATTCAACCGGATTTTTTCAAAACTACAGGCGAGACTGGTAGTACTAAAAGCGAACTAACGTATATGTATATACTCTTCTTCACAGATATATCACCTTTTCCGCAGAACGGAGGAGAAAGAATCAGAAGTTATTACCTGATCAAGGCCTTGTCACAACTGGGCTATGAGGTAATTGCCGTAGTGCGGAATGTGGAAAAAGTGGATCTGGAGCAATATCATCTCCCTAATGTTACTTTTTATACCTATGAGGCAAAGCCTTTTGATCTGCTGACCCGGATTACCGGTAAGCAATACTTCCAGCGTTCGGGAGATGTACTGGAGATGTTTGAGGAAATATGCAGGGAATATCCTGTGGCCGCTGCTATACTGGATTACGGCTTTGTGGGTCATTACATTTCTTTTTTCAGTAGCAGGAAGATACCGGTGATACTGGGTACGCATAATGCACAGCCCATGATCACCTGGCAATTACCTTCCAAAAACCTGTTGGATAAGTTGAGGAAGCTGCAACTGTTCAGCATGGAAAAATTACATGAGCGACTGTATTTTAAAAAGGCGGCGGCGGTGTTGGTAGTGAGTGAGGATGATCATGTTTATCATACCCGGTTCCTGGCAAAACAAAAAGTGTTCACTGTACCTAATTTCCTGGACCAGAAAGATTATCACCTGTTTGGTAAAAAGCAGCAACGGGTGCTGGTGATGACGGCTAACTTCGGCGTATATATGAATTTTGCGGGGCTGAAATGGTTCATTGAAAATGTATGGGATCAGGAGCTGGCCGGAAAGTATGACCTGTGGCTGGTGGGCAGAGGATCGAAGGAAGCGTTGAAACGTATTACCGGCAAAGAAGAATATCAGAACATAGTCGCCTTTGGAAAGGTAGATGATGTAAAGTGGTATATATCGGTGGCCAGCGCGGTGATTATTCCGTTGGTGCATGGCAGTGGTACCCGGTTGAAATGCCTGGAAGCAATGGCCCTGAGAACGCCCATTATCAGCACCGCTAAAGGAGTGGAAGGGGTGAAGAGCAAACATTTTATTGTGGCTGATGAACCCGCCGCATTTAAGCAGTCGCTGCTCGACTTTGATAATGAAACAGATAAAGGTGAAAGGCTGCGGGAAGACTTCTTGCAGGAATACAGCCTGGAAGTAAATCAGCAACGACTGCAACAGATTGTTAACTACGCCGTACGCGGTAAAACACCTGCCTATGTTCAACCGGCTTAAAATTGCCATGTACACTTTGTTGAGCGGTGTTAACGTAGCACTGGTGGGGCAATTGAAGCTCAATGAAATCATGGTGCTGTTATCTGCACCTTTTGTATTTGATACCCGTGATTTCAAAGCTTATCCACTATTCCGGAAAATTATTGTTGCCCTGGTAGCACTCTTTGTGTTCCAGGCGATCACAGATTTGTTTGTTGTAAAAAGCTCCTCCGAAAACTTTATGCGGGGCTGGGCGGCGATTATCATGTCTATCCTGTCTTTCCTTTTTTTATTTAAGACATTGAAAGATGATGAAGCTATTTTTTTCTTTCTCTGCATGACCCTGATCAAAAATATTATCTGGACAGATGAGAACGCCGACACTGATATGTCGTATTTCAAATTCAAGATGGTACCTATCCTGTCGTACGGCGTATATATCCTGTCTTTTTTATTGTATCGCAAGGGACAGTGGAAAGCCGTACTGGCGTTACTGTTAGGTTACAGCTTGCTGTGCTTTGCGCGTGACTCCCGTTCCACCGGAATGGTATTTTTCATCGGGGCTATTATTATTTATTGCTTCAACAGTGGCATGTACCTCACCCGTGACCGGCTGCTGGTATTCGGTTTGGCCGGCGCTATCTTATTTCAGTTTGCATATGTGAGTTACGTGAATGGGGTAATGAACCATGAGATCGGTGGAGAGCATGCTTCGGAGCAAATAGACCGGCTGGACAATCCTTATAATCCCCTGGAGTTACTGATGACCGGCAGAGGTGAAACATTTGCTGCGCTCGCAGCGATTGGTGATGCGCCTTTGTTTGGCCATGGCTCCTGGGCCAAAGATGATAACCTGAAATATTACCGCATCCTGTTGTTGTACCAGAATGAGGAGATGAATGAACAACTGGCTACCTCAACGGATCACCTGATTCCCAGCCATTCCATATTGCTGGGGGCCTGGGTAAATGCTGGAGTAGGTGGATTTGTGGCCGTATTGCTGGTATTTATATTCCTGCTGAGAATGGGTTTTTATCTCATCCGGCATGCCGCTGACACGGCGTTGTATCCGGTGCTGGTGTTGATGACTATCGGGGTGATCTGGACTTTCCTTTTTTCACCTATACAGCAGTTGCGATTTAATATTCCGGCGATCGGTGCTATCCTGTTGCGCGCGTACTATGAATTTGCAGAGGAGGAAAACGAAGTAAGGGATACGGAACATATAAATGACTCCATTGCTTTCATTTCTCCCGGAGGGAAAATATAAATGGTAAAAATAGAACAGCTATGAAAATATGCTTCATCACACTCGGCGATATTAAATTCATTGCCACCATGAAAAGAGCCATCGGTATGGCGGATCCACTGTTGTCAATGGGTTGGGAAGTGGCGATCATTGCGCAGGACAGTGAAGAGAACCGAAAACGGATTGCCATGGAATGCAGTGATGCCGTAAAAGTATACTACTATCCCGAAAGTACGGCAGGGGAAGAAGTACGTGCTAAAACAGCGTTGGTGAATGAGATCGCACCTGATTATATTTTGTTTTGTTCTTTCAGCTTTCGCAACCGCATCTTAAAAAATAAGTTAAAGCTAAAATCCACAATACTCATTGAACACTCAGAATTGCCATCTGGTATTCCCGATAATAAGGGCCTGCGTAAGTATGCTATGCTGGCCCTGGAATACTGGTCTGTGTTATATGCTGATGGGTTGTTGTGTGCCAGTAAGTATCTCTGTAAGACATATACTAAAAGGGCCGGACAATTATTCCGCAAGCAATTACCAGTGCTTTACTCCCCGTACGCATTTAATAATGAGGTGGTAGAATCACCCCGGATCCGCTTCGAAGAATTAGCGGATACCTACAGCGGTAAAACCATGCTTATTTATATGGGCACTATGACACGCAATTATGGTTTGTTTACCATGCTGCAGGCCATGGAAATGATCAGTAAAGAACGCAAGGATGTTCACCTGCTGTTGCTGGGACAAGGGCGGCACCTGGCAGAAGCAAAGGCATTTGTGAAAGAGAAAGAGCTGGACATGCAGGTACAGTTCCTCGGGTATACAGCGGAAGAAGAGCTGAGCTCCTACTTCGCTGCCGCAGATGCTTTTATTTCTCCGTTGAATGACACGGTGCAGGACTGGGCCCGTTGTCCGAGTAAGATCTACATGTACATTCCTTTTAATAAACCGGTATTCACCTGCAGAATAGGGGAGCCATTGGAAATATTTGGAGAGCAGGGATATTATTTTAACAACAATGCACCGGCCTCACTTGCAACGCTGATCAGTCAGCTGGCTGCCGGTAAACTGGCGCCTGTAAAGGTGAATAAGGCAGCACATAGCTGGGAGAAACGCGCCGTTGATTTTACGGAATGGATCAATAGCCATTATGCTGCCAAAGTATTACGTATTGCTAACCTGTAAATGATTGCACTGTGAACTATGTTTATTATAAGGATCCGAAAGGTAATTTCGGCGATGACCTGAACGGATGGCTATGGCCGAAGTTATTTGGTGCAGGCAATATAACGGACCCGGAAGTATTCCTGGGTATAGGTTCTATACTTTACGACAGCTCACCGTTGTTCCGTGATCTGACGGATAAACGAAAGATTGTATTTGGTACAGGTGTAAGACCTGCTCATAAAACATTTCATCTGGATAATAGCTGGGATATCCGCTTCCTGCGGGGGCCTTTATCTGCCTATGCTTTCAATAACCAGTTTCCTTACGTAGCTGATGCTGCTTATGCTATTCGTCAGCTGCCGGAGTTTGACAAATATCTGCACGTGGAGAAAAAGTATAAGGTGAGCGTGATCCCCTATTTCAAGTCAGTACCTTATTTCGATTGGGAGAGTTTGTGTTACCGGTTGGGGTTCAATTATATTTCACCAAGGTCTGAAAACGGCGTGGAACATACATTACAGGAGATCGCGTCTTCACAGTTTGTGATTGCAGAGGCAATGCACGGCGCTATTCTGGCGGATGCACTACGGGTGCCCTGGCATCGGTTTGTGCTATCTACGCCACATACAGAAGGTAGCGGCGTATCAGAATTTAAGTGGATGGACTGGCAGGCGGCCATTCAGCTATATAATATTAATGCTACCGTGGTGAAGTTGTACCGCAAATCATTTCTGCATCAGAAAATAAAATCATTCTCCAGAAACCGCATCAGTGCAGAGTTCCTGGCGCCGGATATCGTGAAGGCGGATCTGTTGAAAACATTACAGGGTATATCAGAATTTTATTTATCTGAAGAAGATGTGATACGACGGATTGATAATAAGATTCATGATCATACTTTTTTACTACGTAAAGAAAAAAGCCTGGACACCTCATCGTTCATTACAACACATTAACTATGCAACAGGAATTTATATTATCAGCAGGAGAAGGGGATTTCTTTTTTGGTTTTCATGACCTGGTGGCATGGAACTATGCCGGCGATAAACTCCTGGCCTTGCAATCACCGGATATTACAGTGCCGCCGGATCCCCGCGTTGCTTGTGGCATCGGCTATTTTGATGCTGCGCAACAATTTCATCAACTGGGAAAAACATATGCTTATAATTATCCGCAGGGCGCCCGGCAGCAATGGATTGGGGATACGGATACTTTTATTGTGAACGATCGCGTGGGAGATAAGTGGGGCGCCAGGATTTATGATGCGAGTGTGGATAGATGCGTGTCAACACTGCCTCTTCCCGCACATGTTATAACGGACGAGGGCATCGCTTTCAGCATTGATTATGCGCGACTCTTCCGTGTAGGTGGATATGGTTATACCGGACTTCCAGACAAGCAGGCGCATCTCCATGCGCCTGTGGACTCCGGCATTATAAAACATAATGTATATACCGGTGAGCAGTCCTTGTTGCTGTCTATCGGCACAGTGGCTAATTACAGGATGAATCCTTCGCTGGGGCAGCATCATTACATCACGCATTTATTGCTGAACCCTTCGCAGAACAGACTGGCATTTTTACACCGGTATAAGTTGAAAGACGGTGGCGAAACTACGCGGCTGATGAGCATCAGTACAGATGGCAATGACCTGCGATGCCTGGCCACCGGATTTCTCAGTCACTTCGACTGGAAAGATGATACGCATATTGCTATCTGGGGCAGAACCGGCAGTGGTATTGAAAAACTGCGCGGCTCCCTCCTCTACAAAATGATGCCTGCCGGTTTGATCGCCAACGGCAAAAAGGTGTTGAAGAAATTATTATACAATGGTCAGAAGGGCGCAAAGGCAGTAGCACCTTTTAACTGGCTGTTGCTGGAAGATGTGAACGATGCAGCCCCCGCTATGCTGGCAAAGGACATTATTACGGAAGATGGTCATCCTATGTTTTGCCCGGCCAATCGCGACTGGATGATTTGTGATACCTATCCTAATCAGCAGGGCATCCGGACACTGTTTCTTTTTCAATACAGCACGCAAGAGAAAACTACGTTGGGTACTTACCGTATGATTGATACCAAACCGGATTTGAAACTGGCAGATTCCCTGCTGGAAGGAGTGGATGAAGGGGTGTTGAAAGCTTTCTCACTGGAGCAGATGGCTTTTACGCGCAGTGGACTGCATTGTGATCTGCATCCGCGCTGGAAGCGGGATGGTAGCCTGGTAGCTTTTGACTCTATTCATGAAGGTAACCGGCTCATCTATGGTTATGATGTGAGCAGTATTATTCATGCAAATAAAAATGTGTTGGTATGATAGCGATTCTGCAGCCTTTGGTGCCACATTACAGGGAACACTTTTTTAATCGTCTGCAGGAGCAGGCGCCATTTGACCTGTACTGTTATGATGGGGCAGATGCCCTGCAGAAAAGAAACCTGGCGGCCGGCAGTACTACTATCAAACAGTTGCCAGCATGGAGCGTAGGGCCGTTTGTGTTATATAACCCTTTACGTTTTTTTAACCGCGACTATAAGGTGCTGGTGCTGATGCTGAACTTTGCGCATTTGTCTACCTGGATGATCCTTTTATTGAAACCTTTCCTGAAGCAGAAAGTTATTCTCTGGGGCCATGGTATTTCTGTAAAAAGATATGTGCAGGAAGAACAGCAGCCCAGCCGGTTATTGAAGTGGATGATGCAGCTGGCGGATGCTACCTGGTTTTATACTCCTAAAGAAATGGCGCTGTGGCAGCAGGTGATGCCGAAAATGAAGGCAGTGGCGTTGAACAATACTATTTCGGAAGTGGAGAAAATTATGCAGCAGCCGTTGCCCGACAAGGCAGCCTTGCGGGAGAAATATCAGATTCACTCAAGGCGGGTATTGATTTACTGTGCACGCTTTAACGAAACCGGGCGGCGTATAGATCTGCTGTTAAAGCTCATCGCAGAAACCGATCCCACCGAGTTTAGCTTTATCATTATCGGCGCGGGGAAATACAAACCTGACTTCAGTGGCTATATGCATGTGCATGATTTCGGTGCCGTGTATGATCCGGCTATTAAGCAGGAGCTATTTGGCCTGGCAGACCTTTATTTTCAGCCGGGATGGGTGGGCTTGTCGGCGGTGGAGGCGATGGCTTATGGCAAACCGGTATGCACCTTTAAACGCACTGCGGAAGTATTGCAATGTGTGGAGTATAGCTATATCCGTGATGGTTACAACGGGTTGATATTTGAAAATATGGAAGAGTGCCTGTATATGTTGGATAAGCTGTCGGATGACGAGATCTGTACAATGGGGCAACAGGCCAGGTGGTTTGTGCAGGAACACCTGACAATGACGGCGATGGTGGATAATGCCCTGCATTCGCTGCATACAATGAATCATTAATATCGGAATATGAATATACTTTTTATTGTTCCTTCTTATAAGCCCGCTTATGTATACGGTGGCCCCATTGTGGTGATAGCGCGGTTAGCGGAGCAACTGGTGCAGATGGGACATGCGGTGGCAGTATATACCACCACTGCCAATGGTGGGCAGGAGTTGGATATCGCCGCTAATACGACTGCGATGATTGATGGCGTAAAGGTGACCTATTTTAAACGCATCACCGGCGACCATACACATGCGTCGCCTGCCTTATGGAAGGCGGTTTGGAGGAATGCCAAACAGTTTGATAAAGTACATATTCACTCATGGTGGAATTTCCTGGTGCTGGGGGCTTCTTTTATCTGTAAATGGAAAAAGCTGAAACCGCTGTTGTCGCCACATGGTATGTTCTGCGATTATGTGCTTACTGCGAGGAATAACCGTATTAAACAACTGTTGCATACGGTCATGGGTAAACGATTATTGCGCAGTACCTATCTGCACGTTTCTTCTGAACTGGAATGGAAAGAGTGCCAGGAGATTAATAAGGGCTGGGAAGGCGGACAGGTGTTTAACCTGGTTGATCTGCCTGCAGGCGGTTATACCCGTACCGACAATGATGTTTTTACGATTAGCTTTCTCTCCCGGGTAGACCCGAAAAAGGGGCTGGACCTGTTGATCCGTGCGCTTTCCAGGGTATCGTTTAAATATAGGTTGCTGATTGCGGGTACAGGTGATGCGGCTTATGTGCAGTCTTTAAAAGAATTAATTGCTTCGCTGGATATGGATGATAGCGTCGAATGGGCAGGTTGGAAAGGCAGTGAGGATAAATTTCATTTCCTCGCTGCCACCGACCTTTTTGCGCTCACCTCACGCAATGAAAATTTTGCCATTGTGGTGATAGAATCATTGTTTGTAGGTACGCCGGTACTGATCAGCGACCAGGTAGGGCTGGCGGGCTATGTCAGTGAACATGGTCTGGGATGGATTACGGGCATAGAAAGCGTGGATGGGATCAGCGATCAGCTCACAGCGGCGTATAAAGATAAAGCCCGGCGACAACAGATCACCCGGGAAGCGCCCGCGCAGATCCGGGATGATTTTAATGATGCCAGGCTGGCATCTTCTTATGTGGAACTATATGAAAAATGTAATTAGATGAAACTGGCTGTAGTTATACTGACTTTCAACGAATCGATACATCTGTCGCGCTGCCTGGAAAATCTCCGGCAGATCACAGATGAGATATATGTGATAGATGCATTTTCTGCTGATGATACAGTGGCTATTGCCGAAAGCTATGGGGCAAAGGTTTTTCAACGCAAATGGGTCAATTATGCGGATCAGTTCCAATGGGCGCTGGAGCATTGTGGTATTACCACGCCCTGGGTAATGCGTATGGATGCAGATGAGTACCTGGAGCCGGGATTGCTGCAGGAAATAAACACCCGGATGGACAGTGTTGCTGATGGAATAACGGGGATCTATATACGTAGAAAGGTGTTGTTTAAAGGCAAATGGATCCGGTACGGTGGTTTTTATCCGCATACCCTGCTGAGGATCTGGCGCAATGGACTCGGCAGCATTGAACAGCGTTGGATGGATGAACATATTGTGTTGTCGGAAGGGACCACGATGTTGTTTAAAGAACATATCGTGGATGATAACCTGAACTCCATTCACTGGTGGGTGAATAAGCATAATAACTATGCGATCCGGGAAATGGTGGATTTGCTGAATATCCGGTATGGCTTCTGGCAAACAGATCAGCGGTTATTGAAGGCGGAGGGCTCACAGGCAAAGCGGAAGCGGTTCCTGAAAGAAAAAGTATATGCGGCCTTGTCGCCCGGCGCGCGCGCCTCGCTGTATTTTCTTTTCCGGTATGTATTGCGCTATGGTTTCCTGGATGGATATAAGGGATTTCTTTTTCACTTTATGCAGGGGTATTGGTATCGTTTACTCGTAGACGTTAATGTACAGGAGTTTCAGCAGAAGTTGCAGGGTAATGAAAGCCGGGAAGATATCATGGCATTGCTAAAACAGGATTATAACATTCATATCTGATATTATATGAAAACCAATCTCGCCGCTTTTAATACGGGTAGCTATTACGCCGGACCTAAATGGAAGGTGCTGGCCTGGTACTTTTGTAATTACTATATTCTGAACAGCGCATTTCCATGGCCATTTGCGTTGAAACGTGGACTACTGCGCTTATTTGGTGCACGCATAGGCAAAGGTTTGGTTATTAAAACAAGGGTGCGGATAAAGTGCCCGTGGCGCTTATCAATAGGGGATCACTGCTGGCTGGGAGAAGATGTATGGATAGATAACCTGGCAGATGTTACCATTGATGACCATGTATGTATTTCGCAGGGTGCGCTGTTACTGACAGGTAATCACGATTATAAACAGCCGGATTTTCCTTACCGGCTGGGAGAAATCCACGTGGAATCAGGTGTATGGATTGGGGCTATGGCAGTGGTTTGTGCTGGCGTTACCTGTGGGGCGCATGCGGTACTTACCGTAAATGCCGTGGCATCGAAAGACCTGGAGCCGTGGTTGATTTATTCCGGTAATCCTGCGGTAGCGGTGCGCAAACGGGAGATGGTATCTCCTTCCGTGAAGGTTTTAAATGTGACGGCCATATGAAAAGGATCTGTTTCATGCTGCTGTTAGGATGCATATGTGTGCCCGCCGCAGCACAGCATTGGTTGACTGATTCACTGGAAGTGCATGCAGGCGCCGTTGGCACAGCTGCTGCTAAAGATTATCAGCCGTTATGGCTGTTGTCCAATCACTATGGTACTATCAGTGATAGGAAAGGAGATGTCTCTATCCATGCAGGCTTCAGCAAGCAGCAGGTATGGCAGGATAAATTTTATGTAAAGTATGGGTTGGATGTGTATAACAACAATCATTTCAACAGTACTTTCCTGGAACAGGGATATGTGAAGGCGGGGTATAAACATTGGGAGATTCGCGGTGGCAGGTACGAAGAAATTATAGGAGAAGTAGATAAAGATTTGAGCAGCGGCTCTATGGGGATCAGTGGTAATGCGCTGCCCATTCCTAAAATCGGGATAGCGGTAACGGAGTACACCCCGGTACCATTCACCAATGGCTGGCTGCAGTTTAAAGGCTTGCTGAGCCACGGCTGGATGGGGAAAGACCAGTTTATTAAAAATGCTTATCTGCATGAAAAGAATTTCTATCTCCGGATAGGAAAAAACAAACTCAAATTATATGGTGGTATACAACACTATGCGGTGTGGGGTGGCAGCCGGAAGGACTTACCTGCTATTACGAATAACTGGCAAGGATTTATGGATGTGCTGCTGGTAAAAACGAAAGATGATGGTACAGTGGGCAATACAGATATACAACCCAACAGACCCGGCGATCACCGGGGTATTATAGAAGGTGGTATTGACTGGGAAAATGATCAGCTGGCATTGCACCTGTATAATCAAACCCCATTTGAATCAGGGCAGGGTATTGATATCCGCAACATTGACCGCCTATTGGGCATTGCGTATACCAATAAACAAGCCGGCAGCTGGCTGGAGAAAATCACCGCGGAATTTATTTATACCAAACAATCCAATGATTTCTTTTTGCTGCGTTTGCGTGAAAGCTATTATAACAACGGGGTATACCTGACAGGATGGGATTATCATGAACGTATTGTAGGCACGCCTTTGTTTATTGACCGCAACAGGGGACAGCAGTATTTTCCGGAGATGAAGCCACTGAACTGGGATGCGCCAAAAGACTCACTCCGGGGGCGGGGAGGAAACATTATCAATAACCGCGTAGTGGGCGGACATATCGGTTTGCTTTATCATCTCACAAAGAAAATAACAGGCAAAACATTGATCACCTACACGCAAAATTATGGGACGTATACCAACCCAGCGCTTTTTACGCCTATGAAACGGCAATGGTATACACTGGAAGAACTGCATTACCGGTTGCCGGAAAAGGGTATTACGCTCACTTTCTCGGTGGCATTAGATCATGGGGATCTGACTAATAACACAGGGTGTATGCTGGGTTTGCTATGGAGCTGGAAGAAGTAATACTTAAAATAACGTATATGGGTAAACGAATATTACTGATAGGCGGCAACTTTTCACCGGAGCCAACGGGAATAGGAAAGTATAATGGTGAAATGATCAGCTGGCTGGCAGATAACGGATACGACTGCACGGTAGTTACTACCTATCCTTATTACCCGCAATGGCAGGTGCAGCCACCTTATGACCGTGTCAGGAACTGGTTTAAAAAAGAAGTGACAGGAAAGATAACAATATACAGATGTCCGCAGTATGTGCCGGCTACGCCATCCGGGAAGAAGAGAATGTTGCAGGATGCATCTTTTGCCGCTGCTGCTTTTGTAAAAGTAATGCAGTTGGTGTGGCAGAAGAAGTTTGATGTAGTGATTACTGTAGCGCCGCCATTTCACCTGGGCCTGCTGGCGGTGCTGTACAAAAAACTGCGGGGGGCTACATTTGTGTATCATGTGCAGGACCTGCAAATTGAGGCTGCACGGGATTTACAGATGATCAAGTCAAAACGGCTGATTGGGTGGCTGTTGAAACTGGAGAGGACGATTCTGCGCAGCGCTGATCATGTAAGCAGCATAGCGGACGGGATGATCCGGAAGATAAGTGATAAGACGGGAGGAGAGGTATTGCTTTTTCCTAACTGGGTAGATGTAGCTAAGTTCCATCCACTAACAGATAAGGGCGCGTTGAAAGAAGCTTTTGGTTTTTCTGCTGCAGATAAAATTGTGTTGTATTCCGGTGCTATCGGCGAAAAGCAGGGACTGGAAGCATTGTTGCATGCAGCGGCCGCCTGGCAGCATCAGCCGGAGATGCGTTTTCTGATCTGTGGCTCCGGGCCTTATAAGGTACGGCTGGAGCAATTAGCGGAACAGTTACAACTAAAGAATACTGTATTCCTGCCGCTTCAACCGGCGGCGGAGTTTAATAATTTTCTGAACATGGCAGATGTGCACCTGGTCATACAAAAGGCGCATGCCAGCGACCTGGTGATGCCTTCCAAACTAACCACTATACTGGCGGTAGGTGGTATTGCCCTGATTACCGCTAACAGTGGCACGGGTTTGCATGAGCTGGTGAGCCGTCATAATATGGGCATACTGGTAGATGCGGAAAACCAGGAAGCCCTGCAATCGGGTATTGGCAGGGCGGTGTGGGATAACACTGCCGACATTGCCACAAATGCACGCGCCTATGCAGCAGCGCATCTTTCTGTTTCAGGAGTGATGACGCGCTTTAAAGAACAGGTGGCGTAGCGATTTTATAGAACAACCATATTCTTTTTTATGCTGAACCGGTATCTTAAAATTTGCAGTATCCAGTTAATTGCGCTGGACTTTATTTGTTTGAATGTGTTGTTTTTCCTCAGCAGCTCCTGGTTGCAGCGATATGATCGCATGCAGGATATTAATGTGGATATTTTCCTGGTAGTGTCTAATCTATCCTGGATGGTGGCACTGTATACAACTGGCATTTATTTTCTCAGCCAGCAACTGGCATTTGACCGTATTGCGCGGAAAACGGTGCAAAGCATTCTGCTGTATCTGTTGTTATTATTATTGTTTTTATTTCTATCCAAGCAATTGTACTCCCGCCTGTTTATTCTTATTTACTGTACCGGTTTTATTACGATGGTATTATTAGGACGCTGGCTTTTTTACCGGGTAACCAGTCATATTCTGCATCGTACAGGTGTGGAAAAAAAAGTAGTGATACTGGGCTATAACGAGCTGTCCAAACAATTGGCGGGTCAACTACTCGAAGATAACAGCAACCTGAAATTTGAGGGTTATTTTGAAGAATACAGCAATGTGCATGAGTTGTCGTATTACCCGGTGATCGGCAACCTGGAAGCATGTGTACCTTATGCACAATCGAACAATATCCGCGAGATCTATTCTACGTTGTCGCCGGAAAAATTTCCTTACCTGTATACATTAGCCAGGGAGGCAGAAATGAACCTGATCCATTTCCGGTTTGTACCGGACTTCAAACTGTTTGTGAACCGGCAGATCTTTGTGGATTACTTCAACAATATTCCTATTATTTCTTTGCGTGCAGAGCCGCTGGATGATATTGCCAACCGGATCCGTAAGCGGGTATTTGATATTGTATTCAGCAGCCTGGTGATCCTGTTTATATTAACCTGGCTGATCCCTTTGCTGGCATTGCTGATTAAACTGGAATCCAGGGGGCCGGTGTTTTTTATACAGTATCGTACAGGTCGTAATAATATGAATTTTCCCTGTCTGAAACTGCGGAGTATGTATGTAAACAATGACGCCAACTCCAAACAGGCTACCCGTCATGATAGCCGCTTTACCAGGATTGGTCGTATTCTGCGTAAAACCAATCTCGATGAAATGCCACAGTTCCTGAACGTGTGGATGGGAGATATGTCGATTGTAGGTCCACGGCCTCATATGTTGCGCCACACGGAAGAGTTTTCCCGGGTAATTCAGCAGTATATGATCCGTCATTTTCTGAAACCCGGTATCACTGGCTGGGCGCAGGTTAGCGGGTTGCGCGGGGAAATCACAGAAGAATCACACCTGCGTAGAAGAATAGAACACGATATCTGGTATATGGAAAACTGGTCGGTATACCTGGATCTGCGCATTATATTTTTAACGATCCGGAATACCGTGAAAGGAGATGATAATGCCTTCTGATCATGGATGACGGCCATGGTATGGTTTGTGTGATTTGATGGAGGTTACCTCATCACTAAATCACGCGAACCATGGCAAAGAAAAAAAGTATTACTACCACCGGAAAACTCAGTAAGAAAATAGAAAACCTTGCTCCTCATACAGAAGAGGGTGTTGACCAGTTTCTGACTACTAACCAGGGGCTTCGTATTAATGATAACCAGAACTCGCTCAAAGCGGGAGAACGGGGCGCTACCTTACTGGAAGATTTTATTTTAAGGGAGAAAATTACCCACTTTGACCATGAACGTATACCGGAAAGAATTGTGCATGCCCGTGGAGAGGGTGCACATGGTTATTTCCAGGTATATGAATCCATGGCGAAATATACCAAAGCAGGTTTTCTGCAGGACCCCGGCAAACAAACGCCTGTGTTTGTTCGCTTTTCTACCGTAGCTGGTTCCCGTGGATCCAGTGACCTGGCGCGTGATGTGCGTGGCTTTGCAGTAAAGTTTTATACAGACGAAGGGAATTATGATTTAGTAGGTAATAATGTGCCGGTGTTTTTTATACAGGATGCTATGAAGTTTCCTGATTTTGTGCATGCCGTAAAGCCGGAGCCACACAATGAAATACCACAGGCAGCTTCTGCACATGATACCTTCTGGGATTTTGTGTCTATTGCACCGGAAAGCATGCATATGATTATGTGGGTAATGAGCGACCGCGCTATTCCCCGTAGTCTGCGGATGATGGAAGGTTTTGGTGTACATACTTTTCGTTTTATCAATGCGGCCGGTAAATCCAGTTTCGTGAAATTTCATTGGAAACCTATACTAGGTGTACATTCCGTTGCCTGGGAAGAAGCACAGCAGATATCAGGAAAAGATCCTGATTTTCACCGCCGTGATTTGTGGAACGCTATTGAAGCGGGTGCTTATCCGGAGTGGGAGCTGGGTATACAGATTGTGGCAGAAAAAGATGAGCATAAATTTCCATTCGATTTACTGGATCCAACTAAATTAATTCCGGAGGAAGTGGTGCCGGTAATACGCATTGGTAAAATGGTGCTGAACCGCAACCCGGATAACTTCTTCGCAGAAACCGAGCAGGTAGCTTTTCACCCGGGACACCTGGTGCCGGGTATTGATTTTACCAACGATCCGTTGTTACAGGGCCGGTTATTTTCTTATACAGATACACAGTTGTCGCGTTTAGGTAGTCCTAATTTTCATGAGATTCCCATTAACAGGCCTGTTTCACCGGTACATAATAATCAACGGGACGGGCATATGCGACAGACTATCAATCGCGGAGAAACGGCCTACGAGCCCAACACCATCAGCAATGGTTGCCCTTTCCAGGCAAAGGCAAAGGAGGGTGGTTTTACTGCTTATGAAGAAAGAATAGATGCAAAGAAGATTAGAGGCCGCAGTGATAGTTTCTTTGACCACTTCAGCCAGGCTACCTTGTTTTACAATAGTCAGTCTGAGGTAGAAAAAAATCATATCATCAATGCGCTGCGTTTTGAACTGGGCAAGGTAACGCGGCCGGATATACGCGTTCGGATGATAGGATTATTAACACAGGTGGATACTTCACTCGCTGCCCGTGTAGCGGAAGGACTGGGCATAAAAGTACCTGCCAAACCGGAGCTGCCTATGAACCAGGTGCGGCCCGCGGATGCAGATGTAAAGAAATATGAACCCCGTACTGTAAAGCAGCAGATCGCTGCTTCGCCTGCGCTGAGTATGGCCAATACGGTAAAGAATACAATTGTGTCGAGGCAGGTGGCTTTCCTGGTGGCCGATGGTGCCTCCGGGGCAGATGTGAATAAAATGAAAGCTGACCTGCTGGCAGCAGGCGCCCAGGTACAACTGATAGCGCCCCGGTTGGGAAAAATAAAGGGGATAGACGGAGAGGCAGATCAGTCTTTCCTGGGGGCAGCTTCCGTATTATTCGATGCCGTGTATATTCCTGGTGGAGCCGCCAGTGCAGCCACCCTGAAAAATGATGCCACTGCCCTGCATTTCGTCAACGAAGCATTTAAACATTGTAAGGCAATTGCAGTAAGTGGGGAAGGCATAGATGTGCTTAGAGAGACTTATCTGCCTGATGGTAAAAAAGAACCTGGACTGCTGATAAATGCAAGCAGCAAGGATTTTATCAAAGCCATTGCGCAACATCGTTTCTGGGAAAGGGAAACCGGCCCGGGTATTCCTGCATAAATGCCCCATTATTTTATTTATCAACAAATGGCCAAACTCAAAGCTGGCAGCTAATTGCTAACAGCTGTAACAAAAAATTCCTATGGACATAAAAGCCATTATTACAGGTAGTACCGGAATGGTGGGAGAAGGTGTATTGCATGAGTGTTTACAGCATCCGGAAGTAAAGGAAGTGTTGGTGATTAACCGGAAACCTTGTGGGGTGAAGCATCCTAAGCTGAAGGAAATTATTCATAACAACTTCTTTGATATGCTGCCGGTGGCCGCGAAGTTGCATGGGTATAACGCGTGTTATTTCTGCCTGGGAGTGTCTTCAGTAGGAATGAAAGCTGATGCATACGAACATGCTACCTATGATCTGACCATGGAAGTGGCGAATACATTGGCCACCATGAATTCGGATATGGTTTTTTGTTATGTGTCTGGAGCAGGAACTGACGGTAAAAGTACGTGGGCAAAGATCAAGAAACGAACGGAGAACGATTTACAGCGCCTGCCTTTTAAGGCCGCTTATATGTTCCGCCCTGGCTATATGCAGCCTACAAAAGGACTACAGTATACGCAGTCCTATTATAAATATATGAGTTGGTTATACCCGGTATTAAGACGGGTTTTTCCGCAGGGTGTATCTACCCTGGCGGAGCTGGGGCTGGCCATGATAAACGTTACCAGGTACGGCTTTCCAAAGAAGGTGCTGGAAGTAAAAGATATCGTGACTTTGGCCCATCAGCCATGAAATATTGGTAACCTTAGGGATAGCGGTCTACTTTATATGCGTTTCGACATGTATCTTTGCGACTTGTTACTTTAACAGTGTAACAGTTGTAGGTTATGAGATGACTGGAATAATCCTATCCCGGGTCCAAATAAAAAAGGCGGTGCGCAAGCACCGCCTTTTTGTTTTTCTGCTACCACTGCTCCTTCGTTTTATATTAGTAATGGATCAGGTTGAAAACGGGGGGAATATCGTTTTTCAATATGCTCTAAATGCCCATACACTCGCGTTTGCCATTGTTAAACCCCTCCCGAACTATCCTCATATTTCTAAATGTGCTCCTGCCACATTTCATGTTACCGGTTGCAATATTTTTTAGGCTATCTCCTGAAAAATTAGTTACTTCACGTTAAATTGACGCAAACAAACCATGAAGGCCTTTCACGAGTATAAAAACCCCTCCCTGGCGGTGGACCTGGTGGTATTTGGGTACCACGACAATACCCTGTCTGTATTGCTGTTAAACCGTAAGGAGGAACCATTTAAAGATTGCTGGACTTTACCCGGCGGCTTTCTGCAAATGGAAGAAACCTTCCTCAGCACCTGCTCACGTATTCTGCAAACAAAGCTGGGCATGGATGAAGTATTCCTGGAGCAGCTGTATTCTTTTGATGCACCCGACAGAGATCCAAGAGGACGTGTGATTGCAGTGGGATATTATGCACTTATTAACCCGGCTAAATTCCAGGTAGTAGCCGGCAGCATGGCCAATGATGTAAAATGGTTTAACGTAAGAAAGCTGCCCACACTGGGCTTTGATCATAAACAGATTTTTCGTCAGGCCCTGCAACGCCTGAAATCAAAGATACTCTACTACCCGGTTGGCTTTGAATTGTTGGATGACCTGTTCACCATCACTGAGCTGCATGAACTATATGAATGTATCCTGCAAACCACGATCGACCGGCGCAATTTCCGCAGAAAAATTTTAGATGCAGAATATATCATCAACACCGGCATGAAACGGGAAGGCCTGAAGAACAGGCATCCCGAACTGTATAAGTTCAACAAGCAATTAAAGAAGAATAATTTCCAAATTAATGTTCCCACAGAATCATAATTTTTATGGAAAAGCAAGTATATACTCCCGGCATCTTCACTGTGAAGAATTTTCTTTCCCTGGCAGAATGCACTGCCCTCATAGAAAAAAGTGAAGCCATAGGATACGAGGAAGCCACTGTAGACGTGGGTAATGGCGTGCAACGCATGATAAAAGGTGTACGAAATAATGAGCGGGTATTGTATAAGGACGATGCTTATGCTACCTTTATCTGGGAACGGCTGAAGGATTTTGCCCCGGAAGGGACAGATAACCGAAGCGCGGTTGGTTTGAACGAATTGTTCCGGTTTTATAAATACAGCCCGGGACAACGCTTTAAAATGCACAAGGACGGCAGCTTTGAGCGGAATCCTTTTGAAGCCAGCCAGTATACTTTTATGATCTATCTGAACGAAGCCTATACCGGCGGGGAAACCATTTTTGCTTCCGGAGAAATTATTCGCCCGGAAACAGGTACCGCCCTGATTTTTCATCACCCGCTGCGGCATGAAGGTGCATTGCTGACCGCCGGTGTGAAATATGTGCTGAGGACGGATATTATGTACAAATAAATTAGAACATGCCCGCAACCTACGTTATAGGTGACATACACGGTGCGCTGAAAGCCCTGAAACAGCTGATAGCGCGGATCGCACCAACAGAAGAGGATACATTGATTTTTTTAGGAGATTATGTGGATGGCTGGTCTGAGTCTGCTGAAGTACTCAGCTATCTGATGGAACTGGAGCAAAAGTACCGCTGCATTTTTATTAAAGGAAATCATGACGCCTGGTGCGAATCCTGGCTGCATGGTATCATGCCGGATGCCTCCTGGCTGAGGAATGGAGGACAAGCTACCGTAGAAAGCTTCAACAAATTATCGGAGGCTGGTTTACGTTGTCATACCGCCTTCCTGGAACGGATGCTGCTGTATTATACAGATGATAAAAACCGTTTATTTATTCATGCAGGATTTACGTCTACCCACGGGCCCGCGCATGAAAGATTTGAGCCATCGCTTTACTGGGACAGAAGTTTCTGGGAACTGGCACTCGCCGTAGACCCGCGTATTCCCAAAGACTCGCTGCGATATCCCAAAAGATTAGCCCTTTTCAACGAGGTTTATATCGGTCATACTCCCAGTGTAAATTACGGAGAAGATATGCCCATGATTGCCGCCAACGTACATAATGTAGATACCGGCGCAGCCTTTATGGGAAAAATATCTGCCATGAACATTGATACAAAGGAAGTGTGGCAGAGTGATATGGTGTATACCCTGTATCCAAATGAAAAAGGCCGGAACCTCTGAGATTGAAGTAACCATTTAAGATGAAAGACTTTACTTACAAATGCGCCTGTTGCGGACAGGAATATGATGAAATGCCTTTTTGCTTTGGCGGCGAATTTCCGGATTACTATTTTTCTATTCCTCCCGAAGAACGGGAAAATAGAATAAAGATGACGGAAAGTCTTTGTGCAATAGACGATACCCATTTTTTTCACCGTGGCCGTATCACCATCCCCATCAATGATTACAAAGAAGATCTGCTTTTCGATGTATGGACCAGCATCAGCGAAGCAAACTTCTACAAAAGAGATGAAATGTGGGAAGACCCGCAGCGAATCCTTAACGACCCCTACTTTGGATGGCTGCAAACCATCGTTCCCGGATATGACCGTACGCTTAACATTAAGACAATGGCCTATGAAAGCGAAATGGGCATGATACCTGTTATTAAAGTAATAGAAGGGCATCACCCGTTGACACTGGATCAGGAAAATGGAATCAGTTTTGAAGAGGCGAAGAAAAGAGTAGACGATATTTTAAAACAATTTCACCAGTAATATCGTTGTTTTCTATCCGGTAAACCTACTAAAAAKATGTCTGCAACCTACGTTATTGGTGATATCCATGGGGGATTGAGAGCCCTGCAGCAGGTGATGGCACAACTGGCATTGCAGGAAAATGACCAATTGATTTTTTTAGGAGATTATGTGAATGGCTGGTCTGACTCCGCCGCCGTGATCACTTACCTGATGGCGTTGGAACTGGAACATGCCTGTATTTTCATTAAAGGAAATCACGATGAGTGGTGTGAATCCTGGCTCAAAGGAACCATACCCGATTATAAAAGCTTAAAAAACGGGCATCTGGCCACCATCGCCAGCTATCATTCCTTATCTGCTACAGAAAAAGCACAGCACATCACCTTCTTTTCTAACATGAGAGATTTCCATGTGGATGATAAGAACCGGTTATTTATCCATTCCGGATTTTCGGTTACACCTGGTACAGTTCCTTTTAGTTCCGCCATGTATAAAGACAGATCGCTGTGGGAAATGGCCCTTACCATGGATGAGCGGGTGATATTGCATCCTGAATTATATCCGAAGAAGCTACTCCAGTTTCATGAAATTTATATCGGACATACACCTACACTGATTTATGAAGAAAGTATGCCTATGAAAGCCTGTAATGTGTATAATGTGGACACCGGGGCTGCCTATATGGGGAAGCTTTCTGCCATGAATATAGATACGAAGCAGGTGTGGCAGAGCGATTGGGTACAGGCGTTATATCCGGATGAAAAAGGCCGGAACGCTTAGGTGTACCCCCTTCGCATTCCGGCGCTTTAAACTTGAAGACAACTTCTTATTGAATCACTTCCTGCATTCCCTGCATGCCTGCGCCCATATTCTTTCTCTTAAACAAACTGGCGTCTATTTTACCAAATCTGTAAGCAAAGTTCAGGCGGATCATCTGGGGATCTTTTAAGCGACTGTAATATTGTGTGAAATAAGCACTTTCAGAATACTGATCGGACCAGCGGGTTCTGAAAATGTCATTGATACTTAAAGTAATGGATGCTGCATTGTTTTTCAGGAAGCTCTTTTTAATGGCAGCGTCTACACCATAGAAAGAAGCAATATAACCCTGTGAAGCATTCTGTGACTGCTGCATAGGAGGACCCGCCTGTACGTTTTTATTATCATTTACCGGCAGATTGGTTTTAGACTGGTAAGTACCGGTCAGCTGTATTTCAAAATTTGCCGGCAGCTTAAAGCTGTTATTGATCTTTCCAAACCAGCTCCAGAGCGCATCCTGCGACTGGGTAACATTATCGGTGTTGATCTTCGAATTGTAAATATTCACGTTGGTCGTCATGGTCCACCATTTAGCGATGGTATTCATGGACGTAACTTCCGCACCGGCAGAGTAGCTGGAATTAGCATTGATATACGTGTTTACCAGCAACTCCTGTCCGCTTACCGGATCGGTTTCTTTCGTCAGGTAGCGGGTAATCAGGTTGTTGGTATGTCTGTAGTAGAGAGATCCCAGTAAAGTATTGTTGCCCTTGAACGTTTTCAGGTACGACATTTCCAATGAAGTGGTGAACTCCGGTACCAGGCCTGGATTACCTTTGGTGATATTCAGCTTATCAGTAGAATCCGTGAATGGTATCAGCTGGAAGAAGTTGGGACGGTTAATCCGGCGTGTATAGCTCAACTGCAGTTCCTGGTCGTGTTTCAGCTTCTGGCTTAAAAATACGGATGGGAATAAGCTGATCGGGTAGTTATTACTGAAATGCTGACCGTTGTTCAGCAGATCGCCGGTGTAGTTGGAGCTTTCCGCACGCAGACCTACCTTATAACCAAAATTACGGATACTGTTGGATACGCTGGCATATGCCGCATACACGTTATCGCTGTTTTTGTAATTATTGGATGCCGCGGGAATCAGTACGTATTTACCGGTTGCCGGGTCGAACATGGAGTTGTCGAATTTACTCTTCGTAGTACGGATAGAGGCTCTCAAGCCTGTTTCCAGTTTCAGTTTGCCGGAAAATGGTTTTACATAATCTGTTTGCAGTGTCATGAAGCTCACAGACCCTCCGCCCAGGATTTGCTGGATATCGCTGCTGGTAATTTTGTTATTGCTATAGCGATCCGTTCTGTAGTCGGAGTTGTTATTACTTTTACCACCAAAATAGTTGAAGTCGGCCGTCAGTTCTTCTCCTTCTTTAGGGAACAGGTGTTTCATGCCCAGTACCAGCCCGTTTGCGTTGAACTTGTTGTGGGAAGAAGAGTTACGCTGACTGAAGCCTGGGATGGAACCGGTTTTACCGAGGGTATCGCTGTTGATATCAATTCTTTCGGTAGGGTTCATCTCACCGTGTACTTTGATACCGGCAATAGAGAGGGTGGTGCGGTTGGTCACGAACCAGTCCATGCCCAGCTTACCAAAAAGGAAGCCTCCATTGGTTTTGTTGCTGTTATACTGGTTTATCATGGTAGGAGGTACATCGGCGAAGTTATTACGCTCAGTAGTACCCGTAGTGCGTCCTTTCATCTGGTTACCCATTACGCTGGCGGTAATATTTACCTTGTCCTGGCGCAGGTTAAAGTCGCCGCCACCATTCAGGGCGCCGCGTTTATCCACACCGGCGCGGAGGTTACCGTTGTATCCGGTTTTACGGTTCTTTTTCAGTACAATATTCAGGATACCGGCGCTACCACCGGAGGCATCGTATTTGGCGGAAGGGTTGGTAATTACTTCCACATTTTCGATGGCGTCTGCCGGAATCTGTTCCAGGGTCAGGGTGGTAGGGCGGCCATCGATATAAAGTTGTGGTGCGCTGTTACGCAGGGTCACATTACCATCGATATCCACATTTACAGACGGTACATTTTTCATGACATCGAGGGCAGTACCGCCTGCGCTCACGATGTTTTTTTCCACATTAAATACCTTTTTATCGATATCCATCTGCATCAGTGGTTTAGTACCGGCTACGGTTACGCCTTGTAGCTGGGTGGTACTAACGGCCAGTTTAATGTTGCCGAGGTCTTTTTCAAAGGGAGGAAAGCTAACTGCCTGCTCTACCGTTTTGTAGCCCGTAGCGGTGATTCTCAGCTTCAGGGGGCCTCTGGCAGGTAGGTCTTCCAGGCTGAATTCACCATTACCTTTGGTGAGGGCGCCTTTCAGCAGTTTTTCCTTCATTTTTTTGGTCGCGGTGTCCATACGGTTTTGCAGCACGATAACGGAGGCATAGTTAACAGGTTTTCCATCGGGGTCGATAACTTTTCCATAAACATGCCCACTCATGCCCATCGGCATTCTGCCAGCAGCTCCGCCCGGAGCTTGCGCCCAGGCACTCATTGAAAGCAAAAACAGGGTGATAAACAAATAAATCTTTTGCATTTTATTATAAATTCAGATGGTGCAAAAGTATATCGCCATAATGGATTATATAAATGAAATGAGATGAGCGGGGGAAATATAGCTACGAAATGGAGGGGATACCGGCTAAATTTTGCCGGCAATGGCATATACAGCATCCCTGTAAGTGTCTCCCACGGGGAGTTCCAGTTCATCCAGGAAAATACTGTTTTTCCGGATGGAAGAAATGGCCGCCACCGACACAATATAGGATTTATGGATACGGATGAATTTTGTGGCATGGAGCTGCTCTTCCATACCTTTTATACTCATGCGGGTAATAACGGGTTTATGGGTGCTTTTGAGATGTATTTTGATATAATCTTTCAGTCCTTCAATCCATATAATGTCTGCAAATACCACTTTGAGCAAACTGTAGTCTACGTTAACGAAAAAGAAGTCGGCCTGTTCTTTGGCACTTTTACCACCGGTTTTGAGCTGGAAAAGCTCCTGTGCTTTATTACAGGCTTTGATAAAACGCTCCAGGGAAACGGGTTTCACCAGGTAGTCGGTAACTGACAGGTTAAAGCCTTCCAGAGCATATTTCTCATAGGCTGTAATCAGTATCACAATGGGTTTATTAGGAAGCGATTCCAGGAACTGTAAGCCGGTCAGCCCGGGCATCTGGATGTCCAGGAAAATCAGGTCTACCTGCTGATGCCGCAGTATTTCCATGGCTTCAAAGGCGTTATTGCATTTGCCGGTGAGCTGCAGGTAAGGAACTTTGCTGATATTGTCTTCCAGCAGGTCCAGCGCGAGCGGTTCATCATCTATGGCAATACACTTCATCATCAGTGGAGATTTAACTGCAAGGATACTATAAACCAGTCATCTTTTTTCTCAATGTGCAAAACATAATTATCTCCATATAATAAATTCAAACGCCTTTTTACATTGGCCAGGCCAATACCGCTGGTTTTATCTTTTATTTCTGAAGATGCTTCGTTGAATTTGTTGCGTACGGAAAAAAACAACATACCGGGACGCGTATATAAACTGATATCTATGCTGGCATTGGAAATCAGGCCGGTACCATGTTTAAATGCATTTTCCACAAAGGGGATGAGCAACATGGGTTCTATCTCATAGGTGCTGTCGGCCGCCTCCAGCGATACCTGGATAGCTACATTTTTGCCAAACCGCTGCTGTTGCAGGTCTATATAGCTTTGGAGGTATTCCGTTTCCTTTTGCAAGGGGACCTTATCCTCATCTGCTTCATAGAGCATGTAGCGCATCAGCGAGGACAGCTTGATCAGGGAAGGCTCCAATACATCCGATTTTTTGCGGGCCAGGGATACCATGTTATTCAACACGTTAAACATGAAATGGGGACTCACCTGGGAACGTAGCAGGGATAACTCCGTTTTCAGGTTTTCATTTTCCCTGGCGCTGCTTTTCCTTTCCTGTTGCATTTTATCCACCATCATCTGAAAGGCCGTACTGGCGCATAACACAAAGAAAACGGTGAAAACGGTGAAGAGGATGACAGGTTTTATATCCAGAGTATGCGATGTCAGGAAGAAGTTCTCAAACAGGTACCTGACAACAAACATAAAAACGAAGACACCCAGGATATACAGCGTGTATTCAAAAAAGCGTTTTTTATATACCATCTTCGGAATAAATACCCAGGCATTCAGGTAAAAGAAAATGATGAGATTCAGGTAAGTAAAGTATTGATAGTAGGTCCATGCCTGCTTGTCGTTCAGGTGTGCCCGTTCCCAGTTATCATTGGTAGGATGCAGCAGGTAGGGTAATGAGAAAAATATCAGCCATGCAAGTACATGCCTGGCTATTATCGCCCATTTTTGATGGTACCATTCTTCTTTCATGCCGGCAAATTAGGGATTTATACAATTGTGCTGCAAAAGGTTGCGACCAACCTTTATAATTATACGACCAACAGATAATGGTATTCAATAATGATTTAATTTTGTATCCGAATTCCTGATTACCTCATTTTCCCTAAATTCTGGTATATGGCTACCGCTGATATTACCCGTCAAATTGCCTGGAAAGACTTAACCCGCCTGTCTGTCCGGGAAATGCTCATCGAAAACAATATTTCTATTCCCTGGGCACTAGGCTCCTGGGTATTAGCGTATTATGGGCATTATTTGCTGGCGTTGCCGTTTTCGGCCATCTTTTTCTTAACTGCATTGCGACAGGTACATAATGGGTTTCACCAGTCGCTTGGCACCAATAAGCAACTGACCTGGTTTACCTTATTTTCCAACAGTATTTTAATGATGGCCTCTATTCATGCGGTGAAGTTTAATCACATCCGCCATCATAAATATTGTTTGTCGGAAGAAGATTACGAAGGTAAGTCGGCCGGTATGAGCGCGCTGGGTGCCATTTTTTACGGACCTAAGCATATGTGGCTGATACACCGGGTTACGTGGCAACTGGGTAATAAGAACTATCGCCGGAATATGTTACTGGAATTGGGCGCCATTGCTGTATTTATGGGGCTGGTGTTTTACTTCCAGGTGTATTTCCTGATGTACCATATTGCGATGATGATTATCGGGGAGCTGATGATGGCATTTTTTGCGGTATGGAGTGTGCACCATGATTGTGATCATGATACGATTGCCAGAACGCAACGTACCGGATGGAAGAACACGATTACTTTCAGCATGTTTTATCACCTGGAGCATCACCTGTTTCCTGCGGTGCCCACGATAAAATTACCGGAATTGTGTAAGCGTATAGATGCGGCGTTGCCGGAGCTGGAAAAGAAGAAAACATTTTGAGAAAGCATAAAGCGTAAAGCATAAAGCAAAAAGCTATTGAAGCGAATGATCAGATCGGAAGGATTAATATCCGCATTGATCATTCGCTTCAATAGCTTTTTGCTTTATGCTTTACGCTTTATCCTTTCATCAGGTCGTGTATTCTACCCTGACCAGTGATCACATTCGCTTTCAGGTCGCTGAGAATAGAGTATAATCCGAAATAAGTGCGGTTAATATAAAGACTATGCCGGGAGCCGCGGGCCACTTTAGAATCGCGGATTTCCTTCATGTTGTACAACTCATCCATGTAGGCATATATTTCGTTGAAATAGGCCTCATTACCAAAGTCAAAGTTTTCCAGTGTAAATGGTAATGTCAGCAGATCAATCATATGCTGGAAAAGGCCGGAGAAGAATTCCACCTCTTTAGGTGTATCTGTCGGATGGATCATTTCCAGGTTGGTATAGATCTCATGCCGGCGTTTCTCATCTTTCAATACTTCTTTATCCACTAACAGGAAGTAGTTTTCATAGAAATCTTCCGGTATTTCTTTTACACAACCAAAATCGAAAATGCCTACCGTGCCATCGGGGCGCATGAGAAAATTGCCGGGATGCGGATCTGCATGTACCTGCTTCAGACTATGTACCTGGAACTGGTAGAAATCCCATAATGCCTGCCCTATTTTATCACGTACTTCCTGGGTAGGGTTGGTGAGTAAAAATTCCTTCAGATGCTGACCATCCAGCCAATCCATGGTAATGATACGATCGGATGACATGTCCGGGTAATAGCCGGGGAACTTCAGGTTGGGAATATGCGCGCATGCCTGGGAAAGGTCCATGGAGCGGCGGAGTTCCAGCTTATAATCGGTTTCTTCCAGCAGCTTACTTTCTATTTCATCAAAGTATTTATCCATATCCACTTCGTTCATACCTACTATGCGGATGGCGAAGGGCTTCACGATACGGAGATCTGATTTCACGCTGTTGGCTACTCCGGGATACTGAATTTTTACCGCCAGTGTTTTCCCTTCCCTGGTGGCTTTATGTACCTGGCCTATGGATGCGGCATTGGATGCCTGCATTTCAAAGGTATCGTATAGCTGTGAAGGCGATTTTCCCAGTGTTTTTACAAAAGTATTTACTACCAGCGGACCGCTGAGCGGGGGAGCGCTGTACTGCGACATTGCGAACTTTTCGGTATACGCTTTTGGGAGCATTCCTTTGTCCATACTCAGCATCTGTGCTACTTTCAGCGCGCTGCCTTTCAGGTTGCTCAGGGTATCATAAATATCAGCGGCGTTATCTTGATGCAGCTCTTCTTTGGTGGTAGAAGGGTCCATCAGTTTGCGCGTGTAGTGTTTGATATAATTGGTACCTACTTTAAGTCCGGTCGTAACGAATTTGCCTGCCCTTTCCACCTTGGAGGTGGGTATATTGGATTGCTCTTTCATGGTGCTTATTTCCGCGTAAAAATAAATTTCCCGAAGTCCAGCAAACTATCCAGTGTATTGGATTTGATGAGCTGGAAACTGAGGTTCACTGCTTTTTCAATGGCAGCATCTGTCATTTCAAACTGGTTGCTGGTGTCATCCAGCCAGTATTTGAGCACAAACAGTGCCTGCAGCCAGAAGCCATGAACATATTGGTCTGAAATATATTTTCTTTCCTTGATTTCGCTGGACTGGTAACCTTCTTTCACCAGGTCGCTTACGTAGTTGTTGAAAGCGTGGCGGAATGTTTCCAGTTTATTACGGTAAAAGTCAGGTAAACGGAAGTGTTTGCGTTGCAGGAGCAGGTAGCTGCGGTCCTCTTTCAGTTTCTGCACCCAGAGAAAATAAAATGCCAGCAACTTTTCCTGTGCATTGTATTGCTGGTAAATGTCATCTGCCTGCAGTTGTTCCTGCGTTTGTTGGAAAATAGCTAACCAGATGTCTTTTTCTACCGCCTCCAGCGAACTATATTGTTCGTAAAAGGCTGCTTCTGTGATGTCTACAATTTTGCAGAGCGCATAAACAGATACAGGTGCTTTGCCGTTTTCCAGCCAGTACACTTTGTAAGCGTTGCGGATGAGCTGTTTGTCCATGAGAAAAAGTTTTACTATTGTTGAAATAGCCCGCCCGGAGCGGGTTGCCGAGGTTAATAATTACGGGTATACAAATTTACGTCATGCAGGGTTATAAACCCTTTTTTATCCTGCCAGAAAATGTTAAAATCTGCGCTTGAAAAAGAGGAGGAAATGAGAGTGGTAAAAAATGAGTGTTGGGTATTTCAGAAATAAATATATCTTTGCACCCGAATTCCTTATTCTTCATTTTTTAAATCACAAGGAATCATGACAGAACGTACTCACATATCGCCCCTTTCGCTCCTTGCCTGATCAGGCAAACGCAGTGTTTTTTCTTTTGCATAAGCCGGAGTTATAAAGACATGGATGTATACAGCATTGTATAATCCCCGGTCTTCTATACACAGATATTATTACCAAACAATGGTGATAACCACACGGTATATATCGTGATCCTATCTGCCGGATATTATCGTATATGCATCTAAGTTATACCTACCGTTTGCTTGTCTGTCGCCTCAGCGGGAGGTAATTCCCTTCAGGAAAAAATTTACATCTTTTTTAATTTATCTATACGCAAACAACATTGTTTGTGCAGGTGTTTCGCGCACTGAAAAGTCGCAATACACATCATATATCTCCATTTTATGGGCAGCATAAAAACAAAAGAACTTAGTAAAATAGGTTATACCAATGACAGGGCCAGAAGCCTCGTCATCAATATCATGTCCCGGCATTTTAAGCATCACAGCAAGCCGGATATCATACAATTATTAACGGCTATTAAAGAAGATCCTGCCAGATACAGGGCAGATGATATTCTCGGTAAAATTGCCGATACTTTTATGGACGAACCGGTGGAATGTAATTTCCAGTCGTATGAACTGCTGGAAAAAACAGGACAGCTGAAAGTATACGGCGCCAAAGAAATAGAGCGTTCCGCCAAACAACAAATGGAACTGGCGATGTCTTTACCGGTCACCGTTCAGGGAGCTTTAATGCCGGATGCACATACCGGTTACGGACTGCCAATTGGCGGTGTGCTGGCCACACAAAATGCGGTGCTGCCATTTGCAGTAGGTGTAGATATTGGTTGTCGCATGGCACTCACTATCCTGGATGAAGGAGAGAGCTTTTTAAAACGCTTCTCTCACCAGGTAAAAGTTGCGATGAAAGAATATACGCACTTTGGTATGGAAGGTGGGCTGGAGTTTTCACAGGAGCATGCCGTATTGGATAGCCCGGTGTTTCAGTCTACCGAACTGCTGAAAAAATTACAGGCCAAAGCTGCGCGGCAGTTGGGGTCCTCCGGTAGCGGTAACCACTTCGTGGAGTTTGGATTAATAGAACTTCAGGAAGATAATGCCTTGCAGTTGCCGGCAAAGAAATACCTGGCGCTGCTGTCGCATTCCGGTAGTCGTGGACTGGGGGCCAACATTGCACAGCACTATACCCGCATTGCCATGGACACCTGCAAATTGCCGCGCTCTGCGCAGCAACTGGCATGGCTGGATATGAACAGTGAAGCCGGACAGGAATACTGGGTGTCGATGAACCTGGCGGGCGATTATGCCAAAGCCTGTCACGACCGCATCCATGCCAACCTGACGAAAGCATTAGGCTTGCAGGCCCTCGCCAAAGTAGAAAACCACCACAACTTTGCCTGGGAAGATACCCTGGCAGATGGGCGGTCGGTGATCATTCATCGTAAAGGTGCTACACCGGCACATGCAGGCGAAATGGGCATCATCCCCGGCAGCATGTGTACAGCGGCTTACCTGGTAATGGGTAAAGGTGTTGACAACGCTTTGTACTCCGCCTCCCACGGCGCCGGCAGAGCCATGAGCCGTAAAAGAGCCAAAGAAAATATGACCGTATCCGGTTTAAAGAAAATGCTGGCCAGTGCAGGCGTAACACTGATTGGTGGCAGCGTGGAAGAAAATCCGCTGGCGTATAAAGACATCGAACAGGTGATTGGCGCACAGCAGGAATTAGTAGACATACAAGGCCGCTTTATGCCGGCTATTGTAAGAATGAATAAAGATTAAGTATATGGAACAAATGATTATACAGATCACCTCCGGCCGCGGCCCTGCAGAATGTTGCAGGGTGGTTGCCAGGGTGCAGGAACTCATCATCAAACAGGCCAGGGCAACAGATATCAGCATACAGGTATTGGAAAATATAAAAGGGGATATCAACGGTACCCTGCTTTCTGCCACCTTGCTGGCAAAAGGTAGTCAGCTTACCACCTTCCTGAAAGAATGGGAAGGCACCGTGCAATGGATCGCCCAAAGCCCCTACCGCAAATTTCATAAACGCAAAAACTGGTTTGTGGGCGTATCGGTATTTGATGTAAAAAAACAATTGCAGTGGAATCCTAAGGATGTAACGCTGGAAACCTGTCGTGCGGCAGGTCCCGGCGGACAACATGTGAATAAAGTGGAAACCGCCGTTCGTGGTATACACCGCCCCAGTGGATTGCAGGTGCTGGCCATGGATAGTCGCTCACAATTGCAGAATAAACAGTTATGCCTGGAACGACTGGAAGCGAAATTTCTCGCCTGGCAAACCGGCTTGCTGGTGAGTCAGCAACAGGATCAATGGCAGGAGCACAATGAACTGGAAAGAGGACAGGCAGTGAAAGTGATCAGGGAAAGATTGTAGATGATGGAATGCCTCAGTGAATTTGCATTGGGGCATTTTTTTTAATCTTCAGATTGAATAGATCTGATTTTTCTGGCGACCGTAGTGATTTTTTCTAACTGTATTTCTTTCCTTTCCATTTGATGTTGTCAAAATAGTAGGATTATATCCTGCCTAACAATACATCCATGGTTTGAAGCAGTTTTTTTGTATCGTTTTGTTTATGCAGTTCCAATTCAATGGTTACTCCGGATTTACTCTCAATTCTTAATTTCTGTTTTGGGGATTTTCTGCTTCTAAACGATATGGTTTCTTTGATGGCTGGTAATAAGGGTAAAATGGATGTTATTACAGCTACTATCAAAATGATTGTATTAATAATTGCAGGAAACATTGTTGTAAATTGTATTCATGCAAAATAATTTTTTATAAATTTTTTAGTTTGCATACCTGATTTTTTTCTCATAAAAATGATCAATTAAATTTTTATGCTGCATTTCAAGCAATACACCATCATCTGTTTATGCTAAGCGATAAACGACAGGCCCTTTTTTTCGGCGACCAATGTTTTGCATTTAAATATCACGACTTCTCACAGAGAGCATCAAAAAATAGTTATACACGGATGATAGGGTTCGGGGTGGCAGGAGGCAAACATTCCCTGGAGAGCGGATGTATATGCGTTATAAATTATGGTGCTTTTTCACTATTTTTATAGCTAACGCCGCATATCAACCAATTACAACACGTGGAGGAACTGAGTGACATAGCGCTACTACAAAGACTACAGCAGGCTGATGAAGCGGCTTATACCGAAATATTTCATCGATACTGGGAAAAATTATATGCCATCGCATATAACCGTTTACGTATACGTACGGCCGCGGAAGATGTAGTACAGGAAGTGCTGGCCAGTTTGTGGGTACGTAAAAATGCGCTGGAAATACGTCATCTCTCCGGTTACCTGGCTACCGCCACCCGTTACGCCGTATTCCGGCAAATCAGCCGCTTATTGCCCGATCAGCCACTTGATAATCCCGAGGTAGTGCAGCAACTGGTGGAAGACCCGGATATGAACCACCTGGACTACTGCCGTTTACAGGAAAGACTCGGTATGGAAATAGCCCGACTCCCGGAAAAATGCCGGCTGGTATTTTTATACAGCAGGAGGGAGCAATACAGTAATAAGGAAATTGCCGCCGCTATGCAACTGTCGGAGAAAACGGTAGAAGCTCATCTCACCAAGGCTTTGAAACACCTGCGCATCCGTCTGAAGGATGTATACCCCTATCTTTCTTTCTTCTTCTGAAAATTATTTTAATCCGGACTAAGGGTAGATCAGGTATTTCTGTACTCTACTTATTATGCAGCATTTAAAAGACCTGATTCAACGTTATCTCAAAGGCAACACTACGCCCGAAGAAGCCGGTGCACTCCACGAGTGGTACGACAGCTTTGACGATAGTGAAGTACCCCTGCCAATGGAGCCGGGAGAAGACCGTCAATTGCTGGAACAACGTTTACTTAACAGGTTGCGGCCGGTGATGCAGTCGGAGGAACGGGTGAAACCAATCCGTTACCGCCGTTACCTCGTGGCGGCTTCGGTCATCATATTGATAGGGGTGGCAGGAATCGCCGTGCTACAGCTCAGGGATTCATCTCACAAAAAAAATATAATAGCAGCTAAGCTACCCGCCAAAGAAGTGCAGCCCGCCAATAAAAAGGCGCTGCTTACCCTGGCAGATGGCAGCACCATTGCCTTGGATGATGCCGCCAACGGCGCGCTTGGAAGACAAGGTGGCGCCAGCATAATTAAAAATACAAAAGGGCAGCTCTCTTACCAGGCCGATGAAGCCGGTGGAGCAGTGGTGTATAATACCCTCACCGTGCCACGTGGAGGGCAATTCCAGTTGATACTGCCCGATGGTACCAAAGTATGGCTGAACTCCGCCTCCTCTCTCCGTTATCCTACTGCTTTCAGAGGTGGCGACAGAAAAGTGATCCTGCAGGGGCAGGCCTATTTCGAAATAGCAGGTAAAGCCAATCAGCCCTTTAAAGTACAGGCCAATGAAATGGAAGTAGTAGTGCTGGGTACCCGTTTTGATATGATGGCCTATGCCGATGAACCCACCATCAACGCTACCCTGCTCGATGGGAAAATAAAAGTACAGGACCAGATCCTGCGCCCTGGTCAGCAGGCCGTACTGGCACTTGCCGGACATCAGCTCACGGTAAAAGATGCCGATGTCAATAAAATTATGGCCTGGAAAAACGGGCTGTTWGTATTTAATAATATGGATCTGCCAACCATACTACGGGAAATAGCCCGCTGGTATGATGTGGAAATAGTATATAATACCGCACCCGGTAAGGAACTGTATGGTGGCGGGATCAGCCGGAATCTTAATTTATCAGCCGTATTACACGTATTGGAAGAAAACGGAACAAATCACTTTAAAATAGATGGAAATAAAGTAATTGTATTACCGTAAGACCTGTAAAAAAAATAGATGAAGTAAACTTTTGAACAATGGAAAACCGGAGGTGGTGACACACCCCCGGCCAAAGTCCAGCATCCTGTAAGATCGAGCAAAAGATCATTTAAGAATTCTAAACCTTATTAAAAGTATGCATTTAAAATTTAAGGAGATACCATTTCTCCCCAAGGGACTTTTATTAACCAAAATTTTGCGGGTTATGAAAATGACCACCTGGCTGATCCTGATTGCCTGCTTACATGTAAGCGCCAGGAGTTTTTCACAACAGGTTACCCTCTCTGTGAAAAATATGCCGTTACAAAAAGTGTTTGCAGAAATAATCCTGCAATCGGGCGTCACGATCGTGTATAACGAGTCGACGCTTAAAAATACCGTCCCCGTTACGTTGCAGGTCAACGGCGCTTCGGTGCAATCCGTTCTGGAGCAATGCCTGCTCTATCAACCGGTTACCTTTACTATCAACGATGGTGTATTTGTGATCCGCCCTAAATCATCGCCACCACTACCTGTTGCCGATACCCTGGGTAAAATATCTGGCATCGTAAAGGCGGCAGATGGGACACTACTGCCCGGCGCTACGGTGATGGTAAAAGGAAGCACCCGGGGCAATGCCACCAATGGTGGCGGGCAATTTACCGTTGCCGCCAATCCGGGTGAAATACTGGTCTTCACCTTTACCGGTTATGATAAACAGGAACTGTCCGCCCGCCAGGGCATGCAGGTAACACTCCATGCCAGCAACAGTCAGCTGGACCAGGTAGTGGTAGTGGGCTACTCCGATAAGAAGAAAAGTGAATTGACCAGTGCCGTTACCGTAGTAGATGCCACTAAGCTGAAAGATGTGACCACCAACGATGTAGGCACCATGCTGCAGGGCAAGGTGGCCGGTTTACAAGTGGTAAGCAGCTCCGGTGTACCCGGCGCCTCCGCCGAAATACGCATGCGCGGCATCTCCTCGGTGAATGCCTCCCAAAGTCCACTGATAGTGGTAGATGGTATCATTGGCGGCAACTATGATCCTAATGACATTGCTACTGTAACGGTGTTGAAAGATGCGGGCGCCACAGCCATGTACGGCTCCCAGGCCAATGCAGGCGTCATCATCATTACCACCAAAAGAGCCGCTACCGGCAAAACACAATTCCAGGCGAAGATCACCACCGGCTTCCGTACCCCGGATTTCGGCACCATGGATATGATGAATGGCAGCGAATTGTACGAGCGTCAGAAAGAATTTTACCGCGATTATATTCCAGGCGCAACAGATAATTCCTACAAAATAGACCTGATCAAATTTTACAACGAACGCCCGCTGGCATTGAAAAATCAAAACTATAACTGGTTAACAGATATGTTCCGCCGCGCACCTATGACGAATGTATACCTCTCTGCCAGCGGCAAAACAGAAAAGTCAGATTACTACCTCGGGCTCTCTTACTATAACGAGAAAGGTACTTTTATGAATACCAATTATCAGCGGATAAACTTAAGAGCCAATTCTACTTATCATTTTACAAAAAATATCAGTCTTACCAACAACATTAACCTGAGTGGTAATTTCGGTAAAACGTACGACTACAATGACATGTATTACGCGTACCTGAACATGCCCTGGGATAACCCCTACGATAGCAGTAACAGGGCCCTTTACGTAGATGGCAACTCTCCTTTCAAATGGTGGTCGCGTGATAAAGTAAATCCGATTCATACCATTCAGAATTCCGAGCATCCCTATAAAAATTTTGATGTGAATTATGATATGGGACTCAACATCGGCATCACCAGCTGGCTCACCTTCGCGAGTACCAACCGGTTGTCGCTCGGCTATAACAAAAGTAAAACCTGGTATTCACCGCAGGTAGCCGGACAGTTTCATGGTGATGGCTTCCTGAACGAACAGAGTACCCTCAACTATGGCTATGTGTCTAACAACCTGTTGAAAGTAGATTTTCATATGAACAATCATCGCATCAGTGGTCTTGCAGGTGTGGCATTTGAAGGGAGTAATACCGATTTGTTGGGCGCTTCCGGAAAAGGACTGCCAGTGGGCTTAAAGGTCCTGAATGTGGTATCCCGTAATCAACAGGCGTATGGTAATGTAAATGAGGCCATCATACAATCATTCATCTCACAGGTGAACTATAGCTACCTGGATAAATATTTCCTTACCGGATCTTTCCGTGTAGATGGTTCCTCCAATTTTCCTTCCAGCAACCGCTATGCTCCTTTCCCGGCTATATCTGCTGCATGGTTAATGAGTAATGAAGATTTTTTGAAAGACAATGCTGTTTTCAATAGTGTAAAACTCCGTGCAAGCTACGGTGTTACCGGTACACAGGACATCGGGTCATCGCGTTACCTGGCCTTGTTTTCATTGTCCAGTAAATACAATCAGCAATCGGCTGCCACTCCTTCGCAGTTGCCCAGTCCGGACCTCACCTGGGAAAGCAAATACCAGTGGAATGGTGGAATTGATATCAGCTTGTTTAAGCGTATAGACCTGAGCGTAGATGTCTATAACAACATCACGAAAAACCTGTTGCTGCAGGTATCGCAACCGCTGTCTGTTGGTTTTGAAACCAGATGGGAAAACGTGGGAGAGCTGGTGAATAATGGGGTGGAACTGGGATTGAGTACCCTGAATGTTCGCGCCGGCAAGTTCCGCTGGAACACCGATTTTAATATCAATTTCAATACGAATAAGCTACAGAAATTCCCGGCAAATATTATCAATACACAATCCACCTGGAGTATTTCACAGATCTACCGCAACGGTGGTAACCTGTATGAATTTTACATGCCTAAATGGTTAGGAGTGGATAAACAAACCGGTGCACCGTTATGGGAAGTCGTCAATAAAGATGGCAGCAGGAAAGCTACCTCAGATTATGCCAGCGCTACTTACCAGGAAGTGGGATCTGCCTTGCCAAAGTTCCAGGGAGGCATGACCAACACCTTTACTTATGACGGTATTTCGCTGGGGGTGAATATCTATTTCCTTTCCGGCAACAAAGTATATAGTAACAATCTGCGTTTTGTGGAAAATGATGGTAACGAGCCTTATTACAACCAGGTGAATCTGCCTAAAGGCAGCAGTATCTGGAGTAAGCCGGGAGATGATGCCACTGAGCCCAGTCCGCAGAATTCAGCGAATTCAACGCAAACGTCTACACGCTTTTTAAAAGATGGGAGCTTCCTGGCGTTGCGTAATATCAGTTTGAGTTATGAACTGCCGCATGCATTGGTGAGCCGGTTAAAGATGGAAGGTGTTACTGTAGGTTTCACAGCCGACAATGTGCATACGTTCACCAATTTTTTGGGACAGGATCCGCAAACGACTATCACGCCCGGATCACAGGTGATGCCAGGCGTATCGGATTTCAAGTATCCGAATAACCGTCAATACCTGTTCAACATTAATTTCAGATTTTAAACTGCCTGTCATGAGATCAGCTATTATAATATTGATATTACTGCCGTTGTTGTTATGGCAAACCGGCTGTATGAAAGATGTAAATCCCAGTGATGCGCTGACCACAGAAACGATCACCGGCTCACCGGAAGGCCTGAGAAATGCCGTGAACGGGGCCTATTCCCTGCTTAAAGATCACGTGCCTTTTAATGGTACTACCGATGATAATAACATGTACCTGCGTCAGTATTTCCAGTTGTCTGATTTTGCCAGCGATGATATTGTATGCGGACAAACAACAGAAGATCCGTTGTTTTATAGTTTCTCGCTGGATCATTCGCCAACGCAAACGAATACACGTTATTTCTGGTATATCTCTTACAAGATCATCAATGATGCTAACACGGTAATAGAAGCGGTTGAGAAGTTGTCTAACCCTGACGCCACTACGCAGCAATTGCTGGGTGAGTGTTACTTTATGCGTGCTTTCAGTCATTTTAACCTGGTGAAGTTGTTTGCCATGCCGTATACATTAAATCCGGCTGCTCCGGGTGTTATATTACGTACTTCCACCAGTGATCCGGCACAGAAGGCCAGGGCTTCTGTAGGGGAAGTGTATAAACAGATCATTGCAGATGCGAGGCGGGGAGCGGATTTAATGACGCAGGCAAGAGGAGCGCAGTATGCTTCCCGCGAAGCGGCATGGGCCTTGCTTTCCCGGGCTTACCTGTATGAAGGAGTGAACGACAGCACCATTTATTTTGCCAATAAAGTAATTGAGGGCGGCCGTTTTTCGCTGACAACGGCGGCTACTTATCCTGATTTGTTTGCAAAGGCGATTTCCGGTAGCGAAACTATTTTTTGTGTGGCCTTTAGCGCCGAGTCTGATGACTACGGCAAATTTGGTTCTATTGCCTCTATGATTTATTCTGATGGTAATTCCGGCTGGGGAGAGGAGTTTGCTTCTGCTTCCCTGAGAGATACCATGTCGGCCAATCCGGAAGATGTGCGCTGGAAATATATTGTGCCTTTAAAAGATGACAATGGTGCATTACAGCAGAAGAATGGCATAGACATTTACTATATCTCCAAATTCTCCGGGCAGGATAGCCGTCCTACGCTGAGTTCCCCGATTATGTTCCGGCTGGCGGAATTGTACCTGAACAGGGCAGAGGCGAATGCCAAAGCGGGTAACACCGGTGCCGCACTGGATGATGTGGATATGATCCGCAGCAACCGTGGTTTGGCCAATGCGTTGTATCACCGGCAGTTGCCTGCCGGTAAGTCGGCGCTGGACATTGTATTAAAGGAAAGAAGGCTGGAGCTGGCATTTGAAGGCCACCGGAGTTATGACCTCTATCGGAATAAAAGACCGATGAACAGAACTTACTGGGGCTATCATCTACCCGGACTGAAACAGTCGGATATCAACCCAGCTAAAAATCCTTCCGGTTATCCTAATATGCTGATACAGCCGGATAATCCCAAGATCATCTATTACATCCCGATTGATGAAGTAGAAACGAATAAACTATGCACCCAGAATCCTTAAAACTCCCTGAACATGCAAAAGCAATTGCTATATATATTATTGCTGCTCTGTGCAGCATCCGCCTGTAAAAAAGATGATGTGAAACCCGCACCAGTGGTAGTGTACACCATTGAAGTAGACGGAAATAAGGTAACGTTTAATAATACCACTACCGGCGCCACTTCCTGGAAATGGGATTTTGGTGACGGCACTACCGCTACTGATCAAAGCCCGGTGCATACCTATAAAGGTAAAGGGAAGTATGTACCTACCCTGTATGCTACTTCGGAAGATGGGGTGACCGCCGAAGGGTCAACGGTAATAAGGATCTCCAAAACATCGCCGGTGAAACTGACGGATAATAGCCTGGCTGATTGGGATACTATCAGCCAGAGCATGATGGTAGCTGGCCCGAAAGGAGGCGTATTTAAAAAGGCCAAATTTGATTATGATGGACAGTATGTATACTTCTATGCGGAGATGATGGGTAAGCAATCAGATGGGGTGATCTTCGATGTTTATATCGACAGCGACAATAATGCAGGTACCGGTTATCTGACGTCACTCTTTACTGGCGGTGCATATGATGTGTTGCTGGAAGGGCAGTGGTTACTGAAGGCGCCGGCTATACCTATGGCGATGTATTATCATAGCGGGGCACAAACCGGGTTCAACTTTGATCCGCAATCCGGCACTGATTTCTTTACAATAGGTACGGTATCAGAGGCTGCTGGCGTACTTCGTTTTGAAGGAAAACTGGACCGGTCAAAAATAAAAGGATTTACGGGTACGGCTATACGATTGGGCATGGTGGCCACTACCAGCGATTGGGGAACACAGTTGGGCACTATTCCTGACGAAGGCGCTCCATCTTTTTTATTAAATATGCCGGAATAATTATTAATTTAAGCCTACAATCAGGATAATGAACAGTACAACCAATGTCAACCAACGACTGATTTCCCTGGATGTGATGCGTGGAATTATCATGATTCTCCTGGCAGGAGAAAGTGCCCGCATATATGAGTCGATAGCGCAGTTGCATCCTGCCGGCATAGCCGGTATTTTGACAGAACAATTTTTTCATCATCCCTGGAATGGCCTGCGGGCCTGGGATTTGGTACAGCCGGCGTTTATGACCATGGCCGGATCTGCCATGTACATCTCTTATTATTATAAAACACAAAAGGGCATTACCTGGTCACAAAACTTCCGGCATATTGCACTACGTTGTTTAAAGTTGTTTATATTTGGTACTGCCCTCCATTGCGTATATGCAGGAAGGTTAGTATGGGAGCTATGGAATGTGCTTACACAATTATCCGTTACTACCCTCATTGCTTACCTGATCATACGCCGTTCCTATGGCTTCCAGCTGGGGGTAAGTCTGTTATTATTACTGGCCACCGACCTGCTTTATCGTTTTATACTGGTACCTGGTTATGAACAGCCATTTGTGCAGGATCATAATTTTGGATCTTTTATGGATATGGTGCTGATGGGGAAATTAAATGATGGCGGCGGTTGGGTCACCATTAATTTTTTACCTACCGCGGCACATACCATATGGGGAGTACTGGCGGGGAAGTTGCTCATCAGCAGCCGGTCATCTGCCGGGAAAATTAAAATACTGCTGGTAGCCGGAGCAATAGGACTAATTGCCGGTTTTGGGCTGGATTGGACGGGTATCACCCCTATTATTAAACGAATAGCCACTTCGTCTTTCACATTGGCATCAGGAGGCTGGGTGATGTTATTACTGGCATTGCTGTACTGGATCATAGATGTAAAGCAAAATGTGCGGTATGCCTGGCTGGCCACAGTAGTAGGAATGAACGCTATTTTTATTTACCTCTTTTTCGAAACAGTAGGTGTACAATGGGTCAATGGAGCCATCGGTATTTTTGTAAAAGGCTTCACTGGAATGGTGGGGGTACCGGAAAGTATACAGGAAATCATTTCCGCCTTTGCCGTGCTTGGACTGGAATGGGGACTGTGCTACTGGTTATATAAGAAAAAAATCTTCTTTAAGTTATAAGCTGTCTACTGAAACCCCTGTGAAAAAAAGCTCCGGCATACTTTGCCGGGGCTTTTACTTTTTTTAACATACCCTTATGTTTTTACAATTTTATTATTTACCTTGATTTCAATTTAGAAGTCATTTAGCCAAAATCTTTAGTAACAGCAGTTGAACAATGGAAGAAGTAGATTTCTTCCAATATCATTTATAATCATCAGAATCGGTAACCAGCTGTCTGCATACAGCAATAAGAATAGTTATGTGTTTATGTCACCTGTAAAGTATTATCACTAATAAGGCTGTCTTGTTAAATGAATCATCCTTCAGACATAGAATTGGTTGAACGGCTAAAGGACGGAGATGCCACCGCATACGATGCTTTATTTATGAAGTATCATAAGCTGCTTTGTGTGAATGCTTATTGGTTCCTGCGTAATGATGCGGAGGCAAATGATCTTGTTCAAACTTTCTTCCTGGATATTTGGGACAGAAAGTTATATCTTCAATTTAATGGTGATATTAAAGGATACCTGCATCAGGCAATTAAAAACCGTTGTCTGACACTGCTGAAAAAGCAAAAGGCGGAACGGCAGAAACACGCAGCATTTTCCCAGTTGCAGGAAGAAACTTGTGTAGGCATCCCGGAGGTTTCACCAGATTATTATAAACAGGTATTGACGACTATAAATGATATGGCCATCCAAAAAAGATCGGCTATAGAAATGGTATATATACATGGTAAGCGATATCAGGAAGCGGCAGATGAGATGGGCATCAGTATCAATTCTTTCAAAACCCATTTAAAGCGGGGGCTGAAAGTGTTGCGTCATGCAATCATTAATAAAGGGTATTAGCCCGCGTTTTGTTAACAATCATGGAAGTAGCAGCGGAAAAAATATTTGAATTATATATAGAACGTTTGTCGGGTACACTCTCTGCAGAAGAAGAAAGCTATGTGCAGCAGCAACTGCAACAGGATCCTGCATTTAAAGCTCAGTGGGATTTGCTGGTGAAGGAAGATGAAAGCATGAATGCCGGCGGCTACCTACAACGTATTAATTCAGATGCGGTGCTGAATACCATCAGGGAACAAAGAAAAGATCCTGTAGCCGCCAGAGTAGTGACCCTGAAAAAACTGATGATCGCTGCAGCGGTGACGCTGTTACTGGGTAGCAGTATTCTTGTCTTTTTTATTCGTTATAAAACTACCCGGGTATACTATTCTGCTGCTGCCGTGCAGCAACAACAAAAAAAGCCGGTACGACTACTGACGAGCCATGGAGAAGCTATTGAGCTGAGTAAAGACAGCGGCACCAAAACAATCGCTTTAAATAATGCCACGCTGAATACCAGCAACGGCGCTTTACAATATACCTCTTCAGATACCGTACAAAATACACTGGATGTTCCTGCGGGAGAAAGTTATAAATTAACCCTGTCCGATGGAACAGAGGTATGGCTGAATGCCGCCACCCGTTTACGTTTTCCTTTTCGTTTCGGGAAGTCTTCCAGGGAAGTATATGTAGCAGGAGAAGCTTATTTTAATGTAGCAAAGGATGCACAGCGTCCTTTTATCGTGCGTACTGCATTGAACAGTGTGCAGGTATTGGGTACAGCTTTTAATATTAATACTTATCAGGCCGGCACCGTGAAAACTTCGCTGGTATCAGGTGCTGTCATCGCCCATGGTAAGGGAACGGAAAAACAAATCCTGCAACCTGGTGTACAAGCCGACTACGGCACAGATAAAGGATTTACCACCAGTCATTTTGATGAAGAAGAAGTATTGTCCTGGCGCAACGGTGTATACTACTATCACCGGATGCCGCTGGTTTCGCTTATACAGGAAGCCACCCGTTTCTATGGGATGCACTTCGTCATGGATAAAGATAAATTTGCCGGCAAGTCCGTTACAGGATTGATGGACAGGAACAGGTTAGATGATTTTTTATCTGATCTTAAAACCACCGCGCATGTGGAATATCAATTATCCGGCAGCGAAATTATTTTGAAGTAAATATTCTCCATATAACTCCTTAAGATTGTCACCCGTTTTTCCGAAAACGAGTAGTTATACTGAAAAGCATTCGTGCATGTAAGTATGCTGTTTTCCCGTATACTTTGTAAAAACAGAGATGGGCTTTTCAACTGTTGTTCTCAATGTGTATTTCCTCACCGTAAATCTAAAATTGAACGAACATGAAAAAGTTCATTGTACTTCCTGTGCTATTCCTGATGATAGGATGGCAGTCTGTTAACACCGTAAAAGCGGCTACCAGTGACCACAGTCGCCACCTTCAGCCATCTGCTGTACGGCATTTTAGCCCATCTGCTAAAGTAGCCAGCATCGTGTTTAATCCGTATCCGGCATTAAGCCTGGTGGTGACCATGAACTGGGTATCTGTTTTCACCGGTGACGTGCAGGTGCAGTTCCAGTCGGATACCAAAACAGCTTATTATTATGGCTCGCATACCGTTACGTTTTACGGATTGCCTGTACAGCCGGGAGTAGAGCAAAGAATTACCAGTGAAGGTAACTGGTACACCAAGTTTATCTGGCCAGGTTCAGGCACTGCTGTGAACATCACCTACGAAGGGTATACTTATTAAAAAAAAAGTCCGCTCTGCCTGTCACCCGTTTTTGCAAAATCGATGTAGTTCTATTGATAAGCATTTGTAAATGCCATTTGCTGTATAATCGTTTTAACTTGTAAACAATTCCCGAATGAGAAAAAGTATACGCCACTGCCAACTGGCTATGCGAAGAGTGGTACGCTTACTGGTGCTATGCGGCCTTGTATGTACTTCATTTTTCACTGTGCAGGCACAAGCTCCAACGCCTTCATTACAGTCCATTGTTACTGTTACAGGAAATGATGTATCGCTGCTGCAGGTATTCCGTGCCATTAAAAAGCAAACTGGTCTCACGCTGGTGTACAGCAATCAGTTGCTGAATGATGGGGAGAAAATTTCACTCAATTTTCAACAAGCCAAACTGGATGATGTACTGAACTTTATTTTCAAAAGTAAAAACATCAGCTATGTTGTACAGCGGAACCGCATTGTATTGGATAAGAAAGCGGCGCCGCAGGAATCTGTTTCTGCAGCACCAGCTTCTGCTCCAACGGAAAAACAGGCAGAGTGGCTTATCCGGGGACTTGTAATGGACGCCGATGGTAATCCTTTACCCGGTGCCACTATTTCCGTAAAAGATTCAAAGAAAGGCACCGTTACCGATGTAATGGGTGTTTTTTCTATTAGTGCGGCAAAAGACGAGATCCTGAAAATTGCGATGATGGGTATGAAGCCGGAAGAAGTTCGGGTGAGTAGCCAGAAAACGCTGAAAATCAGTTTGGCTGCGAAAGTGGATGAGCTGAATGAAGTAGTGGTAGTGGGATTCGGGGCACAGAAAAAGGTAACAGTTACCGGTTCTGTGGCCTCTGTAAACATGGCAGATATGAAAACGCCGGTTCGTTCTTTAACGAATGCATTGGTGGGAAAAGTAGCCGGTGTGATTTCCATGCAGAGTGGTGGTGGCGAACCAGGCTACGACAATCCTAATTTTACCATTCGTGGGATCGGAAGTTTTACAGGTAGCACCTCTCCGCTGGTTATTGTAGACGGGGTGCAAAGAGAAGATGTAAACAGCACCTATGGTGGGGCTTTTAATAATATTGATCCCGAAGATATTCAGAGCATTTCCCTGTTGAAAGATGCATCTGCTACGGCGGTATATGGCGCCAAAGGCGCTAATGGGGTACTGATCATTACTACCAAAAGAGGTGTTGCCGGTAAGCCCAAAGTATCCGCTAAAGCAGAAACTGGTCTCAGTGGTTTAACGCAATTACCTAAGATGCTGGATGGAGTTACCTATATGAAGCTGTATAATGAAGCGCAGGTGAATATGGGGAATAAAGCAACTTATTCTGATGAAGTAATCAGGAAAACAGAAAGCGGACTGGATCCTTATTTGTATCCCAATGTGGACTGGCTCAATACTATTTACAAGAAATGGGCATCTATGACCAATGCCAATGTAAACGTCAGCGGTGGTGGAGAAGCCATGCGTTATTATGTTTCCATGTCCTTTTACAACCAGGATGGTCAATATAATGTATCTAAAGAAAAATATAATCCCAACCTTAATTTTAAKAGATACGATTTCAGAAGCAATGTAGATCTGAATGTCACCAAAACAACCGTTCTTTCCCTTAACCTTGCTTCGATGCTGGTGAACAGCCGCTATCCCGGCAACTCTGCCGGCGCCATCTGGTACTCTGCCTATGGCACTAATCCTATTTCATTCCCTGTTCAATACCCCGGTAATAAATGGGCTGGTCCCAGAAATAATGGAGGCACCAATCCCTTTAACCTGGTACAAAATTCCGGATATGCCACAGAGTTCAGACCTTCTGTGCAATCCGTGTTAAGTCTTAATCAGAAACTGGATGCTATTACACCTGGCTTGAGCGCCAACGGCAAATTTTCTTTTGATACCTATGGTGAATTTGATAACCGCCGGAGTGGAGCGAATGATCTCTGGTATGCTGACAGAAGGAACGAAGATGGTAGCCTGAATTTTGAGCGTACCCGTACAGGCGATACCTATCTCTATTATAGTTCCTCTTCTCAGGGAGAACGCATGATGTACCTGGAAGGTACCGTTAATTACGATCGTAGCTTTGGCAAACATAACATAGGTGCGCTGGTGGTAGGAGCCCTCCGGAACAGGTTAATAGGATCTGCCGATAATCTGAAAAGATCCATTCCTTTCCGCAGTCAGAATGCTGCGGCCAGGGTTACTTATTCGTATATGGATAAATACCTGGCGGAAGTGAATATGGGCGCTACCGGTTCTGAAAATTTTGAGAAAGGAAAAAGATGGGGATATTTCCCGGCAGCATCCATAGGATGGGTCATTTCAAAGGAAGATTTTTTCCAGCCATTGACCAAAACAATCAGTCTGCTTAAGATCAGAGGCTCTTATGGTATGACAGGTAATGACCTGATCGGAAATGGAAATGGTGCCGACCGTTTTGGCTATCTGACCTATTTGGAAGGTGCTAACGGCACCTCTTTTGGTGGTTCTGGCACTCCTACTTATTATGGCGGTATCGCCGCTACTGTAATTGGTACACAGAATCTTACCTGGGAAAAATCAGCTAAAACAAATATTGGCCTGGAACTGGGATTCTGGAATAAGCTGAATGTGGTGGTGGATGCGTTCCGCGATAAAAGAACTTCCATCCTGGTGCAACGTAGCTCTATTTCGTCTATTGGTGGTTATAGTGGTATTAACATCTATGGTAACCTTGGGGAATTGGAAAATAAAGGTATCGATGGAAGTGTAGAGTATTCCGATCGTATTGGCAAAGACATTACTTTCCGCGTATTTGGTAACATTACCTACGCTAAAAACAAGATCCTGTATGCAGACAGGCCTAAAGCGATCTTCCCTTATCAACAGTTGGAAGGCCATAGTTTTGGTGAGTTTTACGGGTATAAGAGCCTGGGATTGTTTGTAGATCAAACGGACATAGATAAAAGTCCTACGCAAACAAGAAAGGTATATCCTGGTGATATAAAGTATGCTGATTTAAGTGGTGATGGAAAAATAGATGCCAACGATCAAACCTATCTTGGCAAGTCATACTTCCCGGTATGGTCATATGGTTATGGATTTAATGTAGGATATAAAAACTTTGAGTTGTCCGCTGTTTTCGCCGGTGTGGCGGATGTAAGCATTATGGCAAATGGAGCAGAAATATCCCATGACCAGGATGGTGCGCCTGGCGTAGGTGTGGTGCCTTTTGCAGGGATGGGTCAGTATCCGGCTAACGGCATTACAGACATGCTGAACAGGTGGACGCCTGATAATCCCAGCCAGAACGTGCATTATCCAAGATTAACTCAGGCAAGTACCAGCGATAATAACTATTTAAACAGTACCTGGTGGATGAAGAACGGCAGTTTTATGCGTCTCAGACAGGCCTCCCTCAGCTACTCTTTTATTACGCCTCAGATGAAGCGCAGAGGTATCAGCAGCTTGCAGGTGTATGGTGCAGCTACCAACCTCCTCACTTTCACGAAGTTTAAATTATGGGATCCTGAACTGGGTAATAACTCAGCCAAGTATCCTTATCCGAAAACAGTGACCATTGGCGTGAGAGCGCAATTCTAATCAAGCAAAAAAGATCATGTTATGACCAGATATAAATACCTGTTTCTCTTCTTTTGTGGTATTATCTCCATTAGCCTGGTATCCTGCAGCAAATACCTGGACAAGAAACCGGATAACCTGTTAACAGAAGACCAGATATGGCAAACAAAGGCTAACGCAGAAGCCTATCTGAATAATATTTACACCGGCCTGCGTGGCCCGGATGGTGGCGACTGGGCTACCCTTGGCTTTTCGGACGAATCCTCCTGCGCTATTCCTACCGTTGCGGTAAGAAACATGGTATCGGGCAACTGGGATCCCTCTAATTCACCCTGGGATAACTGGGGGACGCAGTATTCGTTCATTCGGAAGACTTTCATCTTTGAACAGAATATTGATAAGGTACCGGAAATACAGCTAAGCCAGGATTTAAAAAAGCAGTACAAAGCAGAAAACTATTTTCTGCGCGGTTACTTTTATTGGTTGCTGCTAAGAAAATATGGTCCCTATGTAATTGTACCTGGTCTGCTGGGACAGGATGAAGATTACAGTAAATTTTCCCGTGCACCTTTCGATGCCTGTGTGACCAATATCAATAGCCTGATGGATCAATCTGCAGCAGGATTGCCTTCCGCGTGGAGTTCTTCCGGTAACCTAGGCAGAATCACCAAAGGCGCCTGCATGGCCATTAAAGAGAAAGCAGCGCAACTGGCTGCCAGTCCCTTATGGAATGGTAATCCCGATTTCAGTAACTTCAAAAATCTGGATGGAACTGCATTGGCACCAGTTTCAGCAGATCCCAATAAATGGAGGATTGCCGCCAAAGCAGCAAAGGATATTATTGACTCTGCACGTTATAAACTATATACCGCTACAGATAAAAATGGTAATGTGGATCCTTACCTTTCCGTTCGTGACCTGTTCCTTACTTCCTGGAATGATGAAATCATCCTGGCCAGTCTCGACTGGAGCCGCTGGGGGTTCACCAAATGCGCCTCTCCCGGACCCGGTGGTTATAACATATACAATGCTACACAGAACGTAGTAGACGCTTTTTCAATGGATAACGGCCGCACCATTGATGACCCGGCTTCGGGATATGTGGAAACAGGATTTTCACCTGACAATGGTACACACGACTGGGATTATAAGCAGGGCGACTGGAACATGTATGTGAAAAGAGAGCCACGGTTCTACGCCTATATCGCTTATAACGGACGTCCGGTATTACCAGCAGTAACAGTAGATGACAAAAACTATTACTCCTCTACCAACAATATAAATGGTACAGGCAGACAAGAGTTTTACTATACCGGTAAATCCGGCCAGAGAGCGATGGCGAGCAGTAACATCACCGGTTACCTGCCGCTGAAAAGAATTAGTCCGAATGATAATATCCGCCTTGATAACACCGCATACCGCGGGCCGTATATCCTTATCCGTTATGCAGAAGTATTGCTGGATTATGTAGAAGCATTGAATGAATATGATCCCGGCAATGCCGACATCGTGACTTACCTGAACATGGTAAGGAAAAGAGCCGGACTGCCCGGCATAGAAGAAGTATATCCCGGCGCTTTGGGCAATAAAGACCAGATGCGGAAAATTATCCTGAGAGAAAGACAGGTCGAACTCTGCTTTGAAAGTGATCGCACGTTTACACTGCTGCGGAGGAAAATGCTCGGCAACCCGGAAAACCAGGTGATCTATGGCATGGATGTAAATGCCAATGACAATGACCTTGGATTTTCTTTCACCGGTTATTATAAGCGTACTGTTTTCCAGAGAAGAGTTTGGAATAACAAAATGTACCTGTTTCCAATCACCCAGGGTGACCTGGAAAGAGACAGATCATTAATGCAGAATCCGGGCTGGTAATCTTTTATTTATTCAATCTTAATTAACTGCTATGATCAGGTCACTGAATTCATATATATTGACGGGTTGTTTTTTGATGACAGCGGTATTGGCCGGTTGTAAAAAAGACAATGACTTAAAACACAGCTCAGGCTCACCCATTTCGGTAGCTGACTTTATTCCGGCACAGGGCGGAGCTACCACCGAAATATTAATTACAGGTAATAATTTTTCTACAGATACTTCGGAAATAAGTGTCACCATCAATGGTAAACGATGCGCTATTGTGGGCGCTAATACCAAACAAATTATGGTAGTGGTGCCAAAGCGTTGTGGCTCCGGTAAAGTGGTAGTGAAAATTGGAAATGACACTGTGACCAGCGACAGTACTTTCCGGTACATTTTTACCAGAACTGTTACTACGCTGGCAGGCAATGGTAAAGCAGGTTATGCAGATGGTGCAGGAACAGATGCGATGTTTGCATTTAACAAAGAAGGTTGGTACAGAATGATGGGGATAGCAACAGACGATAACGGAAACGTATACGTAGCCGATCCGGGTAATGCCTGCATCCGTAAAATCGATAGTGTAGGCAACGTGAGTGTGCTGGCTGGCTTTCCGGGCAGCACGGGTACTGACGATGGAAAAGGACCGACAGCGCGTTTTGGGATTCCATACGGGGTAGCTACTGATGCTGCAGGAAATGTATATGTAGCGGATCCGGGAAGAGCTATTCGTAAAATTACACCGGATGGGACTACCACTACACTGGGAAATGCCATTGCAGAGGCGTGGAATATAGCGGTAGATAAAACAACCGGAAAAGTATATTATTCCAGTGTTGGTGCAGGAAACGTCATCGAAATGAAGCCGGATGGCAGCAGCCAGGAGATTATCAGTGGCATTAATAATCCTGGTGGTATGAATTTCGATAAAGCGGGTAATCTTTATGTATCCGCCTATGGAGATCAAACCATTCTTCAGTTTAAAGCAGGTACCTGGGCTCGTAGTGTGATTGCTGGCGCCACCGGAGTTCCTGGCTTTGTAAATGGTATTGGCTCCGCAGCACGGTTTGCCAATCCATGGGGTGTAGCTGTTGATGGCAGTGGCAATATTTATGTAGCAGGCAACGGTAGTTATGGTGCTAATGTGGATGAAAGTATCCGTTTTATCTCCGCTAATACCTGGGATGTAATTACCTATGCCGGCAACGGTAAAGCTGGTTTTGCAGATGCTATCGGAGAAGCCGCCTCTTTCAATGCACCTATGGGTGTGGCGGTGGATAAAAAAGGTATCGTGTATGTGTTGGATAAGAATAATAACAGGGTAAGAAAAATAGTTACAGAATAATAATCTATATGCGAACCCGGGGCGGCAATACATCGTATTGCCGCCTTATACTTTAATAACTATGTTAAACAGGAACATGTATATTTTCTTATTGGCATTCCTTGCAGGGGCCTGTAGTAAAGGCAGTACAACCGAACCCGTTGTAACTGCAACAACACATACCTATTATGTGTCTGTTACCGGTAATGATGCCGCAAATGGTGCTATTGGTACACCCATGCGTAGTATCAACAGCGCTTTAGCGAAGGCTATCCCGGGCGACAGCGTTATTGTGAGAGCCGGTAATTATTACGAAAAAGTATCTTTCCCCAAAGCGGGCCGCCTCGAAAAACTAATTACACTAAAAGCATATGCTGGCGAAAAAGCCGTTATTGATGGTACCGGACTTACAGTTTCCGGTCAGGAAGCCCTCGTTACTATCAGTAACGTCAGCTACGTAGTGCTGGAGGGGTTTGATATCTGTAACCTAAAGAGTAGCGTATCCTGGGCAAGCGTAAATGGTATCACCGTCAACGCAGGATCCGGCAATATCATCATCCGTAAAAATAAAATTTATAACATCGAACATAATGTAGATCCTTCCCAGGGAAGAAGCGGTCATGGCATAGAAATCATTGGTAATACCGCTGACGTGATGAAGAATATCCTGGTAGAAGATAATATCATCCATGATACCAAAACAGGCTACAGCGAAAACCTTACTATTAATGGATATGTAGATGGCTTTACCATCCGCAGAAATACCATCTACAATACAGAAAATATCGGCATTGATGCAGCAGGTGGTTATGCTGCCAACACCAATCCTGCTTTTAATTACGCCCGAAACGGTGTGATCAGCGATAATGAATTGTATAACATTGATATGACGCGTGGCCCTGTAGGTGGTACACACGGACACGGCGCCATTGCTATTTATGTAGACGGCGCCAGGAATATTACCGTAGAAAGAAATCGCATACATGAAGCCGATCGCGGTATCGGGATTGTAAGCGAAAACGATGCATACCCTACCAGCAACTGTATCGTCAGAAATAATTTTGTGTTTAACTGCTGGCGCACCGGTATTTACCTGGGTGGTTACCTGGGCTACACTTCGGGTGGTACCCGTAACTGTTATGTGTTGAACAATACGCTGCTGTTTAATAACAAAGAAGTGGGCGCCTTTGGTGAAATTGAAGGAGAGATCAGGTTGACAGAATCATGTTTTGACAATGTGATCAAAAATAATATCGTATATGCGAGGCCGGTAGATATATTTATACATAAGTATACCAACACCGGTTCCGGCAATGTGATAGATAATAACCTTTTTTATACTACCGGCACACCGCAGTGGATTTGGGGAAGTACGAAAGATAATGTCATTACAGATTTTGCAGCGTGGAAAACAGCTTCCGGTGCAGATGCCGGTTCCGTATATGGAGCGGATCCTTTGCTGATCAGTACTACATTACCTGATCTGCATATTTCCGCAAATTCCCCTGCGAAAAATACAGGGGTAGTGATTTCGGCAGAAGTGAATGGGAGCCTGGATATAGATGGTAAGGCCCGGATTGTAAATAATCAGATCAGTAAGGGGGCACAACAATAATAAATCCCCTTTTTACGTGATTGTTATTGATAGGTTCTTTGCGTAGATTCAATTAACCATAATCTGTACAATCATGAAAAAGAAAATCAATTCAAAACTGAAGCTCACAAAAATCACGGTGGCAAGTTTGAGCAAAGCACCGCAGGAAACAGATAAACAGCGCACATTGCCAACAACGCGGTTTATCAGCTGCGGAGAAACTTTTTGGGTATGCTAATAGCCGGTTACCCAATGGCTCAAGTTTTGTTTTAGTCATTGAACCCGCCGTAGTGGCGGGTTCATTTATTTAAGCCTTTTCTGTTGTTTCATACGCCGGGTAATCTGTATACCCATGTGCTGCTCCCCCATAGTGTAAGTTCCTGTCTGGTTCGTTCAACGGCCAGTTGTTTTTCAGGCGGGCAGTAAGATCCGGGTTGGCAATAAATGCTTCTCCGAATCCGGCCAGGTCAATTAGTCCATCTGCTAAAAATTGGTTCGATTTCTCTTTATCCATTCCACCGGTCAGGATAAGGGTACCGTTATATTGTTTTCTGAACCGGGCCAGATAGCCATCAGGTAAAGCGTAGCTGCCTCTTGACTTTTGATCCATGATGTGCAGGTAGGCAATATTGCGTTTGCTTAATTCTTTCGCCAGGTAACTATAGGTTGCTTCCAGCTCTTCATAGTGCGGCATTTCATGCAAACCGCCATAAGGCGTAAGCCGGATGGCTACTTTATCTGCACCGATGTTGGCAATACTGGCGTCAATCGCTTCCAGCAGGAAACGGCTGCGGTTTTCTATACTGCCACCATATTCATCTTTGCGGTTATTGATTTGCGGGTGCAGAAATTGTTCTATCAGGTAGCCGTTGGCGCCATGCAGTTCTACGCCGTCGAAACCAGCGAGAATAGCATTGGTAGCTGCCTTGGCAAAATCCTGTACTACTGTTTTTACTTCTGCGGTAGTTAGTGCGCGTGGGGTAGAACAGGGCACAAAACTTTCTTTCCCGTTTTCATCATAGCCCCAGGCAAAAGAATGCGCAGCAGCAATATTGGATGCACTCACCGGTGCGATGCCACCGGGCTGATTGGAAGTATGAGACACCCTGCCCACATGCCAGAGCTGCGTAAATATTTTAGTGCCAGCCTCATGAACAGCCTGTGTGACCAGCTTCCAGCCTTCCACCTGTTCCTGCGTAAACAGTCCGGGTATGTGCAATACACCTGCAGCTGTGGCAGAAATGGAAGTGCCTTCTGTGATAATTAATCCTGCATTGGTTCTTTGTTGATAATACAGCGCATTCATTTCATTCGGAATCCCGTTTGGATTGCGGGCACGGGTCATCGGCGCCATCACGACCTTATTTTTTAGTATCAGGTGCTTGCTGTAAAATGGCTCAAATAACGACATCTGCTGTGTGTTTAATGGTAGAATAATCCGTATAGCCTTTGGCGTTACCACCAAAGAAAGTTGTTTTGTCTGGTTCGTTCAGTGCTAAGTGATGTTGCAAACGATAGGGGAGGTCGGGGTTGGCAATAAATGGTCTGCCAAATCCAATCAGATCTGCCCATCCTTTGTTCAGTGCTCCCATGGCTCTTTCGGCGGTATATTTGCCGGAGTAAATGAGCGTACCGGAGAATGTTTTTCTGTAGGCCGCTTTAAAAGTCACCGGCATTACCGGCGCATTGTCCCAGTCGGCTTCCGCGATGTGTATATAGGCAATGCCGATTTCTTCCAGCACTTTTGCGGCAGCAATATAGGTTTCTTCCGGATGGTCATCCATAGCGCCCATTAATGTGGTTAAAGGGGCTTGTCGTACGCCTACTTTATCTTTTCCGATAGCGGCAGCTACGGCGGTCACTGCTTCTTTCAGAAAACGCAGGCGGTTTTCCAGGGAGCCACCGTATTCATCTGTCCGGCGATTGGTTTGTGAATCAATAAACTGTTCTATCAGGTAGCCATTGGCGCCATGCAGTTCCACGCCATCGAAGCCGGCAGCGATTGCATTTTTAGCTGCCTGTGCAAAATCGTTTATAATGGCCTTAATTTCTGTTTTTGTCAATTCCCGGGGCATAGAGTGCTGTATCATTTCACCAGCCCCATTTTCGGCTCCTTTGCCCGCAGGATCAGCAAATACTTTTACGCCTGTTGCCAGGATGGCGGAAGGAGCTACCGGTGCAGCGCCGTTTTCCTGTATGGACGTATGGGATACCCGACCCACATGCCACAGCTGTGCGAAGATGAGCCCGTCATTGTCATGTACCGCATCTGTTACCTGCTTCCAGCCCGCTATTTGTTCCGGACTGTAAATGCCTGGCGTCCAGGCATATCCCTGTCCCTGCCGGCTGATTTGTGTGCCTTCACTGATGATCAGTCCTGCTGAAGTACGCTGACGGTAATACTCCGCCATTAAAGCGGTGGCTACCTCTCCTTTCGCCGCCCTGGAGCGGGTCATGGGCGGCATCACGATCCGGTTTTTCAGGGCCAGTCTGCCTAGTTTATAGTTTGTAAAAAGCATGTTCTCTTGATTTGATAAGGCAAAATTGACCCAAAAAGATTCATTATCATAATTATTTAACTTATACCTTTGTATCAGAAAAATGATAGTATATGGGGATTGATCTGGAATGGTTACGCACCTTTAAAGCCATCTACGAACATGGAACGCTTACCGGCGCAGCACAGGCACTGTTTATCTCACAGCCGGGGGTGAGCCTGCACCTGAACTCACTGGAAGCATATACCGGGTATAAACTATTTGACCGCTCGGCAAAAAAGCTGGTGCCCACCGAAAGAGGGAAAGTGATCTACAACTTTGTAGAAGAGCCATTGCTAAAGCTGGAAAATGCAGAACAGCTTTTTCATAAGAGTACTAAAACAGAACGGGCTACCATCAGCATCGGGATGTGTTTTGAAACGTTTCAGTACACACTGGAAAAGTATATTGCCACCCTGCCTTTTAATGTTATCATCAAATTCGGAGAATATCACCAGATGATCCATGACCTGGATAAAGGATTGCTGGACCTGATCATTACCCCGCAGAAGGGAGAACAGAAGAACCTGGAATTTCATCCGTTTTCCAAAGAACGGATTGTACTGATAGCAGGAGAGAAAACCGATACAAAAGGACTGACAGCCCTTTTAAAAAAGAAGGACCTTACCGGAGCTGAAAACTGGCTGAAAGAACAGATCTGGTACAGCACCGCAGCTGATATGGAACACCTGAAGAAGTTCTGGCAACTGAATTTTAAGCATCATCTTGATTTCAAGCCCAATTATATTGTGCCTAACATGTGCTCCATCATCCGCTGTTTAAGCGGAGAAACCGGCTATTCTGTAGTACCTGATTTTTTATGCAGACAGGAAATTGCCGCCGGCAAACTACAGCTGGTATGGGAAGGGGATCCGATCACAGAAAATACCCTGTATTTCGGTTCCAGGAAGAAAACCATGTATGCGGCAGAAATCAAGCAGATACAACAGATTTTTCAGGAGGAGCATAAAGCATAAAACATAAAATTATTGAAGTGGATACAACTGCGATTTCATACGCTTATATCTCCGCTTCAATGGATTTACGCCTTCTGCTTTCAGCTCTCCTGTTTGTTCCGCTGCATTTACTAACAGCTAACAGCTAATGGCTAACAGCTAAAAGCTGGATCGCTATTCTTCCAGCTTTCTTACCATTAATACAATCAGCAGTCCGCATATTGCCATAATAGCAAATGAGAGGCGCAGACTGGTAGCCTGGGCTACAAACCCGATCAGTGGTGGCACTACCAGGAATCCCATGTAGCCGATGGAGGAAATAGAGGCAAGTGTTTGTCCGCTGTTGGTGGTTTTTGATTTACCTGCCAGGCTGAATACCAGCGGCACCACGCAGGCAACCCCTAATCCGGCAAAAATAAATCCTATGCCGGCAGTAACCGGATAAGGCAACAAAATGGCCAGCAGCAAGCCGATGAGGATAAGCCAGCCACTATATAACAGGATAGATTTGATCCCTATACGTTTTACCAGTTTATCACCCATGAAACGCCCGGTGGTCATAGCCACCATGTAAATTACAAACGCCGCTACCGCAGTAGCGTTGCTGGCACCCACTACTTTCTGAAAATATAACCCACTCCAGTCGTACATGGTATTTTCGGTAGCCATACAGGCAAAGCAGATCAGCGAATATTTCAGCAATGATTTATCTGGCAGAGAAAAGGCTGGCTTTTTTACCGTACTTTTTACCGGTTGATCTGGGAATGTTTTGGGGTAATAATAAACCGTGAATACCAGGAGCAGCACACTGACGATCAGGAGATGATAGGAGGGTGCTACGTTCATAGTCACCATCAGTAAACCGGTGAGTGCTCCCACAGATCCCGCCACACTCCAGATTCCGTGAAAGGTAGTCATGATAGACCTGGAATAGAGATGCTGCACGGCCACTGCCTGGGCATTCATAGAGAGGTTCAGCAGATTACGGGCTGAACCAAAGCAGAATAATACCAGCGCCAGTTGTACAATGCTGTTGGCAAAGCCAGGTAAACTCAGTACCACATTAAATACCATGGCGCCAAACATCATGATCTTCCGACTGCTGAAGTTACCCAGCAGCTTGCCGGTAACAGGCATAGTGAGCATCAGGCCTATAGGCAGAGCAAATAATACGGCCCCCAACTGCGCTTCATTTAAGTGCAACTGTTGCTTGATAGAAGGTATCCTGGATGCCCAGGAAGAATAACCTAATCCGGAAATAAAAAAGAATACAGAAGTGGCGATTCGGTATTGCCGTGCATCGGTTTCGTTATGAATATCTGCTAACATGATCTGCGGAACACACCTGTTTGCGGCGCTGAAGTTGGCAAAATTAGCTAAATCTGCGGAAAAAGTAGGGATAGATTGTCTTGTTGACACGGAAAACGGCAGTAGTATTGAATTTGCGGTGTAAATTTATCATCCGGGATATTTAAACCTCTTGGAACTACCCGGCGGCATGCAATGTCGCCTCATTCACTTCCTTAAATTCACTTAACGGCGCCGCACATACGAAGCATTCATAATTTCCCGGTAAGTTTTTAAACAGCGTGCCTGCAGGTACCTGCTGTTCTGCATCTCCCACGGTTTCATCATATACGGTAAGACAATGCCGGCATTGATATACCTGTTTTTCCACCACCGGTATCGTTACCAGCGATTGCTGTTCCCGTACATAATGCTGTAGCACATTCGCTTCACTTTTCTGCTCATAAAAAGTTTTGCACAATGCAACAATGTAAGGTCCCAGGTGCTCTTTAGATACCCCCTCGCGGTATAGCAGCAGCTGTGCGGAATTGGCGTTGTAATCAGCGGTGTACAGGATATCATAGCGTTGCATGTATTTGAGTTTGCTGCCATGTTTGTTTTCCTGTTTGCGGATCACTACCGTACCAAAAAGACTGGCGGGGCGGTTGATTCTCACACTGAAACACAATCCGTAGGTACGTACATCGGCGGTGTCGAAATAACGGATGATATGCCGTTTCAGAATCAGGCCATCTTCACAGTTGTCTTCTACCTGCCAGTTCAGTTCATTGGCTGCATGGCGAACATTGATACCATGCTTGCCCAGCACATAATCCCATAGCGTACGGTGAATGGCATCTATATTTTTAATGATGAGTGATTTCCAGGGAGTGGCATACAGTTGTCCGGTGCGGGTTTCCAGACAAATAGTACATGCTTCTTTCAAAAAAGGAATGGGGAAATCTTCATCGCGGCGATAGATGCCCAGCCAGTAGCTGTTATCGTATTTATTAAATCCTTCGTAATAAGGTAAATGAAATGCCGGCAGGTCTGGTTCCTTATCTTTAGCGCGACTGATATAAGTCAACGTTTTTTTTATGTGTGCATATACCTGCTCAGGGGAATCACCATTGCTGAGCGCGGTTTCCATTTGTTTGCTCACCGCTGCAATATTGTTGGTATAGATTTGTTCCGGCCATGCAAATAACTGCTGACTGCCCGGCACGCGGATATATAAATACCAGTAATGAAGGTTGGGAGAAGTAATCCAGTTGATATGCCCGGTGAATAAGGGCACAAAGGTTTGCTGACTATCACAGATGTTTATCTTCAATGCCGGGGCATAGTCAAAAAGATTAAACACATCTTTGTAGATGCCTTCACTTAACCAGCTGTTGTGAATGAAAATACCTGCTGCCGGATAAGAACTCATGATATTAGGCGTGTCGGCAAAGTTGATCTGTTTTTCGGCGCACTGACTTTTAAATGAAGCGGCACATTTATCAGGGATGTCTACGAGTAGTTGCTGCCGCAATCCAAAACGGATATGCGTGGCCTGCGCGGCGCTGGCAGTATCCAGGATTTCCAGCAGATACCCCGGCGAAATAATGCCGCCGGTGAAATTGATAGGAAAAGTATGTGTGAGTTTCGCCATAGTTATACAAGTGCTGCAACGTTTTTGGGAATAGATTTCTCCAGCAGTGCCTTTACTTCCGGTTTACAGCTGCCACAGCCCATGCCGGCGCCGGAAGCCTGACATAATTGTTGCAGGTTATTGCAACCAGCGGCTATTTTTTCCATGATATTACCTTCTCCCACATTGCCGCAGGAGCATACCAGTTTGCCGATAACGGGTGTGCCTTTTTTGCCGGAACGCAATAACTCCAGTCGTTTATCTGACAGCTCAATTTTTTGTTGAATAAGATCCCTGAATTCAATGAACTCTGATTTGTCGCCGATCAGGATAGCGCCCACTAACCTGTCCTGGTGAATGATACATTTTTTATAGTATCGTTTTGCTTTATCAATAAAAACCACTTCTTCATAAGCCGGATCTTTAGGGGTTTCTACCATGCCCAATGAGCAGAGGTCGGTGCCATGCATTTTAAGAATGTTCATAAAAAGAGAGCCCTGGTAGTATTGACTGATATCTCCGTTCAGATAGCGGGCCACTACAGCAGCCTGTTGTTCCGCTGCGGCGGTGATTCCATACAAAGTGCCGTTGAAAGCTGCTATTTCTCCGATGGCATAAATATCCGGATCGCTGGTTTGGAGATATTCATTTACCACTACGCCGCGATTGCAAAGCAGTTGTGCCGCCTGTGCCAGTTCTATGTTAGGAACGGTACCAATAGACATCACCACCGCCTGGCAGGGAATGTATAACCCGCTTTTCATGCGTAGTCCTTCCAGTTTTTCCTGACCTGAAAAACGATCAATTTCATCATTGTAATAGATGTCAATACCTCTGTCGGTCAACTCCTCGTAAAGGAGTTGTCCGCCGAGGGTATCCAGCTGCCGGTCCATTAGCCGGGAGGTACGTTGTATAACGCCAACGTCTATATTAATTTCTTTGAGAGATGCTGCCAGCTCTATCCCTAATAATCCTCCACCTACGATCATTACTTTCCCGCGTGCAGGATCTATATGTTGTTTGAAGGCGTCTGCATCCATGCGGGTACGCATGGTAAAGATGCCCGGAATAGGCGGAATGTCCCGAAGGGTGGCGGCCCGGCTGCCAGTGGCCATCAGGAGGATATCGTACGTATGTACCTGACCGTTACTATCGGTTAATAATTTGTTGGGACGGTCAATATGTGTGATGCTTACACCGCGGTGGAGCGTAATGTTATGTGCCGTTTCTTCTGCCCTTGTCATTTTAATCAGTTGTTTCCATTGCTGGGTACCACTGATGTAATCAGGCAGCATCACCCGGTTATAGAAGGGTAGATTTTCTTTGCTGAATACCACTATTTCATCGGTGGTATTCAGCTCCCGGTACGACTTTACAAAGCCACAGGCGCCTGCGCCCGCACCGATGATCACAATTTTCTGTACCGGTTTCTGATAGCGTTGTACCTGTACGGCGGTGTATTTAAAGTCGGGTTGTTTGGATATCGGATCCAGCAGGTGGTTGGTGAGATTATTGGCCCGGTGCAAATCGTTGTTGAGTATTTTTCCCCAATGCATCGGTAAAAAAACAACCCCTTTTTTAATGGTGTTGCTGAGTTGTGCTTTTACCCGTACTTCTCCTCTGCCATTGCGGATGGTTACAATATCATCTGCCTGTATCCCCCGCTGTAGGGCATCTTTGGGATGTATTTCGAGGAAAGAAGAAGATATATGTTGTTTCAGTTTACTCACTTTCCCGGTTTTGCTCATGGTATGCCATTGATCGCGTATGCGACCGGTGGTGAGTATCAACGGCAATTCTTTGGTGAGTGATTCTGAGTGGTTGGCATCTTCAAAGCTGTGGATAACTGCCCTTGCATCAGGTGTATAAAACTGGTGATCTTCAAACAGTCTTGCCGTACCATTGCCGGAGCGGTAAGGCCATTGTATGCTGCGCTCAGCTTTTAATGTTTTATAATCCAGTCCGCTGATATCTATGTTGGTACCGGCGGTTAACCGGCAATGCTCTTCATAGATCTCCGACATATTCGTATAATCGAAACCGTGATAGCCCATTTTTTGTGCAAAGCGGCAAATGATCTCCGCATCGGGTAATGCTTCACCAGGTGCATCGGTGAGTTTAGTAAGATAGCTGATGCGGCGTTCGGCATTGGTCATGGTACCCTCTTTCTCTGTCCACGCGGCGGCAGGCAGTACTACATCCGCATAACGCAGCGTTTCCGGTTTATTGGAAATTTCCTGCACCACCACAAATTTGGTTTTTAGCAGTCCGGCTTCGGCAAAACGAACATCCGGTAAGCTCACCAGCGGATTGGTACACATGATCCAGATCGCTTTTAGTCTGCCATCGTGCATAGCGTTGAACATTTCCGTTGCAGTGAGACCGGGCTTATCTGATAACGTGGTGCCGCCCCAGAAGTCCTGCACTTCTTTACGGTGTTGGGGATTATTGAGTACACGATGTGCGGGCAACAGGTTGGAGAGTCCGCCTACTTCCCGTCCGCCCATGGCGTTGGGTTGCCCGGTTAAGGAAAAAGGACCGCTGCCGGGTTTGCCGATATGGCCGGTGATCAGGTGCAGATTAATCAGGCTGAGATTTTTGTTCACACCAACCACACTTTGATTGAGCCCCATGGTCCACAGGGTCATGAAGCCGGTGGCATTGCCTATGTAATCTGCGGCGGTGTAAATATCCGCTGCCGCAATACCGCAGATGGCAGCTGCTTCTTCAATGCTGCGCTCCATCACGGTATCCTTGTATTGATCAAATCCGTTGGTGTGGGCTTGTATAAACGAGCTGTCGGTATGGCCGGCGGTGATGAGTGCACGACCAATGGCATGGTGCAGTACGATGTCGGTACCGGGATTTACCTGCAGGTGCAGGTCGGCTGCAGAGCAGCTTTGTGTAACGCGCGGGTCGCTGACAATAATTTTCAGCGCGGGATTCGCGGCTTTGGCGGCTTCTACCCGCCTCCATAAAATGGGATGACACCAGGCCGGGTTGGCGCCAGCTACAAAGATGCAGTCGGCAAGTTCTATATCGTCGTAAGTGCCGGGCACCGCGTCTTCTCCCAGCGCCAGCTTATAAGCAGCTACAGCGCTGCTCATGCACAAACGTGAGTTGGTATCGATGTTGTTGCTGCCAATAAATCCTTTGATCAGCTTATTGACTACATAATATTCTTCCGTGAGGCATTGCCCGGATGCGTAGAAGGCAACTGCATCCGGGCCATGTTTTTTGATGATAGCAGCAAATACAGCTGCCGTTCTTTCCAATGCCTGATCCCAGGTAACCCTTTGTCTTGGCAGGTTACGATGGTATCGCATTTCCGGATGCAGCAGCCTGTCTGATGTATCCATAACGGTATAATGCAGGTTCATGCCTTTGGAGCAAAGCATGCCTTTATTTACCGGGTGTGTTTTATCACCTTCTACATGCAGCTTTCCCTGCCGGTCCTTATGTACTACTATTCCGCAGCCTACGCCACAGTAACAGCAGGTGGTTTTAAATGATGCTTGCATGCCGGAAGTTTTAATAAATGATTTACGATACGGCTACCGGTGTTCTTACCGGTACTGCTTCCGTAGCGGGTTGCCGGGTAAACCTGGTCAGCATTACAATACAGGAGATGCCTATCACAATAAAGCCGATATACGTGAATGCCTGTACGTAAGTGATGCTGTCTGATTTAAACAGGAAGCCGAATAACATGCCGCCCATGTTACCTCCCGCGCCAACAATACCGCTGACGAGCCCCGCATTTTTTTCGTTAATAAAAGGTACAATGCCGTAAGTGGCGCCGTTAGCCATTTTCAGGAACAACGCAAAACTCAGCATCGCCACAATTGCGACTACCAGCGATCCCGCCTGTGCAAATAGTAATAAGCCAATTCCTTCTGCCAGCAGCATCAGGGCCAATAACCATCCTTTGCCTTTCATGCCGGACTTTGCGCCGACCCTGTCTGAAATAATGCCACCCAATGCACGGGCAAAAAGGTTCATAAAACCAAATATACCCGCCCAGAACCCTGCGCTGCCTTGAGAAAGATGAAATGTATCCACAAAATGTAAAGACGCAACATTGTCGAAGGTGATCTCCATGCCAAAACACATGCCGTAGGCCATGGTGAGTGCCCATATGCGCCAGTCGCCCAACACGGACCAATCCGTTTTACTGTTCTTTTTATGATGCCCCAGCTCATCGAAGTTACCATTAGGTGTGTCTTTTGTATAACGGTAATACAGATACGCAACTATCAGCATCATTACGCCAGGCACAATCATAGCATAGCGCCACGCTTCCGCTTTGGTGTAACCAAAGCCCACAATAGCGGCGAAGATGAGTGGCATTACCATATTGGTGACACCGCCACCCAGGTTACCCCATCCGCCGGTGATGGCATTGGCAGTGCCTTTAATGGCCGGCGCAAACATCAGTGATGTATGGAACTGGGTGATAACAAATGATCCACCTATCACGCTGATGGCTAAACGGAAGAGGAGAAAGGAGGTGTAATCCTTTGATAACCCCACCAGGAACACTGGCAAGGAACCTATCAGTAATAGGCGCACCGCCGTTTTCCGGGGACCCCAGGTATCACATAGACGGCCAATGATGAGTCGTGCAATGATGGTACCGGATACCGAAGCAATAATAATGTTGCCTATCTGGGATTTGCTTAAGCCCAGATCAGCACGGATAGTGGGCATCAATGGCGCCAGACCAAACCAGCCAAAGAAACAGACAAAGAACATCAGCCACGTGATATGAAACGTGCGCATCTGTATGGTATCGAGACTAAAGATTTTTATTTTATTGAGTGGAGCGAGCATAGTAGTGATTTTACAGGTTATTTAATCAGAAATTCAGGACGTATGTTTACAGAGAGATACGCCCAGTTGCTGTTACTGCCGGCATTTTTTATATTTTTTACCGTGGGAGAGGAGAGGCTGGCCGTATTCCAGAAGTGGCTGTAGCCAGCTTCCAGTCCAATCATTTTGGTCAGGGTATAATTGGCAGTAACATCAGCCTCTGTACCAAATTGTTTGCTCATACCTGTGATGGCTGAGGCAGCGTAAAATTCATGTACATCTCCTGTAAATGCCCAACGGGTACCGGGTTTCAACTTCGTTTTTACATAATAGTCCTGTAATCCTTTATTACCAAATCCACTGGCTACGTAGAAATAGTCCATGTTGCCCCAGAATTTATGTGGGGTGCCATACAGCGGATCAAAATCAGGCGTGGTGTAATCCACCCCGGCGCCTGCGCTGAAAGCTTTGCTGACACTGTATTGGAAAGATCCGGATAGTAAACTACCATTTACCGTTTGCCCGTTGCTGTTAGTGCCGAACTGATGATAGGCGGCAGCGGTATAGCTGATCCTGTTGAATTGCTGCGTGTAAAACAAACCGGTAGTTATGCGGGTATAGGTACCTGTTTCCCATACTTTCGTAGCCACATGTTCTATACTGTCTGTATGGTATTTTGAAAACTGGTCGGAGAGGAAAAGGAACGATAAGTTTCCTTTCGTTAATTTCCTGGACACGTATACGAACTCCAGGCTTTTATAGGCATTACCGCCGTTGGTGTTAGCGGTGTAGTTGCCTGCCGGAGTGGGGTTGTAAACGGTGCCACTCGCATTTTCTTTATTCTGGTTAAAAGCAACAGCGGCATGTAAGGTCCAGTAGTTACTTTCATATTTTAATACTGCTGCATCATGCCGGCGTCCCTGTTGCAGCCAGTCGAGGTTGCCCAGCAGGCGACTATCGTCATATACCAGCTCCTGCCGGCCTACTTTGAGCGACAGGCTTTTATTTTTTACGATGGTATCTGTCAGTAATATTTCTGCCCAGGCTTCATGTAACATAAACCCGTTGTTGTCCGGGGTGGTGGTGCGGTTAATGGTAGAAGCATCCTGTCCCCATACCCGTACATCCTGCACCGTTAGACCCAATTTGATGCGGTAGGCGCTGAAACCGGCCGTGAGGCGGGTGCGCTGGGAAGTAAAGAAGGCCGGGTCGGCGCCTTGTACCTGTGGCGCGCCTTGTCCGTTACGTAGTTCGGTGCGTGTTCTTAGTTGTGCACCGAAGTTAAGTTGCGCGTAGCCATACTGTGACAACAGCAGGCCGGGGAGTATCATTGATACCCTGCGGGGAAACCATTTTTTCATGTAACTTTGGTTGATTTTGAATGAGCCAATCATTTACGGATCAGAAGCCCGGTTAGCCTGCCAGCTACCGGGTTTCGTTTTTTATATTGCTGCATTTACCATTTCCGCATCTGCCATTACACCGATGTATACCATATCATCTATGATTTTTACCGGGTAGGTAGTGAGTGAACATTCTGTTTCGTCAGACAAGCAACGGCCATCTTTCAGGGAGAATGTTTTTTTGTGAAAAGGGCATGCTACTTTAGGCTCATCTTTTACAGTGCCTGTCATGCCGCGGCTGAGGGCCATCTGTTGACGGTGCGGGCAAAGGTTTTGCGTGGCATACCATTCATTTCTGCGGGCAAAATAAAACAGGGCAATCTGTTCTTCTTTATACTTTACGCATACGCCGCCATTGGTGGGCACATCTGATGTTTTACAGGCAAAGAACCAGGTGGTAGCAGTAGTGTGAATCGTAGACATAGCAGTATATTTTTGTGTAAAGAGATTATTTCCATTCTGCGGCTTTCTTTTGTGCACGCATGGTTTCGAATTTTACTGTCGGATCTTTATCGGCAGGTGCGTTGATGAAGTGAGAGAAGCGCTTGCGCAGTTCTGGATTTTCCACTACTTCTCTCCACTCGCATTTATAGTTATCTACCAGCAACTGCATTTCTGTTTCCAGTTGAGAAGCGATACCCAGACTGTCATTCAGTACTACGTTGCGGAGATAGTCCATGCCGCCATCAAGTTTATTCAGCCAGGTAGCCGTGCGGGTGAGCGGATCGGCTGTTTTGATATAGAACATCAGGAAGCGGTCAATGTATTGAATGCAGGTGTCGCTGTCTACATCCGCTACCAGGAGTTGTGCATGTTGTGGCTTGGAGCCGCCGTTGCCGCATACATACAGGTTCCATCCTTTTTCAGTGGCAATGATGCCAAAGTCTTTCGACTGTGCTTCCGCACATTCCCGAATGCAGCCGGATACAGCAGATTTGATTTTATGTGGCGCCCGTAATCCGCGGTAACGTTCTTCTATTCGGATGGCAAAGCTAACACTGTCGTGTAAACCGAACCGGCACCAGGTAGAGCCTACACAGCTTTTTACCGTGCGTAATGCTTTACCGTATGCATGTCCGCTTTCAAATCCGGCGGCAATCAGTTCTTCCCATATATTGGGCAGGTCGCTGAGATGTGCGCCAAATAAGTCTATGCGCTGTCCGCCGGTGATTTTCGTATAGAGGTTATATTTAGTACCGATCTCTCCGATGACCACCAGCTTCTCAGGTGTAATTTCTCCACCGGGAATGCGGGGTACTACAGAATAGGTGCCTCCTTTCTGTATGTTGGCGAGGTAGCGGTCATTAGAGTCCTGTGCGGTATCATTGCCTTTGTCGAGGATCATGTCGTTCCAGAGACTGGCCAGTATGGAGGCGATGACGGGTTTGCATACTTCGCAGCCTTCGCCTTCTCCATAGTGGTCCAGTACTTCATCAAAGGAGCGGAGTGATTTTACGCGGATGAGGTCCAGCATTTCCTGGCGGGAGTAGGCGAAATGTTCGCATACTACGTTGCGGATGTATTTGCCCTGGGCCTTCATGGTGGCGGTGATCAGGTCTTTTACCATAGGGGCGCAACCGCCGCAGCAGGTGCCGGCTTTCGTGCATTTCTTTACTTCATCGAGTGTTTCGTGACCATCTGTTACCGCCTGGCAGATAGTGCCTTTGCTAACGCTTTCGCAACTGCAGATGATGGCTTCATCCGGGAGGGCCGTAACGCCGGCACCTGTATCGGCGCTGCTACGGCTACCACCCAGCAGTAAGTCTTCCGGATTAGCCGGCAACGTCAGTTTGTTTTTAGTCGTTTGCAGCAGCATATTATAAGCAGCTGCATCGCCAATTAAGATGCCTCCCAGCAGGAATTGACCATCTGTTGTAATATTGATGCGTTTATAGGTGCCTTTGTATTTATCTTCAAATACAATGCTATGGCAGTTTTCCGGATCAGAGAAAGGGTCACCGAAGCTGGCCACATCTACGCCGATGAGTTTTAATTTGGTACTCATATCAAATCCGGTGAAGGCTTTTGCTTCACCGGTGATATGTGACGCTGCTACTTCAGCCATCTCATAGCCGGGGGCTACCAGGCCATAGATCATGTTATTGTAGAGCGCGCATTCGCCGATGGAATATATAAAGGGGTCGTTGGTTTGCATTTGTTCATTGACAACAATACCGCCGCGTGGGCCGGTAGTGATGTTGGCGGCTTTTGCCAGTTCATCGCGGGGTTTGATACCGGCGGATACCACCAGGATATCCGCTTCCAGGATGGTATCATCTGCAAACTGTAAACCGGTGATGGCATCGTTGCCCAGTATTTCGCGGGTATTTTTGCCGGTGAGCACTTTCAGGCCCAGACTGCCGAGTTTTGTCTGAAGGATGGCAGACCCCTGTTCATCTATTTGCCGTGGCATGAGGCGGGAGGAAAACTCGATCACATGCGTATTGGAGATGCCCAGGTCCAGCAGTGCTTTGGCTGCTTCCAGTCCCAGCAGGCCACCACCGATTACCGCTCCACGGGTAGCTTTCGGGGCGTATGCCTTCATCATTTCCAGGTCTTCGATGGTGCGGTAAATAAATACACCTTTTTTATCCATGCCCGGCACTGGTGGTACGAAGGCGGCGGAGCCGGTAGCTATTACCAGGTAATCATATGTTTCCACGATGCCTTTGTGGGAGCATACGGTTTTGTTGTCGCGGTCAATTTGCTGCACCGGGTCGCCCAGGTGGAGTTTGATGCCTTGTTGGCTGTACCATTCGGCTGTAGCCAATAGGAGATCATCGGCTGTTTTGCCATCAAACCAGGAGGTGAGATGCACGCGATCATAGGCGGGGCGGGGTTCTTCTCCGAATACAACCATTTCGGTGGGAAGGAGGCCGGATTTGGCTATCATCTTCTCACAAAATTTATAGCCCACCATACCGTTCCCTATAACTACTATTTTCATTGGATTATATTTAAGGATCAGAAAACTTAAATTATATTATAATTAAATTAATATAATATTATTTCGCGTTTTGGAGATGATTTTAGAGGTAGGTGTATGATGTTGGTTATAAAATTACGCGATTTTGTTTTAATTTTAGGTATTAACCTTTGTGAAAGTATTATATAAATTTAATTGTAATATATATGCATGTGTCAATTCCATCTCTATCTTTAGTAGGAGCAGGACCGGGAGATCCGGAAATGATTACCCTGAAAGCCATTAATACCATCCGTAAGGCAGATGTGATATTATACGACGCATTAGTGAATGAATCATTGCTGGCATATGCGGCGCCAGGTGCCATCATCCGGTTTGTTGGAAAGCGCTATGGCTGTCATGCACTATCCCAGCAGGAAATCAACCTGCTCATTGTGGAAATGGCCAATGCCCATGGACACGTGGTACGGTTAAAGGGAGGTGATCCTTTTGTATTTGGCAGAGCAGTGGAAGAAATACAAACTGCCAGACAACACGGTATCAAAGTGTCCATTATACCCGGTATCTCCAGCGCCATAGCAGTTCCGGCCTCACAAATGATTCCGCTTACCTGGAGAGGTATTGCGGAGGGCTTTTGGGTAACCACCGGTACTACCAGTTCCGGCGACATTTCCGGTGATATTGAACTGGCTGCCCGTTCCACTGCTACGGTGATAATACTGATGGCGATGAGCAAACTGGAGGGCATCATGGAACTTTTTGCCAAACAGGGGAAAGGTGATACGCCGGTGGCCATTATACAAAACGGTACCACACCCCAACAGCAAATGGTGATTGGTACGGTGAAAGACATTGTATGGAGAGCACAGGCGGCCGGTATGGGCAATCCGGCCATTATTGTAGTAGGAGAAGTAGTGAAGCTGCACACCATATTAGCAGATGAAACGTTGCAACAATTACAAAACAGCGATATTATACATGAAGAAAGACAAAGCGGGTTGTGATGGTAAAACCTGTCTCCTTTGCAGACTATCCATTAAGGAATGGTCACCGGCAGTAGCTTTACACCGAAAAAACTTTATCCTCAATAAAGGCGAAATGCTGTTTAAAGAAGGTGATAAAGTAACGGGTATCTATTTTATTTATGAAGGCCGCATGAAAGTGCACAAACACTGGGGAGCAGAAAAAGAACTGATTGTTCGTTTTGCGCAAAAAGGAGATATTGTGGGACACCGTGGCATGGGAGGAGTGGAACATCTATACCCGGTATCTGCCACCGCGCTGGAACAGGTAAAAGTTTGTTTTATAGAGATGGATTTTTTCCAGTCATCTCTCAAAGTAAACCATGAACTGTTATATGAACTCATGCTGTTTTATGCACAGGAATTACAATCTTCCGAAAAGCATATGCGCAACCTCGCACATATGTCTGTCAAAGGCCGCATGGCCAATGCCCTGTTACTGCTGCAACAAAAATTCGGATTTAATAAAGAGGGATTTATAGATCTTTCCCTCTCCAAACAAGACCTTGCTTCCTATATTGGCGCTACCTATGAAACTACTTTCAGGATATTGAATGAACTAATAGAAGAGCGGCTGGTTGCGGTTTCCGGGAAGAGCTTTACAATACTGAATGAAGCTAAATTATTGCGGTTAACAGAAATAGTGTGACATCTTAACCCACATACTTTTTCAACTTCTTGTCATTTAAAATATGAATGGCTTTTCCTTCTACGGCAATTAATTTCTCCTGTATAAACTCCTGTAGATTGCGATAAATAGTTTCATAAGTGGTGCCTGCAAAAGAAGCCAGATCCTGCCGGCTGATGGTAAATTGTGTATCATTATGCAAACGGCTGATTTCAAGCAAAGCATCTGCCAGTCTGCCTTTTACATCCATGTGTACGAGGTTGCGCATCTTTCTCTCTGCTTCCTGTAACTCATCCGCATAAAATTGCATCAGCTTCAAAGTTAGATTGGGATTCACTTTCAGCGATGCTTCAAAAAAAGTAAGGTCGGTATAGCATACGGTGGTGTCTTCCAGCGCAGTGGCAGACACGGTATATAAACGCTCTCCACTGCCCAGTCCACGATGCCCGAGTATATCTCCTTTTTGCGCAAAACGAACAATCAGATCTTTATCCTCTCCCCATTGCTTATGCACTTTCACTTTTCCTTCATACAGGAAAAAGATGCCCTTTACAGGCTGTCCTTCCTGGAAGATGATTTCATTCTTTTTATAAAACAGGTGTTGTTTATGATCTGCTACCGCGGCAATCCACTCCGGAATGCTGAACTGGCAAAGAAAACACGTTTTTAAATCGCAGGTTCCGGCTTTTTTCATGATTGCAATAGTAATGTTTTTTTGTGTTTTTGAAAGAAAAAATAGGTTTTAATATGATTTAGATCATATTTTTGTGCTGTTTATAAGTTTCTGATTGTCATTTTATATAGTATGAATCATAAAAAAGAACAAAAGTTTGCCGGAAATATGTCACGGAGAGTGCTTTACCTCAGTATGCAGGCAGGTGTCAACGCGCTGGCAATAGGCTTTGTGGCAAAAGGACTGGTGATGCTGATTAGTCTCATTACCAACCTGTCGTTCTACGGCCGGTTTTCATTTGAAGAAGCAGGACCTGCCGGAAATCACCTGGGCTGGATCGTTATATTCATCCCTGTTATCGGTAGTTTAATTGTGGGTGTAATGGCACGCTTTGGTAGTAAAGCTATCCGTGGTCATGGCATCCCGGAGGCCATGGAAAATATTATTTTGAACGACAGCAAAATACCCCCGGTGATTACTTTGCTGAAACCTTTGTCTGCCGCCATTTCTATTGGTACGGGCGGACCCTTTGGTGCAGAAGGTCCCATCATTGCCACCGGTGGGGCCATCGGTTCATTCACCGGACAGGTTATTCATATTTCTGCTGCCGAAAGAAAAGTATTACTGGCAGCCGGCGCCTGTGCCGGTATGGCGGCTATCTTCGGCAGTCCGCTGGCTGCTATTCTTTTGGCTATCGAATTATTGCTGTTTGAATTTTCTCCCCGTGCGGTGATACCAGTAGCCATCGGTTGTATTGTGGGCGCAGGTATGCACATCGGTTTATTCGACAGTCATCCGGTGTTTGCAATGCCGGATATTCCGGCGGTATCAGATATCGCGCTGCTGACCTATGTGCTCATGGGTGCGCTGGTAGGCGTAATAGCAGCCTATGTATCAAAGTCCGTTTATTTTGTGGAAGATATGTTTGAAAAACTCCCCATTCACTGGATGTGGTGGCCTGCACTGGGTGCGATAGTGGTAGGTGTAGTGGGATATTTTGCCCCACACACCATGGGCGTAGGATATGACAATATCAAGACCCTGTTGACCGGTAACGTGCCACTGGCGCTGGTAATATCGCTTTGCGTACTCAAATATATTTCATGGGTAATATCCCTGGGTAGTGGCACCTCTGGTGGTACACTGGCGCCTTTATTCACGATTGGTGGGGCTTTAGGCGCTTTGTTGGGCATAGTGGTACTGAAATTATTTCCCGGCAGTGAAATCAACATTGCTACTGCGGCACTGATCGGAATGGCTGCTATGTTTGCAGGAGCTTCCCGCGCATTGTTGACTGCCATTGTGTTTTCACTGGAAACAACCGGGCAGCCACATGGTTTGCTCCCATTGATAGGTGCCTGTACGGCTGCTTATTTCGTATCCTTTTTCCTTATGAAAGGAAGTATCATGACCGAAAAGATCCGGAGAAGAGGCGTTACCGCACCGGATGAATATACGCCGGACATCCTGCAGCTCATCAATGTAGCAGCGGTTGTTTCAGCGTCTCCAATAACTTTGCGTAACAACATGACACTGGCGCATGCATACAGCTTTTTGCAGGAACACAGCAGCCTCTATTATTATCAGTACCTGCCGGTAACAGATGAGGAAGGACATTTTAAAGGATATCTCAACAGGACTTGTTTATCGGCGTCCAATACATCCGGTATCAGTGAAAACCTGGAAGTGGCGGCGCCTTACGTGTATGCTTCCGATGATATTAACCTGGTCACGGAATTATTCGATAGCTATCCCCCGGATATACTGGCCGTGCTGGATGCTAATAAAAAAGTAACAGGGATGGTAACCGCAGATGCGGTATTGAGGGCTTATGGCGAACGCCGCAAAGCAGATGGCAGGTATCATTCTGCTTTTTACGGCAACACCCGTCTGTTGCGGTTGATGGCCAGGGGGAAAAGATTACTGGCACGTTCATGATTTTTGTTTTCGAGATAGGTTGGATGCAGGGCTGCTCTTAATGGGCAGCTCTTTTATTTTAGGTACCTTTAAAATATATCCCGCCGTTGTCCGTCTACTGTATAAGACGTTTTTAACAAAACCCTTCTTAACTTTAATACATGCAGCGAAAATCATCTTCTATAAAGGAAAGAATAAAGCATTCGCAGAATTTCCGGGATGGCGTATTCCAGAATTTATCGCTCACGCCCATGAAGCCGGATGATGTTACCTATTACCAGATGCTGAAAGAAACTTTTCAGCGTCCGGCAGATGTAAGACCACCGGCACCATTGACTCCCGTAAAAACAAACCTGAAAACATTGTACTCAGAGAAGCCGGTGATCGTATGGTTCGGGCATTCTTCCTACCTCATTCATGTAAAAGGTTTCAATATACTGGTAGACCCGGTGTTTAGCGGCAGCGCTTCCCCGATGTCTTTTATGATCAAGGCTTTCCCGGGCGCAGATGCTTACACACCTGCTGATATGCCGGAAATAGATCTGATGATTATTACACATAATCACTATGATCATCTTGATAAAAAAACACTGGCACTGTTAAAGCCGCATACCAAAAGGATTTTCACTTCACTGGGCGTAGGCAGGGATCTGCAATCCTGCCTGGTACAGGAAAATAATATCACGGAAATGGACTGGTGGGAAACACAGGACATTGCAACAGATATTACTATAACGGCAACGCCTGCACGACATTTTTCCGGCCGCGGATTAAAAAGAGGCGGCAGTCTCTGGTCGTCTTTTGTATTGCAGATATTCGGATACCAGCTTTTTCTTGGCGGAGATTCCGGATATGATACCCACTTTAAAGTCATAGGTGATAAATACGGTCCTTTTGACCTGGCAATATTGGAATGCGGACAGTATAACGACAACTGGCCGTTTATACACATGAAGCCCGAAGAAACCGTGCAGGCAGCCATTGATCTGCAAGGTAAAGTGTTGCTGCCGGTACACTGGGCTAAATTTGCCCTCGCCAACCACCCCTGGAATGAATCAGCCAAACGGGTGACCGCCAGCGGAGTACAAAGAGGATTGACTGTTACCACCCCGAAAATAGGAGAGCCGGTAATAGTAGGGGAGCATTACCCACAGGAACACTGGTGGGATAGCTTTTAGCCATTAGCTTTTAGCTTTTAGGCGAATGCAGCGGAGATAAATATATGATGGTCTTCGCTGCATTCGCCTAAAAGCTAAAAGCTAATGGCTAAAAGCTAAAAGTTATCATAAACTAAAGCTCAGCATTTCTATAACGCCTTCGCCGGGAGAATGGAAAATTTTATTGCTCCCGGTGATCTTTCTTTCTGTTTCACACATGGGTTCCAGGTTCTCCAGTGTGGCATCCAACTGATAAATAATGCCGGCCATGTCGGCATGACTGTTAACATTTAAACGGGTGTTAACAAATGTTTCCAACATCCTTATCACCCCCTGGTGATACCGCAAAAATTTTGCAGGTACATCTTCTTCCGATAAAGAATAATCCAGCATCACGAGGTTCCTTCTATCCGGTGTTTTAAAAAGTTTCATGGTGTTGATAAAGGCATCATTGCTGACGTAATGAATCACGCCTTCAAAAACAACAATGGCAGGCATCTCTTCCTGGTAGCCATATTCCAGTAGTTTATTCCAGAGTAATACCGTATCCGTTACGTCACATTTTGATAAGCGGATGATTGATTCTCCGGGAATAATAGTGGTGTAGAGCTGTTGTTTTTCTTCTATATATCCGTTATCTATTTCTATAATCCTGCTGACCTGTTCCCGGTAATTTTCCAGGAGATGTAAAGAAAGCGGGTCTAGTCCTGCGCCCAGCAGGATCACCTGTTGTCCTGGTAACCGGGAAATCCTTTCCTGCAGCATGGCGCGGATACTTTGTTTGCGCAAACAAATCGCATCTATTATATGGGGGTAATGCCGCTTCAGGTCATAAAAAAGACGGCTGGTTTCGCTGAAATCGATGGACTCAATATAGCGTTGTTGTAAAGGTGTTGTATAGAGTTGCATGGCTGCTTCCAGCACAAGGCGGGAAGTCGAGGGGACTTTTAATTGTTGCGGCATTTTGAGGGGTATTTGGGATAAAGCTAGGAAGTGCCGATGCGTGGGCATCGCAGGGTTATTTTAATATTAAAACGGTATAAAAGGTTCATAATTAGCTATATTGTATAAACAAAACCTTTGAGTCATTGTTTCCTTAATGTTGTCAACTAATCATTTATTATGGAGCCTCGTATCGCGTCACTCAGCAAGTTGGAAAAGGATGGAAAACAGATTTCCCGTCTGCCTTTTTCCATCAGGATTTTATTAGAAAATGTATTACGGAACCACGATAACTTTGCCATTACGGATGAACACCTGGAAACGTTGGTGAACTGGGACCCCGCGGGCACAGACAAAGAAATACCTTTTAAGCCGGCCCGTGTGCTGATGYAGGATTTCACCGGCGTAGCGGCAGTAGTGGACATTGCCTCCATTCGGGCGGAAGTGATCCGGAAAGGGAAAGAAGGTGGTAAAATTAATCCGGCCATACCGGTAGACCTGGTCGTTGATCACTCAGTGCAGGTAGACTTCTTCGGCACTGATTATTCCTATACAAAAAATGTGGCCTATGAATATGAGCGCAACAAGGAGCGGTATCAGCTGCTTAAATGGGCGCAACAGGCTTTCGACAATTTTACCGTAGTGCCTCCGGGCATGGGTATTTGTCACCAGGTAAATTTGGAATACCTGGCCAAAGGTGTTATTAACCGCGATGGCTGGCTGTTTCCCGATACCCTGGTTGGAACAGATTCTCATACACCCATGGTGAATGGGATCGGGGTATTAGGCTGGGGCGTAGGTGGTATAGAAGCGGAAGCAGCTATACTGGGACAACCCATTTACTTTTCCTGTCCACAGGTGATCGGATTAAAGCTCACGGGCCGTTTAACGGAAGGCGTAACGGCTACTGATATGGTGCTTGCCATCACGCAACTGCTGCGTAAATACGGGGTAGTGGATAAATTTGTGGAAGTCTTTGGCGATGGACTGGATCATTTGTCAGTGCCGGACAGGGCTACTATTTCCAATATGTCTCCTGAATTTGGTTGCACGGTTACCTATTTCCCGATCGATCATCAAACGTTGCAGTATATGCACCGCACCAATCGTCCACCGGAACAAATAGCGCAGGTGGAAGCTTATTGCCGGGAAAATATGTTGTGGCGGCATGGCAATGAAGAGATCACTTATACGGATATACTGGAAGTAGACCTGAATGGTATACAGTCGGCTGTAGCAGGACCTAAGCGCCCACAGGACCGTATCCTGGTGAGAGATCTGCACAATGAATTTGAGAGCCTGTTGAACAAGGAGTTCAAACGCATGTATACACCGGAAGGAAAACGCCGGGATACGGCCTGGTTGTCTGAAGGTGGTTCGGGTACGGCTTTTACCTATGAAATTCAGAAGTCTTCGGAAGAAGTGGCGGTAGAAGTGGACTACCTCAAATCTGTCCGCATTAAATTAAAGAATGAAGAATATGTGCTGAGTGATGGCGCTATAACTATTKCGGCGATCACCAGCTGTACCAATACTTCCAACCCCAGCGTTATGATAGGAGCGGGACTGGTAGCCAAGAAGGCCATCAGCCGAGGATTGTATGTAAAGCCCTGGGTAAAGACCAGTCTGGCGCCCGGTTCCAGGGTGGTGACCGAATACCTGAAACGCGCCGGGCTGTTGACAGAACTGGAAGCACTACGTTTTCATATAGTGGGCTATGGCTGTACTTCGTGTATTGGTAACAGTGGTCCTTTGCCGCCGGCCATTGCAGAAGCCGTGGATAAGGGTAACCTGGTGGTAGCCTCCGTATTATCAGGCAACCGTAACTTTGAAGCCCGGGTACATCCGCAGGTGAAAATGAATTTCCTGGCATCGCCGTTGCTGGTGGTAGCCTATGCCATCGCCGGACGGATAGATGTGGATATGCTGACAGCTCCACTGGGTTATGATCCTAACGGGGAGCCGGTATATCTCCGCGATATCTGGCCTACACAGGATGAAATTAATGAAGCCGTAGCCGCCGCGGTGAAACAGGAAGATTTTGAAAATATATATAAAGTGATTTTTGATGGAGATGAGCAGTGGCGTGGATTGCTGGCACCTTCCGGAAAAGATTATCACTGGAGCAACGACTCCACCTATATCCGGGAAGCGCCCTTTTTTAACGGATTGCCGGAAGATCCGGCGCCGCTGGAAGATATAAAAGATGCCCGCGTATTGCTGAAGCTGGGTGATTCGGTGACCACCGATCATATTTCTCCTGCCGGTTCATTCAAGGCCGATACTCCTGCCGGTAAGTACCTGCTGGACCATGGCATCGATCCCCGTTTATTTAACTCTTATGGTTCCCGCAGGGGAAATCATGAGGTGATGATACGGGGTACTTTTGCCAACGTGCGTATTAAGAATGAACTATCGCCAAAAGAAGGCGGATTTACTACGGTGATCCCTTCCGGCATGGTGATGCCCGTTTATGATGCCGCAGCGCAATATGCGGCCAATAAGGTGCCATTAATCATACTGGCTGGTAAAGAGTATGGCAGTGGATCGTCCCGCGACTGGGCGGCGAAGGGCACCAATCTCCTGGGAGTAAAGGCGGTCATCGCGGAAAGTTATGAACGTATTCACCGCAGTAACCTGGTAGGCATGGGTGTTTTGCCCCTGCAATACATGGAGGGTGAAAACGCTGCTTCGCTGCAACTGTCAGGTACAGAGGCATATACTATCAGCGGAGTATCCACAGATCTCACTCCGGGTAAAATACTAACGGTAACGGCTATCCCGGCATCGGGAGATCCGGTTGAGTTTAAAGTGAAATGCAAACTGAACTCATTGATAGAAATTGAATATTATCGTCATGGCGGTATCCTGCAGTATGTGCTGAGAGCATTTCTGCAAAAAGCCTGAGTGCATATCTTCTTACAAATAAAAAATGCAGCGGATGTTTTCTCCGCTGCATTTTTTATTTGTAAGAAGATATTATTACGCGTTACTCCGTGAAAATTCCATGATTTTTTTCCGATTACCTACCAGCCATACCACATCTTCCCATTCAAAAACGGTTTCAGAAGCAGGATTCAGTATTTTTTCGCCACCACGCGCAATGCCTACTACCAGGGCTTTTGTTTTTTCCCGGATACCGGAATCGCGGATACTTTGTCCTTTGAGACCATTGTGTTCATCAACTACCAGGCTGGTTAAGCCTATGTTTTCATCTGCCACATCATCACTCCGGTGAATATTCAGGGTATTTACTACGCGGTTAAATTCTTCCAGCTGTGCCTCTGTACCGATGGCGGTGAGGATATCATGCGGGAATAATTTTTCATCGCGGGTAGGAGCGTAAATAGTCACATTCCCTCTTTTGATAGCGCCTACGTTGATGCCATATTTTTCGCGCAGCTGCAGGTCTATGAGGGGTTTGTCCACCAGGCTTGACCAGGGATCTATTTCTATTTCGGATACCTGCGCATCCCATGGCAAGAGGTCTGCCGCCGCTGTTTTATGTGCTGCAGCATCTGCATTTTCGCGTGCATTCAGATTCGCCAGGAAACGGCGTTCAATACGGTTATAGTATTTCTGTAGCTGTGAACGCAGTACCAGCAGCACACAGGCCAATACTATAGCGGTGCCCAGCAGTGCCTGCCAGAAAGAAAAGTATTGGTTTACGAGGAAACCTACCAGCAGCACCGCCACAATGTTACGCACTACTTCCACCACCACCAGCGGACCGTGATTGTATTTGGAATCCAGCCACAGCGCCTTGTAAGAGATGCTGGAGATTTTTTGTACCATCAGCGCCCAGATAAATGGCGACATCATCGCAATACCGATGACTACACAAAGTAGTCTTGCACTGAACGTGTTGTTCAGATACTTTATCACAAAAGGTCCGATGTAATAGGTATTCAGCAGGATGATGGCCAACATGATAACGCTATTCAGCACAATTACTTTTACGTAACTGCGTAATACAATGCGCCAGTCGCTTTCCGCCTGTAAGGTTTGTGAACTGGCACTATAGCGATTCATAGCATTTAACCAGCGTGCAGGAATAATTTTTTCCAACCAGTTGTATAGCGGCACGGAAAACTTAATCATGTAAGGTGTGGTAAAGGTGGTAATGGCCGAAACGCCTACTGCCACGGGGAAAAGGAACTCGCTTGTCACGCCCAGGGTAACACCCAGTGTAGCAATGATGAAAGCAAATTCACCCACCTGCGCCATACTCATACCTACCTGTACGGCTTGTTTCAGCGGCTGGCCGGACAGCAGCGCGCCAATAGTGGTGCTGAGAAATTTACCGGTTAATGTTAATAACGTTATCCACAATACCGGCCATTTATATTCAACAATCATTTCCGGGTTAATGAGCATGCCCACAGATACAAAAAAGATGGCGCCGAATAAATCTTTTACCGGTTGTATCAGGTGTTCTACTTTTTCGGAAGAAGTAGTTTCTGCGATGATAGAACCCATGATGAATGCACCCAGTTCTGCAGAGAAACCAACTTTGGTGGCCAGTATTACCATGCCCAAACAGAGGGCTATACTCAGTATCAGCAGGGTTTCACTGTTCATATACTTTTCCATTTTCCGGAGCGCTGTTGGCAACAGGAAGATGCCGGCGAGAAACCAGATGGCCAGGAAGAACATCAGTTTGGCGATGGTAAATAACATCTCCGTGCCTTCAAACTCCCGGCTCACGGCCATGGTGGATAGCAGCACCATCATGAGGATAACTACAATATCTTCTATCACCAAGACGCCGAATACGATTTTGGTAAAGGATTTTTTCTTGATACCTAATTCTTCAAATGCACGGATAATAATGGTAGTAGAGGAACTGGCGAGTAAGCCGCCGAGAAAAAGACTGTCCATAAAACTCCAGCCCATGAGTTGCCCGGTGAAGTAACCGGCAATGGTGATACAGGCTATTTCTACAAATGCGGTGATGGTGGCGGTGCCTCCTACGCGCATGAGTTTTTTGAAACTGAATTCCAGTCCCAATGAAAATAAAAGGAATATTACGCCGATCTCGGACCATGTTTTTATTCCCGTGGCATCTGCGATGGTAGGAAATAAATGAAAGTTCGGACCCACTAAAAATCCTGCAATGATATACCCTAGCACCATCGGCTGTTTTAGCCTTCTGAATAGTAAAGTAATAACGCCCGCCGCTCCTAATATTAATGCCAGGTCAATGATCAATGATGGTAGATGCATACAGTAAATATCGATTTAAGGTTCGTGTGTTGTACATTTATGGCAATGAGAAATCACCGCACATATGTGTCAGATGCCAGTTTCCGGATCTATGAATATCGCTAATATATCATTTTTCCTGCGGGGAAGCAAGAGAATATTTGGCAAGACGGAGTAACAATAGTAGAAAATAGTGGTGTATTATATCATTTCAGATAAGCGTTTTATCAGGACTTATCTGGTTGCGCTTTACTTTCTTTATTTCGCTTATCAATAGCTTTTAATACGATTGCAGCCCGGTTAACTGGTACCAATTCAACACTTAATGCTGCCTCCAGTTTTGTAATGGTTTGCAATGTTAAGTTTTCGCTTCCCTGTAGTATTTTGGTGATCTGTTGAGGAGAAACATCCATTCGCTTCGCTAATTCTTTTTTGGTGATATTTAATGCATCCAGGGCATGTAACACAGCGCTGGCAATAGCTCCGGATTTATATAACCATGCTTTGTTTTCCCTGCGGAAATTTACCCATTCCACAAAGTCAGCTGACTCATCTTCAGTTACCAATGCGTCCAGTTTTTTTCTAAGTTCGCTCATAATATCGTGTTTAAATCTTCAGGGACATAGATGTTGTTTGATTGGAAAAATACTTTTGCCCGTTCCAATTTGTTTAATTCCGCCTGCAGATGCGGTGCCTGCATATTGTGGGTTAGTTTAATAGCGCCACCGGTAATAACAAAACAATTCCTTTCTAATCGCAGTGCATATAACCTTAACCAGCTTCTTCTTAATTTTCCTTTACTTTTTTGGAGAGAGATTAACCGGTACTCACTGTTGTATAATGGCTGAAATATGAATTGCAGCTCATATTTTCCACCCTGACAATAAGTTAATAACGCATCTTCAAACTGATCAGCATCAATCATCGTGGTTAATATCGCATCATCAATGCTTAAATCACCCCAGAATCCGTTTTTAAGATCAGTTATATGGCTATTGAAAAAAGTGTACAGCGATTGATGATCCCGCCAGTACTGCCTTACACGTTTATATTCACTCATGCCTGACTGGTCATACTGCAAGGAATATAATCCGCCAGGACTAGTACTAATTGCTGAATCAAAGATACGTTTTATTTCCATGAAATCAACTTATAGGTTTACTTTTTTGACAAAAAACACCTGAGTTGCAATGTTGATTTATGGGAAAGGGGAAAGTGAATCAGCGATGAATACTGCTGATAACTAAAAGTAGTGAAGTTTGATAAAACAAAAAAATAAAACGGCTAACAATCTCTCTCTGCCTGTATTTGCGCTACATACCTCGATGGTAGTATTCCAAACTGCTTTTGAAAATTCTTACCGAAATTAGTCAATGAACCAAAGCCACTCAGCTCTGCTACTTCATTGATTTTATATGCACCGGTAGATAATAATGCCGCTGCTTTTTTGAGACGCGCAATATTAATTAGTTCATGCGGTGTTAAATCTGATATTGCTTTTATTTTCCGGTAAAAAGTAGGACGGCTCATATTCATGAAATCAGCCAGTTGCTCCACATCCAGGTCCATATTGGTCAGATGCTGATTGATGAGGTCGTGGAGTTTTTCCAGGAATTGTTCATCTGCATTGGTATTGGCCATACTGCGCAGATGTACCAGCGGACTGCTGGCATAATAGGATTTTATTTTATGCCGGTTGCTCAGCAGACTGGCTATTTGTGCCTGCAGAAATTCCGGGGAGAATGGTTTTTCTACGTAAGCATCTGCGCCCAGTTCCAGGCCTTCAATTTTAGATTGCAGGGTGTTGCGGGCCGTGAGCAGGATCACGGGAATATGGCTGGACTCCACACCGGATTTAATAATACGGCACAGTTCAAAACCATCCATTACCGGCATCATTACATCACTGATCACCAGCTGCACAGGCTGTTCCTGCAATATTTCAAGCGCCACCGCCCCATGAAGCGCCGTGGCTACTTTATATTTCTCTTCCAGGTCATCAGCGATGAAAGAAAGTATTTCTTCGTTATCATCTACCAACAGTATCAGTGGTTTATTTTCCATTTGCTCAGATTAAATTCTATTTCCTGATGAATAGGTAAGGTAAGCGAAAATACATTGAGTTCAGCATCCGCTGTAATCAATTCCAGGCTGCCTTTATGCAGTATCGTCAGGGATCTCGACAGTGATAAACCGATACCGGTGCCGGATTGTTCCGCCGTTGCCTTTACGCGGAAAAAAGGTTCGAATATTTTTTCCTTCATCTCCGGAGGAATAATATACCCGTCATTTTTTACCAGTATGGTAAAGGTAAGATCTCCTTCGGTTACCGGCAGCAGGTGTATAGATGCTTTGGTAGCAGCATATTTGATAGCATTGTTAATAAGATTGCCTAATATTTTGTGCAATGCTTCTGTATCTACATACGCAAAGAAATGCAGGCTGGATAATTCTATTTTGAAACGGATAGTTTTTTGCTCGGCCGCTGGTGTAAAGCGCAGGTGGTTTTCTTTCAGCAGATCAGGAATATCCGTGCGCACAAAATTAAGACTGAATCCATTGATCTCTGTTTTACGGAAGTCCAGTAGCTGATTCGTTAAATCCAGCAGACGATCGGTATTCCGTTCCATAATCCGCAGGTTTTTTTGTATCAGCGGCACCTCTTCCGATTTGCGGATCACCTTTTCCATAGGCCCTTTGATGAGTGTGAGCGGCGTCCGTATTTCATGTGCCAGGTGAGTGAAGAACTCTATCTTGGCCTGGTACACTTCCTTCTCTTTTTCATGTGCCAGTAACTCCAGTAATCTGTTTTGTTTTTGTAATGCCCGTTGATGGTACCAGCGGATAATGCCATAAATAATACTGCACAGTAAAATCGCGTACACCGTGTATGCCCAATAGCTGGCCCAGAAAGGAGGCAATATTTTAATGAAAAGTATCCGTGGCGATACACTCCAGCTACCGCCACTGTTGGCTGCTTTTACCATAAAGCGATAAGTGCCGGGAGATAGTTTGGTAAAATAAACTTTACGGTTGGTTTCTAAATAAGTCCAGTCTTTGTCCAGCCCATCCATCATATACGCATAGGCCGTCATCTCCGGGGATGTGTAACTGAGTGCCGCAAAGTCAATACTGAACGATGACTGGTCATGCGACAATACTACTGTGTCGGTAAATGATACCGACTTTTTCAGGATATCACCTACCTGTGCTTCTTTATTAAACACCTGGAAACCGGTAATGTATATAGGCGGCAGGAAGCTATTATGCAGGAAATGATCCGGGTTAAAACGGATCATGCCTTTCACGCCGCCAAAGTACATATTGCCGCTGCTATCCTGGTAAACGGAATTATAGTTGAACTGATCATTTAATAATCCATTGGCTTTCGTAAAAACAACCGCCTTCTCCGTAGCCGGAGAAAAACACGCGAGTCCTTTAGACGTTGTTACCCACAGCTGTCCACGCTTATCCTCCAGGACGCTGAACACCATATTGCTCAGGAAACCGTGGTGGGTATCGTAGGTGGTGAAATTATTTTGTTGTGGGTGAAATAAGCAAAGACCATCGTCTGTCGCCAGCCACAGGCGATGCTGACTGTCCTGAAATATCCTGTTGGCGCGGTTGTTACTCACGCTATGCGGATTGGCAGGATCATGCAGGTAGACTCCTTTTTTACCGGTGCGGCGGTTATAATAATATAGTCCATCTCTCACAGTACCCAGCCAGATGGTGCCTTCATTGTCTTCAAATACCGCGGTATAAAATATATAATCCGGCGCTTCGGTCACCGTATCAAAATCATCACGTTCACGGTTATACTGATATAATCCCCTCGTTGTGCATATCAGGATATCGCCACTACTGGTACGTAGCATACAGTAAATAAAATTGCTGTGTAGTTCATGTAGCTGGCTGCCTGCATTGTAATGCCGGATAAATTTACCGCTGGGGATATCCATGACATCCAGCCCATGTTCGAAAGTGCCTATCCACAAAGAATCTCCGGTAACCAGTAATCCATGGATATTATTATGTGAGAGGCCACTTTGTGGCGGTGGCAGCGGCTTTATATTGCGAAACTCACCGGTAGCGGGCGTGAATTTATTCAGGCCTCCGTCTTCTGTTCCTATCCATAAATGTCCGTAACGATCGTTGTGGATTTCTCTTACGGCATTGCCACTGAGGGAGGCAATACCTGTTTGCGGGAAAAATTTTTCAAAAGAAGTATAGGGCTGCGGAAAATAGTTGATGCCGCCAAAGTAAGTATCCGCCCATATTCCACCTTCCTTATCTTTACAAAAATTATATACTGCATTGTCAGATAAAGAATAAGGGTCGTTGTATTTTTTTTTCAGGTTGATGATTTCCCCGCTTTGAAGATGATAAATATAGATGCCCGATTCTGTGGCTACCCAATATTCATCACCTGTTCGTTGAATAATATCCCGCGCAAATATTTCTGTATGATCAGGTGCGGTAGAAAAAAAATCTTTGTAAGTACGTGTGCGTGTATCAAATAATTTAACGCCCTGTGTATTGGTGCAGGCCCAGATGGAGTCTTTCCCGATAGCTACAATTTTTTGTATCCAAAGCGTGCTGCTTTTCGGAGAATGGTCAAAGAGGGAGTAGCTGAGCATCGTATTTTTATGCCTGTCATATACACCTATTTTCCCTTCAGAAGATGCTAGCCACAACTGACCATCACTTCCCATACAAATGGACGATACGTCCCGAAAACCGGGAACATCGTACAAACTGTCTGTAGCTGCGTGGTAACGGAATAGCCGCCCGCTCGACGTGATCCAGATATCGCCCTGTGTATCTTTGGTAATACTGTGTATGTCTCCGTTTGTTCTTTTGTTGAATTCGCGGAATTGTTCACTGTACGGGTCGTATACATACACGCCTTTATCTGTTCCTACATATAACAGCCCGTTATCATCCTGGAAAAGACTGAGTATAAAATTAGCTCCCAGGCTGCCCGGTTCGTTTGATCTGCGGAATACGCGGAACGTATAACCATCGAACCGGTTTAAGCCATACATGGTGCCAAACCACATAAAACCCTGCCGGTCCTGTAGTGTACAAATAACCGCGTTATGAGACAATCCGTTCTCTACCTGGTAGTGAATGAAGTTGGCTTCCTGGCTATAAAGTGTTTTGCTCACCAGCAACAGTAAAAGGAAAATATAGTATCTGACTTTTATCATCTGGTCCTGTCCGGATTGTAAAAGCTAAAACTAACAGTTTTTTAGCTAAAAGCTCATTCCCCGTGTCTATCTCCTAAATTGATACAAAAAAGAGAAAGATTGAGATAAATGAGCAAACAAGTAACAATAGGAAGTGTTTTCTTTGGAGAATAGATATAAGCGTGATTTTTACGCTTATATAGGCCATTTTCTAAATCCATGTTATGAAAAGTAGCCAACTACTTTCGCTGCTATGCCTGTTACTGATCAGCAGCCTTTGCCATGCGGCCCGGCCTGATACCAGTGGTGTTTTTACCAATCCCTTGCTCGGGAGCGGTCCTGACCCATGGGTGATACAACAGGATGGGATGTACTATTATTTAAACACCACCGGCCATAACCTGGTGATACGTAAAACTGCTGCCATGTCTGCCCTGAGGCAAACAAAGGAAGTGGTGATATGGACACCACCAGCCAAAGGCCCTAATGCCAGGGACATCTGGGCGCCGGAGTTGCATCGTCTGAATAATAAATGGTACCTGTATTACACCGCGGGATCCTCAGACAGTATACATCCGCAGCACACCTTTGTGCTGGAAAATACTGCTAAAGATCCTACTACCGGTACCTGGACAGATAAAGGCCAAATCAGGGATACCGCGGCCAATTACTTTGCTATAGATGGTACCATCTTTACGCACAAAGGCAAAAACTATTTTATCTGGAGTGGACATAATGGAAAAGATATTGTGCAACGATTATACATCGCCCGCATGGCCAATCCCTGGACACTGATATCTCCAAGGGTGGAAATAGCTGCGCCACAGTATCCATGGGAACAGAATGGCGTAAACGAAGGACCGGAAATACTGAAGAATGCCAAGGGAGAAGTGTTCCTTATCTTTTCCGCCTGCGGTTGCTGGACAGAAAACTATGCACTGGGTATCATGCAGCTCAAACATGGTGCAGACCCGCTGCAACCGCAAAGCTGGACGAAGTCTGCCGAACCTGTGTTGCAAAGTAAACCGGAAAACGGCGCTTACGCCCCAGGTCATAATGGCTTTTTTAAATCACCGGATGGAAAAGAGGACTGGATTATCTATCACGCCAACTCCAAAGCAGGAGAAGGTTGTGGACAGCGCAGAAATCCGCGTATGCAACGGGTCAACTGGAAAGCCGATGGGAGCCCGGACTTTGGCCTGCCGGTAAAAATAAATACCGCTATTAAAAATCCTTCAGGAGAATAAAATCACTTCAAGTATACATATGAAAAAAACACACTTAATTTTTGCATTGGTGCTCGGACTTGGATGGAATGCTGCATCGGCACAACAGCAAGCGTGGAAAATGGTTACAGGAAAAATTGCGACTTCCTGGAGTGAACAGGTAACTCCTACTACTACCTTGCCCGAATATCCACGCCCACAGTTGGTACGCGGCAACTGGAAAAATCTGAATGGACTGTGGAACTATGCCATTAAACCTAAAAATGAAGATAAGCCCACTGCATGGGACGGACAGATACTGGTACCCTTTGCCGTAGAATCAGCACTCTCCGGTGTAGGACGTAATGTGGGAAAAGACAATGTATTATGGTATAACACCTCGCTTACACTGCCTTCCGGCATGCAGGGGAAAAAAGTGCTGCTGCATTTTGGTGCGGTAGATTGGCGTACCACCGTATACGTGAATGGTCAGGAAGCAGGCAGCCATGAAGGAGGTTTTGATCCTTTTACCCTGGATATTACTGCCCTGCTGAAAAAAGGGAAGCAGGATATCGTAGTGCGTGTGTGGGATCCTACCGATGAAGGCGTACAGCCAAGAGGTAAGCAGGTGAAGAGACCGGAAGGTATCTGGTATACACCGGTAACAGGTATCTGGCAAACAGTATGGGTGGAAGCGGTAGCTGATACTTATATAGCAGGTACCAAACAAACACCGGATATTGACCAGGAAAGCCTGACGATAAATGCCAATATACAGAATGCAAAAGCCGGAGATGTAGTCACCGTAGCCGCTTTTGATGGCAGTACCAAAGTCGCCGAAAGTGTGATGAGTGGAGAGAACACCGTATTGAAAATTGCATCGCCTAAACTATGGTCACCGGAATCTCCTTTCCTGTACGATCTAAAGTTAACGGTTACACGTAAAGGAAAAGTGATTGATGAGGTGAAGAGTTACTTCGCGATGCGCAAATCTTCTATCGGAAAAGATGCCAACGGTACGGAACGCATGTTGCTGAACAATCGTTTTGTATTTCAGTTTGGTCCACTGGATCAGGGTTGGTGGCCTGACGGATTGTATACTGCCCCTACAGATGAGGCATTGAAATTTGATATTGTGCAAACCAAAGCGATGGGCTTTAATATGATCCGCAAACATATCAAAGTTGAGCCGGCACGTTGGTACTACTACTGCGATCAGTTAGGCATCATGGTATGGCAGGATATGCCAAGCGGCGACCTGGGCAACGGCTGGGAACCCCGCCCGGGTGTAATTGACCGTGGTTCGGATCAGCAACGCTCCGCTGAGTCAGAAGGCTACTATAGAAAAGAATGGAATGCCATCATCGATCATTTATATAACTATCCTTCTATTGTGGTATGGACCCCTTTCAACGAAGCATGGGGACAGTTTAAAACCATGGACATTGCCCAATGGACCATGCAGAAAGATCCTTCCCGCCTGGTGAATACCGCCAGTGGAGGTAACTTCTACCCTGTAGGACATATTATCGATCTGCATAACTATCCGGAACCAGCTATGCCGGATCCGGCAGTGTATGGTGATAAGCGTGCTATCGTGCTGGGTGAATTCGGTGGACTGGGATTGCCGGTAAACGATCACGTATGGCAGCAGAAAGATAACTGGGGATACCAGAGCTTCAAAAATGCGGAAGATCTTTTTAAACGTTACAGCGGTTTTACCGACAGACTGGAAACGTTGATCAGGCAAGGATTGTCAGCAGCAGTATATACACAAACCACGGATGTGGAAGTAGAGACAAACGGCTTAATGACGTATGACCGGAAAGTGCAGAAGATGCCATTGGAAAAATTGAAGGCCGTTCATCAGAAATTGTATAACCCGGCTTTGGTCACCTTAAAACCATAAGAATGAGAAAGCGAAAGTCGACAGGCTTATTTATTCTTTCTGCTTTTTTGGTTGGTATTGTCCCGGCGGATGCTATGCATTCGCCGGGTGCCAGGGCTGACACAAACGCCTATGTAACGCCGGTATACAAAGCATTGCCACTGGGAGCCGTAAAGCCACAGGGATGGCTGCGCCACCAATTGGAGATTATGCGGGATGGCAGCACCGGTCACCTCGATGAAGTATATAATAAGGTAAAAAACGATAATGGCTGGCTGGGAGGAAAAGGCGATGGGTGGGAAGAAACACCATACTGGCTGGATGGGGCAGTACCACTGGCATACCTGCTGGACGATAAAACATTACAGACAAAGGTATTGCGCTATATTAACTGGACGTTGCAACAGCAGCGCCCTTCCGGATATTTTGGTCCACTGACAAACTCAGAGCGGGAAAAAAATATACCCGTTGGCGTTAGTAACGCAGCGGACGGAGAAGATTGGTGGCCCAAGATGGTGATGCTCAAAGTACTGCAACAATATTATACGGCCACAAATGATACCCGCGTTTTAACTTTTATGACACGGTATTTTCATTACCAGTTACAGGCGTTAAAGACTTGTCCACTGGGTAAATGGACAGAGTGGGCCACTTCCCGTGGATCAGAAAATATCATGATGGCGCAATGGCTGTACAGCATCAATAAGGATAAAAAACTACTGGAGCTGGCGGGATTACTGGAATCACAGTCTTTTGCCTGGAGTACCTGGTTGGGCAACCGCAACTGGGTGATAGATGCCGCAGCACAGCAAAATGACCAGCACTGGATGCGCCGCCATGGTGTGAATGTGGGGATGGGACTCAAGACGCCAGCCCTGAACTATCAGCGTACAGGTAATAAAAAATATCTGCAGGACTTACATACCGGGTTTACAGACCTGATGAACCTGCATGGTTTACCCATGGGTGTTTTTTCGGCCGATGAAGATCTGCACGGTAATGCACCTACGCAGGGAACAGAGCTATGTGCGGTGGTAGAGTCTATGTTTTCGCTGGAAGAAATTATCGGCATCACCGGTGATCCCATGTATATGGATGCCCTGGAGCGTATGACTTTTAATGCACTGCCAACACAGACCACAGACGATTATAATAGTAAACAGTATTTCCAGGTCGCCAACCAGGTGAATATTAAGAAAGGCGTATTTAACTTTTCACTTCCTTTTGACCGGGAAATGAATAACGTGCTGGGCATGCGTAGTGGCTATACGTGCTGTTTGGCTAACATGCATCAGGGCTGGACAAAGTTCGCAACACACCTCTGGTATGGTACTGCCGGCAATGGCTTGGCTGCACTGACTTACAGTCCTAATGAAGTCAGCGCCAAAGTAGGGAAAAACAATACCGCTGTAACCATCAAAGAGGCCACTTGTTATCCTTTTGAAGAGCAGATAAGGTTCAGTATGGCCATGCAGCAATCAGTAGCATTTCCGCTGCAGTTGCGTATTCCTGCCTGGTGTACGGAAGCCGTAGTGATGCTCAACGGCGAAAAGATCCGTTCAGAAAAGGGAGGACAGGTGATCACCATTCAACGTACCTGGAACAACAATGATCAACTCATCTTGCAATTACCTATGGAGGTAAGTACTTCCAACTGGGGGCGTAATTCCCGTACGGTAGAACGTGGCCCGATCGTGTATGCGTTAAAGTTAGCAGAGCAGTGGGAAAAAGGACACGATGAGGTAGAAGGTGATTATTTCAGCGTGTATCCCAAAGACGACTGGAATTATGGCATCCCTGAAAAAGTTATTCAATCACCCGCGCAATATCTGCAGGTAAATAATATAAAACCGGTAACAGCAGATTTTGTATGGAACCTGGAGCATGCACCCCTTACCATTACCACCACCGGTAAAAAGATTCCGGAATGGAAGCTGGTGGATGATGTAGCGCCTCAACCCGTTACTGATAGAAATGGCGTATATAAAGGTAAAGTGAGTGATAAAGAAGAAGTAATCACCCTGGTACCATATGGTTGTACCAAGGTAAGAATAGTAGCATTCCCCGTAGTAAAGTAAGAAGATAGCACCATCAACCAAAGAAACAGTTATGTAAGCCTGATAAATTTAAAAGACCACAAAAAATAGTTATGAAAAAACGATTACGTATCCGGGATCTGATCCGGAAAGTAATACTGGCTGGCCCATGCCTGCACTTAACAGTATGCCTGCTCTTTGCTGTGCTTATGGCGCACGGAGCTCCCACAGATATTAACATTACCGGTAAGGTAACAGATGAGCAGGGAGTTGCACTGCCTGGTGTCACGATCAGTATAAAAGGCACCACCAGGGGAACATCTACCAATGGTAATGGTAGCTACCAGCTTTCTGTTCCGAACAAAAATGCGGTGCTGGTGTTTTCATTTGTTGGTTATATAAAACAGGAAATTTCAGTAGGAGAAAAAAAGGAAGTGAATGTTCGGCTGCTGACAGATAGCAAAGGACTGGGCGAAGTAATTGTGGTAGGTTATGGCACGCAAAAAAAGGAATCGGTTACCGGTGCTATTTCCGGCGTTACCAGTAAAGACCTGGAAAGAGTACATGCTTCTACAGTAAGCGCTACACTGGCGGGTAAAATACCTGGTGTTTCTTTCCGTATGCCGGACGGCAGACCTGGCGCCAGCGCCAATATTCAAATCCGTAATTTTGGTAACGCCCTGTATGTAATTGATGGTATTCAGAAAGATGCAGGTCAGTTCAATAATATTTCCCCTAATGATATAGAAAGTATTACTGTGCTGAAAGACGCCTCTGCCGCCATTTATGGCGTAAGGGCGGCGAATGGCGTGGTCGTGGTTACTACCAAAAGAGGGAAACCTGGTAGTGGCAACGCCATTAACGTAGACGCATATACGGGATGGCAAAACTGGTCCCGGTTTCCTAAAACAGTGAATGCTTATGAATGGATGCTGGGGAAAGCAGATGCGGAAATGAATGCCGAAGATCCCAGAACAGATATCACCAAAGCAGAACTGGAGAAATGGAAAGCCGGTTCAGAAAAAGGATACCAGAGCTTCGACTGGTACGATTTCATCATAAAGAAAAATGCACCGCAGCATTCCATCAACGTAAACGCTACCGGTGGATCGGAAAATATCAACTATTACTTGTCTGTTACCCGCCTGGATCAGAAGTCTGTATTGGGAAGGGAATTTGATTTTAATCGTACCAACATCCAAAGTAATGTGGATGCTAAAATCACCAAACGGCTTAAAGTAGGGGTACAGATCAACGGCCGTATTGAAGAACGGGATAACCCCGGAGTACCCGGCGGAGATGACTACTGGGCGCCACGTTTTGCGCTGTTCCGTAACAGACCTACAGAAAGACCGTATGCGAATGACAACCCATTATATCCTAATGATATTGGCCATAATACGGAGAACTGGGCAGTACAATCCAAAGCCATCTCCGGCTATTGGACAGAAGACTGGAGAGTGCTGCAAACCAACTTTAATGGCACCTACGAAACACCCATTAAGGGACTGACCTTAAAAGGTATGTACTCCTATTACTACGCGGACAAGCTGATGAACGGTCACGAATATACGTATGACACGTATACCTATCATGCAGACAACGACACCTATGAGCGTACAGGCGGTAGCTCCAACCCATGGCGCGAACGCGGTACGCATAAGGTGCTGGAGAATGTATTGCAGGGACAGGTGAACTATAACAACACTTTCGGCAAACATACCATTGGTGCTACTTTCGTGTCAGAAAGAATTAAACGCCGGGAACTGGATGTATGGGTGCATGCCGTGCCTAAAAGTAATGTGCTGCCATTGATCCAGTTTTCTGATATGGACACCTACAATGACGCCGACTGGACGGAAGCACGAATTGGCTACATTGGCCGTTTTAACTATAGTTTCAGTGATAAGTATTTCCTGGAAGTAGCCGGACGCTATGATGGCTCCTGGAAATTCGCACCGGATAAAAGGTGGGGCTTCTTCCCTTCTGTTTCTGCCGGATGGCGGTTGACGGAAGAAGCATTCTTCAAGAAATGGTTGGGCAGTAACAGCATCCTCACGGAATTGAAAGTCCGTGGTTCTTATGGAGAACTGGGTGACGATGATATAGGTATTGGCGCATACGATTACCTGCCTGGATATACCTATGCTACTTCTACCGTGATACTGGATGGTACTGTAATTAAAGGTTCCCGTGATAAAGGCGTACCTAATAACCGCCTCTCCTGGTTTGTCAGCAAGATCGCGGATATAGGCCTGGATTACCAGTTGTGGAATGGTAAAGTATACGGCTCCCTGGATTTCTTTAACCGTAAACGTTCCGGGCTTCGTGGTCGCAAGTATGACGTGCTGGTGCCCAGTGAACTCGGCTACAGTTTACCGGATGAAAACGTAAACAGTGATCAGCAGAAAGGTGGAGAATTTTCTGCTGCCTATACTGCCAATGTGGGTAAAGTGAATTTTGTGATCGGCGGTAACGTGTCTTATTCAAGAAGTAAATTCCTGGAATCTTACAAACCGGTATGGGGTAATTCGCTGGATCATTACCGCTCTTCTATTGAAAACAGGTGGAATAATATTTACTGGGGATATGAAGCCATCGGGCAGTTCCAGTCACAGGAAGAAATCAACAAATATCCTGTCAACGTAGATGGAAAGGGAAACAAAACATTACTGCCGGGAGATATTATTTATAAGGATTTAAACGGCGATAATGTAATTGACGGCTATGATGAAAGACCCATCGGGTACCAGACAACGGGTAATCCTACGGTGAACTTTGGTTTTAACCTGGGAGTAAGATGGAATGGATTTGATTTTGCAGCCGACTTCTCCGGTGGTTCTATGTATTCGTATAATCAAAACTGGGAGATGAGATGGCCTTTCCAGAATGGAGGTAATCTGCTGAAACAGTTTTATGATGATCGCTGGCATCGGGAAGATCCTTTTGATGTAAACAGTAAATGGATACCCGGAAAAAATCCGCCGTTACGATTCAATAAAGGAGATCACAGCAACTACAACAAAGCGTCTACTTTCTGGCTGCATAATGTGCATTATATACGGCTGCGTACCATGGAACTGGGTTATTCCATTCCTCCGCAACTGCTCGACAGGGTGAAGTTTAAGAAGGCCAGGATATATATCAACACTTATAACCTGTTCTCACTGGATAATGTGAAAGACCTTGGGATAGAGCCGGAGATAGCGGATGAAAACGGGTTGCAGTATCCGCAGAATAAGCTGGTGAATATTGGCCTGAACCTTACTTTCTAAGTAATAAATAGAATCATTATGAAAAAAAGTTTGTTATATATATGTCTGGCTGTATTTGCTGTAAATGCAGGGTGTAATGATAAAGATTTCCTCAGTGTAGCACCTTCCAATGTATTGCAGAATGATCAACTATGGAATGATGAAGGATTAATACTGTCTGTGCTGGCCGATTTGTATGACCGGTATCCGGATCGTCAAACCGATGCCAACGCCACAGGCATTCCTTCTATGGTGACACAAACGATAGATAACTGGGGTGAATTTGCGCGGTTTGACGAAGCATTTGCCTCAGAGAACGGACAGTATTGGAGGCATGGCACTACCGAGTATGATTATGTGTTTCCGGGGATGATAGCCCGGAATACCGGAGAAATTACTTATTGGGACTATGCCTATATCCGGGAGTTGAATATTTTCATCGACAAATGTGGTACTTCTACCAAGCTGAAAGCGGATGTAAAGAACCGGTTTATTGCAGAAGCGCGCTACCTGAGAGCCGTGGTATATTTTGAAGAGGTAAAAAGAGTAGGAGGTGTACCACTGGTGTTAAAGCCTATGGAATATAATTATGAAGGTGATCCTGCTTACCTGCAACATCCGCGGGCAAAAGAATCTGAAATATATGATTTCGTGATCAGTGAAATGGATACCGTGAAGAAATACCTGCCTGTTAGCCCGATTAGTAAAACCCGTGCAACCGTGGGACTGGCATTAGCTACTAAAGTAAGGGCTGCGTTGTATGCAGGTGCAATTGCAAAGTATGGTGTTACAACGCCGCAGGTAACTTTACCAGGAGGAGAAGTCGGTATCCCTGCCTCCGCCGCCAACGGATATTACACAACGGCGCTGAAAGCGGCACAAGAGCTGATCAGCAGCGGTACTTATTCCCTGTATAAAAAGAACAGTGATAATCTTACGCAAAACTTTATCAGTCTCTTTATCGATAAAGGATCAAATCCTGAAGTGATTTTTGCAAAGGATTTTAAACTGCAAAGCGGAAGAGTGCAGCCGTGGACGTTATGGAGCCAGCCACGTTCCAATGCGGAAGAGCAGCAGGGCGGCCGCTTAAACCCATCGTTGAACCTGGTGCAGTCGTTTGAGTTACTCGATAACACTTTTGCGCCATTGCCCACCAATGCAGCAGGTGGCGGATATGTATATTATAATGATCCATTGGATCTGTTTGCCAACAGAGATCCACGTTTAGCCGCGACCGTTATTTTGCCCGGCGCTGAATTTAAGGACAAAAAAGTAGATATCTGGGCAGGATATATGTTGAAAGACGGAAAGATCATCACCGGAGATAATTTCGGAGCTAAAGGAAAGCTGGAGCCGAATGGTCCGGATGTGCAGGTAGTAGGTTACGATGGGCCGGTTAATAATCTTGAGTTTAGTGCGCAGTCTGGTTTTATTATCCGGAAGTATATGGACCCTACCGTTGGTTCGGGTCGTATTGGTACACAGAGTGAAGTATGGTGGATCAGGTATCGTTATGGGGAAGTATTGCTGAATGCGGCAGAAGCAGCCTTTGAACTGGGACAGCGTGACGTAGCTGCTGGTTACATAAACCAGGTACGTGAACGGGCAGGGTTTAAAATTCCATTGACAGCAGCAGATATTACTTTCGACCGGATTGTACATGAAAGAAAAGTAGAACTGGCTTTTGAAGGTCATGAGTTTTGGGATATGAAGCGCTGGCGTTTGGCGCATAAAGTGTGGAATGGGGTAAAGACCAACCTGACCACCCAGCCGGGAAAAAGTGACGAGTCCAGCACCAGGGTATTTGCTTTGTGGCCGTATAAAGTATATGACCCGGGAAGTCCCAATAATGGCAAATATGTCTTTAAACAGGTATTGCCAGGTGCCGTAACCTCCGCACATTTATTCCGCCTCGGTAATTATTATGCGGCTATCGGAGATGATATCAGGAACAACAATCCTAAAATTGTTAAGAATCCTAACCAGTAAAGCGATGTATTATGAGAACTAATATTCAGTATACTTTATTCATGTTGGCGGGCTTCTTTTTAGCTTCCTGCAAAAAAGATAATTATAAAGCGCCTGCCAGTACATTCAGTGGGAGACTGGTATACCAGGGAGAGCCGGTGAATGTAAGTTACAACGATGTGTATTTTGAATTATGGGAGCCGGGTTGGGGAAAGCGTACGCCTATTAACGTTAGTGTAAGTCAGGATGGTAAATTTTCTGCCTTATTATTTAATGCGGCGTACAAGCTGGTTATTCCTGCTGCGCAGGGGCCATTTCGTTCGTTAACGGATAAAACCACCAATTCAGATACTATTCCGTTAACGATTTCGGGTAGTCTCACGCGTGATATAGAAGTATTGCCTTACTATATGATCCGCACACCGAAGTTTGTTGCTGCCGGCAGAAAGCTGACCGCTACGTTCGCGGCAGTGCAGATCATTAAGGATGCGAATGCGCGTAGTATAGAGCGGGTATCGCTCTATGTGTGTAAAACACAGTTTGTGGATGGACGGAACAGCATCGCCACGAAGGACCTGAGTGGTGGCAGTATTATGGATCCTGCGGGTATTAGTTTACAGGTAGATGTACCTGCAACAGTGCCTGAACAGAAAACAGTCTTTGCGCGTATAGGACTAAAAATTGCCGGTGTAGAAGATATGATCTATTCGCCGGTACGGGAAGTTACCTTGTAAAGGATGATGAATATTGACACGGCCCTCTGGTTTTCCGTAGGGCCTTTTTATGTACCCTATCTACACATATACCTACCTCATTTAACGCCCTTTCTGGCCCGTTTACGAATGTCATGCAATTGTGCCGTGATGGTTTCATGCAGGATGTCGATCAGTCGTTTAACCGCAGGAGAAGGCGTTTTTTTATGCGTGAGCATAAACACTGCAACATCCGGCAAAGCAGGCAAGCCGCTGGAGGGCGTTAATGCGATGCAGCCTGCCGGCATACCTATTTCGGTACGGATAGTAATACCCAGTCCGGCCTGGGCGGCTGCCCACATACCTGCTACGCTGCCGCTGGTGAGTGCAGGGCGCCAGGTACGTTTCACTTTTTCCAGTGCTGTCAGCCCGGTAGTACGGAACAAACAAGGGGCTTCAAACAGCAGTAGCGGTAAAGGTTGCTGTAATGCAGCTGTACTATTGGTACCACTTATCCACCGGATAGGAAGGGAGCCTACAGGCAGGGCATCTTCCGGTGTATCTTTTCCAAAGGAGATAATGACATCGAGTTTGCCGCTCTGCAACAGCTTTGCCAGCACAGCCTGTCGTTCCAGTGTGACTTCAATTTCCATTTGAGGATGTATGGCGGCGAAGCGGGCCAGCGCTACGGGAAGTCCACTCTCTGCAAAATCTGCCGGTAGTCCAAGTCTTACCCTTCCTGCTATATGTGTAGCCGTTAGCGCAGTAATAGCCTGTTGGTTAATCTCCAGCATCTGCCGCGCATAGCCGAGGAGCATCTCTCCATTAGCGGTTAACCGCCACCCCCGGCCCTGTTTCAAAAACAGCTGCTGTCCCGTGATTTCTTCCAACCGCTGCATTTGCAGGCTCACCGCAGACTGGGAGCGGGCCACCTGGTCTGCCGCCCGGGCAAAACTATCCAGATCCACCGCCAGCACAAAGGTGCGCAACAAATCGAGTTCCAGTAGGTCTGTTATCATAGTTTAGTTTTATTAAAGTGTAGTGTTAAATATTTCAATATTGCAAATGTATTAAAGGTTGGTAAGTTTGTCGTGAAATATTCTTTCGTATGAAAAAATTACTATTCATCATGTCCGTATTAATAGCAGGCAGCGCTGCGGCACAAACTCCGCCCGCACGTAAACAACTGTTACAGCAAATACTACCGGCAACCACCGTAGAGGAAGTACGGATGGATGAAATCACTTTTGCACCCGGGCAGGGTGCCCCGGTACATCATCATCCATGTGAAGTATATGGTTATATTGTATCCGGTGAAATATTGTATCAGCCCGCCGGAGAAGCTGCGGTGCTGCTGCATGCCGGCGATGCTTTCCGCGAAACCGCCGGCAGGGAAATCACCCTCTTCAAAAATGCACAGGACGACAAACCAGCTACGTTTGTAGCGGTTTACCTGTTAAAGAAAGATCAACCTGCTATCATCATTAAAAAATAAATTATGCCTTTCGTACAAATTTATCTCGGTCATCATCTCACCGCTGCCAATAAAAAAGATATTTCCCTGTCGGTACATCAAAGCCTGCAGGAACATTTCAACATCCCCGCAGATGACTATTTCCAGGTAATCCATACCATGCAGCCAGGAGATATCCTGTACCCGGACAGCTACTTTGATGTGCCGCACACGGACAACCTGATGTATATACGCATTACCGCCAGGGCCGGCAGAACGGTGGAACAGAAGCAGGCATTATATAAAAGTATTGCCACCCGCATAGCGGCTGCTACGCCCGTGAGTGCGGATGATGTGGTGATTATCCTGGTGGAAAATGATTTGGCCGGTTGGTCATTTGGCAGAGGAGAAGCGCAGATGGTGGTGAAGTAAATGATGTTTGTGTGGAGCGGCAACGCTCCACACAAACATTGTTATTTTAGTGAGCTGCTTTTTCATAGTGCAGTTCCAGCACACTGCTGCTGTAAGTTTTGGTAGCGCTTAGCTTAAATACTTTTTCCATCGGTATCCCTCCGAACAATGGTAAGCCATCTCCCAATACCACCGGTATTACATGGAGGATCATTTCATCTATCAGGTCTGCCTGTAATAGCGCACCATTCAGTTGTCCGCCTCCTGCCAGCCAGATATCTTTCCCGTCCGCTTTTTTCAGCCTGGCTACAAATTCAATGACGTCCCTGCTGATGAATTGTACAAACTCCGTATCTACATGTATGCTGTCGCTTGTAAAAACATAATTGGTTTTATCAGGGTAGGGGTATGTTTCACTGAGTGTCAGCACATCTTTATACGTATTGTTACCCATCAGTGTGGTGTCGATGGTAGCCAGGAATTCCGCATAACCGTAGTCGGTTCCCTCGGGATTGGGGAATCCGGTGAGCCATTCTATTTTTCCTTCCCTGGTAGCAATGTATCCGTCCAGGCTCACCGCAGTATAGACTTTGATTTTCCGCATGTTTTTTTTACAAAGGTGAGGCATTGGATGATAGGAAAATTGTACAAAATTTCCAGTTGTTTTGATCGGCGGAAAGTCAGTGTGAGAAATGGTTGTGTGAGATGATAGGGTGATAAAAAATATCTGATATCAGGTGTTTTTTGATTTTAGATAAGTATTAAATTTGAGGAATTAAAATTTTCTAAAGTATATGGAAACACAAGCTTTACAGGAGATTTTGGCGAGATTTGATGCCGTGGACAGAAGATTTGATGCCGTGGACAAAAGATTTGATGCCATGGACAAAAAAATTGATGCCATGGATGAGCGACTCGATGTAATGGAGGAGAAAATTGATCACAGGTTTGATTTGGTAGACCTGAGATTAACATCCATTGAGGAAAATATCGAGAAAATTGCGGAATGGGTACCTTTCAGGACACCTCCTTTTAAAGGACTTCCGAACGGCTAACCAACAAAACTGTATGTACTCCCCCTGTTAGGTGATTAATAGCCTTGCTGTTTTACAGTAAGGCTTTTTTATTACATGAAAATTGTGTTGGGAAAGGTCGTATGCACCCGTTGTTCCCTCACCGCTGATCTGTACGCGGACGGCGTCATCCCGGCAAATGATTTAAACACGCGGATAAAATGTGCCTGATCATAAAACCCATTATTATAAGCCACCGTTGTTAACGGCGTGTCTGGCGCAGCTGCTATTTGTGTCACTGCGGCATTCACCAAAGAGAGCTGTGTATATTTTTTCGGTGGCATGGCCAGAATGGTGCCACTGGTTTGAATATATTTTTTAGAAGAAATCAGTTTATCGGAAATATGTGATTTGATAAATCCCTTATGCAAGGATGGTTGCTGTTGCAGGGTCAGGATTTCTTCCGGAATAATATGTGGCCGGGCCATGTGCAACAGGAATTTTTCCAGGACACGGATTTTTTCTGTGGGAGCGGGCGTTGCTTCCAGTTCCGTGACTAAAGCCAGCGCAGCTTCTCCCCATATGCTTTGTAGTGTTAGTGGTTGTCCCTTCAGTTTCGCAGCAGAAAAACCAAATAAACGATAAAGGCCAAATGGCTTCAGCATAATACCGAGTGCGGCATAATGTCCCTGTGCCCTGGTAACTGTAGGCTGGGAAAGTACACCGGTGACGCCACCGGCGCGGGGATAGCCAAATCTTTGCCGCTGCCGATTAGTAATAGAAAGATGTGCTCCAAAATTAATAATCAGCTCCTGGTGCAGAAAGGGAATGTTATAGGCTTTTAATTGTACAGTTGCGGCTTCATGATACCAGATATAATCGATGGCTTCACGTAGCTCATTTTTGGGTATGTATATATGCGCATTCATGCTTGACAAAAGTAAGGATTTCGCTACCTGGTTTTACATTTTTAAATAATGACCAAATAATCAATATCAGCGTAATGAGCGCTGAAGGAAATTAATCAGTAAATTGGGCCTTAATCGGGCAGGCATGGAAACGGTTACAACAGAGAAAATTTTACCCCGCTGGCAGTTATTTCTGCTTTCTTTTAAAGACGCATATAAGGAGCTACAGGCGAATGACCCACTGCGTATGGCAGGAGCAACAGCATTTTTTACCACATTTGCTTTGCCTGCCATTCTTATTATTATCATTCAACTATTACGTATTATTTTCCGGATACAGCATCCCGGCAGGCGGTTGATGGTACAGTTGGAAGGTATGTTTGGTGTAGAAACTACGGAGGCTATCCTGCAAACGCTGAAGGCGTTCCGGAGCATTGCACAAAACTGGATTATTGCCATCTGCGGTTTTATTTTTTTACTATTTGTAGCCACCACACTCTTTAAAATTATTAAAGGTTCGCTCAATGAATTATGGAAAGTAAGAGCTATTCACAAAGAGAACTTCGGCCAGATCATGTTGTCCCGGCTGAAAGCGGTGCTGGTCATTATTTTTGCCGGCATATTATTTATCATTGACCTGGTAGCCGAAGCAGCCCGGATTTTTCTGGGTAAGTACGTTACACTGTATGTCCCGGCGCTGGGTATTTATTATGACAGTGCACTCAATTACGTTATCTCTATCATCATCGTTACCATTTGGTTTTTCCTGGTCTTTAATTTTTTACCAGATGGACGCCCGCAGTGGAAAGTAGGGATTACCGGCGCATTGGTAACCAGTATCCTGTTTAATATCGGTAAAGCCATCCTGAAGGTAATGCTTACCTACAGCAGTATCAACAGCATCTACGGCGCGTCGGCATCTACMGTTTTACTTCTGTTGTTTATGTTTTACTCCTCACTGATCTTTTATTTCGGGGCTTGTTTCACGGACTCCTGGGGAACCCGCACGGACCGCCCCGTACATCCACTGCACAACGCCAGCCGATATGAAATTACGGTAGCGGAAGAGTAATCCTTACCAATGCAGGCCCGCCTGGAGAAGAGGACAGGATGAGGATAGCTCGCGATTTTTTGCTTTGTTCAGTATAATCCTGAACAATGACAAAATTCGCTTCCGATACATAATTCACATTTTTTAATGGCTAATTCGCAATTCGCCTTTCCCGCTCCCGCTGCAACATTATTTTATATATCTTGATGCATATGAACTGCAAGCTATATTCCACACTACAAACTGCACTTTTATTGGGCGCATTGACGTTGTCTGCACAATCTGATGTAACCATACGTTTCAACGAACCTGCCAGTCATTTTACGGCATCTGCTCCCTTGGGCAATGGACGTTTAGGGGCTATGGTATTTGGAAATACCAACAGGGAACGTATTGTATTAAATGAAATATCTATGTGGACTGGCGGCATCCAGGACGCAGATAGTAAGGAAGCGGCGGCCTACCTGCCACAAATCCAGCAACTGTTATTACAGGGTAAAAATATTGAGGCACAGAAAATGTTGCAGCAATACTTTATCTGCCAGGGCCCGGGCTCCGGCAGTGGTAATGGCGCGAATGTAAAATTTGGTTGCTATCAAACGCTGGGCGATCTTTTTATTCAATGGAAAGACACGGTGTCGGCTGTACGTAATTATCAGCGTCAGCTGAAACTGGATAGTGCCATCAGTACCCTGAGCTGGGAGCGGAATGGCGTAGCGTATAAAGAAGAAGTACTGGTATCTGCCCCGCAGCAGGTAACGGTGGTACGTTTGCTGGCTAACAAACCTGGCAGCCTGTCGTTTACCACAGGATTATACCGTAAAGAACGAGCCAATATCAACCTCGTGAATGGTGCATTAACCATGAGCGGCACCTTAAATGGAGGCAATGGAGATGCGGGCGTAAAATATGCCGCTGTACTGAAAGTGATTTCCAAAGGCGGTACCAGGGCAGAAAACAAAGATCAACTAACGATTAATGGCGCAGATGAATGTATTTTGCTGATCGCTGCCCGCACCAATATGAACTGGCCCAATGTGGAAACACCGGGACCGGATCCGCTGCCGAAAACAGTGGCCGATATTACAAAAGCAGCTACTGTATCCTGGCAGGCACTGGTACAGTCGCATGTAAAAGACTATATTTCTTTTTTTAACCGCTGTCAGCTTTCCTTTACGGATAACAGCAACGATGCGGTAAAAGGCTTGTCTACCATTGATCGCCTGCAACGTTTGCAGCAGGGCGAAAAAGATGCTTCGCTGGTATCGCTGTACTTTAATTTTGGTCGTTACCTGCTCATCAGCTCTTCCCGTAACGGTGGTATGCCAGCTAATCTGCAGGGACTGTGGGCAGAAGAATACCAGACACCCTGGAATGGAGATTATCATCTCGACATTAACGTGGAAATGAATTACTGGCCGGCAGAAGTCACCAATCTGTCCGACTGTCACCAGCCGTTATTTACCCTGGCTTCGCAAATGGCCAAATATGGTGAGCGTACCGCCCGCACCTATTATAGAGCTAATGGATGGATGGCACACGTTATCAACAATCCCTGGGGATTCACTTCTCCTGGTGAAGGAGCCAGCTGGGGATCAGCATTAACCGGTGGTGCCTGGGTAGCTTCCCATCTCTGGAAACATTACCAGTATACCAACGATAGAAAGTTTTTGCAGGAAATATACCCGATATTGAAAGGGGCTGCCACCTTCTTTAAAGAGATCCTGATTACGGAACCTTCTCACCAGTGGCTGGTAACGGCGCCTTCCAACTCACCGGAGAATTCTTATATACTGCCCAACGGACAGGAAGGACAAACCTGTATGGGCCCTACTATGGACATGCAGATTTGCAGAGACTTGCTGGGGTCTAACCTGGAAGCAGCCCGTATCCTACAGACGGATAAAGCCTGGGCCGATAGTCTGAAAACAGTATTGGCCAGGCTGGCGCCTAATCAGATCAGTCCTACTACTGGTGGCGTACAGGAGTGGCTGGAAGATTACAAAGAAGCAGACCCGCATCACCGTCACGTATCCCCCTTATACGGCTTGTATCCTTACGATGAAATTACACCGTGGGATACCCCTGAAATGGCTGCTGCTGCGAAGAAAACGTTACTCAGAAGAGGGGATGGTGCTACCGGATGGTCACGTGCCTGGAAAGTGGCCTTCTGGGCCCGTTTGGGTGATGGTAACCATGCCTATAAAATGCTGAAAGAATTATGGGTGCCTGCTGCCGCCGGTAGCGATATCAGTATGAGTTCCGGCGCGGGTACGTACGCGAACCTGTTCTGCGCACATCCACCTTTCCAGATAGATGGTAACCTGGGTGCTACTGCAGGCATTGCAGAGATGCTGTTACAAAGCCATGGCAAAGAAAATGTTATCCGCTTATTACCTGCCCTGCCGGATGGAGAACAGTTTGCCGCCGGTCGCATTAAAGGACTGCGTGCGGTAAATGATTTCGTGATAGATTTTAGCTGGAAAAACAAAATAGTGCAGGAGGTAAGTATCCATTCCGGTAGCGGCGTAGCCTGCAAATTGTTGTTGCCAGAAACTGCTGTGGTAAAGGATCGTAATGGAGTGGCTGTGCCACATCAGTATAAAAACGGGGTGTTAAGCTTTAATACAACCAAGGGCATGAGCTATCGGATAAGGGTATAATCCTAAGAAAGACAAAAAATCGCATAATTAAAAAAAACAGATCTTTGCCATTCAATATCCTGACATGGAAGATCTGAAACAAGTGGCTGCAAAGGCAGCAATGGACTTTATAAAACCTGGTCAAATTATAGGTTTAGGTGCCGGCTCTACAATTGCGCACCTGGTTAATTTTTTGAAAGAAGAGGTAACATTAGCTAAAAGTATTACTACGGTTACCTCTTCTTTTAATACCCGGCAACTCCTGCTGGAGAATGGTTTTCATACCAAAGATATCAGTGAGGTATCCCAACTGGATATTTATTTTGATGGCTGCGATCAGTTTGATCATCAGCTGAATGCCCTGAAAAGCGGAGGTGGTATACATACCCGTGAGAAGCTGCTGGCGGCTATGGCAGATAAATTTATCCTGATTGGTGATGGCGCAAAATATGTAGGACAGTTATATACTACTTTTCCAGTGGTGATAGAAGTGATACCGGAAGCCATACCATTTGTACTGCAGCAACTGAAGAAAATATTTTCACTGGCCAATCCGGTGATCCGGATGAGTAACAAAAAAGATGGAGCCGTGATTACAGAAAATGGCAACCTGCTCATTGATATCTGGTTCCGTTCTTTCCCGCCATTAGACAGTCTTAATCATCGTTTAAAGGAAATTCCCGGTATCCTGGAAACTTCGCTTTTCTATAATATGGMGCATGCTGCCATCATAGCGGGAAAGAAAGGAATAGAGATTATCAGAAAGGATCCTGCTTATTTAATCTGAAACGTTTTTGTTCCAGCGGTAATATGATAGCGTAATCCTTTGTCGGTGTTTTGTGTAATCACCGGTCGATCATTTTCATATATTTTTTGTTTGGGAGAGATGTGAAAGTAAATGTCTGCACTGGCATTTGCAGGCACTGTTACATGGTAGCTGATCGCGTCGCCTTTTCTTTCCCAGGCAGAATTAACCGTGCCATAGGGACTTTCGTGGCTGGCTTCAAAATGATCGAGGCCATTTACAAAATTGGGTGACAGCAATATGTTTTTAAATCCGGGTGCAGCTTCATCCGGTTTAATGCCGGCAATGCCTTTATACATCCAGGCGCCTATTTCGCCGAACATAATATGGTTGCGTGACAGATCGGAGGCGGCGTTGATATCCCAGTTTTCAAACAGCGTGGTAGCGCCATTCATGATCCACCAGCCCCATGAAGGGAAACTGCGTTGAGCCGCTAATTTGTATGCTACATCTGCATATCCGTTTTCACTTAAGGCATTAAGAATACTTTTAGTTCCCAGCAAACCTACGTCCAGGTGGAAGTTATCTGCTGCAACTCTTTCTGCGAGTTTGGCGGCTACTTTACTTTTCATATTATCAGGAACCAAGCCCCAGTACAAAGCAACACTCTGTTCTGTTTGTACACCTTCTCCATAAATACCGGTAGTGGTATTCAGGTATTTGGCATTAAAAGCATTTTTGATCTTCGCTGCCAGTGCACTGTATTTCGTATAGTCAGCAGCGTTACCAAATAGTTTCGCGGCTTTTGCCAGGATTAATGCATCTGCATAGTAATAAGCAGAGGAGGTGAATTCTACCGGCGACTTTGATTTCACTGGTACCCAGTCGCCCAGGCCCCAGGTAGTTAGGCCGGATGGGCTGATTTCCGTGATATGATCTACATAGCGGCGTATGTGATCGTAGGAAACGGATAACAGGGTAGTGTCGCCGTAAAACAAATAGATGTTCCATGGAATAATGGCAATGGTGCTGGTCCAGTCGGGACCATTACCCCATTCATAACCCCAGCCACCGGTGGGAATAATAGAAGGTAACACGCCATTGGGTTGTTGCTCATCGCGATGATCTGCCAGCCATTTTTCATAGATGGTGATACCGTCAAAATTATACAGACCTGTTTCTATGGCAATCTGTGCATCGCCGGTCCAGCCATTTTTTTCACGTTGGGGGCAATCGGTCGGATAGCCGAACAGGTTGGAGAGATAGGCATTGTTGGTGGCCCACCATAATTTGTTGATCATGGTGTCGGAGCTATTTATTTTCCCGGCAGGGGGTACGTTGCTGTGCATGAAATAGCCGGTAAGACTTTCCTTCGTCAGCTTCACCGGTTTGTTACTGCTTACTTCCACATATTGAAAGCCTTTGTAGTTAAAGCGGGGCATAAAGGATTCCTCGCCTTTGCCGCTCAGGGTAAAGATGTCTGTTTGAAAAGGATCAGTATCATCAGTAGGGCGGTAATGCACTATGATGTTGGAAAGATCGACGAACCCTTTTTTATCCAGCTGTTCGCCGTGCTTGAGTTTAATGACAGTGCCTTCTGCGCCGCTCACCCGAATTTTGCTGACGCCGGCAATGTTTCTGCCGAGGTCAAACACCCAGGTACTGTCGTTGAGCTGGGTCATATTCGCCGCCGGAATTTCTTCCACATTTTCTATGGGATATAATTGTTGGGAAACAATATTTTTAGAAGGAGCAGAACGGAAAATAACGTGCTGCCATTTTTGGTCATCGAAGTTGGGGGTATTCCATCCTGCTTGTTCGCGGCGGGCGTCGTAATGTTCTGCTGTGTAGATGCTGTTGAAAACGATAGGGCCTGGTGCTGTTTTCCAGTCTTTCCCCGTGGTGATGGTTTCCACGCTGCCATCGGTGTAGGTAATGCGGAGGTCCATGCAAAAAGCGGGTCTGCCGCGCCAGGGGGCGTTGTGGAAGTTCCATACGGCGGTGGACTGATGATTATACCAGCCGTTGCCCAGCATTACGCCAATGGCGTTTTTGCCTTGTTGCAGGAGTGGGGTTACATCGTAGGTAACATATAGCGTGCGGCGGTCGAATCGTGTGTACATGGGATCCAGGCGATGGTTACCGGCTTTTTGTCCGTTGATATATAGCTCATATAATCCGGCTACCGCAATATAGGCCCGTGCTGACTGAATCGATTTAGCTGCTGTGAAATTTTTTCGGAAGTTGGCGGCGGCTTTCAATTTTACATTGTCGTCATCACTGATCCAGGCGCCTTTCCAGTTGCTGTTGTTCACCATGCCTGTTTCGAACCAGGAACGGGTAGCGGGTAGCTTGTGGCCGTCCTTATCCCATACTTCCACGCTCCAGTAGTATCTTGTAAAGGGCTGTAAAGTTTTACCGGTGTAGGCTACCAGCATGTCGGCAGTATTCACCTTGCCGGAGGTCCATACAGGTGCTGATTCCAGTTTAAGCGAGTCCGTTGCTACGCGGATCAGGTAAGCTGTCTGGCGTGCGCCGCTGCGGCTGTCTGCCAGTAACCACGACAGGCGCGGATGAACGGCGTCTATTCCCAGCGGGGTAGGGAGGTGTTCGCATTTTAAGACTGCAGGAGTGGCTGCAGCGTTGTTGTCCGGGGGAGTTTCCCGACCTGTCAGCGTACAGGCATCCAGGAATGTGTATCTGGCGGCCGTGAGTGCATGGCCACGTGCCTTTAAACCAACAAAAAAGATTAAAATAAAAGGAAGAACCAGGTTCCTGAATGTTGAATGCATGCTCGGCTTATGTTTAATTAATATTAATCTGCGACAAGATAATACAAGTCGCCCTTTTTTTACCTGTTTTATGTAAATGAAAATAAAGATAGATCGATCTGTCTTTTATGTACCTTTGTGAGATGAAAAAGAAGATAAGCGATCCGAAACAGCGTTTATTGGAAACTGCCACTAACCTGTTCTATAACCAGGGGTATCACGCCACTGGTATTAACCAGGTAATAGAAGAAGCAGGTGTGGCCAGGGCTAGTTTGTATATGCACTATGAATCCAAGGAATCCCTGCTGCTGGCATTTTTAAATCAGCGTCATGTGGATTGGATGGCGGGCTTAAAAGCTTTCACCGATAAGGCCACCAAGTCTAAGGAAAAGATTCAGTCGGCCTTTGATTTCCTCGCTGATAATAATGAGAGAGAGCATTTCAGGGGATGTGCTTTCCTGAATATCCTGTCGGAAACAACGGACAAAGATACAGCGGTGCTGACCGTGATCCAGGATCATAAAAAAGACCTGCGTGCTTTTCTGGGGGATATTCTTACCAAAGAAAAACAGGTCGTGAAGGATCATGTTTACCTGTTGTTCGAATCTGCGATAGTGGAAAGTCAGCTTTACCGTAGCCAGTGGCCGGTGCAGGAGGCGAAGAAGGTGGTGAGCGGTTTGTTGTAAGCAACGGGAAAGATTTGCTTCTTCCAAAAAGAAAAATAAAAAGATAGATCGATCTGTCTATTTTTAAAATATTCGCTTTATCTTTGTGAAGGAAATGAGCAAGAACGGATGACGCAAGGGACTTATTGATCGCCAGGATATAGGCGTATCAGCAGACATACAGATACATGCACAAAACCAAAAGATGCTATGGTGTCTTTTTTTAATCATCTTAAATAGACAGATCGATCTATCTAAATATTCACTACTTAAATTAAACTATCATGGAACAGAAATTCCCCCTTCCCCCATTTACACGCGAAACAGCCCTTCAGAAAGTACAGCTGGCAGAAGATGCCTGGAACAGCAGGGATCCGCAAAAAGTTTCATTAGTATATACACAGGATACGGTGTGGCGCAACCGCGATCAGTTTCTCAACGGCAGGGAAGAAGTGGTAGCTTTTCTCACTAAAAAATGGGAAAAAGAACTGGACTATAAACTGAAAAAAGAACTCTGGAGTTTCACAGATAATCACATTGCAGTATGCTTTGAGTATGAATGGCATGACCATGCAGGTAATTGGTTCCGGTCTTACGGCAACGAGCTCTGGGAATTTAATGAAAATGGTTTGATGCAGCGGAGATTAGCCGCCATCAACGATGTAGCGATCAAAAGCACCGAACGGAAATTCCGGGAACCGGAAGATATGGTGCTGGCCTGTTAAGTAAATGGAATATTGCCACGGGCCAGGCAGGAGCTGATATCCTGTCTGGCCTCTTTATAAACCATCATCTGTATCTCTATCATCCAGGGCAAGACAAAATCCGCATTGAATTTTGTAACTTTGATAAATGAGTAAGACAGAAACGTTACAGGAGTTTTATCAACACAAATTCAGTGCAGTGCCTGAAACGCTGCAGCAGGATATCGGTCATTTTAATGTGTTCCGTATGGAAGACTGTATTATTGACGGGCGTGTTATGGTGAAATACAGTCGCCGCGACTTCTATAAGGTAAGTCTGGTGAGAGGACATAACCTTTTCCATTATGCCGATAAAACGGTAGAAGTAAAGGGTAGTACACTAATATTCTTTAACCCACAGGTGCCTTATGCCTGGGAATCCTTGTCAGGAGAAAGCCAGGGCTATTTCTGTATATTCAAGGAGTCGTTTTTTACAGGTGCTGGCAGAAGTAATATTCATGACCTGCCTATGATGGTGCCGGGCGGAATTCCATCTTACCAACTTAATAAAACACAGGACAAAGAAGTAGCACAGTTATTTAAAAAGATGTTGTCCGAAATCAGCTCTGACTATGTGTATAAGTATGATCTGTTACGGAGCTACCTGACGGAAATTATCCACTATGCGCTTAAAATGCAGCCGTCTGAAATGCTGTACCAGCATGCAGATGCCAGGTCCCGTATCACCTCGGTATTTACCGATTTGCTGGAACGACAGTTCCCGATTGAATCGCCTGCACAGCGTTTTGCGTTGAGGTCGGCCAACGACTTTGCGAGGCAGTTATCCGTGCATGTAAATCACCTGAACCGTGCCATCCGGGAAACCACTGGTAAAACCACCACAGCACATATCGCAGAGCGGCTAACCAGCGAAGCCAAGGCCCTGCTGAAACATACCAACTGGAATATTTCAGAAATCAGTTACGCCCTTGGTTTTGAAGAACCTGCCCATTTCAATAACTTTTTCAAGAAACAAACCAACATTACTCCCGGTGCATTCCGAATTGTTTGAATTTTGCAATGAATGGTTTGATTAGCGTAACAACCGGGAAGTGTTCCTGATCTACTTTTGTGTTAACAAAAAAAGCACAAAGATCATGGACAACAACAAAATATGGTTTGTAACCGGCGCTTCCAAAGGATTAGGCCGTTCGCTCGTTCTTCAATTATTAGATCAGGGATATAAGGTAGCTGCTACTTCCCGTAGCATCGATGACCTGCGCAAGCTTTCTACTGCTGCCGATTTTCTCCCGCTGGCAGTAGACCTGAAAAGTGAAACCAGCGTAAAAGAAGCCGTAGCAGCTACTATCCGCCAGTTTGGCCGTATAGATGTATTGGTTAACAATGCCGGCTACGGACAGGTAGGTGCCCTGGAAGAACTGTCTGATGCTGAAGTACGCGCCAACTTTGACGTGAATGTATTCGGACTCTTAAATGTAACCCGTGCGATATTACCGCATATGAGGGCGCAACAATCCGGACATATCTTCAACATCTCCTCTATTGCAGGTTTCACCGGCGCTTTCCCTGGATTCGGCGTGTATTGCGCTACCAAATTTGCTGTAGATGGATTATCTGAATCATTGTCTGCCGAAACAAAGCCATTCGGTATCAAAGTAACCATCGTATCACCGGGTTATTTCAGGACTGATTTTCTCGCTTCCGGCTCACTGGGTGTGCCTGCACAGCCAATAGCTGCTTACCAGGCGGTACGCGATGTACAAAACGCGCATCAGCATGAGATCAATGGTAATCAGGCCGGCGATCCTGAGAAAGCAGTAGCTGCTATTATTAACGTAGCCGCTGCTGAAAATGCACCATTGCATTTATTCCTGGGTGAAGATGCTTATGGTATGGCTTATCAGAAAATGGATGCCATAAAAGAAGATCTGGAAACGTGGAAAGAAGTGACCGTGAATACGGCGATTTAAACAGGATAGGTTTTTGATAAAAAAAGCAGCGGAAAACTCCGCTGCTTTTTTTATTCTATACTGACATTAAAATCTGTTCCAAGTACCAGCTTCCCTTCTTTCTCCTCGCTGCTGCCGGGCATTTTCAGTCCCTTGATCTTAGCTGTTTTCCCTTTGCTAACCAGATCGGCTACCTGTTTGTCGTTGAGTTTTTTGCCCAGCATTTCAAAAGGAAGTTTGAATCCACATTCCTTGAAATTAGCGCAGCCGTAGGCCGTATTGCCTTTTTTGAGTAAATGTGTTTTGCATTTTGGGCAAGACATTTCTTCGATGACTACCACTTTTTTAGGCTTGGGTTCTTTTTTTACCTTTTCCTTTTCCGGTGGCGCCGGTGGCGGATCGGGCGCAATAGTGATGAACTTATAACTGGATGTTTTTACTTCTTTGGTCAGGTCTACCACCATCTGGATCAATTCATCCTTGAAGGTTTCCATAGCATACTCGCCTTTTTCTATGAGGCGGAGTTTGCGTTCCCACTGACCGGTGAGTTCGGGACTTTTCAGCAGTTCCGTTTGTATGGTATCAATGAGGTCTATGCCTGTTTGGGTGGCATAGATGTTCTTCTTTTTCTTTTCTATATATTTTCTGCGGAACAGGGTTTCAATAATATTGGCGCGGGTAGAAGGCCGGCCAATACCATTATCTTTCAGCATTTCGCGCAAATCTTCATCATCTACCTGTTTGCCGGCTGTTTCCATTGCTCTCAGCAAAGTAGCTTCTGTAAAGGCTTTGGGAGGAGTGGTTTTTCCCTGGTGTATCCTGGGGGTATGCGGACCACTTTCTCCTACTTCGAAGTGAGGCAATATTTTTTCTTCTTCTTCGCCTTCTTTTTTCTCTTTTACATCGTTGGCATATACTTCTTTCCAGCCGGGTTCCAGGATTTGTTTACCAGTTACTTTAAAAGGTACCTGCCCTACTTTTCCGAGTACGGTGGTGTTGGAGATTTTACATTCCGGGTAAAAAGCGGCAATAAAGCGGCGGGCTACCAGGTCGTAGATACGTTTTTCCTCCAGTGGCAAACCACCGGGGTGCATACCGGTAGGGATGATGGCATGGTGATCCGTTACCTTTTTATCATCGAAAACGGTTTTCAGCTTAGGGATAGGATTCGCCAGCAGCGGTGCGGTAAGCGCACTGTAGGGCGTCATATCTGTTAGTATCCCGGCAATTTTCGGATGCAGGTCTTCCGAGAGGTAAGTGGTGTCTACTCTGGGGTAGGTAGTCAGTTTTTTCTCGTAGAGGTTCTGGATATATTTTAGTGTATCGTCTGCAGAGAAACCGAATTTTTTATTGGCTTCTACCTGTAGGGCAGTGAGGTCAAACAGGCGGGGATTGCCTTCCTTACCATCTTTTTTTTCGAAAGAAGTGACCTCAAATGGATGCTCCTGCAGATAGGCCAGCCCTTTGGCGGCTTTATCCGGACTTTTGAGCCGGTCAATGGCGGCGGTGAACTCTGTCTCCCTGTAGATGGTTTTGAGCTCCCAGTAATCCTCCGACACAAACGCATTGATTTCCTTTTGCCGCTGTACCAGCATGGCCAGCGTGGGTGTTTGTACGCGACCGATGGACAATACCACTTTTCCCTGAGCAAACTTTTTGGTGAATAGCCGGGTGGCATTCATACCCAGTAGCCAGTCGCCGATAGCACGGGCACTGCCGGCAGCATAAAGGTTATTGTATTGTTCTGATTCCTTCAGGTGCAGGAAGCCGTCGCGGATAGCCTCTACGGTGAGGGAGGAAATCCAGAGTCTTTTAATGGGGGCTACACATTTTGCTTTCAGCAGTACCCAGCGTTGTATCAGTTCTCCTTCCTGGCCGGCATCCCCGCAGTTGATGACTTCTTCACATTGCTGTACCAGGGTTTCTATAATCTTAAACTGCTTTTGTACGCCTGAATTTTCAATTAGCTTAATACCGAAGCTGGGAGGTATCATGGGCAGATCTTCCAGTCGCCAGAACTTCCATTGCTCGTAATAATCATGTGGTTCCTTCAGAGTGCAGAAATGTCCGAAAGTCCAGGTTACCTGGTAGCCATTGCCCTCATAGTAGCCATCTTTGCGTTGTTTAGCTCCGATCACTTCTGCAATATCCCTTGCCACGCTTGGTTTTTCAGCAATGCAAACTTTCATAATCGATTAAAATTGGGTAACAAATGTCGGATAAATAGTTCAAATGAATAGGGTACATCGTTAAAGTGATCATGATATCATTTTAACTTCTTTTACTCAATAATACCCACTAATTTAAGGTTGAAAGACAAATTTAAAAAACGCTTTTTTGTTATGCGCCCATTATTGTTAATCCTGTTCCTGTTTTTTTCTATTACTGTTATCGCACAAACGCGTCTTGATTTTGACGGAAGTTTTGAAGGCAAAGCAGCTTACGCCGGTTTACCAAATGGTTGGATGAAGTGGGGGACCGGATATCAGGTATCTATAGATGATTCCATCTATCACAGTGGGCACCGGTCGTTGCGTATCACCTCCGTGGGAGATAAACAAAAGAGTGATTTTGGCGTTGGTGCTATTGCCATCCCGGTGGACTTTGCCGGTAGTTCCGTGACATTGAATGGCTATCTGAAAATGGAACAGGTGGAGAATGGAGAAGTAGGGCTTTTTATGAGGATAGATGGAAAAGGGAGAATACTGGAATTCAATGATATGAAACGCGAGCATATCCGTGGCACTGCCGACTGGAAGAAGTACAGCATCACGCTACCATTAAGGAAAGACGCCAGAACTATATATGTAGGTGCGGTCAGCAATGGCACCGGCAAACTGTGGGCCGATGACCTCGAAGTACTGGTAGATGGCAAACCGTTGAAAGATGCTCCACCAGCAGCGGTATACAAAGCAGATAGTGATACCGCTTTTGATAAAGGCTCCGGTATTCAGATGGCATCTCTTAGTCCCGAACAACTGCAGCATATGGAGGTATTGGGAAAAATGTGGGGCTTCCTGAAATATTATCATCCTGCAGTAGCCGCCGGCAATTATAACTGGGATTATGAATTGTTCCGGATTTTGCCAGCGATATTAAATTGCCATAGTAAGGCCGAACGAAATAATATCCTGCTCGCTTGGGTCGATAAATTGCCCGTGCCGGCTAATCGAAATAAAACCGCCCCTATTGCTAAGGATAAAATAAAAATGCCCGCAGACCTGGCATGGATAGCGGATGAAAAAGAGCTGGGTGTCGCTTTAACAGTGGTGTTGAAGAACATAGCAGACTTTAACAGAAGCGATGAGCATTATTACATTGGCACAGAATCCACAGGGAACGCGGAATTTAAGCATGAACGCAGCTATGGCGACATGCTGTACCCGGATGCAGGATTCCGCCTGCTGGCATTATTCCGCTATTGGAACATGATTCAATATTTCTACCCTTATAAATACCTGATCACCGAAGGATGGAATAATAAACTGGGGGAATATCTTCCTTCCTTTGTTGCGGCAACCGATGTAGAAGATTATCAAACTGCCATGCTGCGGCTGATTTCAGATATACATGATTCTCATGCTGGTTTTTTCGGCCCTAATCTGTTTATCCGCAATCCCAATAAAATGAAAAACCTGCCAGTGTTGGTGAAGTTTGTAGAAAACAAACTCATCATCATAAAAACAGGTGCCGGTGCAGGTGACCTGCGCAACGGAGATGTGATTACTGCAGTAAACGGGAAACCAGTAGCAGACATGATAAAACAACTTTTGCCGATAACGCCTGCTTCCAATTACGCTACGCAACTAAACAGATTAGAACGTTCGATTTTCAGAACAAAGGATAGCATATTGCAACTGGAATATGACAGGGACGGAAGTCTTCATACCACGATGATTACAACACTTCCTTCTGTACAGGCTACGGTGCTTCCTGATCGTCCGGCCAGCTCCTGGAAACTGATCAGTAATGATGTAGGGTATATTTACCCGGGACTTTTCAAAAATAACCAGATGGATAGTGTCATCGCAGCTTTTGCAGCAACCCGTGGGATGGTGATCGATTTGCGTTGTTATCCTTCAGATGATATGCTGAGTTCCCTCGCAGAATATGTATTGCCTGAACCGCAATCATTTGTAAAATTCACCGAACCCAGTATTGAGTATCCGGGCGTATTTGTGAATACATTTGATTCGAAAGCGGGACATAAGAATAAAGACTATTATAAAGGAAAAGTGATTATACTGGTAAATGCCAGCACACAAAGTAATGCGGAATTTGTGACGATGGCGCTGCGGCTGGCCCCTAAAGCGGTGGTGCTGGGTAGCACTACCGCCGGTGCAGATGGTAATGTTTCCTACATCAAATTGCCCGGAGGAGTAGAAACTATTATCACAGGCTTAGGCGTGTATTATCCCGATGGCAGGGAAACGCAGCGTGTAGGCATCATACCGGACATTGCAATGGAACCCACGGTGAAGGGTATACGTGAAAACAGGGATGAGTTGCTGGAAAAAGCATTGTCGCTGATCAGGGAGTAGCATCTTCTTTCGCGCTATCGTTTCGGCAAGGAATATTTCTTAGCCACCTTATTATACTTCTTCAGGTACTTCCGGTCTTTTTTAACACCTACGGCTGTTACGATGCCGGAAGTTTCTGCTTTTACCCAATAGTTAAAAATAAACTTTTCCCGGTCGCGTATAAAAAACATCCGCGTAGGCCGGTGATTGGTATTTCTAAGGAAAGCATTTGCCAGCAAAGTTTTCAGGTTAGCCATAAAACCTTGCCGGGTGGAGTCCTTTTTATTCAGTACCTGTACATTCAGGTTACGATAATAGAAATTCATATTGCCCAGTGTAGCATATTTATTCCCGGACCAATTAGAATAGATGGTATCAGCATAGCCCCGTCTTACTTTCACAGCGGCCATAGGAATGGATACCTCGTTGAATCTTTTCAGGTCCATTGGTGCCAGATAACTCTGTGCGTAAAATCCGGAAAGGGAATCACTGTACGACTCGTTATACGAAAAGTAATGAATAGGGCTGCCCAGTAATTTGCCGCTGGCCTGCACCCTTAGACTGTCGCCGTTAGGATGTACATTGCCAAAGTGCGTGATCAGCGCATTGATATCTGTAATGGGTACGGCCGACCACTTGTTGGTGGATTTAGAAGACTCATTCACTGTAACGGCGGCCTGCTGCAATACGATAGAATCTACCTGCAGCGCCCATGGTAAGGTGTTGATTAATTTGGTGGGCATGAATTTTTCTATGCCATGTTCAAAAGGAATTCGTTTATCCCTGGCCGTTGTCAACAACGTATTGGTAGCAGTAATCCTCCGGATATGCAGCGTGGTGTCTCCCGGCAGCAGGTTATTGGCGATGCCACTCAGTTGTAGCACATCTCCTTTTACAGTGATATAATCCCGCTGCCAGCGCGCCATACGGAAGGTTTCTTCAGCAGAGAGATTGGGTGTTACGCTGAAATCATTAACAGATAAAGTACGGTCGGTTGGATCCATTTTAATGCTGCCGGCCTGTGCATGTAGTTGTTTGTTCCGGTAAAACATACCACCTTCACTAATGGTGGTGTTGGCAACAAATGACTGCCAGGCCATTTTATGCTTCTGCCGGAACGTGAAAGCCGCATCATTGAACATGCCCGATAGCTTATTCACTGTCAGCTCCATGGTATCTCCATGATGCAGTGCCAGCTGTACATCCTGCCATTTCAGCGCCAGCCTGGAATGGAGACTCATCTGAGTTGACTTGTCTTTGCTGAGTAGTCCTTTTGTTAGTTGCAGCGACAGCCTCGGAATGGAAAGAGCGGTGCCTGTGCTATGGAATTGCAATGGTGTTGCTTCCAGTTGTATATGATCGTAATGCAATAATTGCTCACTACCGGTATGCAGGGCGAGTTTAGTGGCTGCCAGTTGGATATTCGTATGTAGCGTGTTGCTATCTTTTCCATTCACTTTCGTGTAATGTAATTCCGCATCGTTGACATTAAGTTGCGCAATGCTGGCCTGCAGTGGGGTAGCGGTACTTTGTTTTTGGCTTCCTTTTCCATTGCTGAATATATCTATCTGCGGATGATCGGCGGTGAGAGACTGTACCATCACGCGACTGAAATCTGTGCTGTGGATGCCTGTTTGTACGCTCAGGGAGGGCAGTACTATTTTAGTATATCCGTGTTCGTTATGCAGGGTGGCATGAGTATTTGTAAACGTAGTAGCGCTGTTGCTGTTAAGTGAAACAGCCGCCATGTCCAGCTCCATTTTTTGGCTGTGATGATGAATGTTGTAAAACTGCCCGGTTGCCGCTCCCCAGGTAATGAACCGTTGGTTGGTGCGCAGATCCCGGAAAGCTATTTTATTAGCGGTGAAACTGCTTTGCAGGACAGGTCCATTGCTACTGAATTGCAGACTGCCAATATCCAGACGGGCAATGCGTATTACCGGCAAATCTTTAGGAGGATTGTGTTTGGCTGCTGTTGTATTGTGTAATTGTATATTTAAGGCGGCGAAGCGTAACACGTCTACCTGTATATCCTTTGACTGCTGAAATACATCCCAGTCAAATACTTCCCAGTAAAGAGCGGTACCGGCAATGCGGCTGCCATTCGAGAGTGTTACCAGTAGTTTATCTGCTTTATTATGCCGGTGGGTGCCGTCAAAAGCATAATTGTTCACGGTGATATTTACTTTGTCGGAAGCTACGCTCATTTCCCGGATATGCAGATTGGGCATGGCATGTTTTATATCTACCAAAGAATCACTCAGAAAGAAATTATGTAACAGGATATCTGTGTTTACACTCTTTAACTGCAGCGTTAGCGGTGATTTTCCAGTGGACCTGAAGTTTACATTACCATCTGTGATACGGAAAGTATTCACCATGATCAGTTCACTCAGGCCGTGCAGGGTTTGATAAAACGCCGGCATCTTAATGGCGGTGCTGTCTATCGGTGGTTTCCCTTTAACGCCTTTTTTTCCTTTTGTCAGGAACGAAATGCGGGGGGAGTACAACTCCGCATCACTGGCTTTGAGGTGCTTTCTCAGCAGGTCTTCCAGGCTCACATTATTCAGTCGCAGGGAGGGTCCGGTAAAGGTTAGCCCTTTACCGGAGTGGTTTTGCGGCGTAGGTCCGTATTCCACATTGTTGAAAATAACATCATTTCGTTGCAGTATAAATTCGTCTACACTCAACTGGAACATGCTGTCCAGCGAGTAGAACTTTATTTTATTTAAGTTGAGAGCAATGCTGTCGGTAGTAATGCCGGGCGTAGTATCGTGTGCAATTGTGAGATTGTAAATCCGCAGGTTTGTTTTTTGAGTGGTACCGGTAGATACATTTCCTTTGAGTAACAGTTCCCCGTCTTTTACCGCAATATATTTGAAGTTCATTTTTTTGAACAGTGTATTGGGCAGACTGTCCAGCACTACCTGTTTATCTTTGACGGTGGCCTTTCTGCCGGGAAGCTTCAGTACCGGTCGTATACACACCAGGGTGTCGATCAGCAGTTCCTGCCGCATATAAATAGCGGGCAGGTGATGGGCATTGAAATAGAATTTATCTGCCTGCAGCGACATCTCGCCTTTGTTGGCTGTAGCCGCGCTGAAAATGGTACAGGAGTCCAGTTCAAAGACTTGTTTTTTTCCGGAGAAATGGAGGCGTTTAAAACTGATGGTATTCCTGCCATCGGGTAATATCCAGTGCTGTTGATCGAAGGAGAAGTCCACATCTTCAGACCCTAAAATATGGTTGTCGGCGTTGGTGACTTTGGAAAAATTAAGGATAGAGAAATTAAAGTGATCCACGCGTAACGGCGGTGGTCCATTTACTTTGCTGTATACAAGAGCTCCTTCCTGCAGATGTACGATGCGCGCGTTTACATATTGTAAAGTTTGTTCCAGGTGTTCCACGATAGAAGACAGTTGAAAGGTTTCCTGCCGCGGGCCGGGTGCCACGTGCTCATGAACGAAGAGGGATGGGCTGATCACAGAAAGACTGTCTACCAACAGTTTTTTATGCAGGATCAGGGCGCGCCAGGACTGTATAGATAAATAGATCCGGGGTATTTTTACATCGTAGTGAGCGTTGACGTGTACGGTATCTTTTCCGGTGAGCCGGGCGCCATGTACCACGATATTTTTTTCCCACAGAGAGAAATTGATATCATCCGCATCAAACTGGTAAGTGCCGCCGGACTCTTTGTTAACGATGTATTGAACAATTTTTACAAACTTATGCTGCACCAGGTAATAGAGCAAACCGCCGATGACTATCCTCGCTATGAGTAGAATCAGCAATATTTTGAACCATTTTTTATACCTGGGATTTAGTTTCATGAATTTGATTAACGGATTTACCTTTTGCTAACATATCTCCGGCGCTTCTGTTTAAAATTAAGCGACCAATCTGGCAATGCCGAAGGCCGCAGCAGCAGCCAGTATCCCGATCATGGTGACCTTCAACGCGCCCTGTACAGGCGGCTGACCAGTTACTTTGCTTTTGAAATAACCAAATACAAATAAGCAGATAATAGTGAGTGCCGTAGATCCGATCAATCCGCGTTGAGGCGTATCCGTGAAAAGGTAAGCCGATAAAGGCAGCAAGCCCCCCACAAAATAGGATGCACCAATGGTAAGGGCGCTCTGTCTGGCCCTGTTGGGATTAGGGGCTTCCAGTCCCAGCTCAAACTTCATCATGAAGTTAACCCACTTGGTTTTGTCTTTAGACAGTTCCGTTGCGATGATCTGCTGTGCCTCCGCACTTAATCCATATTCTGCAAATACCTCTTTTACTTCTTCCATCTCTTTTTCAGGCACCGTTTCAACTTCTGCATATTCTCTTTTTAATTCGCTTTCGTAGTGCTCCAGTTCTGTTTTGCCGGCAAGGTAGCCACCCAGGCCCATGGCAATGCAGCCGGCTACTATTTCAGCAATGCCTGCCGTAAGAATAATGTTGTTGCTGCTCACCGCGCCGCTGAGTCCTGCTGCCAGTGCAAACGGTACTGTTAATCCGTCGCTCATGCCGATGACCATGTCAGTGATAAAGTCCGAGCTTTTTAAATGTTCTTCCTGGTGCATTTTTTCCGGGTTTATAGGGGGTGTTAATGATATAAATATAAGTGCTTTATCGTACTTTGTATGGATTGTAAAGGTAAGCGCAGTTGATCATCACTGCTAATCAAAGTTGGAAAATTATGGCAAACGAAATAGTATGTTTTGGTGAAATGTTATGGGACATCCTGCCAGAGAAGGAATTGCCCGGTGGTGCTGTGATGAATGTTGCGTATCACCTGCAGAAACTGGGAGAAACGGTATCACTGGTATCGCGGATAGGAAAGGATCGGCGGGGACAGGGATTGCTGGATATGTTGCATGGTTTTGGACTCAATACTGCTTTTGTGCAGGTAGATGAAAAACAGGAAACAGGAAAGGTATATGCAGACATGACCAATCCCAGCGAGGTACATTATGACATCGTATATCCGGCAGCGTGGGACTTTATCCAATGGGAACCGGCACTGGCTGCGCTGCTAAAACAAGCCGGTACCCGCTACCTGGTGTTCGGGAGTCTTTGTTCCCGGGACGCGGTAACCCGGCATACGCTGGAACAGGCGCTGCAGCACGATCTGGTAAAAGTGCTGGACATTAACCTGCGGGAACCTCATTATACCCGTGCACATGTGGAGTGGCTGCTGCAGCAATGTAATATACTGAAACTGAACTTAGCGGAACTGGAGCTGATCAGTGGCTGGTATCATCCGTTTGAAGATAAAGAACAGGCAGTGCGTGCATTGTCTGCGCAATTTAATATTCCTACCATTGTGGTCACCATGGGAGGCGAAGGGGCGTTGCTGTTTATGAACGATACCTGCTATGTAGAGCCGGGTATTACGGTAAAAGTAGTGGATACCATTGGTAGCGGTGATGCTTTTCTGGCGGGCTTTCTGCATAGCTTCACCAGGCAGCGGCCTGCGAGGGAGTGTTTACGCTTTGCAAATGCGCTGGGCGCGCTGGTGGCATCCTATGCGGGCGGGTGTCCGGATTATGCGCCGGAGCAGATAGCGGTTAGATAGGAGCGATTTTTTTGCCTTTGTCCAGGATTATACTGATTTTCCGGATTTTTATTTTCTGATTATAAAGATTAAGAGATTAGAGAAGATATAATCAAACATTATCCGCTTATATCTTCTCTAATCTTTTTTAATCCTGTAAAAACAAAATCCGGAAATCATCTAAATCAGTATAATCCTGGATAAAGACAAAAAATCGCAGTTTTATTTTTCTATTACGGCTTCCCGTGTTTTTACGCCCAATATTCTTCTGAGCGCCTGCTCCAGTGTGTAAGACGGATCTGCGGAATGCCAGGCAATAAATCCATCCGGTCTGATCAGCAGTGCCATTCCGGCTTCCAGGTGGGCGGCGGTTAACCATTGTTCGTCCGTGATCACTTTCACGGGGACGGGAATACGAAACAGGGTTTCCAATTTTGCTGCGGTGTCTTTCCAGGCTTGTGATGCATCCGCTGTTACCAGGGCAAAATGGGTGACGGCCAGGTCGAGCGTGGAGACACGCATGTTATTTTCCGTGAGCCATTGATGTGGTACGCGGGTGCCGGGTTGTCCTTCGGTTTTTATAGTATCTGGTGATGTAATGAGGGGTTTGCCTGCTATAGCGGTGGAAGTATAGCAATAATCGGGTAGGCCCAGCCGGTGAATCATCCCTGTTAAAGCTTCTGCCTCGGTGACATTAGTAAATTGTTTCATCAGGGTGCCGGGATCGACTAATCCTTTTTCATCAGCCATTTCAGCGGAGAGCAGGGCGTTTCGTAAGCCTACCGGTTGTCTTTCCGGGGAATAGGTGCCCAGTAAAGAAGGGTGTGCCTTGTGTTGTAGTACCAGCGCCAGTTTCCAGGCCAGGTTATGCACGTCCTGTATGCCGGAGGCAGCGCCTTTGCCGCCATATGGTGTCATTTGGTGGGCGGCATCACCGGCAATGAAGATGCGGCCATGTTGCATGTTGGTGACTATATTCGCGGTGGGCTTCCAGGGCATCATGCTAATAATGCGTACGGGTATTTCCGGCATATTGATCACCTCACGGATAATGCTTTCCAGTCTTTCGGTAGTATAATCTTCCGGTTTATCCTGCTGTGGATCATAATGGAGGTGCATCACCCATTTGTCGTTATTGTTGATGGCGGTGAACATACCGGTAATGCCGGTTTTTTTGATGATACCGATGCTGAATTCGCGATCACGTACGGCTTCTCCCAGCGGGGCTTCAAAATAGATATTCAACAGGTTGCCAAGTGGACCGGGGCCGGTGGTTTCAACACATAATTCCCGGCGAATGGGGCTGCTGCCACCATCTGCTGCAATCATATACCGGCAGATAATGGTTTCATTGATACCGGTATCACGGTTACGGATATACGCAATTACATGATCATCGGTTTGAGTGAACGACAATAGTTCCGTATGAAAGCGAACATCTGCGCCTCTGTCGATGGCTGCCTGCTGTAAAAGGGGTTCAGCCAGGTCCTGGGTGCAGCGGGCGCCGGCAACGGGGCTGAGTGCCGCTATTTTTTCCAGGCCGGGGAGTTCTATGGGATGCTTTACTTTATTGTAGGCAGCGCCTACCTGGCTGAGGATATCGGGTAAGCTATCGCCGGTATAAATGCCCCAGGCCGCGGCCAGTGCTTTGCCCGCTTCGCGGATGACCCCATCCAGCTGCAATTCCCGGAACAGTTCCATGGTACGCACATCGAAGCCCCGGGAACGCGGATGTACGGAGGTGGTAGGGCGCTTCTCTATCAGCAGGGGCCGTATACCCTGTTGCAACAGGAACAATGCGGCCGATAGCCCCGTTAATCCGCCGCCCGCAATTAATACCGGTGTTTGTTCGTTATTCTCACTAATTTTGTTTGACATAGCCATCTGTTATTTTTGATAAAATTGGCCTTTTATTGACCAGGCAGATGGCATATAACGGATAACTTTGTACCATCAGTGAAAATTAAACTACACCGGTATGGAAGCGCACACATTACCTCCTGCCCCCGCCACATATGAACAGATTTTTTCACCTGACAGGGGCGTGGTGCAGCAACTGGCGTTGCCATTCGAAAATAAAGCAGGCACGGTAACCATTGCCCTGGTAAATAATATAGGGATTGTTGACAGTCGTTTGCATACCGACTGCCTTACGCCGTCCTGGAAACATTTTAACAGTAAGCCATTTGTGGAAATGAATTTCATGGTGGAAGGAGATATCTATCAGACCATGGAAGGATTTTCCGGACGGAAACTATGTGCCCGGGGATCGCATAACCTGTTGTTCAACCCGGGTACGCTGGAGGAAAACCAGTTGGTGGGATATGGCAATTATCGCACATTCGGTGTGCATATCTGGCCTGAGAAAATGTCCGAGTTGCTGAGTGCATATGTACCGGAACTGGAAAAATATTCGGAGAAAATATACGCCGGGCAACCTTTTTTGCTGGAATCTCCCACGCCCATGCTCACTGCAAAAATGAAGTATATCTTTGATACCATCTGGGAATACCCGGATCCGGATGGCTTAAAGAAGTTATATCTCGAATCAAAAATACTGGACCTGCTCTCCCTGCAATGTGAATCACTGTTGCAGGCACCCGCCAAAAAAGGAACCACTATTCCCACTGCCGACATCGATAAACTGCATGCTGCAAAAGTATTGCTGCAACAGCGGCTGGAGCAGCCACCTTCCCTGGCTGAATTATCGAAGTTATGCCAGTTGAATGAGTTCAAATTAAAGAAAGGATTCCGGGAATTATTTAATACAACCGTATATGGTTTTATACACGAAACGAGGTTAACACGTGCACAGCAAATGATCCGTGAAGGGCAACATAATATTTCTGAAATAGCTTACCAGCTGGGTTATAGCCATCCGCAACATTTTCAGCGGGCTTTTAAGAAGCAGTTTGGTATTACGCCGGGTAGCCTGCTGCGTTAATACCAATTTTCCTGCTCAGGACGGGACTAATCCCGAGCAGGAAAAAATACTTTATTTCCGCGTCAGCGCGATCTCCATTTCTTTCACTTCTTTACCATTCTGCGTACGGTACATTTCCATGAGCTGATGATCTTTATCCTTCCAGGTGGTCACCTGCCGTAGCCAGCAGTCTTTTCCACTCATAGGATCAACAACTTTGCCTTTTAATTCCATGGAATGAGTGGCATCGTCCCAGGTACCTTCCATTATGGTGATACCAGTGCCCATATTGTCAATCCAGGTGTCGATAAACACTTTCCGCTGATTGTCGTACGCCAGGGTACCAATGCCTTCAAAAGGCATTCCCATCATATTGGCGGTATAACGGCTTTCACAATAGCGGCCACCCAGGATCATTTTGTTGACGCAGCCACCAGTCGTTTTGGTAGGAGGGGCGTCCGGTTTTTCCCACATGGTCATATCGGCGGTCCATTCACCATCGCCCATGGCCATTTTCTGGTGAACAGGCCCTGGTGTCATATAGTCCATCCAGGCTTTCATCATAGCAGCAGAGTCCTGCTGTGCATAAGTGTTGGAGGTAATTAACAGGCATAACGCAGCCGTTAACAGGTAGATTGCTTTCATGATGCGTAGTTGTTTAGAAATGTTATAATCGGGGTGAAGTAGAATTACAGGATAACAAGTTAAGTTATTTATATTAGCGGGCCATGCGTTGTGTGTTACACCTCCCAAATTACATACCTTTGGTAACGAAAGAATAATCCCATTTTATGCAAACAACCATACTGGATGTGTCGGGAAATAGGGCACAGCCACTGGCTATTGATGCAGCCATTTCCTTTGAACCGTTTATCACCTGGCTTAAAAGAAGGATCAGTGAAGAACAAACCGTGAAAGCCCGATTGTACGCTGCAACGCTCGAAGAATTTGAAGCATCAGATATTGGTCACCGGGATATTGCCGTAGAAGATACCCCCGGCTATGTTAAACAGCTGGAATACGTGTACGCTTGTCTTTCTCCCGCCATGAGATCAGAAGAAACCCTGGCCTGGGGGCTCAGCTTTCCGTTTAAGCCTATTACCTTTTATGGCACGGATCAATTATATGCCCTGCTGGGACAAAGAGGAGAGAATACTGACTATGAGGTAAGCCGTAAGCCGGCAGACTATCACCTGGATCGTTTACAGTTGCTGTACTCTTTCCTTCTGCAGCGACTCTATAATTTTTTTGTACCTGTTAAAAGAGAACAATACCACGCGGGAATCAATAAGAGCACGGGTTTACTGCAGTATTATGCGGTGAACTTCAATACCGATTTTGTAGAAGTAACTGCCAAAGGCCCCTTGCCGGAAATAGATATGGGGCAGCTTTATACACATCTGAGTGAAGGTGGCGGATTTGAAATACTGGAAGAAATGCTGCCGCTGGAGTTGTTCCGTTTCCGCGGATTTTTTGTGATCACAGTAACAGATGTCACTGCACAGAAGGCGGTAGAAAATATTCAGAAAGTAAGACTTTCCCGTACGGCGTTAGTTGCCGAAAAAAGTTTCAACGAGGTGATACAATCACTCAAATCGTTGGTCCGTAACAGTAAGATAGAATTTGACCTGTTTCCTTTCCTGCGGGTAAACGATGTACCGGTGTATAGTTTCGAAAAAGGCGGTACCGGCATCCTGTTTGAAGTATGGGGCGAAGACCGGCTGACGCCGGAAGAATTTGGTCGCCAGGCGAAAGCATTCGCCAGTAAACCCATCTTCTTTTTTTCTGCTGATATTTTCCTGGTAACCCAGAAAGAATATGCCTTCCTTGAGCATTTCCGTAAACAGGGGGTGAAGTCGCTGGGACTGATGCCCATTTTTTATGCACACGAGCTGGTAGGTATTATGGCCGTGCATACCTGGGGCGAAGATACCTTTGACGATAAAACACTCGCTCTGCTGGAACCCGCCATTAGCCCCATTGCACAGCTATTGCAGATTTATATAGAAGAGTTTAACCTGGAGATAGAAAATGTGATCAAAGAAAAATTCACGTCCATACAACCGGCGGTACAATGGAAATTTAATGAAGCTGCGTGGCACTATCTCTATAACACGAAGAAGAAACTGCCGGTGACCATTCAGAATATCCTGTTTGAACAGGTATATCCCTTGTATGGTGCCATCGATATCAGGAATTCTACGGTAGAAAGAAATAAAGCTATTATCGCTGATCTGGACAGTCACCTGAGTATTCTGGCCGCGACGCTGGATAGTCTGCAGCAGTACCAGCAAAATGACCTGTTGAAACAGATGATTTATCGTTGCCAGCAATGGCAACAGGCAATTTTACAGGAACAACTGAGTCCTTCTGATGAAAATGAACTGAACAGATTCCTGGAAGTGGAGGCCGTGGAATATTTACGTCACATCGCTATACAGTTTCCCAAAACGGCGGAGGCAATTGAATCCTGTCTGCAAAGCCTGGCCGGTGAGGTGAACAAAGCCGCGCTGGAAGCATCTATGCAGCTGATCAACGGTACCGTTAACCAGTATTTTGAATCAGAGAAGAATAAATTGCAGGAATCCTATCCCTGCTATTTTGAGAAATTCAGAACGGACGGGGTGGAATATGATATCTATATAGGACAATCTATTTCGCCGGATAAACCCTTTAGTCATTTCCATTTGAAGAATCTCCGTTTATGGCAGCTTTCTTCCATGGTTACCATAGCTGGACTCACCCATGGGTTATTATCACAGATGCCCAGGGAACTGCATACCACACAGCTCATCTTTGTGCATAACCACCCGATAGATATCAGCTTCCGGGCAGATGAACGGAAATTTGATGTAGAAGGTGCTTATAACATCCGTTACCAGATGATTAAGAAACGGATTGATAAAGTACATATCCGGAATACCGAAGAGCGGTTAACCCAGCCTGACAAAATCGCATTGATTTATTCTGACCGGAAAGATGTGGAAGATTACCTGCCTTTTATCCGTTATTTACAGGATACCGGGGTGTTGTTGCCAGAGATGGAAGAACTGGAACTGGAAGATTTGCAGGGGCTGACTGGTTTACAGGCCATCCGGATGGGAATCACGCTGCCTCCGGAGAAATAAACTTATTTTAAAAATTATTTGCATTCCCGTTAATAGTATACTAAATTTGTAGACTATTAATGCGTCGACCAACGGTAGTAAGTTTAGCTCATGGATAAGAAAGATTTCGATGTAATCATAGTAGGATCGGGGCCCAACGGCTTGTCTGCCGCCATCAGGTTGCAACAGGCGGGGGTATCTGTATTACTGTTGGAGGCAAAAGACACAATTGGTGGTGGTATGCGTACGGAGCAGCTTACCCTACCGGGCTTTTATCATGATGTATGTTCGGCAGTACATCCTATGGCAGTAGGTTCTCCCTTTTTTTCCAAGTTGCCTTTGGCGGACTTCGGGCTGGAATTTGTGCATTCGCCGCTGGCGGCAGCACATCCGTTTGATAATGGCACCGCAGCTATCCTGGCGCGTTCGCTGGATGATACCGCCCAGGCACTGGGTGTGGATGCAGACGCGTACCGCCGGCTGATAAAGCCGGTGGCGGATCATTGGGAAGCGGTAGCAGAAGATAGCCTGGGACCATTTTCTTTTCCACGGCACCCATTGATCATGGCACGCTTTGGGTTGAATGGCCTGCGTTCTGCTGCCGCGATTGCAAAAAGATTTTCCACTACCGCCGCAAGAGGCTTGTGGGCAGGCATGGCGGCCCACTCGATTCAACCGCTCACCAATACCGCTTCTGCAGCGATTGGTATTATATTATCGGCTGTAGGCCACCGTCATGGATGGCCTGTTCCCAAAGGAGGCTCACAAGCCATCGGGAATGCCCTGGCGCAGTATTTTATTTCGCTGGGAGGCGAAATTCAGACAGGCGTGCACGTTAGTTCGCTGTCTCGCCTGCCCTCGCATCACGCGGTGGTGTTTGATCTCACCCCTAAGCAATTACTGACGATTGCAGGAGATCGGTTTTCTCCGCATTATAAGCGACAGCTATCACGCTACCGGTATGGTCCCGGTGTATTTAAGGTGGATTGGGCATTAAGTGGCCCCATTCCTTTTACCGCAGTGGAATGCCGGCAAGCGGCTACGGTACATCTGGGTGGCACCTTTGAGGAAATTGCACTGTCGGAGCAACGGGCTTATGACGGACAGCACAATGCGGCTCCGTTTGTGCTGTTAACACAGCAAAGCCTGTTTGACGAAAGAGCGCCGGCAGGTAAACATACCGCCTGGGCCTATTGCCACGTACCCAATGGATCTGAAGTAGATATGACCACGATTATAGAAAACCAGATAGAACGTTTTGCGCCTGGTTTCCGTGATCTGATCCTGGCCAAACATACCATGAATGCACAGCAGATGGAAGTCTATAATCCGAATTATGTAGGTGGCGATATCAATGGTGGTATTATTGATATCCGGCAGTTGTATACCCGTCCTGCTATGCGTATATCTCCTTACCGGACATCTGCCAAAGGGATTTATATCTGTTCCTCTGCCACGCCTCCGGGTGGTGGCGTACATGGCATGTGTGGTTATCATGCTGCCAACGCCGTGCTGAGAGATATTTTTTAGAGTAGTCACTATCATTAATGAATCTATATGCCTACAGTAAAGTCTTATTTACAGGAAGACTGGGCCATTGTTACGCTTGGTTTCCTGATCATTCTTCTTTCAATGGCCGGTGTGGTGGTAGCTATCCCGGAATACAAATGGAGTAGCAGCGCAGATCTTACCGGTAAAGTATTAGCCGGCGCCAACTTACTAAAGATCGGTGCACAGTTTATTTATGTAATCGGCATCGCCCTGTTGGGATCTTTTCTGACCGGGAAATCACTGAAAAATACGCTGCTGGTATTCCCGGTAGTTTTTATACTGACTACCCTGGCCCTCATCATCGCTGGTAATGCCACACTGAACGGATATGGCCTGGAAGCGGTTATTTTCAGTCTCATTATAGGCTTATTGATAGGTAACCTTTTTAAACTCCCCACCTGGTTCCGTGAAGCACTGACCTCTGAATTTTTTGTGAAAATAGGACTGGTGTTACTGGGTACTACCATCATTTTTTCGGATGTGCTGAAAGCCGGTGCCCTGGGCCTTATCCAGGCATTGGTAGTGGTGCTGTCTGTATGGTATTTTTCCTACTGGGTATGTAAACGCCTGAAGATAGATAATGAACTCACCATGATGCTATCCAGTGCGGTATCCATTTGCGGGGTATCTGCCGCCATAGCTACTTCCGGTGCCATTAAGGGAGATGCAAAAAAGCTGTCGCTGGTAATTTCCCTGGTACTGATTACAGCTATCCCGATGATGATTTTTATGCCGATGATTGCGCACTACTTTAACTTCCCGGAAGCCGTAACGGGCGCCTGGCTGGGAGGGAGTATCGACACCACCGGAGCGGTAGTGGCCTCCGGATCGCTGGTAGGCGAAACCGCCCTGAAGATCAGCACCATAGTAAAGTTTTCACAGAATGTGCTATTAGGGGTAGCGGCATTTGCCATCTCCGTATACTGGACCTATACCAAACATCCCAATGCCGGTGATGCCAATACCAAACCCACTTTAAAAGTGATCTGGGAGCGGTTTCCGAAATTTGTGATTGGATTTATTCTCGCTTCGCTGATATTTTCTTTTTTCATTTCTCCGGCAGCCATTGCACCGCTGAAAGCGCCCTTGAAAAGTTTACAGGGGCTGTGGTTTGCACTGGCTTTCACCAGCATAGGACTGGAAACGAATTTCAAAGACCTGATTGGTACGGAAAGCAGGAAGCCCGTATATGCGTTCCTGATAGCCCAGTCGTTTAACGTAGTGGTGACGCTGGTGCTGGCTTACCTGTTATTTTCATAAACCGGACGAATTACTTTTTTTAGTATTTTGCCGGCATATGAAATACCGTAATCCCCTTGCCTTCCTGGAAAAAATGAATGGTGCTGCCATCGACTCAGCAGATACTGCTGCTGTGTCACTTCTCCGGAAAAAAATACTGGCAGAGCTGGAACTTACAGCTGATAAGGGATTACAGATCAACGGAGAATGGTGTAGCAAAAATGACCTGCTGCTTTTTTTCGATAGCTTACAAAATACAAAAGAGTTACATTTTCATCAGGAAATAAAATCAGATCCTGTTTTATCCGAATTCCTGGCAACAGGTATTATCACAGGACTGTTTGCAGATAAGGCGCTATACAAAGACAAATCATTCCTGTCTTTTATAGCGCCTTTTTATGAGCCGTTGTTTACTACAGCGGTACTGAACAGCTTACTGCAACAGCAGGTAGTAACATTGCAATATTTGTTTAATAACCCGGTACTACTGGATGGCGAAGCGATGAAGCGGTGTTACGATAAAGTATTCCGTTTGTTGAAGGGACAATATGCAAGGGTAGAAGAGGTGCGGGCAGCATTGGCAAAAGATTCGAGGGGAAGATGGGAACAAGTGGATATTTACGTCGGAGCTACGCAGCTACAATTATTGAATGCCCTGCCGGATGCCTTTCATATGCAAAGAAGTGATTACGGGATTCTCCTCATCAACTTTGCGTTGGTACTGAATACCAACCATTATAAGGAAGAAGCATTGGAGATATTAGGCACGCTGCAGCAGCTGAAAAGTGTTTCCTATGTGCAGGAAAATGTAGAAAAATATATCCGGTATGTAAAAGAAGAGCAGGCTGCTTTTCGGTCTGTTTTTTTCCGGAAAGAACCCACTACATGGCTGGGCAAGCTGTTAGCTCAAAGAGGATTGACAAACGATCGCCTTATACAAATAGGGTGCAGCATTTTTATAGTACTGGTAATTATGCTGGGTAATTACTATGGGAGAAAGGAAACACACCAGGAGCTGTTTACTCCTGTAGTGGAAGAAAGCACTTTTTCCGGTTCCCGCACTTACTGGACTATGCAATACTTGTTGTCTCAGTTGGCAATAACGCCCCGTGATCCGGTAGAAAGTATTCAAAAGCATCCTGCGATTGCCCCTCCTGCTACCGGTGACGACTTGTATGGCCCTGCATTTATGGAGGCTATCAGAAAACAAGGGAATGTTGGTGCTCAATTTGTTCAGCCACGATATAACAGGAGTTTGCCACGGATGCGGGAAGATGGCAGCTGGGAGGATTCACTGCACCGACAGAGTCTGCGTGTTTTTAACCGGCAGGATGCGCAATTGATTACGCTGATTCAAACACCCGATTCTTTTTACTCTTGTTATATAGCTCCCCGCGATAGTGCATTTATCCCTTTACCATTATCGCTCAGCAAGGTATATTTTTATGTGGGGCTTTTATGGAACCCGGATTGGCTCGGCTACTGGGCTATGGAATATGTACCTTCATATACCGTGAAAGGGTTTTTTATGTTACCGGGGTTTAACCACGATATTTTTTTACGGAAATCTGCGGTCCGGCTTATCCTGGATACCACCTACTGGAAAACATCTAACCGCTATATCCCAATGGAAGTATCAGCTTCTGCTGAGCAGGTACTTCATTTGAAACAACTATCGGATAATACCAATGGGGTAGATATGAAGATAGGAGAATAGATTTTCCGGGCAGCTGTGGATGGTAACATCTACCAAAGTTTTACTTCTTTTTCCTTATTTTGCTGCCAGATGAAATACCTGAACCCCCTGACTTTCCTGACGAAAATGAATGGTGGTCCCGTAGATTTGCGGGACAGTGCTGCGTTATCCCTTCTCCGGAAAAAAATGCTGGCAGAAGTAGAACTCTCAGATGATAAGTTGCTAAAAGCGAATGGACAATTATTCAGTAAAAATGACCTGCTGCAATTTTTCGATCAGTTGCAATCTTCCCATGAACTCATCTATCATCAGCAAATAGCGGCAGATCCGGCATTATTACATTTCCTGGAAACAGGAGAAATGAAAGGAAGGATAGCGGATCATGTGTTGTATAAAGACCCATCGTTCCTGTTTTTTATTGCGCCTTACTATGAGCCATTGTTTACAGTAGCGATACTGAATAGCCTGAAAAATCAGGATGTGCGCACAATGGAATACCTGTTCGCCGGTCCGTTGCTACTGGATGGTGCATATACCACGGTCAGTTACCAACGGGTGCTGCGTTATCTGACAGTGATGGATAACGAATTGAAAGCCGTTGTTGATGAATTAAATAATGGCGGGGCATATATCTGGAAGTACCTGGTACGCTTCGCTAATCCCACGGTTATCAGGCAACTGAATACTTTACCGGAAGAATTTAATAAATGGAGAAGTGACTATGGCATCAGTATGATTAACCTGGCACTGGCTGTTTATATGAAGGACTTTAAGCGGGGGCAGCAAGTGTTGGAGTTAGTGGAGCAGCTACATACCACCGATTATGTGCAGGAAAGGGTGCAGGTCCGCAAAAAAGAATTGCTGGATTACCGGAAGGCAAAGTTGAACAGGCATCCGATAGAAACCTTGATAGGAGACTCATTAAATCCCATCTTGCGGCGTTGGGTGAGGTTCTTCCTGATTTTGATGGGCACGGCTGTTGTATTGACACTTGCGGTGAGTATAACAAACAAATTCAATAAGAATAAAAAAAGCGGAGGAATACATGCTGTTAACGTAGAAGGATTTTTCACCAAATCCCGTACCGCAACGCAGATGAAGTTACTGATAGCGCAACTGGAATATACGTTATCCCGGAAAAGCATGGCCGTCACGGTGTATGATACAGTACCTGTTTCACCCCATACCGGTGATGATGTGTATGGTCCCGGGTTTATGACCTCGTTGAAGGGCGCTGCCTATACGGTTCCGGCACAAATGCCGAAACCACCCGCAGACAGCAGTGCAATCAATACCGGCGACTTTACCGATCCATTGCATAAACAAAGTCTGCGTATTTTTAATCGGCTGGAAGTAGCGATGGTAGCCTTGTTACAAACGCCTGATTCTTTTTATTCCTGCTATATATTACCACACGACAGCACCTTCCTGCCGCTGCAGTTAACTGCCAATCGGGTTTACTTTTACGCAGGGCAACATTGGACGATGGTAAAGGAACCTGACACGTCGGATGTGATCTATCGTGCCAAGGGCTATTTCGCGGAGAATTACAAAAATGCCAACACCTTTTTACGGGATGGTGCATTATCATTTGTGCTGGATTCTACATACTGGCAGCACTCTAACAGGTATATTCCTGTGGAGATTGGTACCGATGGCACTAATCTATTTGTGAACCTCCTCGACAACAATGCGGAGGGGGTAGACCTGTATTTAGGTGAATAACGTTTACCCGATACCGGTACCTTTCAGTTGTTGATCTGTTTTCTTATCATCCGGCATCAGGTTGTGAAGCTGGTATACGGCGGCTTTCAGCTCTTCGTAATTTTGTCGCTCCAGTGCTTTTTCGCCTATTTCCATGAACCGGGCAGCCATTTGCGGGTTGGTATAATCGTTTGGTGGAATATTGGAGTAGAAGTAATAGTTGTTGATCCAGGTAGATGGTTTATTACGGACAATTTCCCAGCCCAGGTTAATCAGTTCGTCGGTTTTAGCTTTGATAGTATAGTAGCTTTGAGAGGAAAGATAAGTGCTTTCTTCTTTGATGATTTGCTCGAACCTGGTAAGTCGCGCTGTGTCATTTTCCTCGCGGATATTTCGCAGACAATAGTCTTTTTGCCTGAAATAGTTTTCCGTCACTTCCACTATCTGCTGATCTTTACCGGTGCTGTCCAGTAGTTGCGCCAGTTTCCGTTTCCTTTCTTCCAGTTGGTATTTTTCGTCTGTTACATCATCGGTGCTGATCAATTCCAGGCGGCCGCTGATATAGTCGAGGTCGGATTGTATATCCTGCACGGTGGCTGCCAGTTCGTACTGCTGGCTGTTTTTGAAGGTCTTCAGTTTTTCTGTTGCCTGTATTCTCAGTTGCCGGATATCGTCCTGTAGTTTACCCATATTGATTTGCCTTACCATGGGGTTGAACACTTCAGAAAATTCCTGTTCATTCATCAGCAGCACTGCTTTTACGGAGAGGTCTCTGCTTTCGCTGATCTGTAAGGTGATTTCCACATCAGAGCCTTTTACGAGGTCTGTCACCAGGTCGGTGCTTTTGATTTCAATCATGCCCAGTGGTACACAGCTGCCGGGGATCGCATAACGACTGCCTTCTACTACGTTGATGAGTAAGCTATCCTGGCCACTGCGCAGAATGGTTTTCATCACTTCTTTGATAATTGTTTTGCGCAGCGGGAGGATGGCATTTTTTTCAAAGATGAGTTCCAGTTTGGTGGTGTTATTTTCCAGGTCATCTATTTCTATGCAGATGTCGTTGGGCAGCGGTTGTCCGTGGATATTKAATTTCCCTTGTGTAATAGCGATAACGGGTGCCTGCACAGCCACTTCGTTGTGGGCTGCATCAAATACCAGGATGTTGAAAACATTGTTGTTGTTTTCTGCCAGCAACAACATTTCAGAGATACGTTCCTGCAGGGGTTTGATGCCGCTGTCGTAGCCGCCATCTGCCCGCACAATACGGTAGCTCAGTCCTGCTACGGGGCCTGTTACAATCGCGGTGAAATACTCTTCTTTGTCGGCGGTATTTTTTTGATAAGCTGTTTTAAATTGGATATTCAGTTCACCGGCAACGGCAGGCTTGTTTTCAGGCGATTTAAGCGCCGAAACGGATCGGGTACCTGCATACCATGCGGCGCCCACAGCTACGGCCGTAGTGGGGTCTACACTGCAGTTTACGGCAATGCCCAGTTGTGCTGCTACCAGTTTTTTTACCAGTGGGATGTAGGTACTGCCACCAATCATCACAACTTCCATGATATCGGCAGCAGCTAGGTTATTACGGACCAGTATTTTTTTGACGAGATCCACAGAGTACTGGATGCTGTCGTAGATAACGGATTCAAACTGATCCCGGGTGATGGTGAGGTATATATCCTCTTCGTTGATTTCGAATTCTATTTCAGCGGCGGTGCTGTTGGTGAGTTGTACTTTCACCTCTTCCGCTTTTTTTAGCAGGATATGATACAGGGTATTGTATTTCCCGCGGGCGCTGCGCAGCTCTGTGAGCAGATCGGGATATTGTCCCTGTTGCTGCAGTTGCGGAACCACCAGTTTTTCTATGATGGCAATATCAAAATCCACTCCGCCGAGGTAGTTGTCGCCTTCATGATCTGTTACGCGCATTTCGCCGTCAATGATCTTCACCAGCGCCACATCGAAAGTGCCGCCGCCGAGGTCATACACCAGCCATTGTCCCTGTAAGCTGCCGGCATCCGTTTGTTTGTTGGCAAAAGCGAGACTCGCAGCAATGGGTTCCTGTAACAGTTGTACCTCTCTGAAGCCGGCATCATTACCTGCTTTTTTGGTGGCGTTGGATTGGATGGTATCAAAAGAGGCGGGGATGGTAATGACCACCGCATCCGGCTTTTCGCCGGTATATATAAAGTTTTTGAGCTCTCTGAGCACCATGGCAGATAGTTCTACCGGTGTTTTAAAGTCGCTGGTATTGGGCACAAAAAAAGATTCCGAGGTCCCCATTTTTCTTTTGAAAGAAGAAAACACATTTTCCGGATCTTTCTCTATCAGCTCCCTGGCTTTATCGCCCACAATGATCCTGTCTTTCCTGAAGGCTACCACGGAAGGCAACGTTTCTTTCTGACCGAATGGATTCTTGAATATTTCTACGGTACCGTTCTGAAATTTGCCGATCAGGGAGTTGGTCGTGCCCAGATCAATGCCGAAATTAATTTGGTTGCTCATAGGTTTATTTTGCAGCGGCGATGACTACCCCTTTTTGTAAAATGGATTTTTGTCCGCCTTCGGTATAATATACGACTGGTTTGATAACATTCACAATTTCCATTTCCGGGGCCATATCGCCGGTAATGCTGGCTTCGTAATCTATTCTTGTTTCATGATACGCTTCTCCCAGCGGATTCAGAATAGTATAACCGGCTTCCTCGAAGTGTTGTTTGATACGGTCTACATTGCGCTGCAGCGACAACAGCTCCGGTTTGGCAGCGGTTTTCTTATCCAGTTCAAATACCTGGTTAATGATCCTGATGTGAAGGGTTAATAGTGGGTCCATTCGGTAAATTGTGTTATCAGCAAATATATTGATTTGGAAGCAGAAAGCGGAAGGCACAGAGCTATTGATGCGAATGAGTTGAGCGGGTATTATTTTCCGCTTTGATCATTCGCATCAATAGCTCTGTGTTTTCCGCTTCGGGTAAATTTTGTTTTTCCGGAATTAGATATTATCTTAAAGCTATTCCGTATTCCACATTAAACATACCCAGACGTTATGAAAACATGGTTGTTATTCACCTTTTCCATACTCTCAGGCGCATTTTTGCAATCGAATGCACAGACGCCGTTACCTGCCATCGGGATCTGTACTTCTTTTTCCAACGACAGTATCGCCGCCAGCAGCGGGTTTACTTACCTGGAAGAAACTGTGCGTAAAATCCTGTCGCCCTCTCTGAGTGAAGCACAGTTCCGGGAGCAGCTGCATGCCCTGCGCAACAGTCGCTGTAAAGTCCAGAGTTGTAATGTATTTGTGCCGGGGTATGTTAAACTCACCGGCAACGAAGTAGATGAAGCCAGGGTGTTAGGTTACGTGGATTCTGTGATGCAGCGCGCTAAATTAGCCGGGGTAACGCTCATTGTGCTGGGCAGTGGAGAAGCCCGTAAAATACCGGAAGGGGTAGACCGTCAGCAGGCAGTGCAACAGTTTATTTTGCTGGGCCGCAAGATGGCCGTGATTGCTGCCAAATATGATTGCGTTATAGCCATGGAAAACCTGAATAAAACAGAAACCAATTTTGTGAATACCCTGGCGGAAGGCTATGAGGTGGTAACGGCGATTCATCATCCTAATTTCCGGTTAACGGCAGACATCTATCATATGCTGCGGGAAAATGAGCCAGCTGTCAATATTGAAAAGGCCAAAGGACTACTGGTGCATTGCCATATTGCGGAAAAAGAAAAGAGGGCAGCGCCAGGTGTTGCAGGAGATGATTTTAAGCCTTATTTCGCCGCTATGCATAAAATAGGCTACACCGGTCATATCATGATGGAATGTCGCTGGGATGATCCTGCTAAACAATATAAACCGGCATTTGATTACCTGCAGGGGCAACTGAAAGAAGCCTGGGGCATGAAATAGCCAGTAATAAATAACCAAGTAACAAAAACAGAAAACTCCTTTATATGTCTGCATCAAAAAAAACAAGGCGGGAATTCCTGCAACAATCATTACTGGCAGGAGCCGGTATTACTATCAGCGCCATGGGCATGCCTGCGAGCAGCTATGCGCGCATCATGGGCGCCAACGACCGCGTGAACGTAGGACTGGTTGGATTTTCCGATCGTGCGAGACAGGCATTGCTGCCTTCTTTCTTCAATAATAACAAGGAACTGAATTTTGACCTGATCGCAGTATCTGATATATGGAACAGGCGCCGGGATGAAGGAAAGGCTTTTCTGCAGCAGAAAACCGGGCATAACGTACAGGCCTGTATGAATAATGATGAGCTGTATAATATCAAGGGACTGGACGCGGTATTCATTGCCTCCGCCGATTTCCAGCATGCTTATCATACGATAGAAGCGGTGAAGAACAAGTGCGATGTGTACAGTGAAAAGCCTTTTGCCGAAACCATGGAAGATGCGCGTAATGCACTGAAAGCCGTGAAAGCATCGGGCCGCATCATGCAGGTGGGTACGCAGCGCCGTAGCGGCCCCAGTTATCATGCTGCTGCCAATTTCATACAACAAGGCAAGTTTGGTCCTATTACCATGGTAGAAATGACCTGGAATGTAAACCAACCTGGTCGCTGGCGCCGTCCGGACCTGGTACAATCGATCCGCGAATCTGATACCGACTGGAAACGCTTCCTGGCAGGCCGTCCGCAGGATAGCTGGGACCCGCGCAAATACCTGGAATACCGCTTGTTCTGGCCTTATTCTTCTGGAATCTTCGGTCAGTGGATGACTCACCAGATAGATACGGTGCATTGGTTCAGTGGCCTGAAACACCCACGTAGCGCGGTTGCCAACGGTGGCATTTATATGTGGAAAGATGGCCGGAAAAATCCGGATACCCTCACTGCCGTATTTGACTACGGTCCTGAAAATGATCCTGCCAACGGATTCCAGGTAATGTACAGCAGCCGTTTTCATAACTCTGCCGGCGGCACCAAAGAAATCTATTATTCCAATGGTGGTACCATCGACATGTCTACCAACAAAATAAGCTCCACCGGCGGTCTTACGGAAAAAGAAGCGCAGGAAATGGGGATGCATGCTAACCTGCTGACTGCCCAAACGCTCAGTAATGAAGATGCAGCTACTACCAGTGCCAACACCGGCGGCGATTCACTCACGAATGCGCATGTACGCAACTGGATGACGTGTGTGCGTGAACGTAAGCAGCCCAATGCACCTATTGAAGCCGCTTACTCACACTCTATTGCACTGATCATGGGCAATGCCGCCTATCGTACCGGCATGAAAGCCACGTTTGATGAGGCTACGCAGGAAGTAATGGTGGGGGGTAAAGTGTTTAAGATGTAGTTCGCAAATGACAAGATAAATGCTCCTGGCAGGTACCCGCAAAAAGCTGTTGATAACGATGGCTTTTTGCGGGTACCGTCGTTTCTGACATTATCTATTACATCATAGGTTTATGCGTGCAGTGATAGTCACTATGGCGGCGGGTTTTACCCTGCCGGCCTTCTTGTTGTGAATACTTCCGGAATACTTTGTATTTTGGACAGCTTAGAACAACGAACTATGAACAGGAACATTTTGACAAAACTGCTACCCGCGGCAGCAGGACTTGCATTGTTGGCGCTACCCGTTAAAGCGCAACAAAAAGCAACGACTACTCCAAACATCGTTTTTATTCTCGCAGATGATTTAGGCTATGGCGACCTCAGTGCTTATGGTCAACAAAAATTCACTACTCCACATATTGATCAGCTGGCGAAGCAAGGCATGCGTTTTACGCAGTTTTATGCCGGTACTTCCGTTTGTGCGCCCTCCAGGGCATCGCTCATTACCGGTTTACATACGGGGCATACTTTTATCCGTGGTAATAAGGAAGTACAGCCTGAAGGGCAGCAACCTATAGCCGACACCGTTATAACGATCATGGAAGTACTAAAGAAGGCTGGGTACACTTCCGGCATCTTTGGTAAGTGGGGACTGGGGCCGGTAGGCTCTTCCGGTGATCCGATGAAACAGGGAACCGATCGTTTTTATGGCTACAACTGCCAGCGGCAGTCGCATCGCTACTTTCCCACACACCTCTGGGATAATGATACTAAAGTGGTGCTGCCGGAAAACGGACAGCTGGAACACATGAGTACTTATGCACCAGATATGATCCAGGCACAAGCGCTCCGCTTCCTGGAAGAAAATAAAAGCAAACCATTTTTTCTTTACCTGACTTATACCCTGCCACATGCAGAGCTGCAGGTACCAGATGATAGTCTTTTCCGGCATTTCAAAGGTAAGTTTGCAGAGAAACCATACAAAGGCAACGACTATGGTCCTAAAGCCACTGTACCCGGTTATGCCTCTCAGGTCTATCCACACGCCACCTTTGCTACCATGATGACCCGCCTGGATAATTATGTAGGCGAGGTGATGGCACATCTGAAAGCATTGGGATTAGACAAAAATACCCTGGTGATATTCACGAGTGATAACGGTCCACATACAGAAGGTGGTGCAGATCCGGCTTTCTTTAACAGCGCCGGTGGTTTTCGTGGTGTAAAAAGAGACCTGTACGAAGGCGGTATCCGTGAGCCCTTTATTGCCCGCTGGCCTGGCAGAATAAAAGCAGGCAGTACCAATTCATTCCAGGGCGCTTTCTGGGATATTATGCCTACACTGGCACAACTGACCAAGGCGCCATCTATGCCCCATACTGACGGTGTATCACTGCTGCCAACCTTAACAGGTGGTAAAGGACAACAGCAACATCCATATCTCTATTGGGAGTTTCATGAAGATGGTGGCCGTCAGGCGGTGAGACAAGGTAATTGGAAGGCGGTAAGACAACAGGCGCAACAGCATCCGGATGCAGCAGTGGAATTATATGATTTGGCTACAGATCCTGCGGAGACAAAAAACGTAGCGGCAGCACATCCCGATATTGCGGGTAAAATGGCTGGCTATATGAAAGAAGCACACGTGGAAACAGCGTTATATCCGTTTTTTAGCTTTTAGCCATTAGCTTTTAGCTTTTAGGAAATGCAGCGAAGACTAACATTTATTAATCTTCGCTGCATTTCCTAAAAGCTAAAAGCTAATGGCTAAAAGCTGTTTCAGCTTCTATCTACCAGCTTGTTCATACTTTCATTATACCTTTCACCTGTATTCGGATATTTCTTCAGCAGGTCTTCCAGGTTTTGAAGATCGGTAGCTGTTAAATGAACGTCTACAGCGCCGGCATTATCCAGCAGGTATTTTCTTCTTTTAGTACCGGGGATGGGGATAATGTTATCTCCCTGTGCAAGTACCCACGCCAGTGCCAGTTGAGCGGGTGTACAATTTTTTCCGGAGGCCAGTTCCGCAAATCCGGTGGCCAGCAGCTTATTGTTTTCTGCATGTTCACCCTGGTAACGGGGCAATTGTTTTCTGAAATCATTATCCCCCAGTTTGGCTACATCCAGGTCGTTGATAACAAGACCACGGGCCAGCGGGCTGAAAGGGACAAAGGAAATGCCCAGTTCTTTACACACCGGTAGTATCTCTTTTTCCACATCCCGGGTAAGGAGGGAATATTCACTTTGTAACGCACTGATGGGGTGTACCGCATGCGCTTTACGGAGCGTGTTGGCGGAAGCTTCCGAAAGGCCCAGGTAGCGTACTTTACCTTCTTTTACCAACTCAGCCATCGCACCCACCATCTCCTCTACCGGCACGTTAGGATCAATGCGGTGGGCATAGTATAAATCGATTACATCCGTTTGTAGTCTTTTTAAGCTGGCTTCCACGGCCTTTCTCATATAGGCGGGAGAACCATCGAAGTTGCCGGCGCGCACGTCCGTATTCATCGAAAAGCCAAATTTGGTGGCAATGAAGATTTTATTACGGTTGGGCTTCAGGACTCTGGATACCAGCTCTTCATTCTTGCCGGCTGCATATACATCTGCGGTATCCCAGAAGTTAATACCTATTTCCAGGGCTTTTTCAAGTGTGGCAATAGATTCCACATCATCGGGTACGCCGTAGGCGTGACTCATTCCCATACAGCCCAAACCAATGGCAGACAGCTGTACGTCTGTTGTTCCTAATGTTCTGTATTCCATAAGATAATCTGCTTTTATATTTGATAATCTGATTACGCAAAGATATGCTGGCGATACGGCCGGAAAATTGTATTAACAACAGAAATAGTTGTGGATTTCAAAGAAGGGGAAAAATAAGGCACTTTTTTAAAGGTAGTTATTATTCGTAATTTTAACGTGTATGACGAACCACGATAAACAATTTCAGTTAACAACCCCCAACAGTGTAACCACCGTTACAGACTGGTTTTGTGATGACATCAGGTTAACACATACGGTGACGGATTACCAAAAAGCAGATCATATGCGTACCAGCAACGATACCGATGTGGTACGACTGCATTTTGGATTGAAAGGGGATTACGCTTTTTCCTATAAACAGCTGAACCGTTCCTTTGACCTCATAGGTGGTCATCACAATATTATGTACTCTAACGGATTTGAAATTGAAGTACAACCGAAAGCCGCAGAGATAGAAACTTTCGGGATACAATTCCCCAAAAACCTGTTCATCGAGTTTACACAAACGGGCAATGAATACCTGCAACGATTTTGTGAGCACGTAATGGCTGGAAAAGAGGCCCTGCTCTCAGAAAACTGGGGACCTATTGATGCTGCCACACAACAGGTAATAGGGCAGATCATGAACTGCCGCTTTACGGGACAACTGAAAAAATTATTCCTGTTATCAAAAAGTATTGAATTACTGGTATTATCTGCGGAAGCATATAACTACGCGGCAGCTAAAAAGGACGTTTTTATAAAAAATAAAACAGACAAGGAAAAAATAATTGCTGTCAGAGATCTCATCAACGAACGCTTAAATGATCCGCCGGGCCTCACGGAAATCGCACAACTGGTAGGGCTGAACGAATACAAGTTAAAACGCGGGTTTAAAGAAACCTTTAATGCCACCGTGTTTGAATATTTAACCGGGCAGCGGTTGCAATTGGCTAATCAATACTTACTGGATACAGAGAAAACATCAGCGGAAATAGCATATGAACTGGGTTATTCCACACCTCAGCATTTTAATAATGCTTTTAAAAAGAAATTCGGGGTCACCCCCAATTCGGTTAGAATTAATCCGTAAAATGCAATCCGCTCCCTTAGCAACTGCCTAATATTGTAGTACAATTTAAAACACTTTATTATGGACAAGCAATTGACAGTAACGGAATCTATCAGTATTCATGCTCCCGCTTCCGAAGTGTGGACCGCGATCACGGATAAAACAAAGATTAAAAGTTATTTTTTCGGAACAGAAGTGGACAGCGACTGGAAAAAAGGTAGCCCGGTGATCTGGTCCGGTGAATGGGAAGGAAAACATTATGAAGAAAAAGGAGAAGTGTTGGATGTAGAAAAAGGAAAGTTATTATCGTACAGTTATCTAAGCTCCGGCAGGGAAGATGTACCGGAGAATTATTCGACGATTGTTTATCGCCTGGAAGACAAGGGAAGTGATCATACCCAGTTTTCTATCACCCAGTCGAACTTTGCCAACAAGGAAGCCTGTGATCATTCAAAGGAAAACTGGAAAACGGTATTGACCGGCCTGAAGAAGGTAGCAGAAGGCGTTTGATATTTGTCTTTACCAGGATTATATTGATTTAGATGATTACCTGATTTTATTCTATAAGATTAAGAAGATTAGGGGAGATGTAGGCGGATATCCGCCTACATCTCCCCTAATCTTTTTTTAAAATCTTACAAAATCATTAAAACAAAAATCTGGAAAATCATCTAAATCAGTATAATCCTGCCTCACGACAAAAAATCGCACGCGAACAATAATTGGGCTTCTGGTGTTCTAATATCCTGACAATTCCTACCAAACAATCTAAAGGTATTAAAAGCACTACATATGAGAACCTTATGTACTTTAATCGTAGTATTATTTGCTTGTGTTACCTCCTTTGCCCAGAAACCACGCATCATCATTCTGGCTACAGGTGGTACTATTGCCGGAGAAGGAGCCTCCGCCGACAGGGCGGCTTATACAGCCGGCAAGGTACCTATTGAATCATTACTGAAGGCTGTTCCAGGTATTGAAAATATTGCAACTATTACCGGTGAACAGATTGCCAATGTGGGTAGTCAGGATATGACGATCGGGATCTGGCAGAAACTAAACAGGCGTATCAACGAAATATTTGTCCATAATGAAGCAGAAGGAATTGTGATTACACATGGTACCGATACCCAGGAAGAAACTGCCTATTTTCTGAACCTGACCGTGCGCAGTGATAAGCCGGTAGTACTCACCGGGTCTATGCGTCCTTCTACCGCTATCAGTGCAGATGGTCCCAAAAATTTATATGATGCCGTTACCGTGGCAGCCAATACCAAATCCAATGGACGCGGCGTGATGGTGGTTTTCAATGAAAGCATTTTTGATGGCCGGGATGTATCCAAAGGAAGTACGACCAAAGTAGATGCTTTCCGCTCTCCCAACCTGGGGCCTATAGGACAGGTATATGACGGCAAAGTGATTTACTACATGAGCCCTATGCGCAAGTCCGACAAAGAAACCCCCTTTAATATTACCGGAGATAAAACGCTGCCTAAAGTCGGGATCGCATATATGTATGCAGATGCCGAACCAGTGGCCATCGACAACTTTGTAAAAGAAGGGTATAAAGGCATCGTGATTGCTGGTGTAGGCAATGGCAATTTCAACAAAGCTTTTTATGATGCCATTGCGGCGGCGGTGAAAAAAGGACTTGTAGTGGTAAGGTCCAGCCATGTGGGATCCGGCAGGGTAACGCAATATGATGAAGTTGACGATAAAACACTGGGTACTATTGTCAGCGATGACCTGAATCCCCAGAAAGCAAGGATACTGTTAATGCTGGGACTTACACAAACCACCAACAAAGACATTTTGCAGAGTTATTTCTTTAAATATTGATCCTCCAAACATAAGCTATGGCGCTGTCTTATATTAAAACCACGGTAGCAGAGCAACGTGCGTTACAAAAGCTAAGTCCGTTTGAACTGAAGGATACCCTCATTTCACTGGCGAAAAGTAAAGCAGAAAAAAGTACGGAGATAATGTTGAATGCAGGTCGTGGTAACCCTAACTGGGTAGCTACCGTACCAAGGGAAGCTTATTTCCTGCTAGGGCAATTCGGTATCGCAGAATGCAGGCGTAATATGGCAGACAACCACGGCTTTGCCGGCGTTCCGGAAAAGAGTGGTATCAGCGACCGCTTCAAATCTTTCCTGGCCCTGCATAAAAGTGTACCCGGCGCCAACCTGCTACAACAGGCATACCTATACGGTATTCAGCAACATAATTTCGGAGAAGATGAATTTGTTTTTGAACTGGCAGAAAGTATTATCGGTAACGAATACCCGGTGCCAGGCCGTATGTTAGCTCACATGGAGCCAATTGTACATGATTATATTGTACAAGAAATGTGCGGAGGAAAGGTGATCAAAGGAAAATTTGACCTGTTTGCGGTAGAAGGCGGTACCGCCGCCATGTGTTACATCTTCGATTCGCTGATGCAGAACAAATTGTTGAAACAAGGTTCCCGTATCGCTTTGATGGTACCCACGTTTACGCCTTACCTGGAAATTCCCGAACTGGAACGTTATCAGTTTGAAGTAGTATACATTAACGCTATCGGCCAAACGAAAGAAGGAAGACATACCTGGCAGTATCCGGATGAAGAATTGAAAAAACTAAAAGATCCGGAAATTAAAGTATTGTTTACCGTGAACCCCAGCAATCCTCCTTCCAGGGCCATAGACCCTGCTATCATGGATAAGCTGGCCGCTATTGTGAAGAAAGATAATCCCAATCTGATGATTGTTACAGATGATGTATATGGTACTTTCGTCAATGGATTTCATTCTCTCTTATCAAAAATTCCATTTAACACGATCTGCGTATATTCGTTCTCGAAATACTTTGGTTGTACCGGTTGGCGTTTAGGCGTGATCGCTATACATGAGCATAACGTATACGATAAGCTGATCAGTGAATTGCCCGCCACGGCGAAGAAAGGGCTGGCCAAGCGCTATAACACTACCACCCTGCATCCGGAGCAGATGAAGTTCATTGACCGCATGGTAGCCGACAGCCGGCAGGTAGCACTGAATCACACTGCCGGATTATCTTTACCGCAGCAAACACAAATGACGTTATTCAGCCTGTTTGCTTTGCTGGATAAAGAGAATAATTACAAAAAGATTGCGCAGGAACTGGTACACAAACGCCTGAAACTATTATGGGATCAAATAGAGCTGGAACAAATAGATGATCCATTGAATACAGGCTACTATTCCGAAATAGATATTGCTTCCTGGGCGAGTAAAATTTATGGAGATGATTTCTCCAAATGGCTGCAAAAGAAAATGCAGCCTACAGATATCCTCTTCAGGCTAGCAGAAAAAACTGCTATAGTTTTACTCAATGGTGGCGGATTTGGTGGTCCTGAATGGTCGGTACGGGTATCACTGGCTAATCTCCCTACAGATGCTTATACGCTGATAGGTGAAAATCTGACCGAAATTATGCACGAATATGTGAGCGCCTATAAAGAAGAAACAGGCAAAAAGTAGCTTTTTTTATAATGATAGATGTACAGCGGGTAGCCATGCAAGGGTGGCCCGCTGTTTTTGTAAGTACCCCGGAGACTTCCACAAACGTGGTACGCGATTTGGCGGAATCATTGTAAACAAACAACTTTGTATCATGAAAGCTCCTGTATCTACCCTCCGTCTTTTGCTATCTTCTTTGCTGGTATTATGTGGTACCACACTACAGGCACAGCAATATACAGCTGCTGATGATGGGGCCACCGTTAAATTTACGATCGTCAATCACCTTGTCTTCACCAGTACGGTGAATGGCTATTTCAAAGGATTGAAAGGTAATATCCGTTTTGATCCGCATGATCTGAAGTCCGCCGTAATAGATGCCACCGTAGCCGTTAATACCATCAGTACCGGTATTGGTAAACGTGACAGGGATTTGCTGGAAGAGAAATATTTTAATGCAGGCAAATACCCGGTGATGCGGCTGCTTTCCACTTCTGTAGCGGCTACCGACAAACCCAATACTTACCAGCTCACTGGTGCACTAACAATTAAAGGGGTGACCAAAACGATCTCCTTTCCCTTTACGGCCGTGGTAGCAGCCAACAGCTGCCAGCTGAACGGGCAGTTTGTCATTAACCGTAAAGATTTTGGTGTAGGACCAGATAACGCAATTGATGATAAGTTAACTGTGGTGTTGAAGGTACTAGCTAAAAAACAGTAACGACTATACGATATCGGCCCGTTGATATCGTATAGCCCGTATGCCGCTACTGACCTTGTTTATAAGGGTTGTGAAAAATGATGCGCAGAAATATGAAATCCCTGCCGGTGATACACCCGGTGTGCCGGGTGCAGCGAATGACCTGAGTCCAGTTGCACTGAGCGCAATCCTTCAGCTTTCGCCAATGCTTTAATATGATCCAGGAGCAATCCTGCATAGCCTCTTCCCTGATACGCGGGCAAACAGGCCAGATCATCTATATAAATCACCTTACCGCTATGTAATTTGTTCATATGCCGGAAACCCGCAAAAGCCACGGCTTTGGATGGATCTTCGTCTGCTGTGATATATATCATCTGGTAGTCTTCCTCCTGCATTTCCTTTATCTGCGCCAGCAGATTTTCCTTTTGTAAATGTGGGCGCAGGAAAAGGATCACTTCTGTACATGCCTGGAAATCGGCGTCAGTATTGGCTTTTTGAATAGAGGGCATATAAAGAATTTCAAATTACGAATTACGGATTGGCGGGAAGGTTATTTACCTGGTATGCGGCGTGTCGATATACCGATACGATCCCAGGCGTTAATAACATTAACGGCCATGATCAGCTCAGCCGTACCTTTTATACCGAAATGCTGTACTGCTTTTTGATAGGTGACTTCTGTAAGTCCCTGTTGGGTGATGAAGGTGACTTCTTCAGTGATGGCCAGGATGATTTTTTCTTCTTCGCTGAACTGTGGTGCTTCGCGCCAGGCGTTGAGCAGGTATAAGCGCTGCTCTGTTTCTCCCATTTTACGGGCATCTTCTGTATGTTTATTGATGCAATACGCACAACCATTGAGTTGTGATGCTCTTACCCTGATTAATTCGTGGTGGAGGGGTGAAATACTGGTGGAGGACAGGTAGCTTTCCAGTCCCAGCATCGCTTTGAATGCAGCCGGATCTACTTCTTTCATTATAAAACGTTCCGTCATAATGCTTCTTTTTAACTTAAAAATTATACTACAAAATTACTTTGTACTGGAGTATCTTAGTAGTCCACTTAACAATTGATGAGTAGTCCAGATGCTTCCATTTAAAACGCTTATAGAAATAGATAAATCACTGAAACTGCCGGTGTATCAGCAAATCGCCAACCGTTTGATAGGGTTGATCCAGGAAGGCATCCTGAAGCCGGGGCTCTTCCTGCCCGGCAGCCGGATATTGGCGGAGCAACTGACGTTGCATCGTAAAACCGTGATTGCCGCATACGAAGAGCTGATCAGCCAGGACTGGCTGGTAGCGGTGCCCCGAAAAGGGGTGATGGTCGCTGCCAACTTACCGGTGATCCGGCCCCGTAGTTTTCGGAAAACGGTATCACCTTATGGAAGTGAAGCAGCATTTGCATTTCATGGAGTACCTACGGTGCCGATGCCTTTACAGCCTGCCACTACCGGCAACCCACTCGTGGTCAATGATGGATTTCCTGATGCCCGCCTGGCTCCACTCAGCGCCTGGGTGCGGGAATGCCGCTCCGTTATAGAGAGCCCCCGCTATTACAAGCTCCTGATGTATGGCAATGCTACCGGCAGTGATGCCTTGCGCCGGGAAATGCAAACCTATCTTACCAATACTCGGGGACTCAGTATCACCATCGACAATGTGATGATTACCCGGGGAGCACAAATGGCTATTTACCTGGCCGCTGCCATGATCATTAAAAAAGATGATTATGTAATTGTTGGCAGTCCGAATTATTTTTTCGCCGACCTGTGCTTTGAACAACTGGGTGCCCGATTAATATATGTACCGGTAGATGAAGATGGTATTGACGTAGATGCCATTGAACAGTTATGCAGCAGCAAAAAAATAAAGATGTTGTACCTGGTTACCCATCATCATCACCCTACTACCGTTACGCTGAGTGCTGCCCGCCGAATGAAGTTGCTGGAGGTGATACGGAAATATAAGTTGCCTGTTATTGAAGATGATTATGACTACGATTTTCACTATAGCTCTGCGCCCATTTTGCCTTTGGCTAGTGCAGATCATGGGGGTAATGTGATTTATATTGGCTCTTTTACCAAATCATTGGGCTTATCTATCCGCATCGGTTTCATGATTGCACCAGCTGATTTTATTGCGGGATCCGCGTCCCTGCGCCGCCTCATGGACCTGCGTGGAGATAACCTTACTGAACTGGCACTAGCCAATCTGCTGGCAGATGGTACTATAGAAAGGCATCTGAAAAAGTCTAATAAAGTATACCGGGAGCGGCGTGACCTGCTTTGTGAACTATTACAATCGCGCCTGGGGGATGCCGTACAATTTACAGTGCCTACCGGCGGTATGGCCATCTGGTTACGCTTCTCCAAAAAAATATCCCTAAAAAAATTATCGGAAAAAGCAGGCAAAATGGGAATGCGGATTACTTCCGGCGAGCAATATCATTACGGTACTACTTCGCAGAATGGCATACGGTTTGGTTTCGCGTCGCTTAATAATAAAGAGTTAGCTGAAGCGGTTGCGATATTAGAGAAGCTTGTTAAGTGAAGTTTTTGTCTTACTCAGCGTTACATTGACTTCTTAAATCTTAATACTTCTCTATCATGTTCCATGCCCGAAAGTTTTTAAGAACTCATCTTTCTTACGCCGGGAAACCGTTACACAACTGCCATTTTGGAGTTCAATCTGTCCGCCATCTCCTTTTATATAACGTTTGATATAGTTAAGGTTAATGATATGAGAGTGGTGCGTACGAAAAAAAATATCGGTAGGCAATAGCTCCTCAAATTCTTTAAGTGTACGGCTGGTGAGTAATTTGGGCTGATTAGTGAAATAGAGGCAGGTGTAATTACTTTGGGCCTCCAGGTGTATGATATCACTTGTGTTGAAGAATAGAAGTCCGTTAAGGGTTGGGATGGCGATCTTACTGAGAGGATATGCAGCGCCAAGGTTTAGCTGCAACACTTCCAGCTTTTTTTCTGTCGGTCCCTGCGATTGTCCATTTACTCTTTTAATAGCTGATCTCAGTTCTTCAATATCAATGGGTTTAAGCAAATAGTCAAATGCTGCATATTTGATAGCTTTGATGGCATATTGATCATAAGCTGTAGTAAAGATGAGATTAAAATTTTTATGTGGTAGTTGATTAAGCATTTCAAAACCGTCCATGCGGGGCATTTCAATATCCAGAAAAACAATATCCGGTTTTTGTTCTTTGATCAGATGGAGTCCATTCAATCCATCAACGGCCTCTCCAATAAGTGCTACATCCGGGCAATAATTAAGCAGCTTTTCCCTGAGGGCAATGCGACCTTTTTGTTCATCATCAATGATAATTGCTGTATGCATTATTGTATTTTTAAAAGGACTTGTACCCTTGTACCAGCTGCTGCTCCCTTGTGCCTGAGATCAGTTACTACTACTGAAGCATTGTCTTCGCTATTAAAAAATCTGACCCTGTCCTGGCTCATTTCCATACCATAAGATTTAGCTCCCCTGGGAGATCCGCTTTTGAGGAAATTCCGGCCAACACCATTGTCTTCAATCACGTACTCAATGTACTCTTGTTGCTTGGTAATTGTAATCGTCAGGTTGCCATCGTTATCTTGCCGGTTCTTCAGGCCATGCAAAATTGCATTTTCCACATAGGGTTGCACAATCAGGGGGGGCACCTTATAATCATCCTGTAATAGCGCTTCGTCTGTCATTATAGAAACCGTAAATTTATTTTCATACCTGAGTTGTTCCAGGTCGATATACAGTTGCAGGGTTTCCAGATCCCGGGTGAGTGTGACGGTATTCTGTTTCGAACTATCGAGAATATTACGGAGGAGCTTAGCAAATTTATTCAGGTAAACAGTCGCATAATATTTATCATTGCTTTGTATCAGTGCGTCAATGCTATTAATGCAATTGAAAATAAAATGTGGATTCATCTGTGCTCTCAGCGCCATCATTTCTGTTTCCGTAATCTTTTGTTTCAGGGCTGCTTCATAACGGATGTTACTAATCCTCCTGCGAACCACCCATAAAACAATGCCGGCTATAGCCAGCAGGCAGCCTGTACGAAACCACCAGGACTGCCACCAGGGCGGCAGAATGGTGAAGGCCAGTGTAGTAATTCCCTGGCTCCATTTTCCATCGCTATTGGCCGATCGCAGCTGAAAACGGTAGGTGCCTGACGGGAGACTGGTGTAACTGGCTTCATTATTATTGCCACTATTAGTCCAGTTATTACTGAGCCCGAGCATCCGGTAGGCAAACTGGTTGTTTGCACTGTTTGAAAAATTATTCACTGCAAATTGTAAGGTGATAAAATTCTGTTGGTGATGTAATACAATTTCATTCATCGTGTGCGTTGAATTATTCAATGGCCATGCAACAGCATTTACCTGCATCGCAGTGATGAGTGGGTCGGGACTGAATGTATTTTCCCGGAGCGCCATAGGGTCAAATTTTATGATGCCTCCTACTCCTCCAAATAAGAGGGTGCCATCATCTTCAGTAAGCGCGCTGGCGGTATTGTACTCAAGAAAACCAAGGCCGTTATCGAGGTCGTAATGCTGTACCTGGTAATTGCCAGGGTCCATTTTATACAGACCGGTGTTGGTGCTTACCCATAAAAAACCTTTACGGTCTTTCTGAATGGCATAACATACGCCGGAGGTATTTGCGGTATTAATGGTAACATGCCTGATCACTTTTTTCCTTTTGAAATCATATTGGACAATACCATTGTCGGTAGCTATCCAGAATAAATCTCCATCACGCAGGAGGTGCCTTGTGTTAGGAGAGTATTGTCTTACAGCTTCCTGGATTTCAAATCTGCCCGTCGGGTAGTCGTATTTTATGAGGCCGCCACCTGTGGTACAAATCCATACTACGTTATCCTGATCTTCATAAATATATCTCCCGATATAGGCATTTTGCTGTAGTAATTTGTCTGAACAGCTTGTCCAGTGATGGTCTTTCAATGAAAAAAAAATGGGGCCGTTTTCACCGGTAATAAAAAGACTGTCTGCATTTTTTAACTTATGCACACAATACAGTTTTTTTGTAGTGAGCAAGCTATCATCTTCCTGGAGATAGAATTGTTGCCTTTTCTTATCAGACCGGATTAACCCTCCCCAACTGGCTATCCAGAGTTGATGGTCATCTTCCGTAATATCGTAAATGGTATTGTCTGCTGTACCAAATGTAGCGAATGAAGGGTAACGGTAAAAATGGTTTGTAGCAGTATCCCATGTCGCCAATCCTTTATTCTGAGTACCTGCATAGTGTTTGCCATCTTTATCTTTATAGATATCAAAAATCATATTATCGGGCAGCGTAGCGGTATTCAGCAGTTCGTTAGTCAGGTTGCCAAATTGATACTTCAACGGATCATATTTAGCGATACCGCCACCGCTAAGGCCGCACCACAAAATGTTTTGCCGGTCACGGAACAGGGACAATACAAAATCTTTTCCCGGCGTGCGATCATCATATCTGTTGTGTACAGCGGTTTGTATTAATTGTGAACGGGGATTAAGTCGTATAATACCATTCCCTCTGGTACCTATCCATAAGTTGCCGGTGCTGTCTGTTGCAAAGCAACCAATACCGCCGGCAGTGGCCAGAAACGGATGAATATTCTGTGCTGCTTCAAGTGGGGTGTTTATATAGAAACATCCTTCGGTTGACGTACCAACCCACAAAGCATTCCTATAGGAAAACAATTCTCTTATTTCTGAAAAGGAATGCTGTATAGGTAGTGGTTGCGCTTCATAATGACCGTTCTGCGGTACGATGCAAAACAAATGTTGTGATACTGCTACTATTATTTTTCCCTGATGCAAAATAATGCTGCTTACGAGAGATCGGTTCTCCTCATCGCCAAAAAACGTATGGATACTTTGCGCTTCCGTATTCATTTGCAATAATCCGTTGTTATAGGTAATGATCCAGTATTCATTTTTCCTGAAACTAACAATTTGCTTTATGGGCATCTTTTCCAAAACTGTTGCAAAAGGGAAAAGTTCACTCACGCTCAGCAGGGAATCCCTTTCAGTGTAATAGATGCAGGCACCGCGGACAGTACCCACCCACAATAGTTTTTTATAAGGATCAAAAAAGAGCGATGAAATATAGTTAGAAGGTAATTTTTTACCGGCATCATTTTGCGGTAGAAAAATTTTAAACTGTTTACCATCATATCGGTTAAGGCCGTCCTGCGTACCAAACCACATAAATCCTTCTGCATCCTGTGCAATGGCAAAGCAACTGTTCTGAGACAGACCATTCTGAGAAGTATAATTTTCAAAAAACAATCCACCGGTTTGAGCTGCCAGCAAGTGATAACTCAATACCATAAACGAGAGCAGGCAATATCGGGGTGTACAGCTCAAGCCGGTGATTTTCTCAAAATTACTACTAATTCCGGACCTCTCTATTCGGAAAGGTGATAATACCTCAGTACCGCATAATAATCGGCATAATTGACCGGTGGACTGCTGCTTTGCCGTCCGCCCGGAAGTATAGTGGCTGCAGGTGCGATAATGACCCTGATCTTTCTAAAAGTCACCGGATTAGGATAACTGAATCCTTTTAGATCCAACGTTAATAAGCTCAATTCGTAAATACTTGGAGAGGCACTTGACTGATAAAGATAAAAACGCGTTTGATACATAGTAGCAGAACCGGCACCTGGCGAGGGATACCATGCTGTGGTAGCTTCCGTAACAGGATTATAATAAACAAGAATAAGGCTGGAGTCTATTCTACCCGGTGAAATATCTTTCAGATAAAGCCTAAGTAGTCCTACAAAGCTTTGCGATTCAAATGTATACATCGTAACACTGGCGTTCCCCTGCGGGCCCGCAGGGCCATCATCTCCTTTTTTGCAGGCTATAAAGCTGAGCAGGAGGAAAGCAAAAAGATAGTATTTCATTTCATCAGAATTTAGTGATTGGGAAAATTTATCCCCTGACTTTTGGGAAAAGTTGCTCGCTATGGATGCTGAATAACGTCTCTTATATATTTAAACCTGGGATCGTTTGCACCATTGATAAGATCAATATTTAGTTTATCGAACTCCCCTCCGTTGAAAAAGCCGTTGTACCAATCGCTGACAATAGCAGCTTGCTGCTCCAGATTGTATTTGTCATATGGTTTTTCCGGTGGCCATTCATAGGGATATGGATCGATACCCATCTCCTCAGACGCAGCATCTGCAAAAGCCTCCGCTATAAATGTCTGCGAAAGGGTTGAATGATAAATTTGCCAGGCATGTACCAGCTCGTGGATAAGCACTTCTCCATATTTTAGCAGAGTACCGTTGGTGGGATTTGTTTGATTTACCAGATATTTCCGGGGATCAGCAAAACCGTCTGCTCCCATATTGAGCGTGATCAGCGAACCGTACATCGGAAATGTAAATCCCCGGTGGTTAGCGCCAGTGGTATCCGTTAGTAATATCGAATTTCTTGGAGGAAGGGTATTATTAAAAATTAATTGGTTTGCCCAATTGTATTCGTCCTCGCCCAATTGTTTATGGTTAGATCCAATCGCAATCACAGCACCTCCTGCGATAGAATAAAGGGTGCCATAAGGTCCCATCATCCATAATGTGCCGTTGATAAGGCGCGCACCTGTTTCGAATGAGCCTGTGGCTCCTAAAGAGAATAATTCAGTACTCAGGAAAATAACCAACCCGACCACCAGGTCCGGGATCAGTACCAGCCCCAACACCCAGGAGAATACCAACTGGAGACAGTTTTCCAGTGTGCTTACTGCGCTACTGGAATAATTTTTACTGGCATCTATCCAACTGTTAATAAATTCTTCAAAAAATTCTGCCACTGCTGGACTGAAAATATTTTCATTGTGGGTATCAGATCCCCGATGATCAATCTCCCCGGATTTACGAAGCAATATCACCTTCCCACTTAATGAAGTGATCAGTACAACAATGCTGTATTCATAGTGATCAAAATAGCTGCTGTTTGTTACAACACATTGGAAATTAACTTCTCCTGTTCTATGTAAAATAACTTTTATGATGGCCCCAAATGCATACCATCCGTCAGAGGTAATTACCTTCGTTAGTATCACGGTGTCTCTGTCCGGCATTTCCCAACCACCGGCCCTGCCATACATTTTATGCAGCAAGCTGGTAAGGCAATGATCACCAGGCTGAAACCGCTGATTTAACGCGGTAAGACAATAAGGCGGAAAATATGTTTCACCTAAAAGTTTCTCCTGCCGTAAAATGGCTTGTTTAACTGATAACATGATCTGGTTTTTTAAGTTACCGTAGCGATACCAGCACTGGAATGTATCCCTGTCCGTTGGCCAGAGGTTTTAGTGCCTTACCTATCACGGCACCAAATGCCCTCACCGGATCTGATGCTTTCATAGCATGTCCCGGCGTAAATGAAGTGGTGAGCAGGTCCCCTGTTTCAATAGCACCGTACTGCGCATCTACTTTGCAAAAAACCTTTCCCATCAGCGCAAGTGGTTTCCTGGCGTTAACCGATTGCTGCTTATCCAATATAATTCCGGGTCTGTAAGTGCCTGCCCCGGATATGATCCCCGCTACGCGTTTATCATATTCGTTTGCACTTACCCGGAGAAAGTCTTCTTCTCCCAATATCATTACAGTACCTGGTTCCGCATCCACTTCATTTATCACGTTAAAATCTTCCGCGAAGTCAGCCCCCTGGCAACAGATATCTCCATCTGCAGTTATGTTACCTGTTACGTGAACATTGCCTTCGAAAAATCCGGCGTGCCCTCCCTGGCCTTCCTTCTTCGCAAACAGTGCAGCACCGGTTCCTACGGGGTTCAGGTGAAGGGCAGTGATGGCGTGTAAACGTGGTGATCTTGTTTCTGCGTGGAGCCCTTCAAAGGTTTCACTTTCCGCCCATATGCCGATTCCTGATTTACTTTTACCAACTACTCCGGTATTAGTTTTACTTTCTCCCCATACACCAAATCCGGCGTTACTCTGGCCTTCTACAGCGGTGTTGGTTTGGCTTTCACCCAGTACCCCTCTTCCGGAGGTACTTTTACCCAGCACGCCAATACCGATCCCCTTCTCTATTTTGGGCCCCTGGTGATGTACTTTTCCTTCGGCTGCCCCGTGCGGGATGTCGTTATTAAGAACCGAAAGGGGGGGCTGATCTTTCGACTCTCCATATACCCCGATCCACGCCTCACTGAAACCGATAACACCAGAGCCTTTTGCAGATTCCCCATGTAACCCGGTTCCTGCATAACTCTTGCCGTATACACCGGTTGAGCGCTCTGATTCGCCATGCACTCCCAGCCATACTTTACTCTTGCCAAATACACCCGTCAGTTGATCAGATTCGCCCTGTACCCCGATCCATTCTTTACTATGACCGTATACACCGACTGCTGTTGTTGATTCACCGGTTACACCCGGCCCCTCCGGACTAACACCGGCAACACCGGCCTGCTGCGGCGCATCCGAAACACCTTTTACCCCAATATATTTTTCGCTTTCGCCATAAACACCAGCAGTATTAGGCTGGGTGGCTTTGCCTGTTAAGTGTGCCATGATATTTTGTTTTTTATTTATAATCAGGAAAGACCAGCTTGCATGTCCATTATCCAGTCACTGGTGAACAGCCAGGAGCATTTCCAAACAAATTTCCCATATAGCAGGAGATGGGAAAAGACCTGATGAGCCATTCACAGATATGGGTGAGTAAGCGGCGAAAATAGCTGGTAATTCCCACCATTGGCTGAGGCATTCCTGTTGGCGTTACGATATAACTGTCTTATTCAACAGATGGCGCGGGCATCAGATGAAGGGTAAGGGGATACACCATAAAGGCAAAAAAACATCGGGGAATCATCAAAATCAGTAAAACCAAAAAAATGGATTACAAATCATAAAACTGTTTCGTTCGGTTGATCCGCAAATCCCTTAACAGTCCGGCTTTGGCGCTGATGGTGAAACTAAACTGCCGGTAGGTACCAAATGGAATCAGGTTAATGGATAAATTGAAATCATGCAGGTCGCGCGAGATATACATATTCGTATAGGCAATCTGCATATTGGTGAAATCAAATCCACTATTCAATCCGATCTTCCATTTCGGCGTGAGACTAAAATCGCCGTTGAAACTAATGTACTGCGTAATGCGTTTTACCACGCCACCGGAATCAGGAATGATGGTATTGGTATAGGATAAGCTATACGAAAGATCTATGCGCCATGGAATATCGAAATCTACATACTCGCCCGGGTTTGAGCGTACCATGGCCAGTTGCCGCTGTTGCGCGGCAAAGGCAGCATCTCCGTTTTGTACATTGGTGATAGAATCTATTTTCTGTTCTTTGGCCTGACTCTTTTTATCTTTCGACTGAAACGAAGTACTCATGGAAATACTGGCGTTGGTTAAACGACCCAGACTGATTTTACCTTGCTGCCATACGTATCTATCAATGCGGCGACCGCGGGCATCTGTCTGGTAAGGATCAATATTGCCGCTGGCAGAGATATTCAGCTTGTCGAACAAATTGGTACGTGCATATAAACTGAAAGTGGAAAGCTTGAAGGAATCGGCTACCAGGTTATAGCTGCCGTTGATCCCAAAACCATCCAGTAGTTTTATTTTTCGTTCATGGTTGCCCGTAGTATCTTTTTTGGAATATACTTTCATCTCCAGGTTATTGTCCAACCCGAAGTTCAGGCCACCAAAAGAACCAGGAGAAGGTACGCCGATAATGGCGCCGTCATATACGGATACCATGGTTTTGTCACCGGCCTTGTTATATTGCAGTTCCTTATAAAGATTGGGATTCAGATCCGGTCGGTAGCTGGCGCTCAGGGTAGGGCGCATCACATGTCGGATGGCTTTTATTTTGGAATTTTTATTGAACGTGTACATGCCATACATGGCGGTCGACAACGACATGCTGGCGCTGACATCACGGGCAGTGAAAAATCCGGCTTCATAACTGGTGTCAATGGCGCCATTCATCTTCAGTCCCGGGTTGTATTTATCATCTTTCCATTTACGGATAAACTTTTTCGTATACCAGTACTCGGTATAGTTAATGCCCGGAGATAAGGTAAATGTTTTAAACACCGGTATAGAAAAGGAAATCGGGATATTATGCTGCATACCCGTTTGCATGGCATCAAACATGGCCTGTTTACCAAACAGGGAATCTTTGAAGTTAGCCTGATTGCGCAAAACGGTATTATAGGAAACGCCTATTTTTTCGTACCATTTTGGGCTGCCCACCATTTCTTTCCGCTGGAAAGGATAGATAGTATTGACGGTGAAGGTACCATCCGGGAAGGAAACGGATACATCGCGGGTACTGAGGTTTTGCGAATGGTTCAACCCCAGCGTCAGGTTGTAAGGTTTCCCTATCCAGGTTTTGGAGAAGGTAATAGATGATCCGATATTATTATTTACACGGGTATTATAATCATACACGTTGTATTTATTATAGGAGGAGGTACCGAAGTTGACGGCTGCTCCGAAGTTAACGCCGGGACGGGCTTTGCTGTCCATGCTGTGATTCCAGGTTACCCGGAAATCTTTAGAGGTACTGAATTCTGATGTTACTTTAGGATCACCGAAGCGGGTGTTGGCAAAGCTGAAGTTCAGTCCTCCGTTGTATTTGTATCTTTTGCGGTAAGTAGGGCTGGCAGTGAGGCTCCAGCTGCCGTAGGAATATATATCCCCGCGCATGGTGAGGTCGAAGTGTTCGCCCAGGCCCAGGTAATAGCCGCCGTTTTCAAGCCCTATTCCTTTTTGTTGATTGACTACGTACTGTGGTGGTAGTATCCCCGACCGTTGTCCCTGTGTGAGCGGGAAAATGGCGAAAGGAATAAACAGGGGAGTAGGGATGCCTTCAATTTCCAGGTTAGCCGGACCAGAAATCACCAGCTTGTCGGGGATGACTTTTATTTTGCGGGCGCGGAACTGAAAATGTGGTGTGTCCAGGTCACAGGTAGTGAAAGTGTTTTTAAAGCCGAAGATGGTATTGTCGGGCATTCGTTTCGACTGCTGGCTGCCTATATATGCTTCTCCGTATACGGAGCGGGTATGATAAATTTTTGCTTTGCGGGTGTTGATATTAAACAGCATGGTATCCGAGTCAAAGCTTTGACCGTTATCTGTCATCACAGGTCTGCCATAGGGTTTACCGGCGGTATCTACCATTTTAGTTGCTTCTACCATGCCTGTTTCCTGGTCTACGGCTATCCGTTCTGCAGTGATGCCGGTTTCTTTATATTTGGTGTCGGCATTGCCGTACAGGAGTATACGTTTTTTAGGTATCTGCATCACGATAGAGTCCTTGGCTTTGTAGTGGATAGGAGCATCCATCGAGTCTTTGGACAGGCGTATTGGGACGGTATCAATGTGCATAGAATCAGCTGGAATGCTGTCGGTAGCATTCCCAATGTTAGCATAAGCATGATGTGGATTACCGGAGGCCATCAAAATAAAGGCAATCAGTAATCCTGAAAGAAGCTGGCAAATGAATTTCATGTACGTTGCGGATCGCATCCGATCAGCGAAAATAATACCGGAATATGTATGTTTGTCTTGTGGAATCAGTTACAAAAAGGATACTGTTATGGAGCATTTAGATGAAAAAGCTTGTAAATCCGCTGGCATGGCGGTTCGGGATACGCTGGAAGCCATCAATGGTAAATGGAAGCTGCTCATACTTTTAACATTATATAAAGGAGGTAAGCGCCGTTTCCGGGAGTTGGTGAAAGAAATTAACATTTCTCCGCGGGTGCTTTCGAAAGAATTGCAGGAGTTGGAAATGAATAAACTGATCAGTCGTACGGTATGTGATACCCGGCCGGTCACGGTAGAATATGAGTTGACGCCGTATTGCAAAACCTTGTCCGGCGTGATTACCGCCATGAAAGAATGGGGGGAGCAGCATCGGGTGGAGATATTGGGGAAGAGAGCGGAGTAGCGACCGTCAGTTACATAATGTTATAAAAAGAAGAAAGCTATGGTCGCAACATGTTGCGGCCATAGCTTTCTTCTTTTTTTTAGCGCTCTTAATAAAATAGGATGTTCAGGAAATTTCTTTTATCACCTGGCGCTGGTTTACTGGCCAGGAACGTATTCATTTGTGAGGAACTGAGTACCCCACTGAGGTTTGTTTTAAAGGTGTTGAATAATGCCGGTTGTTGTTGCTGATAACTCGTTGGATCTTTCCTGGTAGCCAATGCCAGGGTTCTTTTCGCATTCAGGTAGTCTGCTATGATTTTGTTTACCTGCGGCTTTTGCGTATCCGACACCGTTATCTTTTGTAGAAAGATATGGGTGAAGTCAATTTTCGAAACGGCTTTTACCCGATCTGCTTTGATGATATCCACCGCGCGGGGGCTACTTTGTTGTGCATATATATGATGAGCACAGAACAGGGTAATAACGGCTATTAATAATATCTTTTTCATTTGCTGTTATTTTGAATTAAAAATTATTGGTGACTCCACGTGATCCATCCCAGTGCATCACCAGCGGAAACCATGTCATAAGAGGTGCCATCTTCCTTACGTACAACATAAAATCCGGGAGAATCCGCGGCATACGGAGGAGCGGTTTTTCCGGTGGCCAGGAGAATAATGGTGGACAACAGGTCCGGTGGATTTACCACAGGAGAACCAAAATCCAGCATGTCAAATACGATACGATCGCCATCAAAAAAAGTATTGGAAATACCACCTGAGCCTAAGTAAGGATAGTTGTCATCGATACCCAGAAAGTAAGGAGATACAATATCCATGAAGTTGCCGCCACCTACGCCTACGCCACCAGGATAGAAAACAAACCGGAAGTAGTTGCCTCCCGGGTAAGTAAGCTTCAGCAGGTTATAGGCATCATCCACGCCCTTTACGTGAAAGCCCGCTGTGGCCAGCCATGGATTTTCACTGCCCTCGATATAAAAATTTACCGCGATATCAGCTTCCGGCGCCAATGGGGCGAGGGCCGGGGAAATAGTAGCGGCAGTAGTACCGTTGATACTGGTGCTGATGGTTTTCGAGGCGGCATTCCATACCAGGTTGTTGAAACTCTTGATGGTTTGTCCGCCTAAGGTTACCGGTGTTTCCAGGACAATGTTATGTGCGGTAGACTGGAAAGCTACATTAATCAGCTGTGGATGACTGGCTGATTTAATATTAAAGGAACGTCCACCTATGCCGGGCGTTAATTCAAATGGTTCTGTACCGCCAGTTACCTGTTTGAAATAGGTCAGTATTTTATTGAAAGTATTATAAGCGCCAAATCCGGCAGTGGTGAATATCTGTTGTTCCTCCTGCGTGGCTTTCACAAGGATGGCATCACTTTTATTCAGATTTCCGCGGAGATGGATGGTATCTCCTAAGTCAGCAGCCGCGATATTGTCGGCAAATGAAAATTCAAAGTCAGTACCCCAGCCAAAGCCATAACCAAAAGGACTGTTGGATATAGATGCGTCCGGATCACAGGGCGTATGCACATAGCTGTATGTATCAAAGATCAGCGTAGGACGCTGGGTGGCTTTGATAAAGTAGGAGGAGGTATTGAAGGTGGTAGACATTGGCAGACTAAAGTCTGAGATCATCGATACCTTATCGCTCTTATCAAACTTCATGTAGTAAGAGAAGATGACTTTGGGACCGGTTTGTGTAACACCTCCATTAAGAGCGGTGCCATTAGTATACTCCGTGAACACCCATCCATAAGGCGCATCAACAAGCTTTTTCTGATAGGCCGCCAGGGCTTCTGTGAGTCGCTGGTCGGTAGATTTACCATCTATATTCAGATCCGATTTCCTGTCACAGCCAGAGAACAGGGCAGTGATGCAAAGCAGATATATCGTTAGTTTTTTCATAAATAATAATTCAGATGATACAATTATTGGAAATAGGCAGTCAGTGCACGACGGCATCTGCGTTGCAGTGCGTAAAAGTCTATGGACCATGCCCTCGCATAATAATCCACTACTGCCGCTTCTTTTGCCCTTAGTAAGGCATAAGAGGCGGAGGTGGGACCACCGGTTTGTTCTGCCATTATTTTTTCGTAATCATCATAGCCGGATTGACCATTCCTGCCACCTATCAACATGGTTGCCACCATTTCTACAAAGTCTTCTCTCGGATCCGACTCTGCATAGGCGGAGATAAATCCCTCCTGTCGGGCTGTCTGGTCAGCAATATTGTACCAGTTGCCGGTGTAATGAGGCGTAATTTGTTTGAAAGAAACCGGGAATGCAATGTTCTGATTCAGGATATGCCCGAATTCATGGTGCATGGTATGTCCCATTTCTTTCAGTATGGCGGAATCTTTTGCTAGTCTGCTGAAACTATTGATCTCATACAGCAGCATAGCAGTACCACCTTCTGCCTGACCTAAAATGATGGAGCCGTTACTTTGGTATTGTCCGCTGCCTGCCATTTTAAGTACTTTAGGGAGATATTTTCTTAAGAAGACCGTACTACCGGTTTGGTCGTTGTAAGGTGCGAATGCCACTGCCAGCAATGCTTTCAGGGCAGGTATTACCTGTGCTTCCCTGGGAGGAACAATTTCATATGGAAAATCCAGTTGCCCCGGTTGCCATTTGTAGTATACCGCAATGTTATAAGGGATGGTGAGACTATCATAAATAAATACATCACTGGGTGTGGTGGCGGTAGAGTCGCCACCTAGTCCTACGGGGATCACATCCAGGTGCACGGTTTCCTTTTTACAGGCGCTCCATCCTGTTGCGAGCAACAGTAACAGCATTAGTTTGGGAAATATATTCAGTTTCATGGTGTTCATTTTAGAAAGGTTAAACCGGATGTTGTTTATCTTGGATTGAGTGCCATACCATCGTTGACAGCTTCGGGTGGTAATTGCAACAATCGTCTTTTATCGCCGGGCACCAGTGTGGTACTGTAGTTATTGGCGCCGGTATGTGTTACCGGTATATCCAGCCGCAAAATATCCAGCCATCTCAGTCCTTCCTGCAGATAGGTTATCCGTTTCATGTCCAGCACCGTTTGTATCATGGAGGCGTCCTGTGATAATCCATAAAATGCGATGATTTTATTGACGGTGACATTATGCGCTGCCGGTGTATAGCGGCTAACATTTTTGCTGATCCATATATTGATGTCTGCAATGGCTGCCGGGTAATTTTTTAACCGGATATTGGCTTCAGCCCTGTTCATCAGCACTTCTTCCATACTAAATAGGGGCTGTATTTTTAACTTATTGGTGAATTTAGGAAAGTTGAAATACTGGGGACTGGCGCCATATATACTGATGGCATAGAAGCCACCGGTTACGTTGCTGGAGTTCAACAATTCCTGATTCAGCGCCGTCCCGATACCATAACGATAGGAATAATAATTATCCATGTATTTTGATCCGGGTGCTTCCTGCAGTAAAATGTTGGCAGGGCTGCTGGAGCTGGTGTAGTTGGTGACCATGTCATCGTACGACATGCCATATACGGCCACCTGGTCACGTATCAGCGATGCAATATTTGCGCTGCCAAAAACAGCGGTGGCATGTGTTACTACTTTATCGTATTCCCTTTTGAATAAATAGAACCTCGCAGCGAATGCATGTGCTGCCTGCGCGGTGAAGTGGAATTTGGGAGCATCACCGTACATTTTATCCTGGAGTAGCGGCAGGCCGGCCGTCAGATCACTTTCTATCTGCTTATAGTCGTTGGCCACCGTGCCTCTGTCATATTTAGCGAAAACGGATTTGCTTACTTCCGTAATATAAGGTACACCCGGATCGCTGGCAGCGGTAGCTGGATTGTATGCTTTGGCAAAAAGTGTTACCAGCATGAAATGAGCGTAGGCTCTGCATATCAGTGCTTCTCCCTTTTGCGCGGAAAAGTTGGCTGCATCCGGTCCGTTGCAATAAGTGAGTGCCTGGTTGGCAACGGCAATAGCGGCGTAACAGGAATCCCAGTAAGCTACCGGGGAATCTTCCGTCACGGATTCAGGATCCAGGTATTTAAATGTTTGCGAATTGATCAGGAATGTTTGCTGATCTATTCCCACACCATTGTTTCCTTTATCTTCCACGTTATCGCTCAACGCTTCGCAGAACAACATGTAGGTACCATGGGGATAAGCGGTGGTGAGCAACTGGGATACCTGTTCCGGTGAAGTAATCACGGTCCTGTTATCCGGGAGGGTTTCCAGGTATTTTTTGCAGCCTGGCAATGACAGGATACCAGTGATCAGACCTATATATATCAGTAGTTTTTTCATAATTAATACTTTTTGAATTAAAGGCTTACTCTCAGCGAAAAAGTGACTTGTTTATTTACCGGAAGGGCTACGCCACCAGTATTATAAAACTCCGGATCCTGGCCGTGTAAGCGGGGATCAGCGTAAATAAGCCATAAATTGTTTCCGGTTGCTGTCACTGAGCCGCCTTTTAATCCTATCCGGCTTAACAATGGTAACGGGAGCTGATAACTCAGCGTCACTGTTTTCAGTCTTACAAAACCACCATCTGCCACACGGTCGTGTGAGAAATTATAGTTGTTGTAAGGATACTCGGTGTTGTTCAGGAGATCTACCTGTGTATAGATATCTGCTACAGACGGGATATTGGTTTTTTTGTCGTCTCCGGGTAGCGTAAATCTTCCTTTAAACTCGTTGGGCAGGGCATTAAAATCGGAATAGTTGGTGGTGTATACCGGTGTTAATCTTATTTTGTTACCTGCCTGATAAGTAACCAATGCACTCAGGGAGAAATTTTTGTAACGGAAAGTATTGTTCCAGCCGCCGGTGATGGTAGGATCTGCAGGGCCTTCATATTTCAGGTTCTTTACATTATGACTCTGCAGGTAAACACCGGGAGACACGCTACCGGTATCATTGATAAATCTTGCCTTTCCATCATAGGGATCCAGTCCTGCATTTTGCAGGGAGAATAAACCTCTTACCGGGTATCCTTCCAGCGCACCGCCGCCTTCACCAATCAGGTCCATGATCACCGGGTTATTTTTCGCATTGGTGATCAGGGTATTGTTATAGCTGAAAATAAGAGTGCTGCTTAAGCTGATATTTTTATGTGCAATAAGCTTACCTGTCAATGACACATCCACCCCATGAGAGTTCATGTTGGCATAGTTGGCAAATTGATTTACCTGTCCGCCTACGCCGGAGGTTCTGATCAATCCGATCAGGTCAAAGCTTTTTCTGCGGTAGTAATCAAAAGTGAATCCCAGTCTTTCTTTAAAGAAGCCGACATCCGTACCCAGGTCCAGTTCATATTTTTTCTCCCAGGTTAAATCCGCATTTTCCAGTGCCGCCAGCAGGATGGCGGTTTGCTGATCCACAATGTAAGGGCGGTTAGTTACGAAGGAACGGAGGATAGCGGTAGAGTTGGTGGCGCTACCAGTGCTGGCATTCAAACCATAACTGGCTTTCACAATCATATGACTTACGGTAGATGATTCTTTCAGGAAATCTTCCTGGTCTACATTCCAGGCACCAGCTACTGTCCAGGTAGGCAGCCACCGGGCGTTAGCGGAGCTCCCCAACCTGTTGGAGCCTTCTTCCCTTACCGTGGCAGTCAGGGTGTATTTATTAAGATAGGTATAACTGGCGTTAGCATAAAAAGCGATGAAGCGATCGTATTCATTGCTCATACCATAGTAAGTCTCATTATTCTCTGTCATCTTTTTAATGAACAGGTAATTGACAAAAGGTGTTCCGCCGGTATTATACTGGTAACCCACGCCGGTGCTGCCGGAGGTTACGCGATCGGCATATTTCACTTCCTGTCCTACCAGCGCGTTGAGCTGGTGCCTGTCGTTGTTAAATGACTGGTTAAAGGTCAACTGATTCCGGAAGGTATAGTTCTTCAGTTCTATATCTTTTCTTTTATAGAAACCTCCGTAAGGCAATACTACTACTGCCGGGTCGTTGGGGAAGTCAGGGTTTTTATAGAGGAACTTATTATTTTCTGTTATAATGGTGGTGCCGGCTGCCCTGTAGGCATTGGCTTCATTGGAGTTTTCATTCACTTTATGTTCTACGGTTGTTTTGGCATATCTGATAGCGCCGGTAAATTCGTAGTTCAAATGTGTATTGATTTTATAACCGAGGTTACCCTGCAATCTGAAGTCCATCAGGTTCAGATCCGTGTAGTTGTTTTTTGTTTCGTCCAGGATATTGAATGGGGCAAAATTGCGGGTGAAATACTCCAGGTTTCCTTTATCGTCATATGCGGTCAATGCTCTGCTGGTACTAAGTGCATAGGAAAAAGGATTGATGTCGAAGTCCCTGGTATAGGTACCCTGTACCGCATCTGTAACCCTGTCTTCCGTACCCGGTGCTTTCTGCTGACGTACGTTACCATTTACCAGGAAGCCGTAGGTTAACCTGCTGTTAGGGGTATAGTTGGCCCGTAGGTTCACCGTATATCTTTTCACATTATCTGCAATGGTCCATCCCTGGTCATTGAAGAAGCTGGTAGAAAGATACAGCTGTGATTTATCGGTACCGGTGGAGATACTGAGTGAGTGCTCCTGGGTCAGTGAATTCCGGAACAGTAAGTCAAACCAATCGGTGTTGGCATTGGCATATTTCAGTAGCCACTGCTGCCTGCCTTCCCGGGTATTTAATACGCCAAACTTATTGTCGCCATCAGGATATTGCAGCAGGCGGCCCAGTTTACCATATACGCCGGAAGTAGGTTCGTTGATCAGTTCTTCCGGTTTCAACAGTTTTTTACGTTCCAGTTCTGCATATACGGACATCTGATCGGCGGAGTTCATGATGTCATAGTTATTATAGGAAGGTTTCAGTTGCACACCAAAATTACCGGTATAAGATACTACGGGGCTGCCGATCTTTCCTTTTTTAGTGGTGATCACAATTACGCCGTTCATGGCGCGGGCGCCGTAGAGCGCTGTAGCGGCGGCATCTTTCAGGATATCGAATGTTTCAATATCGTTGGCATTAATACCTGCAACAGAAGACCCCAATAACGTACTGGCGTTACCGTTAGTCAGCTGTTCATTGGATACGTTGACGATATCTTCCAGTACCACACCATCGATTACCCACAGTGGTTTGTTTTCGCCGGAGATAGAGGTGGCGCCGCGGATACGTACTTTGGGGGCAGATCCGAAAGTACCGGAAACATTCTGTATACTCACACCGGCAGCGCGGCCTTCCAGCATACGGCTTACATCTGTTACGCCGTCTATTTTTACATTATCTGCTTTCAGGGTAACGGCTGCTCCGGCAAATTTCTTACGGTCTATTGTCTGGAAACCGGTAACGACCACACCACCCAGTTCTGTCACATCTTCATTCAGTGAAATGACCAGGTTATCCTTCGCTTTTATTTCCATGGTTTTATAGCCGATGGCAGATACCACGATGGTAGCGCCATCCGGTACTTCCAGTTCAAAGGCACCGGCGGCATTGGTAATGGCACCTTTGGTATTGCCTTTCACTTTTACAGACGCGCCTGGAATCGGCTCTCCTTTGGCATTACGGACGATACCACGAATAGGTGGTGCCGCCGTAATATTTACCGGTGTTGGTTTCGCCCGGGTAATAGTCACCATTCTGCCGTCTATAGCAAAATCCAGTGGTTGATTTTTCAGGCATTCCTGCAGGAAGCTGTTCAGTGATTCCTCTTTTGCATTAATAGTCACCGGCGTGGTTTCGTTTTGCAACAGCTGATAGTCATAAAGGAATACATATTCCGTTTTTTTGGAAACGTCTGATAGCACTTTGATCAGGGACGTTTGCTTCGCGGCATACGTAATCTTTTGTGAGTAGCTTCTGGCGCTTACCTGCAAGCAAAAGGCAAGTAAAAAAATGGACAGTAGTTTCATAGCTCTCAGCGATTTAGTTGAGTGTAAGGACAGGAATGTATCTGCGACAGTTAATACATGCCAGCGCTCACCTTTTTTGGTTGAATGCATAAGCTAGCACTTTGGGTTTAATTCTGATAATAAAGGACTATATATTTCCAGTTGATAAAATAAGCATGCTATTTGGTTGACTGGGAGGCCAGTACATTAATTTTCCGACCATTGGTTTCAAACCGGATTCCATATTTCTCCAGAGCGCTCAGAATACCCGACAGTGGGAGGTTTTTGTCTATACCTCCACCGAAAATCACATCAGGGACTTTTCCTTCATAGGCGATATCTACATCATACCAGCGGGATATCTGCCGCATAATTGCCGGCAGTTGCCGTTGATCAAACCGAAAGAACCCTTTTTTCCAGGCAATCGCTATTTCCGTATCGGTATTTTCCACCAGAATGGACCCGATTGTTTCCTGTGGGAATATAGCTTGCTGGCCAGGGATTAGCTTTTTACTATTGCCGGATCTGGATACCAGTACGGATCCTTCCAGCAGGGTAGTGTGTACTGCCGCTTCATCGTCATAAGCCATAATATTAAAGCGGGTACCCAGTACAGTTACTTCTCCATCATTGTTATGCTGCGTGTGTACCGCTACTTTAAAAGGGGCCTGTTCATTGCTGTTAACTTCAAAATAGGCCTCCCCGGATAAAATAACTTTCCGGTCCGCTCCCTTGGGGAATGCCACGGGATATTTGAGGGTGGTGGCAGCATTTAGCCATACCTGTGTACCATCAGGTAATACAATTTCATATTGGGCGCCACGGGGAGTAGTAATGGTGTTCCAGGCCACTTCCGTGGAAGGGGCGGGATCTGTTACATCATAGGTTAATGCGCCGGTAGCGGTTTTCACGATGCGGGTGCCACTTTGTTTGGCCAGCGCGCCTTGTTTGGCGCTGTCCAGTACAATGGTAGATCCATCTGCCAGCGTCAGGATAGCGCCGGTTTTTCCCGGCAGAATTTCTCTCGTCACATGACTGGCAACAACCTGAGGTCGTGTAGCTGCCCGTTTTTGCAGGAAGAAGAAACCGGAGCCTGTCAGTAACAGGAGAAAGACGGCGGCAGCAGCCAGTTTTCTAAACCGCTTGTTGCCCGGGGTGGTTGTTTTTTGTAACAACTGGGCGGTAGTATGTTCAGAAAACAGGATCTTATTCAATACCATCCTTTGTCTGTCTTCCGGTAAAGACTGCTCTCCTTCGTCTGATTGCCAGTACTCGGTGATTTGTTGCCTGAATATTTCGTCAAACTCTTCACTCTTTACATACTGCATCAACTCCTGCTCTTCGGCAGGGGTTAAATGATGGTGTAAATGTTTTTGAAGTAGTTCGGCGATACGGCGCATATATATAAGACGACCGGGAAAAGAGGAGGGAGTAGTGGTGCGGGAAAAAATTAACAGGAAAGCAACCAAATGATTAAAGCACCGCCATAGCTGCTGATATGACTGCCCAGGTGCTGGCGGATGCTGTGCAGGGCCACCGCCATATGTTTTTTTACGGTAAGCCGGGAAATGCCCATCTGTGTGGCAATTTCTTCGTGCGACAGGCCGGCTGTTTTTGCCAGCTGGTATACCTGTTTTTGCTGGGGAGGCAATCCGTCTACGGCCTCCTGTAATAATATTTCACATTGCCGATTGCGTAACAGATAATCGGTGGTATCGATAAAGTCAGGAACAGATGCGGTAAAGGCTTTCAGGTGATTATTTTCGTAGGCAGTTTTCTTAAGCCTGTCCAGTATCAGGTGGCGGGTCATAGACAGCAGGTAGGCTTCCAGGTTTTTAACGCGGCCAAATTCGGCGCGCTTCAGCCATACTTTCATAAATACATCCTGCACAATTTCTTCCGCCGGTGCGGCCGATTTAAGAAACCCCAGTGCAGTACCGTAAACTTTGGGCTGATACCTGCCGAATATGCTGGCGAAGGAGGATTCATCTCCCTGCACAAGCAATTCCAGCAATTTGGATTCATCAAAGGTTTCGGGCAATGCCATAGTAATTATTTCATAGTGCTTAGGCTAATTTAGCTAAAAAAAATTACAAGCCTGCTGCATTTTGCCATAAACGATTTTTGCTGTATTTTGCTTGCTATCACTGGGCCTAATCCCAATATTCCAAAGTCATGCATGATAATGAATTATGGTACTCCTATAAGGAAGGGGATGTAAAAGCATTGGAAGGTTTGTACGAACAATATTATACCCCACTCACTAACTATGGATTTAAGTTTACACCGGATCATGTTTGCATAGAAGAAAGCATGCAGGATCTTTTCCTGAAACTCTGGCAGAACAGGGAGCGCATTGCGCGTCCTGCTGTGGTGAAGCAATACCTGTATCTTTCTTTTCGCCGTGTCCTGCTCCGTAAGCTGGAATACAATCCTTCCAGGCATGAAGAAGAACTGGCAGGAGAGCATATTCCCTTTAACCTGGACCTGACCTACGAACATCCGCTGGTGCGTAAAGAACGTATGGAGGAACTGACCGCAAAGGTAGATGTGTTGTTGAGCGCCCTCACTAACCGGCAACGGGAGGCTGTCTTCCTGAAATACTATGAAGATCTTTCCTATGAACAGATCGCGGAGATCATGCACATGAATATCGGCGGTGCCTATAAACTGGTTTATCGTGCACTGGAACGCCTGCGTGAACAATTCGGCGACTTCACTTTACTGCTTCTCCTGTACATCTTAAAACGTGCCTGAAAAAAATTTTCTGTTAAATGGAAAAAATGGGATAATTCCACGTTAAACAATGGAGTAGCAAACTAACGTCGGGCGAAGGTGGGAATACAACCGGAACAGTGCCGCCGTCGTCAAACAAACGGCAGATACTACCGCCGCAGTTGCCTGGATACAACAACAACTGGTACTGGAAGGTATTCTGTTGTCAGAAGTGAAGTATGCCAAATACACCAGTGAGGCGGAATACAAGGCCGTCAATTATTGTTGAAATCCCGTATGACAATATCTGAAAAAGAAGAGCTGGATTTGAAGCAGATTACAGATAGTTTGTAAGAGCAGATTTTATGAGAAGAGGTGGCCTCCATGAAGATGGGGATCACCTTTTTTATACCCTCCAAACATAAAAAGGCTGCCTCCTGTTACAGAGACAGCCTTCCAAGTCACATGCATATCAGCTTGTTTTACAGAACGCGATATGATCATGTATCTGTGATATTTTCTGGTGACCATCGGTGAGACCCAGTTGCACATCCAGCCAGAGGATATATGCGCATGGTTCCATACCCATGGTACTGAATACCTTATTATTGTCATGGTATTCCGCAGCATATGGAGGTGGTCCGGCGCTGAACGATGCTGGCAGTGTTGGGTTGCCTTCAAAGCGTAGCTTGAGACTTTCTATATGAGGGTGACAAACCGTGTATTGTGCAGTGACTGTGGTGGTAATACCGCCGCAACCATGGCCGCTGCCGGTAGTTTCCGCAATTTCCAGCATGGCTGCTGCCATGATGTTTTCATCACCGGTGTATCCCCATCCCGGGTGTCTCCGTTGCTTGTAATTCACGTTGGAGATCACAATTTTATCCAGGGTATTGGTGGCGGTAAGCGTGGTCGTACCTACTTTACGTGCTTCAAACACAATTTTGAAGGTGTGGATAGGTGCACGCTGTGCGCCAGGTACTGCGTTGCCAGCAATGAGTACAGAAGGAGCTGTCAGATCAAATGAATCGCTGGCGAAAGCAGTATTACCCGCGTTCAGCGCCAGGGCAGCAGAGTTGATAACAGCCAGTGAGCCGTCTGTAGGAGTGAATATACCGGTGACCAAATTGTTACCACGAGGCACGGTGATCCATAATTCGCCTGCACTGTTGAGGGCGGGGGTGATCACTACGGCTTCGTGTGTCCAGGTGATAGGACCGGTTTGTTTCAGCAACTCACCGATTTTAAATGGTACCATCGCATTCAGCACCTGGGTAGCTGTCAGCTCATAGCTGGTATCAGCATTGAAGATGCGGAAGCGGTATTCCATTGCATTGGTGTTGGTTCCGCTGGGCAGGGTACCGTTGAGGTCCAGGCCGCCGTAGAAGGCAAGTTTAGGCACATCTGTGGTGTAGCCATTGGCATCAAACTGAGCGCCGGTAGGACCAATATCATAAATGCCCACTCTTTCAAACAGGGCAGGTACTTCATTATTAGGAGGTACTTCCTGTGGTACACATAATTCTATGCAGAAACAAGGACCTCTGTTGGTGCGGTCGGCACGATGGCCTACGCTGCGGTCTTCATTGAGTAATACAGCGCCGGAAACGGGTTCTGTGATGCGGAAGTAGATATCCGGTCCTGCAGGCCATTCCACGTTGAGAAAAGGCAGCAGTGTTTTGCTGAAATCAGCTTCGGTGTAGTCGATGCGGAAATGTCCGGTGGCATCAGTAACGTTGCTACCCAGTGGGTCGTCCTGTAGCCAGTCTACATCAAATGCGGCTACAATTAAGCCTTTCAGCGGCTGTTTGGTTTTACAGTTCACCACGCGGCCACAGATGATCCATGCGTCAAATCTGCCACGGATCAGGCACCACCAGCGGTTGGGAATTTCATAGGCCCAATAAGCCATAAAATCATTTTCCGTTTGTTTCCACTTGGGTTGCAGGGTGGTAATGTGGAACTGTAGTACCGGCAGTTTTTTAGGGTAAGGCTTAGGACGGGGAACATTGCCGCATTCGAAATCAATGTCGAAGGCTTCTCCTTCGTATTTGCTTTCGCGGCCGAAGTCGATGGTGAAATTACCCTCGGCATCTGTCAGGGTTTCCGCCAGCAGGCTCTTTTCCTTACTTTTTAACTCTTCTGCTGACACCTCATGGAAGGTTTCCTTGACGGCAGCAGCGGCTTGTGATACCACTTCTCGGGAGGCGGTAGCACGGTAAATTCTGATTTTTACGTTGGCAATGGCTTCACTGCAAAATTCATCGCAGAGCAAACCTTTTAGATTGCCTTTGAACTGATAGCTCATGACTTACTTTTTTTGGGGTTATTGGAATATAGAAGCAATAGCGTTTTGGGGTGCTGATAATTGATAAACTTTTGGGGAACGTGTATACAGTTAATGGCTAGTGCTTCGATACAAATGTCCACCTAAATTAGTTAGTTATCAAGCGGATAAATGCGTAAAATACCGAAAGCGTATATATACCCGGAATGGCAGGGTTGGATTTCCGGAGAAGGCGGGTTTGGCCCGCTAGGATAAATACCTTTATTTTGCCGGTTACGTTTGGTCGTGCAACATGAAAGTAGACAGCAGCAATTATTCCCTATATGACGAGAACGATTTGGTGGTAGCTTTCCAGGTGGATGCGGATATGCGTGCGTTTGAAGAAATCTATAAACGTTTCTGGTTCAAACTGTATAGTGCTGCCTTTAAGAAAACCACTTCCCAGCAGGAGGCCGAAGAGCTGATACAGACTATCTTCGAGCGGCTCTGGGCTAACCGGGAAAAGGCAGTGATCCACAATATAGGGGCTTACCTGGCGGTTTCGCTGAGAAACATCCTGCACGATTACCAGCGCAGAAGGGCTACGGCAGAAAAGTTCCGGCAGTCGCTCGACCTGGAGCCGCTGGTCAATACTACCGAAGAAGATGTAAACCGGGAGTTGCTCCTGAAAGCGATCGATAAAGCCCTCCGGGAGTTGCCGGATAAAACCCAGACCGTTTTCCGGCTGAGCCGTTTTGATAATAAGTCGGTTCGGGAAATTGCCGGCAAGCTGGATCTGACCGAAAAAGCCGTGGAATATCATATTACCAAAGCCATCAAACTCCTGCGTCAACGACTCCGGGGCTACCTTCCTTTCCTGTTCTGAAAAATTTTCATCTTTTTTTAGGGATTCATTTCAGTAGTGCGTCAAGGTATTCAGATAAACTGATTCCATGAGCCAATATGAATTTGACGATCTGCTGGAAAAATACCTTTCGGGGCAATGTACGCCTGCCGAAGAAAAATTGGTATTGGCATGGTATAAGTCATTTATTGATGAAAGTGAAATAGCGCTTTCAGCGGAAGAGAAGCAGCGTATTGAAAGCCGGATCTGGCTGAATGTAGCCACAACGGTATCTGCTGAAACGCCGGTGGTGCGTATGTGGCCACGCCGTATTACCCGCATGGCCATTGCGGTTTCCCTGTTACTGGCCGTAGCAGGTGGCTGGTACTGGATGTCGCACCGGCAGCCGGCACCTGGTGAGATAGTTTTTACCGCAGAGCGGGTACCCGGGGGATATGTATCTGTGAACAATACGAATGAAACAGACCAGGACGTAGCGTTGAGCGATGGTTCTCACATTAAACTGGAGCCGGGTAGCGTGGTGTATTACCCACCTGTTTTTAGTGGTCATACGAGAGATGTATACCTCTCCGGTAATGCTTTTTTTCAGATTGCTCACGATACCAGCAAACACTTTATTGTACATACCAGTGAAGGGATATTGGCAGAAGTACTGGGGACCAGCTTTTACGTAAGCCACGACAAACAGCATCATAAAGTAGAAGTCTCCGTAGTGACCGGCCGGGTATCTGTATATGAGCGGAAGAAAAAGAACGACTCCATGTTTACCGCATCTACCGAAAGCATTATTATAACACCTAATCAGAAAGTTTCCTTTAAACCGGAAAACAGCCAGTTTACCACCTCGCTGGTAGATGATCCGAAACCAGTGATGACGGAGGAAAAGCCTGCCAGCTTTAACTTTGAGGAAAGCTCACTGGAAACCGTATTAAAGACACTTGAAAATACATACGCTATTACCATCACCACCGACAATGAACATTTCAATCATTGCCAGTTTACAGGAGATATCACAAAACAAAATCTATACGAAAAGCTGGATATTATTTGCCAGTCTATCCAGGCCTCTTATGAGGTAAAAGGAACCACGATCTATATTAAAGGGAAAGGATGTAATTAAGAAATTATGTTGCTAAAATAAAAGCATATGTAACACTCATTCACGTTCGCTTGAAAAAATAAACTGGTAATGTGGGGCATTACCAGTTTAATAAAATTAACCGTTTGCAGCGGTTAAGATGCCTTATGTCCGCAAACTAACATTAACGAAAACAAAGCCACACAAGTTATGAAAAAAAAGCGATTCGCTGCCGTAATCTACTACGTTATGAGATTAACTGCTATTCAACTTATTCTTGCTTCCGTTTTTTCACTTTCGCTGTATGCCAATACGGTGAGCTCACAGTCTGTGCTGGAAAAGCCGATCAGTATTTCTGCAGAACAAACTTCTGTGAGGAAGCTGCTGAACCAGATCAAAAACCAGACAGGTGTGAACTTCACCTACAGCAGCAGCATGGTGGATGTAAACCGGAAAGTGTCCTGCAAGCTGGAATCCAGACAGCTAAAGGAATTTTTTGATGATATATTAAAGCCCATCGGGATCGATTTTAAGGTGATAGATAACCAGCAGATCCTGCTGTATCTTACTCCTGAAACACCTACGCAAAACATTACGGTCACAGGCCGGATTGTGGGCGAAGACAATAACGGGATTCCTGGCGCCACGGTGCGGGTAAAAGGCAGCAGCATTGGTACTACCGCCAATGTAGATGGTAAATTTAGCTTGTCTGTACCCGATAAACAGGCCGTGCTGGTGATTTCCTTTATCGGTTATCAGCAGCAGGAAATTGTGGTGGGAGAACAAACCTTTATTCCGGTGAAACTGCTGGCAGAAAACAGTAAGCTGAATGAAGTGGTGGTAGTGGGTTATGGTACCCAGAAGAGAAAAGATATTACCGGTGCGGTGGCGGTAGTAAAGGCTGATGAATTCGAGAACAGACCTATCGTAAGTGCGGCGGCAGGTTTACAGGGACAGGCTGCAGGTGTGAATGTAACCTCTGCTTCCGGTAAACCAGGCAAAGGACTCACGATCAGCATCCGTGGTAATACATCACTCACCACCAGCAATAATCCACTGTTTGTAGTAGACGGGGTGATTGTTTCTGATATTGATTTTCTGAATCCCAATGATATAGAGAGCTTTTCCGTACTGAAGGATGCGTCCTCTGCGGCGATCTATGGTGCGGCAGGTGCGAATGGCGTAGTGTTGGTGACTACCAAAAAAGGAACCAGCAAATCCAAAGTATTTGTGAACGCTTATACTGGTATGTCCAATTTCGCAAAGAAAGTAGATGTACTGAATGCTACCCAATACAAAGAACTCATTACTGAATTGGGTTATACTGATCCTAATGATAATAATACTGACTGGCAGAAGGAAACGTTTAAAACCGGCCGGGAACAGAATATCCAGGTAGGTGTATCCGGTGGCAGCGATAAAGGACACTATTATATTGCCGGCGGTTACCAGAAACAAAAAGGGGTGGTAGCACCATCAGATTACGATCGTTATTCTGTGAGGGCGAATGTAGACAACAAAGTAAAAGACTGGTTAACGTTAGGCGCTAACCTGTCGTTCAACAGATCCGTGTATGTAGATGTACCGGACAACCTTGGTGTAGCGAAAGGAGGTACGATTTTATCTGCCTTAACTTCTCCGCCAACGCTAGGTATCTTCAATCCTGATGGCAGTTACACCGCCAACGTTAATCAGAAAAGCTGGCAGAATCCTATTGCCTATGCTTTTGCTCCTGATCAGAAAGCGGTGAACAACCGTTTCTTAGGTAACGTAAATGCTGATTTCACCATCACTCCGGACCTGCATCTCCGTTCCAACCTGGGTGCGGAATCAGAAGGCAACCGGTATGATTATTTCCTGGATCCATATTCTACTGATTTCGGAAAAAATGAAAAGAAGGGCTATGGTAAATCCCAGTCGACCGAACGTTTTGTATGGTTATGGGAAAACACCCTCACCTATTCCAAAGTGTTTGGCAAACATAATGTGAGTGCTATGGTAGGTCATACCATGCAGGAATCGTCTTATAACTTTACAGATGACATTGCCCGTGGTTACCTGAATGATGCGATACACACCCTGGAAAACTCCACCATCCGTGAAAAGCAGTCTACTACCATGGCGCAGTGGTCCAAGCGCTCTTATATAGGTCGTGTAAACTACAGCTATGCAGATAAATATTTATTGACCGCTAACCTGAGATATGACGGTTCTTCCCGGTTTGCGCCGGATGACCGATATGGTACTTTCCCATCTTTAGGTGCAGCATGGCGTATTTCCAATGAAGAGTTTTTCAAAAAGGGTTTTGTTACCGACCTGAAACTGCGTGCCGGCTGGGGTAAAACAGGTAATGACGGTATTGGTGATTACGACTGGCGCCGTTTGTTTACTTCCAATGGAACAGGTGGTCTTACCTTCACCAACCTGCCCAAGAATACGCTTAGCTGGGAAAAAACAGCCCAGACAAATGTTGGTATTGATGCAACGATACTGAATAACCGCATTACTTTCACCGTTGATGCCTATATTAAAACCACCAGCGACTTACTGGTAAATATTCAGACTCCCATTTCCTCCGGCTATGGACTACAGCGATATAATGTGGGCAAAATCGAAAACAAAGGGCTGGAATTTAGCGCGAATGCTTTGATCGTAGACAAAGGATTGAAATGGAATGCTAATGGCAACATCGCCTTTAACCGAAATAAAGTGATCAGTCTCGGTGCCACTACACCTGGCTTGTCTTTCGGTGATGTATACGAAAGAGGAAATGCGATTCGTGTAGTACCGGGACGTCCTTTGGGTGAATTCTATGGCTATATCGCTGAGGGTGTAGACCCTAAAACCGGTAACATGATCTATGCCGATCTGGATGGCAGCAAAAATTTGTCTGATGGTGACCGTACCTGGATTGGAAATGCACAACCAACCTTTACTTATGGTTTGACCAATAATTTCAGCTACAAGAATTTTGCATTGAACTTCTTCTTCCAGGGAGTGCAGGGAAATGATATTTTTAATGCTTCCCGTATGGAACTGGAAGGATTGTACGACTCCAAGAATCAAAGTACTGCAGTGTTAAGACGCTGGAGAAAAGATGGAGACATCACGGACATTCCAAAGGCGGAAAAGGGAAATACCGCGAACAGCCAGGTATCTTCCCGCTTCGTGGAAAACGGTTCCTACCTGCGTTTGAAAGCTGCTACGCTCAGTTACAACTTTGCCAATGACGTATTGAAGCACATGGGTATCGGCCGTCTGAATGTATATGTAACAGGACAAAACCTGTTTACCATCACAAAGTATAAAGGTATTGATCCGGAAGTAAGCAAGGATAGCCCTAACGGTCCTTCTATGGGTATCGACTATGGTACTTATCCACAGGCCCGTGCTTTTATCTTTGGCTTGAATGCTGAGTTTTGATCTTAAAAATTAATGAGTCCGATTATGAAAAAATTCACTGTTTATATAGCATCCGGAGTTCTCAGCATCACCATGCTGGCATCCTGTACAAAGGATTACCTGGACAAGAAACCGATTTCCCAGTCAGAGAAAGCGACCATAGAGTCCCTGTTAGGAGGCGCCTACGATAACCTGTATGACGAATACTATACTTCCGATTTCCTGACCAATGGTGATGTATCCGCTGACAACGGTTACGCGGGAGGCGACAATGCCGCCAACTTTGGTATTGATAAATTCACTGTAAGTGCCACCAACGGCAACATAAAAAGGGATTGGGGGTATTTGTATACAGATATCAAGAACTGTAACCTGATCCTGAGCCTTGCTCCTAACGCAGTGGCCAACGACCGTGGGCTCACAGAAAAGCGCCGCGACCAGATTGTGGCAGAAGCTTCTTTTCTGCGTGCCTGGCATTATTTTAATCTGATAAGGTCATGGAAAGAAATACCTATTATTACCGCAGTACCTACCGATCTGGCCAGCATGTATGTGAGCAAGAAACCAGCCTCCGAAGTATATCCGTTTATCATCAAGGACCTTGAATTTGCTCTGGCACATATTGAAGACGATAAGCCTAATACAAATAAAAATCTGGCTACCAAAGGAGCCGTAAATGCCTTGCTGGCAAAAGTATATGCGCAACAGCCGGTACCTGACTGGAATAAAGTAGTGAGCTATTGCGATGCGGTGACCGCGGCAGGCTATGACCTGGTACCCGACTTCGCCACGCTGTTCCAGGTATCCGGAAAAAATAGTGTGGAAGCTATCTGGGAAACAGCGTTCGATGGCGTGGTACACCAGAACTGGATAACGGGCATGAATACACCATTTATGTGGGGCGACTGGAAAAAGTTCAACATTCCTTCGCATGCGGTGGTTGTTGCCTGGGATGCGGAAGGTGATGTGGTAAGGAAAGCTGCCAGCGTGAAGTTTGTTAACGTATCCTGGACAGACGATTATTGGGCAAAGACCAGCCCGGTGCCGGTGATTTTTAAATACAATGATCCCGACGGTAAAAGCGATACATACCGCCTGCGTTATGCAGATATTTTATTGCTGAAAGCCGAAGCATTAACGGAGCTGAATAAACTGGATAACTCGATCAATGGTGCACAGTACTACATCAATAAAGTAAGGCATCGTGCCAGGCTCGGTGATACTCCTGCCACCACACAGGCCGCGCTGCGTTTGGCGGTGGAAAAAGAAAGACAACTGGAACTGGCGTTTGAAGGTCACCGCTGGTACGACCTGATACGCACTAACCGCGCTATACCAGTGATGAATGCGCAGAAAGATGGTAACGGCAATTCATTGAATTATAATGTTACGGCAGATAAATTATATTTCCCGATTTCACAGGATGAAATAGACAGCAATCCAAACATTAACAAGTAACCTGGAATTATAAAAATGAAAACGGAAAAGGGCCTGGTTTTTTGCCGGGCTCTTTTATTTAAAATCAACATATGAAAAACATTCTCATTACTATATTATTTTCAGGCAGCGTGTTGGTAACGTTGCTGTCCTGCTCCGGTAGCAAAGGGATTACCAATCCGGTAGTACCTACAGATACATCGCACGCCGCTACTGGTGCGGTGGTGAGCTATTGGATCAGCAGTGGTGATCAGCAGCAACTATTGCAGTTACAAACAAATAAACCTGTTTTTGGTAAAGGTAACGTCAACGGTTACACGACTATTGAAGTAGACAGCAGCCAGGCATTTCAGGAAGTAGATGGGTTTGGCTATACCTTGACTGGTGGCAGTGCACAATTGATCAATGCCATGAATGCTACCGCCAGGGCAACACTGTTACAGGAACTTTTCGGGAATAGTGGTAGCAGCATTGGGGTAAGTTATCTGCGCATCAGTGTAGGCGCCTCCGATTTGAATGCAAATGTCTTTTCTTATGATGATGTGTCTGCAGGACAAACAGACATCTCACTGACGCATTTTTCCCTGGCCGCAGATGAAGCCGCCGGCACCGGTTTGATTCCGCTACTGAAGGAAATATTGGTGATTAATCCCCAACTGAAAATACTGGCGACTCCCTGGAGTGCACCGGTATGGATGAAAGATAATGGATCCTTTAAAGGAGGTGCTTTACAACCTAAGTATTATGATGTATATGCGCAATACCTGGTGAAGTATATTCAGCAGATGAAGACAGCAGGCATCACTATTGATGCTATCACGCCGCAGAATGAACCGCTGAATCCGGATAATACGCCCAGTCTTAAAATGGTGGCGGAAGAGCAGCGCGACTTCATCAGGAATAGCATGGGACCTGCTTTTGCAGCTGCCGGCTTAACAACTAAAATCATCGTGTATGATCATAACTGTGATCATCCGGATTATCCACTCACTATCCTGAATGACCCGGCAGCGGCAAAATTTGTAAATGGCAGCGCCTTCCATTTATACGCCGGCGACATCAGTGCACTTTCTACAGTACATGCCGCCGCACCGGACAAAGCCCTGTATTTCACAGAGCAATGGACCAGCGCCAATGGTGGTTTTGATGGTGACCTGCGATGGCATATGAAAAATGTAATCATCGGTGCGATGCGCAATTACAGTCGCACTGCCCTTGAGTGGAACCTGGCCAATGATCCGAACTATGGCCCGCATACGCCGGGTGGCTGTACGGAATGTAAAGGAGCACTCACTATCAGCGGCGCCACGGTAAACCGAAATGTGGCTTATTATATCATTGCCCAGGCATCTAAATTTGTTCCCGCAGGATCCGTGAGGATAGGCAGTAATAACAGTGGCAACCTATACACCGTTGCCTTTAAAAGACCTGATGGCAAAAAGGTGTTGATTGTATTGAATGACGACAATGCCCCTGCTTCTTTCAACTTAAAATACCAGGATAAACAGATCACACCTGTGCTGCCGAAAGGCAGTGCAGCTACTTTCGTGTGGTAGTGGTCGTTAGTAAATACAGCGGAGCATCATTTTTGTTCCGCTGCATTTATTTAGCCCGGAATGAAGTACAGATTTCCTTCAGAATGATTACAGATTATCTGTTCCCCGATTCTTTTTTCCACTTTTTCCTTGTTATGCCCACGGGTTGGGGGTTCTGACTATTGAGCCACCAGCCATCATCTGCACATATTTGCACCCAAAGAAGAGCCCTCCGCTGTTAACGAATCATTACGTTATAATTACCATTCTATTAAGATCGAAGCTACCCCTGTTATGTGAAAAAAATTAAAATTTCCTTTGCACAAATTCTACCGGATGATAAGAACGATACTCGTCTTCTTTCTGTTTTTTTGCTGCATATCAACCGTTTTCAGTCAGCAGGCTGAAGTTGTCTTCAAAGGAAAAATTATCGATGCTCAAACAAAGGAACAATTACCCGGCGCCACGGTGCGCTTACAGGAATCAAAGAGGGGTGGAGCAGCAAGACTGGACGGCACTTTCAACGTTGATAAAATAGCAGCCGGCACTTATCATTTGCGGGTGACCTATATGGGATATCATACACTGGACACCGTGGTGAATATAGATGGCCGAACGAATATTTTGTTGTTGATGCACAACAACAGGAAAGACCTGAACACCGTGAGCGTGAATGGAAAACGCGATGGCGAATCCGCCGCTTCGGCCAAAAAATCGGAGCAGTTGGCAGGTAATGTGATGAACATCATCTCTGCAAAAAATATACAGTTATCACCGGATATTACTATTGCCAATGTACTACAAAGGGTATCCGGTGTATCACTGGAAAGAAGCGGTAGCGGAGATGGCCGTTACGCCATTATCCGTGGAATGGACAAACGATATAACTATACGCTGATCAATGGTGTGAAGATCCCTAGTCCGGATAATAAAAACAGGTATGTGCCATTGGATTTATTTCCTGCCGACCTGGTAGAAAGAGTGGAAGTAAATAAAACACTCACACCTAATATGGAAGGTGATGCGATTGGTGGTACCGTGAACATGGTGATGAAGAATGCACCGGATAAGTTTTACGTGAATGGTAGTGTTTCTGCAGGTTACAACCAAACACTGATAGACCGGCCATTCGATTACTTCTCTACAAGTGCGATTAATCGTCAATCTCCATACGAAGCGCATGGCCCTTCGTACCTGGCGCAACCAGGCGATTTTACCCGTGATAATTTAAACTTTACGAAGAAAAATTTTACGCCCAATGGCTTTGCCAATTTATCTATTGGTAACCGTTTTTTTAACAACAAGTTGGGTGTGATGTTGGGAGGTTCTTATCAGCATACTTATAAGGGCTATCATAGTATTTATAACCCGGTAGATGAGTACCAGGACATCACGGATGCATATGGAGTGATATATATCAAACATGCCTATGTGCGTAACTATTCTACCGAGGTGAAAAGAACAGGATTAAATGCGAAAATAGATTACCGGTTTAATGATCATCATAAAATCAGTGTTTATTCTTTCACCGCTATATTAGATGAAGCACAGGCAAGAATAGGAATGGATACCTTGCAACCACCTCCACGTCTGGGGCCTGGCCTGGGACAGGTATGGTATCAGAACCGATCCAGGTATCAGCGGCAATCTATTAACAGCACGACTTTACAGGGAGAACATGATTTGTTGCCGGGTCGTTTGAAACTGGACTGGTCTGCTGTATATTCCAAGGCCAGCAGTAGTATTCCTGATCTGGCGGAGTATGAATATGATGGTGGATTTTATGCAGATGGCACTAACAAAGAACCTTACCTGCATCCAAATGTAATAACAGCGTATAACCGCGAATGGTGGAAGAATAATGACCGGGATTATGCCGGCTATCTGAATGCCAGCTATAGTGGCAAGGTGGCTACTATTCCTTTTAAGTTTTCTGCAGGTGGTATGTACCGGGCCAAACACCGGGATAACTTTCACCAGATTTATAACCTGGACAGAGTACCTGATGCAGGACAGAGTTTTCAGTTGTGGACAGATATTTATCATTTTAACTGGACGGTGCTCAACCCGGCGGGATCGCCCGCAGATGGTAACAACTATCGTGCAGATGAAAATATTTCCGCCGGTTATGCCATGCTGAAATTTACCGTAAAAAAACTGGAAGCCATTGTAGGTGCACGCATGGAGCATACCGATCAACAGTATGATACAGATGCCCCTTCAAGTACAGAAGGGAAAATGGGTTCGATTACCTATAGTGATATCATGCCGAGCGTGCATTTAAAGTATATGCTGAACAGCCAGACCAATCTGCGCTTATCTTATTTTAGTTCTATCAGTCGTCCAGCTTATTTTGAACTGATTCCATATCCTTTCAATGGGGATGAGTATGTGGAAAAAGGTAATCCGAATCTGAAACATACCACTGCCGATAATTTTGATTTCCGCTATGAATATTTCCCCCGCCCGGATGAACAGATATTGATCGGGGCTTTTTATAAGAAGCTGACCAATCCTATTGAATACGGATTTGTATCTACCGATGTGCAGAGCCAGGCAGTATATCAGCCTAATAACTATGGCGACGCTACGAACTTCGGCTTCGAGGTGGTGTACGAAAAATACATCCGCAACTTTGGTATCCGCGCCAACTATACCTATACTAATTCTACCATAGAAGCGCCTAAGCTGCGCACATTTAACCGGGTAAGGTCATATCCGCTGCAGAAGCGTCCATTACAGGGGCAGTCGGAAAATGTGGCCAATGCTGCATTATTGTATAAGAACCAGAAAATTGGATTGGATATACAACTGAATTGGCAGTTGACCGGTAAGCGCATTGCTGTTGTATCCCGTTATTATGGATATGACTACTGGCAGAAAGATATGAACACGTTTGATTTTTCTGCAGAGAAAAAGATTGGAAAGCATTTCTCTGTATTTACCAAAATACAAAATTTACTGAACACACCTTACGAGCTATATATCAAAGGAATACCATCCAACACTGTTCCTATGCCTAAGTCGGGCAATAATGAAACACTGATACAGAAAGATACTTATGGTCAGGATTATCAACTGGGTGTGCGATTTGTGCTTTAACATTTTTCAATAACATATTTCAAAATTTCCAAGCAGAAACTTATGAAAAAGATCGGCTTAAAAAGCGGCCTGGTTGCTATGGTGGCCATGTCTGTAATCTCCTGCAAAAAAGGTGATGAACATGTAGACATCTCCAAACCACTGGTGATTGTTGGACAAACCATCAGTGATACCATTCTCCCAAAGAAGGATGCCAATAACAATGCGATTCCGTTAAAAGGAACCATGCTGGCAGGTAAGACTTATCATATTATGTCTGATGTTACGATCAACGAAGGAGATACCCTTTACCTGCAGCCAGGTGTGAAAGTGTTGATCCATGGCGATGGTAAAAGCCCGGCGACTTCTCCTGCCTTCCTGGTTAATGGTACGCTGGTAAGTGATGGAACCAAAGATGCACAGAACTGGTTTACAGTAGCAGAAACGGAGACCGTTAAAAAGTCTGATGCCAGCTTCAAAGACGATGCCGGTAATGATCCTGCTTTCAAAGGCTACTGGGGTGGTTTCCAGTGTGGTGGTAACGCCAAACTGCTGTTACTCCGCTGGTCACATATCGAATATACCGGCGGCGCCTGGGGTGCTAATGCGCCTGATTATGGAGCAACTCCCGGTGATGCACGCTTTACTATTTACATGAACAGCAAAACCACTACCCTGGGTACCCTCATCGTAGAAGATTCCTGGTTTTATGGTAGTAAAGATGATGGTATCCGTCCGAATAACGTATACATGAGCATCATGCGTAACACCTTTTCTAAAATGGGTGCTACTGGTGGAGAGTCTGCCAACATCAAAGATGGTGTGATCGGTGATATGGCTTATAACCTGACCTACGGTATCGCCACCAACGGTCTAAAAACCTCTGGCTCCACCGGCAAAAGCTGCATGGTGAATATCTACAACAACACCGTCGTAAACTGTGGTTTCAGACAGACCAAAGCTACCCGCAATGGTTCTATCAATACAGAAACCAACGCAGGTGGTTATATCTTCAACAACATCATCGTAAACTGTAAAGCCGGTCTGAGAATATCTTTCCACTCAGAAAAAGGTAAGCCAAGCGATACCCTGAATACCCTGTACAACAACAACCTCACTGCTATTGGCAGAGGTAAGGCCATGGGCGGCGCAGAACAATACATGGTGTTTATTGAGCCTAACCAGTTTACACTGAAACAGTCTTATGACATCAACGGTTACATCAATGGCACTATCGCTGCAGATGGTACTAACAACGGTACCAATCCTGAGGCAGACTCGTTGAAGTATGATCCGATGTTCGCGAACTACGACATGGCTGCGATGAGTAAAGACAGAAACTATCGCATATACCAGATTCCTGCGGGCGCAGATTTTCACCTGAAAACAGGATCTCCGGCTATTGGTGCAGGCGTATATGCCGCAGGTACCGGCAAAAATGCTATTCCATCTAAAGTTACTGCTGCATTGCTGAACCAATATGGTTTCCCAATGAAAGTTGTAAAGACCGGCGGTATTTACGGCGCTACTATCACCGCTCCTAATAAAGATCTTGGTGCATTCCCTACTGATAACTCCGGCAATCAGCATACTTATTAATCGCTATACCTGGCATATGAAAAAGGACGTCTTTGCACGTCCTTTTTCATTTTAATTTTTCAACAATGAATCGTGCTTACAGCTTTATTTTTTTATCCGTATGTATAACAGTTGCCGCCGCCTGTGGAAAAGATGGTAAGGGAGATGTCACCACTCCTGGCAAGGATACTACTGTGGTAGTGGTGGATACCGTGAAAACAGCCACCTATGACCTTTCCCTGCTGGACCGCTGCATGTTGTTCAATGAAACACCGCAGGTGAATGCTACGGCAAGGCAAGACTACCAGGAACTATCCGGCGTAGCGCCCAGTCACGTATATCCGGGACTGTTATATGTGCATGAAGATAGTGGCAACTCCAACGAAGTATATGTGACCGCTGCCGATGGCAGAAATGCCGGCAAGCTGGTATTGCAGGGGGGCTCTAACCGTGACTGGGAAGACATTGCCACCGGGCCGGGGCCGGAGAAAGACAAGAGCTACATCTATGTAGCAGAGATAGGTGATAATAATTCCGCTTATCCCAGCGTATTTATTTACCGTTTCCAGGAACCCGACTTGTCGGCTGCCAATGCCGCTACGGTCATCAATATTACCGCCATTGATAAAATAGAATTGCAATACCCCGGGGGGCCGGTGAACGCAGAATCGCTATTGCTGGATCCACTTACGAAGGATCTTTACATTGCCACCAAACAAAACAGCAGGAGTACACTGTATGTGGCCCGTTATCCACAGTCTGCCACCACCAAAACAACATTGATAACCCTGGATAAGCTGCCTTTTGATCTGCTCACTTCCGGCGATATTTCCGCCGATGGCAGCGAAATAGTATTGCGTAATACAGGGCAGATCTGGTACTGGAAAAGACAGGCAGGCGAAACCATCGCCGCCGCGCTGTTACGTAAACCACAGGATGCTCCCTATGCCCGCAACGAACGGCAGGGAGAAGGTATCTGCTTCGCCCTGGATGGCAGCGGATATTTCACGGACTCAGAAACAAAGAAGTATGCCGGCGAAAAAGTAGCCATCTCATTTTATAAAAGAAAATAAAAATGAACAGCTTTATGAAAAGAAAAGCAATATACCTCCTTCCTTTGCTGAGTGTAGCAGTAATGTCCGGATGCAAAAAGGATGATGAACCAACGAAAGAAGAGCCAGCCGCCATTGTACAGTTTGTATTTACCTCTGATGCGCATTATGGCATTACCCGTGCTGCCTTCCAGGGAGGTGCTAACGTTGACGCACATACGGTAAATGCTGCCATGGTTGCAAAAATGAATACCTTACCAGATCTGACCTTACCGGATGATGGTGGGGTAAATGCCGGTAAAAAAATCGCCAGCGTAGATTATGTGATGGAAGCAGGAGATATTGCCAACCGCATGGAAGTAAGCGCCAGCGTACAAACAGCAGCCATCTCCTGGGGACAGTTTAAAACGGACTACCTGCAAAATCTCACGCTGAAAAATAGAAATAATCAGCCTGCCGGTTTCCTCATGGTGCCTGGTAATCACGATGTATCCAACACCATCGGCTACTACGCTAAAATGCAACCCTTAACAGATGCCAGCTCTATGGCAGAGATCTATAACCTGATGTTTAAGCCATCTCTGCTCAGAACAGCACTCACTTATAATTATAACGGTGATCGTATCAACTACTCCCGCGATATTGCCGGTGTGCATTTTTGCTTTATCCAGATGTGGCCCGATTCTGCCGTGAGAATTTGGCTGAATACCGATCTTCAAAACGTAAAAACCGAAACACCGGTGATTATTGTGGCACACGATCAACCCGCCGTTGTATCCAATCATTTTACCAATCCAAACGGTAACCACAGCATCAACACTACCGATAAATTTGATAACGTACTGGATGAACATTTCAAAGATGGTGCCTCACCTGCCACAGCCGGAGCGATTGAGCAGCGTGCATTTGCTGCTTTCCTGAAGCAACATACCAATATCCGTGCATACCTGCACGGACATGTACATGAAAGTAAATTCTATACCTGGACAGGTCCGGATAACGATGTGTCGTTAAGCGCTGCCAGTGCCGACTCTCCGATGAAAGGAGTGGTGTCAGCAGGTGATGAAACCAAACTGACTTTCCTGTTTGCCGCCCTGGATCCTGCCACGATGAAGCTGACGCTGAGAGAGGTGTACTGGAATGCTGCGCCGGTGAAATGGGGGAGTATGGTGACGATAGATTTGAAGAAGAAAGGGTAGGAGCTCATCGACTTTTTTGGGGAGGTATCGCATATGATGATACCTCCTTTTTTGTTTCTCCCCCGTTGTCCATTTCCGAACACTCCAGCGTCCCTAATCGAACAAATTAAAAATAACCACCATTCGATAGCTCCTGATTTTAAGCCACCTCCACCCTGGCATTTTCTTCGCCCATATCCACCGGTACTTGTGAACGGGATCATCTTATCAACTATCACTGATGTTCAAAAACTATCTCAAAATTGCCTGGCGCAATCTCTGGAGAAACAAAGTATTTTCTGCTATCAACGTATTAGGTCTTACAGTAGGGCTTACCGCCTGTTTCTTCATTTTCCTGTATGTGCATTTTGAATGGAGCTATGATAAATTTCATTCCAAAGGGGATCGTATTTATCGGGTGACCTGTGATGTGCAAACACCCAGTGAATTAATCCACGGAGGTATTACGCCCTGGCCTTTTGGACCCAATATGCAGCATGATTTTCCGGAAGTAGAAGCGTTTGCAAGGTTCAACAAGGCAAATCTGCTGGTGAAGAAAGGGAATGTCAGCTTCCAGGAAGAACGTTCTTTGTTTGCTGATTCTTCCATATTCCGGGTATTTGATTTTAAGTTACTGAAAGGAGATCCCGCCACTGCCCTGCAAAACGTGAATAGTGTGGTGTTAAGCAGTTCTGCGGTGAAGAAATATTTTGGGGAGGCGGATCCGATAGGTCAAACGGTATTGCTGACAGGAGACATGATACCCAGCACCGTTACCGGTGTGATTGCAGATATGCCGGAGAATTCGCAGATCAAAGCAGATATGCTGGTATCAATGAGTTCGTTGTTGAAATTGAATCCGAACTTAGATAAATCCTGGGGGAATTTTGGTGCAGTGACGTTCCTGCTCCTGAAACCGAATGTCAATCCAGTATCATTGGAAGCAAAGTTTCCGGATTTTATAGAACAGCATAATGGTAATGAGAGAAGGAAGGCAAAGATGTTTTATACCGTGAAGCTGCAGCCGCTGGAAAAAATTTATTTGTATTCCGGCGCTTATTCTGCTTATGAAAAGGGAAGCATTACCAATGTGTATATTTTTTCTGTCGTAGCTATATTTATTCTCTTCATCGCCTGTATTAATTTTATCAATCTGACTACGGCCCGGTCGGTAGAGCGGGCAAAAGAAATAGGCATCCGTAAAGTGGTGGGTGCTACCAAATATGAGCTGCTCCGGCAGTTTATCGGTGAATGCGTGATGTTGTGTTTAATTGCTTTTGTGTTTACGGTATTATTATTTATGTTATTGCTGCCAACGTTTAACCTGTTGGCAGGTAAAACCATTGCTACTGGTCTGTTTGCCAATGGCTGGTATGTATTGATATTGTTTGTATCCGCTGTTGTGATTGGCTTGCTGGCGGGCATTTATCCTGCGCTGGTGCTTTCTTCTTTTAAGCCGGCCTCCGTGTTAAAAGGACGTTTTGCTACCGGCACCAGAGGTGTTTTTCTCCGCAAAGGGCTGGTGGTAACACAGTTTGCTATTTCTATCGCGCTGATCATCGGTACCATCATCGTATCGTTGCAAATGCATTATATGCACAACAAGGATCTGGGCTTTAGTAAAAATCAGATGCTCGTCATCGATACGCATGGCGACCCGGCTAAAAATGCGCTGAAAGAGGCCATTGCCGCATTACCTAAAGTAAATTCCGTGAGTATGGCCTCAGGTGTGCCCGGGGGAGAAACGAATGGTGCTTATTCAGAGATCGTCAATAAACAGGGCGATATGCAGGTGGCTAACCTGGACCTGTACGATGTAGATTACGATTACCTGAAACAATATGATATTAAAGTGGTAGCAGGTCGTGGTTTTTCAAGGGATTTTGGAACAGACACCACGAGTGCCATGATGATCAATGAAGCGGCGGCCAAATTGTTTGGCTATGCCAAACCGGAAGAAGCGGTGGGCAGAGGATTCCGGCAGTGGGGCCGGCAAGGCGTGATTATCGGGGTGGTAAAAGATTTCCACTTCCGTTCCCTGCAGGAAAATATCAAGCCACTCACCATGCGTATTGAACCGCAGGACTGTGATATGATTTCGGTGAACGTAGCGCCGGGTGATTTGTCTGGTACCCTTGCAGCGATTGAACGCAAATGGAGAACGATGATGCCTGACCGCCCGTTCAGCTATTTTTTCCTGGATGAATTTTTCGACCGGCAATACCGTACGGAAGAACGATTTGGTAAGCTCTTTTTCAACTTTGCACTGCTGGCCATCATCATTTCCTGCCTGGGATTATTGGGACTGGCTTCCTATAGCGCTATACAGCGTACCCGCGAAATAGGTATCCGCAAAGTTATGGGGGCTTCCGTGGCGGATATTGTAAACCTGTTATCCCGCGATTTTCTGAAACTGGTCCTCATCTCCTTTATCATAGCTACGCCGGTAGCCTGGTATTTTATGCACAAATGGTTGCAGGTATTTGCTTATCGCATCAGCATTGGCTGGTGGGTATTTGCGGTAGCCGGGATCATTGCGCTGATCATTGCCATTGGGACTATCAGCTACCAGGCATTAAAAGCTGCACTGGCAGATCCTGTGAAAAGTATGCGGGCAGAGTAAAACGCCCAAAATATTTTAAACGGTTTTGAAGAGCTGGAGGCAGAGGGTAAATGACGCGGTTTTGGGTCTTGCATAGGATTATACTGATTTTGATGATTTCATGATTGTTTTTATTGGAGTTAAAAGATTAGCGAAGATTAACATCATATTGTTAGTCTTCGCTAATCTTTCCATCTTTTCAAATCAAAAAACAAAAATCCGGAAATCATCAAAAACACCTAATTAATTTGGTATTTTGGCAGAAAATCAACCGGAGTAATTTAATTCCCCTAATGAAAATATTCATGCAAAGAAAAGCAATAAAAAGTATAGCCGTTTACGTGGTAACCTTCCTGGCATCGGTGCCGGTGTTTTCGCAGCAACGGGAACAGAAGCTATGGTACGACCATCCATCAGGTAAAGTGTGGGAGGCTGCACTGCCAATAGGTAATGGCCGATTGGCTGCCATGGTATATGGCAACCCCGGCGAGGAACTGGTGCGGCTAAACGAAAATACGCTATGGAGTGGCAGCCCCAATCGCAATGATAATCCACATGCACTGGCGGCTTTACCGGAAATCAGGCAGCTGATCTTTGATGGTAAAATGAAAGAAGCCAGTCAGCTGGCGGCAAAAAATATCCAGGCAGAGAAAATCAACGGCATGTGTTATCAGCCTGTAGGAGATCTGCAACTGCAGTTCCCCGGTCATGATCAGTACACCGGTTACTCCCGGGAGCTGAACCTGGAAACCGCAGTAGCCAGTACTTTTTACAGCGTAAACGGGGTGAAATACACCCGGCAGGTATTTGCTTCTATACCTGATCAGGCGATCATTATCCGGCTCACTGCCGATAAACCCGGCAGCATCACTTTCGCTGCATCGGTGAAGAGTCCGCAGAAATCAACAGTAACAGTAAAAGGCAATAATGAGCTGGTATTGTCTGGTATCAGCGGCGACAGAGATGGTGTGCCTGGCAAAGTGAAGTTCCAGTCGCAGATACGTTTCAAAACGGAAGGCGGCACAAGTGCCGGCAGTGGCGATGTTATCAGCATCACCGGCGCTAATGCAGTCACCGTATATGTTTCTATCGCCACCAACTTCGTGAACTATGCGGACATTAGTGCCGATGAAGCCAAACGTACCACGGATTATATGAATAAGGTATGGCCTAAGAACTATGCCGCTATGCTGAAAGATCATATTGCTGCCTATCAGCATTTTTTCAACCGCGTACAACTGGATTTAGGCAGTACCGACTCTGTAAAGAATCCTACCGACATCCGCGTGCGTGATTTTGCACATGGCAACGATCCGCAACTGGTGGCACTGTATTTTCAGTTTGGCAGATACCTGCTCATTGCCGCCTCACAGCCAGGCGGACAACCAGCCAACCTGCAGGGTATCTGGAATCCGCTCATGAGTCCACCCTGGGGTAGCAAGTATACGATCAACATCAATACAGAAATGAATTACTGGCCGGCAGAAGAAACCAATCTTACTGAAATGCATGAGCCGCTGGTACAGATGGTGAAAGAATTATCTGTAACTGGTCGCGAAACGGCTAAAGTGATGTATGGCGCCGGTGGATGGGTAACCCATCATAATACGGACCTATGGCGTATAACCGGCCCGGTAGATGGGATCTATTCTGCGATGTGGCCAATGGGAGGCGCATGGTTAAGTCGCCATCTCTGGGAAAAATATACCTTCAACGGTGACAAAAAATACCTGCACACAGTATATCCTGCTTTAAAAGGTGCTGCAGAATTTTATCTCGACTTCCTCGTAGAAGAGCCCATGCATAAATGGTTGGTCGTATCTCCTTCCATGTCACCGGAAAACAATCCCAAAGTATATCCCGGCGTATCTATTGCTGCTGGTGCTACCATGGATAATCAACTGGTATTCGATCTTTTTTCCAACGCTATTCATGCGGCTGAATTATTAAATACTGACAAAGTACTGGTAGAAAAAATGAAAGCTGCCCGCAAAAGATTACCACCTATGCAGATAGGTCAATATGGTCAATTGCAGGAATGGCTGCAGGACCTGGACAATCCAAATGATAAACACCGTCACGTGTCGCATTTGTTTGGACTGTATCCAGCCAACCAGATTTCTCCTTATCGCACGCCCGAATTATTTGCAGCAGCACGTACTTCACTTATCCAGCGGGGAGATGTGTCTACCGGTTGGTCTATGGGCTGGAAAGTGAATCTCTGGGCACGTTTGCTGGATGGTAACCATGCCTGGAAACTGATTAAAGATCAGCTCACACCTGCAGGTGTAAACAAAGGCGAAAACAGTGGAGGGGGTACTTATCCCAACCTGTTTGATGCGCATCCTCCTTTCCAGATAGATGGTAATTTCGGTTGTACGGCAGGTATCTGCGAAATGCTGCTGCAAAGTCAGGATGGCACAGTACACTTACTGCCTGCGCTACCGGACGACTGGAAGAAGGGGCGTGTGAGCGGATTGCGTGCGCGTGGTGGTTTTGAAATAAAAGAAATGATATGGGAAAATGGACAGCTTAGTAAAATTACCATACAGTCTACGCTGGGCGGTAACCTGCGCCTGCGTGTACCGAATGCGTTAAAGGAAAACGGACAACTGAAAGCAGTGAGTGGTCAACAGCCGAATGTATTCTTCCAACCGGAGGAAACGGAAAAGGCAGCAATTAATCCGAACGCCAAAGTGGAGATAACGGCATTGAAAGAAACGATACAATATGACCTGGCTACACAGGCAGGGAAAACGTATACGTTTACCAATAAATAAAAAGATGGACGCGATGTAATTTAAAATGGCGCTGGACAAATTTTGTCCGGCGCCATTTTAATGTCAACTATATTTTTGTTAATCTACCAGTTGCTCTTTCAGTCGCATGAGCGTTGCTTCTGCATCGCTGATACAAAAACCGGGATGTACTTTCGATGTTTGTATAATGCTGCTCCGCGTGGCAGTAAGCCAACGGAAACGCCCTGCCATATCCAGTTTGGCGATAGGGCCTCCAGCTTTACTACCTTTGCTGATTTCTACAAAAGCTTCGAGGTAGGGCCTGATAGTATTGATATCTGTTGTAGGCGAAAATGCACGTAGTCGTTCTTCGTCCAGCGTATACACGGCCTGTAAAAATTTTTGCTGCTTACAATAAAGGATCACGCCAACATTCAAAAATTCTTCCCGTTCCACACTTGGTACCACGCGTATTACGGCATATTCATATAAGTGCTTGTCTTGCATGTTGTGCTTCTTTTACAAAAATTTCAGAGTGGCTGATCCGCGTTGTTAAAAATTCAAAATATACCTGGCGACGTTCTTCCGGCGTTTCATCGGAATGATCTGCTACCAGCCATTCATCGGGGATGATATTTACAATGGCACGTATACGCTCCGGTGTTAGCAGTAAGCGAAACGCGGCATCTGTGCTTTCCAGTTCGCTGGCCTGCGGCAACAGTACATGATCTTTTACCTGTACAAACGGGCGCAGGGCCTGTTCCTGCCAGTTATGCCAGGAGTGATGGAAGTAAAGAGCGGCGCCGGCATCTATCAGCCACAGCTCATTACGCCACATCAGCATATTGGTGTTGCGGGGGGTGCGGTCTACGTTGGTGAGCAAACAGTCCAGCCACACAATCTGAGACGCCAGCGCCGGCGCAATAGTATTTACAGTAGGATCGTAGGTAGTAGCACCGGAGAGGTAGTGCAGGGCGAGATTGAGGCCTACACTTCTTTTCAGGAGATCCTGTATTTCTTCGTCCGGCTCGGTGCGGCCAAAAGCTTCGTCCAGGTTGGCAAATACCAGTTCCGGTACTTTCAGTCCCAATACCCTGGCTATTTCATCGCCGATTAATTCTGCAATGAGTGCCTTTACACCTTGTCCGGCTCCACGGAACTTGAGTGCATAGAGGAACCCGTCATCTGCTTCGGCAATTGCCGGCAGCGAGCCCCCTTCACGCAACGGCGTTACGTAACGGGTTACGTTGACCCTCCTTAGCTGAAGTTGAATATCATCTATCATCTGACAAATATCTGGCTTTTTTGGGAGTTAGTTTTTGTTGAGGAGAAAGCAGAAAGCAAAATTCACCACGCTCTGCCCGAATCCTCTTTCCAATCGTAAGGTAAGATCTCTGCCAAAGTAACTATGATACCGTTTTTAACTTCAATAGTAGCCTTGAGATTTTCTTTCGACAGTTGACTGATCAATTCTCTGCATCTTCCACAAGGGGAAACTGCATTACCTTCTCCATCTACGGCTACTAAAGATTTTATCTGACTTTCTCCATGCTTCAGCATTTCAGCTACAGCACTGTGTTCCGCACAAAACCCCATGGAACAGGCAGTGTCGATGCTCACGCCGGTGTAAATATTTCCACCAATGGTTTCAATAGCAGCGGCCACACCACCATATTCAATAAAGTCATTTAAACGTTTACTGCCGGCAAACTTTTGGGCGATTTGTTTTAAGCTTACATTATCCATAGGACTTCACATTAGCATTACATTCCTCCAAAAGTAGTATTTTTCAAATCTACGGACTTCTTATGCCAATGTTTTTCCCATGAAAGCGGCGTAGGCCGTTCCCGCCGCGGCGATAGCTTTATCGGCGGATTTATTGCTGCGCAATAGCTGTGTATCTACCACCAGTTTATCCCGCGTTTCTTTACGGCTCCAGATCCCGCTTATCTGCCCGTTGACTACCACCACCGGTTTAAAGATGCCATGCCCCGTTTGCAGGATCAGGGCGGGATTGAGTATATCGCTCCGGTCTTTATAGGCCACTGCATATTCATCATAGGAGGGCAGGAGCAGGGCGGAAGTGGTGCGGGAGGCAGCGGGCGTGGTGTCCGCAGAAAACCAATAGGCTTGCCCGTTAGTGACCACATGTGTGAGCAGGGACTTATTCAACAGCAGTCCTTTTTTGATATCCGTCATATTTAATCCGCTCCACCATTGGAAGTCATTGACTGTAGCGGGGCCTCTGCTGCTGAAATACAGCCGGGTAAGCCGTGCAATGGCCGTGTCACGGTCAATCGGGGGCTGGACAGGCGCCCTGTCGGATAGCAGGGCATAGGTAAATTGTTTACCCTGCCGGGGGCCGCTGCAAATGAGGCCTTCAAGTTCTGCATCCATGAGGTGGAAGCCGAGGCGGATATCGTCTGTATTGATTTTTGCTTTTGCCAGCAAGGGGATGAGGGCACTCCGGGTGAGGAATGTTTTGTTACCGAGGGCATTGGTGATGACGGTTTTGCTGCGTTTGAGGTCTTTGTCAGAGATCCCCAGCTTTGCATGTAGGTTTCTATTGAAAGCTTTTACTTTGGGGGCTGTCAGCTGCAGCATCCAGCCAATGTCTTCCGGTGAAACAAAATGCCAGGTAGGGCGCAGGATATGGGTACGGAGGATTTTACCTTCGTTAAAATCCTTTTCAATACTGGCATCACTGCTGCCTGTCACGCGGTTGCCGATGGCCCATTTGGCCCCGGCATAATCCTGTGCCTGCATACACCCCATCCATTTTACCAATGCAGCGGGTTGGGTAAAGTGGGTAGCCACTATTTGCTGTTGCTGCAACCGTAGTTGTGCGATTTGCTGACTGTTCATAACCCAAAATTACCTGGCTGCTATGACAACAGTATGTCAGTTGAGAAACGGGATCAGGAAACTTTTTGCAGCATTTCCTGTAAACGGTCTTTTACCAGGGTTTTTAATGAGGCGGGCTCAATAATGGAAGCCTGGTCCGCAAAAGTGATGTACCAGCGGGAAAACGCCTGTATGCAGGGCGCCTGAAAGGTCATTCTGGTGCGTTTGCGGCCCTGATTTTCGCCGGCAAACCCATAGTTGAACTTCTGCTCTACCAGGTAGCGGGCCATCGTATTTTCTACTTCTATGACCACAGGGAATGAACCTGCCGTGGACTGGGGGCGTTTGGCCAGGTATTCTCTTAGGGTGATGTGTTTCCGCGGGGCGGTTTTGCCGGTATCGCTCACTGACAACATCCGTTCTGTCCGGAAAGCATGATATTTTTTAGATGTGGTACAAAATGCAATGGCATTCCAGCTACCGTTTTCATGGTAAATGCCGATAGGTTCGATGTCTCTTTCGTTGACCCCCTGCTCTGTAGCATATTGAATACGTAATACTGATTTGTCGCCCACGGCCTTGATGATGCGGGGGAGACTATCATTGATCAGGTGGTTATGTTCAGAAACTTTTTCTTTTACGTCAATACTTTCTTCCATTTCTTCCATCACCTTTTTGGAGGCGTTGCGGAGTACTGCTTTTATTTTATACATGGCGGCTTTGAACAAACGACTGTTATGCAGGTCGGAATGTTGTTCCAGTATTTTTTCTGCCATGAGGAAAGCCACTACTTCTTCTTCCGTAAACATAACGGGTGGAATACGGTATCCTTCCATAATGGAATAGCCCAGTCCTTTTTCGCCGAGAATGGGTACACCGGCTTGTTCCAGGGAGCGGATGTCGCGGTATACTGTACGCAGACTTACATCAAAACGGTCGGCTACTTCCTGGGCTTGTACCAGTTTTTTTGATTGCAGCTGAATGAGGATAGCGGTTAGTCTGTCGAAACGATTCATGGATGGCAATATGTTAGGGAGCTAATTTACAGCTTTTCCGCAGATATGAATTTTTAACAAACGAGGGTTATCTTTGCTCCCGCCGGTAAAACCCCGGAAAAGAAATACGCTATATGATAAAACGTTTGTTTGTTATGTTATGTATGCAGGCTGGCCTGATGGCGACCTGCTTTGGACAAGTCCCGGCTGATGGCCTGAAAAAGAAAAATATCAGCGATACCCTCCTGTTGCCCACCCGTACGTTGTTACTGCCAGGAGCTTTCAATGCACAAAGTGCACTGCTGCAATTGTTTCCCGGTAAGCATTACCGGTTAGTGGATGGTAAATATGTGAATGAGATGATCAACTGGGAATGTAAAACCTGTAAGCCTAAAAAATATGAAGATGTAAATGAAGATGGCCTGGGCAGCTTTCCCTATAGCGTTGGTGTGGCTACCCGTTTACTGGATGTGATGGATTTCAAAGATTCTTCAGGGCTGGCCTATAAAGTGATCAGCTTTAGTCATTCTGAATTTGACGAAGATGGCGCTACTGTTTCCCGTTTTACCGGTGGTTTACTGGGCCTGGCAAAATTTGTACAAACAGATCAGGGTTGGAATCTGCGCATGTTTCAGCCGGGCATCAAAGCATATGGTGCTTTTTCTTCCTGCCCTACTCCTAAACCATTGCTGATAGGATCCGACCAATATGCTTTTATATTAAAGCATAGCAACGGCGGCGCCGGTGGGCCCTATGACGGAGACTATTACCTGATTGCAGGTGTGAACGGTGGCTACCAGCAGGTAATGGCAGCATATCGTATTGAAAGAACCGAAGGTGGAGGGGAAGGTGAAGAGTTGTCTTCCTGGACAAGTACCTATAGCGCACCCGTAAGTGAAAAAAAGTATTTCAGAGATATCCTCATTACTTTAAAAGGAACTGTCAACGCTGCGGATACAGAACAGTTACCAGATGAAGTGAAAGCCCTGGTAAAAGGGAAGAAGAAAGCAGGTTTCATAGCAGAAGAAAGATATGTATATAAAGGTGCCAGCAAGGGATATCAACTGCAATTACCTGTAAAGGCAAGTTTAACGAAGTAATTATTTTTTACAGGGCGGCTGTTTCCACAGTGCGTCCTGTAATTTTTGCCCTATGCATTTTACCCCAGGCCGTTAAGGCATTCAGCACATCTCCCAGTGTGTGGCTATATTCACACAGTTCATATTCTGCCACATGTTTGGCATCCTCCACAGGCACCTTCTGAATAAAACCATTCATCTCCATTTCTTTCAACTCATTGGACAATACTTTGGCGGAAATGCCAGTGACCTGCCGCTGTAGCTCATTGAACCGGAGTTTGCCATTCAGTAAGGCAATAATAATTTTCAATTTCCATTTGCCACCAATGGCATAGAGTGCATCTCCCATGGCGGCTAAAGAGGCAGTACAGGTTTCCCTGGTGGGTATTGTTTTCGCTATTGAAGTACTCATGATGATTCATTTTAACTAACCTGCAGGTTAGTACTAACCTATAGGTTAGGCGGTATTTTCAGTTACCAAAGGTAAGTACTTTTGAGGCATTAAAACAGAATCATCATATGAGTAAAATATTGGTAACAGGGGCAACAGGCCCTCTTGGAAAGGCGGTAGTAGATGAATTACTGAAAAATACCGCTGCAGAAAACATTGCTGTATTAGCAAGGGATCCCTCCAAAGCAGCCGGTTTAGCTGAAGCAGGGGTAACGGTACTGCAAGGGGATTATAACGACTACAACTCCCTGCTGGCTGCTTTTAAAGGAACAGACAAATTGTACTTCGTATCCGGTAATGATGTGACCGGGCGTATTCCCCAGCATGAGAATGTGGTGAAAGCCGCTATCGCTGCTAAAGTGGGACATATATTTTATTCCAGTTTTGACCGTAAAACGGAAGATGGTAGCTCCGCCATTGCTTTTGTAGCAGCAGCACATTTGCATACAGAACAACTATTAAAAGCATCTGGCATACCTTATACCATTCTGAAACATAGTGTTTATACAGATATGCTGCCAATGTTTCTGGGAGGAAAGGTATTGGAGACAGGAATCTATCTGCCGGCAGGCAAAGGAAAAGTAGCTTTTGCTACCCGCCAGGATATGGGAATAGCAGGTGCAAAATTAATGTTGGGAAGCGGTCATGAAAACAAGTCATACGTACTCGGTGATGACGTATCATATTCCTTTGATGACATAGCTGCGATATTAAGTGAGCTGTCCGGGAAAACCATTACTTATACTGCGGCATCTGTAGCCGAATATACTGCACAATTAGCAGTAGCAGGTGTTCCTGCGGAACATGGTCAAATATTTGCGGCCTTTGGACAAGCCATAGATCAGGGGGAATTTGATGCTTCGGATGGTACTCTGGCGAAAATATTGGGCAGGAAACCAGAATCGTTACGGGCGTATTTGAAGAGAGCTTTTAGCCATTAGCTTTTAGATTTTAGGAAATGCAGCGAAGACTATAATATGTTCATCTCCGCTGCATTTCCTAAAAGCTAAAAGCTAATGGCTAAAAGCTATTTTTATGCGGACAGCAGTGCGAAATCTTCTGCTGATAGTTCAATTGTTCCGGCTTTGATGTTTTCTTCCAGGTGAGCGATGCTCTTGGTGCCTGGAATGAGCAGGATGTTAGCGGCACGTTTCAGCAGCCAGGCCAGCGCAATCTGCGCGGTGGTGGCGTTATAACGGCCCGCTATGCTGCTGATCTTTGCTTCCAGTGATTGCGGAGCCGCAGCCAGCGGGTACCAGGGAATAAAGGCAATACCTTTTTGTGTGGTATAATCCAGTACGTCTTCCCATTGGCGGTTGCCCAGGTTATAGAGATTTTGTACAGATACAATGGGCAATACCTTTTCTGCTTGCTGAATCTGTGCTACACTTACTTCAGACAGTCCCACATGTTTGACTTTACCTGCTTTCACAGCGGCGGCTACCGCTGCCAGTGTTTCTTCTACCGGCACTTTCGGATCTATACGATGCAGTTGCCAAAGATCAATATGATCCACCTTCAGGTTTTTCAGGCTGTCGTCTATGTTTTTAGTGATCCAGGCGGGTGATCCATCCGATATCCACTGTTCCGCACTGGGGCGATGAAAGCCACCTTTGGTAGCGATCAGGAGGTCTTTTTTATAAGGATGCAGTGCATCTGCGATGAGGCGTTCATTTGTTTCCGGGCCATAGGCTGCGGCGGTATCAATAAAGTTAACCCCTGAAGCCACCACCCGCTGCAATACCCTGATGGAATTGGCGCGGTCTGCTGCTTCACCAAAAGCACGGGGACCAGCCAACTGCATAGCACCATAACCTACGCGGTTAATATTGAATTCGTCACCTAAACGAAAAGTATGTACGGGAGATATTTGAGTCGTTTCCATGTTTTTCAATTTTGATGGATCAAAGGTAAGTAGGTATGATTCACCAAAAATTGTGAAAATAGAAGAACGACTTGTAAAAATCAAAGTATTGATTTTGGGGGATAATTAAGGCGTCAGCCATTAATTATGTACGGTAACCGGGCGGTCGGTCAGGGCATGCAGGAAAGCAATAACATCCTGTATTTCCGTCGGAGTTAATCCCAGTTTGGCTGGAGATAAAGTCTGGTAAGGATCTTCCATCCCGAGGCTATTGCCGCCACCGGCATTATAAAACTCCATCACTTTTTCCAGGTCTTTAAATGCACCATTGTGCATATAAGGAGCAGTCATAGCACTATTACGAACCGTTGGTGTTTTAAAGGCGCGCTTATAAAAATCGATCGGGAAAAATTCAAACCTGCCGGCGTCTTTGTCGGCCTGTGGATGCAACAGGTCATCACTGGCAGTCATGCCCAAGTTTTCAAATTCAGTGAACTGGTAAAATGGTGGCGTAAGTCCGTTGAACAGTGGCGCGAAGTGGCAGGTAGCACATTGTGCCTTGCCCATGAATAAATTGAAACCGTTGATTTGTGAAGGTGTCATTGCCTGTTTATTCCCTGCGAAGTAATCATCCATAGCACTGCTCATAGGAGCGAGCGCATAAAGGTACGCCGCGATGGCAGCAGAGAGATGCTGCATTGTAATAGTGGTGGTATCAGGTGACGGTGTAAGTGTTGGCTCCGGAAAGGCGGTATGAAACGCCTGCTGGTAACGAACACTATCTCTGAGCCGGCTGATCACCACTGCATGTATCCCATTCATCTCCTCGGGATTACTAATGACCTGTGCAATCTGTTTGGATAAGCTACCGGCTCTGCCATCCCAGAACTGTGCATGCTGGAATCCAGCGTAATACAGACTGGGGGCATTTCTACGAACGTTGCTTTTGCCGTCAAAAGTGATGCTGGTTTTTAGGCCATCGCTGAAATATTTTTCCGGCTGATGGCAGGTGGCACAACTGCGGGTATTATTTCCGGATAATGCTTTTTCAAAAAACAGTTGCTGCCCCAATGCTTTCATAGCAGCAGTAGCGGGGTTGCTATCGGGAAAGGCCGCCGGATTTAATGCATCTTTACTGAACAGGTTTTTGGCGTTGTAGTTCAGGGCGCTACGCGTATGCTGGTCCAGTTGCAATGCAACAATCAGTTTGCTCAGCTGCTCCTGCAGCGGCAGTGCATAAGCGGACAGAAATTCCAGTCTGTTGAATGTATCAAAATCCGGGTGTTGCTGCAGGTATTGTATGCACTGGGCAAGGTAATTTTTTACGGGTATATTTTCGGGAGAAGAAGTACTGATCCAGGGCTGTAGCACTGATTGGATCGTCTGCAAAGACTGGCACGTTTCTGCGATACCGCTTTTTAATTCCGGTGCATCATAGCCGGTGATACCATTTGCGTATAGCCGTACCAGTTCGATACGGATGCTTTCCATAATCGCTTTGTCAGTGGTATGAAACTGGTACAGGAGGGCTGGCAGATCTGTGGCGGAAGCACTGATCACTGCAGCTTCTTCCAGTAATGTTTTTTTATGGGAAACGGGATCTTTATCATACAGCAATACTGCCATCTGCTGTAATCCGGCAGGGGCCTGGTATTCCATGTAAGGTTCGTCAATTTCTGTTTTGGCAGGGCGATTATATACGAGGGAGGAGCTGAAGAAGAAGTAATCGAGAAAGAATTCTATTCGTTTGTATTGCAGCCGGCATTTTCTAAGTGCATCTCTGGCCTGGGTAACACTGCGCGGCTGGGCAGCATCCAGGTTATGCATGGCCTGTTCCATTTCCAGGGAGGCTGCCGCAAAACCGGCGGCGCCTTCCCTGAAAACGTTGACAGTATTTAAAACACCGTTGTCATCTGCTGTTTGTTTAAATCCCCAGGCGCTGAAAACAGCGGTGAGCACAAACAGTGGCCAGATGATCCAGTTGATTTTATTTCGATACATGTACGGTGAAAGTATCTTTTACATTATTGAACGCATCTGTAACTGTGTATTTGGTTACTGCTGCAGTAGGCGTCACCGTTATACTTCTGCCGGTATCAGTACGATTGTTCCATTTATAGGCACCAATAAAAGACGCCGTTAAGGTAGCTGTTTGTCCTTTTTTAATGCGGATATCCGTTTGGCGGTTTACATTTTTCATCATGGTAAACTGATCACGGATAGTACCATCGGCGCAGATCCATTTCAGGTCGAGGCGGTTGTCCTGGATTTCCAGCATGCTGGCGCCGCCATGGTCTGCATCTGAAAAGTACATGGCCTTATGTGGAAAGGTGGTTTGTTTGCCGCCGAGCTTTCCGGCAGAACCACTCACCACGTATACGGTACCGGTGTTGCGGATACTGTCTTTGATGTAAGGCGCTGCATTGTTGCCACCGTCATATCGTCCGGAAGAGTTGCTGACGTTATGTTTGGCCGGATCAAAAGTGTTGGCCAATCCATAATGTCCTTTGATCATGCGGGATCTTTCGTAGTCGTGGCTATGTCCGTTCAGCACCAGGTCTACGCCATTACGTTCCAGTACCTGTATAAAGTTTTCCCGGATATGTACCAGTTCATCTTCCTCATCAGAGTTATGCGAGCCCATGGTATATGGGGGATGGTGCCAGAAAGCAATCACCCAGCCTTTATTTTTATTGGCGGCGAGGTCTTTCTTTATCCAGGTCACCTGTGGGCCGGTGGTGTCGTACAGGCGGTAGGCACTGTCTTCTTTGCCATAGCTATCGAGCGACAGAAAGTGGATGTTGCCCAGGTCGAAGGAATAGAAAGAAGATGTATGAGAAGGCAGGCCACCGGATTCTCCTTCGGAAGGCATGGAGAAGTTCTGGTAATAAGTGGTCTGGTGAGTGAGTTGTGCCTGTCTTTCAGAGAGATCGGTATCATGATAATCATGATTGCCGGGGGCAGGGAACAGTGGATATTTTTTGAGCAAATCATCTTTGTATACGTTAAAGAATTTGCTTTGGTATTCCGCGTCAGTGCCATCGGGGTAAGCGTTATCTCCCAGTAATATCCATGCGTTGAGGTAGTTGTTGCCCAGGTACTTTACCAGTTGTTCTTTTACCTGTCGCTGGTTCACGGAGTTGTCGCCGCAGTCGCCGAGGGCGGCAATACGGTACAGTTCTGTGCTGCCGGCTACTGGCAGGGTCACGAAGTAGTTGTTGGCATCGCCCTGCAACGGGTCTTTGTAGCCGCCAATGGAATAGTAGTAGCGGGTGTTGGGTTGCAGGTGTGTTAAACGTACTTTATGCTCTGTTACCAGGCTGGCATCGTCTGCTTGCTGATCCAGCTTATCCGGCGAGGTGCCATATTTAACACGACTTCTGGAAGAGGCATCAGTGCGCCACCGGATTAATATGCCTTCACTGCTGGCTGCCTGTAAATAGGGGCCACGAAGTAGTTTAGGTGTAAACGTTACTTTTTTAACAGGTGCTTCCTGTGCCTGTGTCATGGTATAGCCGGACAATAGTAGCATGGAAGCAAGGACGATCGATTTCATATAGCGGGCATTATTTTTTTGTTGGCGCGAATTCCAGTTGTTTACCGGCAATATCTTCCCATCGGTAATAATGGAAAGTCCTGTCATCACTCATCACTACAAATAAACCATGCCGGAAGGTATCATTCAGCGGGATGTTCACTACATCTGAGCCGTCACTGTGACCGGCACTTACTTTCACCACTTTAAGAAGGGTATGCTTTGTGCCTTCTCTGCTGAAGATATGGAATTTATTGGCTCCCTGGTCAGATACCAGCAGGTAACCTTTTCTGGAAGATGTTTTATAGATAGAAATGCCTTCGTGGTCTTCCGTAAATCCGGTAGTGCCGAAAACGGATAGTTCTTCATTTCCTTTTTCCGGTGCTGCATAGTATTGTCTTACACCGTATTGTTCATCTGAATAGTAGATGTATCCTGCTTCGTTATCTACCGCAATAGATTCTATTTCTTTTTTGCCGCTGTAGTGGCCAAACTTGCGTACCAGTGTAGCTTTTACTTTACCGGCACCGTTGTCGGAGAGCAGGTATTGCCATAAATAGGTACCATCCTGCGGACCGGTTTTGCGTCCTACGATGGCATATTGCTGACCGCTTTTATTGGTGTATACGGCGATGCCCATTAAGTCGCGGTATTGTTTTTCTGTTTCCCCTTCAAATACAGGGATGCCGCCGTCATCGATGGGTTGCATATCGGGCAGTGAAAAGAAACGGAGCTTATGGGTGATGCGTTCGGTGGTAACGGCATAGTCTACACGTTTTCCATTCAGCAGCAGGCCATAGGCAATGTCTACGTTGTTGGGTCGTTGCAGGCCATGTACTACCTGCTTAATTTTACCCTGCAGGTCAAATACGTAGAGCGCGCCGTCTGCTGATTTATCCGTCCCGATTACCAGGCTCTGAGCGGGATTGGCAGGATTTACCCATATGGCCGGGTCGTCAGAGTCGAACTGTACGTGTTCGGTAATGATAGCAGGTTGAATAGCGTTAGTGGTATCTGTGTATGCTGTATTCGTTGATGCGTTGGCGTTGGTATTCCCGATGTTGTTTGCTTTGGCAGCTGGTCTTGCACAAGCAAGAAAACACAGCAGTCCTGGGACTGCTGTGAGTAATAATATATTGCGTTTAGTCATGTGTGTTAGTTCGCTGTTTAGTTTTTAGTGCCATAGGCACCGATGGTAGAAGATGGGGCGGGAGAAGAATAGGTATAACCATTCATCACCAGGCCGGCAGCAAAGTTGCGTACGAATGAAGTTGTACCTGCACCGATGGCGGGTGATCCTGCCTGCACGTGAAAGTCCCAGCTTTTGTTAAAATCCGGATTATTCATTGCTGTGTTCAACGGGTAATTTACGAATTTGGGATCGTTGTCACCTGCTTTGGTGCCGATGATATCGTTCTTACCACCTATTACGTCTTTTGAAGGCTGGAACTGATTTACTGTAGCCTGGTCAAATCCATAATAAAGGTTCTGGCTGATGACAGAGCGTGCATCTTCCGGTTTTTTGGTATCTCTTTTAATACCGAAGCGTGTGTTGGCAAACAGGTTATTATGCAACTCGGCGAATACGGTTGCTTCCACCCAGATAGAGCCACCTTTTACGGTTGGTCTTCTCCATCCGGTGTTGAGGATGGTGTTGTTATAGGCAATGACGTGCGCCTGCGGCGTACGGTCGCCGGAGTTAGAGAGCTTCAGTGCATTGGTATTGGTGGCGTAAAACAGGTTGTATGCCACATCTGCGATACAACCGGATTTGATATTGATGCCTTCTCCGCCGGTGATGCCGGTGCTATAAAATGAATTATTGGAGAAGATAATTTTACCGCCTTCAATGTAGGTGCAGTCTTCGTTGAAGTTCCTGAAAATGCAGTTGGTCACCACCAGTTTACCATTCACATTGCTATACCATAAAGCAGGAAGGTTTTCGCCGCTGGTCGCTTTATAAAGGCCCATTTTCACGGAAGTGGAGGACTCGGTGGTAGTGGCGCCACCGTATTCCAGGATCGTATTGTCCAGCAGGAGTTCAGCGGAGGTAGGTGTAGCAAGAATTCCACCCCATTGTTTGCCAAATTTGCGGCTGTCGTTGCGGAGGTTTTCTTCGATGGTAAATTTCACCGGGTTTTCCGGTGTTCCCATAGAGTAGAAGTTACCTTTTACAATTATTTCCGGTTTGGTGAGGGTATCCATGATCACGATCACCCCTTCTTCTATTACCAGTGTTTTACCTTCTGGTATAATGATATCGCCGGTAATCCGCTGCGTGCTTCCTTTAGACCAGATACCAAATACTTCTCCGTGAATACCGCTACCACCGGTATTGTTTTCTGTAAGGTCTACTGCTATATTGGCTTTTTTGCAACCGGTGATGACGGTAGTGATGAAAGCGATGTAAAAGAAAATATTTTTATATTTCATGACGATGAATATTTTAGCTTCGTTTATAATTTGTAACGTACACCGAGCAGGTAAGTTTGTTTGTAATAATCTCTTCTGAGCAGTGTTTCGTTGGATTTTCCCTGACCGGGAATGGTGGCATTTTTATCGTTGGTACCTTTGATAAATAATTCAGTTGGCGTATTCAGGAGATTGCCTGCTTTGGCAAAAATGCTGAAGTTGTTACGGAATCTTTTTTCCACAGAAATATCCATCTGGATAAATCCTTTCTGCCAGTAATCATTATCCAGGAATTGTGATACTACGGTAATACGTGGGCTGGTATAGGAACCAGCCAGCTGTGCGTCCCATCCATGCTGCGTGTCTTTATACAACAGGGAGAGGTTCCCAATGTGCGCTGACTGGCCGTACAGGGGCCTTGTTTGCTGAGTGGATGCGGTATGGATGTCGCCCTTATCATCTCTGAACCGATAGCTTTTTGAGGTAGTGATAGCAGAGTTGGTATAAGTATAATTCGCCTTGAAGCCTACCTTGTGGAAGAATTTGATGTAATCTACTTCCAGGCCGTAATTATGCGCTGTACCAAAGTTGCCGGGCATGTAGAACTGATCCTGTCCACGAATACCGCCGGGGATAATGGTGTTTTCAATGGGATCCTTAATTTTTTTATAAAATACACCTAAGAGCAACTGATCGGTATGATTCGGAAATAATTCATAGCGCAGGTCGAAATTATCGGCCAGGGCACGTTTCAGATCCGGGTTACCTATTTCTTTATATTCTTCATGTACGATAGGACCAGGTACCAACTCAAAGAAGCCCGGACGGTTGAGGGAACGGAAGTAGGACGCATGGAGGTTCTGGTGGGAAGTGAGTTCATATTTCAGTGTCAGGCTGGGCAATACATCGGTATATACCTGGTTGCCCGTTGGCCGGCTCTCTCCTTTGGAGAAAAGCATATGATATCCCTGATCGGTATGTTCCACCCTTGCGCCACCTGTGATTTCGATGGAAGCTACCTTGAATTTGAACATGCCATATCCGGCAGATGTTTTTTCGCTTGCATCATAGGTCAGGGCATTATCTACGGCACCGGTTGGGTTTTGTAATTCCCATTGAATGTCGGTATAGCTGTTGAAATCTTTACCATATACATCGCCTACATGGAGCGGTTTGAACACGTAGTTATTAACGAAACTGCTTCTTTGTTTATCTCGGTACAATCCTCCCGCGGAGAAATCTACCTTGGTACCGGCAATGCTGGCGGTATAGGTCACGTCTGCATAACCGGCGATATCGTTGTCTGTATTACGTTCCCACCTACGGGCGCCATCATCTATTGTGGTACGTGTTTCCACAAAGTTTTTGCGTATGCCATTTACACTGATGGTAGTATTATCAGGTACTTCGTTTTGTGCAGATGAAACAACGGCAGACCACTGCAGCTTTAATTTATGCGGAATGAGTTTATGTTCGCCGTGCAGGGTAGAAGTATAGATGCGCTGGTTTATTTTCCTGGAGCGCTCTTCGTAGGTGATCTGTGCATTGCCGGCGGCAGGATCAAAATCTGCATTAGATACGTTGGTAGTGATACCTGAACGGGTCTGGAAGCTTTGCAGGTTCATGTAAGATGTATACAGGGACAGCTTATTATTGTCATTAAAAGCATAGTCTATTTTGCCATGGAGACCACTGCGTTTTTGTTGCTCACTGTATTGACGATCCTGCATGGAGGTAATCACCTCGGTTTTATCCGTTTCCACTGCTGCAGAACTATAGAGGGTACTGGTGGTACCTCGGTAATTGTTCTGGAAGCTGCCAGCCAGGATCACGCCCAGTTTATCCTTGAAGAAGCGCTGACCTATTGATAAACCAGCCACTACGTTAGGCGCAAAGTTTTTAGGCTGATAGTTCAGGGTACCGGTGGCAAAGTCTTTAGGTGTGGCATTGTATTTCTTGCCATTTACTTCATAAGGTGATTTACCATTGATGCCACTATGATCGAAGGCCGTAAATCCCTTGTCGAGCAGCATCTGGCTATAACCTGTAGCAACGTTGGCATTGATCGACAGTTTATTCGGCGCATCTTTCATGACCATGTTTACTACGCCGCCGATGGCATCGCCTTCCATGTTAGGCGTCAGTGTTTTGTATACTTCCAGTCGTTCTAACAGTTCGGATGGGAAAAGATCAAGGGGTACATAACGGTATTTATTATCCGGACTGGGTATTTTCACCCCGTTGATGAGGGTATAGTTATACCTTTTATCCATACCACGGAGAATGGCATACTGTCCGTCGCCATTGCTGCTGCGCTCTATGGATACGCCGGATACGCGCTGAATGACGTTGGCTACCGTTAAATCGGGCGATACTTCTATCGCTGCACCKGATACCACATTCATTATCTGGACGGATTTCTGTTCCAGTTTGCGGGCAGTTTTTTCAGAGGAGGCTTTGTTGTTGGCAGATACGACTATCTCGCTGAGACTTTTGCTACTGCGTTCACTCAGGTACACATTAATGTAGGGATTGTCTTTTTCCACAACAGTTACTTGTTGTGTGAGTGTTTTGTAGGTAAGGTGGGAAATGACGAGGGTAAATTTACCGGGTGTTACTTTTTTGAATTCAAAGGAACCATCCAGTCCGGTGAGGGCCACCAGTTTGGTTTGTTCCAGAATAACGGTAACGCCTACCAGCGGTTCCCCTGTTTTCTGATCGTAAACATGCCCTTTCAGACCATCGGCTTTGACGATAGTGATGCTGAGCAGCAGACATAAAAACGTGTTTAAAAGTGCTTTCATTTTTAATGAATTTGATACCGTTTGAGTTCGTGGCAAATGGTATCGCAAATGTGATCTGCTCTGAAAAAAATTACAAGAAAGTGCCATAAGCAAAATGTATACAGCGTTAACAAGCCCGTAAACAAAGCGTAATCAGCGTATACAAATGAGGCGTAAGTATCTGATAATTAATTGATTATTTGTAACATGATCCGCCATTACCATTATGTTACCGGCATATTAACGGAATGTTATGCCTCATAGTCCCTGCACAAAAGTGTTGAGCGTATCGCCCTCCGGGATGTTTAATTTCTTTCGTAACCGATACCTGGCTACACGTAAACTATCTGGTGAAATACCCAGGATCGTGGCCATATCTTTTGAGTCCATATTCATTTTATGGAGGGCGAGTAATTTGATATCGTTGGTAGTAAGATCGCTGTAAAGAGCATTGAGTTTATCGAAGAACACCTGGTGTACCTGTTCAAAGATGCCGGTGAATTCTTTCCATTGTTTTTCGTGATTTACGTTCTGGTTTATTTTCAGCACCAGCTGCTGCAGTTGTTTTTTCTGGTCTCTTTTTTCTTCCTGTACCAGGAGAGAGAGGGTATTTCTCAGTTCATCGAGGAACTGGTTGCGCTGAATAACATCTAGGGTATGGGTAGCCAGTTGTTTACTTTTCAGTTCCAGCTGGTCTTTCTGAACACGGTTGAGTTCTGCATTCCTTTCTGATACAGCCTGGGCCTGGCTGATCTTTAGCTTTTGCCGGGAAATGGTGAGCAGGCAAAGAAGGATGAGGAGCAGGACCACGATGACCACCGCGGTATAAATGATGCGGTTCATCTGGTGGCTGTTTTCCAGCTGCATGATTTCATCATTCTTTTTATTGGTATCATAAATGATCTGGAGGAAGTTCATCTGCTGGTTATTCTGTTCAGAATAAATTTCCGCCAGGCACTTGCGGCTTTGCTCCATATAATAATAGGCGCTGTCGTTGCGGCCCAACAGGTTAAATGTTTTGGCTATATCTTTACCTGCGGCGGCTTCCTGGTATTTGTTGTTGGTTTGTTGTGCAATGGCCAGGGCTTCTTTTGAAAAGGGCATGCTGCGTTTATAGTCGCCCGTTTTCCTCAGCACATCGCCTATATTGTTGATAATTTCTATACCTGCCACGCGTTCATGGTGAAGTTCATACAACCGTAGGGCGTTTTGAAAGTAGTACAGGGCAGTATCGTATTTCTCCAGGTCTTCATGGATGGTGCCCAGGTTTTCATAGATCCCGGCCATGCCGAAGGTGTCATGTATGCCCTGGTACTGCTTCAGTGCCAGTTGCTGGAAATAAAATGCGCTGTCGTACTGTTGTTGTTTTTCGTAGTGATGACCAATATAGCCGTAGGTGGCGGCCATGCCGGCCTTGTCATTTATATCCCGGTACAATGCCAGGGCTTTATCATATTGGGCTTTGGCCCCTTTCTTATTAATATTGCGATAATACAGCAGCCCTATATCATTGATGGTGGCTGCTTCTTCCGCTTTTTGGCGGGTAGTGGCAAAAAGGGTGGCGGCCTGCTGATAATATTCCAGTGATTTAGCGTAGTGGCCCAGTGTAAAGCAGATCCTGCCCATTTGTTGCAGGCATTTGCCGGCGGCTACTTCATCATGGGCACTGACTGCCTGGTCGTACATTTTACGTAATGCCAGGAAAGCTGCATCAGGTGATTGGTTGCTGAGCTTTCCCGCCGCGGCTAACTGCAGGGGCAGGGAGTCCTGCGCAACGGTAACTGTAGCCGGAAAGATAAACAAGCATAGAACGATAAACTGAAAAACCCCTTTCATTTTAATGGTAACACGGTATAATTAAGCATAAATAATCCGCAAAGAATGTTTTTTAGTATTAACTGTATGTTACCAAACCGTTAACCGCTGACATAAAAATGCTTGCGTCCCTATCGGATTTTGTATATTATTGTGACACCGGTTACTTTATTGAACCCGAAAATTAATTCCAGTTAAATATAGATTATGAAAAGAAAATTCTTATTTACCATGCTTTTAGCTGGTGGATTTTGTGCCGCAAATGCCCAGGAGAAAGCCAAGCCTGAAGATACAGAGGTGTATACCCCCGTGCCACCGGAAGTAGTTCCCGCCAAAAAAGCCGGTAATGCTCCTTCTGATGCTGTGGTACTGTTTGACGGCAGCAACCTGGATCAGTGGGTAATGGCCGACGACCGGGAGAAACCGGCGGAATGGTTGGTAGGAAAAGGAATCCTCACCGTTAACAAGAAATCAGGTAACATCGAAACTAAAAAGACCTTTACCAATTACCAGCTGCATATAGAGTGGCGCGTGCCATCCAATATCACCGGTACCGGACAAGGCCGTGGCAACAGTGGTATTTTCCTTGCCTCTCTGGGTAAAGGTGATGCCGGTTACGAATTACAGGTACTGGACTCCTATAAAAATAAAACATATACCAATGGACAGGCAGGTAGTATCTACAAACAGTTTGTTCCGCTGGCAAATCCTACCCTGCAGCCAGGTGAATGGAATACGTATGATGTGATCTGGAATGCCCCGGTATTTGGTGCTGATGGCGCTGTAGTAAAACCAGCTAAAGTCACAGTGATCTTTAACGGTGTAGTGGTGCAGAATGATGTGGAACTGAAAGGACCTACCCAATATATTGGCCAGGCAGCGTATCGCCAGGCACATGGCGCCAGTCCGATTAAACTGCAGGCACATGGTGATAAGAGTGAGCCACTGAGTTTTAGGAATATTTGGGTGAGAGAGTTGTAAATGATATTTTTAGTTATAAGATAAGAGGGCATTTCAAAAGTAATTTTGAGATGCCTTCTTACATTTTGGTAGCGCTGCCGTAGATGGTGGCTCTTTTCTTTTTGTACGCTTCTATGTTCAATTATGTTCTTGATTTGTTTGTTGTTGATACTGGTTGTTTCCTGATTCACCCAAAATTTGTGGCAAAATTTTCTCTCTGGAAATTTATTGCGAATGTTTAGTACTGCCTTTATGATAGCAGTGTATAATTGATGATTGTGAAATGCCGAGATGCAAGAGAGTGTGATTTTCCTTTTGTTTGACCCTGAAAATTTGGATTTAGTTGCTTCGACCTGCCTACAAATGGTGTCCGCGCATCAATTTTAACACGTCTGTTAGCTAATAGCGTTTTGTGGCAACATAGTGCTGTTATATACTGTTTGGATATTTTAATTGATGGATTTTATAAATTAATTGATCGTTTTAATAAATTTATATAACTTTATATGGAAGTCCTTCATATGAATTCTGGTAACTATAAAGAAGCCAGTGTTTCTATTCTTCAGAAAAACGAATTGACAGCATCAGTAAAGAAAAGGTTTGACTTTGATTGGGAGAAGGAGTTGATGTGTGATGTTTATAAACAAACTATTGTCAATGATAATAGCATTCTTGGGTTAATGTCTGTTATGATTTATGAAGCCGAATTGAGATTGGAGATTAAGTTACTGGAAGTAGCAAGGGAAAATAGGGGMGGCAGAAAATCATGATCGTGTTGCTGGAAATCTTATCGCATATGCATGCCAAATGTCATTTAGGAAAGGGTTTGATGGCTTCGTTTCATTGATACCCAAAACCGAGCTTATATCACATTATATAAAAAAGTATCGCTTTAGGCCAATGGGGAAAAATCTTGTGGTCGAAAAAAATACCGCGAAAGCATTGATCACTGAGTATATCGAAATCGATTAAAAATGAAAGCAAAAAAGAACGCAAAAGAAAAACTCTTTCCTGATAATATTTATCCTCATGGACTTTCACCAGAAGAGAAAGCAGCAACTGACAAAGAACTGGTGGCGTATAGGATGGAACAATGGAATAACCGGAGTAAGGAGGAAAGACTGGATGGTCAGCTTATGCAGTTGAAATATCAAATAAAGGAGGTCGTAGAGGCATTGGAATATCAGGAAGAATTTCATTTCGGGTATTTTCTTTCTACATACATCCACATTCTTGGCAAGAAACAAAAGGAGTTTGCAGCAGAAATAAGTGTGGATGAAACCCGTTTAAGTCGGATCATTCATAAAAAAGAATTCCCTAATGATGAATTATTCATAAGGCTGGAACTACATTCCAATAATACCATACCGGCTTTTAGTTGGTTTATGCTCGCGGAAAAAGCGAAAGGCTATAACATCAGAACGAATAAAGAGTTAAGAAAGAAGGAAAAGAAAAATGTGCATAAGACAATAGCGCAGCTATAATTTTTTTTTGCGAAGTGTTTAAAATAATTAGTATTCCGCTTATCTTACTTCAAAGATAAAACTAATTAATTCGCAACAGCATGACCCATCCTCCTGCCATCATCAACAACATCACCATTGACAACAACCTCCTGCAGGGAACCATGCGCTCCCCATCTCTCCATCAATCCTTTCCTATTGAAATTGATCTGGAGGAAGACAGTACCAGCCCCGCCGATTTCGATGATTTAATCAATGAACTGCAACGACTCATCGCACATCTTACTCCCGATCATCTGCAGAAGATAGAAGCATCCATCGCCAGCGAGATAACAGAAAGCGCTTACGAACAAACCGATTATACACCAACAGCCGATGATTTCACTGCCCTGGAAAATGATTTGAAGCTGGTGAAAATCATCGCATTTCCGGACGGCTTTGCATTGGATTATACTGCGGAAGTAAATTATCCGGGTAATCAGATAAAGGTGCAGTTAGATGAGGATTTTAATATCGATGATGTAGCGATTTATGATTAGGAAGGTGCTCCATTTTTACAGCGATAGGGAACGTTCCCATAAAATTATTCTTTTTTTAATTTTCAAATATTCAATTTGAATCTTTACTTTTAGTACGACTACGTTATGTAATGTAATACTATTCCACTTTATCCGGTTTCATGGAGATGGTAATCAATGAACAATTATTGCTGCAAAAGGCTGCGGCAGGGCATGAAGAGTCGTTTACACGCCTCTTTCACCTGCATAAGCATAAGCTGTACAGTTTCCTGCTGCGATTAACAGATTCGCCGGAGATGTCGGAAGATGTGATCCAGGACGTGTTTCTGAAATTGTGGAAAGACCGGGAAAACCTCGTCAATATAGAACAGTTTGGCGGCTACATTTACCGGATGGCCCAGCACCAGGTATTGAATGCGTTCCGGCGTATGGCAAAGGAAACGCTGATCCTGTCTGAGCTCAACAGAGCGGGCAATGCGGTGAATGCCAATGCGGAAGAGCATTTAAATGTGCGGGAGGTACAAGAAATGCTGAAGTCAGCGCTGGATAAATTACCTCCCAAACAAAGGCTCGTTTACACCCTTAGCCGGGAGCAGGGGTTAAAGCATGATGAAATAGCCCGGCACCTGAACATATCTCCTTCTACCGTCAATAACCACATGATTGCGGCGCTGCGTACCATCCGGGAACAGCTGGGCGTACATCTGCACTCCGCCACAGGCGCTTCCTGCCTGCTGGTGATCCTCACTTCTTTTCAACAATAAAAAATTTTTCACCGGACTAGTTATAGGTGTCTTCCCGTTTGTCTATAGTAAGATAGATACCGTGAAGCCGATGTTGATTACCGTAAATATGCAAGATGCTGTCAGCAAGAATTACTTACCTGGTTGAACGATATTTTGACAATTCCGCCACGGCCGCAGAAAGGGAGGAGCTGGCATTGTGGATAGATGGGGAGGCAACAGAGGATCAGCTGGCCGCTGCGCTGGGCGATGCCTGGGCAACGCATGTGCCATTGATCCGGATGCCGGACGAGATGTCAGACCGCATCGTGGCTTCGCTGTTTGGTGCGGCGCCTGCGGAGAAGGTGGTGCCACCAACACGTACTATTCGTTACGGCTGGTGGGCAGCAGCCAGCCTATTATTGCTGGGAATGGGCGGCTGGTGGGCGCTACGGCATACTACTACAAAGTCGCCTGAGATCGCAGATAAACAAACGAGGTATAAAAATGAAGTAGCGCCTGGCGGCAACCGTGCTACACTCACACTGGCAGATGGCAGTGTGATTACGCTGGATAGTGCCGGCAATGGCCTGCTCACACAACAGGGCAATGTTAAAATAGTAAAGCAAAGCAACGGAGAACTGGCCTATGAAGGCAACGGCAATGACGCCACGATGTACAACAGGATGGCCACGCCGCGGGGAGGGCAGTACCGCCTGAAATTACCGGATGGTACCATGGTGTGGCTCAACGCTGCCTCTTCCATTTATTATCCGGCAGCTTTTACGGGCAAGGAAAGAAAAGTAACCATTACGGGAGAAGTATATTTTGAAGTGGCTGCCAACGCCCATATGCCGTTTAAAGTGGCAGCGGGTGCCACAGATGTTACGGTCATGGGCACACGATTTAATATCAATGCCTACCCCGAAGAAGCCACTATCAGTACCACACTGGTGGATGGTGCTGTAAAGGTAACTACCGGCAATACGGGAGCTGTGCTGAAGCCGGGACAACAGGCGAGGGTACACGCCGGCGCATTAGCCGTTATGAATAATATAGATACAGAAGAAATTATTGCCTGGAAAAACGGGTTCTTCCAGTTTACAGATGCAGATATGCCCACCGTGATGAAACAAATAGAACAGTGGTACGATGTAAAAGTGAACTACGAAGGAGCTATCCCTGAAAGGAGCTTTGGTGGCGGTATACAGCGCTCATTGCCCTTGTCGGAAGTGTTAAGTATCCTGGAAGCAAATGATGTCAGATTTAAGATCGAAGGAAAAAATATTACGGTATTGAAGTAAAACCACGTTTCTGAATTGCTATTGTAAAAATGAATTCCACTCCGTAAACCCCTAAGGTTACGGGATCTGCTTGTTATGCAAATAAAAGCCGGAAATACTGGTAATATTTCCGGCGGCATCTGGATAGCATGAACAAAATAAGTCGGCGAAGACTCCTTATTCACTCAACCAAACAATGCAAATGTATGCAAATTACTTGTAACGCTCTTTGCAGCCGGAAAGCTGTTTCTATTCCATGGGCTACCATTTTCAGGGCCCGCAGAAAAGCTCCCGGGCATCGCACGCTATGCTCAACCAAAATGCTGTTAGCTATGAAGTTAACGTTTGTGTTTCTTACCGTCGTCTTCCTCAATGTAAGTGCTACGGGCCTTTCTCAGACCGTGAGTTTTTCAGGGAAAGAGGTGTCACTTAAAACGGTTTTTGCCGCTATCAAAAAGCAAACAGGATACGTAGTATTCTATGATAACCTTTTGCTTAAAAACAGCCACCCCGTGACTTTGTATATGCAGCAGGTACCGCTGGAAGAACTGTTGGCCAAAGCATTGCACGGGCAGGAGCTGAGTTTTTCTATTGTGGACAAAACCATCTCTATTAAAAAACAGATGCCAGTCACGCTGCCGCCTATACTGAAATTGCTCACCTTACAAATGACGCTTACCGGTAGAGTAACAGACGATACCGGTACCCCACTACCTGGCGTCACCGTATTGCAGAAAGGGACCTCTAATGCTACGGTGACCAATGAAATGGGAGAGTATAAACTTTCAGGTATCAACGATGGCGCCATCATCCTCTTTTCCTATATTGGTTTTGATAAACAGGAACTCACCGTACACGGACAATATAAACTGGATGTTCGCCTGAGCAAAGCCGCTAATACAGCCCTCGATGAACTGGTGGTAATAGGTTATGGTACTGTGAAAAAGAGCGACCTCACCGGCGCCGTTTCTTCTGTAAAAGGAGATGCCGTGGCCTCCCGTAAAACCACCCAGATTTCACAGGCATTACAAGGCGCCATGCCGGGCGTAATGGTGACCCGTAATAACAATGCCCCGGGCGCCGTAGCACAGATCCGCGTGCGCGGTATTACCACTATTTCTGAGGCAGGTGCAACACCATTGGTGATCCTCGATGGTGTGCCGGTAGATGATATCAATTCTATTAATCCCAATGACATCGATAATATTTCTGTATTGAAAGATGCTGCCTCGGCTTCTATCTACGGCTCCCGTGCCGCCGCCGGTGTGATACTGGTAACCACCAAACGCGCAAAGAACGGACAGCTGGATCTTAACTACAGCTATGAATATGGTATCGAGAAACCTACCAAACTACCGCAATATGTAGATGCAGTGCGCTTTATGCAGCTCACCAATGAACTGAGATGGAATGATAACGGTAATAATGCCAATGAATATCCTACCTATACAAAAGATATTGTAGACAACTACGCACAGCTGCATGCACAAAACCCCGATCAGTATCCCAATACCGACTGGAGAGCGTTGATCCTGCATAATAGCGCCCCGCGTGAAACACATATGCTCAGCATTGCCGGTGCCGGCAAAACACTGCGTTCCAGGGTATCGCTGGTATATGATAAAAACGGCGCCCTGTACGATAACCGTACTTATAGCCGTATCACTACCCGTATCAATAACGATATCACTATCAACAAATACCTTGCTGCCAGCGTAGATATTAACTTCAAACGCACCATGGTGCAGCAGCCTATTGTGGACCCGATGTATAAAATGGGCATCGTGCCGCCAATTTATGCAGCACTGTGGTCTGATGGCCGCATTGGCGCAGGTAAAGATGGGGCTAACATCTATGCACAAACGAAATACGGCGGTATTAACCATGATTGGTTCAACCAGCTCGGTGGAAAAGTTGGTATTGATTTCACGCCTATAGAAGGACTGAAAGTTTCCGCTATCATCGCCCCCTTCCTGAATTTTGACAAAGGGAAGAAGTTCACACAGAAAGTTCCTTACACAGCATATAATAATCCCGGCTCCATTTCCGGTTATATTGAAGGCGCTACAGAAACCAAACTGGAAGAAAGCCGTAATGATAATTACCGCTATACCACCCAGTTCCTGGTGAACTATACCAAACAACTGAAAGAACATAGCATTAACCTGATGGGAGGTTATGAGTTTTATAAAGCGTCGGATGAACTGCTTGGCGCCTCCAGAGGGCAATACCAGCTGAATAACTATCCTTACCTGGATCTCGGTCCACTGGAGTTCCGGGATAACACCGGCAAGGCTTTTGAAAATGCATATCGTTCCTGGTTTGGCAGAGTCATGTATAGCTATAACGATAAATACCTGTTGCAGGGAAATATCCGCTATGATGCCTCTTCCCGTTTTGCGCCCGGCTATCGCTGGGGAGCCTTCCCTTCTTTCTCCGCAGGGTGGGTAGTATCAGAAGAAAGCTTCCTGAAAAAGTCGGCTCCCTGGTTGTCTTTCCTGAAAGTAAGGGCCTCACTGGGTTCTCTTGGCAATGAAAGGATTGGTAACTATCCTTACCAGGCGTTGCTGAAGTTTGAAAATAATTCCCTTTTTTATAAAGGCAACACCGTGGTATCAGGACAATCAGCTGCACAGTGGCAATACGCTATCCGCGATATCTCCTGGGAAACCACCCGTTCCTGGGATATCGGCGCAGATGTAAACTTCCTGCAAAACCGTTTACGCTTTACCGGTGACTACTATCGGAAAACGACCAGCGATATCTTGCTGGAACTGGAAATACCGGATTACATCGGCTACGATAATCCCTTCCAGAATACCGGCACCATGTACACCAAAGGCTGGGAAATGCAGGTGGGCTGGAACGACCGGATCGGCGACTTCAATTACGGCGTGTCCCTGAACCTCTCCGACTTTGTCACCAAAATGGGCAACCTGGGCGGTACTCAGTTCCTGAAAGATTCTATCATCAGACAGGGTACTGAATTTAACGAATGGTATGGGTATGTATCGGATGGCATTTACCAGACCCAGGAAGAAGTAGATAAATCACCCCGTTTGAACGCCAACGTAAAACCCGGAGATATCCGTTACCGTGATATCAGTGGACCCGATGGTGTACCTGATGGAAAAGTTTCTCCTGAATATGACCGGGTACCGCTGGGAGGCTCACTGCCAAGGTATATCTATGGGGCATCAGTTCAGATGGGATATAAAAACTGGGACCTGGGCCTGACCATGCAGGGGGTAGGCAAACAAAATTCCCGGCTTACCACAGATATGGTACAGCCACTGCGGGAAAATTATGGCACTTTCCCGGCTATCCTGGACGGTCATGCCTGGAGTAAGTATAATACACCCGAGCAGAATAAAGCAGCACAGTATCCCCGCTACACCAATACTTCGGCCGGGAATAACTATGCCATGTCTGACTTCTGGATTGTTAGCGGCGCTTACTTCCGGTTGAAAAATATTAATGTGGGTTATACAATGCCCAACGACCTGGTGAAGAAAATGCATATACAGGGCATTCGTTTATACGCCAGCGTTAGTGACCTGTTTTCGCTGCATCATTTTCCCAAAGGATGGGATCCGGAACAAGGTGGACTCGGTTATCCTATTACTACCAGTTATGTTTTTGGCGCATCTGTTAAATTCTAAAATTCCACGATCATGAAGCAACTTACTATTATACTCATAGCCGGCTTGTTGATGACCTCCTGTGGCTCACTGGACCTGCATCCGCTGTCGGATGGCTCCAGCGAAACCTGGAACTCCACGCCGGAAGAAATTGAAATGTCACTCAACGGATTGTATAAATCGGATTTCTGGTTGAAAGACAGCGATGAGTGGACGGATGACTGGATGTACCGTGACGCAACAACAGAAGTCACCGGCGCTACTATCAATGGGGAAACCGCCTTTGTCAAAGACTGGTGGACTAAAACCTATAAAGCCATCGCGAGGACCAATAATATCTTAAGCAGCATTTCGCGTGCTGCCAAAGTATTATCGCCCGATCAGATCAACAGTTATTCGGCAGAGGCCCGGTTTGTAAGGGCCTGCCAGTATTCCCGCCTGTTATCACACTATGGCAACATCATCTATACGGATTCGATTCTGGATATTGAGCAGGCATTGCAGATGAAGCAAATGGACAAGCAGGAAGTGCTGCAGAAAATTTATGCCGACTTCGACATCGCTGCTGCCACCTTAAAAACGACCGTTGGCAGTGGAGATCTGAAACGCGCCACCAAAGGTGCCGCGCTGGCCATGAAGGCACGTATAGCCCTATACATGGGCGACTGGGCTACTGCAAAAACAGCCGCCAAAGCCTGTATGGATCTCAACGTTTATCAACTCCACGATAATTTCAGTAATCTCTTTCTATCCAAAACAAAAAATTCCGCTGAAACGGTATTGGGTTTCCCCAGGTCAGTTACGCTGAAGGTAACCATGGGCGATTGCCAGAATTTTGTAACGCGTAATGCCGGTGGCTGGGCTGCGAAAGATCCTTCCTGGGACCTGTTCTGCGCTTTCCTTTGCAAAGATGGATTGCCGATTGATCAGTCGCCGCTGTTTAATCCACGCCGCCCCTTCGATAACCGCGATCCCCGGTGTACGGCTACCATCGTGGAATTCCAGACACCACACCTGGGCTATATATTTCAGCCGCACCCGGATTCTGTAACGGTATTGAAAGTGTCGGACAACAAATATGTAGAGAATAAAGATACCCGCTCCATTGCGCAGTATGCTTCCTTCAACGGTTTGCTCTGGAAGAAAGGAATTGATGGCGACTGGCTGCTCAACTCCTGGAATGTGGAACCGGATAACATTATTATCCGTTTTGCGGACGTATTGCTGATGTATGCAGAAGCTAAAACAGCGTTGGGTGAAATAGATCAGTCGGTGCTCGATGCTATTAACAAAGTAAGAGCCCGCGCATACGGTACCGCATATACGAATATAGCCGCTTACCCGGCAGTGACTACCACTGATAAAACCGCACTCACTAAAATTATCCGTACAGAAAGACGGATGGAATTTGCCCTGGAAGGTGTGCGTTACATGGATATTATCCGCTGGCGCCTCGCAGAGAAAGTACTGAATAAAGCCAACTACGGCTTGCTGGACCCTGCCGACCTGCGCACGAAAGTAGTGAAGCCGGGACTGTGGTTTTTCCCGCAAACGCCTGTATTGGATGCCGATGGCATCGCTGATTTTACACCAATGTATAGCGCGGGACTGGTGAAACAGATTGCAGTACGCAAGTTTGACGCTACACGTCAATATCTATGGCCAATTCCATCAAATGAAGTACTCACCAGTCACCTGATACAGAATCCTAACTATTAAGTATATATGAAAAGAAGCAAACATCTGGCAGCGTGGAGTATCGTCATGGGGTTGTTGAGTGGCGCCTGCAATCATAATACGGCCAGCGCACAATCTGGTAAACCCCGTGCTTACAGCGGCATTTACCCGCAACTGGCCATGTATAATAGAGAAGGAGAATGCGGTACCGGGGCAGTAGTGCCCTGGGCCGGCAAACTATGGGTCATTACTTATGGTCCTCATATGCCTTTCGGGTCAACAGATAAGCTCTATGAAGTAACACCGGACCTGCAACAAATCGTACGACCTGAAAGCATTGGAGGCACCCCCGCAAATCGTATGATCCATCCGGAGAGTAACCAGTTATTTATCGGACCATATGCTATCAGCGACAAGGGCGTAGTGCGGGTAATTCCCTACACGGCCATGCCGGGGCGGCATACGGGCAATGCACGTCATCTTACCGATCCCGCTGGTAAAATATATTATGGTACCATGGAAGAAGGTTTTTATGAAGTAGATGTACATACCCTGCAGCCTGCTTTATTGTATGAAGATGGTAATGTTAAAAACAAAAAGAATGCTGACACCACTGCCAACACTCCTTCCGCCTTATTACCGGGAGCGCATGGCAAGGGACTATATTCCGGTCAGGGCGTACTGATTTATTCCAACAACGGTGAACCTGGCCCTAAAGCACTCACGGATTTTGATATAGAAGCCGGCTCCTTATCTGAATGGAATGGGAAAGACTGGAAAGTAGTGCGCCGTAATCAGTTTGTGGAAATCACCGGTCCGGGTGGCATCTCAGGAAATAAAAATCCGGCTACCGATCCCATATGGGCTACGGGTTGGGATCATAAATCGTTGTTGCTGGGCTTAAGAGATCAGGGAACCTGGAAGTTCTTTCGTTTGCCTAAAGCCAGTCATACCTATGATGGCGCCCACGGCTGGAATACGGAATGGCCCCGTATCCGCGATGTAGGTACTGCAGCACAACCGGATTATCTCATGACCATGCACGGTCTGTTCTGGAAGTTTCCGGCCACTTTTGCCAGCGGACATACGGCAGGTATCCGTCCCCGTAGTGCGTACCTGAAAGTGATAGGCGACTATACCCGCTGGCAGGATCAACTGGTATTTGGTTGCGATGATGCCGCGCAGAAAGAATTTCTTAACAAGCGCCGCGCCAAAGGAAATATAGAAGGGCCCGGCCAATCCAATTCCAACCTGTGGTTTACCGGGTTGCAGCAACCGGATCAACTGGGGCCTAATACTGCGGAAGGGGCCGTATGGCTGAAGGAAGCAGTGAAAGCGGGCGTAGCATCTGAACCGTTTTTATTTGCCGGCTGGCCACAACGTAGCGCGCGCATACAGCATAACGGTGCACAACCCGTGGTATTTACTTTTGAAACAGATAACAGCGGCAACGGTAACTGGGCCACAGCGCAAACCGTGACCGTAGCTCCCGGACAGGCAGCGGAAGTTATTTTCCCGGAGAATATGCCGGGAGAGTGGATCCGCATAACGGCGGGTACCTCCGTAGTCGCTACCGTGCATTTTTCCTTTACTGCAAATGATCACCGTAACACAGTGGCAGCACCTATTTTCAATGGCCTCAGTAAAGTTACCACTGCCAACGTAAAAGGAGGTTTGTTGTACGGACTCGGCAACGACCGCCGCGCATTGGGCGTGGCTGCACGCACTTATAATAACGGTGATGCTACTGACATTGGATATTATGAACTGAATGCGGACATGCAATTGCAGCAGAAAGACGATGCTGCTACGGCTGCTTTTATTCAGCAAAAGTTTGCGATCCCGCAGCAGGCGGTAAATATAGAAGCGTCTTCTGTGCTGATAGTAGATGATAAAGGCCGGCGCTGGCGACTGCCATTAGGCGATGCTGCCTACACCGCCCTTACGGGTAAAGCGGCTCTGCGTATTTGCAGGGAGGTATCCACAGAAAGAGACCTGTTTAATTGCCACGGCACTTTTTATGAATTGCCTGCGGAAAACGCAGACGGCTATGCGAAAATAAGACCGGTTTCTTCTCATCACTTCCGCATCAATGATTACGCGGCCTACAGAGGTATGCTGATCATGACGGGGATTGACCCGGCCGCAAAAGCCGGTGAACACATCATTGTATCCGATGATAAAAAAGCGGCCGTGTGGGCAGGTGCAATTGATGACCTGTGGCAAATGGGCCGGCCCACCGGACATGGCGGCCCATGGCAGCATACAACGGTTACCGCTGCGCAGCCTTCTGATCCGTATCTCATCGGTTTTTATGATAACCGCAGCCTGCAACTTTCGCATGATGCCAAAACGAAGATCACTTTCACCATCGAAACAGACCCTGTTGGTAACGGCACCTGGATGCCTTATAAAACAGTGACGGTAGCTCCCGGGCAAACGTTTAACTACCAGTTCCCCAAAGGTTTCCAGGCAAGGTGGATTCGCTTTAGCAGCGATAAAGATTGTAAAGCAACGGCACTTTTAGAATACAAGTAAACACATGAAATATACACTCGCAGCTTTGTTGTTAATAGGCGCTCATGTGGTACATGGCATGTCTCCCCGTGTGGATACTACCGGTGTCATAGATACCACCAATATCCATGACGTGTTGCATAACCACGCTTTATTATCACCTGCTACCCGTCAGCGGATATTCACTATCCGTGAAAACGACAGCACCACTTATTCGCTGCAGTTGGCGCTGGACAAAGCAGGGCAGCCATTGTATTATTTCAGGAATATTTTTACACCGGTTTGCTATACAGGAGAATGCAAGCCGGTGTTCATCAACTTTTATTGGGACCTGCTGGGAAATTATATCCGTTATGATCTGCCGGCAAAGGAGGCGTTGACGAAATTAGATCATAAAGTTTTTAAACAAACGGACTACGAAAAATTACAGGAAATTCTTACTAAACCTAACTCGCTGCTATCAGATTTAAAAATAACAGACCTGATAGTACCCGGTACAGAAAACCTGGCCGACTCTGTGGATGCCAGAACCGGCGCCACTTTAAAGACGATCAAAAATGAAGTGATACCCGGTGCGGTATACACCTGTTATACCCTCTGGCATATTGCGCACGGTGCGGTGACAGACGAAATGACGCGCATCACAGCAACGTATAACAGTCAACAGCTGTTGCACCGGTTTTTATCTTCCCAAAATTATCAATACCAGTATTGGGCGGCAGATAAAGTGATGGATAAGAAAGGGGTAATCACTCCCGGCTTTGAAACAGATATCCGGAGCATTATCTCCGGAAAAAATATTTTCATTGCACGGTATATATTACAACAGGTGCATCCCGGTTTTCTCACGGGGAAAAAACAACAGCGTTGGTTGTGGCAAGTCTATACGGCGGCTGCTTACCCGGCGCAAATCACCATCCTCCGTAAGCTGAAAACAATTCCACTGCAGCCGGAGCTGATCAAAAAATTAATTACCACGTTAAGCATTGCCAATACAGAACAGTCGGGGCTCATCCTCGCATTGTTGCAACAGGCGCCCGCGCTGCCATTACCGCAACTCGCGGAACAGTTAACCGCTGTAAACGCGGAGCAGGCTGCCGGTATTTACACGTTGTTACAACAACGAAATCCAGGAAATAAGTACGTTAAAAAGCTGATGTATAATTATGAAAAACAAATTAACCAATAGGAAAATATGGTGGCAACTCATCGTGCTCTGTTGCTGCACACTAAGTTTGCATGCACAGGACCCTGTTTTTGTGGAAACAGAATCTTTCGCTAACAAAGGCGGCTGGGTAATTGACCAGCAGTCATTTGCCGTGATGGGGTCTTCTTACCTGATGGCACATGGTATGGGCAGGCCGGTAAAGAATGCCGAAACCACCGTTACCTTTCCGGCCAAAGGGAAATATCATGTATGGGTACGCACCAAAGACTGGGCGCCGTTCCCCAAAGGTCCGGGTAAATTTCGTGTATCCGTGAACGATATACCGCTGATACCCGTGTTTGGCGAAAGCGGCAATGATCAGTGGAAATGGTATGATGGGGGAGTGGTGAACATTACCACCGAACAGGTGAAATTATCCCTGCAGGACCTGACAGGTTTTAACGGCAGATGTGATGCCCTGTTATTTACTACTGTGGCTAAATATACGCCGCCAAATGACCTGGCGACCCTGGGCGCTTTGCGCAGAAAACTGTTGCATACCACTGCCGCACCGAATGATGGAGGTCAATACGACCTGGTGGTAGTGGGTGGTGGCATTGCCGGCACCTGCGCCGCTATTTCTGCTTCCCGCATGGGGCTGAAAGTAGCACTCATACAGGATCGTCCGGTGCTGGGAGGCAACAACAGCTCTGAAATAAGAGTGCACCTGAGAGGCGAAATCGACAAAAATCACTATCCCAAACTCGGCAGAATAGTAAGAGAGATGGATAACGGCGACCCCGGCAATGGCAACCCGGATGCGAATGAATACGGTGATGCACGGAAGATCGCCATCGTAAAAGCAGAGAAAAATCTCCGCCTGTTTCTGAACACCTATGTGTATAAAGTAGAAAAAGAAAACGATCGCATCATCGCGGTGGTTGGCCGCGATATTGCCACCAACCAGGAAACAAGATTTGCCGGTACCTATTTTTCTGATTGTACCGGCGATGGTACCGTTGGCTACCTGGCAGGCGCTGAATTCCGGATGGGACGCGAAAGCAAAGCAGAAACAAAAGAATCACTTGCTGCGGAAAAGCCGGACAGCTTTACGTTAGGCACCTCTAATCTATGGGCTTCTGTGACAGTAGACAGTGCCACCACTTTTCCCGCCACGCCCTGGGCTATGCAGTTTTCGGATGAGTATCATATCGACAGCTATAAAGCCGACTGGGAATGGGAAACGGGTTTCGGTAACTTTAATACCATCACCGATGCAGAAAAAATACGCGATCATAATCTCCGTGCCATATACGGTAACTGGTCCTGGCTTAAAAATAATAAACCGGAAAAATACGCCAGACAGGAATTGGCCTGGGTAGCCTATATCGGTGGCAAAAGAGAATCCAGGCGTATCATCGGAGATCATGTGCTGGACCAGATGGATATACAGGAAGGTAAGATGTACCCCGATGGCGCGGTGACTGCCACCTGGACCATCGACCTGCATTTCCCTGATCCTAAAAACAGCCAGTATTTTGAAGGACAGGAATTTTTTGCCGGCACCAAACATATCAGGGTCGCACCTTATACCATTCCTTACCGTTGCCTTTACTCCCGTAATATTCCCAACTTATTTATGGCGGGCAGGAACATCAGCACTACCCATGTAGCCTTTGGCAGTACCCGGGTAATGCGTACCTGCGGCATGATGGGAGAAGTGGTAGGCTTTGCGGCTTTTGTGGCACAGAAATATCACAGCAGCCCCAGAGACGTATATAAAGATCATTTGCCGGAGCTAATGCAATTATTGCAGGAATAATGATGTACCTCTTTTTCTTATTATTTCACAGCCAGGTGGTGAGCCTGGAAGGCACCGCTCAGGGCACCACCTGGCATGTGATGTATACCGCTATACCGCAACCCCGCCTGCAAACCGCTATCGACAGCACCCTGCAGGAAATAGACCAGTGTTTATCTATCTACCGTCCCGATTCAGAAATTTCGTTGTTCAATAAATCCACTACCTGGGCGTTTCAGTCGCCCTGGTTTTATCCGGTACTTAAAAAGTCGGCGGAAATATACACCGCTACCAACGGCGCTTTCGATCCTACCGTGATGCCACTTACAGCGGCATACCGCGCCGGCAAAAAAACAGGCCTGCCCTGGTGGGAGAAAACAGATTCCCTGCTGCAATATGTAGGCTTCCCTAAAATTGAGTTTGATGAAAACAGTGTACATAAATTAAAAGACCAGGTTCGCCTCGACTTCGATGGTATTGCGCAAGGCTATAGTGTGGATGTTTTAGCCGCATTACTGGAGCGTAACGGCATATCCGACTATATGGTGGAGATAGGAGGAGAAGTACGCTGTAAAGGCCGGAAAAACGGTGCAGCGTGGACGATAGCGATCGACAATCCCCTGCACCCGGACGCCAGATCATCTACCGTGCAGCTAATCAACAAAGCAGCTACTACCGCCGGTAATTACCGCGACTATTACCAGCAGAGCGGTCATACCTTCGGGCATATTATTAATCCCGCTACAGGATTAACGGCGCCGGCAGACCTACTCAGCGTGACCGTATTCGCAGATGATGCCATTACCGCAGACGGATATGATACGGCGTTTATGGTGATGGGACTGGAAGCCACGAAACGCTTCCTGGCACAGCATACAAACCTCGATGCTTATTTGATTTACCTGAACGCAAATGGGGAGCTGAAAGTATTTATGACCCCGGGGATTCAGCCGTTTATTAAAGTATTACCCTAATCTTTCAATACAATATCTTTCATCATCCACAGCGGCAATGATCCATGATTCAGTACCCGGTCATGAAAGTCTTTGATGCTGAAATGAGCGCCCTGCCTTTTCTGTAAGGCTGCTTTCCATTGCAATATCTGCGCAGCGCCGTATTTGTAGGTTACTACCTGCGCAGGCCAGCGGCGCATCCTGGCTATTTCCCGCATCGCAATATCATCCTGCCCACGGATGTTTTTCTTCCAGAAGTCAAGGGCTTGCTGATCGGTCCAGCCATAATAGTTTAAGGCTACATCGAGGGGCACACGGACCGATCTTACAATATCCCATTCCCATCTGCCCAGTTCATCATAAGGTGTTTGGTATAAGCCCAGGTCTTTACCCAGGCTTTCGGCATATGCACCCCAGCCTTCAATGAATCCGGAGTAGAAGAACATTTGTTGCAGAGAGGCCGTGTCGGTGAAGGCATCGATTAAAGCATGCTGGTAGTGGTGACCAGGTACTGCCTCATGCAGAAAAAGCCAGTCAAACTGCCGTTTGTTGTAAGGCTTGTCAAAAAGGTTATAATAGAAAGTATTATTGTCATAGTAGCCTGGTGTTTGCACCAGCGCCTTATTGGTTCCCTTTTCTATTTTAAGCTCCGGAAAGGTGGTGAGGGTAAAAAGCTGATGGAGGTTGGTGTATACGGTATTCTTTATTTGTTCAAACCGCCGCTGTATTTCAACGGGATCGTTTATGAAGAAAGAGCTGTCGTTTAAATGGGTATAGAACGCATCTTCACTCATTCCTGTTTCTTTGCGTATGTCTTCGATGTGTTTTTTTACGCCGGCCAATGCGGCCAGTCCAAACTGATAAATCTGATCCGGCGTAACCTCATCACTCACCCATCGTTTTAATAGATAGGCGTACCACTGCTTACCATGGGGAATGTTTATAATGCCATTTGCCGGAATATCCGCCGGCGGATTTTTAGCCCATTCGGCTTCCAGTGAGAGTCTTTGCAGGTTTAGGTCGGCTTCATACTTCATCAAATCGTATTGCATTTTTTCAGCCTGATTTAATTTGCGGGCATCATAACCGCCCAGCCTGGCTTGTACCGATTTGAAGAAGATGATTTGTTGCTGAATGCTGTCGGCCGACTGGATGTGCTGAAAGCCGCTTACATAGCTTAAATCCAGGGAGGGGATGTTCAGTGCATGGTAGCCTTTTACAAATTCTTCCCGGAATTGGATGAATTTTACCTGCGCAGATAAGTGGAATGGCGACAAGAGATATATGGTGATGCCAGCAAGCAGTGCTTTTATATTCATTGTTGCGTGAATTAGAGATGTTATCGCAAAAGTATTACATGATATTGTTATTTTAATCCTAATAAAGGTTGAACGGTATTATAATGCAGGTGGTAGTTGGAAAGTGTGTTTTCCGAATTTCCGGTACGTCAATAGATGGAAAGATTAAACTTTTCATTTTTATCAACCAAATGTTTTTTTAATGTATATTTGAAATAGGTCTGCATTGAGAAGAGCCTGAATTTTAACCCGTACAATCCTGATCGGGATCCCAGCGATATTTGGAATCCTGATTAATTGTAACTGTTACAAAGTAATATAGACAATAACGTCTTGTGATCAGTTTTTTTAGCCCGATATCTAAAACAAAATTCTATGAAAGAGCACTTTAGAAAATTGTATCGCTGCTGTATGATACAGTAATCGCACGCATTGTATGTCACAAAAAAGATATCAGCCAGTCGGATAAAGCTCCCAATTTTACCTACGTTGACATCAGTAAAGTAAATCAAAAATAAACAAGCTGGTTTTTCTCCTACTTATGTTGCATGGGTAAATGGCGTGTTCATTGCCGGAATAGATATTTTCATCAGGATTTTTACAATTTGAAAATAATATAATATACGCATAGCGTCTATGAGCAAGCCCATGATAGCCGGTAAGGTTCCACGAAGATAGTATTCAAAAGGATGATAGTGTTTTATATCCACCGGGAGGTGGTAAGATTTATTGTAACCTGGAGAAAGGGCGTCAGTAGTTAAAATAAGGCGATAATGAAATCTATTTACTATTCTATTCTGGCCAGAAAAATTCTTTTATCAGTACTATTATTCCAGGCTGCCGATTTATCAGCGCAAGCTTACAATTATACACAGTATAAGATTGAGCAGGGCCTGGCAGGTAATATCGTGTATTCTATGACCCAGGATAAAGACGGCTTTATGTGGTTTATCACGGAAACCGGGGTCAGTCGCTTCGATGGCACTTCATTCAGGAATTTTACGATCAGCGACGGATTGCCGGATAATACCATTATCCATATATATGCTGATACAAAAGGCCGGGTATGGTTTGTTCCATTCAATAATGGCATCTCTTACTATTATAAAGGAAAAATACACAATCAGCTGCAGGATACGGTGCTGGGCAAGATGGCTTTTACTGCTATGGTTCATAGTATTACGGAGGATAGAGAGCATAATATCATGCTATCCAGCCTGCACGAGTTATATGCCTTGACCGCTGAAGACAAAATCGTTTCCTATAATAATGAACCATTGCTTTACCCATATGTGCAATACGTGACATCAGACGGCACCGGTAATATAAAAGCACTGGTGCCTAACCGTATCTATGGACTTGCCAAAGGGAAGTTGACTTATCTGTCCGGTTTCTGTAAAGTTGATGTGCAGCAACTGGTGATAAGGGATTCGGCCATATACTGGCAAACGACTAACCGATTCCATATGCTGGCCGGTAAATCCGTTTACCAATACAATGTACGGGGGATCAATAGTTTCCGGATGTTGAATGATTCTGTTGTTTATCTGAATACGCCTAAAGGATGTACGCTGCTCAATATCCGKCACTCACAGGAGATAGACCACTTTCTACCCGATGAAAATGTGAGCGACTGTTATACTGACAGGGAAGGTAATACCTGGTTTTCTACATTAAATAATGGCGTATTCCGGTTGCGCTCAACACAATTCAAGAGCATCCGTTATGTCTCCGGTATGAAACCGCTCAGAATTTATACATTATGGGACAATGGAGATAATTTGCTGGCAGGCACCGATAACTCCTGTCTGAAGTTAGGGCTACAGCAGGGATTACAGATCAGCAAAAAGGTATCCAGATATTTTGATAAACATATTTCCTTCATCATGGAAAATAAAGATGGGTTGTTGCTGACCAGTGACGACCAACTTTATTATCGCAGCAAGTCGGGCCGCTTCTTCCATACTAATGTAAATTTATCTATAAAAAAGATAGCTGTAAAAGCCGATGGTAAGATACTGGCTGCAGCTTCCTGCGGGCTACTCCAGTTCAACACCCCCCATTCGCTGGACTATTCGATGCGGTACAAAGGACGGACAACCACCGTATACATACAGCAGGATAGTATTTACTTTGGCACACCGAATGGACTTTACATGATCAACCATGATAATGTCACCACTTATCTGGGTAATATACATCCTAATTTACGCAACCGGATTTCAGCTATCTGCACAAATGCAGACGGCACCTTATGGGTGGCTACTGCCGGCGCCGGTATCGTTGGTTTAAAAGGCAATCGGGTTGTGTGGCATCTTGACGTTAGTAATGGCCTGAGCAGTAATGACTGCCAGTGCATGGTTCCCGATGCCGGGGGAGCGCTGTGGGTAGGGACAGATAAGGGGTTGGATCAATTGACATTCCATCAGGACAGTATACAGGTAACTAACTACACTACGGCTGATGGCCTTATTAACGGGTTTATCAATGCAGTGGTTGTAAAAGGAGATACTGTATATGCAGGAACTCCGGAAGGGCTGACTTTCTTTAACAAGAAGAAAACTACATTTTTCTCTCAATGTGATCTGAAGCTGCTCAACATCTCCTCCAACGGGCAAGCTGTAAACGACAAAGCATTGTCCAGCTTAAACTACAGGAATACCCTGATACGTATTGACTTTACAGCTATTTCCTTTAAATCGGAGGGCGCTGTCAGGTACTACTACCGTTTAACCAGACCCGATACTGTCTGGAGAATGACACGTCAGAATTTTCTGGAGTTTATTTCTCTGCCTCCCGGCGACTATCTGCTGGAACTGTTTGCTGTGAATAAGTTTAATGTAAGGAGCAAAACGATCCGTATTCCACTGAAGGTGATACCACCATTCTGGCAGACAGGATGGTTTATTTGTGTCACTATCGGACTGATTATTTTTATTACCTGGGGGATCGTTACACAGCGGAATAAGATATACAACCGGCGGCTTGCCGCCAAGGGACGGATGGAACAAAGATTACATGAGCTGGAACAGAAAGCCTTGCGCGCACAGATGAACCCTCATTTTATTTTCAACTGTCTGCATGCGGTACAGGAGTATATTCTTGATAACGATATCATCAGCACCAACAAATATCTCAGCAGCTTTGCATCTTTGATCCGTCAAACACTCGACAACTCCTTACAAACGATGATCCCCATTTCTGATGAGATCTCCTATCTGGCAAACTATCTTAATCTTGAGCAGCTGCGCTTTGAGAATACTTTCCACTACGCTTTTCACATAGATGATGAATTGGATACGTATCGTACCCGCATACCCAGTATGATGCTGCAGCCTTATATAGAAAATGCCATTCGTCACGGGATTCAGTATAAAGAAGAAGGAAATGGTCAGATAGATATCTCCTTTGAAAAAACGGACCAGTATATTATCTGCATTGTAGCCGACAACGGAATAGGAAGAACGGCAGCGAAGGCATTAAGAAGCGCTCAGCATATCACTTACCAGTCAAGAGGGATGCAGTTGACGGCAGAACGGGTTCATTTGTTGAGCAGAGACCTGGATTCCCCTATTGTTATTGATATCGCAGACATTACAGGCGACCAGGGTGTATCCGGTACCAGGGTCACTATCCAGTTGCCCCTTATTACCTTATAAAAAGTGTTTTATGATAACCAGTATTATTGTAGACGATGAGCCCAGGAATATTTCCATCCTGAGTAAGATGATCCACCTTTATTGCCCACAGGTACATGTTGCGGGTAGTGCTACCAATATAGCAGATGCGCTCGGGCTTATCCATGAACACGCCCCACAACTGCTTTTCCTGGATATTGAAATGCCAAGGGGAAATGCATTTGATTTGTTGAAGCAGATTATGCCGGTAAACTTTGAGGTCATTTTTGTAACGGCTTTTGATACCTATGCAGTAAAGGCTTTCCGGTATAATGCATTGGATTATCTGCTTAAACCAGTGGATATTGAAGAACTCAAGCAATCTATCCAGAAAGTAAGCACCAGGCTGGGCATACAGGATATCAATACCCGGCTGGATAATCTCCTGGAGCAGGTACGTGAAAAGGAAACATCGAGGATTGTTCTACGCACGCAACAGGGAGCCTTCTTTCATACTATTGCAGACATTATTCTTTGTGAAGCCGATGGGGCATATACCCGTTTCGAGTTTATCAACGGGAAGAGCCTGTTGGTAACCGGCAATCTCAAGAAATATGAAACTGCGCTGCCAGCCCGGGATTTTTGCCGGATTCATGATACCTACCTGGTTAATCTGAATCATATTGTCCGGCATCATCCGGGTAAAAGTGGATATGTAGAGATGATTAACGGCAGAACAGTAGAGATCTCACTACGGAGAAAAGCGGAATTTCTCAGCCGATTCAGGTTCTGATAGTAACTACCCCCAAATCAGCCCCATAGATTTACGCATACTGATATCAGGTTAAAATTTAACCGGGTGAGTCCTTTGCCCTACATCACCGGTAATAAAGGGAATCCCTGCTGGTTTTAGTCCTTTAAAAAGGCTTATCATAACGGTCTCTGCTCTTATGGAGCAAAGGCAACTTTTACCCGAACAATAACAGGTATAAATATTAATCCCGCACTTATTAAATAAATGCCGCGTATACAAATTGGGCTTTTTTAATACGACAAAAGAACACGAGTTTTATTGCCAATAAAAATTTGTTGATCTAACCTTTCCCAATATGAAAAGCACTTCGAAAAAATTATGATCACGATAGTTGCATAACGTTTAGTATCCTATGGCTGTCAATACTTTTTCTTTCATATGAAATTTGTCTATACAGGAGGATTAAAATATTTCACGGGTTTGAGAGCATTTGAAAACCTGGTTAACGTAGAGTAAGCTGATAGTAAAACTGTTGCATCCTTAAGTTTTATAGCCTGTTTCCGGAAGGTAATTTAATTGGGATATTTAAAATGATACTGTGAATAACCTATGCCAGCTAGAGAGGTACTGTTATTACGAGCATTAAAAAAACACTATTTGGATATAAGAAACAATAGATACATTCTTTAACCCTTTTTGGACGTTGTTGACCTATAAAAAAGAGTAATCTGACTGTAGATCACGCCATCTATTAAAGCCCTTATCAACATCTGATCGCTGGCAGAAGATACATTCTGTACAGGCATTACCCGTCATTACTATTTAACAAATAAAATTTTATGAAAAAACAAGTACTAGTACTCTTTTGTAGTGTATCCCTGTTACTGTTCTCCTGTACAAAAAAACAGGACAAAGTAGCCCAGGTAGATCCCCAGACCGGGAAAACTGATAATCAGTTTAAAAATTTCCCGAAGTATCCCAATGAGATCATCCCTATCGGCATACAAACACCGGATCTGCTTAAAAGTATCCTCAACCAGGCCAAGCAGAACGGCACCAGTATCGATAGTTCCAAACAAAACGGGGGAGGAAGAACTTTGTTCCTCTCATCAGATGAAATACCGGCACTGACTACACAGGACAGAACCAATGTATTTATTGGCGGCATTTTTTATGGCAACAGCATTAATGATATGAGTTTGCGACTGGTAGCCGGTCCCGGTGTAAAAAGAAGGCCTATATCTGTATATGCTGATTTCCCCACTGATTTTATCAGTGATTCCATTGCAATACCTTCCCAGGTAGCACAGAAGGCATTCCTCAGAAAGGCACTGAAACAGGGTACCGGAGAACAGATCGCCTCATTCACGTTTGACATGCAACGTTTTTATAGTTACAATGAACTTAAGCTGTCATTTGGTGCTAACGTAAACGTAGGTAAACTGTTTAGTCTTTCTATCAGTGACTCCATTACCCAAAGCACAAGGAAAACCAGGATAAGGGCCATGTTTGTACAGAAGAACTACACGATCAGCATGGATCCGCCGGCAGATGGTATGCTGGTAGACGGCCCAATTACCCCTGCAGTATATGGCACCTATGCTCCATTGATAGTAAGCAACGTGAACTTTGGCCGCCTGGGTGTGATGACGATAGAATCTGATTCCAGCTACGATGCAGTAAATTTTGCAGTTAAAGCCACCTTTAATTTTGGTGTTGTAGGTGGTGGCGCAGGAGTTACATCTGACCAACAGCACCTGCTGGATGCAGCTACCATCAAAGCATACATCATTGGTGCTGATGGTACGGATGCGGTGAAGGTGGTAGATGGTTTCGCCGGTTTCAGAGACCTGATCCTGAACGGAGGAAAATTTTCACCGGAAAGACCAGGCGTGCCTATTTCATTTAACCTGCGTTATCTGAGTGACTTTACGCCTTATGCAACCACTTTCCAACTTAATCTGCCATACTAATACAGTGTACAATCATGCAGTGTATATCCTGTACCGCCCACTATGCGCGGTACAGGATCTCCTGCACGATATGTAAAATAAACCCTTCTATGATCGCCCGCAGAGCCGACAGAAAAATTAACAGCTTTAATTCTATTCTATGATATATCAATCAGGGTTTTTTCCCTATGAGCGGAACAGCCGTAAAATAATTACCGGCATACTCGCCGTGTTACTATGTTGCAGTTGTGGCAGGAAGGAACTGTCAGATGTAACGAAGACCGGCCGCAATGGTCTTGCGGCATTACCTAAGTTTGTACCACCTGTTGTAAAGGTGAATGTTTTGAATCCAAAAAAGAACGCTGATGTACTGCTGACACCAGAGTCTGTATTGAACCATCGCAAGCTGAACGGCGAGCCCGGAACAATTGCAGGCATTGAGCCTACAGGGATCAGGTTTACAAACGGCACCAACGATGCGACCTCCATTTATACAGAGCTGTTTAATGCGAATGAATTTGTGGTGAACACTACTATCTCTAATGATGTATTCCCGGGTTCTATTATACAGGGAAGCACGGTAGCTGATTTTATATTGAAAGGAGTGTATGGTTATTCCAAACCCATCACTGTTTCCGTATCCATTCCTACCTCACCGCAAAAAGTTTCCAAAGCGATCCCGGTAGCCTCTTCCAGCGCCATGCGGCAGGTGGTGCGGGATGCATTAAAAAATGAATTTGCAGGCAAGGGTGGCTTTTCCACCTTCAATTATGAAATGAAATCATTCAGCTACTACCAGGAGTTGAAAGAACTATACGGATATAATTCAAAAACCAACCTGCTCTTTGTTAACAATGCCACCAGCAGCGGAAGGAATGTAGATGCTATTTCCAAGAAGACAGGCATCATGGTAAAGTTCCTGCAACAGAATTTTACCATCGATATGGATATTCCGGAAGATGGAGAACTGATCGACCGGAACGCTAATCCAACTGTATTCGGTTCGGTTGCACCATTGTATGTAAGCAGCGTAACCTATGGCCGGCTTGGCATTATGACGATAGAAACAGATGCAGAGGAAGAAACCGCTACAGCAGTGTTCCGGAAAGCATTTAGTATCCTCGGTATCGTTAATGGCAGTAGTACACTGACAACGGATGAAAAGGCGATTATTGACGCCGCAGAGATAAAAGTATCTGTTGCTGGTGTAAACGGAGAAGATGCCGTAAAAACCATTACCGGGCTGGCCGGACTGGCAGAACTGATCACCAAAGGACTTACCTACACACCGGAATCTCCCGGTGTACCTATCACTTTTAAGATGCGTTATGTAAATGATGACAGCAATGTAGCCGCTCCTTTTGAAGTGAATTATGGCCCCTTTGATAAAGTATATGCACGGGCTGAATTTGAAAACGAGCATACCGCCTATGGGAATACCGCTAACGGCACATATGCAAATACGTTTGTGGACATATATGTGGCATTTTACCAGGACCCTAACGGCACCGTACCTACGAAGGGATATAATTTTATCAACTTCAAGGGTCATGAAATKACAATATTGCAATATCCCAAGGAGGGAACTCAGCCCGCTGGCATCAAAAAAACTAATTCCGATGAATCATTCAGAAATACACCGAAAGGTACCCGCTTACTGATACATAAAGACGAAATAGTTTATAGAACGGTTACGACCGGTCCTACCGGTACACGAGGGGGGCGTAGCAATACGTCCATTTATACCTATGACTATAACATGTTAAGTGGAGATGGATATTTTCCATTGCCCACAAAATCAAATTAACTTCTTTAATGCTATTTTATGATAGATATCAGGCGAGTTTTTTTTCTTACCAGTGCAATAACTATTGCACTGGTATCCTGCTCAAAAAAACAGGTGGATTCAATACCTGATAAGGCATCCGGTAATAGCTACCGTTTCAGCGATCTGCCAAAGTATGGAGATACCATCATTACTATAAAAACAGGAAAGGAAACAGGGATACAAGGTTACCTGGACAGACTAAAAATAAACGGCACCGGTGAATTTCTCCGGGATAGTATATGGCCCAACAGTGGTGGCTATTCCCGTTTTTATACTACTGATGAACAGGTAGTAGTGCCGGATAACCAGGGATATATTTATCCCGGCTCACTGATCCGGGGTAATACCGTCAATGACGCTAATTTTGTTCCTCTCCCAATTCGTAATTATAAAAGAGTTCCGATTACGGTAAGCGTATCTTTCCCTTCTGATGCTGCCGTGGGTGTAATTGATACTCCCTCTCTTTCACGTACCAGGGTGTTTTTGAGAACGGCATTGCTGGCGCCAGGTTTTTCAGGTGCACAGATTGAGGAATTTCTCTATGAAACTTTTGGTTTCTCTTTTTATGATGAGATAAAACGGGCGTTTGGGTCCAATGAAAATATTAAGAAACTGTTCTATTCTTCCAGCAGCTCCTTCAATTTTCAATCAGTGAAAACTGATAAACGCTCAGCCCTGGTAGCGAAATTCAGCCTGAAGAATTTTGTAATGAGATTGGAAGCACCTCAGAATGGAAAGCTCATTGATGAAACCAACGTAGATCAGGCGGTACTACAAGGATATACCCCTGTATATATTAATTCTATTACCTATGGCCGGATGGGCATTATCGTAATAGAGTCCAATGAAACCCTGGAGAATCTGAAAACGCAATATGAAAAGACCGTCAGGCGCATATTTAAACGTACCACGGAAACATTGACAGAGGAAGAGAAGAGAGTAGTGAACAGTTCCCGGATAAATGTATACCTGATTGGTGGCTCCGGAACTCCGCAAACACAATCTGTTAATGGGTATGATGAGTTCGTGAAATTTATAGGTACCAGCGGAGCCTTTACAGCAGCTGATCCTGGTGTTCCTATTGCATTTACGATGAAATACATGAGCGATAATTCAAATGTTAGAACAACATACCGCTTAGATTATCCTAATTAAAAAGAAGCAAATGAAATACCCATCTTCATTACTGATAGGCTATTGGATGATTACCGCTGTGCTGTTTTGCTCCTGCAAAAAAAATGATCAATCCCCACCTGTGCCACCTCCGGAAGGCGGCACAGGAATAAACAAAATACTGGATTCCGTTTTTTTGTATGCCCAACAGGTATATTACTGGAATGATCAGCTGCCATCATACGATAAATTTGCGCCGGAGAAATATGCGAATGGGTCATCGAAAAATAACCTGGACCTGCTTCAAACAGAATTGTTTGATATAACGCGCTATGCCATCAATCCTGTTACACAGCAATCGTTTGAATACAATATTCATCAACCTGGAATACCTAAATATTCAACGATATTAGATTTTATGAACCCATCCGGGGCAAATAATAATCCTGTTACAGCAGCGTCATTAAAAACGATTGGCAGGAATTTCGGGTTTTCGCTGGTAGCTATGGATAATAACGATATCAGGATACTGACGGTAAACAGAGATGCGCCGGCAGCACTGTCAGGACTAAAGAGGGGGGATATTATAAAAAGCGTGAATGACCATATGGCTGCTACGTCAGAAGCGTTCTACAGCTTCATTAAAAAAGCAACAGAAGACCCGGTGATACATTTTACAGTAGCAGATGCTGTTTCGGGCGTTGAGAAAAAAGTAACCTTGTCAGTTACTGTACCGGTTCAGAATCCATTATTTAAAGATACGGTTTTCAATATCGGTAACGTCAGTACCGGTTATCTTGCATATGACCGGTTTACAGGAGAAAGTAATACACGGGCATACCTGGAACCTGTTTTTAACCGGTTTGAAGCACAGCATATTACGGAGTTGATCATCGATCTGCGCTATAATGGTGGTGGCTTTCAGAGCACCTGTCAATATCTGGCCAACAGGCTGGTGCCGGCCGTTGATAACGGAAAGGTCATGTTCAGGGAATACTATAATCCCCTCATGCAGCAGGGAAAAGCCAGCATCCTGGCCAACCAGCCTATAGTGGATGATGCGGGCAACCCGATTATGATCGGGGAAAAGAAAGCCACCCTGCTGGATGTAGATTATAGCCTGAAAGCAAATACCACACTCTTTGAAAAAGAAGGCGGTATTGGTAATTTAAAAAGGATATTTTTTATTGTAAGCGATGCCACTGCTTCTGCCAGCGAATTACTGATCAATAGCCTGAAACCATATTTGGATGTGAAACTGATCGGCGTTTCATTTTCCGGTGGTAACGTGAGCACCTATGGTAAGCCTGTTGGTTTTTTTGATATTAACATAAATAAATATAAAATCTACATGTCACTTTACCACGATAAAAACACCAATGATGAGGGCGCTTTTTTTGATGGCATACCGGCAGATATTTCTGTGATAGATAATCCTGCCGTTGACTTTGGTGATTTGCGGGATCCTTCGTTACGCAGTGCTTTCGCTATCATTGCTCCCGGTCATCGGCTCCCGGCTGTGGAGTTGCTACGCAAGCCGGTAGCCGGTTTCCAGGCGAAAACAATCTATAAATATGACCAGGCATTTCCAGGTTTGATAAAAGAGACGCGTAAGCTGCATTTCAAATGAGTAATTGGATGTTTGAACACAGGATTGTATAGCTATTCCCGGACGAGACAGGACGAGACATAGTGCGGTGAAAGAGTAGTGAAAGAGTAGTAAGAGTGTAGTAAAAGAGTAATCTAACAGCAGTAAGAGTGCGCTGGAACAGTAATAGCAATATAGTGGGAATGTAATAGATAGACGAGTCCTAAGTACTGGAGAAGTATACGAGAAGTAGTAATGAGGTATGAGGAGGCTGTAAAATGAACTGTGTCAAAGCATAAAAATTTCAACGCCATTTGTCTATGTTTTTGCTTTGTTTAGGTTTCGTAAACAAAGCAAAAACATAAACAAACAGATTATCAGCTGCGCCCCTGGCGCAATTATACAATCGATCCCTGATCAAACCATCCGGGGGCACCATCATTTCCTGCATCGCCATCGCCGGCGGAAGCACCTGGATTTCCGTTACCTCCGAAGTTGCCATTGTCTTCACAGTCAAACCATGCGCAGCCACCATAGCCGCTATTTATTAGTTTAGACTTCGCGTAGTTTCAAAACGAGCCGGTTTTCTATTTGTTGCAGAAACCAGCTATTTATTTAAATGGAGGAGAAGAAGTCTGCTATATCATGCCTATGCTCCAACATTTTACCGGACGTGTATTTGTACTTATTAATGGGGGATTTTTTCCAATGTGGAGATTATAAGCGCTTATCTAGAGAAATATACTGGGGCGGTTTTTAATAGGAGGGGACAGGAAGTAACAAGCTTGTGCCCAGTGAGGCACCAATATGTAGGTCTGAGTGTTTGACGGTATCGAGCAATCAAAAACGGCCACTTCATTTCGAAATTTGCTGGTCAGTTTAGTTTGGTGACAAAGCAGCACTTCTTTATTTGAGGAATAGATGCTCATTTTCGCTGGAATATCAACTAAGTTTCTGGTTGACCAAATTCTCTATTTATATTGATAATATAATAGATTACTTTTGAGATGTTAATGAAAATGTATAGTATTTTTTCCTATAATAGAGGGTTACTGTATGCCTATTTCCGTACTAATAAAGAGAAAAATAAGAGAGTTTAGCGAACACCTGCTCGATGCGTTGAGTTTCTATAACAATAATGATTATGCACACGCATTAAATGACTTCAGAAAGGCAGCAGAAGCCTTTATGAAAGCCTTCATACTTAAAAAGTGGGGTGATGACCTTGGCCACGAAATAATTATTGGAAAGTCAGATACTGATGGTAACGACACAGGGGAATTCAAAGATCTACAGTTCTCAGCATTGTTTGATCTATGTAAGCTGCACAATCTGGTTTCCATTACAGCTTATAACCAACTTCGCAGTATTAAAATGTCCAACCCTGCGGCTCATAACCCTAATCAGCCCCAAGATTATCAAACGGTTGCAGAATTATGTCATCCACAAATTAGGGCGCTTTCCAGTGACTTACATAATGAATTTGCGCAGACAGAGAATGTTTTACTAGTTGAAGCTTTTAGAGGAACAATAGACAAATCTTTTAACGGAATTAATAATTCCCCTTGGACAGAAGTTTATGAAGCTACAGACCATTTTTCTAATTCGAATAGATATATCCTTATTTCCCCACCAAAATTTACCGGTTGTAGCAAACAGCAATTACATGTGCTTTCTAGAATAGACTGGTCATTTGTCTTGGATTTTGATCCTAATTCAAAGGAATCAGGGCTCCATATTGCCTTACAGGATGGTGGGGCCAGAAGTATCGTGCCTTTAACCATAAAACAAAAAGGTCAGCGCAACCTTATTGGAAATGGAGGGGTCGGTAATACAAACTGGTTCTTTGCAAATGGTCTAACTTCCATTCCCGACACCGTTACTTCAAATTCTAGGGCATGACGAAGCCTTAAATACCACCAGATGATAAAAGAGGTCTTTGCGGAATTTTTTTCCAAAGAAACTCATAAGTACGTCTTTGTGTATCTGTGGGATGATCCTGAATATGTTGAGGAAATTATAAGGATCTGCTATAATATTGATACGCTTTCTCCGGATCTTTCAAAGCATATAGTCCTTACAACAGACGTGCAATACGCAGAACATATTTCTAGATTGGAAAATCTGGATCTTGATATTCAGGTAGTTCCACTTTCCGTACCCAATTTCATTGGTCACTTGGAAGGAACACTTAATGCCATCGATAATGAACAAAAAAAATATTTGGTTCCAGGAAGGACCCAGACCGATGAGAAAGCGATAATTGATATAACGGACATTTATCACAAATTAGTGGATGATAATATAAAGGTAGTTTATCAGTCAATTTATCTGAAAACCAAGTATGATAGAGAGCTTAAAGTACCAGCTTTTCTGAAAGGAGAATCCATAGACTGGGATGAACTTGCAGTTGGGGCCGATGTCGATCGATATCGATATCAGGAGCTTTACGATACATTAAGGGGGTTATTGACTGGACTCAAAAAATCTGTAAAGTTCGAGATACTGCATAAGCCTGGAGCTGGAGGTACAATACTTGGTCACAAACTTGCATTTCAGCTCCGGGAATTGTTCCCAACTATTATGATCGATCGTTATGACAGTAAGACCTTTAAGTCCCTTTCGCTACTCCTTGATAGAGTCAATCAGACAGTACTGTCTGTTGTAGAGGCTGCTGATGTTGATGTCAATAATCTGGAAGAACTTATCAGGATATGCAATTCGAGGAAACTAAATGTATGCTTTGTATACATTAAGCGTACATTGAAGGCAGAGAAATCAATGGATTTGACGTTTTTTCTTGATGATGTTATGGCAGATAGGGCGGAGATGGAAAGATTTCTTAGGCTTCTCCAACTTTACAGCCATGACAAGATAGTTGATAATGAACTATCAAAGCGCCAACCATCAGAGTGTGAGGTTATAGATTTTGCACTCTCTATAAGTGAGACTGATTATAATAAAACGAGGCTAGATGACTATGTTGGTGCTTACATTGCGAAGATGCCCGACAACCAAATAAGCTTCTCAGTGTTTGTATGCTTTGTATACTACTACTCTCAAAAAAAGGTTTCCCATCTGATATTTAGGTCACTCTTCAAAAAGGGGCTTCCGGAGGAATTGCGCCATATTGCCAGAAGCAATCAGTATATAAGAAAAATCCTTATACAGCAGTTTGATTCCTTTACCCAGGACCATACAGAATATTGGAGACCAAGATTTTCAAAATTTGCAGAGGCAGTTTTGGCCAATGTTCTTGGAAATGGCAAAAAGGAAAATTGGAAAGACCAAATTGCCGCATACGCCAAACGCTTTATTCAGGAGTTTAAAGCTAATAATGAATATCTTGTTGAGGAAACCTCAGATATTCTTAAAGGCGTATTCTTTGATAGGGAGAATGAGGATTCTATAAGTACCCAGCAGTGGGCTTCTAATGGGAATAATGAGAGTTTTTCCCAACTTATTCGAGATATTGGAACAAAGGATAAACAGAAGGAAGTACTTACAGCTCTTGTAGACGCTTACCCAAATCAGAGTCAATTCCAAGGACAGATGGGAAGGTTCACTTATGAAAAGGCAGAAGAACTTGGTGAGTTTTATGAGGCCGAGGCTTATATAAACTTAGCACTTCAAACGGAGGAGGGTGCTTCTGATTATAATCTGCATCATCTAGGAGGTATGTGCAAGCGGAGGGAAATCGAATTTCTTCATCGTAAGTATGCAAAAACTGGAGAGCTTGGGATCACCGAGGCCAGACTAAAAGAATTGGCGGAAAGGGCATGCTTTTATTTTGAAGCCAGTGTTTCCATTAATCCTTATAATATTCATGGCTATGTTGCACAGATACAAACATTAATGGATGTTATTGACTTTGGACGTGAATTGTCAGGAAAGGAAGGTCGGTGGAGTTTTCTTACTGCGGAGGAAAACAGATGGTACTTGGAGAAATATTCCGTTATTCAAAAACTTATTGAAACCGCAAAGATTTTAATAGAGAGCCAAGAATCCCTTGGCCAGACAAGAAAGACGATTAAGGCCAACAAATATGTTAGGGAGGGGGAGGGAAGAGCTTTAGATCTTATCGGTGATTTTAACGCATCAACAGAAGTATATCGCTCCTTAATTGATACCGTTGAACKAGCCTATCGCCCGCAGATGCGCCTTATGGCAGTATATTCTACTCTTTTGGGTAAAGTGAAGGGAAATAGGCGAAATATGAAAGATGCTTGGAGCAGATTGAAACCCGATGAGGTTACATATATCAGAACGATGCTGAACGACAATATTTTACAGGACCCTACTAATATTGTGAGTTTTAAGCTTTGGTTCAATCTTGTCCGCTTTTCTAGTATTGATATCTCTATTGATGAGGTCATTTCTATATTGAGGGTGTGGTACGATCATAGTGAAGGATCACGTGCACTCAAGTTGGAGGTTGCATTTTATCTTTATGTGCTCTATGCCTGCCAAGTTATTTCGGCTGGCGAATCCTTTAGCATCAATGCCCGCAACCAGTGTGCGTTCTATATTGATAAATGCAAAGAGTTGACCTTTAATCCGAAATACCTTTTCGAATATTTGGGATACGGAAACGCTTTTGATAGTTTAATTAATCACAAGGACAGATCTAATACCGACGATGAAATGTTTAGGCGAGTCGACGGGATTATCACATCAATCGAAGATCGGCAAAAGGGCAAAATAACTTTGAGTAGTGGATTGGAAGCTTTTTTTGTTCCAATCGTCGGGCTGTTTGTTCAGGGACAAGATGAAACCTCCGAAGTGACATTCAAGCTTGGATTCAGGCATGAAGGGCTTTTTGCGATTGATGTTCGGAAAAAGATCCAGACAGCTGTTCTGCAATCTCACTCTGTAGCTATTATTGAGGAACTAATTGAGGATATGCCTATCGAGACTTTGGACCAAGAGTCATTGGATGAAAAGCAAGAACATATTAATGATAACGTGTTACATCGCCTCAACTATGTAATTCAAGCCCCCAAAGTTATAGATAAAATTGATCTCTCCAAAATAAGAGATACGAGGAAGAAAAAGAAATAGCGGTAACTACTAATTTTGGTAGTATTACATAAAGTGTGTCACGGTGATTAAAGATTAAGTTTCAAACGTTCGCTAAATATAATTGATAATTGCGCCAATGTCTGATTCCAGTTGTGTACAGGCTTGTTCCACTTGGCACATATATTTTCCTGGACAAGGAATA